>CAXTPS010000005.1:0-100896 GCA_964246305.1 uncultured Pyrinomonadaceae bacterium
ACCAAAACGCTGAAAACTTAGAGCGTAATGCGACAAAGACAGAATCTCGCGCAAAAGCGCCAAACCGCAAAAAAAAAAACCAAAACAAAAAAAACACAGACTCCATACTCCAGACTCCAGACTCCAGACCTCCCTATTCCACAGTTCCCTTAATCGAAAGACATGAGATTATCAGCCTGCCCTCGGCCTCAACGCTCGCTCTTTTGAGACGGCAGGTTAAAGACAGAAGGCCAGCCGCTAAGACTGTCGCAGTGCTGGCCGACCCTGTCTTTGAGATTAGTGACGAGCGGCTCAATCAGACAATCAAAGGGACAGAGACGAGCGCATCATCCGATAATCCGAATAACAGGAATCGTGAGCTGCCTGCCGGTATGGAGCGGTCTGCGACCGAATCCGGATTGAGTCAGACCGGATTAAAGATTCCGCGCCTGCCCGGCACGCGCGACGAAGCCATGCAGATTCTCTCTCTGGTTTCGCCCGCACGAAGCAAGCAAGCTTTCGATTTCGCCGCTAACCGTGAGACGGCGATGAGCGCAGAGCTATCACAATATCGCTACGTGCATTTCGCCACGCACGGCTTTCTCAATAGCGTGCATCCTGAATTATCAGGCATCGTCCTCTCGATGGTAGATGAACAAGGTAACAGGCAAGACGGGTTCTTGAGAGCGCACGAGGTCTTTAATCTCAAACTGCCTGCCGAACTCGTCGTCCTCAGCGCGTGTCAGACCGGACTTGGCAAGGAAGTGAAGGGCGAAGGATTGGTTGGACTCACGCGCGGCTTTATGTACGCAGGCTCTCCGCGCGTCGTCGTCAGCCTGTGGAATGTGTCTGATGCAGCGACGGCGGAGCTGATGACGCGCTTTTATCGCGGCATGTTGAAGGATAAGCTGCGCCCTGCTGCTGCGCTGCGTGCGGCGCAGGTCTCTCTGATGAAAGAGAAGAAGTGGCAAGCTCCGTTCTACTGGGCGGCGTTTACTTTGCAGGGCGAGTGGCGTTGAGAAGAAAGTCTTTGAACTCAGGTCATTGGTCTTTGAACTCAGGTCTGTGGTCTTTGATTGTTTGATCTATCTTGAATCTCGGCATCCACGATTGGGCCGCGTGCAAAGACCAAAGCACAAAGGCCAAAGTTCAGCCTATCTCGAAACTGATGCGCTGTGTTGCGCTGGTCTTGGCGATGCGGTCTATGACTACGACCTGGAGCAGGTAGCGTCCGGCGGGCATCTGGTCGAGCGGGATTTCCGCTGCGTAAGGAAGACGTGCTAAATCCTGCACGCCTTTGGTCTCGACTCTGCTGAGAGCGGTCGTCAGCACCGGCTGGTTGTCGCGCAGGATTTGCACTTGCAACGCGACATCCGGCGTTTGTGCGCCGTCCGTGCTCCGCGCCGCATTATAGATATTGGTCAAAAACCTCAAACGCGAATTGCGCGTGAAGCGGCGCGAGACGCTGAAGAACACGCTGTCAGCATTCGCTTCATCCTTCTTCGCTCCATCCTTAATCGCTTCGTCCTGCTTAGGCTCGCCCGCCGCGACAGCGGGCGCGTGCTCGCCGATCATCACGCTGCTCAGAATCAGGCGGCGAGACGAGAAGTCCGGAACCTCTATCCACTGTGTTGCGCTGCCGATGTGTCCGGTTTTGTTGTCGCGCGCAGCCACGCGCACCTGATACAGCCCCGGCTTGAGCTTCGCTTGATAGGTATAGACGATGCCGTGCTTGCGTGCGGTATCCGTCCCCGCGTTCGCTGGAGGATTGACGCGCAACTGGTTCTGAAAGCTGGAAACACGTTTGCCCTGATCGTTGTAGATGACTCCGCCCAGATCGAGCGTGGCTACCTGCTTACCGTTCGTCGGAATAAAGCTCACGGCATCGCTGTCCATCTCCATCGAAGCGGTCACGTAAGACCCGATGCCTGGGTCTTCCGCGTAGCCGACAAAGAGCGAAGTCGGAAGCTGCTTGAGAGGCATGCTTGCCTGTATGGCCTGTAGCAGTGCGGCTTGAGTTGCTGATTTGGTTTCGGTATCGGTCTGCGATTTAGTTTCGCTGCGGCGCGTGTTGTTCGTGGCGCGCGTTAGAGCGGCCTTCTCGTCCTGCTCTATGAATCCGCGCCGCATGCGCACGACCAGCTCAGGCCGCCCGACGACGCTCACTTCAATCCGGCGAAACTTATTATCCTGAGCTTCTTCGTCGGGACGCCACGCCAGCAGATAATAGATAGCAGTCTCTTTGAGCGCGGTCGTCGCCGTCGCCGAGAGCGAGTTCGTGTTCAGAAGCGGGCGTCCGCCGGTGTCAACCGCCAGCGAGCGGAGCGGCTGTTGCATCGCAGTAATCTCGCCGCCCTCTTTGTTCAGTCGGTTCGCCGTGTCAATCGTGACCCGCGCCGTCGCATCGTCTGCGCCGCTCGTCAGCCCGCGCGCGTCAATCGAGTAGATGACCACGCCCGCACGCGCAGCCGTGTCCGTGATTCGTCGCAAGCCAGCCGTGACGCTTGCCGTCTGATCGTCAATCAGAAATCCCTCGGAGATAAAAAAGAGAAGCTTGCGCCCCTCAACCTGCGCCGACGCGCGGAGCAGGTTGTTGAGAGTCTGGAGCGTGTTCGTTGTGATGTTGGCCGTCTGTTGCAGGAGGGATTGCGCGCGTCTGTGTACAAGCTGCGTCGCGGCCTCGCGCGGCAGTGAGGGCGTGTCCGCGAGGACTCTCTGGACGAACAAATCTATGATGTCCTGATTGAACTTTTCGACGGCCAGAGCCTGCTGCTCGCTCATCGGCGGGCTTTCAAAATCACGCGCCATATTCGGGCGCGACTGAAGGCGTTCGATGGCTGCGCGAAGGACTGCTTTATCGCCCGTCAACTGTTGCAGAAAACCTAGCTGCCCGCTCGCAGTGGTAATCCACGCCTCGTCGTTCTGTCCCAACTCATCTTCAATGAATCGCCGCATCGTCACGCGCACGCGCTGCACACTGTCGTTGGAAAGATGCAGATCGTCCAGATAGAAGATGACTACGCGCCCACGGTCGAGCGGCACGACCTGCAACGGCTCGGCTGCGTTTGAAGCTGTTCGAGCGATACCGCGCGCCGCCGCCAGTTGCGCGTCCTCGTTGACGCTGCCCGCCTTGACGCGCTCGAAAAATGAGATGGGTTGTACTTTCCCGTCAATCTTCAGCTCGAATTGCTCGCGCTGTAAATTTTCTACAAACCGTCCCTGCTTATCGAAGACCATCACGTCCGTCTGAAACAGCTCGGTATTGACGCGCAATACCTCATCTGTCTGTCTGGACGGCGGCGGCTCCTGCTGCTGGCCGTAAGCCGCACAGACGAAGCCGCACAAACAGAGAGAGAGCGCGCACAAATATCGCTTGAAGGAGAGAGTCGTATCTAGCATGGCGACAACCAGCTTCGGAATTTGAATAAGATATGCGGGGAGACCGCCGGAATAATAGCACGTGTCCGCTCGACAGGGACAGGACTAATAAACTCATCCGCCCGACTTTTCTCAAACTTTAACACTTTAAAAGAAAAACTTTCGTTTCCATTTTCTCGTATATGCGCCATGAGATTAAAACCCCGAGGCGATGCCGTCGTAGATGACGGGCACGCGCAGGAGGCCAAGCCCCTCTTATGAACGATCAAGCCCATACACTTGTAGTTTCAAACGTCACCAAAACTTTCGATGAATTTATAGCCGTCAATGATCTGAGCCTCGCTGTCAGCGCGGGCAGAATCTTCGGCCTCATCGGTCCGAACGGCGCAGGCAAAACGACGACCATACGCATGATCGTCAACATCACCGCGCCCGATTCGGGCAGCATAGAGCTGTTCGGCCAACGCATCACGCCCGAACTGCAAGACCGCATAGGCTATCTGCCGGAGGAACGCGGCCTCTACAAGAAGATGAAGATCGTCGAGCAGTTGCGCTTTTTCGGCGCGCTGAAAAATCTGAAAGGCAGCGCGCTCAACGAGACGATTGACCGCTGGCTTGAGCGGGTCAAGCTGACGGAATGGAAAAACAAGAAGGCTTCGGAATTGTCGAAGGGCATGCAGCAGAAAATCCAGTTTATCGCCGCCGTGATGCACAATCCTGACCTGATAATTCTGGACGAGCCTTTCTCCGGCCTCGACCCGATCAATGTCGAACTCTTAAAGGAAATCGTGCTTGAGCTGAAAGCTACCGGCAAGACGATTATCTTCTCGACGCACCAGATGGAAGTCGCCGAAAAGATTTGTGATGACATCTGTTTGATCAACCGCTCGCGCAAAGTTCTTGAGGGAAGCATACGCCACATCAAGGAAGGCTTCGGACGCAACTCCGTGGCTCTGCGCGTGGTGGGCGGCGACGACGTGCTCAACAACCCCGCGCTGGTCGCAAAGATTACGGAGCACAGCGATGAAGTGGAAGCGCTCCTGCATGAAGGAGCCGACGCACAGCAGCTCTTGCGCGAGTTAGTAGCCTCGGGCGCGACCGTGACCAAGTTCGAGCTGGTCGAGCCGAGCCTGAATGACATCTTTATCATAAAGGTAGGTGAAGCCGATGAATAAATTTCTGGCAATCATCCAGCGCGAATACGTGCAGCGCGTCAAAACCAAAATGTTCATCATCTTCACCATCCTCGGCCCGTTGATAATGGCGATGTTCACGGTCTTGCCCGGCCTCATGCTAGCCATGAAAACGGGCGAAGCCACACGCATCGCAGTCGTTGACCAGAGCGGAAAGCTTTATGAGCGCGTCCGCGACTCCCTCCTCAACGAACGTCGTGACGAAGAAGAAAAACCTGCTGCGGCACAGCCTGAGGTTGCGCAGAAGCGTATGGAACAGGCTAAAAAAGCAATGATAGGGAGTTATTTCGTCGAGCAAGCGCCGACGGGCGGTCGTCCCATTGATGAGATCAAGAAAGACCTTGAGGCGCGAATCGAAAAGAACCAGCTCGACGGTTACATCATCATCCCCGCCAACGTAGATGGCAGCGACAAGTTTGAATATTACACGCGCAACGTCAGCAACCTGATGTCGCGTAATCAGATTGAGAGAAGCCTCAATGACGTTGTGCGCGACCAGCGACTTGCCGAAGCGAATATCAGCCAGGACCGGATGCGTGAGATTAACAAAGATATTGATTTAAATATTCGCAAGGCGGGCGCGGGCGGCGGCGAGGAAGATTCGGGCGGAGGATTCTGGCTGGTCTTTATCATAGGCTTTCTCATCTACATGATGATTATCATGTACGGCCAGGTCATCCTCGCAGCCGTCATCGAAGAGAAAGAGACGCGGATTGCGGAAATACTTTTCTCCTCCGTCCGCTCATTTCACTTGATGATGGGCAAGCTGATAGGCATCTCGCTGGTCGCGCTGACGCAGTATGCCGTCTGGGGCTTGTTCGCTCTCGCATTCGCAGTTTACGGAGTCGGCGTGCTCTCTTCACGCGGCATCAACATCACGCTGCCGCACATAGCTCTCTCTGCCATCCTCTACTTAATTATCTTTTTCCTGATGGGCTATTTCATCTACGCGACGCTTTACGCGCTCGTCGGTTCGATGGTCACGACGACGCAGGAGGGCGGGCAGGTCGCCATGCCTGTGATGTTCCTGCTCATCATCGGATTCTATCTGGCCTTTCCTGTGATTAACAGCCCGAACTCTCCGCTCGCTTTCTGGGTTTCGATGTTCCCGTTCTTCTCGCCGATTACGATGCCCGTGCGAATCGTCACGCAGACGCCTCCGTTCTGGCAGATCGCTCTCTCGCTGGCGATAGGCTTTAGTACGATCATCTTTCTGGTCTGGCTCGCGGCGCGCATCTACCGCACCGGCATGCTCATGTACGGCAAGCGCGCGACCATCCCGGAAGTCATGCGCTGGATTAAGCAGGCGTGAGGCTAAAAGCTTTGGTCTTAGGTCTTGGTGCTTTGGTCTTTGCCCGTGACATTCAAGGTTGAGGGATAAGTTCAACGTTGAGTCGCGAACAAAGACCCAAAACCAAAGGCCAAAGACCATTAACGTAAATGGGCATTGAGATCGAAAAAAAATATCGTCTGACGGAAGATGAACGCGTGCGCGTCGTCGAACGGCTGCGCGAGGTCGGCGCGGAGTTTCGCGGCGAAGAGTTTGAGGAGAACACGCTCTACGCGGGCGGCATCATCAATCTCAAAAACTGTGTGCTGCGCCTGCGCCGCGTCGGCGGCATAGCCATCCTGACTTATAAGGAACGCTTTGCCTCCTCTTCAGCCATCAAGCATCAACGCGAAGATGAAACGCGCGTCGAGAATGCAGAAGCTCTGGCGGCTATTCTTGAAGCTCTGGGCTACAGTCCCGCGATTATCTACGAGAAGCGGCGCGCGACGTGGCGCGTGGCTGAAACGGAAGTAGTAATTGACGAACTCCCGTTCGGACTTTTTCTGGAAATAGAGGGAGCGGAGCAGGCGATTGTCGAAGCCGAAGACCTGCTAAATCTCAGCGAGGCAGAAGCTGAGATGAACACCTACCCGCAACTCACACAAAAGCATGGTCGGAAAAATGGAGAGCTGATCGAAGCTAGATTTTAGATACGGTTGATTGCTTGACGGACAAGCAAAAGCGGCTTCACTCGCAACGCGAGTGAAGCCGCTTTCTCTTTAACGTCGAATGACGCTTTAGATTACATGCCCATGCCGCCCATGCCGCCCGGCATTCCCTGATGTCCGCCGCCCTTGTCCTCTTCAGGAATATCGGCAACCATCGCTTCGGTCGTGAGCATTAATCCGGCGATTGACGCCGCGTTCTGTAACGCAGTGCGCGTGACCTTCGCTGGGTCAATGACACCGGCCTTGACCAGGTCTTCAAAGGTTTCGGTCGCGGCGTTGAAGCCGATGTTCTCATTCTTCTCTGAACGGACGCGCTCGACGACGACCGCGCCTTCCTTGCCTGCGTTCTGCACGATCTGGCGCAGAGGCTCTTCCAGAGCGCGCTTGACGATTGAGACGCCGATCTGCTCGTCAGCATCTCCTTCGCCCTCTTTGTTGGCGAGGAATTTCTCCAGAGCCTTCGCCGCGCGAACCAGAGTCACGCCGCCGCCGGGAACAATGCCTTCCTCAACAGCCGCGCGCGTCGCGTGCATGGCGTCTTCGACGCGAGCCTTCTTTTCTTTCATCTCGGTCTCGGTTGCGGCGCCGACTTTGATGACGGCCACGCCGCCGACCAGTTTCGCCAGACGCTCCTGCAACTTCTCGCGGTCGTAATCCGAAGAGGTCTCTTCGATCTGCGCGCGAAGAGTCTTGACGCGTCCTTCGATGTCTGAAGTTTTGCCCGCGCCTTCGACGACGGTCGTGTTGTCCTTGTCAACCGTGATCTTCTTGGCGCGTCCCAAATCTTCGAGCTTGACGTTCTCAAGCTTGATGCCGAGGTCTTCGCTGATGACCTGTCCGCCGGTCAGGATAGAGATGTCTTCGAGCATCGCTTTGCGGCGATCACCGAAGCCCGGAGCTTTGACCGCGCAGATGTTCAATGTGCCGCGCAGCTTGTTGACAACCAACGTGGCGAGAGCTTCGCCTTCGACATCTTCCGCGATGATGAGCATGGGCTTGCCCATCTTGGCGACCTGCTCTAAGAGAGGCAGCAGGTCTTTCATCGAGCTGATCTTCTTCTCGTGTATCAGTATCAGAGCGTTGTCGAGCACGGCTTCCATACGCTCCGGGTCTGTCACGAAGTAGGGCGAGAGATAGCCGCGATCAAACTGCATTCCTTCGACCACTTCGAGCATCGTCTCCATCGTCTTCGATTCTTCGACAGTGATCACGCCGTCCTTGCCGACCTTGTTCATAGCTTCCGCGATGATGCCGCCGATGTTCGCATCGCCGTTAGCCGAAACGGTTCCGACCTGCGCAATAGCATCGCCTTTGACGGGCTTCGAGAGACGCTTGATCTCTTCGATTGCACGCTCAACAGCTTTATCAATGCCGCGCTTCAAGGCCATCGGGTTCGCGCCCGCAGCCACAGTCTTCACGCCCTCGCGGAAGATAGCCTGCGCGAGCACGGTCGCGGTCGTCGTGCCGTCGCCCGCCACATCCGAAGTCTTCGAGGCGACTTCGCGCACCATCTGTGCGCCCATGTTTTCGAGAGAGTCTTTCAACTCGATCTCTTTGGCGACCGTCACGCCGTCTTTGGTAATCGTCGGGCTTCCGAATTTCTTGTCAATCACGACATTGCGCCCTTTGGGGCCGAGGGTAATCTTGACCGCGTCGGCGAGCTGATTGACGCCGCGCAGGATTGCCGCGCGCGACTCTTCACCATGAATTACTTGCTTTGCCATCTCTATTTCTTCTCCTAATCAATATGCATGAAAATTATCGTTCACAAAAAACGTGCTGCTCGAACTTTTCCGTAAAGATCACTTGCCGCCTTTTTTGCTGCCCGAAGCCGCGCCCGCGCGCTCGATAATGCCTAAGATTTCATCTTCGCGCATAATCAAAAGCTCTTCGCCGTCAAGCTTGATCTCGGAGCCGCTGTATTTTCCAAACAACACGCGGTCGCCCGCTTTCACATCCAAAGCCTGACGCGAGCCATCTTCTTTATATTTACCTTCGCCGACGGCGACGACTTCGCCCTCTTGCGGTTTCTCTTTGGCGGAGTCCGGGATAATAATCCCTCCGCGCACCTGCTCGCCCTCTTCAATCCGACGCACGATCACGCGATCATGTAAGGGTTTGATGTTCATAGCCATATTCCTAGCTCTCCTTTCGGTTTTTACCGACTAAATAAAAGATTTTTCAAGACTTTATTGCACTCGCCGGGAGGCGCAGATGAAAAGTTTAGCACTCTTTGGCGATGAGTGCTAAAAATAGCTCAAAAGCAGCCGAAATGTCAATGCTTCACATAAAAATCGGCGGGAAAGAAGGCATTTGAGGCTGGCAAAGGTGCGACAACGCTGTGAAAGATGGTCATAGCAGTGCGAAATTTCATTAAAGCAATGTAACAGTTGGTCATATCAGGGGAAAAGTCAACCATATCACTGTGAAAGTTGGTTAAAACAATGTGAGAGTTAGTTATAGCAACGTGAAAGTTCATTACATCACAGTGAAAGTTAGTCATATCGGAGTGAAAGTTAAAAAGATCAGAGTGAAAGTTGACTATATCAACATGAAAGTCTGCTGTATCAGGGCGAAAGTTGGTTATATCAGTGTGAAAGTTGGGCGGAACAGCTTGAAAGCAGCTTATATCAGCCTTGAAGACGGCTCATTTGCTTATGAAGAAGCGTCCCGCAACGATAAAGCTCTAGCGTGAGCGGCGTTTGGTTGAGCGGCTGGCGGCGCGTTCCTGTGCGTCGTAGACTGCGACGCGTTTGGAGAGCGTGTTGCGGTGTATGCCGAGAATTGAGGCGGTGCGTGAGAGATGATTCTTGTGGCGCGCGAGGGCTTTCTGGATATACAGCTTTTCAAACTCGTCACGAGCCTCGTCGAGCATAATCTGTCCGTCAAGCATTTCCTCAATCAAGGCTTCAAGGCGAGTGCGTAATTGCATGTGCGTCTCCGACAACGAATATGGTCAATGCGTATCTTTAGTTGCGGCCAACTAATTCTCTATAGCCTGTTTGAAAACGTCTGTACAAATCTTCCGATGTAAGAGCGGCAAGAAGTCGTGCGCCTGCGGCAAGCATTGGAGCCGTGCGTGCCTCCGTGACGGAGTTGAGGCGCACAGGGAAAGCAGTCAACGTCAGATAAAGAGCAGAGCAAATAATCAGCCCCCTCAAAAATCCGAACGCCGCGCCGAGTGTCCTATCAAGCCATTCAAGCCGCGCATGACGCATGCCCTTCGTCAACAGGCGTCCGCACAGAAAACCTATCAAAAGTAAGCCGCCCGCGATCAATAAAAACCCGCAAGCCTGAGCCGCCGCCTCAGACTCTACGATGCCCGCTCCTTTGAGCAACGTTCCAGCCGCTTCGTATCCGCGTGCCGCCAGCAATAGCCCGACCACCAGCGCGGCCATCGTCACGAGCGCGCGTAAGAAACCGCGCAATGCGCCCGCGATGATTGAAGACCCAAGCAGCGCAAGTACAATCAAGTCAAAGAAAGTCATTAATGAATTTTGGATTTTGGATTGCTGTGCTTCTTAAGCTTGAAGCAGTATTTTGAAAAGCTCGTCTTTCATCAATCGCTTAATCTAAAATCCAAAATTCCTACAGCTCTTTCCCTGTGAGCAAGCGGTAAGCTTCCAGATAACGCTCTGTGGTCGCTTCGGCGACTTCAGGCGGCAAAGGAGGCGCGGGCGGCGTCTTGTCCCAATCGAGCGATTCCAGATAGTCGCGCACGAACTGTTTGTCGAAAGAGGGCTGCGATTTGCCCGGCTCGTATTTGTCCGCAGGCCAGAAGCGTGAAGAGTCAGGAGTCAACGCTTCGTCAATCAGAATAATGCGCCCGTCGCCATCTCTGCCGAACTCAAACTTTGTATCGGCGATGATGATGCCGCGACTTCGCGCATAGTCGCTTGCCTCTTTGTACAATTGCAGCGATGTTTCGCGCAGAGCTTCCGTAACCTCTGCGCCGACGATGTCGCGCATCTGCGCTTCGCTGATATTCTCGTCGTGCCCTTCTTCGGCTTTGGTGGCGGGTGTGAAAATCGGTTCGGGCAGTTGATCGGATTCGCGCAAACCGACGGGCAGACGATGCCCGCAGACTTCGCCCGTGCGCTTGTAATCTTTCCAGCCCGAACCAACCAGATAACCGCGCACGACGCACTCGACCGGAAACACATCCGTGCGCTGAACGTACATCGTGCGCCCGCGCAAAATATCGGCGTGTGGCCGGACAGCTTCGGGCATCTGTTCGACATCCGTGGTCAGCAGGTGATGCGGGGTGATGCGCTTTAATTTTTCAAACCAGAACTCGGAGAGCGCGGTCAGGACTTCGCCCTTGCGCGCAATCGGGGTCGGCAGGATGCAATCGAAAGCAGAGATGCGGTCGGTGGCGATGATTAAAAAATGTTCTTCGTCAACAGCGTAGACATCGCGCACCTTGCCTCGCCGCGAAAGCGAAAGCCCGGATAACGACGTTTGCATGACAGGCGCGGCACTCATTTGATTAGCTCGATTCAACGGTGGAATAGACTAGCGTTTTAAAAGAGGCGAGCGGGATTTTGCTTGTTCGCAAGGATGTTTGTCAAGCAGATTGCAGAAATGGCCTTAAGTCTTTGTCCTTTGTCCTTTGGTCTTTGTTTAGCGCTATTCAATCATCTGTCTGGAATTTATCAATCAACTGACCTGACACATGCAAAGACCAAAGGACAAAGGACAAAGACCATTTTCTTACTTTAAAGCTTCACGCAGGCGACGAATCTGTGCCGCGTGATTGTGCGCGTGCGCGGCGTAAATTCTGAGCCAGTCTTCGGGCGTGTAGCGTCCGTTCTCCGTGTGCCAGCCTTCACGCGCCCAGTCTTCATCGGTCATGCGCGAGAAAAGCTGCGTGGTCACTTCGCGTGCGCCGCGAAAAGCCGTGAGCGCGGGAGCCATGTCGCGTTCGTTATAAGCCAGACGCACTGCGTATGAGTCCTGATCGTAGCCGTAAATCACAGGGCGGTCTTCGGCCAGCAGGCGACGCAGGCGAAGCGCGCTCGCCATCTCGCTGTCGGCGAGATGCTGCACGATCTCGCACGCACTCCACTTGCCATTCAACGGATGCGCCGTCAAAGAGTCTGCGGGAAACTGTTCGAGACTGCGAGCGACTTCATCCGGGCCGTCTGCATACTTTGAAATCAATTCCTGTCTTTCTTCGGGGGTCATGCGCTTTATTCCTTTCCAGATTTTTGGAGCCGGGACGACGAAAAAAAAGTTGCGGGCAACTCGGGCTTGATGAGCCTAATCACAACGCTTCGTTGTATATTACATTCAACGGCTGCGCGTAAGCTGCGTCCACATATTATCAGGTTCGGGGGAAGTGCATGTCATCAAAAAAATCTTTTCGTTTATACGTGAGAGCTGCCGGTTTCCTGCTCGTGTGCGTGTTCGTCTTTGCGCCGCTCGCAGCATTGGCGCAGGAGACATCGCAGGGCACGCAGACGCTTCGCGCGAGACCGCTGCCGCCGCCGCAGTATATTCCGGGCCATGATTACGACATGCGGCACATCGCCCTAGACCTGCATTTCGACTGGGAGCGCGAGCAGGCTCTCGGCACGGCGACGATCAGCTTCGCTCCGCTCACAAAGAATCTGCGTGAGGTCGAGTTCGATGCCGCGAATATGACTTTCAACTCCGTCAAGCTTTTGAACGGCGCGCCGCTACAGTATGAAGCTGACGCGCCGCACGAGAAGTTACGCGTCACGCTCGATAAAGTTTACCAGCCGTCAGACGTGCTGACGGTCGTCATCTCGTATCACACCAACGGGGCGACGCCGCAATCCAACACGGGACAGGGCGGCCTGACTTTTATCAAGCCGACGACGGAAGAGCCGAATCGCCCCAGACAAATCTGGTCGCAGGGAGAATCCGAGTGGAATCATCAATGGTTTCCGTGCTTCGATCATCCGAACGATTTTGCGACCACAGAGATGTCGGCGACCGTCGAAAAACCTTTGATGGTTATCTCTAACGGAAAACTCATCGAGAAGAAAGCGAACCCTGACGGCACGCAGACCTTTCACTGGAAGATGGACGAGCCGCACGCCAGCTACCTGACCTCAATCGTCGTCGGCGAGTTCGCCACTATCGAGCAGGCGAACGGCAACGTGCCGATTCTGAGCTACGTCTATGCGAATCAGGTCGAGGAAGGGAAGTTGACGGTCGCGCGCGTTCCCGAAATGATGAAGCTCTTCGAGGAGCGGACGGGCGTCAAATTCCCGAACGCGAAATACGGGCAATCATTCGTTTACGGTTTCGGCGGCGGGATGGAGAACATCACCGCGACCACGATGTCGGATCAAACTATTCACGATGCGCGCACGGAGCTTGATAAGACGCAGGACGATTTGCTCTCGCACGAGCTGGCTCACTCGTGGTTCGGCGATTACGTGACGTGCAGGAGCTGGTCGGATGTCTGGCTCAACGAGAGCTTTGCTTCTTACTTCGAGGGCTTGTGGAACGAGTATCATCTAGGTCACGACGAATTTCTTTACCGGGATGTGAAGAATAATCAGGACGGTTACCTGAATGCATGGGCGCAGGGCGTGCGGCGTCCAGTCGTGACGAAAAATTACAGAGACCCGGACGCGGTCTTCGATGTTTACGCGTACCCGCGCGGCGCGGCTGTGCTGCACATGCTGCGCAAAATTCTGGGTGAGGATAACTGGTGGCGCGCCATCAACCACTACCTGCGCAAGCACGCGCATCAGCCAGTCGAGACGGAGCAGTTTCGGATCGCCATCGAAGAATCGACGGGGCAGCCGCTCGAATGGTTTTTTGACGAATGGGTTTACAAGATGGGGCATCCGGTCTTTCGCGTGACGCAGGATTACGATCCGACCACGAAGACTCTCACGCTCAAAGTCCGTCAGGAGCAGAAGGTTGATCCGGAGAACGCTTATCCTCAAACGAGATTTTTTCAGACGCCGGTTGAGATAGAGATCGGCACGGCTCAGGCTAAAGCGCGTATCGAGCGCGTCATCATCGAGCCGAAAGAGGAGCAGTCGTTTACCTTCAAGGTGGATTCTGAACCCATGCTCGTCAACTTCGATTACGGCAGGACGCTGATTAAGGAACTCACGTTTGATAAGACGACGGATGCCCTGCTCTATCAGTTGAAGAATGACGAAGACATGCTCGGACGCATATGGTCGCTCGGACAACTCGCCGTGCGCGCACATGACGCCGCGACAGCCGAGGCCGAGAAGCAAAGTATCACCGGCGGCATCGGCGCGGCTCTGAAGAATGACAAGTTCCGTGGGGTGAGACAGGAAGCGGCAGAAGCCCTGAGCTTCATCACGGATGCCGAAGCGCGTGCGGCGCTGCTTGTTGGAACGAAGGACAGTGACGCGCGAGTGCGTGCCGCATCTGTAACATCGCTCGCGGCGAGCAACGACCCGTCGCTGGCAAATGTTTACATGCAGATGCTCAATGATCGCAGCTACGAGACGATAGAGTCCGCCGCGCACGCGCTCGGCGCGACGAAATCGGCGGGAGCCTATGACGCGCTCTCGAAGCTCGCCGCTGTTCCGTCATGGCGTGATACGATTCGTGCTTCTGCTTTAAGCGGGCTGGCTGCGCTCGCAGACGCACGCGCGCTCGATTTGGGCATACGCTACGCGTCCGGCGATAACCCGCGAGACGTGCGGCTGGCCGCGCTGAGCTTGCTCAGCATAGTGGGAAAAGATGACCCGCGCGTCTTTCCGATCATCTCCGAAGCCTTCGAGCGCGCCATCTCGTCCGGCAGCACTTCACTGACGAATGCCACGGCGGGCGCGCTCGTCAATCTTGGCGACCAGCGCGCCTTACAGGTCTTTCAGGCGGCGCGCACTACCGCCAAACGCCCCGAATTCCTCTTCTTAATCAACCGGTTCGAGCAACAATTGAAGAAGAAAAACGGCGGACAGTAAGCGAAAAACAGTTGGCAGTTAGCAGTAGGCAGTTGGCAGTAAAAGCAAATGGTCAGAAACATGCGGCTCTGTCTTCTACTGCTAACTGCCAACTGCCAACTGCCAGCTAATTTTTAATGCTTGAGTTTAATACGGTTGTCCTGTTATAGTCTTAAAGGTCTTGACCGCGCCGCGACGCCACCGGCGCGCGCAGTGCGAATGTCCTGTTCGCATTTACTTTTAATCAGAATCGTTGATGCAGACTGCTACTGACAGAGCTAAAGCCAAAGATAGGAGCGAGATGGACGCGCCTGTAGCGGGCGAGCGAAAGACTTTTTTGCTGGTCGTAGAGGATGACGAAAACATCTCGACGGCCATCAGCGAGTATTTCGCGCGTGCCGGTTACAGCGTCCGCACAGCCGAAGACGGGGTGGCGGGCGTGCAGGCTGCGTTGCAGGATCACCCGGACGCCATCGTGCTCGACCTGATGCTGCCGAAGATGGACGGTCTCGCCGTCTGTCGTGAACTGCGCGAGAAGGCTCCGTATATTCCGATTCTGATGTTGACGGCCAAAGACGATGTCGTTGACAAAGTGTTGGGCCTTGAGATGGGCGCGGATGATTACATCACAAAGCCCTTCTCCCTGCGCGAGCTTGAAGCGCGAATCAAATCTGTGCTGAGGCGCGTTCGCACGGGCGGCGGCACGGATGGAGCGAGCGAGGAAGCTCCGATTTTGCGCGGCAAGCTGAGGATTGATCCCTCAAAGCGCGAAGTGATGGTCGGCGACCGTCAGGTGGAATTGACGCCGAAGGAGTTCGACCTCCTGAGGCTGTTTGCATCGAACCCGGGACGTGTTTTTCCACGCAAGTACCTGCTCGAAAAAATCTGGGACTATTCCTATGAAGGTTACGACCGCACGATTGATTCACACATCAATCGCCTGCGCGCCAAGATCGAAGATAACCCCGAAAACCCGCAGATGGTCTTGACGGTCTGGGGCATCGGGTACAAATTCAGTGACGAGCAATAAAGCCTAAGGCTCGTACCAAACACATCACACGCTCCGCTCACAGTCGAACTAACCTAGTTGAGCGCATCGAACAAGCTTTGAGAATTTAAACGCTGAACGGCAAATCCACTTGCCGCGAATCCAGGCTCCTGCCTGCGCCGCACAACAACAGCACGTGAGGCGCAACCGCTCCAAAAAACTCAGCCCTTTTCCTTCATGTCACTAACTTTGTGAGTATCAGCCCATGCAAAACTCTAAAATAAATTACAGTAAATTGACGCGCTTCGTGGCCGTCGGCTCAGTCCTTGCGGCTTTCTGTGTCCTGCCCTTCGTCAGCTCGTTCGCACAGCGGCGTTCAAAGGAGATTCCCGCGAAAGTGACGGGCATTTCTTCGCGCAAGACCGCGAGCGGCGAAACGATTTCGCTGGCCGCGGATGGCGCGCTCAACGGGGCGCAGACGTGGCAAGACCCGAACGGGGCGTTTCACGTGATCCTGTCCGGCTCGGGCGACAGCCCCGTTAAAGGGATGCCCGCCGGAGTCAAAGTGCGCCGCGTGGGAAATTCTCTGGAGATCGAAGTCGCGGCACGGCGCGGCTCGAACGTGACGGTGCAGCCGCGCTTCAATCGTCTGGATTTAGTCGTGAACGGCGGCGTTGACTCACAACAATCATCGTCGGACGCTTCTGCGACTCAGGCGAGTTCCGCGCAGCGTCAGGATTCGCGCGCTGCGACGGCTTCCCGCACGCCGCGCCTGCCGCGCGAGTCTTCAACGCAGAAGGTTTCCAACTCGCCGGATCAGTTCGAGTTGAACCAGCCGTCCCTGCCACTGGCTAAGATGAGCAGCGCGCAGCCCGCGAATATATCTTCCAATTTGGTCGCCAGCGCACAGTCTCCCACGCAAGTCGCGCCGCCTAATAGCGTGACAACTGCGACTGCGCCAGTCCAGCCGACTCCTGCTACGGTGGCTGCGCCGGTCGCGCCCGAAGCTGAAGACGGCGGCGAAGAGCGTGGCTTCACCTCTTATATTTTCTATTCCGGTTGGTGGGTGACTGTGCTGCTCATCGCGGGTCTGGTCGGGCTGGTGTGGTGGCGTCGCCGCGAGAAATCGGGCTGGGAGGATGTCACAAGCGCGGAGACTAAAGTTTCGGTCGTCACACGCACCTCGACGCCCGCTGTCGCGGCTGCGCCTAACCCCTCGGACATCAACGCCATCGTCGGTGACCGGCGTGTGGGTGACAGGAGAAAGAGCGCACGAAAAGGCGGACGCAGAGGCCACGATATGAAATCTGCGAGCGCGGAAAGCACAGAGCCTCATGAGCAGATGCTTGAGCCGCGCGCCGTTTCATCCGCGCTCGCGCCCGCCGCTCTCTTTGGCGCGTACAGGGTAGATCAGGAAGTCTTCAAGCTCGTGCTAGGCCAGCCGCATCGCATGGATGTGCTGGCATCGCGCGCGGCGGATGACAGGCGCGCTATGGAGACTTCACTGCTCAAAGCTTTGAGGTCGCCCGATACAGACGACAGCGGTCGTCGTAAAGCACGTATGGCTTTGGAAGAATACGGATTTATGGCTCGCCAGTGCGCGACTCTACTGCTGGCGTCGGATGCGTGCGACCGCGCGGCTGCGGCGCGCATGCTCGGCGAAGTCGCCGCGCCCTCTTCGCTCCAATTCCTGCTCGAAGCTCTTTATGATTCGGAAGTGATTGTGCGGACGCAGGCTGTCGAGAGCATCGGCGCATTGAAACTGCCGTCGGCTATCGGCGCGTTGCTCGACATCGCGCACAGATACCCGGACATGCCGACCTCTATTATGAGCAACGCGCTCAACGCCTGCTCGATAGATTTTATGGGCGTCTTTGATGATGCGCCCTCGACGGGCGGGCTTTTCCTGAACGGCGCGGACGAGCCTTTCACGAGCGAGATCAAGCAGCTCGAACCGGCAGGAGCAGTCTATGACTTGCCTGAAAATTCCGATGATGAAGCTCTGATTGACGCGCTGGCTCATTTGCAGAGCGGCGAGGCCGACGCGCGCGCCTCGGCGGCACAGACGCTCGCTCACTATCGCGTCGTGCGTTCGGTCTCGGCCTTGAAGCTGATAGCGTCGAGTGACACGGAACCGGCTGTGCGCGCGGCTGCGGTCGCAAGCCTCGGCGCGATAGATCACGAATCGGTCTTTTCGGCTGTCCTCGTCGCGCTCGCGGATGAGGCGCGCGATGTGCGCGCGGCGGCGGCTCGCTCGCTTTCGCGCCTGAGCTTTGACCGTGCGGATGCATACGCGCGTGTCATCGAAACTTCGGACTCGGAAGAGTTGGCTGGCGTGGCGCTCGCCTGCATCAAGACGGGCATGGCTGCGCAGGCTCTGGAGCGTTTGGCGAGCGATGACCGGCGGCAGGCATACGAAGCGTACTCGCTCCTCTCGCTGCTCGCCAGAGCAAATCAGGCGCAGCCGATTCTGGAGACAATCGAGAAGCATGCTGATATCAATATCTGTCTGGTCGCCGTTCAGCTTCTGGGCAGCTCCGGCCATCCCGACATCGCACAGACTCTGCGCCTCATGGCAGTGCGCGAAGGAATGCCCGAGCAGTTGAGCACCGCGCTGATGGAGGTCGTGTATAAGATAGACCAGATGCAGCCGGTCTAAGGCTGGGCTTTGTACTTAGGTCTTTGGTCTTTGCCTGTGGCTTTTAATCTTGAGCTACAAAACTTTTAATTGGATGGCGTGCAAAGAATCAAGAACAAAATACAAAATACAAAGACCAAAAACCAAAGATCGCTTTATAAACTTATAAAGCTTATAGTGACAAGAGAGCCTTTCGCGTTGCATAATGCAGGACGGTTCACGCCCAATCTTCGAGATGCCCGGATGATGCATAAAATGCCCCGCTCACTCCTATACAGTAATAAATGGCGGCTTGTCCTAGTCGCACTCATCTTTATGATGCCGCTTTTCTTCGCGGGTCAACGCGCAGGCGCGCACAAGGGCAAGACCGCACCAGCAGGCAAGGCCGGAACGGCTCCGGCTGCGCCTCAAGCGCAGAAGAAAAATCTGGCGAGCGTCAAAGCTACAGAGACGCCCGAAGGCTCAAGCATCGCGATCATCTCAGACTCTGCTGCGCTCAACGATTATTCGGCGTATCGCGGCGGGGATCGCTTCTTTGTTCTGATACCTGCGGCGGATGCTTCGCGCGTGTCGAGCGGGCTGCGCGGTCGTGGCTTTGCGGACTTGCGCGCAGAGAAGCGCGGCAACGACGTGCTGCTCTCGTTCCGCTTGCTGCAAGGAGCGATGGCTCGCGTGAGCCAGAAATTTAATCGTCTTGAAATTATCATTACCGTTCCCGCGCTCGTGGCGGCTATTGCTCAGGCGAACGCGAACAACACGAACAACACCTCCAACCCTGTCAACACCAACAATAGAACTCAGCCGAACAACTCGAACGGCACAGGCAACACCGGTGGCACAAGCTCTGTCAATTCCAACACGCGCACGCGGCTCAATAACGGCGGCGCAAATTCAAATATCGGCGGCGCGAATCCGATTGGGAGTACCGGCACAAACCCGATTGGCAACGGCGCAAATCCGACCGGCACGACGCCGCAGAACAATGCAGGGCAACAGAACTCTACGACGAATCCGAGCTTAAATAATCAGCCTGCCGGGATTCCTATCGGGCCGAACGGGACTGTTACACAGCAGGGGACTGAAGGCTTTCCGCCGGTGAATCAGACAAGCCCGCTGGCACAGCCTTCCACCACCGTGCCGCCGGATCAGGTCGCACAGCAGCAGCCCCCTGCGCCAATCGATCCTGCGACGACGGCGAATGCTCCGGTGACGACCAACGCGCCTGCTCCTGCGGGCGGCACATCTCTCGGCGCAACGCTCAAACAGAACTGGGTGCTGCTACTCATTGCGCTGGCTGCCGCCGGGTTGATTGCATGGGTCTTGCTCGCACGCTCGCGCGCAGACAACAGTCTCGTCGAAGAGCGCATGGAGAGCATGCGGGAATCGAGGACTGATGCGATTAAAGCTGTTCGCGCAGAGGCAGCCGTCGTAGCCGCTCCAATCGTCACCCGGTCTGCAAAGGTCAAAGCGAAACCTGTTGCCGAGCCGCTCATCGAACCCGCCGCGCCTGAAGCCGAGCCTGCTTTTGAGAGCGAAGCTGAAGCTTCTATGTTCTCTCCGGTCGCTTCCATCGCTGCTCCCCTCGCGGCTGAAATGGCGTCCGCTCCTGCGGTCGAGGAAGAACCGGAAGAAGCATTTGAAGCGAAAGGGATCGAGCCGGTCGCAGCCAGACCCGTCGCATCCGAACAGGCGTCGGAAGAAGTGGCGAGCCTTCTGGCGGGACACGACTACGACAAAGAGATTATCAACACGCAGCACGCTGAGGCGCGGCAGATGGTCGCGGCGGAATTGCTGGCCGCGCTCGCAGGCCGCAACACCGTGCGGCACGAGCGCGCACGCGCGGCTTTTGTCGAGCACGGTTATTTCGATGATGCGACGCGGACTTTGCGCACAGCTGAGAGTCCCGCCGAACGCGCTTCGTCTGCGCGCTCGCTCGGTCTCGTGCGGGATCATTCCGCGACGCCGCATCTGATCGCGGCTCTCGAAGACGAGTCGCCAGAAGTGCGCCGCGCGGCGGTCGAATCTCTGGCAGAAGTCAGAGACCCCGCGGCAGTCGCTTCGCTCGAAGCTTTGCGTGACCGCGAGAAGGACAGGAAAATTCCGCCAGCTTTGATCCAGCACGCGATTGAAGCGAGCGTCGTCGGACGCGCGAAGGTCGAGCCGACATCGCCCGTCGCGTCTCCGTATGCCACGACGCCTCTCAACGCTCCTCCGGCGCAAGTCACCACGCCTTTGCCCGCAGACTTTGTCGCGCCTCCTCCGCTTGAAGAATTGCCTTCGACCGTCGAAGAGACCGAAGCGGAAAAAGTCGAAGCCGCGCCGCCCCCGGTCGAAGTGTCTGAGCCGTCGCCGGTCGAAGCTGAAACAGAAGCTGTCATCGCTCCTGTCATGACGGAACCTGTCATGGCGGAAGAGTCCGCACCGCAGGTTGTAACCGAAACTCTTCCGCTTGCTTTTGAAGAACCGGCCACCGTCGAAGAGGCCGCGCCCGTTCAGCTTGTCGAAGAGAGTATCAGCGAAGAGCAAGCCGCGCCGCCCGCGCAAGTAGTAGAAGCCATGCCGCCCGCGCAGGCTGAAGAAGTCGCGCCCGTGCCGGAGGAAACGCCCGCGCCCGTCGCAACCGCCGAGCCTGTCATCGAACACACGGACGGCACAGCCAGCGACTGGGTTGATGTTGACGTGAACGCGTCTGAGGCTTCGAGCCAGTCCGAGCCAATGCACATGCCCGTCGCTCCGGTCGAAGAATCTCTTGTGACTGAGCCTCTGTCCGAATCCGCTCTGCCTCCCGTCAGCGCGATGCCGCCGGTCATCCCTGTGCCTCTGGTCGCGCCAACTGCTTCGACCGAAGAGAGGGGAATTGACATTGCGCCAGACCCCCTGTTGGCTACCAAAGAGTTGGATGTCGCGGGCGAAGACCCGTCTAATGTGCCGAGCGCGGTCTTGCGTCGCCTCGCCAGCG
This sequence comes from uncultured Pyrinomonadaceae bacterium, assembly GCA_964246305.1. Classification (GTDB taxonomy): domain Bacteria; phylum Acidobacteriota; class Blastocatellia; order Pyrinomonadales; family Pyrinomonadaceae; genus JACMLC01. Next base: position 21,044 of record CAXTPS010000005.1, read on the forward strand.
AAGATGCGAGCGAGCGCGCGATAGCCGTCTCGGAACTCGGACGCATCGGCGGTGAAGATTCTTTCCGCGAGATCAGCGCGTCCTTCGACGACCCTTCGCCCGAAGTGCGTAATGCTGCGGCGCGGTCTCTCTATAATATCAATCCTGATCGCGCGGCTTCATTCACGCGCGCACTGCGCGAAGCTCCGCCCGAACGTCGCCGCCACATCGGCTCTGCTCTCGCTTCATCCGGCCTCGCCACAGAAGCCATCGGACATCTGATGGGCGAAAGCCGCGAGAAGACTTACGACGCCTTCTCGCTTCTGTTCCTGATGTCGAAAGCCGGAGAAGTCCAGCCCTTGATGCGCGCGGTCGAGGAGCATCCGAACAGCGAAGTCCGCCTCGCCGTCGTCAAGCTTCTGGCCTTGAGCGGCCAGCAGGAAATTCTCCCTGCCTTCCGCCGCCTAGCAGTGCGCGGCTCGCTCCCGACCGAAGTGCGCTCCGCCGTCATGGAAGCCATCTACCAGATCAGCAGCCAGACGCCGGGCGCGTCTGCTTGATAAAGGTTATCGTCGCTATGCTTAATCTTCCGGCATGATAGCCCCGGCGCGAAAAGTTTTTCCGATTAGAAACGGCTCTTGCCACAGCCGTCCTAGTCGTCAACCCTTAACACCCTCACATAAACGTTCGAGATTAATGCCATGAAAGCTTTTAAAACTCCTCTGCACCGCTCTCTCCTTTTGACTTCCATCGGGTTCATCGCGTTGACGGCTTCAAACGCGCTCGCTCAAACATCCGCGCAGGATCAAGCCGAAGGCGAAGGTATCTTCTCTTATATCTTTTCGTTCAGAGCCGTGACGGTCGGACTCGTGTTGATGCTCGTAGCCCAAATAGTGTTCAGGCATCGCCGCCGCAACGCGCACAAGCTGGAAATTGTGCATGACCATCTGCCGGCCAATCCGGCCAGAAAAAAACGCTTTGACCGGGCAGAGATGTCCAGCCTCTTGAAAGCGTCCGCGTCCGGGACAAGCAGTCCTGTGCTCTTGTCGCAGCCCGCTTATCCCGCTGCCGCCGGAAGCTTGAAGCAATCGAGCGTGATGCCGTTTGAGAGCGACACTGTGCCCGACGCGCCACGCGAGATTGTAGCTGAACCCGCAAACACTCCACAGATTGCGGACGACCCAACGACGGCTGCCACCCAGAGCCAGCCCGACATAGAATCCGAACCTGACAGCCTGCAATTAACAGCAACCGAATAACGAATTAAAGCGGACGGCTGAATAGCGTTCTTCTCAAGCTCATCTTTCCCAACGACTTGCGGGCTGAAAAGACAGCGACAAGTGACAACTGACGACTGACAAGTTAAAATTGGTTTTTAACTTATCACGTATCACTTATCACCTATCACTGTATTTTTTATGCCATTCAATCTACGCTCTGAATACGAGCCGCAAGGCGACCAGCCGCAGGCCATCGAAGCCATCGTGCGCAATCTCAATGATGGCGTCAAAGATCAGGTTTTGCTCGGCATTACGGGCAGCGGTAAGACTTTCACTATCGCCAGTGTGATTCAAAAAACGCAGCGTCCGACGCTCGTGCTGGCGCACAATAAGACGCTCGCCGCGCAGCTTTATCAGGAATTCAAATCTCTCTTTCCCGAAAACTCCGTCGAGTATTTCGTCTCCTACTACGATTACTACCAGCCGGAAGCTTACGTCCCGGCCTCCGACCTGTACATCGAAAAAGAGGCGACGATTAATGAAGAGATTGACCGGCTGCGTATGTCCGCGACCCGCGCTCTGTTCGAGCGGCGCGATGTGATCGTCGTCGCTTCGGTCTCGTGCATCTACGGCCTCGGCGACCCTGACGCGTATTACGGCATGCTGCTTTTCGTAGAGCCGGGAGCGCGCATGTCGCGTGATGCGCTCTTGCAAAAACTGGTCGAGCTGCAATACGAGCGTTCCGACATAGAGTTTGATCGCGGCTCGTTCCGCGTGCGCGGCGATGTCGTGGAGGTCTATCCGAGTTATCAGGAGCAGGCATATCGAATCGAATTGTTTGGCGACGAGGTGGATTCGGTCTCGACGATTGACCCGCTCCTCGGCGAAGTCCTGCACAAGCACGCCTCGCGCCTGCCCATCTATCCCAAGTCGCATTACGTGATGTCGAAGCCGACCATCAAGCGCGCGATAAAAACCATACGCGAGGAGCTTGAGTGGTGGGAGCCGAAGCTCATCGGCGAAGGCCGTCTGGTCGAAGCTCAGCGGCTTCATCAACGCACGATGTACGACCTTGAGATGATTAAGGAGATGGGGTTTTGTCGCGGCATCGAAAATTATTCGCGCCACCTGACCGGAAAAAATCCGGGCAGCCCGCCGCCGACGCTGCTCGACTATCTGCCGCGCGACACGATCATGGTGATAGACGAATCGCACCAGACCATCCCGCAGCTCGGCGCGATGTTCAAGGGCGACCAGTCGCGTAAGCGCACGCTCGTCGAGTACGGCTTTCGTCTTCCATCCGCGATGGACAATCGCCCGCTCAACTTTGAAGAGTTTGAGCAGCGCGCAGGCCAGACTATTTATGTGTCCGCCACGCCCGGCCCCTATGAGCTGACGAAGACCGGCGGCGAAGTCGTTGAGCAAATCATACGCCCGACCGGACTGATTGACCCCGTAGTTGAAGTGCGTCCCGTCAAAGGCCAGATAGACGACCTCCTGGAAGAATGCCGCCAGCGCACGGAAGCGAACGAGCGCGTGCTTGTGACGACGCTGACGAAAAAGATGTCGGAAGATTTGACGGAATATTTCGCGGAGGTCGGAGTCCGCGTCCGTTATCTGCACTCCGACATCGAGACGCTCGAACGCATCAAGATTCTGCGCGACCTGAGACGCGGCGAGTTTGATGTGCTGGTCGGCATCAACCTCCTGCGCGAAGGTCTGGACTTGCCCGAAGTCTCGCTCGTAGCAATTCTCGATGCTGATAAGGAAGGCTTCCTTCGCTCAGACCGCTCCCTGATTCAGACTATGGGACGCGCCGCACGCAACGCGAAGGGCAAGGCGATTCTCTACGCGGACAAAATCACGAACTCTATGCAGCGCGCGATTGACGAGACCCAGCGACGCCGCGCGATTCAGGAGGCTTATAACGAAGAGCACGGCATCACGCCGCAGACCATCGTCAAAGCCATCGAATCCACGCTCGTCACTGCTTACGAAGCGGACTATTTCAAAATCCCGCTCAACCTCGACGAGTTTGACGAGTACACGAAAGACAAAATTGACGAGACCATCGCCCGCCTCGAAGCAGAGATGCGCGCAGCCGCCAAACGCATGGAGTTCGAGCGCGCCGCGGAACTCCGCGACCGCGTCAAATATTTGCGCGAGCGCGAATTGCAGATGACTTAAAGAAGATTGAACGCAGGGAAAAGCAAATCATGGCTTTGGACTTTGGTCTTGGGGCTTTGGTCTTTGATGTTTTACTTATCTTGAATTGTCACACTCAAGCTTGAGTCGCGTGCAAAGACCAAAGCACAAAGGACAAAGACCTAAAACCGAAGGTTTTATGCTAGTTAAATCACAGCCTGACGAAATTCAATCCTACCTCGCGGACGCGAGCAACATGCAGGGCGGGAACGCGGCGCGCGTCGTCTTTCCGGAAAGCACGCAAGAAGTTGCCGCGATTCTCGCAGAAGCAAGTCGCAATAGCATGCCTGTCACAGTCGCGGGCGCGGGCACGGGCATCGTCGGCGGGCGCGTCCCCTTCGGCGGCATCGTGCTGGCGACGGAGAGGCTCAATCGCATCAAGGAGATTGTCAAAGAAGAGAGCGGCGGTCATGCCATCACGGAGGCGGGCGTCGTGCTCGCGGATTTTCAAAGAGCCGTTGCCGCACGCGGCCTGCTCTATCCGCCAGACCCCACGGAGTGGAGTTGTTATCTGGGCGGGACGGTGGCGACGAATGCTTCGGGGGCGCGTTCCTTTAAGTACGGCGCGACGCGGAATTACATCGAGCGTTTGAAACTCGCGCTGGCGACGGGTGAGGTGCTTGAGCTGAGGCGCGACGAGATTCATGCTGACGCAGATGGAAAGCTTTCGCTTCCGCTCGCGTCGGGCCGCACGATAGAGGCGCAGCTTCCTTCTTATCAAATGCCGCGCACGCGCAAGCACGCTTCGGGTTATTTCGTCGAGTGTTGCATGGACGCGCTCGATCTCTTCATCGGCAGCGAGGGCACGCTCGGCGTCATCACAGAGGTTGAAACTACGCTCCTGCCGCAGCCCGAAAACGTCCTGAGCGGCATCGTGTTTTTCAAGAGTGAGGATAATCTGCTGGCTTTTGTGCGAGAGGCTCGCTCTCTCTCGTTGCAGACGAGAGAGAGCCGGCAGCCGCGTGGGATTGATGCACGCGCCCTCGAATATTTCGATAGCGAGTCTCTCAAATTCCTTCGCAGAAATTACGCGCTCGTGCCGCAGTGGGCTGACAGCGCGGTCTTCTTTGAGCAGGAAACGGACGCAGAGAGTGAAGACGAACTGATGACTGCGTGGCTCGCGTTGCTTGAAAGCCACGAGGCTCTGGTTGATGATTCATGGTTCGCAGCGAACGAGCCTGACCGCCTGCGTGTGCGCGAATTCAGGCACGCGCTGCCGGTCGCAGTCAACGAATGGTTGTCGCATCACAGGCAGCGCAAAATTTCCACGGACATGGCAGTGCCCGACGCAGAGTTTGCAACGATGCTCGGCTTTTATAAAACAACTTTGCGCGAGAGCGGTTTGCAGCACGTCATCTTCGGACACATCGGCGACAATCATGTGCATGTTAATATCCTGCCGCGAGATGATGCGGAGGCCGCGAGCGCGCGTAAGCTCTACAAAAAATATATCGAGCGCGCGGTCTCGGTCGGCGGCACTGTCTCTGCCGAACACGGCATCGGAAAGTTAAAGCGCGAATACCTGAAAATGCTTTACGGTGAACAGCACTTGCGCGAGATGGCTGCGCTCAAACGAGTCTTCGACCCGGCAGGAATTTTGGGACGCGGGAATATTTTTTCAGAAGAGCTGCTTTGATCGTACTTTGTTCTTTGTGCTTTGATTTTTGCACGCGGCTCAACCTTGAATTTCAAACTCAAGACGAGTAATGCAAAGAACAAAGAACAAAGAACAAAGAACAAAGAACAAATGTTCAAATTTACCACTGCTGGCGAATCCCACGGTCGCGCGTTAGTCGCGATTGTCGAAGGCTTGCCTGCGGGTCTGCCAGTTGATGTGGAGAAGATTAACCGCGAGTTGGAGCGCAGGCAGTGGGGCTACGGGCGCGGCGGGAGGATGAAGATTGAGCGTGACCGCGCGGAAATCCTGAGCGGCGTGAGGCACGGCCTGACGCTCGGCTCGCCCGTCGCGTTGATGATTGAAAATAAGGATTGGGCTAATTGGACCGAGGTGATGTCTGCGGAGGCGCGCGACATCCCGGCGGAAAAATCTCGCCGCGTCAAACGCCCTCGCCCCGGCCATGCAGACCTCGCGGGGGGCTTGAAATTCGGCGTGCGTGACCTGCGCGACATTCTCGAAAGGGCTTCCGCACGCGAGACCGCTGCGCGTGTCGCGTGCGGCGCGCTCGCAAAGCAACTGCTCGACGCCTTCGAGGTCGAAATTCTGAGCCACGTGACACAGCTCGGCGGCGTGCCCGAAAAGCCTTTGCAGCTTGAGTGGAGTGCTATCGCGGCGATTCCTGATGACGCTCCTCTGCGTTGCGCCGACGCGGAGACAACATCGCGCATGATAGCTCTGATAGATGACGCGAAGCATGACGGAGATACGCTCGGCGGAATTTTCGAAGTCGTGGCGCGCGGCGTCGTCGCGGGCTTAGGCTCGCACGCTTCATGGAATGAAAAGCTCGATGGCAGACTGGCGCAGGCAGTGATGTCCATTCCGGCTGTCAAGGCCGTGAGCCTCGGCGCGGGAGTCGAAGCCAGCGGCCTGCCCGGCTCGCGCGTGCATGACGAGATAGCTTACGACGATAGCTCACAAAAATTCACGCGCCCGACGAATCGCGCAGGCGGTCTCGAAGGCGGCATCACTAACGGCGAAGAGCTGCGCGTGTGCGGCTTCTTGAAACCCATCTCGACCTTGAGACGCGCGCTCCGCTCAGTTGACGTAGACACGAAGAAGGAAGAGCTTGCGGCATTAGAGCGTTCGGACGTGACGGTCGTGCCCGCGGCGGGCGTGATTGGTGAAGCGATGGTCGCTCTTGTCTTGGCTCAGGCCATGCGCGAGAAGTTCGGCGGAGATAGCTTAGATGAAATGCGACGTAACTTTAATGGCTACTCTGAACAGTTGCGCGCGTACTAAAAGAAGATTTCCCGCAAAGGCGCGAAGAAGAAAACCGCAAAGAGATTGAGCGCTGCTTGAGCTTTGCGTTCTTCCTTTGCGCCTTTGCGTCTTTAGCGGGAGACGTTCTTCTTATAAATAGCATCAACGTCCGCTTGTTGCCGCGTGCGGCTTATTTATCGTAATATTGTTTTGCGCGCCGCCGCGCTGCGGCCTCATGTTGATTCGTAAGGAAACGCAAGAATGTCACTCCTGAAAATAGTTCATTATCCAGAGCCTGTGCTGCTCACGCCGGGCGAGCCTGTGACTGTGTTTGATGATGGCCTCAAGCGTCTCGTTAACGATATGTTCGAGACGATGTACGACGCGCGGGGCGTCGGGCTTGCCGCGCCGCAGGTCGGCGTGTCGCTGCGTCTCTTTGTGATGGATTGCTCCGGCGGGCAAGACCCGGCGCAACGCCTCGCTCTGATTAACCCGGAAGTCATCAGCGTCGAAGACGAACAGGTCGGCGAAGAGGGCTGTCTATCTTTTCCCGGCATCTACTTTAACGTCCGCAGAGATTTGCGTGCGATTGTGCGCGCACATGATGTCAACGGGCAGCTCTTTGAAGTTGACGGGACGGAACTCACCGCGCGCTGCATGCTGCACGAGACGGATCACTGCGACGGCATAGTCTTCATAGACAAGACGACGACGCTCAAACGCGAGCTGGTCAAGCGCAAGATAAAAAAATTACAGAAAGCAGGAGAGTGGGTTTAAAAGCTTTTCTCTCAAATTCGATTTACGCGAAACGCGGTCAGCCTCTCTTTCTCTGAGACATGACCGCGTTTTAGCTTGTGTGGTAATATTCGGTTTACAACGCAATCAATTTTCAGCAACAGACCATTTGAGATTTCAAATCTCAAGTCTCAAATTTTATTGAGGGAGCAAATCATGCAGAGCGAATTTCGCAATGAGCCGTTTACGGATTTCAGCAACGAAGAGAACGCTGCCGCCATGCGCGCGGCGATTGAAAAGGTCAGGGGCGAGCTGGGGCGCGAATATCCTCTGGTCATCGGCGGCGAGCGCATCAAGACCGAAAAGAAGCTTGAGAGCATCAGCCCGCAGGATAAAACCGCAGTCGTCGGGCGTTTTCAAAAAGCTACGGAAGAGTTGGCGCGTCGCTCTGTCGAGACCGCCTTCGAGACTTTCCAGACGTGGCGCATGACGCCTGCCAGAGAACGCGCCGCAATGCTCTTTCGCACGGCGGCTATTCTTAGAGAGCGTAAGCATGAGATGTCCGCATGGATGATTTTTGAAGTCGGAAAGAGTTGGGCCGAGGCTGACGGCGACACTGCGGAGGCGATTGATTTCTGCGAGTTCTACGCGCACGAGATGATACGTTATGCAGGTGATCATCCGCTCACGAAGCTCGAAGGTGAAGACAATCATCTGGAATATATTCCGCTCGGCGTCGGCGTGGTGATTCCGCCGTGGAACTTTCCGCTCGCCATCATGGCCGGGATGACGGTTGCTTCCGCCGTGACGGGCAACACGGTCGTGCTCAAACCCTCTTCGGATGCTCCGGCCATCGCTTACAAATTTTTTGAGATTCTGGAAGAAGCCGGAATGCCTGCCGGCGTGGTCAACTTCATGACTGGCTCTGGCGCGGAGGTCGGAGACGTGATAGTGGATCATCCGAAGACGCGTTACATAGCCTTCACAGGCTCGAAGGAGATCGGCCTGCGCATCAACGAGCGCGCGTCGAAAGTTCATGAAGGGCAAATCTGGATCAAGCGCGTCGTGGCGGAGATGGGCGGCAAGGATTGCATCATCGTCGAAGCGGATGCCGACCTCGAAGATGCCGCGACCGGAGTCGTGCAAGCGGCTTTCGGCTTTCAGGGACAGAAATGCTCCGCCTGCTCGCGCGCGATTATTCACGCGGACGTGTACGACGAGATGCTCGGCATGATCGCCGGGAGAACTGCGAAGATTAAAGTCGGTGACCCGACAGACTCTGCGACGAGCATGTCCGCCGTCATCAACCAGAAAGCCTTTAAGACGATTAATGACTACATCGAAAAGGGACAGGCGGAAGGCGGGCGACTGCTCGCTGGCGGAGGCTCTGACGGCGAGCAGGGATTCTTTATAGAGCCGACTGTCATCGCCGACGTTAAGCCGGGAGATACGATTGAGCAGCAAGAAATCTTCGGGCCTGTGCTGGCAGTGATTCGCGCGAAAGATTTTGACGACGCACTCAGGATTGCGAACGACACCGAATACGGTTTGACGGGCGCGCTCTATACCGGCGACCCGTCGAAGATAGAGCGTGCGAAGCGTGAGTTTCATGTCGGCAATCTCTATTTCAATCGTAAATGCACGGGCGCGCTCGTCGGCGTCCATCCGTTCGGCGGCTTCAATATGTCCGGCACTGATTCAAAAGCTGGCGGCAGCGATTACTTAGGTCTCTTCATGCAAGCCAAATTGATGTCGGAGAAAGTCGGCGCGAACATGAAGGCCGAAAAGCGCGCGGCAATTTAAGTTGCGGAGAAGAAGTTTCCCGCAAAGGCGCAAAGACGCAAAGGAAGAACGCAAAGCATTGATTGACGGGTGTTCCTTGCGTGCTCTTCTTTGCGCCTTTGCGCCTTTGCGCCTTTGCGCCTTTGCGGGAAATGTATTTTATGAAAATTATTTTCATGGGAACGCCTGAAGCTGCTGTGCCGACTTTGCAGCGATGCCTCGAAGACGGGCACGAGGTCGCGTCCGTGTGGACGCAGCCGGATCGCCCGAGCGGGCGTGGCTACAATGTCATCGAATCGCCGGTCAAAAAATTTGCGCTCGCTCATGACCTCAACGTAGAGCAGCCGCAGAAAATAAAGCTCGAACAAACGCGCGATTTATTTGCCTCTTATGAAGCGGACGTGGCTATAGTTGTCGCTTACGGGCGCATTCTTCCGCCAACGTTTTTGCGCGCGACGCGGCGCGGCTGCATTAATGTTCACTTCTCGCTGCTGCCTCTGTACAGGGGGGCCGCGCCGGTCAACTGGGCAATCGTGCGCGGCGAAACCGAAACGGGCGTGACGACGATGCGTATGGACGAAGGGTTGGACACGGGCGCGATGCTCTTGCAGAGCGCGACTGAAATCGGAGAAGGCGAGACCGCGACGGAGTTGATGTCGCGGCTCGCAATCACAGGCGCGGAGCTTTTGAGCGAGACTCTTGCGCGGCTTGATGAGCTAGAGCCGCGTGAGCAGGATGAAGAGAAGGCGACTTTCGCGCCCATGCTGCGGCGTGAGGATGGATTGATCGCATGGGAGCTTGATGCGTTTCAAATCGAGCGGCGCGTGCGCGGCTTTCAACCGTGGCCGAACGCATTCACGCATTATCATGAGAGCCGTCTCGTCATCTGGCGTGCGCGTGCTTCAAAGGCAGAGACGGATGAGTTTGCAGCCGGAGAGATTATCAGCGCGCATGTGGATGAGCTGTCGGTCGCGTGCGGCGATCAAACCGTCCTGCATATTACAGAGCTTCAGCCGCAGGGCAAACGGCGTATGAGCGCGCGTGATTATCTGAACGGCACGCGCATCAGCGCCGGAGAGCTGCTGGGATGAAGGCGCGTGCTAAGCCTGCTCGTGAGGTGAAATCCGGCGGCGAGAGTCGAGTTGTTTCACCTGCTCGCCGCGCAGCTTTTGAGATTCTGCGCAGGGTTGAAGACGAAGGCGCGTTTGCCTCTGTGCTGCTCGCGGCGTCCGATGAAGAGATGCGCGCGGAAGATCGCGCTCTCTGTTACGAATTGGTGATGGGCGTGCTGCGCTGGCAACTGTGGCTCGATGCCTTGATAGAGCATTACGCGGGACGTAAGGCTGAGAGCCTTGACGAGCCTGTTCGTCGCGCTCTGCGTCTGGGGCTTTACCAGTTACGTTTTCTCTCGCGCATTCCCGCTTCCGCCATCGTCAACGAAGCCGTGAATCTGGCTTACCTCGCGCGCCTGCGCTCGGCTGCCGGATTTATCAACGCGGTCTTGAGACGCGCGACGCGCGAGCCGTCGTTCGATCCGGCTGAGAAGATTGCAGACCCGCTTGAGCGGCTGGCGATTGAGACTTCGCATCCGGCGTGGCTGATTCAACGCTGGACAAAATCATTCAGTAAAGAAGAAGCGGAAAAATTTGCGCGTGCAAACAACGTTCAGCCGCCCGTTGCTTTTCGTCTCACCTCAAAAAATCAGGACGAGCAAAGTGTCTTGAGTAAATTGCGCGAAGCCGGAGCGAAAATCACTCCGTCGCTGATTGCGCCTGCCGCGTGGCGTATCGAAGGCGCGGGTGCAGTCGTGCGCGAGTTGTCTCGCGCGGGAGTTATCTATTTGCAGGACGAAGCCTCGCAACTCGTCGCGCATGTGCTTGAAGCGAAAGCCGGCGAGCGCGTGCTCGATGTGTGCGCCGCGCCCGGCAGCAAGACGACGCACATCGCCGCGCTCGCTCCAGATGCAATAATTGTGGCGGGCGACCTTTATGAGCATCGCCTGCGCACAGTCCTTGAGACTGCTTCACGCGCGTGTGTGAAAAACATAGAAGCTCTGGCGCATGACGCGAGGGCGGCTTTACCCTTTGCGGCTCAAGCCTTTGACCGCGTGCTGGTGGATGCGCCGTGCGCCGGGACGGGGACGCTCAGGCGCAACCCTGAAATACGCTGGCGCATCTCAGCCGTTGATATTTCGGATTTGTCTGCACGGCAGCGGCGCATACTCTCGAACGCCGCGAGCGCGGTGAGACGCAAAGGCCGGCTCGTTTACTCAACCTGTTCGGTCGAAACTGAAGAGAACGAAGAGGTCATCGCAAGCTTTTTGCAGGCGCACACGGATTTCAGACAGCTTGCCTTTCAAGCTCCTGCTTCATTGAAACTCGCGGACGGTTCTTTGCGCACGTGGCCTCAGAGAGACGGCACGGATGGTTTCTTCGTCGCGGCTTTCGAGCGAGTCTGATGCGCGGGCGATTAGTGGTCAAGCTTGCGGCTCGATGAAGGCGAATGTTAGACTGCGCAACTTGATTTTCGTGACCGGACTTTCCCGGATGAGGTGCAACCAAAGTTGAGCGTGATAAAGCGGGCGTTTTCGGCGCTGGGCAAACTCGGTATTATTATCGCCATCGCCATCGCTTTTTTCTTCGGCCTCCTCGGCACGGTTTATTACAGCCTGCGCAGCCCCGAAGTTAAAGTCCCGGACGTTATCGGCAAAGACGTGACGGAGGGCGAGCAGGCTCTCGATAAAGACGGACTCAATATGAGGCGCAGGGCGACGCGCTTCAGCCCGGACGCCAAGCCCAATACGATTCTGGATCAATCGCCGCACGCCGGAGAGATTATCAAGGCCGGGCAGACCGTCGCCGTTATCATCAGCCGCTCCACTGCCAAAGAGGGCGAAACCCCCGTCTCGGCAGCCGAAGAAAAATTCTCGACGGAAAATAAGAACACCAACGAAGAGTCTTCATCGGCGAAGAACGAAAACGCGAGCGAGAACACCAACGCTAACAAGTCTAATAAGAATCGCAACCGGAATGCGAACAATAGCAACAACAGCAATAACTCGAATAACAAGAACGCGAACAATAAGAATGCGAACAATCGCAACGCCAATAACAGCAACGCGAATAATCGTAATACCAATGACCGTAACGTAAATAATCGCAACGCGAATGCTAATCGCCCGACGAGCAATGCGAATACTATCAATCGCAACGCCAACAGCAATCGTAGCAATAGTAACTCAAACGGGCGCACGCCTTGAACAGTCGAGAGTCTGGAGTCTGGAGTCAAAAGCTAAAAACCGCTTGTCTTTGACGCCAGACTCCAGACTCTGAGACTCTTAACTCTTGAATGGTTGAAATAGCCCCTTCAATCTTATCTGCGGATTTCACGCGTCTCGGCGCGGAGATCGAGGCCGTCGAGCGCGGGGGGGCGAGCGTCGTTCATGTTGACGTGATGGACGGACATTTCGTGCCGAACATCACGGTCGGCCTTCCGGTCGTCAAGGCGGTAGCGGGCGCGACGCGTTTGACGATTGACACGCATCTAATGATCTCTGAACCGGGACGCTATGCCGCGCAGTTTGTAGAGGCGGGAGCGCAGATGGTTTCGGTTCATGTGGAGATTGACCCGCACCTGCACCGGACTTTGATGTCCATCAAAGACAAAGGGGCGCAGGCAGGAATCGCTATCAACCCTGCGACGCCGCTCAGCGCGCTCGAAGAATCGTTGCAGTTCGCAGACTTTATACTCTTGATGTCCGTTAACCCCGGCTTCGGCGGACAGAAATTTATCTCAAGCTCGGTTGATAAACTGCGCCGTTTGCGCCGCATGATACAGGAGCGCAATCTGGCGACGCGGATCGAAATTGACGGCGGCGTTGATCGCACAAATATCTCGGAGATAGCTTCGGCGGGCGCGGAAATCGTCGTCGCCGGTTCAGCCGTCTTCGGCGCACCAGACCCCGCACAGGCCGTCCGCGAACTGCTCGAAGCGGCGGTGCAGTGGGTCTAAGAAATTTTGGATTTTAGATTTTGGATTTTGAATTGGAGTGCTGCTTCAACCTTAACGCTGGCTTTGGATAGCTCAAACTCCGATGCTTATTTAATCCAAAATCCAAAATCCAAAACCCAAAATCGTTGGAGGTTTTATATGTATTCTCGTTATCTGGCAGCGGTCGCTTTATGCGCTATGATTATTGCGGGGCTGATGCCTGTCGCTTGGGCGCAGCAGGAGCAGGGGACGCACGTCCAGAGGCTTGAGGTCTCGCGCTCAAAGCTTGATGGGATGAAACGCTCGCTCAACAGCGCCATCTCCAACATCAATGTGCCGGACGGAGGCGATAAGGCGAAGGACAAAAATTCTCCGGAAGCCGAAGCCCTGACGCGCCTGCGCGGACTCGTGCGCGAGGTCAACTCCATCATGGATGATATCGCTTCGTTGCGCGTGAAAGTGGAGCGTGCGGAACGTTACGATGTCAAAGAGATTGAAAAATTGGAGGCCGCGGTCGCCGACGTAGCTCCGCGCGTAGAGGCCGGGCTGGTCGCTACGGCGGGCGTGCGCAAGGGCGGCGGCGCGAACGCGGGCGTCCCCAAGAAGAAGAAAAAGAAGGGACGCCTCTTCGGCCTGCTGGGCGGCGGCGGAGATGACAAGTATGAAGAGTTGACGGGCACAATCGCTCCCGGTCGTGACCGCGAGCTGTTCGAGCTGGCAGTCAAAGAGGTGCGCAAGGACAATTTCGAAACGGGTCGCCTGCTCTTCAACACCATCATCACTACCTATCCTGACTCGCAGTACCTGCCGCTGGCAAAGCTCGCCATCGCAGACTCCTTCTATCTCGAAGGCACGACGCCCTCGCTGATACAGGCGTCCGCAGCTTATCAGGATTGGCTGACCTTCTTTCCGACCGATGCACTGGCCGATGACGTGATGCTCAAAGTGGCTGAATCGGAGATGCGGCAGATGGGCCTTGCAGACCGCGACGTGAGCCGCGCGCGTAAAGCAGAGCAGCGGCTCAAAGTTCTCTTGCAGCAATTCCCGGACACGCCCTTGCGACCGGAGGTCGCTCAACGTTTGACCGAAGTGCAGGAGAATCTGGGACTCCACGATCTGAGGGTCGCGGATTTTTATCTGCATGCCCGTTATGACAATAAGAAGGGCGGACTCAAGGGGGCGCAGTCGCGCCTGCGCGAGGTTTTTGATAAGTATCCGAACTTCTCTTACAGGGATCGCGTGCTGTTCGAGCTGGCTTATACCTATCAGGAAGAGGAAGAGCCGGATGAGGCCGTGAAGTATTATCAGGAACTGGTGCGCAACTTTCCTAACAGCGAGTACGCCGAGAAGGCTATCGAGCAGTTGAAGATCATCGGCGCGGCTATCCCTGAGCCTGACGCGCAGGCCATGAAGCGGCTGCCGCCGGAGCGTCCCGGTATGATGAAGAATTTGTCCAACGAGATATTCGGCATCTATCCGGTGACGGTCAATAAAAACGGCATCCTTATCAGCAAGGATAATAAAGAGGGCGGCGACCTGATTGATATTGCCATCTCCAGAGGCGGGCAGCTTCCAGACATGGCGACGCCGCAATCTCCGCGCACGAAGTCTGCGAATCGTCCTGCCCCGCAACCCACGCCGACGCCGGAGAATAAAACCGATACTCCGTGAAATAAGGTAAAAGTAAAAAGGTAAAAGGCAAAAGAAAGGAAAGCATTTAAAGCTCTCTTACTTTTGCCTTTTACTTTTACCTTTTGTCTTTTTACTTTTGCCTTGCTAGCGTGTGCTGTTTGCTAGGCTTGAAAGGCGAATGCTAGAATTTCACACGTGCAATCCGCGCACATGGTAAAGCTTATGACGCCAACGAAAGAAAGCACGCAGGATGAATTGACGCGCCGTCATCGCTCGGCTTTGTTGGCGGTGCTGGCAATGCTGGCCTTGACGCTCGCGCTGATTGGCATTGCTTTCATCGCGGGCGAAAAGCTCTACAGGCCGGGCGACCCGACGCTGCCGATGGCATTATGGATTGCGATTCTCGTCTTCGGTCTGGGAGCATTCGTCCTTCGTCGCGGGAGATTTGCGTTGATGCGTTTGCAGGATATAGCGGCTCTGCGCGGCATCTCCGGCCTGCTCAGAACCTTGCAGAGCACGACCGTGCAACTGGCTTTTCTTGCCGGAGCGATTGCCCTGATGGGATTTATCATTACCATTCGGACGGGCAACAAATATGACATGCTGCGCGGCGGCGGTGTCGCCATCATAGTGCTGCTTTATTGCTATCCATCGAAAGGCTCATGGCAGCGCGTCGTACAGGGGATTGAGCGCAAGAGCATTGAAGACGCTACTTCCGCGAAGGGAACTATCACTTGAAATTTTGTCAACAGCTTTTTCGCACGGCTCTTTTCGCCTGCGTCTTTGCAATCAGCCCGGCTTTATTGCTTACCGCTCGCGCGCAGAATCCACAAAATCCAAACGCGACGAGCAAGCAGTCGTCTCCGCCTGCTGCCTCAAGTCAAACCACAGTTGCTACAGATTCGCCGGAGGCCGCGCGGCTCAAGCGCGAGCAGGCTTACGTGAAACTGCTCGCAGGCCAGCGTTTCCTGTGGAAGATCAGGAGCGGGGAAGTTGAAGGCCCTGCCGCTGCCGCAATCGTGCAACAGGCGCTAAGATCTTTGCAGGAGGCGGCGGAGCTTAACCCGATGTTGGCCGAAGCTTACACGTTGATGGCCGAGATCGCGCTCTATTATCCGCCGCCTGATATCGAAGAAGCGATCCGGCTGGCGAACCATGCTGTCACGGTCAGCCCCAACAATTTCGGCGGGCATCAGATACTCTCGCGTATCTACTCGCTGAGGAGCGGACTCAGGGAACAGCGATTGGATAAGAGCTTTGCCGGGCGCGCCATCACGGAGCTGCTCGAAGTGGCGCGTCTGGCTCCGAATGATGCAGAGGCGTGGGCTTTGCTCGGCGAACTTTATCTGGCGCAGGGGCGCACGAATGAAGCCATTGACGCGCTGACGCACTGGGCTGCCGCGCCAGCCTCTGTCACCCCCGTATTTTTTCAGACCATCACGGGCGGACGCGAACTGACGCCCGATTCCGCCGCCGCGCGCCTCAGCGAAGTGCTGATTCGCGCAGGCCGCACGCGCGAAGCCATCACAGCCATTCGCCGCGCCCTCTCGCTCAATCCGCAGAACGGAAATTACGAGGAGTTGTTAAGCAGAGCCATTGATGCGAGCAGCGCAAATGATGCAACCGTCCTCTCCGAACTCAAAAGCATGGTCGCTTCAGAGCCTCAGAGCACGACCGCGCCGATCTTGCTGGCGCGCGTGCAGGCTCGCGCCGGACGCGTTGACGAAGCCGTACAGACCTTGCGCGCAGCCATCACACGCCATGCTCCATCGGATAAGGAAAATATCATGGCTCTGCGTCTGGCTCTCGCGCAGACCTTAGCGGACGCTCTGCGTTACGCAGAGGCTGTGGCCGCGTATGAAGAGATTCTAAAAGCGCAGGGCGTCACCACGGATAGCGCGCCGCTCAGGGACGAGTCTGCCAAGCGCATCGCGGGCGCGTTGTTGCGCCGCATCGTCGATCTGCACAAGAGCGCGGGGAAGGCTGCGGAAGCGATAGCGACGGTCGAGCGCATGCGTCGCCTGCTGGGCAGCGACGACCCGACGATTGAGGTCGAGAACATAGAGCTGCTGCGCGATCTGGGCAAGCGTCAGGAAGCCTTACAGGCAGCGCATGCCGCCCGCCTGCGCTTTCCGCAAGAGAAAGATTTTCTGTTTCTTGAAGCCTTCGCGCTGGCTGAACTCGGACAAGTTGACGAAGGCGTCGCGCTTCTGCGCTCAAGCCTCTCGCCGCAGGGCGATGGCGCAGCCAAACAGACTGCGGCTGCTTCGCTGCGAGATTTTGAACTGTACCTGCGCATCTCCGCGCTCTACTCGCAGGCTGGAAGAGGAACGCCAGCCGTCGAAGCCGCGCGCCGCGCAATCGAACTCGCGCCCGCCGAAAGAGCCGATCTGGTCGCGATGTCTTTAATCACGCTCTCGACTGCGCAGGAACGCGCTGGCGATACCAGGGGCGCAGAAGAAACTTTGCGACAGGTGCTCGCCAAAGACCCCGACAACGCGACCGCGCTTAACAATCTGGGCTATTTTTTGGTCGAGCATAACGAGCGGCTCCCCGAAGCTCTTGAGATGATCAAGCGTGCGGTCAAAGCTGAGCCGACCAACTCCTCATTTCTGGACAGCCTCGGCTGGGCATATTTCAAGCTCGGCCAGCTTGAAGAGGCCGAGCTACACCTCACTGACGCCGTGCGCCGCGACGATACTTCGGCCACGATTCAAGAGCATCTCGGCGACCTCTACAAAATGCAGGGCAAGCCGGAGCAGGCACGCGCCGCGTGGCAGAAATCCCTCAAGCTCTTGAACGAAGGCGAGCAGGCTTCGCGCGTTAAGATGAAATTGAACGGAAATCTCAAATGATTTTGAGGCTTCTCAAAGCAGTTTCCTCCGCGCTCGAAAAGTTTTGTTGACAGCCTCCGAACAATTATTGTTTAATCGAATGTGTTGACTGTCATTTATAAACTTTTTGTGAATGACAAGCGGCCCTGATCTTTCGTAAAGTTAGTGATTGCACACGATAAGGGCAAACCTGCCGCGAGGCAGGGGCGCAAAGCCGTGAATCTCAGTGTAGCGTGAGAAAAGCTCTGTTAGAAGTTTTCTTCGCGCTGCTCCCCGATTCTGAGACTGTCTGGTTGCCGAAAGCGGTCTGAGAAAAGTTCTAACAGCGCTTCTCTCAAAAACCTCTTCACCCTCCGCCGACACCATACGTCCAGCTTGCGTTCCGGTTCGCTCTGCGATTCAAAGCAGATTTTGCCTTGCTTTGCGCGGGTTTCCCCGCCGCTCAATCACTTACATAAAAAAGGTTCTAGGCCATCACCGATAAAAGGCACTCCCGCAGCGATGCGGGTTCGCAAAGTCAGGAGTCTCATAAAAAGCTTTCCGGGAAGCTTGAGATCGTCCGGCTACCGAAGTGAGGTTTGACCATGACTGTTTCGCGCGTTGCCGTCGCTTCACGGCTCCCCCGTCAATTGATTAAAATCTGCCTGCGCTCTGCGCTCATACTAATCGTTAGTCTGACTGCGACTGCCTCGATTGCGGTCGCACAGAGAAACTCGTCGCGTCCGGTCGCGCGGATGATTGCGAGCGGCGCGATTCCGCCGGACACTTCGAGGCCGCGCGTCATCTCATCCAACGCGTCTCGCATAAGCGTTGCCACGGCTTCTCCCGCGCCCGCAGCTTCGTCAAATATCGCGAGCCTTGAGCGTCGCGCCTTCGACCTCGTCAACGCACAGCGTCGCTCGCGCGGTCAGCAGCCGCTCGCATGGGATGCAGAACTGGCGCGTCTCGCGCGTTCGCATTCAGAGAAGATGGCGCGCTCGGATGTCTTCGATCACACAGAGGTGGGCGGCGTGACGATGGTTGACCGCGCACGCGCGCAGGGCATACGCGGGTGGAGCGCGCTCGGCGAAAACATCGCGTATAATCAGGGCTACGATGACCCGGCTGCTTTCGTCGCAGAGCGTTGGATGGTTTCGTACAAGCATCGAGAGAATCTTTTGAATTCACGTTGGACGCGCTCGGCTATCGGCGTCGCTATCGCAAGCGATGGCCGCGTCTTCTTTACACAGGTATTCATCGCGCCCTGACGCCGCACATATCGAAAGCAACACAGGCGGCGGGCGCTTAAAAAAGAGGCTTGCCGCCCGTTTTGTTTGCAGAGACTTTTACGCTTCCCGCCTTTGCCAAGATTAACTGGACGCTGCGTGTGCTGGGCAGACGCGCGGACGGTTATCATGAGCTGCATACTGTATTTCAGACCGTCACGCTCCATGACAAGCTGACTTTCGCACTGCGAACGGACGATAGCATCACTCTCAAATGTGATGCGCCGGACATCCCTGTGGACGAAAGCAATCTCGTCGTGAGCGCCGCGAAAGCTTTGCAGCTTCGCTACAGCATAAAAAAGGGCGCGGACATAAATCTCGAAAAGCGTATTCCATCGGCGGGCGGACTCGGCGGCGGTTCGAGCAACGCGGCCCTCGCGCTCCTTGGTCTCGCGCATCTCTGGCGAATCGAGACGACAAGGGCTGAGCTTGAAGAGTTGGGCGCACAAATCGGAGCGGATGTCCCGTTTTTTTTCACGGGCGGGACTGCTCTCGGCACGGGCTTGGGAACGGAAATTTCTGCCTTGACCGACGCGCCCGAAAGTCACTTGCTAATCGTCACGCCGGATGTGAAAGTCTCCACCGCGGAAGCTTATAGAGCGCTGAACGCGCCCGCCTTGACAAAGGTTGAAGGCGACATTATCCTTTCCAGTTCGCGTCCGCACACGCAAATTTCAGATTCTTTGCATCACAACCTGCGGAACGATTTTGAGCCGGTCATCTTTGGCCTGCACCCGGAAATTCTGCGCGCGAAAGATGCTCTCGCACGTATTGGGGCGCGGGGCGCACTGCTTGCCGGAAGCGGCGCGAGCGTCTACGGTCTCTTTGATGAAGCGGAAACGCGGGAGCGCGCAGCACAGGTTTTAATGGCCGAAACGGATTGGCGTCTTTTCAAATGTGAGACCCTTTCGCGCGCGAATTATTTGAGAGAGCTGGGGGCATGCGCTGCTCCGCTGCTACACGCGTTTCAGAGTGGAAGAGCTTGATATTGGGGCGTCGCCAAGTGGTAAGGCACCGGTCTTTGGATCCGGCATTCGTAGGTTCGAATCCTTCCGCCCCAGCCAATATTTAAGACCCAAGTTTCAAGTCTCAAGTCTCAAGTCCTGCTGGCTTGATAACTTGAGACATGGAACTTGAGACTTGAGACTTGTTATGGGAACGACCGGCGGCATCAAAGTTTTTTCCGGCAACGCTAACGTCAAGTTGGCGGAAGAGATCTGTCATTACTTGAGCTGCGATCCGGGGCGCGCGATTGCGGAGCGTTTCTCAGACGGCGAGTTCAACTTTCAGATCGACGAGAACGTGCGCGGCGGCGACATCTTTATCGTCCAGCCAACGTGTCCGCCGACTGACGCGAACCTGATGGAGCTGCTCGTGATGCTCGACGCGTTTCGCCGTTCCTCGGCAGAGCGCGTGACGGCTGTCATTCCATACTACGGTTACGCGCGCTCGGACAAGAAGGATCGCCCGCGCGTCCCGATCTCGGCCAAGCTGGTCGCGAATCTGATTGCGATTGCCGGGGCGAATCGAGTGCTGACGATTGACCTGCACGCTTCACAGATTCAGGGCTTCTTTGACATTCCTGTGGATCACCTCTACGCCGCGCCCGTGATGATCGGCCATTATCAAGCGAACCCGCTGCCGAATCTGACGGTGGTTGCGCCCGACACGGGCGGAGCGGAACGCGCGCGAGCTTATGCCAAAAGATTGGACGCAGAGCTTGCGTTGTGCGACAAGCGGCGCGAGAAGGCCAACGTCGCCGAGGTGATGAACGTGGTCGGAGACGTGCGCGGGCGCAGTTGTTTGATCGTTGACGACATGTGCGACACGGGCGGCTCTTTAACCAAAGTCGCGCGTGCTTTGAAAGAGGCCGGAGCCGAAAGGATTCATGCTTGCTTTACGCATCCGGTGCTTTCGGGGCACGCCTGCGAACAGCTGGCGAAGTCGGATATTGAAGAGATGGCTGTGACGAACACGATCCCGCTCAATGGCGCGGCGTGTGAGCTGAAGAACATCACAACTTTAAGCATCGCTCCGCTACTGGCGAAAGCGATCAAGTCGATCCACGAGGAGACAAGCGTTTCCTCGCTCTTCGTTTAGAAGGGCAAAGACAACTTTAGTCCCAAGTTCCAGATTCCAGGTTAAGAGATTGCTTTTGACTTGGAACCCGAAATCTGGAACTTGAAACTTTTTAAGAGAGAGCGAATAACTATCATGGCAGAAAGAGAAACAATCATCATTCGCGCACAGTTGCGCGAGGGCCGCGGCAAGAATGATGCGCGCCGCGCGCGTCAGGATGGAATGGTTCCGGTCACAGTTTACGGTGGCGAGGGTGGAGCCGTCTCAGCCGTCGCGCCGCTCAGGGAACTGGCGGCTATCCTGCGTTCCGAGTCGGGACACAACACGATCTTCACGATTGATATTGCAGGCGTCGGAGAGAGCGAAGTGATGTTCCATGACCGGCAGCTTGATCCAGTCCGCAGTCGTCTCGTCCACGCGGACTTGCGCCGGTTGGTGCTCGGGCAGAAGATCGAAGTCACTGTGCCGATTCACCTGACGGGCGAACCCGTCGGCGTGCGCGAGGAGGAAGGCCATCTCGAACAGGTCTTGCGTCAGATAGACATTCGATGCGACCCGCGCAACATTCCCGATTCGATTGATCTTGACGTGTCCAATCTGGGCGTTCACGACGTGCTGCATGTCTCGGACATTCCGACGGACGAGAATATCGAAATTCTCGAACCGGCGGATTCCGTAATTGCGACCGTCGGCATCGTGCGCGAAGAAGTAGTCGAGGCCGCGACACCGGCTGAAGGCGAAGAGCCTGCTGAGCCTGAAGTCATCGGCAAGGGCAAGAAGGAAGAGGAAGAAGCCTAGAAGTAATAAGGCACAAGGTGAAAGGAAAAAAGAAGATAATCAAATCTTCACTTTTGCCTTTTGCCTTTTACCTTTTACCTTATGCTTATCGTTGGCTTAGGCAATCCGGGCGCGGAGTATGAATGGACGCGCCATAACTTGGGCTTCATGCTCGTTGACCTGCTGGCGCGCGAGACGGGCGCGCTGGTCAAGCGCAAAGAGTGTCGCGCGCTCATCGGTCGCGCAGATGTTGAGGGCGCGCCGGTCGAGCTGGTCAAGCCGCAGACCTACATGAACCTGAGCGGCGAGTCGGTCGCCTGTCTCATTGGTAAGCGCTATGAAGAGCGCACACAAGGCGCGAAAGATTTGCTCGTCATCAGCGACGACCTCGCGCTGCCCTTCGGCACGATACGCCTGCGCGGGAGAGGTTCTGCGGGCGGCCACAATGGATTGAAATCCATTATCGCCGCGCTCAAAACCGAGGAGTTCGCGCGCCTTCGGATCGGCATCCAGCCGCCGCATACAGTGAGCGACACCAAGCGTTTCGTGCTCGAAGAATTTTCCAGAGCCGAGCGCGTCGAAGTCGAAAAAATTTTAGAACGGAGCGCAGACGCGCTCCACGCCATCTTGAAAGATGGCATTGATAAAGCAATGGCAACTTACAACGGTGATAGGGGATGGTGATAGGTGATAGGAAAGAATTTGTTTTCTCCTGTCACCTATCACCCATCACTTATCACCGCCTTTTCCCTTCTTGCTTCATTTTGAAATGAGGCTAGACATCCAAAAGGAGGATGAAATTTTGGCAGAACAGAGAATATATGAAGTGATGTTCATCGTTGACCTCGACGCGGGCGCAGACGATGTCACACGCTTGACTGAAAGCTTGCAGCAGACCATCACGGATTTGGGCGGCACGATTACCAAAAACGAAGACATGGGACGCCGCACGCTCGCCTATCAGATTGGCCGCAAGAAAGAGGGCCATTACATACTTTTCGAGATCGAAGGCTCCGGGCGCGAAATCGCAGAGCTTGAGCGGCGCATGCGCGTCAACGATCAGGTCTTGCGCTACATCACCGTGCGCGTGGATGAAGACCGCCAGCGCGCTGAGAAGTTCAAAGCCAAGCGCGCACGCCGCGCCAGCAAGCGTCCGATGGCCGCTTCCGCTGGAGGCTCAAGAAACTCATCCGTTGTCGCTCCGCCAAGGACTGAAGAGGGCGACGAAGCCTAAGACTCGACGCTCCGTTCGGCTCGGCTCATCAACGATGATGAGATTTTGCGTGGCCGACCCTCCGGGCGCATTTGTAGAGAGGATTAAAGAAAGATTATGTCCAGCAATTACGATGATCGTGACCGCGGCTTTGACCGCGACGATAATGATGACAGAGGAGATCGCGGCGGTCGCGGCGGTCGCGGCGGCGGACGACGCGCGCATCGCCGCAAAGTCTGCGGCTTCTGTCGAGAGAAGGTTGACCTTATTGATTTCAAGGATGTGAAGCTCTTGCAGGGCTTTATTCCCGAGCGCGGCAAAATCCTGCCGCGTCGTATCTCCGGCTCATGCGCGACGCACCAGCGCATGTTGGCCGAAGCAATCAAGCGCGCACGCAATATCGCGCTCTTGCCCTACGCCACAGACTAAAGAGGAGGCACGAAGAGATGGCAAACACCAACGTCCTCCTGCGGGAAGACATAGATAACCTGGGAGCGCGCGGCGAGATCGTCCGCGTCAAGGCCGGATACGCGCGCAACTACCTGTTGCCGCGCAAGCTCGCAGTGCAGGCGACCGCGAGCAACGTCAAGCAGATCGAACAGGAACGTGCCGCGCTCTTGAAGAAAGAGGCGAAGGAGCGCGGGGGAGCTGAATCGCAGGCCGAGCAGATGCGCAAGCTGAGCTTGAGCTTCGAGCGCAAGGTCGGCGAGCACGGTATCCTGTACGGCTCTGTCACTTCAATGGACATCGCGGAGGCTTTGAAGGAGCGCGGCTACGAGATTGACCGCCGTCGCATCACTCTGCGCGAGGCGATTAAAGAGACGGGCGAATTCACTGTCGGCGTCCGCCTGCATCGTGAAGTCAACGTAGACATTCCCGTCATCGTCACGGGCGAAGGCGGCGCGACTACGACGGCTGCTGCGCCTGCCGCTGAGACTAAGACCGAGGATGAGGCTCCGGCTGCCGTGCGAGAAGACAATGCGGAAGGCTCGCCTGAGCCGGGCGCGGAATCCGAAGCTGCGGTCGAGTAACACTCCGCTTCGAGATAACAAATCTTCGGAGCCGGAAAAGCGAGAAAACAGGCTCGCGCAAAGGCGCAAAGGCGCAAAGAAAGCGATTGAATCTTTTCTTTGCGCCTTTGCGCCTTTGCGCGAGACGTTTTTCGCCGAGGCTTGATTGTCGGCGCGCCGTGACGTGTAGTATAGTGCGCGACTGCAAGCGGCGCGAGAGACATGAGTCGCGCGCTGTGCAGGCTTTTCGTCTCAGACTACAGGCTTTCATCTTACAAACTTCTTTTTAAGAAAGACTCTCGATGGCATTCCCCGCTGATTCGGCACGCGATCAACTCATCGAACGGCCTTTGCCGAGCAGCCCCGAAAGCGAGCGCGCGATTCTCGGCGCGGTCATTCTCAACAACGCGCTTGTCAGTCAGGCGATAGAGCTTTTGAGGCCGGAGGATTTTTACGTCGGCTCGCATCGCCGTGTCTTCCTCGCGATGATCGCGCTCTTTGAGCACGGCTCAGAAATAAATCCTATCCTGATCGGTGAAGAACTCAAACGTGACGGCGCGCTCGAATCCGTCGGCGGCATCACCTTTATCACCAACCTGACTTACGGCCTGCCTCACTTCGCCAACATCGCTGCCTACGCCAAGATCGTCCGCGACAAATCGCTGATGCGCTCGCTCGTCAAAGTCTGTAACAAAGTGACGAGCGAGGCTCTGGAAGAAGAGGAAGAGGCGCAGATAGTTCTGGATCATGCGGAGCAAGCTATCTTTGCTTTAGCGGACGAGCGGACGCGGCAGGGATTCTCGCACGTCAAACCCGTGGCCGATCAGTTGCTCGAAAAAGTTCAGGAGATGGCCGGACGCTCTGCCATGCTGACGGGACTGACGACCGGCTTCACGGAGCTTGACTCGATGACCTCCGGCTTGCAGCCTTCGGACTTAATCGTCGTCGCGGCCCGCCCGTCAATGGGAAAAACGAGTTTGTGTCTGACGCTCGCTCAGAACGCGGCGATTCACACGCAGGCGGTGGTCGGCATCTTCTCGCTTGAGATGTCGAAGGAATCGCTGGTGATGCGTATGCTCTGCTCCGAGGGGCGTGTTGACGCGCATCGTTTCAGGAGTGGCTTTCTCTCGCGTGAAGAATGGGCGCGGCTGGCGGGCGCGCTCGGCTCTCTGGCGGACGCGCGGATTTTTATTGACGACACGCCGGGCATCTCTGTGCTAGAGATGCGCGCTAAAGCGAGAAGGCTGGCGACCGAGCAGAAGAAGTTAGACCTGATTATCGTTGATTACCTGCAACTGATGTCCGGCTCTTCGCGTCGCGCAGAGTCGCGCCAGCAGGAGGTCTCGCAAATCTCACGCGAACTGAAGGGTCTGGCGAAGGAGATGAATGTGCCGCTCATCGCTCTCTCGCAGCTCTCGCGCGCCCCCGAATCCCGCACGGATCATCGCCCGCAGCTCGCAGACTTACGTGAGTGCGTCACGGGTGACACCCCTGTGCTTCTGGCCGACGGCTCACGCGTCCCCATCGAGACATTGGTTGGGACTGAGCCGGAAGTGCTGGCGTTATCTAACGAGGGAAGAATCGTCACAGCGAAGAGCGATAAGGTCTGGGCGGTCGGACGCCGTACGGTCTTTGATGTACACCTGGCGAGCGGGCGGCGCATACGCGCAACCGCCAAGCATCGCCTGCGTGGTTGGGAAGGTTGGGTGCGCATTGCCGAATTGCAGGTGGGCGACCGCCTCGCAGTGGCAAGGCAACTGCCAGAGCCTTTGCAATGTTTGACATGGCCGGACGCGAGAGTAGCTCTGCTTGGACAGTTGATAGGCGACGGTAGTTATCTAAAGCAGCAGCCGATGCGTTACGCGACGAGTTCGGAAGAGAATAGCCGCGTCGTGGCTGAGGCTGCGCGTGTAGAGTTCGGAGCAGAGGTGAAGCGTTATGCTGGACGGCGTAGCGGGCACCAGCTACTTATCAGTGGAAACGGCAATCGCTGGAAGCCTGCGGGAGTCAACCTCTGGCTGCGCGAGCTTGGAATCTTCGGACAGCGTTCGCATGAGAAGCAAATCCCGGAAGAAGCGTTTCGGTTAAGCAATGAACAGCTTGCCCTGCTCCTACGCCATCTCTGGGCGACCGACGGCTGCATCTATACCCCGCCGGAAGGACAACGAAGCGGAAGCAAAATTTACTATGCTACAAACAGTGAGGCATTGGCTCATGACGTGGCCGCGCTCCTTCTTCGTCTTGGAATCATTACGCGTCTTTACACAATCCGCCAAGGGAAATATCGCCCAGCGCATCAAGTGGTGATCTCCGGTTTGGATAATCAGAAATATTTTCTCAAAGTGGTCGGAGCTTTCGGGCCAAAAGTCGCACAGTCAGAGCGGCTTGCTATATGGCTAACTAAGCGCAAACCGAATATGAATGTTGATACTCTACCGCAGGAATGCTTTGAGGATATTCAAACTCTGATGTGCGTGCAAGGTATATCAATGCGTCAGATGGCCGCCATCCGTGGCGTGGCTAATGGCGGCTCATCCCACTTTAAATTCGCGCCATCACGCTCTCTCGTCACAGAGTACAGCACGATTCTCGGCAGCGAGGAACTCTCAGCCCGTGCTGCCGATGATATCTTCTGGGATCGTGTTATAGCAGTTGAGCCTGCGGGAGAGGAAGAGGTCTACGATTTAACAGTTCCCGGCCCTGAATCATGGCTGGCCGATGGGATTGTTTCTCACAATTCTGGGGCTATCGAGCAGGACGCGGACGTGGTCGCGTTCATCTATCGCGAGGAGCAGTACAGCCGTACGGAAGAGAACGCGGGCATCGCGGAGATTATCGTCTCGAAGCAGCGCAACGGGCCGACGGGGACTGTCAGGCTGGCGTTTTTGAAAGAGTTCACGCGGTTTGAAAATATGTGGCGCGAGTAGTGCGCCGATTTGTGTAGATGTCAAAGATTGAAGAGGTAAGGAACTTGACGTTGGAGGAGAGCGAGCACATCGGTCATCGCCCGACGTGGGCGCGTGTAAATCTGGACGCGCTCGCAAGTAATTTTCATTTCGTGCGTCGCCGCCTCAGTCCGAAGGTCAAGGTGATGGCGGTGGTCAAGGCAGACGCTTACGGGCATGGCGCGGTCGAGTGCGCGCGGCGGCTGGAAGCGGAGGGAGCGGATTGGTTGGGCGTCGCCACGCCAGAAGAGGGAATCGAGCTGCGCGAAGCAGGAATCCGCCAGCCGATTCTTTGTCTGGGCGGTTTTTGGGAAGGGCAAGCTGTGGATTGTTTGCGCTTTAGGCTTGTTCCGGTCATCTATCGAATCGACATGGCGGAGACGCTTGATCGCGCGGCGCGTGCGGCGGGTGTGATAGCCGACGCGCATGTCAAGATTGATACGGGGATGGGGCGGCTCGGAGTCCGCTATGAAGCGGTGGCGGAATTTGCAGACGCTTTGAAGGCTTTTGCAAACATACGTATGGACGGATTGATGACGCACTTTGCAGCGGCTGACGACCCGGACAGAGATTGCTTTACGAGCGATCAGACTTTGCGTTTCAGGGATGCGGTCAATGTTTTTCGCGCGCGTGGCTTTAATCCGACGTATGAAGACCTCGGGAATTCTGCCGGGGCATACGCGCATGAAGATGCGTGGGGCAACATGGTGCGACCGGGCGGAATACTCTACGGCCTGTGGCGAGACATCCTGCCGCCCGCGCCTGAGCCGCTTGAGCTTCGGCCTGTGATGTCGCTGCACTCTCGCATCATGCTCTTAAAGCGCGTGGCAAAGGGAGAGACGCTCGGTTACGGCTGTACGTTCGAGGCGTCGCGCGAGACGTTCGTGGCGACTCTGCCGCTCGGATACCACGACGGCTACATGCGCGCTCTGTCGAATCGAGGACATGTCATCGTGCGCGGTCAATATGCGTCTGTGGTCGGGCGTATCTCGATGGACTTGACCTTGATTGACGTGACGGATGTGCAGGGCGTTGCTTTGAATGACGTTGTGACGCTGCTGGGCGAAGATGGCGAGCTGTCAGTCCCGGCGGAGGAGCTGGCGAAGACCGCCGGCACGCTCTCTTACGAAGTCACCTGCGGCATCAGCCAGCGTGTGCCGCGTGTCTTCGTAGAATAACGATAACTAAAGTTCTCGCGCAAAGAAGAAAGGGTGTAGGGGATAGGGTGCAGGGTGTAGAAAAGGCAAATTGCTTTTCGCTACACCCTATCCCCTACACCCTCCGCCCTCGTTCTTTGTTAACTACTGAAGCACGAAGTTGTATGTGATGACTCCTGAGACTTTGACCGCGATACCGGACAGCGTAGTGGGTTTAAAGCGCGCTTGATAAGCGGCCTGTGTCGCCGCATTGTAGAGCAGTTGGTTGCCAGAGGTGGCGCGTGCCGAAATCACTTTACCTGTCTCGTCTATCAAGACTTGCACGCTAACCGGCCCGGCGGCTCGCGCGGATTTTGCGATGGCAGAGTAAACGGGTTTCGGTAAAGAAATGGCCTGACCATTCATTACGCCGCCGCTTTTAATGACGGTTGACTTTGGCTGCGGTGCCGGTTGCTCTTTGAGCGGCGGCGGCGGCGTGTCTATCTTGACGACTGAGCCATCCCCGCCGGTGTCGGAGCCGTCATTAGAGTTCTTGATTCCCGAAGGCCCGTTGAAGCTGCCTTCAGTATTTGAGTTGCCGAGCACGACCCTGCCGCTGCGCGGAATCTCAGGCACGGTCGAAGGGTTGGTCGAAACGTCGTCCGGTACTTTGGTTGAGCTGTCAACGCGGCTTATTAGCACAATCCTTTGTGCAGCCGTATCTCTTTCGCCCGGATTGGTCGAAGACTTCGGCCCTGCGCTCCTGATTTCGGGCGCGGGCTGCTCTGCCTGCACGGGGTTGACGAGCGCGATAAATTCCAAATCCTGATTTTCCAGATGCGTATCATAGGCATAGATGCTGACGACGCCAAGGCACATGGCTATCAGGGCATAACCGGCGAGCGTAGCTAGAAGGAAACGCCCTCTTCGCTTCAGCTCTGTGTGATGTGAAGCGGACTCGACTAGATTTGCAAACATTCTTCTGATCCTCCCTATAAGCCGGTGCCATGCGGGTCGCTGGGAGCGTACTCTGCAAACTTAGACCCCGCGCGCTTCACGCTTGTTCCCGAAATCGCAAAATGCCTGTACACGGCGCAGCATTTCTTTTAGGATGATCGGCGTTCAAACAAAATTCCAATCCAGGGGAAGACATTCAAGATGGCTACGAGTGCAGAATGGCATGAGAACTATGGGGAGATGAGCGAGCTGTCGCTCAATTTTTCGCGCGCGGTGAAATCCGTGCAGGAAGAGCTGGAAGCGGTTGACTGGTACAATCAGCGCGCACAGGCCACCAAAGATGAACAGTTGCGCCGCATCCTCGAACACAACCGCGACGAAGAGATCGAACACGCCATGATGGCGCTCGAATACCTGCGCCGCATCAATCCCGTCTTTGACAAACACATGCGAACTTATCTTTTCACAGAGGGCGACATCATAGAGATAGAGGAGAAAGCGGAAGAGTAGTTCGCCTCTGAAATCCAGCTTGCTATTGTTTATTTCAGCTTTACGCCTTCATAAATTCAAATCCAAAAACAGGAGAAGCCTTATGCCCCCACGTGCAGAAACCGACAAAGCTCAGTCTGAGGAACTGAACCCTTTTGAAATCGCCAAGCAGCAGTTTGATCGCGCGGCGGATTATCTTCAGCTGGAAGATTCGATGCGTGAAGTCTTGAGACACGCCAAGCGGCAGCTCGTCGTTTCGATTCCGGTGAAGATGGATAGCGGGCGCGTCGAAGTCTTTGAAGGCTATCGCGTGCAGCACAACATCGCGCGGGGCCCCGCCAAAGGCGGCATACGTTACCACCCGCAGGTGACGCTCGACGAAGTCAAAGCTCTGGCTTCATGGATGACATGGAAGTGCGCCACCGTCGGCATCCCTTACGGCGGCGGCAAGGGCGGAGTCATCTGCGACCCGAAAAGCATGTCGCGCGACGAGCTTGAACGATTGACGCGACGCTATGCCTTCGAGATAGCTCCGATCATCGGCCCCGGACGAGACATCCCCGCGCCGGACGTGAACACGAACGAGCAGACGATGGCGTGGATCATGGACACCATCTCGATGGTGCAAGGCCACACGGAGCTGGCCGTCGTGACGGGCAAGCCGCTGTCGCTCGGCGGCTCAGCCGGTCGCGCCGAAGCGACTGCGCGCGGCGGTCTGTACGTGCTCCGCGAAGCGTGCCGTATCAAAGGGATTGACATAAAGGGAGCGCGCGTCGCCGTGCATGGCTTCGGCAACGCGGGCGGAAACTTTGCCAGACTGGTGGCGGGAGACGGGGCGCGCGTCGTCGCAATTTGCGATTCGCGCTCAGGCGTCTATTCCGAGAACGGCCTCAATGTCGAAGCCGCGCTCAGGCATAAATCCGAGACGGGCGCGGTGCAGGGTCTCGCCAACGCGAAAGAGATCGCCTGCGAAGAGGTTTTGGAGACGGACTGCGAAATCCTCGTTCCCTCCGCGCTCGAAAACAGCATCACTCTCGCCAACGTCGAACGCGTCAAGCCGAAGATCATCATAGAGCTTGCCAATGGCCCGACCACGCCCGGCGCAGACCGCGTGCTGGCTGACGGCGGAGTCTTTCTCATCCCCGACATCTTAGCCAACGCGGGCGGCGTCACGGTCAGCTACTATGAATGGGTGCAGGATCAAAACTCATTCTTCTGGACTGAAAATCAGGTCAACGACACTCTGGAGCAGACGATGCGAACGGCCTTTCGTTCCGTACACGAGACAGCCGGGCTGCACCAGACCGACATGCGAACGGGCGCGTACATCTTAGCCGTCGAGCGTGTCGCCGACGCGACCCGCGTGCGCGGAATTTTCCCATAAGAAAAACGATGAAAGACAAAATTACAGTTTACGAAAAACCGACC
Organism: uncultured Pyrinomonadaceae bacterium; assembly: GCA_964246305.1. GTDB lineage: Bacteria > Acidobacteriota > Blastocatellia > Pyrinomonadales > Pyrinomonadaceae > JACMLC01. The sequence continues at coordinate 51,598 of CAXTPS010000005.1, forward strand.
TGCACCAAGTGTCGAGAGGTTGACAAGCTGCTCCGTGAGAGCGGCATTCCGTTCGAGAAGGTCAACTATTACACCGCGCCGCTCAGCGTGGAAAAGCTGCGCGGGCTGTTAGCGAAGATGAAGCTCAAGCCGCGCGAGCTGCTGCGTAAGAGCGAGCATCTCTACCGCGAGCTGCATCTAAATCAGAGCGAGCACACGGACGAAGAGCTAATCGCGTTGATGGTCAAACATCCAGACCTCATCCAACGCCCCATCGTCGAACGCGGCTCACGCGCCGTCCTCGGTCGGCCCGTGGAAAATATAAAGGCGGTGATAGGTGATGAGTGATAGGAAAAAATTTATTCGAGGCAATGATGATGTGGCGGCTTGCGGCGGAACCGCGCTCGCTGTCAAAATGTTCGGGAGATGGCGAAGCTGTATGAATATCCGGGAATCATTTTGAGGATAAAGTAATGCTCTCTCAGGATGCAGTAGTTGACATCATCCGCGTTGAGCATCTTTCGGGCTACAAGCTGAAGCTTTGCTTTAGTGTCTGGGCTGAGCGCATCATAGATTTTGAGCCGTTCCTGCAACAATCAAAAAATCCTATGATTAGGGTTTACTTAGAGCCGGAGAGATTTGAGAGCTTTGCTGTAGAGCATGGCGATTTAATATGGGACGACTACGGCTTATGTTTCCCGATAGCAGATTTATACGAAGGTCATATTTAAGCCGAATAAGCTAATCCTAATCCTTCAGTGTCTCAACGCTGTTTCCCTCAACTCTATCGTTCGGGCTGTCGCTTATTACTTATAATTTGTAGAAATGGCAAAAGTATCTGCAACTGTTTACGTCTGTCAGAATTGCGGGCATCAATCGCGCAAGTGGCTCGGGAAATGCCCGGACTGCGCCGCTTGGAATTCCTTCGCGGAGGAACGCGAGCGAGCCACCAAAAAAGAGAGCGCGACCGCGCGTTCCGGCTTTCGCTTGCGCGAGGTCAAGCCCGTCGCTTACGGCGAGATAGAATCGCAGGATGACGCGCGAGTCTCTTCGGGCATCACGGAGTTTGACCGAGTCTTAGGCGGCGGCATCGTGCCCGGCTCGCTGATACTTATCGGCGGCGATCCGGGCATCGGCAAGAGCACTCTACTCCTGCAAGCCGCAGACAAGATGAGCGAAGCGGGGCAGACCGTGCTCTACGTTTCGGGCGAAGAGTCCGAGCGGCAGATAAAATTACGTGGTGAGCGTCTGGGCATCAAGGCGCAGAATCTTTATCTGCTGCCTGAGACGAATCTCGAAAATATTTTTGGTGAGATAGAGCGCATGAAGCCGGGCGTGATTATCGTGGATTCGATTCAAACAGTCTTCTCTTCAAGCATCGAATCCGCTCCCGGTTCCGTCTCGCAGGTCAGGGAAGTCGCAGGCCAGTTCCTGCTGCTCTCGAAGAACCGCGACATCCCCGTCTTTCTCATCGGACACGTCACAAAGGAAGGCAACATCGCCGGGCCGAAGGCTCTGGAGCATATCGTGGACACGGTGCTCTACTTTGAGGGCGAGCGACATCACAATCATCGTATCGTGCGTGCAGCTAAGAATCGTTTCGGCGCGGCGAACGAAGTCGGCGTCTTCGAGATGACGGGCGCGGGTCTGGTCGCGGTGGCGAATCCGTCCGAAATGTTTTTGCAGGAGAGACCGAAGGGCGTCGCGGGTTCTGTCGTGACCGCGTGCATGGAAGGGACGCGGCCTATGCTCGTGGAGATTCAGGCTCTGGTCTCCGGCTCGAAGTACGGCACAGGGCGGCGCATGACGCAGGGCGTGGATCAGAACCGCGTCTCGCTCCTGATTGCGATGCTGGAAAAGCGCATCGGCTTTCACCTCATCGGTGATGACGTGTTCGTCAACATCGCGGGTGGTCTTGAGATTGACGAGCCTGCCGCAGACCTCGGCGTCGTCGCCTCAATCGCGTCTAGTTTCAAGAACGCTCCGATTGACGAGCACACAGCCGTCTTCGGTGAAGTCGGCCTGACGGGCGAAGTGCGAGGCGCGATGCAGGCGTCCGTGCGTGCGCGCGAGGCGCAGGCTCTCGGCTTCAAGCGAATCATCATGCCCGCCTCGAACACAGCCGGACTCGAACGTCTGCTCGGCCTCCGCGTCGTCGGCGTCCGCTCGGTCGAAGAAGCTCTGGACGCGTTGTTCTGACGACATTCTCTCGCAAAGATGCAAGGGCGCACAGAAGAAGACGTAACGAACAAGCAGCATCTACCCTCGTAACATTCCTGCTTTGCGCCTTTGCGTCTTTGCGAGAGCTTCCCCGATGAAGTTCTAAAAGCTTTTCGTGACGCAAGGCTTACAGGCATGTTAAGATGCCACATTATGCGCACGGACGTTATTCTCATCAGATTAGTCTTCACAGCGATTCTGGTAGCAGCCGGATACGTTCTGCATCCCGTGCCGGGCGACCCGTGGATTTCAGCCGCCGGAGCCGCCGCCGTTGCCATCGCTATCATCTTTTTCGAGATACGTATTCGACGCTCCAGCTTGAAAACACTTATCGGCGCGGCGGTCGGCTCGATCTTAGGAATCGTCGGCGCGTTTCTTATCGGCGTGCTCATCAGTCATCAGGAATCCGGCGCGGTCGCTCCCGAAACCAAAGCTTTTCTGACGCTCGCACTCATGTTTTTTATGGCTTATGTCGGCCTGATGGTCGGAGCCGCTAAAGGCGATTACCTTGACCTAGCGGCGCTCGGCGGCATCTTTAGCGATAAGACCGCGCGGCGCGATCTCAAGATTCTGGACACGTCGGTCATCATTGACGGTCGCATAGCCGATGTGGCGGAAACGGGTTTCCTGACAGGCTCGCTGATTATCCCTCAATTCATCCTGCGCGAGTTGCAGCAGGTCGCGGACTCGCCCGACTCGTCCAAACGCCAGCGCGGGCGGCGTGGCCTAGACATGCTCCATCGCCTCCAGAATAACAGCTCGCTGGACATACAGATCGTTGAAACGGACTTTCCGGCGGTGCGCGAGGTTGATCTGAAATTGATAGAGCTGGGCAAGCAGCTTGACGCGGTGATCGTGACCAACGACTTCAACCTGAACAAGGTTTCGCAAGTGCGCGGCGTGAGCGTGCTCAATATCAACGAGCTGGCGAACGCTTTAAAACCCGTCGTGTTGCCGGGCGAGGCGATGCGTGTCTTCATTCTCAAAGAAGGCAAGGAATATAATCAGGGCGTCGCTTATCTCGATGACGGCACGATGGTCGTGGTTGATAACGCGCGCCGCCTGATCGGCAAGAACGCGGACATAGCCGTGACCAGCGTCCTCCAAACGACAGCCGGGAAAATGATCTTTGGACGTTTGTGGGAGGAATCCGACAACAGCGGCGGAGGCGGCAACGGCGGCTATAACGATGTGCGTGTCAACGGCACGCGCCGTCCTGCGCGTGACCTGCGAACCGCCAGCGTCGCGCCCAACCGCGTCACAGACCACGGCGAGCCAGTCACAGAATGAAGTGATAGGTAATAGGCGATAGGTGATAGGAAAAAACGAATTGCTTTTCTCTTATCACCTATCACCTATCACCTATCACCCTTCTTATGAACATTGCTATCATCGCCGCTGCCGGGCAGGGCACGCGGATGGGTCATCGTCGAGCCAAGCAGTTTCTGGAGCTGGCCGGTACTCCGATTATCATTCACACGCTCAAACGATTTGAGCAATGCGCCGACATACAGGAGACGGTCGTGGTCTTGCCCGCGCCGGACGTGGCCGGATTTCTCGCGCTCGCGGGAAAGTATGGTTTGCTGAAACTGGCGCGAGTCGTCGCGGGCGGCGGGACGCGCACGGAATCCGTCAGGCGCGGGCTTCAGTCAGTGCGGGCTGCAACCGCCGAAGTCATCGCAGTGCATGACGGCGTGCGCCCGTTCGTGACGACAGAAGAGATTAGCCGAACCGTCGCGGCGGCTCAGGAATATGGCGCGGCCATTCTGACTGCGCCCGCGAGTGATACAATCAAAGAGATTCAGGATAGCAGAGTTGTACGAACGCTTGAGCGCACGGGCCTGCGCCATGCTCTGACGCCGCAGTGTTTTCGCTACGCGCTCCTGCGCCGCGCTTACGAGCAGGCTCTGGAGCATGGCTGGCACGCGACCGATTGCAGCTCGCTCGTAGAGCAACTGGGAGAACCCGTCTCCATCGTCGAAGGCTCTTCGCGCAACATCAAGATCACGCGCCCGGAAGACATCGCGTTCGGGGAAATCCTTTTAAGGCAGGAGCCAGAATCCAGAATCCAGAAGTCAAAATAAAAATCATGCTCAAGCTGATTACATTCATTTTCTTCTGGCTTCTGATTTCTGACTTCTGACTTCTGACTTTATGTTAAGAATCGGCATCGGGAGCGATACGCATCGTTTGACGAGGGGGCGGCAACTCGTCCTGGGAGGCGTGCGCGTGGACTCAGAGCTTGGAGCCGAAGGCCATTCGGATGCGGATGCGCTGGCGCATGCGATTACGGATGCGATTTTGGGCGCGCTGTGTGAAGGCGACTTGGGCGTGCATTTCCCTGATCGTGACCCGCGATGGAAGGATGCGGACAGCCTGCAACTTCTGGCGCGCGTCGTGTGGCTGGCGGGCGAGCGCGGGTTTCATATCGTCAATGTTGACGCGACGGTGATGCTCGAACAACCTAGGCTGCGGCCTTACATCGCGGAGATGCGCGAGAAGCTGTCGCAAACTCTCGGCGCGGATGTGAAATGCGTGAGCGTCAAAGCCAAAACCGGCGAAGGGCTTGATGCCGTCGGCGAAGGGCTGGCTATCTCTGCTCAAGCCGTCGTCTTACTGGAAAGCGTTTAATGAGACCGCAAGACATAATACAGAAAAAGCGTGATGGCGGCGCGCTCTCGCCCGAAGAGATTGCGCTCTTCGTGCGCGGCGTGACCTACGGCGCGTTCGCGGATTATCAGGCGTCCGCGCTGTTGATGGCGATCTTTTTTAATGGGATGAATGAAGCGGAGCAGCACGCGCTCACGCAGGAGATGCTGCACTCCGGCAAGATACTGGATTTCTCGGAGATCGAAAAGCCGAAAGCGGACAAGCATTCGACGGGCGGCGTCGGCGATAAGACTTCATTGATAATCGCGCCACTCGCCGCCGCCTGCGGTCTCTGCGTGCCGATGATTTCGGGGCGCGGCCTGGGCCACACGGGCGGCACACTTGATAAGCTCGAAGCGATTGAAGGCTATCGCGTGCATCTCTCGCTCGAAGAGTTTCGCGCGATCTTGAAAAGCGTCGGTTTCGCGATGATGGGGCAAACCGCCGACATCGCGCCCGCAGACAAAAAGCTCTACGCGCTGCGTGATGCCACGGCGACCGTCGAGGCGATTCCGTTAATCGTCGCTTCGATTATGTCTAAGAAGATGGCGGCGGGGTTAGAGGCGCTGGTGCTTGACGTGAAGACCGGAAGCGGAGCTTTCATGCGCGAGGAATCGCGTGCGAGAGAGCTTGCGCGTGCGCTCGTGGCGACCGGCAACGCGTGCCGCGTGCGGACTGAAGCGTTAATCACAGACATGAATCAGCCGCTCGGCCATGCGGTCGGCAATGCGCTCGAAGTCTATGAATGCATCGCCCTCATGCGCGGCGAGACGGACGAGCGAGCGCGTCCTGTGCTAGACCTCTCGCTTGAGCTGACGGCGCGTATGCTCACTTCTGCGCGGCTCGAAGCGGGACTGGATGCCGCGCGCGAGCGGGTCAGGGGCGCGATTGATTCGGGCGCGGCCCTTGAATATTTCCGAAAAAACGTAGAAGCGCAGGGCGGCGACCCCCGCATCTGCGAAAAACCTTCTATGCTGCTCGATCCTAACTTGCGCGAGGCGAGGGTAGTATCCCCGCGCGACGGATTTGTGATAAAAGTTGATGCGACTGAAATCGGAAATGCTGTCGCGGCTATCGGCGGAGGCCGTGCGCGCATCGTAGACAAAATTGATCCGGCGGTCGGTTTTCTTTTTGAAGCGGGGCTAGGCCATGAAGTTAGAGCCGGAGACGCGCTCGGACTGATCTATTGCCGCGATGAAGCGCAAGCTACCTCGGCCAGCCGTCGCATTAACGATGCATACACAATCGCCGACGAGCCGCCAACCGAGTCTCACCAGTTAATCAAGGAAGTCATCACATCATGAGATTTCGCATCCAGACATCGCTCGCAATCTTTGTCGCGCTGGCTCTCGTCGCGCTCATCGCCTCGTCCTGCCATCTTCAAAGTCGCGCCGCAGACGATAAGACGAAGATTCACGTCGGCATCGTCTTTGACATCGGCGGTAAGGACGACCGCTCGTTCAACGCGGCGGCGTGGGAAGGCGCGAAGCGCGCGAAGAACGATTCTCCGATAGTCCTGCGAGATGTCGAGCCGGGCGACCCGACCTCGATTGAGCCTGCGATGCGTGCTTTCGCAGAGCGCGGCTACGATCTGATTATCGGCATCGGCTTTGCTCAAGCCCCGATTATGCAGCGGGTCGCGGAGGATTATCCGAATCTCACTTTTGCGATTATTGACGGCGTAATTTTAAAACGCGACGCGCAGGGCAATCCCATCGAGGGACAGTTTTTAGATAACGTCGCTTCGCTCGTCTTCAAAGAGCATGAAGGCTCTTATCTGGTCGGCATGATCGCTGCCAGAAAATCACAGACCGGCACGGTCGGCTTTATCGGCGGCATGGACATCGGCTTGATTCACAGGTTCGCGACGGGCTATGAAGAGGGAGCGCGCTCTGTCAATCCGAATGTTCGTGTGATTGTCAATTATGTAGGCGTGACGGATTCCGCGTGGAATAATCCGGGCAAGGGCAAAGAGCTGGCGGTCGCGCAGATAGGCAAAGGCGCGGACGTGATTTTCACAGCGGCTGGCAACTCCGGCCTCGGCGCGTTCGATGCAGCGGAGCAGAATGACAAGTTCGTCATCGGCGTTGACTCGAATCAAAACTGGGTCAAGCCCGGCTTCGTCCTGACCAGCATGGTCAAGCGCGTGGACAATGCCGTCTATCAAATTATAAAAGACAAGGTCGCCGGAAATTTTAAGGGCGGCATACACGTCTATGGTTTAGACAACGACGGCGTCGGCTACGCGATGGATCAGTATAACGAAAAACTGGTTTCGCCCGAGGTGATACAGCAAGTCGAAGCCGCCAAACGAAAAATCATCAATGGCGAAATTAAAGTTACGGATGCGATGATGACTAAGTAAAGGGGCTTTGGACTTCGGCCTTTGGCCTTTGATGTATTCCGTTTTTGAGTGTCAGCTCCCCTCGCAGGAGTATGTGGAGGATGGAGAAGACTGATTTTGAGAATTTGCAGATATATAGATGCGCTCAGCCGATAGCATCGGGGCGAATATTGCTGAGGGAAGCGGTCGGGGAAGTGACCCGGATAATCGGAGATTTCTTAAGATCGCGCGTGGCTCTTTATATGAAACCCAACATTGGTTGCGCCGGGCATATAAAAGAAGCCTTTTAACTCAAAAGCAGGTAGACAACTTGCTTCCAATCATTAATGAATTAACGCCCAAACTTAATGCGTATCTTCGCTCTATCGAGAATATGAAAAAGAAATCGTTGCCACTTTCAACTTAACAAAGACCGAAGACCAAAGACCAAAGACCAAAACAACAAATGCTTGAACTAAGAAATATTACGAAACGCTTCGGCGACGTGCTGGCTAACGATCAGGTCAACATACAAGTTGAGCCGGGGACGATTCATGCCATTGTGGGCGAGAACGGCGCGGGCAAGTCTACGGCGATGCGTATCGCTTACGGCTTTTATACTGCGGACGAGGGCGAGATTCTGATTGACGGCGAAGTGCGCCGCATACAGACGCCGCATGACGCCATCGCGCTCGGCGTCGGGATGGTGCATCAACACTTCATGCTGGTCGAGCCGATGACGGTCGCAGAGAATATAGTGCTCGGCGCGGAGCCGGGCACGGCTGCCTCGCTTGACCTGCGCGGGGCGGAGAATCGGATTCGCTCTCTCTCCGAAGAGTTCAAGCTGGCGATTAATCCGGGTGCGACTATCGAGAGCCTGTCTGTCGGACAGGAGCAGCGCGTAGAGTTATTAAAAGCTCTTTACAGGGACGCGCGCCTGCTGATTCTGGACGAGCCGACCGCTGTATTGACGCCGCAGGAGGTCTTGGAGTTTTTCCAAATCTTGAGGCGCATGCGCGAGCAGGGAAAGACGGTCGTCATCATCACGCACAAGCTCACAGAAGTTCTAGCCATCTCGGATGACGTAACCGTGATGCGCGACGGCAAGGTCGTCGGTAACGTCAGGACGAGCGAGACTAATGCTGCCGCGCTCGCGCGTTTGATGGTCGGGCGCGACGTGCTGCTGCGCGTCGAGAAGCCGGAAGCAAAGCCGGACGAGACCGTGCTGAGCGTGAATGATCTCTCGCTTATCTCTGAGCGCGACGGCACAAAGCGTTTGGACGGCATCTCTTTTGAAGTCCGCGCAGGCGAGATCGTCGGCATTGCTGGAGTCGAGGGCAACGGGCAAACCGAATTGATTGAAGCTCTGGCGGGAATTTCCGCCAGTAAAAACATTAAGGGCCGAACCGATTTTTTGGGACGCGACGTGACACACCTCAACGCACGCGCGCATAAAGATTTGGGCATCGCGCATATCCCCGAAGACCGTCTCAGGCGAGGGCTGCTACTCGATTTCGACCTCGCGGAAAATTCGATTCTGGGCGTGCATTATCGCAAGCCAGCCGTCACAGGCTCAGGCGTCTTGCTTGATAACGCGGCGATTCAAAAACGCGCCGCACAGATTATCAAAGATTTCGACGTGCGCCCGACGAATCCTGCGCTCACAGCGCGTTCTCTCTCAGGCGGCAATCAACAGAAGCTTATCATCGGGCGCGAGTTCGACTTGAAGCCGAAACTCCTGCTCGTCGCTCAGCCGACGCGCGGCGTTGACATAGGAGCTATCGAGTTCATACATCGCAAGCTCGTCGCCATGCGCGACGCGGGGTGCGCCGTCCTGCTCGTCTCCGCGGAACTGGAAGAGGTGACTGCGCTCGCAGACCGCCTGCTGGTTATTCGTCAGGGAAAAATCGTCGGCGAGGTTGGTCCGAAGACCACGACGACAGAAGAGATAGGGTTGCTGATGACAGGAGGAACATAAGCATTTGGATTTTAGATTTTGGATTTTGGATTGGAGTGCTGCTTCAGCTTGAAGCTGGAATTTGCAAAGCACAGTTTTCGTCAATCACTTAAATCCAGAATCCAAAATCCAGAATCCAAAAACGTTATGAAAAATTTCCGTGAACTCCTCTTTCCGCTGATCGCAGTCATCGCGGCATTCATCGTCGGCGGCATCGTCGTGCTGCTCATCGGCGATGACCCGATTGAAACTTACAGGCTCTTAATCGGGAGCGCGCTCTCGTGGCCGGACGGTATCGGTTACACGCTCTTTTATGCGACGCCGCTCATCTTTACGGGGCTGGCGGTGGCGGTCGCTTTCCGTTGCGGCCTGCTCAACATCGGAGCGGAGGGGCAGTTGTACATCGCCGCCTTTGTCACGGCGTGGGTCGGTATCAAGCTCGGCACTCATTCCGCGTGGCTACTCGTCCCGCTCTGCTGTCTCGCAGCTATTTTGAGCGGAGCGGCGTGGGCCGCAATTCCCGGCCTGCTCAAAGCGCGTTTCGGCTCGCACGAAGTCATCAATACGATCATGATGAACTTCATCGCGGTCGCGCTCGCGGGCTACTTCACACAGCATTTTTTCAAAGCGGTGGGCGACCCGATTATGGAGACCGTGCCCATCGGCGCGGGCGCGCACATCGCTCGCCTCGGCAAGTTCGTCCCGGCTTTCCCCGAACGCATTCCTTTGAATCTGGCTTTCATTCTCGCGCTCGTGGCCTGCGCGCTCGTCTATATTTTTCTGTGGAAGACGAAGTGGGGTTACGAGATACGCGCGACGGGCGCGAATCCTTCTGCGGCTGAATATGGCGGCATCAGCGTGCGTAAGCAGATAGTGCTGGCGATGGCTGTTTCGGGCGGGCTGGCCGGGATGGTTGCGATTGGCGAAGTGCTCGGTTATCGCTATCGCTACTATGACGGCTTTTCCATCGGCTACGGTTTCACGGGCATCGCCGTCGCCCTTCTGGGACGCAATCATCCGGTGGGAATTCTGTTCTCGGCTATTCTCTTTGGAGCGTTGATTCGCGGCGGATTATTCGTGGACATCTTTACAGATCACGTCTCGAAAGATTTGGTGCTGGTGATTATGGCGGTCGTGATTTTTTTCATAGCGGCGGAACAACTCTTTCGCGGCCCTTTCAGCAGGTTCGGTTTACTAAATCGCTCGAAGGTATAAACGAATGAGTGAAATCTTCAGCCTGATCTTAATCTACTCGACCATCCGCCTCGCGACTCCGCTCGTGCTTGCGGCTCTGGGCGGTCTCTACTCGGAACGCTCCGGCGTCATCAACATCGCGCTCGAAGGCTTGATGTTGTCAGGCGCGTTTACATCGGCGGTCATAACTTTTTACATGGGCGGATTAATCAATCCCCTGATAACTAATACTACTCCTGCATGGAAAGCGTATTTGCTGTCGGCAGCTATCCCGTTAATCGGATTGTTGGCGGCGATTCTGGCGGGCATCTTCGTCGCAAGCATTCATGCCGTCGCATGTATCAGGTACAAAGCGAATCAGGTCGTCAGCGGAATGGCGATCAATATCTTGATGCTCGGAGTTCCTGCGCTCTTGAGCGGAGCATTCTTTGATTCGACGGGAGCGACGCCGCAGGTTCCGAAAAATAACTTGTTGCCATACGCGCCGATTGTCATCGCCGCAGTGATGGTCGTCGTCACATGGTACGTGTTCAATCGCACGCCGTTCGGCCTGCGCCTGCGCGCGGTCGGGGAAAACCCGGAGGCGGCGGACACGGCTGGCATCAGCGTGACGCGCATACGCTACATCGGAGTTTTGTTGTCCGGCGCGCTGGCAGCCACCGGCGGCGCGTATCTTTCAATCGGGCAATCGTCACTGTTCACGCGCAACATGACCGCTGGACGCGGCTTCATCGCGCTCGCAGCATTGATCTTCGGCAAGTGGAAGCCGGTGCAGACGATGCTCGCGTGCCTGCTTTTCGGTTTCGCAGAAGCTGTCGCCATTCAATTGCAGGGCGTGCCCATCTCAATTTTCGGCAAGGTCTTGATAATTCCAGTTCACTTCATACAGATGTTTCCATACGTGTTGACGATGATCGTGCTGGCAGGCTTTATCGGTTCATCCAGAGCGCCACGCGCGCTCGGCTTGCCGTATCAGAAGGAAAAGTGACGCTTTGTACTTTGTGCTTTGGCCTTTGTTCTTTGCACGCGCCTCAAACTTGAAAGCTCAAATTCAAGCTAAGCTAGACAAGCAAAGAACAAAGGCCAAAGCACAAAGACCAAAATCAATTTATGAGCATTGCGCTTAACACCGCACATCTGAAGCGTTACAAAGACATCGCACTGTTGTTGATGAAGTACGGGCGATCCGAGCTGGTCAGTCAGGCGGGGCTGGGGGATGTGCTGGATGAAGGGGCTGACAAAGTAGATGCGGGTGAGGCAAAGGAATTGGCTGCCGATCTGGAAAAGATGGGGCCGACCTTTATCAAGCTGGCGCAGCTTCTTTCGACCCGCGCAGACCTCTTGCCGATAGCTTATCTAGAAGCCCTCACGCGGCTTCAGGATAAGGTCGAGCCGTTCTCGTTCGGAGATGTCGAAGAGATAGTTTCATCGGAGCTTGGCGTGCGTCTCTCGAAAGGCTTTGGCGAATTTGAAGCGACGCCGATAGCCGCAGCCTCTCTGGGTCAAGTCCACTTCGCGCGTATGCGCGACGGTCGCCCCGTCGTCGTCAAAGTGCAGCGTCCGGGCGTCAGAGAAATTATCGTCGAAGACTTGGATGCTCTCGAAGCTGTGGCGCAATTTCTGGACGGCCATACCGAGACGGGCAGGCGTTACGAGTTTCAACCGATGCTCGTAGAGTTTCGCAAGAGCCTCATCAACGAACTCGATTATCGTCAAGAGGCGCGCAATCTGACCATCTTCGCGGATAATCTCAGAGAGTTCGCGCGCATAGATGTGCCGCGACCCGTTGACGATTACACGACCTCGCGCGTCCTCACGATGGAATACATCGAGGGCAAGAAAATCACTTCGCTCAGCCCGCTCGCGCGGATAGATATAGACGGCTACGCCCTCGCCGAACATCTCTTTCACGCGTATCTGCAACAGATTCTGGTTGACGGCTTCTTTCACGCAGACCCGCATCCGGGCAACGTCTTCCTGACGGACTCCGGCTCGATTGCCTTGATCGATCTGGGCATGGTGGCTCGCATCACGCCGAGTTTTCAAGAACAGCTACTGCAACTCCTCTTAGCCATCAGCGAAGGGCGTGGCGACGAGGCGGCGGAGAGGACTATCAAGCTGGGCGCGCCGAAAGATGATTTCGATGGAGCGATGTTCTCGCGCGACATAGCCGACTTGGTGACGCGGCACAAGGGTTCTAACCTACAGGAGATAAATACCGGGCATGTCGTTTTGGAAATCACACGCATTGCGGGCGAGCGCGGCTTTCGCTTGCCGCCCGAATTTACGATGATTGCCAAGACGCTGCTCAACTTAGATCAAGTCGTACATACGCTCGATCCGAACTTCGATCCGAACGCTTCGATTCGCCGTCACGCGACGGAGATCGTGCGCCAGCGTATGCTCAAGAGCCTGTCGCCGGGCAATCTTTTCACTTCGGCGCTCGAAGTCAAAGAGTTTGCAGAAAAATTGCCGGGGCGCGTCAACAGGTTTCTGGACACGGTCGCCAACAACGAATTGAAGTTGCAGGTAGATGCGATTGACGAGACAAAGTTGATGGCGGGCTTTCAGAAGATTGCCAATCGCATCACGCTCGGCCTCATCCTTGCGGCTCTTATCGTCGGAGCCGCGCTGATGATGCGCGTCCAAACCTCTTTCACGATTCTGGGCTATCCCGGCGTCGCCATTATCTTCTTTCTAGTGGCGGCGGGCGGGGGTATCCTGCTGGCTATTAATATTCTCTACAGCGATGAGAAATCTGAGAAGTCCGACTAAATAATAATGAGCGAAACCAAAGGGCAGGATACTTTGTATGAGCGCGTCGAGCATGCCGCGCGCACTATTCGAGCGCGCTTTAGCGAAGAGGTGCGAGTCGCGCTCGTGCTCGGCAGCGGACTCGGAGCGTTCGCGGATGATTTAACAGACAGCGTCGCCATCCCGTATGAAGAGCTGCCGGGCTTCGCGCTCTCGACGGTCGAAGGCCACGCGGGTCGTCTCGTCCTCGGCAAAATCGAGAACGTGCCTGTGGCAGCGATGCAGGGACGCTTTCACTTTTACGAAGGCTATTTGATTGAAGAAGTCGTCTTCCCGATTCGCACCTTCGGACTGCTCGGAGTCAAATCCTTAGTGTTGACAAATGCTGCGGGTGGCATCAACGTCGGATTCGATCAGGGCGCGCTGATGGTTATCAACGATCATCTTAACCTGATGGGCATCAGCCCTCTGCGCGGCGCGCACGATAAACGCTTCGGCGAGCGTTTCCCGGATATGAGCGAAGTTTACTCGCGCGATTATCAGGAGATCGCTGTCGAAGAAGCGCGCAGGATGAACCTCGAATTGCGGCGCGGAATTTACGCTGCGTTATCCGGGCCGAGTTATGAAACGCCCGCCGAAGTGCGTCTGCTACGCACGCTCGGCGCGGACGCGGTCGGGATGAGCACAGTGCCCGAAGCGATTGTCGCACGACAGATGGGCGTCAAAATCCTCGGCATCTCCTGCATCACCAACATGGCGGCAGGCGTCATCGGCGAACCCATCAATCACGAAGAAGTAATGGAAACCGGCGCACGCGTTCACGACACGTTTAAGGAATTGTTGCGGCGTGTGATTCCAAGACTACAGTGACAGGTGACGAGTGACAAGCCAAGTGCTCTTTGTCTTACTCGTCACCTGTCACCTGTCACTTAAATTATGATTATAGGCATCAGTGGGGGAACAGGCTCCGGCAAGACGACTGTGGCGAAAAGTATCCTCGAAGCGGTCAACGCCGAGGACGTGGTCTTCATCCAACAGGACTCTTATTACCGGAATCTGAAGGATTTGCCGCTTGATAACAAGCAGGCGGCTAACTTCGATCATCCAGATGCTCTGGATAACGACTTGCTCGTGCATCACGTCCGCAGGTTGAAGGCAGGTCACGCGGTCGAGCTTCCGCTCTACGATTTCAAAACGGACACGCGCTTGAGCGAAACCCTGCTCATCGAGCCGAAGCCGATTGTGATTATCGAAGGCATCCTGATTTTTTACGATACGCGATTATTAGAACAGATGGACATCAAGGTTTTCGTTGACACGCCCGACGACATACGCTTCATACGCCGCCTGCGCCGCGACGTGGCCGAACGCGGGCGCACGGTTGAATCTGTCATCGAGCAATACTTAGCGACCGTCAGGCCGATGCACATGCAATTTGTCGAGCCTTCGAAGCGTTACGCAGATGTCATCATCCCGGAAGGCGGACACAATCTGGTCAGCATTGATCTCATCAGCGGCAAGATACGCGAGCGCCTGTCCAACACTTCATACACGAACGGAGCACAGGCATGAGCGAACGCGATTTAAACTCGCTGATTGAGATAGCGACAGAGGCGCGTGAACGGGCGTTTGCGCCCTTCTCGAATTTCCGCGTCGGGGCGGCGGTCGAAACTGATGACGGCGAAATCTACACCGGCTGCAATGTCGAGAGCGCGAGCTACGGCCTGACCGTCTGTGCCGAGCGCGTCGCCATCTGGAAAGCTATCTCCGAAGGCGCACGCTGTTTTGGCCGCCTCGTCATCGTCGCGGACACTGAAACCCTGACGCCGCCCTGCGGAACTTGCAGACAGATTATCTGGGAACACTGCCGCAACACGACCATCGTCCTCGCCAACCTGCGCGGCGAAACGGAGACGGTGGACATACAGCATCTCCTGCCGCGCGCCTTTGACGCCAAGTTCTTACGCGAAGCGGAGAAAGAGAAACAGACTTCCGATGTTTAGCTTTTGAGTCCATCCAGCTTAAATGAGCAATAATGATTAAGAGAAAAAATCTATTCGGCAGCGAACTACCCCGTCCTCTTTGCGCCTTTGCGTCTTTGCGAGAGACAAAGTTTCACGCAAAGGCGCAAAGGCGCAAAGAAAAAGCCTGGTTGAGTTTTACGGCTTCCAAACATCTACGCATCTTAGTCACATTGCTTCTCATGGCTTCACTTTCAACACCACTCGCAACCGGCACTCAATCGAAGAAATCCGCAGAGAAGAAAACGAATGTTGATCTGTTAGTTCGCGGTGGAACGATTGTCACGATGGACGCCGCGCGCCGCGTTATCGAAGACGGCGCTGTAGCTGTCTCAAAGGGACTCATCGTCGCCGTCGGCACGCGCGCGGAGTTGGAAAGCAACTACACTGCGCGCGAGACGATTGATGCTCGCGGGAAAGTCGTCATTCCCGGCCTCATCAACGGGCACACGCACGTGCCTATGTCTCTCTTTCGCGGTCTCGCGGACGATCTGGACCTGAACGAGTGGCTGACAAAATATATCTTTCCGGCGGAAGCGAAAAACGTCACGGAAGAGTTCGTGCGCGTCGGTACGAGATTGGGTCTGGCGGAGATGATACGCGGCGGCACGACGACTTACTGCGACATGTACTATTTCGAGGACGCGATAGCCGACGAGACTTCGCGCGCGGGCGTGCGCGGCGTGCTCGGCGAAACGGTCATAGATTTTCCGGTCGCAGATAACAAGACGAACGCGGAGGCTATGGCCTACACGGAAAGGTTCGTCAAAAAGTGGCAGGGCAACCCGCTCATCACTCCGGCCATCGCGCCGCACGCGCCCTACACAGTCTCCGAGGAACATCTCAAAGCCATACGCCTTTTTTCTGACAGGACGAAAGCTCCAATCGTGATTCACGTGGCCGAGACTCAGAAAGAGGTCGCAGACATCACGAAGGATCATGGAGCGCGTCCGGTTGATTATTTGGCGCGGATAGGATTTTTGAATGAGCGTGTGATTGCGGCTCATGTCGTGTATGCCAACGATGAAGAGATCGCTATCTTGAAGAGGCTCGGCGTGGGCGTGGTTCATAATCCGCAATCGAATATGAAGCTCGCTTCGGGCGTCGCTCCCGTGCCGCGTATGCTCGCGGCAGACCTCGCTCTGGGATTGGGGACAGACGGCGCGGCCTCGAATAACGATCTCAATCTGTGGGAAGAGATGGACACGGCGGCCAAGCTTCATAAGCTCATCAGCGGCGATCCGAAGGTTGTCTCCGCGTTGGAAGCTTTTGAACTGGCGACGATACGCGGCGCACGCGCCCTGCATCTCGAAAACGAGATCGGCTCGATAGAGGTCGGCAAGCGCGCAGACCTTGTCATAGCGGATTCAGACGACCTCAATCAAACGCCGCTTTATAATATCTATTCGAGCCTTGTTTACGCGACGAAGGCGGACGATGTGCAGACTGTGATTATCGAAGGCCGCGTCATTATGCGTGACAAAAGGTTGCTAACTTTGAACGAAAGCGATATAAAGACGCGCGCACGTGCCTTTCGCGAGCAGATTATAAAAAGCCTCGCTCCATCGGGCACGCAAAACGGAAAAAACTAAAGTCGCGCGGCTTGAAAAAGTCGCCCCCGAAGGCCATAATGCATCAAATTTATCGATGCAGCGATAAGCGAGCCTTCAAGCTCGCTTTTGTCTTTATGGAGTAATGAATAGTGTTGGAAAAAAGGAAATGTAAACGCACACAGTTTGCCTCGTACAAAACCATTCTATTTTTGAATCTGATTTTAGCCGTCTGCGCTCTGTCTGCTCATGCACAGTCCGCCCCGACGGATGCAGAGGCTTTGCAGCGGCGAATTGCACGCGCACGCGCTCTGACTGCGGCTCATAATCTGACAGCGGCTGCGTTCGAGCTGGATGCGATTCGCACCACGACGACGGATGATGCCGTGCGCGATGTCGCGCGAATCATGCTGATGGGCATCTATCTGGAGCAGGGCGATTACGCACGCGCGCAGAATTTACTGGACGATACTTATAAGGCGCGCTCGCCGCAAAACGAAGGCGCGTCGCGCTCGTATTTCGCGGTCGCAGGTCAGACGGTCAACGGCGTGCGAGCGCATCTCGAACGCTATCGCTCTTTCGGTCTCAATATCGCCGATAAAGATTTACCGTCAGAGGCGATCAATGATCTTGACCGCCTGCGCGGCCTGCTTGAGCACGTGGTCGAACAGGCCAGAGAGATAGGAGCCGGAGGCGACAAAAATACGGACGCGTTCGCCTTGCTTGAGGATGTGGCGAATGTCCGCTCAAGCCTTGCGCGCGATGGCGAAGAACGCGCTCGCTGGCAGGTCGAAATCGCGGATGCGCGTCAACATCTGACGGCATCCGACTCGCGTCGCCTTGCATCCCTGAGCGGGAGTATCGCAGCCGCCAGCCCGTCACCTGCTCTGACCGCTTCCAAAATCAGCGTCGCCCCGCCGACTGCTTCGACTCAAGCCCCCGCTTCCGCGCCCAACACTCAGGCGAAAACAGAAACCGCAAAGAATGATACAGGCTCCGCTGCGTCAGGCAATACGCCGTCAACGACTGCGGATGGTCAGCTCATGAACGTCGGGTCGCTGATTGATAAAGCGACGCAAAAAGTTTCTCCGACCTATCCGGCTTTCGCCAAGACCGCGCATGTCACGGGCGTCGTGCGTGTCGAGCTGGTGATAGATGAAAAAGGCTCTGTCGTTTCCGCGCAAAGCAGCACCGGCCCGGCAATCCTGCGACAAGCCGCGATTGATGCTGCCAGGCGTTGGAAGTTCCGCCCGACAATCACCGACGGTCAAGCGGTCCGCATCGCCGGATTCCTGAATTTTAACTTCACTCCGCAATAAGCGCGAACGGTGGCTTTCATGGCTCTATAGCCTTGATAAGTCACAGCTTGTGGAATCTTGACAAAAAAGTAATGTATCTTTATGATGGTACTTTGAAAGGGCACTTATCCGGTAATTGACACGTGCGGCTGGTCACGTAAAGGCTACGTTATGAAGGTCTCGTCACAGGAAGAATACGGGTTACGTTGTCTGGTGCAGCTCGCGCACCTGCCTTCGGGAGAGTCACTGACTCTCTCGCAGATGGCCGAGCGAGAAGGCATCTCCGTCGCGAATGCCGGGAAGCTGCTCTGGATTTTGAATAAGGCGGGGCTTGTGCAGTCGTACAGAGGGACGAAAGGCGGGTATCAACTGTCGCGTCCGGCGACTGAGATTCGTCTGAGCGAAGTTATCAAAGTGCTCGACGAAGATGCTGTGCAGGAGCATTGCAAGAGCTACACGGGCGTGATGGATGTTTGCGTGCATACAGGTGACTGCGGCATTCGCCCTGTCATCGTCGGGCTGCATGAGATCGTGCAGAGCGCGCTGTCAGAAATAACGCTGGCGAAGCTTGTCGGCAACGAAGCCAAAGTTGATGCGACGCTTCATCAGATAGAGGGTTTGCAGTCCCGTTTCGTGCGGACACAGAAGAACGCTTGAGCAGATAGCAAATATTTTTAGAGAAGCAGCTTTGAACGAATAGCGAAGCAAGGAAACAAGATGAGCACAATCGAAGTTCTGGCTAACAAAGAATACAAATACGGTTTCGTTACAGACATCGAGTCTGATGTTATTCCGAAAGGATTGACGGAAGACACGATTCGTCTTATCTCCGGGAAGAAGGAAGAGCCTGAGTGGATGCTTGAGTTTCGTCTCAAGGCTTATCGTCACTGGCTGACGATGACGGAGCCGAAGCACTGGCCGAATCTCAAATATCCTGAGATTGATTATCAGGACGTAGTCTATTACAGCGCGCCGAAGCAGCGAGAGAAGAAGGCCAGCCTCGACGAGGTTGACCCTGAACTGCTGCGCACGTTTGAAAAGCTAGGCATCCCGCTTCAAGAGCAGAAACAGCTTGCGAATGTTGCAGTAGATGCTGTCTTCGATTCCGTTTCAGTGGCGACGACCTATAAAGAGAAGTTGAAGAAGCACGGTGTTATCTTCTGTTCCTTCTCCGAGGCCGTGCGGGAATACCCTGAGCTGATAAAAAAATATCTGGGCACGGTCGTGCCGACGAATGACAACTACTTTGCGGCTTTGAATAGCGCGGTCTTCACGGACGGCTCGTTCGTCTTTATCCCGAAGGGCGTGCGCTGCCCGATGGACCTTTCGACCTACTTTCGTATCAACAATTCCGAGTCTGGACAGTTCGAGCGCACACTGATCGTCGCGGAAGAGAACTCGCACGTCTCTTATCTCGAAGGCTGCACTGCTCCGAAGTTTGATCGCAACCAGCTACACGCGGCGGTGGTCGAGCTTATCGCGCTCGATGACGCGGAGATTAAATATTCCACCGTGCAGAACTGGTACGCGGGCGACGAAGAGGGCGTGGGCGGCATTTATAATTTCGTCACCAAGCGCGGTAAATGCGCCGGAAAGAATTCCAAGATTTCATGGACGCAGGTCGAGACAGGCTCCGCCATCACGTGGAAATATCCATCGTGCATCTTGCAGGGCGATAATTCTATCGGCGAGTTCTACTCGGTCGCGCTGACCAATCACGCGCAGCAGGCGGACACCGGCACGAAGATGATTCACCTCGGCAAGAACACGCGCTCGACAATCATCTCGAAAGGAATTTCGGCGGGCAAGTCGAATAACAGCTATCGCGGATTGGTGAAAGTCATGCCGAAAGCCGAAGGCGCGCGAAACTATACGCAGTGCGATTCGATGCTCATCGGCTCGAAGTGCGGCGCGAATACGTTTCCATACATAGAGGTGATGAATAACAGCTCGCGTGTCGAGCATGAAGCTTCCACCTCGAAGATTAGCGAAGAGCAGCTCTTTTACCTGCAACAGCGCGGCATCTCGCAGGAGGACGCGGTCTCGCTTATCATCAACGGCTTCTGCAAAGATGTGTTTCTACAGTTGCCGATGGAGTTTGCAGTCGAAGCCACGCGGCTGCTCGGATTGAAATTGGAAGGTAGTGTCGGATAGAAAATCAAAGTGATAAGTAATGAGTGATAGATGATAAGAGAAAACGGTTTGATGCTTATCACGCATCACTTCTTCTTGAGGAACAATTACTGTGCTGGAAATTCGTGATTTACATGCAAGCATTGGCGAGAATGAGATTCTGAAAGGTATCAGCCTGACGGTTAAGAAGGGTGAAGTCCACGCCATCATGGGGCCGAACGGGTCCGGGAAATCCACGCTCGCCAAAGTTCTGGCGGGGCATCCGTCTTACGTTGTGACGCAGGGCGAGATTTTTTATGAGGGCAGAAACCTGCTGGAGCTTGCGCCGGACGAGCGTGCGCGCGAGGGGATTTTTCTGGCCTTTCAGTATCCGATAGAAGTGCCGGGAGTTTCTAACGCGCAGTTTCTGCGGCTCGCTTATAACGAGAAGCGCAAGCACCTCGGCGAAGAGGAGCTTGATCCATTGGAGTTCAAGGATTTGCTGAAAGAGCGCGCAAAGATAGTCGAGATGGAAGCGAGCTTTATGTCGCGCTCTGTCAACGAAGGCTTTTCGGGCGGTGAGAAAAAGCGCAACGAGATTTTGCAGATGGCCGTGCTTGAGCCGAAGCTGGCGGTGCTTGACGAGACGGATTCGGGCTTGGACATTGACGCTCTGCGCGTAGTCGCGGGCGGCGTCAACCAGCTTCGCAATTCCGAGAACGGCATCATTCTCGTGACGCACTATCAACGGCTCCTGAATTACATCGTGCCGGATTTTGTGCATGTGCTGGCGGGCGGGCGGATTGTCAAAGAGGGTGGCAAAGAGCTTGCGCTCGAATTGGAAGCCAAAGGATACGATTGGATTAAGGCGGGAGCGGGCAGGGAAGCCGCGAGCGCGCCGCAGTTGAGCTAATAAGAATGGTCACGCAAACAATCAAAGAGCAGAGCGCATACGGCGCAGCCTTCCGTCAATTTCAAGAGCAGAGCAGCGCGGATGCTTCATGGGTCAAGCGTCTGCGCGAGAGCGCGTTTGATAGTTTCGAGCAACACGGCTTTCCGACGACGGATGAGGAAGAGTGGAAATACACTAACCTCGCGCCGCTCTCGAAGATGGTGTTTGAGAGGCAAGCTGTTCAAAATGTTTCTGAAGATTTTCAGCTCGAACAGTTCACATACGAAGAGACGCGGCGCAGTCAGCTTGTCTTCGTCAATGGGGTTTATCGTGCGGAGATGTCCGCGCTTGATGCTTTGCCCGAAGGCATTGTGGTCTTAGACCTCGCGTATGCATTGCGCGACGAGCGTTATTCGGAAGTCGTGCGCAAACATCTGGCGCGAGGCGCGGATTATAATGTGAACGGCCTGACCGCGCTCAATACCGCGTTCCTTTCTAGCGGCGTATTCGTACTCGTGCCGCAGGGCGTGCGTGTTGAAATGCCCGTCCATCTGCTTTTTCTCTCGGACTCGCGCGCGTTGCGCCCTGTCTCTTTTCCGCGTGTGCTCTTTGTGGCAGAGCGTGAGAGCGAAGCGACGTTGATTGAGAGTTACGCGAGCGTGGATGACGGAGCTTACTGGACGAATGCTGTGGTCGAGGTCGTGCTGGAAGATAACGCGCGGCTTGAGCATTACAAAGTGCAGCGCGAGAGCGCGCAGGCTTTTCACATCGCGACGACGACCGCCGCGGTCGGGCGCAGCAGCGTTTTCGAGACGACGACGATCACGCTCGGAGCGCAGATGTCGCGCCATAACATCGCTGTTCGTCTTGATAATGAAGGCGCGTCATGTCGCGTTGACGGACTCTATATCGTCGGCGCAGGCCAGCACACGGACACGCATTCGCTGATTGACCACTTGCAACCGCATTGCACCAGCCGACAGCTTTATAAAGGCATCCTCGACGGTAAATCTCGCGCCGTCTTTAACGGAAAAGTTTTCGTCCATGAGGGCGCGCAGCAGACGGACGCGCAGCAAACTAATCGCAACCTGCTGTTGTCAAAAGAGGCGCGCGTGGACACAAAGCCGCAGTTGGAAATCTTCGCGGACGACGTGAAGTGCGCGCACGGCGCGACCGTCGGGCAGCTTGAAGAGGAAGAACTGTTTTATCTCATCAGTCGCGGACTGCACCCGGAGCTGGCACAGAATCTTCTGACCTACGGCTTCGCAGAAGAGGTGATTGATAAAATCAAAATCGAATCAATCAAAGCGCAACTGGACGAAACGGTTTTGAACCGGCTGCACGCAAAATTGGAAGTGTGATAGCAGGAGACAGGAGTCAGAATCCAGAAGTCAGGATAAAACCGGTTTCAGCCTTTCATTCTGGATTCTGGATTCTGGATTCTCAAAGATTATGATTTCTACCGATAACATTTTGTTAGAGACGCCGGAGACGGTTGACACATTGTGGGATGTGGAGCGCGTGCGCGAGGATTTTCCTGTGTTGCGGCAGATGGTGAATGGCAAGCCGCTCGTCTATCTGGATAACGCTGCCTCTTCGCAAGTCCCGCAGGACGTGATTGATCGCGGGTCGAAGTACCTCAGAGAAGAGCATTCAAATATTCATCGCGGCGTGCATTACCTGAGCATGAAAGCGACCACTGCTTACGAGGGCGCACGCGAGAAGGTCAGGCGTTTCATCAACGCGCGTGATGCTAAGGAATGCATCTTTGTGCGCGGCGCGACCGAAGGCATCAATCTTGTGATGCACGGCTACGGGCACAAGTTCATAGGTGCGGGCGATGAGGTCGTCGTCTCTGCGATGGAGCATCACGCGAACATAGTTCCGTGGCAGATGCTTTGTGAAGAGAAGGGCGCGCATCTGCGCGTTATTCCGATGAACGACGCGGGCGAGCTTCTGCTTGACGAATACGACGCGCTCTTGAACGAGCGGACGAAGATCGTCGCGGTGGCGCATATCTCGAACGCCCTCGGCACGATCAATCCGGTCAAAGAAATGATTGCGACGGCGCACAAGCATGGCGTGCCCGTCCTGCTCGACGGAGCGCAGAGCGCGCCGCACCTCAGCGTTGACGTGCAGGATTTGGATTGCGACTTCTTTGTTCTGTCAGGCCACAAGATGTTCGCGCCGACCGGAAGCGGCGTCGTCTACGGCAAGGCGGAATGGCTTGAGCGTATGAATCCGTTTCAGGGCGGCGGCGACATGATTCGCACAGTGACTTTTGAGAAGACGACTTACGCAGGGCTGCCGGGCAAGTTTGAAGCGGGGACTCCGGCCATCGCTTCGCAGATCGGTCTCGGCGCGGCAATAGATTATTTGAACAGCATCGGGCGCGAGCGGGCAGTGGCTTACGAGCAGGAGCTTCTCTCTTACGCGACCGCGAAGATTTCGGCTATCGAAGGCGTGCGGATTATCGGCACGGCGCGCGAAAAAGCGAGCGTGCTTTCATTCGTCATCGAAGGAGTTCACCCGCACGACATCGGAACGATTCTGGATCAAGAGGGCATCGCCGTCCGCGCCGGCCATCACTGCGCGCAACCCGTCATGCAGAGATTCAAAGTCCCGGCGACCGCCCGCGCTTCATTCGCTTTTTATAATACGAAGGGTGAAGTTGATGCGTTGGCTCATGCGATTCAGAGAGTGATAGAGGTCTTCAGCTAAGTCCAATCGCAAATCTAAAATCTAAAATCGCAAATATCAAATATGTCTGAACTGAGCGAGCTATATCAACAGGTCATTCTCGATCACAATAAAAAGCCGCGCAACTTTCATAAGTTGGAGGAGGCGAATCGTTCTGCCGAAGGCTACAATCCTCTGTGCGGCGACCATCTCACGGTCTACATGCAGTTGGAGGACGAGGTCGTCAAAGA
This sequence comes from uncultured Pyrinomonadaceae bacterium, assembly GCA_964246305.1. Lineage (GTDB taxonomy): Bacteria > Acidobacteriota > Blastocatellia > Pyrinomonadales > Pyrinomonadaceae > JACMLC01. The sequence continues at coordinate 75,477 of CAXTPS010000005.1, forward strand.
GATCAGCTTTGAAGGCTCTGGCTGCGCCATCTCGAAGGCTGCGGCGAGCATGATGACGCAGAGCGTCAAGGGTAAGTCCAAAGAGGAGGCGGAAATTCTCTTCGATGAGTTTCATCGAATGGTAACGGGCGAACTCGACGAAGAGGCCGTGCCGAACAACCTCGGACGCCTGACGATTTTTTCCGGCGTACGCGATTTCCCCGCGCGGGTCAAATGCGCCAGCCTCTCTTGGCACACCATGCGCGCTGCGCTGAACGGCGAGGAAATTGTCTCGACTGAATAAAGTCAGCATGATAAACTCGTTACCTCGCGTTTGAAATTTTGCGGTTCAGTCCTCAATAATAGAGAAAGTTATGCGAAAATCACTCCTTACCATCGCTTTCCTGTTGGGCTTGTCCGGCACGAGCTTCGGACAGTTCAAAGATTACCAACTCAGGCTGCTCAAGGCCATCATCGGCGTCCCGCGCGAGACTCGGGTTACTGAAGCCAGCTCGCTTAAACTGCCCGCCGATGTGCCCATCAAGGTCTATATCAAGATGAACACGGAAGCGAAGACGCGCCAAAATTTCATCGAGTGGATAGACAAATGGAATCAAGCGGACGGGAAGAAATACGGCGCGATAGAGGTCGTGGACGACTTGTCACAGGCATCTGTCATCCTTGCGCGGTACGCTGTGCCCGACCCCATGCCGGTGAGGGACGAGGGACTCTCTACCAGCAGCGCGAATGAGCCTTACGAGATTGACCCGGTCACGCGCAAACCTGCCAACACTAGCGTTTTGTCCGAGCGACCGCTGACCTCGAAATTCCGCGTGTTGATTTTCGAGTACGTCATCTTAAAGAGTGACGACGGCTTAAAAGTTATACGCACCCTGAGCGATAACGCGATTCTGACAGCCCCCATCAGGTACATGAGCGGAACGCCGGAGGCCATTAGTACGACGCCGAAAGTTTACGAGACAGTGAATGCCGGAGATTTGCCGAAAGGTCAGAAGGACTCGAAAGCTCCCGGCGATAAGTTCCGCGACGAATTCTTTAAGATGATCAAGGCGCGAAGCGCGAAGTAATAAATCGAACTCTGGGAAATGAAATAGCTCGCAAAGAAGGACGGCCATCGCGCCGTCTTTCTTTTTTGTCTGCTGACAAAAAGTTGATAACACAGGCATAATGAGCGCACACGAATTTCGGAGACCATCAAGCGGTGAAGATAGCTTCGATTGAGTTAATAGAGATTCGCCTGCCGCTCGTGCATTTTTTCGAGACCAGCTTCGGGCGCACGACCCATAGGCGCATCGTGCTTGCGCGCGTGCTGGACGAAGACGGCGCGGAGGGCTGGGGCGAATGCACGGCGGGCGAGGCTCCTTTTTATTCCGAAGAGTGGACTGAGACGGCTTGGAGTACGCTCAAAGATTTTCTCGCGCCGATGGTCTTGGGGCGAGAGTTTGAGCGTGCGGCGTATGTGTTTGAGCTGATGAAGCCTGTGCGCGGGCACCGGATGGCGAAGGCCGCGGTTGAGACTGCGTGCTGGGACCTGGAAGCGAAACGCGCGTACGTCCCGCTGTGGAGATATTTGGGAGGCGCACTGTCTGAAATACCTTGCGGCGTTTCCATCGGGATACAGGAAAGTCCTGAATCGCTGCTCGAAAAGATAGAGCACGAGCTTGAGGCGGGATACCAGCGGATTAAAATCAAGATCAAGCCCGGCTGGGACTTTGCGATTGTCGAGCGCGTGCGCGAACGCTTTCCAGAGATTCAGTTGATGGCTGATGCGAATTCGGCATATGGCTTGAATGATGTAAAGCTCCTGCGCTCTCTGGACGAATTCGAGCTGACGATGATCGAACAGCCGCTCGCGCATGACGATATGTTCGACCACGCGCAGTTGCAAAGAGAGTTGAAGACAGACATCTGTCTTGACGAAACAATCCGCACGCCTGACGATGCGCGTCATGCGGTCGAGCTGGGAGCTTGCAGGGTTGTGAATCTCAAGCTCGGGCGAGTCGGCGGACATTCGGAAGCAAAGCGCGTCGAGCAGGTCTGTCGCGAAAGAGGCGTGCCCGTGTGGTGCGGCGGGATGCTGGAATCCGGCATCGGGCGCGCACACAATATCGCGATGGCGACTCTCGCGGGGTTTACCTTGCCGGGCGATGTCTCCGCCAGCTCGCGCTACTGGGCGGAGGATATTATCGAGCCGCAAGTGACCATCACGAAACGCGGGACGATCCTCGCGCCCGATACGCCGGGCATCGGATTCGAGGTCAAGCGCGAACGCATTGACGCGATTGCTGTGAGAAGAGAAGTGATTAAGGCTAATTGAGATTTGAGATTTAAGATTTGAAATCTGAAATTTGAAATTTCAGATTTGAGGTGATGCAAAAAAGACTTGCGCGAAATTTCCAGAGAGATGGCGGCGAAGCTGCTCGAACATTTTTCTGCGAGAGAGAGAGAAATGCTGGCGTTGGTGCGTGCGCTCGTCGAAACGGAATCGCCTTCGGGTGATGTCGCTGGCAGCCGTGCGGTAGTTGAGCTGCTGGTGGATGCTGCGCGAGAGCTTGAGGGGGTCACTTCGATTGAGCGAATCGAAAGCCTGAATTATGGGGAGCACCTGCGCGTGCGCTTCTTTGCGGAAAGCGGGCAGGGTTCACCAACGATCCTGCTCGTCGGGCACACGGATACGGTGCATACGCGCGGCTCGCTGGCGCAACGTCCGTGGCGCGTCGAGGGCGGTCGCATTTATGCTCCGGGCATCTTTGATATGAAGGCCAATTGCGTGTTGGCTCTTGAAGCTTTGCGCGCATGCTCCACATTAAAGTTAAATCCGCGTGGCGAAGTCGTGTTATTACTGACGTGTGATGAAGAGACCGGAAGCGCGACCGGGCGCGAGCTGGTTGAAGCGGAAGCGCGGCGCGCGGCCTGCGCTCTGGTGCTTGAGCCGCCCGCGAGCGGAGGACGAGTTAAGACGGGGCGTAAGGGAACCGGAATTTTTGTGCTGGAGATTGAGGGACGCGCCGCTCACGCGGGGCTTGAGCCGGAGAAGGGCGCGAGCGCGATTCTCGAACTCGCGCGGCAGATAGAGCGGCTGCACGCGATCAATGATTCCGCGAGCGGCATCAGCGTCAACGTCGGTGTCATAGAAGGAGGCACGCGCTCAAACGTCGTGGCTGCTTCGGCGCGTGCCGAGATAGATTTGCGTTTCAGCAATGAGGATGAAGGGCAACGTGCCGCCGATGAGATACTGCACGCGCAGCCATTCGACGGGCGCATCCGGCTGCGCGTGAGCGGCGGCATCAATCGCCCGCCGCTTGAACGAAATGAAAAAGTGCTCGCGCTTTATGAGCATGCGAAAAACGTGGCTGCCGCTCTCGGTTTTGAACTTGATGAAACGCAGGTCGGCGGAGCTTCTGACGGAAACTTCATCGCGGCCACAGGCGTGCCGGTGCTCGACGGGCTTGGGATTGACGGCGACGGCGCGCACGCAACGCACGAGCACATCATCATCGACGACATAGCGCGGCGCGGTGCATTGCTCGCCGGATTAATAATCTAAAGTTTGAGTGAGATGAAAATCGCAACGTGGAATGTGAACTCTGTGCTGGCGCGGCTGCCGCTCGTTTTGAGATGGCTTGAGGAGACGAAGACGGACGTGCTCTGCTTGCAGGAGCTGAAATGCACGGATGAAAAATTTCCGGCGGAGGCTTTCGCGCAGATAGGCTACAAGGCCGTTGCGTTCGGGCAGCCGACTTATAACGGCGTGGCGATCATCTCGCGCCACGATTGCGAGGACGTGCAGCGCGGCATGCACGATGACGAAGAAGGCGCGCAGGCGCGTCTGATTGCCGCGACCGTGAAGGGCATACGAATCGTCAATGTCTACGTTCCGAACGGGCAATCGGTCGGCACGGATAAATATATTTTCAAGCTCAAGTGGATGCTCAGGCTGCGAAAGTTTTTTAATGCTGAGTACAGCGTCAGCGAAAAAGTTTTACTGTGCGGCGACTTTAACGTCGCGCCGGAAGAGCGCGATGTGCATGACCCGCGACTGTGGGAGGGCAAGATTCTTTTTAGTAAACGCGAGCGAGCCGCGCTCGAAGAGATTAAGAAGTGGGGCTTCACAGATGCCTTTCGCTTGCACACTCAAGAGGGCGGGCATTACTCATGGTGGGATTACCGGCAGGGAGGCTTTCGCCGTAACCTTGGCATGCGTATAGATCATATCTGGGTCTCTGAGCCGCTCGCCGCGCTGTGCAAACATTCATGGATAGACAAAGAGCCGCGCGCGTGGGAACGACCTTCGGATCACACGCCGGTCGTGGGAGATTTTGGATTTTAGATTTTGGATTTTGGATTAAGCGATTGACGAAAGTTGTGCTTTTCAAAATCCGGCTTCAAGTTTAAGAAGCACGCCAATCCAAAATCCATAATCTAAAATCCAAAATAGGAGATTGATAATGGGTGAACGAAACCGGGAAGCGTTGGCATTGGCTGCGGCGGGGTTAGGAGCTTTGCTGGCGGCGCGTGCGGTGGTGCGTAGATGGCGCGAGTATGACTTTAAGAATAAGTCGGTGCTGATTACGGGCGGGTCACGCGGGCTTGGGCTGGTGTTGGCGCGCGAGTTTGCGCGTCAGGGAGCGCGTATTGCCATCTGTGCCAGAGATTCGGAAGAGCTTGACCGCGCGCGTGCCGATTTGAAAGAGCGCGGCGCGAGCGTGCTGGCTGTGCCATGCGATGTGACGGAGAGAGCGCAGGTTAATGAGCTGGTCAATATCGTGGGGCAACATTTTGACGGGATAGATGTACTCGTCAACAACGCGGGCTTGATTCAGGTCGGGCCGTTTGAGGTGATGACGGTCGAAGATTATGAAATGGCTATGAAGGTGCACTTCTGGGGGCCGCTCTACACGATGCTCGCGGTGTTGCCGTTGATGCGCAAGCGTCGCGGCGGGCGTATCGTGAACATCTCGTCTATCGGAGGGAAAATCAGCGTGCCTCATCTGTTGCCTTACTCGGCCAGCAAGTTTGCGCTGGTGGGTTTGTCAGAGGGCTTGCGCGCAGAGTTGCAGAAGGACGGCGTGGTCGTGACTACTGTCTGCCCCGGCCTGATGCGGACTGGCAGCCCGCGTAACGCGTCTTTCAAAGGACAGCATCGCGCGGAGTATGCCTGGTTCAGCATCAGCGACGCGCTGCCCGTGACTTCGATGAATGCCGAACGCGCGGCGAGTCAAATCGTAGAGGCTTGCAGGCGCGGCGACGCGGAGATCGTGCTCAGCATACAGGCGCAGCTCGCGGTCAAGTTTCACGGTCTCTTTCCCGGACTGACGGCGGACATCCTGGGCATAGTCAATCGCCTGCTGCCCGCGCCGGGAGGCATCGGCAGAGGGCAGGTTAAAGGGAAGGAGAGCGAGTCGGCAGTTTCTCCTTCACTGTTGACGGCGTTGAGCGATATGGCTGCGCAAAGAAACAATGAGATTGAAGAAGGCAGGCCGCCCATTGCCGAAGCGTAGACAAAAAATATGAATAGAAAAACCAGAGCAGAATTGGCGCAGATGCTTCAAGAGAGAAACGAGCACCCGGAACGCATAACCGAAATTGATGCGAAGATTATAGAAACTTTCGGCGAGACGCATGGCATTCTGGTGATGGATATGTCAGGCTTTTCAAGACTCACGCTTGAACACGGCATCATACATTTTCTGTCCATGATTCACCGCATGAACGAGATTGCCAGACCCGCTATCGAAGAGCATGGCGGAGAGGTCGTCAAGTTTGAAGCCGATAATGCCTTCGCAGTATTCCCTGAAGTTGAACAGGCGGTTGAAGCCGCGATTGACATCCTCAAGCGATTGTCGGCGGCCAATACGATGCTGCCTGCGGAATTTGATATGTATGGAAAATTCGGCATCGGATATGGCGAGGTGTTGATGCTTGAAGATGATGATATGTTCGGAGCGGAAGTCAATCTGGCTTCCAAACTCGGCGAGGATTTAGCGAAACGGGATGAGATACTCTTGACCGCAGAGGCTTACAAACGGCTGGGTAAAGAAAGCAGAGAATGCGAAGAAGGGCTTATGAAAATCTCCGGGTTGGAGTTGAGCATGCATAAGGTAAAGTATGATTTTGGTAAGTAATAAAGCCTTATTCAATTTTATATAAAAACGTCTGGGGGATGAAAAGTGAGCGAAGAACAGAAGTGGCCTGATGTGATGTGGATTGTGCGGCACGGGCAGAGCGCCGGAAATGTCGCGCGTGATGCGGCTGAAGCCTCGGGCCAGCCGATGATTGATCTTCCGATGCGTGATGTAGACGTGCCGCTCTCAGAGCTTGGCGAGCAGCAGGCGGGCGCGCTCGGTCGTTGGTTCGGTCAGATGCCTGACGAAGCGAGGCCGACCATCGTGCTCGCTTCGACCTACCTGCGCGCGAGAGAGACTGCGCGGCATGCGCTCGACGCGGCGGGGATGGACATCGGCAACGACGTATCTTTCGTGACAGATGAGCGGCTGCGCGAGAAAGAGTTCGGCGTGCTTGACCGCTTGACGAAGAACGGGATTTTACAGAAGTACCCGGAGCAAGCAGAGATTCGCAGTATTCTCGGAAAGTTTTATCACAGGCCGCCGGGCGGCGAGAGCTGGTGCGATGTCATCCTGCGCCTGCGCAGTCTGATTGATACGATCACGCGCGATTACCGCCGCGAGCGCGTGCTCATCGTCGGCCATCAGGTCATCGTCAACTGTTTTCGCTACCTGCTTGAGCGCATGAGCGAAGAACAGATCATGGAGATTGACAGGGTGAAAGACATAGCCAACTGTTCCGTCACTTCATACGAATTCGACCCGACGCTTGGTAGGCACGGCAAGCTCGCCCTACGCCTCTTCAACTTCGTCGCGCCGCTCGAAGAGGCTGGCGCGCCCGTCACCAGAAAACCCGACGCGCCCGTCGCGACGAAAGGATAAAGCGAGGGTATGGGAAGTAGGTTATAGGGCGTAGGAAAGCCAAAGCTTTATACTTGTCTCAATCCTTCGAGCTTACGATTCAAATAATGGTTAAATCGAAAAAGAAAAAGCCTGCGCCCAACACCTCAAAAACTACCCCCTCTGTCCTCACGCCCGGACTCATGCGTCGCTGGCCGCTGCCGCAGCCGGATGAAGATGGCGATAAAGAGGAGCGAGGGCGCGTGCTGGTGATAGGCGGCGCGTGTGAGATGCCGGGAGCGGTGATGCTGGCGGCGACGGCTGCTTTGCGCGCGGGGGCCGGTAAATTACAGATCGCGACGTGTCGCAGCATCGCGCAGGCGGTCGCGGTCGCCGTTCCGGAAGCGCGTGTCTTCGCTCTGCCTGAGACGAAGCAGGGAGGGATAGCTGCTTCCGCCGCAACACAGATCGCAGAGCATGCGTCGGAATCTCAAGCTGTATTGATCGGCCCCGGCATGATTGGCGAGGTCGCGGTCACGAACTTGATGGAATCGCTGCTGCCACGCCTGAAGGGTGTGACCGTCGTGCTAGACGCAGTCGCCCTCGCCTGTTTCTCAAGCGCGCCTGATTTTTTGTCGAACACTAAAGCCGAAGCCATCCTCACGCCGCACGCGGGAGAGATGGCAAGCATGCTCAAGATAGACAAAGCCGAAGTGACGCGCGATTCTCTCGCCATCGCCAGACGCGCGGCTGCGTTGTTTGGCTCAATCGTGGCTTTGAAAGGACGCGAGACCTTCATCGTCGCGCCGGACGGCGAAGCCTGCTGCAATCGCGCAGGCAACGTCGGCCTCGCCACTTCCGGCTCAGGTGATACTCTCTCTGGCATCATCGCGGGACTTGCGGCGCGCGGAACAGAGCCGCTTCGCGCCGCCGCTTGGGGCGTTTACCTGCACGCGAAAGCGGGCGACCGCTTAGCGAAGAGAATGGGACGCCTCGGTTTTCTCGCGCGTGAGCTGCTTGATGAGATTCCGCCGTTGATGTCAAAAGGCAGTTGAAGCTCAGAGCAGAAGCATTTTCCATGTCATCTCATCAATGCTGCCGGTCACGGGCAGGTTGATTGATTGCTGGAAATCTTTGGTGGCTTTCTCCGTATTCTTTCCGAAATCGCCGTCCAGAATATCGCTGTAAAAACCTTTGACCTTCAGAGCCTGCTGGAAATCACGTATGATTGGGCTGACAGGAAACTTGCCCTTCTCGAAGACCTGACCTTTGGACACGAGTGTGAGCAGCTCGAACAAAGTTCCGTTAAAGAAATCGTGGTCTAGCTTCTCGAAGGCGGACGCGTTCTTCGGAGCAAGCTCGCCGAAATGATTTTGCACAAAGGTCGCTTTGCCCCACGGTGCGGGGATGGTCAGGTTGCCCTTGATGTTGACGATCCAGAGCGGGTGATTGACGAACGGGGCAAACGCCGCAGCCGGGTTTCCTTTCGTGATAAAATCCTGCCAGAATGAGACGGCGGTGTAGATGATCGGCTTGACGCCGAGCCTTTGCTCGACCGCGTCTAGAAACTGGCGAATGACAACGATTCTTTCCGCCCGCGGCACTAGATTCCACAGCTCTTTACGCTTGACCACACCATTCTTATTCACAATCTTAGTCCACTCGATGTCTACGACCGGCGGCAAGTCGCCCGGCGCGAGCGCGCCGATTTGCCCGACGAGTGCGACTGCCTGCGCGACCGCATCTTCGGTTGGCAGGAAAAAATGGTACGCGCCGGATAACAGTCCGGCGGTGGCGCTGCCCTGCCGGTTGGCAGCGAATTTATTGTCCGGATTGGTCAATCCCTCACTCGCTTTCGAGAAAGCGAAATACAAGTTCTGTGACAGGTTTAGCGAGCCAATGCTTTTCCATTTGGTGTCGTTGTGATGGCTCACGTCAATCCCGTTAATCATGATAGTTGTCCTCGTGTATGAAAATAAAAGCAGCCAGTCCGCAATTTTGAGGCAGGCCACTCGCTGCCAGCGTTTAAGTTGAAAGTTCTTGCTTAGCCCGTCCGTTGATAATGCGGGTTTGAGATGAAACGTTTCATACGGCCTCTTCATCAGCGAAGAAATAGATAAAGAGACTCAGGCGAGCCGTCCCGGCAAGCGGACTTGCGGTAGTTAATCTCCAGTCATCGTCTCAGGCACGCGGCTCGTCAGCTCGCGCCATGTGACAGGGTTGCTGCCATCGTCAAGGCGCACCATCTCGATGCAGTTGGGCGAGGGGCAGACCAGATAGCACAGATTACAGCCGACGCATTCCGCTTCGTCAACGATGGGATAACGCGTGCCGTTAATCTCGGTGAACGGGATGCACTGGTGCGCGCCGTCTTCGCAGGCGATGTGGCAGAGGTTGCAGCGTATGCAGAGGTCGTGATTGATGCGCGCGACCGTCTTGTAGTTCAAATCCAGATTGCCCCAGTCCGTGACGCGCGGCACGCTCTTGCCGATAATCTCGTTGACGCTCTTGAAACCCTTCTCGTCAAGATAATTTGAGAGGCCGTCGATCATATCTTCGACGATGCGATAGCCGTAATGCATGACGGCTGTGCAGACCTGCACCGTGGTTGAGCCGAGCAGCAGAAATTCCGCAGCGTCGCGCCATGTCCCGATGCCGCCGATGCCGCTGATGGGGATATTAACTTCTGCGTCGCGTGCGAGTTCAGAGACCATGTTCAAAGCTATGGGCTTGACCGCGGGGCCGCAGTAGCCTCCGTGCGCCGCCATCCCGTTGACATTCGGATACGGAATCAACGTCTCAAGGTCAACGCCGATGACGGAATTTATCGTGTTAATCAGAGAGAGCGCGTCTGCTCCGCCTTTGACCGCTGCGCGTCCCGGCGGCTTGATGTCCGTCACGTTGGGCGTGAGCTTGACGATGACCGGAAGGGAGGTCGCTTCTTTAACCCACTCCGTAACCATGCATGTGTATTCGGGCACCTGTCCCATAGCTGCGCCCATGCCGCGCTCGCTCATACCGTGCGGGCAGCCGAAGTTCAGCTCGACGCCATCCGCGCCCGTGTCTTCAACCTGCTTTGCGATCTCGTGCCACGCCTCGCGCTTTGATTCGACCATCAACGAAATTATCAGAGCATGCTTCGGATATTTTTTCTTACACTCGCGTATCTCTTTGAGATTGATTTCGAGCGAGCGATCCGTTATCAGCTCGATATTATTGAGACCCATCATGCGGTTCGTGCCGCTGTCAACGGCAGCGAGGCGCGAGCAGACGTTGCGTATCGGCTCGCCCAAGGTCTTCCACACCGCGCCGCCCCAGCCAGCATCAAACGCGCGCTCGACCATCGAACCTATGTTGGTCGGCGGAGCCGAAGCCAGCCAGAAAGGATTTGGGGATTTGATGCCCGCGAAATTAACTGATAGGTCTGCCATTTATCTTTGCTCCTTCTGAACTATTGCACTCTCTCTTGAGAGATATCTTCATCCCTCGATTGGTCTTCGCTTTGAATCGCTTTTTCAAAAGACATATCGCGGTAAATCTCACTCAAAGCCAGCACGCACGGCACGGAGGCGCACTGTAACTTATCGGTAAGGTCATTAAACTCCCTGAACGTCCAGACGCCGTTTTCGCCTCTGACGAACTGCGAGACGTGCGGGCGATGCTGCGCGATGAGCAGATACTCGCTGAAGCTCTCGATTGATTTGTATAAGGTGAACTTGTCGCCCCGGTCGAAAGCCTCTGTTGACGGCATAAAAAACTTACTCCATCAAATGGAAGTTAAGCAATCAAAGCTTTACTTCTTCAATTCGCTCAGCCACAAGTATCCGCCATAGAGGAAATTGCCCGCGCCGGAAATAATGAGTCCATACGTAATCACATAATGCCCGCCCCCTTTGCTGGAAGCCGCCATGCTGTAAGAGCCGATGGTAATAGCCAGTCCCAAAACGAATACACCGATACCGATTAGCATATACTTAATGGCAGCACGTTTCCGCTCGCTCCTGTTTTCTTCGGCGAGTTGCACGGCGGCTTGTGCCGCAATCTGCGGGTCTATCGGCGTTTTACAAAAACGACATTGGGCAGCATCGCTGGAAATGAACTCGCGGCAATTGGGGCATTGAATAACTCCGGCTTTACTCATTGGCTTATTCCTTTTCTTTGCAACGAAGATGCGAAAGCAAAAAGTTGGAAACTCAATGTGCGGGCAAGCTTGAGCCTGCCAGCTCGACGCGTTCACCGCCTAAACTTTCATGAATACCCTGCGCCGCGAGCTTGCCCATTTGCGCTGCGTCAACTGCCTCGCGCCCGCCGTTGACGCAATCGCCGCCCGCGAAGTATTTGGAATTTCCGGTCTGCATCGTTTGCGGGTTGACGACGATGCGCCCCGCTGAATCAAGCTCGATGCCGTTGATTTGTTCAAAGAAGGAGCGCATCTTCTGCTGTCCGAGAGCCTTGATAATCATATCGACGGGAATGTCGAACTCCGAGCCGGCAATCGGTTGAGCCGTGCGGCGACCCGACGCATCCGCTTCGCCAAGCTCCATACGCACACAGCGCAGGGCGGCGACATGCGCGCCACTCTCATCGCTCAAAATCTCGACGGGCGCGGTCTGCCACCAGAACTCTATCGCGTCCTTCTTCGCCAGCTCGTATTCATACTCGTAAGCGGGCATCTCTTTTTCTGTGCGGCGATAGACCATCAGCACGCGCTCTGCGCCGAGCCTTCTGGCCTGCGTGACGGCATCAATCGCAGTGTTGCCCGCGCCGATGACGGCGACCGTGCGTCCGATGGGAACGTTCTGCCAGTCGCGCGTTTTGATGCGCCCGATAAAATCCAGAGCCTCGTACACGCCTGAAAAATCCTCGCCCGGAATATTCAAGCGCGTCGTCGCGCCGAGTCCCGCGCCGAGAAAGATCGCATCGTGCTTTGATTCCAATTCGTCAAGTGAGATGTCGCGCCCGATTTCCGTGTTCATCATCAAGCGCACGCCGAGCCGCTCGACCATCTTCGCTTCATCAACAGAGACGACCTGCGGCATCTTGTATTCGGCCATCCCGTAAGTGTCTAGGCCGCCGGGCAGCGGCTTGCGATCATAAACGACGACGCTGTATCCGAGCCGCGCCAGATAGGTCGCACACGAAAGCCCCGCGGGGCCTGAGCCGATGATGCCGACGCTCTTGCCATTCGCCTCGCCCGCTTGGAAGACATCGCGCCCAGCCCGCATCACTCCGTCAGTCGCATATCGTTGCAGGCGTCCGATCTCAATCGGCTTGTCAAGCAAAGTCTTTTCGACGCACGCGCCTTCGCAAAGCACATCCACCGGACAGACGCGCGCACATGTCGCTCCAATCGGATTGGCATCAAAGATGACACGCGCAGAACCCGTCAGATTGCCGCTCGCAATCTTTTTGATAAAGCCGGGCACGTCTATGTGCGTCGGGCAGGCGTGCATGCACGGCGCGTCGAAGCAATAGAGACAACGGTTAGCTTCAAACGCTGCCTCGGCCTGCGTCAGCGGCGGCGCGATCTCGCGGAAGTTGCGTTCGACCTGTTCAATATTTAGTGATGGCTCATTAGTCATAAGAGGTTTTTTATTAGCCACACACACACGCGGATGAACGCGGATTTAAAGTGACCTGTAAGGTAATTCTTGAGCCACGTTTATTCGTGCCCATCTGTGGCTAAATCCTATTCGGCTACTATCTCATCGTAACTTTCCGGCCTGCGGTCGCGGAAGAATTGCCACGTGTTGCGGACTTCGCGTATCAGGTCCAGATTGAGGTCTGCGACGACGAGGGCGTCTTTATCGCGCGGAGCTTCCGCTATGAGCTGCCCGCGCGGGTCGCAGAAATAGCTTTGCCCGTAAAACTCTCCGATGTCCCATGGCTGCTCATGGCCGACGCGGTTGATCGCGCCAACGAAGTAGCCGTTGGCGACGGCGTGCGCGGGCTGCTCCAGTTTCCACAAATATTCCGAGAGTCCCGCGACCGTCGCTGACGGATTGAACACTATCTCCGCTCCGTTCAAGCCGAGTATCCGCGCGCCTTCAGGGAAATGGCGGTCATAGCAAATATAGACGCCGATGCGCGCGTAGGCTGTATTGAACGCAGGATAGCCGAGGTTGCCGGGCTTGAAATAAAATTTCTCCCAGAAGCCGGGCGCGACGTGCGGGATATGGTTCTTGCGATACTTGCCAAGGTATTTTCCGTCTGCATCAATCACCGCAGCGGTGTTGTAGTAGATGCCCGTAATCTCTTCTTCATAGATGGGCACGATGATGACCATGTTGTGTTTCTTGGCGGTCTCCTGCATCAATTTTACAGTTGGCCCGTCGGGAACTTTTTCGACCGCTTCGTACCAGCGCGTTTCTTGCTCCGCACAAAAATAGGGCGTGGTAAAAACTTCCTGCATGCAGAGAATCTGCACGCCCTGTCGCGCGGCATCCTCGATCATCGAGAGATGCTTTTCGATATTGGCGCGCTTGATCTCTTCAATCGGCGCGTCGGTCGGCCCGGCGTGGCTAGCCTGTATGAGTCCGCATTTAACTGTTCGTGGCATAAGTTTAGTCCTTTGAGAAAAGTTTTAGGGGCAAGCCCGATCCCTCGAATTTAAGCTCGCGCTTCTGCAACAGTTGATATGCGCGGTGGCGAGATTTTCATTAAAGCATAGTGTAAGACGAATGCCGTGCCGAAGCCGACGAACCATGCATAATCGTAGAGCGGCCTCAGCTTCGGCACGACCAGCCCGATCCATGCCAGCGCGCATCCGAGCAGTGTAGCGACGACTGCGCGCCAGTTCCACCCGCGCACGTAAGTGTACACGCCCTTTGTCCGGTAGAGGTCGGCCAGCACCAGATTTTTATTTCGCACCATCCAGTAATCCGCCACCAGCACTCCGGCGATTGAGCCTAAGCCGCCGGAATACCCCAACAGCCACGCGAAGATATAGCCCGAAGGGTCTGCCAGTAATTTCCACGGCTGCATCAGAATGCCGACGATGCCTGTAATCAGTCCGCCCGTGCGAAACGAAATCCAGCGCGGGAAAGCGTTGGCGAAATCGTTTGCGGGCGAGACGACATTCGCAGCTATATTGACAGAGAGAGTCGCCACGACAATCGTAAACATGGAGATGGCGATAACCCATGCCTGGCTGAACTGACCGACCAGCTTGACAGGGTCCCACAGTTCATTCAAGCCCATCTGCGGATAGATGACGATGGCTGCCGAAGTAATGAGAATGCCCATTGCGGCAAAGACTGTCATCGTCGTCGGCAGCGCGACGACCTGCCCTAAAGCCTGCTCGCGCTGGCTGCGACCGAAGCGCGTGAAGTCCGGCATGTTCAAAGAGAGCGTCGCCCAGAATCCGATCATCGCTGTGAGCGAGGGAATAAAAATCACACGGAACTCAGACCAGCTATGAAACTTGCCCGGCTCGTGCAGGAGAAAGCCAACGCCGCCCGCTTTCCACAAAGCCCATGCTAACAGTAGCGAAGTCATCACCAGCACGAATGGCGCAGCCCAGTTCTCAACGCTCCTCAGCAAATCCATCCCGCGATAGATGATGTAGATATTCAATCCCCAAAACAGCAGAAACGAAATCCATTCAGTCGGCGTGTGTCCGCCGACGGGTCCGCCGAGCAGCATCTGCCACTTCGGGAAGACGGCATTGAAGAAGGTCTGCAACGCCTGACCGCCGATCCAAGCCTGAATCCCGAACCAGCCGCAAGCCACTAAGGCACGCATTAAGGCCGGAAGATTCGAGCCGAGCGTGCCATACGCGGCACGCGCAAAGACCGGAAACGGAATGCCGTACTTCGTGCCCGGATGCGAGTTCAAGAGAATCGGCACGAGCACAATCGTGTTGCCGAGCAGGATGGTGATCAGCGCTTGCCACCAATTCATTCCCGCGCTAATCAGACCGGACGCGAGAATGTACGTCGGGATGCAATGCGCCATGCTGACCCAGAGCGCGGCGTAGTTATAAGTTGTCCAAGTACGCTGCTCAACGGGAACGGGCGCGAGGTCTTCGTTATAGATCGGGCTTGAGCTGATGACAGCATAATCGCGCAACTCGACGCGGCCATCCGGATGATGAATAACTTCTGCGTCATTATTCAGGCTCATCGCAAAACTCCTCGCGCTGGCTGTGGATGAAAGTTGTGCTGTATTCGCTTATCGCAATTCAAAGCTGACAATCACTGTCGCCGTAACACTGATTTGGCCTATCGCAACAGTGCTCCCGATAAACGGCGGAGAGCCGTCAGGCTCAAAGCTGGAAGAGCGATACCGGCTATTATTAGCAGGCAAGTTGTTGGAATAAGCCGAAGCCACCTCGCCTTCAGTGATTGAGTAAGCCTTCCCGATTGACTGGACTATCTCCTTTGTCAACGCGATGGCTTTTTCCTGAGCCGCTTTGATTGCCAGAGCGCGCGCTTCATCTCTGAATTGCCGTGATTTTGTAGTGCGAAAATCCACGTCGTCAATACCGTTGACGCCGACATCGATCAGGTCTGACAACAAACCCTCCAGCCGCGTCAGGTCTTTTAAGACGATGACGATTTTTTTGCTGATCTGATAGCCGCGAAACTCTCTGCCTTTACTTTCGCCGTCCCTTCCTTGAAGCTCACGATATTCCGTAGAGATGTCAAAGGATGCCGTCTGCACATTCTCCGGCGCGATATTGTACTTCTGCGTGAGCGCGAGCACCTTGCCGACCTTCTCGTCGTTAAGCTTTTTGGCGGCAGCTAAAATCTTATCCAGATTGTTGACGTGAAGGCTGATGCCGACCTCATCCGGCACAACCTTGATTTCCGCCTGCCCTGCGACAGTGATGAGCGGCCTGTCAGTCACAGCTTGAGCCGTAATGCTCGAAGTCGTCATCAAGAGCAGGAAGCTTAAGCCTATCAAGTAGCGCATCAGATATCTCCGCGTCTGTTAATGATAACTTGCGGCTGGCTATCGCCGTCAAATTAATTTTCTGGTCTTGAGCTTGACTGTCCGCTCTTGCTCACCGTGCTTGAGCCGCAATTCATACATGCGCCCCTCATCCCTGAACATCTCGCGCAGGCGCATCAAGCGGTATTCCGAAGCGGGGCGGCCATTGATTAAAATGATTTCGTCTTCCGGCTTGATGCCTGCTTCCGAAGCAGGAGAGTTGTTGAGAACGCGCTGGACTCTGATGCTCTTAAAGAGCGGACTGTTCGTCACGAGCGCGAGTCCGCTCATGTCGAATTCAAAGGACTCAGAAAAGTTTTTGTTCGGCTCAAGAATCATCCGCTGCCGCGAGTAGTCGAAGATCAATTTGAATCGCCGCATGATCGCGCTGCCGATATTTCCGGCCTTGCCCTCCGCGCCGAACGTGCCGCTCGAAGGCAGCGTCGTCACAGGGTTATCAATGCGGAAGCGTCCCAGTTGCAGGCTGTTGATACGCCCGATGGGCAGCTCCACGTCGCCGCCGACGCCGCGCACGCGCGACATGATCGTCTTCGGGACGGACTTTAATATCTGATTTTTTTCGGTGAAGGAAGGTATCAGCGTGACTGCGAAATTCGAGCCGAGGTCAACCACGAATTCGCCTTCGATAGGCTCGCGTCCGGGCAGCGTGATGCTGGCATGTACATACGGGTGATTGTGTGTGAAAGCCAGCGGCAGAATCTCGCCCTTGCCCTTGTAGTCGAAATCTTTCGGCTCGTAAAGTTTGAGCTGATTGGTTTCGTAATCGATCTCGACGACGAAATTTCTGAATAGCTCTGCGCCGAGGATGACATCAAGACTGCGCCCCGTGGCATCCTCCAGAGCGTTGAGCGGCACGACTCCGACCGTCAGATTGTTGATCGTCACCTCGCCCAGATTCAAGCTGACGCCGCGCACAATCGCGCTGTCAACAGTGCCCCCGGCTCCGGTAGCATGAAAGCCTTCCTGGATTTTCAAGCCCAGCTCATGCGCACGTCCCGCATTGATAACGGAAGTATTCGCGCCCGTGTCCAGAATAAACCACAGAGGCTGAGAATCGTTCACGCGTCCGTGTATGAAAATATAGTTGCCATTCATCTCAAACGGAATCCGCGTGACCTTCTGCTCTACGCCGTCGCGCGCAACTTTGACAGACTGCGAAACACCCTCACGCGCAGGCAACGCCCACACAAAAAGCATCGCGCACAGCACGACAAAAACAGCATTTGAATAAAGCTTGGCCCTCATCTCTCTTAATTCGCTATCTACAGCCCGAACTCAACTTATTCAGGGAAAGCAAGCCGGTTTAATCTCGCAACCAAATCGTGAGCATAATCTTGTAACTCAACAATTGAAATATTGCCCGACGGAATTAAATCATCGCCAAACTTAATTTGATTCAAAACCCATGCGAGTTGGGCGGGAGTCAAGCCCGTGTCTTTTTGCTGCGCAACGGAGAGAGCATCTTCAAGATTAAATCCTGCTTTTTCGAGTTCCCGCACGTCAACCAAATCTCTAATCTCCGAACGCGACAGCAAAGCGCAAAGTTTATTCGCCAAAATTTCTTCGGGTGAATCAATGCGAACGCCGCCAAGCTCGCGTTTCTCGCGTTCGAGTTGAAAAACATATTCCCGAACCAAGTCAACTACAACAGCTTCATCTCCGCGCTTGACCAGCAAACGCCGGAAATCAGGTGCGGTTTGAATCGCTTCGACGCTTGCGCTCAAAGTTCTAGCCACATCTTTGACAATCGCAAAGCCATTTTCAATTTCGTTTTCGAGGGTGAACAAATCAAGGTCGTTCGTTTCCCGATGCCCCAAATAAAACCCGACCAGAGCCGCGCCGCCTGTCAGGTAAAAGCGATGTTCGCGCCCGAAAAATTCGCGCAGGAAATCGTTCTGTAAATTGTTAAGCTTTGCTTTCGCCAAGCAATCCTTCTTTTTCCCACGATTCAAACAAAAACTTCCAAAACTCGCGCCGCCGTCCGAGTTGCGGCGCAATGTCGTTCCATCTGCGCCAAACTTCTCCCGGCGTGGTAAATTTCCAAACGTCCGTATCACGCGCCTCACGCAACAGCTTGGCTAACAATCGCGTCTGCTCCGATAGGGAAGCCAAAGCCAATCGCCGTTTTAATTCGGCAACAGTCATCGGCTCGTCCCACAGAAAATAAGGAATGGCCGACGCTTTTTCTAAATCGGTTGAAAGCGATTGTTTCATTCTCTTAAATATTCACGTATGCCTCGCGCTTCAGGGATTTCCGGTCGTCTGCCTTGCCCTTACACTTACTTATCTCAATCACGATGCGCTCGTCCTCATGTTGGATTACCTCGCTCATAATCCGATGAAATGGCTTTCACATTTCATGTCAAAGCGAAAAATAATATTCCTTTATTTTTGTTGACATCAGCTTTCGTCTTAAAACTAAAAAGTCTGAATAATCGACAATCGTCATTTGCATAATTTCAGGTGGGACACAATTCGCCCTTAAATTCTCCAGCAACTCTTCGTTTGATGAAATTCCGCTGACCAATTTGTTGTTGCTCGCAATCTGATCGTTTATCAACACAAAATAATCTTTCGGCGGCTTATTGCCGACTTTAATATTTATTTCGGATTGCATATAAACGTAGTTGGCGATTTGGTTGTATTTCCCTCTTTCCAGACCATTTTTCTTCAAATAATCTTTTGGGAAAAGATGATGAATGTCGCCTCTTAAAGAAATCAAATCGCTTACTAAAACGTGTTTTGATAAAAAGCCTTTGTCATTGGCTTTTACTTGTGCAGCTAAAAAGACGTGAAAATACGGGCTACTGGCAACCGACGTATCTAAGCTTTGCGGAAGCGCGGCGTTCCAAAATGCATCGGACAATTCACCTTCTTCCTTTTCGCGCAGATAATCTTCAAACGGTCGTTCGGCAATCTGTTTGATGTCGAAATCAAAAATAGATTCGGGCGAGCCTGAATATCTTCCCGTTAAAATTGAAAATACCAGCCACCGCTTGACGTATGTTTCGATGGCAACGGAATTCACCTCTAATTCTTTCAATTTCAGATAAATGATATATGCGAAATTCAATGCGTTCTGCGAACGGATAAGTTTTGGTGAGATAAATCCGGCGGACTTGATTATCATCAAAAACCGTTTGAAGTTAGTTTCGTTGATGAAATTATTGACGCCGCTTTTCAAAGTTGCGAAAGACTGTTCGGCGATTGTATCTTCAAAAGTGCGTGTTTCAAAATTTCTACCCGAAAGCAAACTTACGAGGTCTGACAATCTCCCCCGGTTGAATTGCGACGTGAATGCTACGCGGATTAAATCCGTATAATCAGGATCATATAAATCTTCGTTTTCGGTTTTCAGCCATTGCATTTTTTGAAAAAAATCTGTCGCCGCAAATTCTCTGTCATTGTCAACGACGTGCTTGTAAAATTCAGGGGCGATTGCTAAATGGCAAAAGTAATCAATCGCTTTTCTCAACAAATTACCTTCGTATTCCGTGTTGGCAGCAATTTTGCTCATTGCAAAATCGGCTTGGCTTAAAACAACGCCTTTTGAGTTGATACGAATAAAAATTTCAGTAACTGTTTCAATGTCTAAATCATGCGCTAGTTCAATAATGCCGATTTGTTTCTTCGGGATATTTATTAAATTAGTAAATGCTTTTTCGACTCTGTCTTCGTCTGCTTCCGCATTGGCTTCCAAATAATGTCTGACTAATTTTAGTATTCCGACGCTTCCATTTATCGCTTCAGAAATGTCAGGGAGCCAAGTTTTGTCCTTCAATATTGCTGGGTTCTGCACTTCAAATTTTTCGGTTAAAGGATTGAACGCGATCTTGATTTTTATGCGCTTATACGTTTTATCAATGACATACTCGCCTAAAATAGCGGCAGTCAAAGCGGTAACTCTTTGTTGGCCGTCAATCAATATCTTCTTGCCCTCGCTCATGCTGCCGTCTTTGAGACGAATGTTCGGGTTTCTCCAGGCGATGACATATCCGACCGGATATCCTTGATATAGACTGTCGAGCAAATCGCGAACTTTTGAGCTGTCCCAAACAAACGGCCTTTGAATTTCGGGAATCGCAATTTCTCTCGATTTCACCCAGGCCAAAAGCGTTTCAATTAGTTGTTGATTTACCGAGTATTTCTGCATAGCTTAGCTGTTCCACCTCGAGTAATGTCTGTTTGAGTCAATTCGCAATCGCACTTCATTAGACGTTTACGCACGTACCGCGTTTCAGAAACTGTCCGTCGCCTACCTTGCCGACGTACTCGCCGTTTTCAATCACGACGCGCCCGCGTGAGAGGACCGTTTCGACGACGCCCGTGATCGTCTTGCCCTCGTAGGCGGAATAGTCAACGTTCATGTGATGGGTCGAAGCGGAGATGGTCTGCTGTTTTTCCGGGTCGAAGATGACTATGTCCGCGTCAGAGCCGACGGCAATCGTGCCCTTCTTCGGGAAGAGGCCGAACATTTTAGCCGCCGCAGTCGAAGTCAGCTCGACAAAGCGATTGAGGCTGATGCGATTTTCCACCACGCCGCCGTTATAGATGAGCGGCACGCGATGCTCCACGCCAGGCGCGCCGTTCGGGATTTTTGAAAAATCATCCTTGCCCAATTCCTTCTGCTCCTTCATGCAGAACGGGCAGTGATCCGTCGAGATGACTTGCAGGTCATCCGTCTTCAAACCCTTCCACAACTCCGCCTGATTCCATTTCTCACGAAGCGGCGGCGTCATCACATACTTCGCGCCCTCGAAGCCGGGTTCTTCGTAATTGTCGTAAGAGAGAAAGAGATACTGCGGGCAAGTCTCTGCGAAAGCAGGCAAGCCTCTATCTCTCGCCTCGCGTACTTGCTCAAGCGCGTCGGCGCAAGAGAGATGCACGATGTAGACCGGCGACTCCGCCATCTCCGCAATCGCAATCGCGCGATGCACGCCTTCCGCCTCGGCACGCGTCGGTCGGGTCAGCGCATGATACTTCGGCGCGGTCCGTCCCTGTGCCAGAGCGCGCTTGATGATCTCGTTAATCACGATGCCGTTCTCAGCGTGCATGCAGATGAGTCCGCCGCGCTCGCCCGCCGCACTCATCGCGCGAAAGATCGTCGCATCATCAACCAGAAACACACCCGGATAAGCCATGAACATCTTAAAGCTCGTGATGCCTTCATCCATCACCGTGTGCAGCTCTTCGATTTGATTGTCTTCAAGCTCGGTCGTGATGAGATGAAAGCCGTAGTCAATCGCCGTCTTGCCCTCAGCCTTTTGATGCCAGTTATCAACCGCCTCGATCAACGCCTGCCCTTTGTACTGCACCGCGAAATCAATAATCGTAGTCGTCCCGCCATGCGCCGCCGCAATCGTCCCCGTGCGAAAATCATCCGACGCCTGCGTCCCGCCGAACGGCAGCTCCATGTGCGTGTGCGGATCAATCCCGCCGGGAATAACCAACTTCCCGCCCGCATCAATCACGCGGTCAGCCTCCATCTCAAGCTTCGCCCCGATGACCGAGACGGTTTCGTCTTCAATCAGAATGTCTGCTTTGTAATCATCAACAGCCGTGACGATGCGACCGTTACGAATAAGAGTCTTCATGTGTCATGTCCTTCTGCCGAAAACTTTAATAGCTACCTTCTTTTTTTATCACGCGCCGGAAGGGGCCTTTGTCTTTGATGGTCAGGCGGTCGTTCCTGGTGTCAACGGCAATCTCCATCTGACTCTTCTTCGTGCCCCAACTGCCTTTTTGATCGAAAAGCTCAAGCGTCAGTTTGTCGCCACGGCTCTTGAGGATTCGATAGCTGCCCTCCTGATGCACCTGCGGGTAGCCGTTGAGTGTGAACCTGCCGTTGTCGAACGACCATTCGAGATAGCCTGTGGCGCTCTTGCCATCGCCGCTGCCTTCGACCAGCCATGTGCCCTGCATGATCTGTTCGCTGACGCTTTGCTTCTGCGCAGAGCCGTTCGTAGCTCCCATGAATGCGAGCATAAAAACCAGTAGAAACGTTTTCATGATTACTGTCTCCGTCAACTCAGGTTCAAGTTAATGTGGCGAAGGCTTTGTCCATCGCATCAATCAATTCGTCCACAGTGTCTGTGGTGGAATTGAGCATCATGCCTGTGCGAATGACATTGCCGTACAGCCCGCCCTTGCCGATGAGGACGCCCTGCTTCCGTGTTTCTTCAAAGACCTTGAGGACGGATTGCGGGTCAGGCTCTTTCGTCTCGCGGTCTTTGACGAGTTCGAGCGCCTGCATCAAGCCCATGCCGCGCACGTCGCCGATGACCGAGTATTTTTCTTTGAGTCCTTCCAGCTTTTCGCGGAAGTACGCGCCAACCACTGCGGCGTTCTTTCGTAAATCTTCATCTTCGATGATCTTGATGACGGCGAGCGCGGCTGCCATCGAGACGGGGTTGCCGCCGAAGGTCGAAAAGGTCAAGCCCGGATAGCTGTCCGCGACCTCGGGCGTCGCGGTGGTCATCCCGATAGGCACGCCGTTGCCCATGCCTTTCGCGGAGGTGATGATGTCAGGCTCCACGTTCCAATGTTCAATCCCGAACCACTTGTCGCCCGTGCGTCCCCATCCGGTCTGCACTTCATCCGCGATGAAGAGGCCGCCATGTTTCTTCGTTATCTCAAAAGCCCTTTCAAAATATCCGGGCGGCGGGACGATGAAGCCGCCGACGCCAAGAATCGGCTCGGCCATAAACGCCGCGATTTCGCCCGTCGTGGTCGTCATGATTACTTCTTCTAAATCTTCGGCGCAGGCGAGGCCGCAGTCCGGATAAGTTAATTTGAGAGGGCAGCGATAACAGTATGGCGCGCGTGCGTGGACGATGCCCGCGACCTGTGCCGGAAGCGAACGCCACGTCGAATGTCCGACGGCTGAGAGCGCGGTCGCAGAACGCCCCGAGTAGCTGTGACGAAGCACGACTATCTCATGCCGCCCCGTGTAGGTCTTCGCGGTATGAATCGCTGTGTCGTCGGCCTCCGTGCCGCTGTTGGTGAAGAAGGATTTTTTGAGGCGACCGGGCGTTATCTGATAGAGCTTTTCGGCGAGGTCTGCCTGCGGCTTGTTGCAGTAGAGCGTCGAAGTATGAGAGATCGTCTTGACCTGCTCGTTAATCGCTTCGTTGACCTTCGGGTTCGCGTGGCCGACGCTGACCGTGAGCACGCCGCCGAAACAGTCAAGATAGCGATTGCCTTCATCATCCCAGACGTACATGCCTTCGCCGCGCACGAGCGCGAGCGGTTCCTGATAATAAGTGGCGACCGCAGGAAAGAGAAATTCTTTATGCTTGCGAATGGTCTCGGATTGCGTCGTTTGTTGTGGTTCGGCTGTGCTCATGCGCTTTATCCTTAAATATAAATTTCAAGAAGAAGTTTCACGCAAAGGCGCAAAGGTGTTGAGTCGCTCAAATTCTTAAATAGCTTTCTTCGCGCCTTTGCGTGAACATGTTTTTCGTATACGACTTTCAGCTCAGAAGAGCGAGCCGCTGTCGCTGTTGCCCATCATCGCTTTGCGAACCAGCGGAATCGGCGGGCCGCCGTATTTGAGAAATTGGTCATGGAAATCTTTCCAAGCGGCGCGACCACCGCGCGAGGCAGTCCAATCCTCGCGCAGCTTTTTAATCATCAGCTTGCCCATCGTGTAATTCAGATAAGCCGGGTCGAACGTGCCGCGCGCGGCCTGTTGCTGCGCGTTGCCGGCGTCCTGAAAACCCTGCTCGACGAACATCTTTTCAGATTCGGCGACGGTCATACCCTTCGTGTGCATCCCGATGGCGGAGATGAAGCGCACGTTGCGCAGCAAGGCTTCGAGCAGTTGGCCTATGTGCATCTCAGCATCATTGTTGCCAAGCCCCGCGTCGTACATCATCTCTTCGGTGTAATGCGCCCACCCTTCTGCGAAAGCGTAGCCGACGAAGACCTGCCCGAACTTCGACGGCGAGCGGTTCGCGTGCAGGAAATGCAAAAAGTGTCCCGGCCAGACTTCGTGAACTGAGGTGAAGAGCAGGCTGCCGATGCCGGGCACGTAGGCCGCGCGCTGTTCAGCAGACCATGCTGCATCGGGCGGTGAGATGTAGTAGGTAGAGGGCAACCCGGTTTCATATGGCCCCGGCGTGTTGATGTAAGCGAAGTTCCAACGCTTGTAGGGCGGAGCTTCGCTAACTTTAGCCACTTCCGTGCCGGGAATCGTAACAATGTTTTTCTCGGTGATGAAATTCTTCAAATCATCGAGCTGCTTGCGCGCGGCATCAACCACATTGCCTTCCGGCTTGTGCGCGCTCGCTTTCTCAACGCAAGCTTTGACGGTCTGGCCGGGCGCGTACTTGTCACAGGCTTCTTTGAGCGTCGCGAGATTACGATCCATATCTGCGCGCCCGATTGCTTCGAGCTTGTCGAGCGGCACGTCAACGCGCTCTGTGGCTTTTAACATCTCGCCAAACTTATCTGCGCCGAGCGCGAAGTTGTCAGTCGCGCTCGCTTCCTGCGAGGCAAGCCATGCGTCAAAGTCCTTGACAGCTTTGATAGCTCCCTCGTTGGCTGTGCGAAAGTCAGACTGCAACGCTTCGTCCTTCACAGAAGCGAAGACAGCCGGAACATCCTTGCTGTAAAAGTCCGCGAGGCCGCCGATGGTCGTGCGACCAATCTTGATAAAGGTGCGCGGCAGCGGCAGTCGCAGGTTGGCGCGAATCTGCGTCAGGGCACTGGGCACGGCCTTCGCGTAAGTCGTGTAGGCACGCAGGCGCACGTCAGGCGCGGCGTATTCGCGCGAGACGTAAACATCCGGGTCAAGCGCGTCCGCGTAAAAGTACGGACTCGTGTATGGCCCCTCGGCCTTCTCCAACCAGAAAAGGTCTTTATCAATCTGCGCGATCAGATAATCACGCTCGAATCGTTGGCGTTCGTCCAGCGACGCATCCGTAAACTGGCTCGCCTTGTCGCGCTCAGCATGAAGTCGTGCAATCTCTTTCTTGATGCCCGCGTCGCTCCAGTCCGGCAACTTACCGTCGTACTCGTGCCGCCCCGAATACACAGCAAAGTTCGGATTCGCCGCAAAGTAGTCGTTCAAGAACGAAGCGACGTAAGCGTCCCACTGCGGCGATGTCGTAGAAGCCGGAGCCGCAGGCTGATTCTGTGTCTGCGGCGCGGATTGCTGACAACCCGCCAGCGACAGTGTGAATGCGATTGCGAAGATGATTGATAGCTTGAATTTCATGCTTTTGAATCCAGTCATAATTATCTCCCTGCATTTATTGAGCAGGAACGGAACTAACGCGACCTCCTCGCAGTTATAGTTGGTCGTAAATAGCATCTTCCTCATTGTCCCATGTTCGCCTGAAAGCTTCTTCCGAAGCTTGTTTGCGGCTTGCGCTAAACGAAGTTCCTTCCCGTTGGGCGATGAAGTCAACGAAGTTTTCTACTTCGGCTAAGCTTTCAGGCGACAGACAGAGCTTTTATCTTTTCTAACAAGGTCTCAGCTTGCATAACAGCATGCCTGCTCTCCAGCGTTTGAGCGTCTATTTCACTCAGTACAAATTGCCCTCGCGCTTGCGTCC
>CAXTPS010000005.1:100996-175371 GCA_964246305.1 uncultured Pyrinomonadaceae bacterium
TTCAGCTCGGTATAAAAATCGAGCGCGGTCGAGCCTTGCTCGCGGTCGCCGATGCCTGTCGCTTTGACGCCGCCGAAGGGAATGTGCGCCTCGCCGCCCGTGGTCGGCGAGTTGATGTGCGTCATGCCGGTTTCGATTTCGTCAACGAAGCGGAAGATGCGCGCGGCGTCGTTCGTGAAGATAGATGAAGAGAGGCCATAGTCGCTGTCGTTTGCGACCCGCATCGCTTCGTCGAAATCTTTGACGCGAAGGACGGAGAGCACGGGGCCGAAAATCTCTTCGCGCGCGATACGCATATCGTGCGTGACGTGGTCGAAGACGGTCGGGCGGACGAAGTAGCCTTTATCAAGGCCGTCGCCCGTCGCACGCTCGCCGCCGCACTTCAACTCCGCACCATCCTCGCGCCCGATGTCTATGTAGCTCAGGACTGTTTTGAACTGGCCTTCGTCAACGCTCGGCCCCATCTCCGTTTCGGCGTGGCTCCCGTCGCCGATACGCATGCTTTCGGCGCGCTTGACGAGGCGAGAGACGAATTCGTCCGCCACTTCGTTAACGACGACGGCGCGGCTCGTCGCAGTGCAGCGTTGGCCGCTTGAGCCGAAGCCGCCCTGCGCGGTTGATTCGACTGCTAAATCAAGGTCTGCGTCTTCGAGCACGACGACAGGATTCTTGCCGCCCATCTCACATTGAACCTTCGCGCCGCGCCGCGACACTTCTTCATAGAGACGTATGCCGACCTCGTTCGAGCCTGTGAAAGAGACCGCGCGCACGGCTTTGTGATTGATGATCTCGTCGCCTGCCTCAGAGCCTGAGCCGAGTATCAGATTGAGCACGCCTTTCGGGATTCCGGCTTCCTCAAAAATCTCGACGATGCGAACGGCTGTCGCGGGCGTCAGACTGGCTGGCTTGAAGACGACTGTGTTGCCTGCCGCGAGCGCGGGCGCGATCTTCCAGACGGGAATTGCGACGGGAAAATTCCACGGCGTGACGCACGCGACGACGCCGAGCGGTTGCTTGATGGTGTAGGCGAAGTTCGAGGGCAACTCAGATTGAATCGTCTCGCCGTTCAAGCGGCGAGCCTCGCCCGCACACCACTCCGCGACGTTGATCGAGCGTTGAAGCTCGCCGCGAGATTCCGCGACGGTCTTGCCCTCTTCGCGCGTCAGAAGCTGAGCGATAGCTTCCTTCTCATCTTCCATCAGGCGGGCTGCGCGTGCGACGACGCGGCCTCTGGTCGGCGCGGGCGTCCGTCGCCATTCACGAAAAGCCTCGCTCGCAGCCTCGACCGCCGCACGCGCCTCTTCGCGCGTTGCCTGACGAAAGCTGCCGAGCACGTCGTCGGTGTTGGCCGGATTGATATTCTCGACGGTTTTGGAAGAGGTTGATTCGAGCCATTGGCCGTTTATGTAGTTGCGATATACAGTCATAGGAAAATTATTATTTGCTCAAGATTTACCGTTAAAGCTTGGTCGGACAGGCTGGGCTTAATATATCATAGTGAGATGAGTCGAAGCGAAAACATGACAACTGAGGTTCAGAGCGGAGAGCCGAAAAATTTACGCGAGCTGCTTGAGAGCCGCGCGGAGGCCGCGCCGGATAAAAATTTTCTTTTCTCGGAAGCAGACGGGCGAAGCTACACGTATGCGGAGTTTGACGCGGCGGTCAATCGCACTGTTCGCCTGCTCGCGGCGCACGGCACGGGCAAGGGCGATGTCGTGAGCCTGCTCATGCCCAACGGCGCGGAATACATCATAGCTTACTTCGCCTGCTTCAAACTCGGCGCGCTCGCAGGC
The DNA here is from genome assembly GCA_964246305.1 of uncultured Pyrinomonadaceae bacterium. GTDB lineage: Bacteria > Acidobacteriota > Blastocatellia > Pyrinomonadales > Pyrinomonadaceae > JACMLC01. The sequence continues at coordinate 102,790 of CAXTPS010000005.1, forward strand.
CCGATAAATTCACTGCTCAAGCCGCCTGAGATGGCTTACATCATCGCCAATTCCGAATCAAAGACTCTGTTAGCCCATTCGGAATTCATGCCGCAGATAGAGAGCATCGCGGAGCAGCTCAAGAGCCTCGATGCCGTGATCGAGTTTGATGATGAGAGGCAAGCTACACAAAATTTTTCTGGCGCGCGGGAGCAACTGCCGGTCGCGGGTATTGAAAGCGATGACGAAGCGATCATCATTTACACTTCGGGCACGACCGGAAAGCCCAAAGGCTGCTTATTGACTCACGGCAATCTGATCGCAAACGCGCGCCAGATTAAAGAGTGGCTCGGCTTCACAGAGCGCGACCGACTGCTGAGCGTGATGCCGCTCTTTCACATGAACGCGGTTTCCGTCACGACGCTGACGCCGCTTTACGCAGGGGCTTCGACGGTCGTGAGTCCGAAGTTCTCCGCGACTCGCTTCTGGCAAATTATTTCGGATTACGAAGTCACTTCGTTCGGCTCCGTCGCAACGATGCTCACGATGCTGCTTGAGAAATATCCCGACGGCGTACCCGCCGGATTGAAGACGGAGCAATTGCGCTTTGCGATGTGCGGCTCCGCGCCTGTGCCAGCCGAAGTCTTGAAGCGTTTTGAAGAGGCGTTCGATTGTCTGGTCATTGAAGGTTACGGGCTTTCGGAATCCACTTGCCGCTCGACATTCAATCCGCCTGACGAGCGTCGTCGTCCGGGTTCGTGCGGGATGGCGATTGGCAACGAGATGCGCGTTGTTGACGCAGAGGACAGGGAAGTGCCGTTCGGAGAACCCGGCGAAATCGTCATGCGCGGCGAAAATATTTTGAAGGGCTATTACAAAAACTCGTTAGCCGACGAGCGCGCGTTTCGCGGCGGCTGGTTTCATACGGGCGATGTCGGCTACAGGGACGCGGAGGGGTTCTATTACATCGTTGACCGCAAGTCCGACATGATTATACGCGGCGGCGAAAACATCTACCCACGCGAGATTGACGAAACGCTTTACGAGCATCCGGCTGTCGCGGCGGCGGCGACTATCGGCATCCCTGACAAGCTCTACGGCGAAGAGGTGACGGCCTTCGTCGTCTTGAAAAATGGCTTGACGGCGACGCAAGAGGAGCTTTTGCAACATTGCCGCGAGCGGCTTGCCGATTACAAATGCCCGAAGACGATTCATCTCGTGCAGGAGATTCCAAAGGGGCCGACGGGTAAGCTGCTCAAGCGTGAATTGGCGAAACAGTTTGAAGCGAGAAGTGGGAAAGATTTATCGAACGACGCGGCGTGATGAAGTCGGAGAGCGTTCGATTTGCACAATAGTTTTTAGTGTGGCGGCTGTCGTGCTAGTCTCACATTTGCCGCATCCGGTCTCGCATGAAGACGCGCCTGCTCTCGAAGCATTGAATGAACGCAGCCGCGACAGCCCGCGCCGCCCAACGTAAACGAGAGCGGCTAAAATAATCAAAGCGACAGTGATGGTTTGCCAGTCAAATGCCATTTAATCATTTACCCATTTGTTCATTTACTCATTTTTAAAATCATCAAATGAGCGAATGAATCAATCAGCTAAATCCCAGCAGCCGCCCGCCCTGATACGTCAGGAATGAAGCGATGTACGCGAGCACGGTCATGTATGTGACCATGAAGAGCGGCCAACGCCATGAGTTTGTCTCGCGCCGCACGATGGCGACGGTTGACATGCACTGGCAGGCGAGCACGAAAAAGACCATCATCGAGAGCGCGACGAGCGGCGTCCAAGCGGGGCTGCCGTCCGGTCGCTTTGCCTCGCGCACAGCCTTGACGAGCGAACCCGACCTCACATCATCATCCGCACCGACGTTGTAAATAATACTCAAGGTCGATACCAGAACCTCGCGCGCGGCGAATGATGCGATGAGCGCGACGCCCATCTTCCAATCGAATCCGAGCGGGGCAATCACAGGCTCTATGAAATGCCCTGCACGCCCCGCGAAACTCTGTCGCAGTTGCTCGCCCTGCTCATCCGTCGCGCTGGTCTCGGCTTTGGGGGCAGCCGAGTTGTCCGCCTGTGCTTCTGCCTGTGTCGCAGTCTCATTTCCGGTTGATGTCGAATGCGTCGCGCGCGGGAATGCAACGAGCGCCCAGAGCAGAATCGAGATGGCTAGAATGACCGTGCCCGCGCGTTTCAAAAACAGTCCGGCGCGAGACAGCATCATCTGTATGATCGTCAGAAGATTCGGGACGCGGTACGGCGGCATCTCCATCACGAGCGGCGGCGTCGGAGCTTTCAAAATCGTGCGCTTCAAAACCCACGCGACGCAGATAGCGACCGTGATGCCCAGTAGATACATAGCCATAATCATCAGCGCGCCCACCGAGAGAAAGCCGAAGAGCTTTCTGCCCGAAAAGAATGCCGCGATCATCAGCGTGTAGACAGGCAGCCGCGCCGAACAGCTCATAAACGGCGCGATCATAATCGTCGCCAGACGGTCTTTCGGATTCTCAATCGTGCGCGCAGCCATGATACCCGGAATTGCGCACGCGAACGAACTCAAGAGCGGCATAAAAGCTTTGCCGTGCAAGCCTACGCCGCGCATCAGTCTGTCCATCAGAAACGCCGCGCGTGCCATGTAGCCTGTGTCTTCCAGAATCGCTATGAAGAAGAAGAGCAATAAAATCTGCGGCAGAAAGACGAGCACTCCGCCGACGCCCGCGATGACGCCGTCAACCAGCAGGTCTGTCAGGAGTCCCTGCGCGAGGCTGCCGCGCACAGCGTCGCCGAGCGCGCCAAAACCTTTGTCTATCAAATCCATCGGCAGCGCAGCCCATGAAAATATTGTTTGAAAGACAAGGTACATCACCGTCAGCAGAATCAGCGGCCCGAAAAATCTGTGCGTGAAAATCCTGTCAATCCTCTCCGTAGTCGAAGAGCCGCGATCATCCACGCCGCGCAGAACGTTTGACGCCACCCCTTCAATCCAGTCATAACGCGCGAGCAAGGGCTGCTGCCACCAATCAGGATCAACATCCGAGAGTCGCTGGCGCGCGTCTTTGATAATTTGCCGATGCCTCTCATCCTTCGGCAACTCTTCGCCGAAGAGATCGCGCAAGGCCGCATGACGCTCGACCTTATCAACATCGCTGCCTATGAGAGCCGCTAACTCGCGCTCTGCTTCATCGGGCAGACGCCAGCCCGCGCCCGGTCCTGCTTCGGCAGCAGCTTTCAACGCAGCCTTTGCCAGCGCATCTGTTCCGACTCTTTGTGAAGCAGTCACGGGCACCACTTGCACGCCGAGCGCGGCTGAGAGCTTGTCAATATCAAGCTCGATATTTCTACGCCGCGCCAGATCAACCATCGTGAGCGCGACGACCAGAGGCCGTCCGTATTCCAGAAGCTGTGCGACCAGATAGAGATTGCGGTCGAGGTTGGTGGCGTCTACGACGCAGATGATTACGTCGGGCGCGCTCATTCCGGCGATTTGCCCGGTGATGACATCGCGGGCGATCTGCTCGTCTATCGAAGCCGCGTCGAGACTGTAGAGTCCCGGCAGATCGATCAGTCGCGCGGGCGGAAGATTTTGTGAGAGAGGCCACACGCCCTCTTTGCGCTCGACCGTCACGCCCGGATAGTTGGCGACCTTTTGCCTGAGTCCGGTCAGAGAATTGAAGAGAGTGGTTTTGCCTGCGTTCGGATTCCCCGCGAGCGCGAACGTCAACGCGCGTGCCGCAGGCGGCGCGTCATGCGAAAGCTTTCCCGCCACAGCAGGGGATTCGACAGTAGTACTCATAAGAAAAGTGACAGGTGACGAGTGACAGGTAACGAGTTAAAGACAAAAGCTTTTTCTTGCCTGTCACTTGTCACTCGTCACTCGTCACTACTTTGATTGTTTGCGCTTCTTCGCGGCGGACGGCGAGGTGATAGCCGCGCACGCGGACTTCGAGCGGGTCACCGAGCGGCGCGGATTTAATCATCCGCACGGGCGCGCCCGGCACGACGCCCATCTCCATCAAACGGCGCGCGACTGCGCCGCTGCCCGTGACGGCGAGCACGCGCGCGTGCGCTCCGGCAGGAAGATGCGCGAGGGAGAGGTCTTTGACAGGCAAACTGTTTATGGCGGCGTTACGCATAATGAATGTTTCCGGCTTTAAGAAAAGTTCCAGATGAAATTGATCGTGTTCCGAACTCAATCAACGGAAAGTCAAAAGCAAAAGGCAAACCGCCTTTCCATGAAACACTATATCCGAATTGAAATTAGATTTCAATTTCAAAGTGACGGTCGAGATTGAGACGGAGCCTGCCTGCCATTTTTACTGCTTGACGATGGGAAGGATGGCGAGGTCTGCGCGCACGCGTCCGGAAGAAGTCGTGGCAGTTATGCGTAAGGGCAGGCGGCGTTGGTCGTCGCTGACCCAGAGCCGCAAGGCGTTGCGGTCGCCCTGTGCGTCATCGGTCGTCAGCGAGAGTTGGAGCGCGGGAAGTTGCTGCCCGCCAAGCTCTATCGTCTCGCGCTTCAAGAAAGTGATAAAGAGTGTGCGCGGGCGATTGTTGACGAGCAGGGATACCGCGTTGGGCTTCGGCGACTTAAGATTGAAAGAGCGCAGAGCATAAAAGGCCGAGAGCAGGTCGTAAGTGCCGACGGGAACTTCCATGCGCGCTCCGGTCTCCGTCGTGGCGTTGCCGCGATCCTGATCTATGGTTACGGTCTGATTCGTGCGACGCTTGGACTCCTGCAATCTCATCTCAAAACGAAACGGCAGCAGCGTCGTCGGGTCAACGTAAGTATTTATCTCATCGTTGGCGGAAAAGATGGTTTGCGCCGTGCCGACTGTCTGCGCCTTGCCTGTCAGGAGCAGTCCATCACGCTCGAAATATTTGGTGCGTGCGCGAACTTGAAAAGAGGCTGAGCCGACAGGCTGCTGCACGTTCTCAAGATAGATATTAAAGTTGAGCTGCTCGCCGGCGTTAAAGGGAAGACCGGCAGGCAGCGCGGTCGGCGTGCCGTTCGCGGCAGCGTTCGGCGGCGTTCCGATCAGCGATCTGTTCGGCGTCGTGCCCGGAGTTGCGTTCGTTTTGTTCGGAGACGCGTTCGGTCTTGTGCTAAGCGGCACGGTCGCATTAGGATTAGCCGGAATCCCTTGCGGCGGCGTGTTCGGCGAGGTGGGATTTGCGATATTCGGATTGACAGGAATGCCGGGTATACCGGGAATCCCGCCCGGCGGGATCGTGTTCGTGCTCGTGCCCGGATTATTCGAGTTCGGATTCGCCGGAGTCATGTTCGGAGTCGTCTTAGGAGAAAGATTCGGGGTCGTGTTCGGAGCCATGCTCAGGTTAGGGGCTGGCTGAACCTGGGTTGATGTCGCAGCAACATCCGCCGGTGGTGGCTCAGCCGCTGTCGGATTCGCGCCGGGAAGCTCAGAGCCTGCAAGCTCTGCGCGTATGTCGCCTGAAGGATGATGCGCCGTGAAGAGCACAGGGACATGCCGCTCATCGTCGCTGAAATAAATTTGTATCTTGTAGTCGTTGAGGGAAGAGTTGCGCGGAAAACGCAACAGCGTGACGACTGTGTTGAAAGAGCCGACGTTGGTTTTGATTAGCTGTCGGCCAGTGACCCTCAGCTCGGCCTCGTAGAGCACGTCGTTGTCTCGCATGGAAAAGCTGTAGCGAGAGTCTGCCGTGAGCGGAAGTGCGCGCAGGCGATAGAGCGCGGAGAGGAAATCGTATGTGCCGGGAAATTGTCCCGTCCGAGCCTTTGACGAAATCGCGTCAACGCCTGCCGGCGCATTATATTCACGAGAAATGTCCTGAGTGTTTCCGGCTTCTCGCCTGAACAGTTGAGTGCGAAAAGGCTGTCCCGTTTCCGGCGCGACGTATGCGATGTAATCGTTATTGATGGCATAGAGCGCGGCGTTGACGACGCCTGTCGTCTCGACATGAGCGCGGAGTTGTATCCCGTCACGATTGAAGTATGTGTTATGACCCGCGATCCAAAGCTCTACATGCGCGGCTGTGAAAAAGTTGGCGAACGAAACGTTATAAGTCAGGCGTTCGCCGACCCTGTACGGAGCTTTGGAGAATGGAACTGCCGCCACATCCTTCTGCGCTCTGACCGGCGCGAAGCTTGCGAGCGTCAGTAAAATAGTCGTGATGATCGTCAACAAATGTTTCAAACGTCGAGTCCTCTTTGTCTACTTGAGTGAGCAAAACAACAGGCCGCGCGCGGGGCGCATGCTTCTACACGCATGATACGTCGGATTGTTCCACATTCGCGCCCTAGATAATCTCACGTGCGCGTGGATAATCCCAGCCTGCAGAGCATTCTTGAGGGGGAGTTTCGGGGACGCATAAGATTTTATCGAAGCCAGAGAGAAAAGGGAATGCGGAAGAGTGGGCAGTAATCAGTAATCAGTGGGCAGTAGTCAGGAGCGTGAGTCTCCATGCTTGCGCTCGCCTCTTCACACTTCAGGAGATGACGCTATGAAGAGAAAAGACAAATGCCGGATTTCCGGCATTAAGCCGGAGCCGCCCCCGCAAGGCTTCGTCCGCTCTGCTCACTACGAAGCCCTGCACATGATTGAGCGCACCGACCGCGAGCGATTCATGCGAATGAGCACCCACGCGAAACGAGGGCTTGAGCTGTAACTTTTGTTAAAGATGCGCGCGAGGCCGGAGATGAAGTTTGCGGCGTGAGGTGAAAGAGCAGGGAAGCAACAAGGCAGAGACAGCAAGCCTCTGCCTTGTTAGTGTATCGCTCTCAAAATGCTAGTGTACTTGTAAGGTGTACGCCGGAAGGTTATCACCCGACGTGCCAAAGGGGAAAGCCACAAAGCCCTGTGTGCTTCGATTAACGTAGAAGGTGGCCTGCGCGCCCATGCGCCACACGGCCTGATCGGTCTTGCCATCACCGTCGTAATCTCCGGGCACTGACCTATCGCCGGAGGAGCCGAAGGTTAAACCGTGAAGGCTGCCGTCAGAGCTATTGAGCCAGTACCAGACGCCGGTAGGGGCACGCCAGACGGCGTAATCTGTCTTGCCGTCACCGTCGAAGTCACCCGGCAAAATATTATCGGTACCGAAGAACCCGAACTGTTGCCCTTGTATGCCGCCGTCCGAGCTTCGCAGTACATAAAAGGTATTGGCTGGCGTACCCGGACTAATGCGATAGATAGCCACATCAGCTTTACCGTCGCCGTCGTAATCGCCACGAATCGGAACGTCAGTCGAGGCATTGCCAAAGGTCACAGCGGTAAAGCCGAGCAGACTGCGCTGGATGTACCAGACCTTGTTGTTGCCGACGCTGCGCACGACAGCCGGATCAGCTTTGCCGTCACCGTCGAAGTCCTGCGTGATCTTCGGATCATCATTTGGCTGACCGAATTGGACAACCCTCAGCGTGCCGGTCTGACTTTGGAAGATGTAGAAATTGGCGGGCGTCTCGGAACGCCAGACAGCGATGTCCCACTTGCCATCGCCATCGTAATCTCCCGGCACGAGTTGGTCGCCGCCTGTTCCCCAAGCCTGCCCCAGAAAGCCTGCCGTGCTGCGTTGCAGATACCAGTTCAATGGGCCAGCATTACGCACAACGGCATAATCGGTATGGTTATCACCATCGAAATCCAGCACCGCTTTCTGCGGCAAGGCGAACACGACGGTAAAACAGACTAATAGAAAAACAAGAGCGAGGGCGAGACGTGTCATGTGGAAACTCCTTATTATGCGACCTGTGGAATAGATAAACCCTGCTTGTCTTGAGCAGGATAATGGAAAGCAGCCAGACGGGTGACGCTATGCTCAGAAACCGCGCGGATTGTAAGATTGAAATGATAATGTCGGCGATGGAATGTGAATCTTTACGGGCGGCCATTAGTACGTCTACTATGCGTTCGGCTTTTTCGTGTGACGAAAGGTAAAACTAAATGTCTGAGTCATACATCAACAAATATATCATCGAAGTGAATTCTAGTCATGCTAATACCAATTACAAAGTTATTAGTACGCGTGAGGGGCTTACGGCGATGGCTCGCACCCTGCTAGAGAAATTAGAACAGCCTCAACAGAATCTCCGGCGTGAGCGGCAATCTGAAGATTCACCAATATTTCTTTGGAGTGATTATGCTACTATCGCTCGTGGCCGGACAGCGCGCGTTTATTTATCTTTCGCTCTTGCTAAAGATTTGGATTCTTATCACATTCCTCCAAATAGGCTGAAGAGATTCGCAGTTTTGTTTGGCTTGATTGTAGCGATTGCTATATTGGCTTTGGCAGTTGTTGGTATCGTCGCAATTGTCAGAGGGAACATTGGATAATTAATTCAATGCCAAGCCGAACCACTCATTCAACCGGAGCGCGGATTGAATGCTTGTCATGATTGCTCTATCCTCCGAAGTTGAATGCTTATTGCCGCGCCCGGTTAATTCGAGCGTTAGCTTGCTTTCTTTACCGAGTAAATGATTTTTTCCACAATTATCTTAATGTTGGAGACTCTGAGGCACTATGAAATATTACACTTAACCTAATGTGTGACTCTTTTTCGACTATTGAATTTCTGTCCCATAGGGACTTGGCAGCAATAGCCCGGCGATTCATCGCTGGGGTAGTGATAAAAAAGCGAGTGAGTCCCATCGGGACGCCTGAACTTTAATCTGGCTAGTGGGGCTTCAGCCGTCCCGACGGGACTCAGGCCGCACGCGCCGCTTGTCCCCAGCGATGAATCGCCGGGCTATTGTCAAATGCTCCTACGGAGCAAAAAGAGTCGCATATTAGGTAAAGGCTTTATAGTTGAGCGCGCTCTTTTGCTTTCACTGACCACTGACTACTATCCACTCTTCTTCATTTCTTCACAGATAGACACCGCGGCTTGCACCGGGTCGGTTGCGTTCAGGATTGCGCGCCCGACGACCAGATAATCCGCGCCCGCGCGCACGGCTTCGGCTGGGGTTAGCACGCGGCGTTGGTCGTCATGCGCAGAACCGCCCGGTCGAACGCCGGGCGTGACTATCAGAAAATCTTTACGCTTGACCGCCGCTCGCACCGCGCCGATTTCGAGCGGGGACGCGACCACGCCGTCGAGTCCAGAGTTTTCGGTTAAGCGTGCGAGCCTTGTGACCTGCGCTTCCGGTTCGGCATCGATTCCTGCTTCCGCCAGCGTCCCGGCATCCGAACTGGTCAGCACTGTGACGCCTAAAACTTTGGGTTTCGCCAGTCCCTCGCGCTCCGCCGCCTCTTTGACCGCATCCGCAGTGCGCCGCATCATCTCGCCCCCGCCCGATGCGTGTACGTTGAACATAAAAACGCCGAGTCTCGCAGCCTCGACCCCTGCCGAAGCGACCGTGTTCGGAATGTCATGGAATTTGAGATCGAGAAAGATACGCGCGCCGCCTTCCGTCATCCAGCGCACAAGCTTCGGCCCTGCGGCTGTGAAAAGCTGCGAGCCGATTTTGAATGTGCCCGCGACTTCACGCAAAGCAGAGAAAAGCTCGCGCGCCCTGCCCTCCGTTTCCACATCGAGAGCCACAATCAATTTATTATTCGCTTCATGCTCCATCAATTATTTCCCTCTCTACAGAAAATTTAACAGGGACGGACAGGATAGACAGGGTAAGAATTTGAGAAAAGCAAATCTGAGATTTCAAAAATTTGATTAATTCTGAGGTTCCAAATCTTTAAAGCTCATTTGAGATTTCAAATCTGCTATTTCAAATCTGCTGATCCTGCCCATCCTCGTTTATCTCGCTTGACAGCCGACCGCTTCATCAAGCGAGCCGATTTTCTCTCTGCTCAAAATCTCAGCTAACCCTTCATTTATATCTCTGACCACGCCCCAGCCCTGATATATGAAACCCGTGTAGAGTTGCACCAGACTCGCGCCCGCGCAGATTTTTTCCCATGCATCTGCGGCTGTGAAAACTCCGCCGACGCCGATGATCGTCATGCGTCCCTTCGTCAAGCGATAGAGCGTCCTGATAACTTCGTTCGAGCGACGACCGAGCGGCGTGCCGCTCAATCCGCCAACGCCGCAAGCCTTCACCACGGATTCCGGCGTGCGTAAATCCTCGCGGCTCGTAGTCGTATTGGTCGCAATGATGCCCGAAAGATTCGCGCGCAAAGTCACGTCCACAATCGCTTCCAGCTCATGTGTACTCAGATCGGGAGCGATTTTGACCAGCAGCGGCACGGGCTGTTGTCGCTTAATATCTTTTTTCGTTAATTCCTGATTACGTTGTTGCAAAGCTTTCACCAAAGCTTCCAGAGCATCGGCGCGCTGAAGCTCGCGCAGATTCGGCGTGTTGGGCGAGCTGACATTGACGGCTATGTAATCTGCGTGCGGATAGACCAGCTCAAAGCTCGCCAGATAATCTTCCGTCGCCTCTTCAAGCTCAATCGCGCGACTCTTGCCGATGTTGATGCCCAGCACGCAGTCCGCGGGATGTTTTGAAAGCCGTTCCGCTAAAGCTGCGGCTCCGTGATTGTTAAATCCCTGACGATTGATCAACGCCCCATCCAGAGGCAGGCGAAACAGGCGCGGCTGCGGGTTGCCGGGCTGAGGCAGATGCGTCACCGTGCCGACCTCTATGAATCCGAAACCGAGCGCGGCGAGTTCTTCGACCGCGATTCCATTCTTATCGAAACCGGCGGCGAGTCCGACAGGATTAGAGAATTTGAGTCCGAACCTCTCCAACTGTGAAAAGCTTTGTCGCGCGTATCGTCGCTCAATCAGTTTGCGAATCGAGCGAGGCTTGAGCGTCTTGGAGAGCGTCGTCAATGCCAGCTCATGCGCCGTCTCAGGCGGCAGACGGAACAACATCGGGCGCAGGATTGAGCGATACAGCATCAGCAAGCAGTGACAAGTGACAGGTGACAAGTGACGAGCCGGAATCTGATTGTATCTTGTCATTCGCCGCTTGTCACTTGTCGTCTTTTTTGCTTGCTTGTCACAACGCACTTGTCACGGGTCACTGTTCTTGCTAGTATCCGCGCCAATGAATCTGACGGAGAAATCACGGATTATGGATGGGGCGCGGATCAATCGCGCTCTGTCGCGGCTCGCTTCGGAGATTGTGGAAGAGAATCATGGCGCAGGCGACTTGTATCTGGTAGGCATACGACGGCGCGGCGTGCCGCTCGCGGAGCGTATGGCGGATAAGATCGCAGACCTTGAGGGAGAGCGTCCGCCTGTTGGGACTCTGGACATCACGCTCTACCGCGATGACCTCTCGACCGTCGGCGCAAACCCGGTCGTCAATCCCACGGAATTGCCCGGCGACATAGAGAATCGAAACATCGTGCTGATTGATGACGTGCTTTACACAGGCCGCACGATTCGCGCCGCGCTCGACCAGTTGATAGACTTCGGGCGACCTCGCCGCGTGCAGCTTGCCGTCCTGATTGATCGCGGCAAAGAGCATCGAGAGTTGCCGATTCAGGCGGACTACATAGGCAAGGTCGTGCCGACGAAAAAGAGCGAGATCATCAAAGTGATGCTCGCGGATTTCGATGAAGAAGAGGGCGTCGCAATCTTTGAACGACCGACAACAGAAGCTACTTGAAGGCGGCCTGCATTGGCCGCTTTTTTTATGATTGGTGCTTTGTTTTTTGTGCTTTGTTCTTTGCACGTGACTCAGCCTTGAACACTGAGGCTCAAGATAGATTAGACAATCAAAGAACAAAGTACAAAGAACAAAGTACAAAGAACGATGAGCGCTTTCAAACACAAAGACCTGCTCGGCATACGCGAACTTTCTGCGGCGGAGATTACGCACATACTCGATACGGCGGAAGGATTCCGCGACATCTCGCGGCGTGAGATAAAGAAAGTCCCGGCGCTTCGCGGGCGCACTGTCATCAATCTTTTCTTTGAGCCTTCGACGCGCACGCGCACATCTTTCGAGATTGCCGCCAAGCGTCTCTCGGCGGATGCCATCAACATCAGCGCTTCGACTTCGAGCGTGACCAAAGGCGAGACGCTGCTCGACACGGCGCGCAATCTCGAAGCGATGTCGCCCGACTGCATCGTCGTGCGCCACTCGTCCGCGGGCGCGCCGCATCAACTCGCGCGCGTCTGCCGCGCGGCTATCATCAATGCAGGCGACGGAGCGCATGAGCATCCGACGCAGGCTCTACTTGATGCGCTCACGATACGCGAACGAAAGGGAAGCATCTCAGGCTTAAAGGTCGCCATCATCGGCGACATACTTCATTCGCGCGTGGCTCGCTCGAACATACATCTGCTGACAAAGCTCGGCGCGACGGTGAGCGTGGCCGGGCCGGGCACGCTTGTTCCAACAGAATTCGGTGAGCTGGTCGAAGAGGGCTTGATTGTCGAGAGTCGTGTTGAGCAGGCACTTGAAGGCGCGGACGTGGTGATGATTCTACGCATTCAGCGAGAGCGGCAGGACTCGGCCTTCTTTCCTTCGATGCGCGAGTACGCAGTGCATTACGGACTCAATCTCGAACGACTTGAGAAGGCTGCGAGTGATGCTATCGTGATGCATCCGGGGCCGATGAATCGAGGCATCGAGATCGCTTCGGATGTAGCTGACGGAGTGCGCTCTTTAATTCTAGATCAAGTGTCGAACGGGCTGGCGGTGCGAATGGCGCTTCTATATTTGCTCGCGGGCGGCGCGCACGCTGGCGGCGAGACATCGTAAAAGCTGTTAACTGTTCTTTGCGAGCTTTGGTCTTTCTTTGCGTCTTTGCGAGAAATGCAGTTTCACGCAAAGGCGCAAAGTTAAGACTTAAGGCGCAAAGAGTTGAATGATTCATCCGCGTGAGGTTTGAAAGCTTGTCTTTCATCAAAGAGTAAATCGAAAGGGCGCGAGAGCATAAAACTTGTCTATGAGATTGTTGATAGCCAACGGACATCTGATGGACCCTTCGCAGGGGCAAAATAGCGGCAAGAATTTGTTGGTCGAAGATGGCCGCGTCGCCGGTTTTCCCGCGCGCAGTGAGGGAGTGCCCGAAGGCGCGGAAGTTTTAGACGCGACCGGCCTCGTCGTCGCGCCCGGCTTCATAGACATGCACGTACACCTGCGCGAGCCTGGGCAGGAATACAAAGAGACGATTGCGTCGGGCGCGGCGGCGGCGGTCGCGGGCGGCTTTACGAGCGTCTGCGCGATGCCGAATACAGACCCTATAAACGACAGTCCGGCAGTCACGCGTTTTATCATAGAGCAGTCAGAGCGCGCACGGCTCGCGAATGTTTTTCCCATCGGCGCGGTCACTAAAGGCTCTGCGGGTTCTGAGCTGGCGGAGATGGGCGAGATGAAACAGGCTGGCATCGTCGCCGTCTCGGATGATGGCCGTCCGGTTCCGTCTGCGGGCATGATGCGGCGCGCGATGGAGTACGCGCGCGGCTTTGGCTTAACGGTCGTGGATCATTGCGAAGATAGGACGCTGGCTGCCGGAGGCTCTATGCACGAAGGCCGCTGGTCTTTGATTCTGGGACTCAATGGAATGCCTGCTGCGGCTGAAGAGATGGATGCTGTGCGTGATTGCGCGCTCGCGGAGTTGACGGGCGCGCGCGTTCATCTCGCGCACGTTTCCACACGCGGAGCGGTTGAGGCCGTGCGGCGTGCGAAAGAGCGCGGCCTCAACGTCACCTGCGAAGTCGCGCCGCATCACTGGGCGTTGACGGATGAAGCCGTCGAGGATTACGACACGAACACAAAGATGAGTCCGCCGCTGCGCAGTCACGTGCATGTCGAAGCGATTATGGAAGCTTTGAAGGACGGAACAATTGACGCTATCGCCACCGACCACGCGCCGCATCATGCAGACGAAAAAGCTTTAGAGTACGACCGCGCTCCGTTCGGCATCACCGGATTGGAAACCGGAGTCGGCCTCGCGCTCGACCGTCTCGTGCATCAAGGCGTCATCGCGCTTGATCGGCTCGTAGAACTTTGCTCGGTCAATCCCGCGCGGATTTTTAATCTCGAAGAGCGCGGCACGCTGCGCAAAGGCGCGTGGGGCGACGTGACTATTCTAGACCCTGAGCTGAACTGGACTTTTGATGTCGCACGCTCGAAATCAAAGAGCCGCAATACGCCTTTTGACGGCCTGACCATGTGTGGCGCGGCGGTTGCCACCATCATCGCGGGACGTGTTGTTTACAAGCATCCACAATTCGATCAACTCAAAGCTCAGGGCGAGAGGGAAGCGTCGGTGGAATCGTGAAAGCAAAGCTAATAAAATTGATTTAAAAATAAGAAAAGCCCGTTGCGCTCTCCCCTTCGCAACGGGCCTTTCTAAACGGTCGCTCACTTACGTAGTGACAGGGGCGACCGGTCTCGTTAGATTTCATGTAGGAAGCACGCAATCGCTCTCCCCTTCGCTTGCGTGCTTCCTCCCATCGGCAGCCGCGAGGTTGCCGATCTGGTTAGAGCCTAGCGCACATTGGCAGCAGGTAATGAGAGGCTCTGGTTAAGAATCACGCCGAACTCCGTGCCCGGCTTGACTTCGGCTTCCTTGCCTTTGGAGAACAGCGCGCCCGCCACGCCGATGCCCGCTCCGACGCCCGCGCCGATACCTGCTCCTTTGCCGCCGCCCGCAATCGCGCCGATCAATGCGCCCGCCGCTGCGCCGCCGCCGATAAAGACTATGTTGCGTTTCTTGGACGAGCGGCCTGTGACCCCTCCCTCGTTGTCGTAAGTCACGGTCTCGTCCGAAAGACTGGTCAGCGAACCGTTAAGAGCGCGCGAATAACCGTTCGGGAGCTTGAGCGAGATAAACTCCACGCCCAGCATTCCGGCTTTGCTCTTGCGCGCGGCGCGCTTCACTTCAGTCACACGACCGACGATGATGCTGCCAGCCGGAATCACTTCGACGCCCGAAGCATATACAGGATCAACCGTCGTCGTCGTAAACGTATCGCCGACGCGCGCGTTCTCGGAACTGATTCTTTCATTCATGCGAACGCGAATCGTCTGGTTCGCATTAACTGTGTAGTAAGCGGGCGAATTTGTCTTCGGACGCGTCACCCGCGTCGAACGACGAAGCCGCGGACGCCGCGTCTGCGCCGCCGCCGGAATAATAGTTCCTGCGATCAGAGTGATTAATGCCAGGATGCTAAAAATGCTTTGTGCTAACTTGCTATTTCTTTTCATGATAACTAAACCTTTCAGATTTTGAATCGAGCGAGCTAACAACAAAACCCGTGCTCTTTAACGACCCGCATATGCTTGAGCAATGAGTGTGCCACTTGCCCCATCGCTCAAACCTATCTCTATAAGCTTAACTATTTGTCGGTTTAGAAATGATAAAGGGAAGTCCCTGCGCGAATCTCTGCCTTGAAGAGTAGACTATGTGCGCGAGTGCGAATATATCCCGCACGATATGGGATAAAAGAAAAGAGCGAGAGACATCATGCCTCTCGCTCTTTATAAATTTAACTGGTACCGAGGGCCGGACTCGAACCGGCACGGCCTTGCGGCCAACGGATTTTAAGTCCGTCGCGTATACCATTTCGCCACCCCGGCACTGGGCAAAAGATAGCATGGTGTGTGCGCTCGCAACAAATCTTCACACGGCTGCGGATGCAATGATAATATGAGCCTGCTACAATCAGCGCATCGAAAAAGTTTTGTCACAGGGCAGTGAGGATTATGACTGAAGAGCAGGAAGTTTTTCTCAAGCACATACAGAAAGCCGGACTCAAGCGCACGGCTCAGCGCGATCTCATTCTGGAAGTTTTTCTGCGCACCGAAGAGCATCTTTCGAGCGAAGACCTTTACAGGCTGGTGCAGAAGGAAGACCCGAACATCGGTCAGACCACAGTTTACCGCACGCTCAAGCTTCTCACAGAGGCCGGACTCGCGCGTGAGGTTCGTTTCGGCGACGGGCGCACGCATTACGAGCATAATTACAAGCATCAACATCACGACCATATGATCTGCACCGAGTGCGGCAAAATCATCGAATTTTTCTCAGCCGAGCTGGAAGCCATACAGGATCAGATGGCTGCCAAGTTCAAGTTTGAGCCGACGCAACACTCACTGCGCATCTTCGGCCTGTGCGTGGAGTGTCGGCGCAAAGCGCGCGAGCACAAGAAAGCCGAAGGAGCCGGACAACCACGCGTGCGGCTGGCGACTGCGCTTGATAAGTAAAAAGGTAAAAGGTAAAAGTTTAAGAAGAAATAACCTCTTCACTTTTTGCCTTTTGCCCTTTTTTATATTTAGGTGTAATTTTCAGTCAGTCATCCCCGGTAAAATTTTGTTCTGTCTAGCTCGCGCAAGTTTCGTGCGGGCGGCTGGTGAATAACAGATGAGCGTGGACATCAAATTCGAGCCTGATGGGCGGAGCGGCGTCATTGCCGAAGGAACTTATTTGTGGGACGCAGCCAAGCGTCTGGGCATGCGCCTGCCCGCCGAGTGCGAAGGACGCGGCGAGTGCGACACCTGCGCCGTCATCGTCAAACAGGGCGCGACCCTGCTCTCGTCTCTGACGGAGGCAGAGCGCGTGCATCTGAGTCCCGAACGACTCGCGGCGGGCGAGCGGCTGGCCTGTCAGGCGAAGGTCGAGCGCGGCGGCGAACTCGTCTTGACGCCCGTGCCCTCGACCGAGCGCGCGGAGACGACCGAAGAGGCCGTCAAGGATTTTCGCAAAGAGTTTAAAGAGATGCCGCTCAATCGCAAGCTGGCGACGCTCATGGAATTCGAGGCCGTCACAGCGTTTGAAACTCTGAGTTCGATTGCGGGCTTGCCTTTCACGCTCGGCGAGAAAGTGATGGATGTGATGGCGGGCTTCGGGCGTTCGATGAGTAAGAAGGAGCGCGAGGCACGCAAGCCAGCGGAGCATCGTGCCGAGCCTGCGGCGGAAGAGAAGCCTGTGGAGGAATCGTAGGGATGAGCGAGGACGCTTCGCTCATCGGCGACAGCTCGATGCACAGCGGAAGCGAGGCCGCGCCGGGCGGCGGATTCTATCGTCACCGTCTGACGATTCGCTTC
Organism: uncultured Pyrinomonadaceae bacterium; assembly: GCA_964246305.1. GTDB lineage: Bacteria > Acidobacteriota > Blastocatellia > Pyrinomonadales > Pyrinomonadaceae > JACMLC01. The sequence goes on from CAXTPS010000005.1 coordinate 119,721, forward strand.
ACCAACGGCGAGACGCTGCTTTACACAGTTCGTGATCCGCTGCATGCCGAAGACATTCCGGCGAACGTGCGCTTTGTCGTCATCAGCTCTTTTGAATGCGAGCCGCCCGAAAAGTGTTCGGAGATAATTCTGCTTAATCTCAACGACATCTCGTACATCAAGACAGAGCACGTGACCGAAGAAGAGTTGACGCGAGAGACTTCTACGCGGCGCGAAACGGAGCTTCGCAGCAATACTATTTCTCCTCAGAGACTTTCGCGCATCGGTTTTATTTGAAAGACATACGGCTCAAAAAAAATCGTCCGCCGGCTCAGAAACATTTTCGAATGATACGCCGATGAAAACCCATTCATCAAAAAAAATCCTGAATGCGCTCCGAAACACGGGAGCGTGCAAACTGCTTCTGCTATTGCTCCTGCTCGCTCTGCCGTCTTTCCTTAACGGCTGCCAGAACCCTCCCGCGCCGACGCAGAACGCGGCTCCGTCTCCGTTGCCCTCCGCGTCGCCGACGCCTGCGACGACTGCCTATGACGGCGGGCGGGCGTTTGAGCACGTGCGTAAGCAGGTCGAGTTTGGGCCGCGTCCGCCCGGTTCTGTAGAGCTGGCGAAGACGCGCGATTACATTATCGGCGAGCTGAAATCCTACAACCTGAATGTGACGACGGATGAATGGAAGCCGCAGACGCCTGTCGGCCCGCGAAAGATGATTAACGTCACAGCGGAATTGCCCGGCGAATCAAGCGACGTGATTATCATCTCAAGCCATTACGATACGAAACTGATCAAGGAATTTCCGTTTGTCGGAGCAAACGACGGAGGCTCTTCGACTGGCGCGCTGATGGAATTGGCGCGCGTGCTCGCAGCCTCGGGACAGAAGCCGCGCTTCACTTACTGGTTCGTCTTCTTCGATGGCGAAGAGGCTTTCTGTTTCGACTGGGACGAGTGCAAGAACAACGGCGAGCCTGATAACACATACGGCAGCCGCCATTTTGTCGCGCAGTTGAAAACCAAAAACGAAGTCAAGCGTGTGCGCGCGATGATCCTGCTTGACATGATCGGCTTTAAAGATTTGGAGTTCGGGCGTGATGATGACATGAGCACGCGGTGGCTGGTTGATGCCATCTGGGACGCTGCGAAGGAGCATGGCTATGGTCGTCAGTTTGTCAATATGAATGAAGGCGTCGGGGGCGACGATCACGAGCCGTTCAGAAAAGCAGGCATTGATTCGGTGGACATCATACAGCTTGCCAGCTATCCGTACTGGCACAAGGTGGACGACACGCTCGATAAAATCTCCCCGCAGAGCTTGAAGATCGTCGGCGACGTAGTCCTCGCCAGCTTGCCTCGCATCGAACAGCATTTGCAGAAGTGAGAACCATATCCCGGACTCAAACAAGGATAGACAGGATGGACAGGATAAAATCGATTTTGGATTTTGGATTACAAAGAATAAATCTCAAATTTGCTCATCTGAAATTCTTACCCTGTCTATCCTGTCCATCCCTGTTAATTGCTTTTCAGGAAAGGAGGTGTCGTGCTTAAGGCTACAGATATACTTGTTCCGGTGGATTTTTCTCCGACCTCACTTAATGCAGTGCGGGCTGCGGTCGGCATTGTAGAGCCTGACGGCGACCTGACGCTGCTTCACGTGATCGATCAGGATTTTGTTGACGATGCTGTGGCGGCATCGCTCGGCACGAGCGAAGAGATAACGCAGAGACTGCGCGAGCGCGCCGAAATGGATTTTCAAGTGATGCTCGAAGGAGTCGAAACGGGCGAAGTGAATATTGAGCGGATGATTGTCATCGGCGCGCCTTTTGTGGAGATTTTGAAAATAGCCCGTGACCTTGATCTGCCTATGATTGTGATGGGCGTGCGCGGACGCTCGACTCCGCCGGAAGAACTGCTGTTCGGCTCGACGGCGGAAAAAGTCCTGCGCGGCACGCGCGTGCCGGTGCTGTGCATTCCATTTTGAAAGCTAGTTGGCAGTGGGCAGTTAAGAGCCTGACTCTTATCCTTTATATCTTCTTGGCGTCCATGCGTCTTTGCGCCCTTGCGGTAAATGTTGCTTCGATAAATTATGAGTGATGGGAAAAAGAGAGTTGCAGTAATCCCCGGCGACGGAATCGGGCCGGAGGTCATCACAGAGGCCGTCGCCGTGCTTGAGAGAGTTCGAGAGACGCATGGTGTCGAGTTTGCTCTGACGCATTTCGATTGGGGCGCGGATAAATATTTGAGCGAGGGCATTAGTCTCCCAGACGGCGCGCTCGAAATGCTGGCGCGGGATTTCGACGCGATTTTGGCGGGAGCGTTTGGCGACCCGCGCGTCAAGACTAATCAACACGCCGAAGACATTCTGCTCGGCATGCGGCGCGGCCTTGATCTTTACATCAATCAGCGTCCGGTCAGACTTCTCGCAGAGCATCTAACGCCGCTACGCGACCGTAAAGTTGAAGAGATTGATTTCGTCGTCTTTCGTGAAAACACAGAGGGCGCGTATTGCGGCGCGGGCGGCATTCTCAAGAAGGGAACGCCGGATGAAATCGCCACGCAGGAAGAACTAAATACGCGGCGCGGAGTCGAGAGAATCATCGTCGCTGCTTTTGAGTTCGCAAGCAAGCATGGCCGCAAGCGCGTGACGATGGCTGACAAGTCGAATGTGCAGCGTTTCGGCGGCGATCTCTGGCAGAGAGTTTTCAAAGAGGTGGCCGCGCGTTACTCCGGGATTGAATCGAATCACCAGTATGTTGACGCGATGGCGATGTTCATGGTGCTCAACCCTTCGCAGTATGATGTCATCGTGACGAACAATCTGTTCGGAGACATCTTGACGGATTTGGGCGCGGCGCTTCAAGGCGGTCTGGGACTCGCAGCCTCCGGCAATATTCATCCGGGACGCGTCTCACTGTTTGAGCCTGTGCATGGCAGCGCGCCGCCGCTCGCAGGAAAAGGCGTTGCCAATCCGGTTGGCTCTATTCTGACTGCGGCGATGATGCTAGAATATCTGGGCTACGATGCGGCGGGGGGGGCGGTCGAGGAAGCGGTTCGCTCAAGCATTGAAGCCGGAGAGACGACGCGCGATCTCGGCGGCACGCTCTCGACATCGGAAGCAGGAGAAGTTATTCGTCAGAGAATCAAGGAAGTTTAGATATTTTCAGATTTGAGATTTGAAATCTGAGATTTGAAATCTGAGATTCAGGAAATTTTTTCAATCGCAAAGCGCAAATCTAAAATTATTTATGAGCAACAAGGGAAGAGATTCGGCGCAAAGGTTGCTCGCCATCATTGTGATTATCGCAATGCTGGCGGTGATGGGGATTCCCGTTTCGGTGATAGTCTTTTTCGCCATCGTCACATATTTTATCTGGCGCGCAGTGCAACGCACGGAGCATCAGGAGACCGGACGTGTCTTTGAATTCTTTATCGCCGCCAACGACATCCTGCGCGATGAAGAGCGGCGTTGGTTCGGGTTCGAGATAGCCGAAGTCATAGAACACGGCGAGCGTGTCCTGCACGCCATGACCGATCCGCCGCCGCTCGTCTACTTTGCGCTCGGCGCGCTCTATCATCATGCGGGCGATCATGAAGCGGCGGTCGAACATCTCTCTTACGTCATCGAAAATGATTTGTCGGATGAGAGGCATCGTAACGCTCCTTCGCCTGAGCTGCGCCGCTACGTGCATATCCTGCGCAAGCTTGAGCGCGAGCCAGCCGAGGCTCCGCAGACGATGGCTGCGATACGCAGCCTTGAGCGCACGCGCCGCAACTTCGGAGCCGCGCTGCTCAATGAAAGCCGCGAGCGTCTGAATCTGATTCCGTCTCTGGCTTCAAAGAATATTCAAACTGACGGTTCCTCGCAGAACGCACGGCATGAAGCCAAGCCTCTGGTCGCCAAGCATCAGGGCGCGCTGGCTCAGCCTCCGCCCATCGCGGATGTGCTGCGCGACGTGTACGAAGAAGAAAAGAAGACCGCTTAAGATGAACAGCTAAAAGTTTGCAGGGGAAAGGGAGCAAAGCTATGCGACCTTTCCCTTTTTGCTTTCTCGGAATTGTCTCTCCATGTCTTCGGATAACATCATCGGGAATTATAGAATCGGTGAATGCATCGGTCGCGGCGGGATGGGCGTCGTGTATCGCGGCGAGCACCTGCAACTGCCGCGTGATGTCGCCATCAAATCCATCAATGCGCGCGCGAGCAGTGACCTGCGCAAGCTGCGTGCGCGGTTCGAGAAGGAGGCTTACGTACAGTCTCAGCTAGATCATCCCGGCATCGTCAAAATCTACGATTACATAGTTTCAGAGCAGACGTATTACATCATCATGGAGCTGGTCGAAGGCCGTTCGCTGGCACAGCTTCTGGCGCATGAAGAGCGACCGCTCTCTGTACAGCGCGCCCTTCATCTGTTCGAGCAGATGCTCGAAGCCATTGCTTATGCACAGGACTTCACCTATCGAGATCAGAACGGAATGCTTCATCGCGGATTGATTCACCGTGACCTCAAGCCCGGCAACATTCTAGTCACGCCCGATGACCGCGTGAAGATAACGGACTTCGGAATCGTTAAGCTCGTCGGCTCGGAAAATTCGGACACGTTCGGGACGTTTTACGGCTCGCCGCAGTACGTCTCGCCCGAACAGGCTGAAGGGATACAGGTTGACGAGCGTTCGGATATCTATTCGCTCGGAATTATTTTGTACGAGATGCTGACCGGCTCGCCTCCCTTCGACACGGAAGAGGCTCCGCTCTCACGCACTGACACACTCCGCGCTCATGTAGAGAAACAGCCGCGCCCTCCGTCTGAAATCAACCGGGCCGTGCCGCCGCAGGTTGAAGCTCTAATCATGCGCGCTCTTGAGAAAAAGCCTGAGCGGCGATTCGCTTCGGCTGATGATATCCTGCGCGCCGTGCGCGAAGTCCGCGCGAGCCTGACGGACGGACAGTCGCCGGAAAAGACCGCTTCTGCGCTCAAAATTATCGAGGGCAACAAGAGCACACACAAAACGACGCGCTACACCGGGCGCGAAAATTACATCACGCAGCCGCTTGAGACTGCCGCCTGCACGCACTGCGGTGCGTTGATGGGCGACGGCGATAAGCATTGCAGGCAGTGTGGAAGAGATACGGGCACATCGCCTGCGACCGCGAAATTGACTCATGTCGAATCCCTCGCGGCGCAGAGAAAGCGAAAGCTCAGTCTATGGATAGTCGCTGTGGGAATCTGCGCCGTCGCGCTGACCGGCCTTACCATTTATCTCGCGCGGCATAACAGTATTACCCCGAATATGAATCAAACGCCCGTCACAATCGAAGCGCCTCCGCTGATGCATGCGCCCCAATCATCTCTAGTCGAGCTAAAGCCTGAGGGCGTAAAGGTGGATTCAAGCTATGACGGATACAGCGCCGCGCCGCTGACGGACGGCGAGACTGATGTGCGTCGCATCAGCCGCATGAAGTACAACGCGGGCAACTGGGCTTCTGCCGAGACGCCTGTGGAACACTGGATTGAGCTTGATTTTCAGAAGCCTGCGAGCATCTCTGCCGTCTATCTTTACTGGGGCTTTGATCGCAATCGCTTCGTACCTTCGCGCCGCGTCGAGCTGCAATCGCTCGATGAGAGCGACGCGTGGCAAACCGTCTCGACGATGCAAGCTGTGGAAGACCACGACCGCGCCGCCTTCGAGTTCGCGCCAATCCTGACAAAAAAGATTCGTATACTTCAGCCCGCACAACAGGGGCCGACCAACAGACCTTTTGTGATGTGGGTTAGAGAAGTAAAAGTTTTCGGGCTTGCAAATTAGTTTAGCTCTGAATTAATACTTGAAAGCGTTTCAAAACTCGACCGCTGATTCACTCAAGCCTCTGCGCCTTGAGCTTTTCCTTATTTGCGCCTTTGCGTGAAAACGTTGATCGTTCTCGCAAAGGCGCAGAGATAAGACTTAAGGCGCAAAGGCTTGAGTGGTTTTGAATTGGACTTTAAAATTATGTTATCTGCTGAAATCATCGCTATCGGCTCGGAGCTTTTGACGCCGGATCGCGCGGACACCAACAGCCTGTGGCTGACTGAAAAACTGAACGGCATCGGCATCGAGGTCAAGCTCAAGACGATTGTGGGCGATGATGATGCGCGGCTCGAAGAGACGATCAAGGATTCCATCAAGCGTTCGAGCGTCGTCATTATGACAGGCGGGTTGGGGCCGACCGAAGATGACATCACACGCAAAGTCGCCGCACGCGCGATGGGGCGCAGGCTGATGCTCAATGAAAAAGTTTTGGAAGAGATTTCCGCGCGTTTCCTGAAGTGGGGGCGCAAGATGCCGGAGATAAATTCGCGGCAGGCGATGGTCATAGAGGGCGCAGAAGTTTTGGAAAATCCGAACGGCACTGCGCCGGGCATGTATCTCGAACACGACGGGCGCGAAGTCGTCCTGCTGCCCGGCCCGCCGCGCGAGATGCGCCCGATGTTTGAAAATTTCGTGCTGCCTAAATTGACTGCGAAGGCCGGGGACGTGCGCGTCGTGCGGAGAGTCTTGCGCGTCGCGGCGATGGGCGAATCGGCGGTTGACGAGCGGATAGCTCCTGTCTATTCGCAGTACAAAAATCCGCAGACGACGATTCTCTTTAATCGTAGCGAGATCGAGATACATCTTACGGCGCAGGCGAAGACGGAGCAGGACGCGGAGCTATTGCTTGACGGGCTGGCGGGTCAAATCGAAGAGCGGCTGGGCGATGCTATCTTCGCTTTTCGCGGCGAGACGATGGAAGAGATTGTCGGACTCCGCCTTGCGGTCAACGGCTTTACGCTCGCGGTCGCGGAGAGCTGCACGGGCGGCCTCGTGGCTCAACGGCTGACGGAGATTCCGGGTTCGTCAGTCTATTTTGTGGAAGGCGTCGTCGCTTATTCAAACGAAGCGAAAGTGAGAACGCTCGGCGTTGATGAAGGTTTGATCGCGCGGCATGGAGCCGTCAGCGCGGAGGTGGCGGAGGCTATGGCGGAAGGCGTGCGCCGCCGCGCGGACACGGATTTCGGTGTCTCCGTCACGGGCATCGCGGGGCCGGGCGGAGGCAGCGAAGAGAAACCCGTCGGGCTGGTTTACATAGCCCTCGCCGACGACGCGCACACAGAGCATCGCAAGCTCATGCTGCCCGGCGACCGCCACCTGATCCGTTGGCGATCATCTCAAGCCGCGCTCGACTTGCTGAGACGAAGATTGATTTAGAAAAACGGTTTCCCGCAAAGACGCAAAGAAGAGCTTGCACGCTTTCCTTTGCGGCTTTGCGCCTTTTCGGGAAACTTTCTTCGCTTCAATCCGCTACATAACTCGACGGCGCGGGCTTGTCGCCGCTCGTTCCCCATTGCTGTTGCATGAGCGATGAGTCGGTGCTTCTTGAGATGTACCAGTAGCCCGTCGCTGCGCGCCAGACGGCGATGTCGGCTTTGCCGTCGCCGTCATAGTCTGCGGGCGCGGCTACATCGCCGAAGCTCTGGCTGCCCCATTGTTGAGCGAAGAGCGAGCCGTTCGAGCTTTTGAGCACGTACCAACTGCCCACACTCGCGCGCCAGACGGCGATATCGGTTTTGAAGTCTCCATCGTAATCCGATTCAACAGCCTGATCGCCGCTCGCGCCCCACTGCTGCGCGATGAGCGCGCCGTTTGTGCTTTTGAGTATGTACCAGAGGCTCTGCGCGCCGCTGCGATAAACGGCAAAATCGGTCTTGCCGTCTCCATCATAATCGCCCGCGACGGGCTTGTCCGCGCTCGTGCCAAACTGCTGTGAGCGCAGCGCGTTGTTAGAGCTTTGCAGGACATACCAGTTGCCCTGACGAAAGACTGCGATGTCCGTTCGACCGTCGCCGTCATAATCGCCGGGCACAGCGCGGTCGCCGCTCGCGCCCCACTGCTGGATTCTGACCGAGCCGTTTGAGCTGTTGAGGATGTACCAGGTGGAGTTTGAGGTGCGAAAGACAGCGAGGTCTGTCTTGCCATCGCCATCATAATCGCCGGGAACAATCACGTCTCCGAGACTCTCCGCGCCCCACTGCTGGCCTGTGAGGGAGCCGTTCGCGCTGCTCACGATGTACCATGCGCCGTTTGAAGGACGCCACACGGAGAGGTCTGTTTTGCCGTCGCCGTCAAAGTCGAACGGTTCGATAGTTCGCGTGCGCGGAATGATTGAAGCCGTGCGAAACTGCGTCGCGATGATACTGTGCCCCGAGTCGTTCGGGTGCAAACCGTCGAGTCCTGAAATATAGCCTTTGCTCACGGGGTCTTCCGCGCCGCTTGCGCCATTGAAAGCCACGAACACACGCGCGCACGGAATATTATTCAAGGTCGCGGTCGTGTGTATGTAATTGTTCAGCTCGTCAAGATAAGGTTTGAACGCCTGATAGTCGTTAAGGCCGCCGTCGTTCGGCCATGTGTTCGAGGCGTTGTCGGTCACGATGTACGGGTTGTACATATCCATCGTGCTGATGACGACGTTGCTGCCTCTGAGCAGTAGAATCTCACGCATGATGGCAGTCCAGTTCGTCTTAAAAGTTGCGAGCGTGCTTCTCAAGCAGTCTTGATTATCTGCGCCGCCACACGCGCTCGACTTGTATGTGCTGCGCGCAGCGAGCAGGTCATTGCCGCCGATGTCCCATGTGATGACTCGCGCGTTTGTCACCGCCGTGCGGAAATTCGTATTGGTCAGGAGCGCGTTGAGCAGGTCTGCGCTCGTCCAACCGTTGACGCCCTGATTGTTGAGATTCGCCGTCACGTTATAATCCGTCTGCACAAAATTACGGTATCTTGAGACATACGAATTGCCGGGAAAAGCCCACAGGCCGTAGCAGAGCGAATCGCCCAGAGCCGTGTAGTTCCAAGTGGTCTGAGCCTGCGCTGGAATCGTGAGCCACGCGAGCGAGATTGCCAGCACGAAACAGGCGAACGGGCGGAAGCCGCGTCGGGGAGAGGGAAGATTGAATTTCATTGACGAGTTCTCCGGCATAAAAGGACGGGTTAGGCTAATCCGAAGCGCAGGCGCACCGTACAATCTTTTGCCGCTCAAGCTTCAACTTCGAGGAAAGAAGTTGAAAAAAAATATTTTGGCGCAAAGGCAAGAACGACAGGGCGTGCGAATCGCTACGAACAAACGAACATGGCAGACAGATTAGCATAAGTGGCAGACAACTCTCGACCTTTGCCAGTGACGTTTGATATAAAATCAGCGTCAGTTCTGCTTAGATTAATATTTCTTGTTAAGGGAGATCACGGATGAAGATGGCGCGGCTTTATTTAATCTCGATAATAGCTCTGGTATTTCTTAGCTCGCACGCTTGCACCAGGAAACAGTCCGGCGTCGAGTCGGTCAGCAATAACGGAAACGATAATGCTAACCTTCAAGGAGGCGCGCAGCCCGGCGGCGTGGCCGGAGCGAAGGTTGCGGGCGGCAGAATTTTTCGCGGGGCTATCTCCGATAAAAAAATCCAGATGACGCTCATGCGCGAGGGCAATCAGCTTTCGGGAACCTATTTTTACCAAAAGATAGGAAGCGACATCTCGCTCAAAGGTCAGCTCAAGGGCGAGAATTTTACGCTTCAGGAGTTCGATAACAGCGGCAAGCAGACAGGGGAGTTCAAGGGCAAGTGGACTGAGCCTGCGAACCTGCCGGGCGCACAGCTTGAAGGCTCATGGTCAAAGCCGAACAGCAAGGAGGAGCCACCGGTTTTCTATGCGACCGAACAGTTCATAGAATTTAACAACGGCCTGCGCGTCGTGACGAAAGAGATCAAAGAGGAAGATAAGAAGAAAAAATATTCGGTTGACGTGGCGTACCCGGAGCTAACGGGCGCGACCAATCCGAATGCAGAGAAGTTTAATCAGGAAGTCAAAAATCTGGCGACCAAAGAGGCCAGCGATTTCAAGCAGGGCGAACAGGAACAGAGCGCAGAGGACATGCCGCCGGATACGGAGACGGGCAGCGACATTGCTATGGGCTACGATGTCACGCTGGCGACGAACGATTTAATAAGCATCGCATTCGATGTCTCAACCTATGAGGCCGGGGCGGCTCATCCGAATAACTACGCTCAAGCCTTCAACTACGATTTGAAGAACGGCAAGGCTCTGAAACTCGCAGACCTGTTCAAGCCCGGCTCAAAATATCTGGACGCCATCTCGCGTTACGCCATCAACGAGCTGAAAAAGCAGGCGGGGCAGGAGCAGTATGACAGCGACTGGCTCGAAAAAGGCGCAGCCGCCGAAGCAGATAACTATCAGAACTGGAATGTCACGAAGAAGGGCATCTACATCACCTTCGATCCATATCAGGTAGCTTCTTACGCTGAAGGCCCGAAGCATGTCATCGTGCCTTTCTCGGCTCTCAAGGAGCTGATTAAGCCAGACAGCCCGCTCGCTCCGCTGATGAGCAAAGGCTGAGGCTGAGAGCTAAGGTGTCCTTGCTTGCCAAGCTTGCGCCAGCGGGCTGAGGTCGTCGCGCTATCGCGCTTATGACGGGAAAGGATGACTGCGCTCCCGGTTTGACTCGCCGATTGAAGAGGTGTAAAAGCTCCTCTCTGTAACTGCTCCATAAACAGCCTCGCCCGAACGTTCTCCGAATTCCGGATAAACTTATAGGAGGGAAATTCCCATGTCCGCTACAAGTGATATGCAACCGATTGACGAAGATAAGATGAACGCTTTTCTAGGTCAGGTGGTTACCGACTACGGCGCGGCTTTAAGCACCGTGCTGGGCTTTATCGGTCAGAAACTTGGTCTTTATAAAGCTCTCGCAGAAGCAGGCGCTTCGACGCCCGCAGAGCTTGCCGCGCACACCAATACTTTCGAGCGTTATGTGCGCGAGTGGTTGATTAATCAGGCCGCGAGCGGTTATGTCGAGTATGATGCGGCGAGCGGGCGTTACAGCCTTTCGCCCGAACAGAGAGTCGCGCTGACCGACGAACAAAGCCCTTATTATGTCGGCGGCGGCTTCTATGTCGTCAAAGCCATGTCGCGCGCAGAGCCGCGTATCAGCGAGGCATTCAGCAAGGGCGGAGGGATGCTCTGGGGCGAGCATGACGCAGACCTCTTCGTCGGGACGGAAAGGTTTTTCCGACCGGGCTATACTGCGCATCTGGTCGGCAGTTGGATTCCGTCTCTATCAGGCGTCGAAGATAAGCTCAAAGCGGGCGGGACGGTCGCGGACATCGGCTGCGGTCACGGAGCTTCGACGCTCATCATGGCAAAAGCTTACCCGAACACGCGTTTTTACGGCTTCGATAATCACGCTCCGTCAATCGAACACGCGAGGCGTGCGGCAGTTGAGGCCGGCGTTAGTGACCGTGTGCAATTCGAGGTCGCGGATGCGCTCAGCTTTCCGGGCGAAGCATATGACATGATCGCATTTTTCGATTGCCTGCATGACATGGGTGATCCCGTTGGCGCAATAAAGCGCGCCTCTCAAACTCTAGCCGCGGACGGCAGCGTGCTCATCGTCGAGCCGATGGCGGGCAACGCGGTCGAAGAAAACTTTAACCCGGTCGGCAGAACTTTCGCCGCCGCTTCGACGCTCTGTTGCACGGCTAATTCATTGGCTCTCGGCGGCCCTGCGCTCGGCGCGGTGGCGACGGAAGATGCGTTGCGCGAGACAGTGCTGGCAGGCGGCTTCAAACAATTTAGCCGTACCACGCAAACTCCCTTCAATCGCATCTTTGAAGCGAGACAGTAAAAGGTAAGGCGGAAGGATGAAGGCGGAAGGATGAAAGCTTGGCTGTTAACATTGAATGATTCAAGTTATAAAGCTTTCCTTTCATCCTTCCGCCTTCATCCTTGCTCTCTTGTCGCTTCCTCGCATTGCTTGTTATAGTCTAATTTCGCCCTTCAACAGATTTTCTCGCAGGGCGCGGAGTGCTTCCTTGTTGCGACCCGTGCTGATTCTGATTGCCGCATACTTGCTGGGTTCGATTCCGTTTGGTTACCTGATTGTGCGCGCGAAAGAGGGCGGGGACGTGCGCGTGTCCGGGTCGGGCGGGACGGGAGCGACTAACGTCACGCGGCGTGCCGGAAAGAGCGCGGGCATCATTACGCTTCTGCTCGACGCGAGCAAAGGCGCGCTGGCAATCTATCTTGCGCGAAAGTTTCTGACGCCGGATTTCGGCATGAGCTGGTGGGTCGCAGCCGCAGCGATTCTGGCTGTGGTCGGGCACATCTTTCCGGTCTGGCTCGGCTTTCGCGGTGGCAAGGGCGTGGCGACGGGCGTCGGCGTCTTTCTCGGCCTCTCGCCTCTGGCGGTAGCGTGTGCGGCTCTGGTTTTTATTTTGATAGTCGCCACCACGCGCTATGTTTCGCTCGGCTCGATAGCGGCGACGATTGCGTTTCCGGTCTGCGTCTTCCTGCTCTCGACTTTCGTCAAGCCGGTTGATGGGCTGAAGCAAATTTTGGCCGCTTCGATAATCGGAGGCGCGCTGATTATTTTTATGCATCGCGCCAACATCGGCAGATTGATGCGAGGCACGGAAAATAAGCTCAAGTGATTTGCTCATTGACTCACTTATTCATTTACTCATTTTGTTAATTGCTCAAATGAGTGGATGAGTAAATCGCTAAATCTAAAATGGTTCGGATAGCGGTCATCGGTGCAGGAAGCTGGGGCACGGCGCTCAGCATTATCGCGGGGCGCGCGGGGCATCAGGTGCGATTGTGGGCGCGTAATGCGGAGGTGGCCGCAGAGATCAATCGCCGCCACGTCAACAGCGCGTATCTGAAATCTTATGTCGTGCCGGAGAATGTTCGCGCGACGAGTGAGATGCGGGAAGCTATGCTCGGCGCAGAGTTCGTCGTGCTGGCTGCTCCTTCACATGTGACGCGAGAGCTGCTGATAAAGCTGCTGGATTGCATTGAGCCGCAGGTGCTCTTTATCAGCGCGACGAAAGGGATTGAGATTGAGAGCGGCAAGCGCATCTCGGAAGTCGTCGCAGATGTCGTAGCAGAACGTTTTGAGCCTCGCTTCGTCTGCCTTTCAGGGCCGTCTTTCGCACAGGAGGTTGCGGCTGGGCAACCGACTGCGGTCGTGGCTGCGAGTCTCAAAGAGGACGACAGCCTGCTGGTGCAGCGAGAACTCAGCTTTGAGAATCTGCGTATCTACACCAACACCGATGTGGTCGGGACTGAAATCGGCGGGGCTGTGAAAAATGTGATGGCCGTGGCGGCGGGGATGGTCGCCGGGCTGGGGCTTGGCTCGAACAGCATCGCGGCATTGATTACGCGCGGCCTCGCAGAGATGACGCGCTTTGCTTTCGCGCAGGGCGCACGGCCTGAGACCATGATGGGGCTGGCGGGAATGGGCGATCTGGTCTTGACCTGTACGGGCGGCCTGTCGCGCAATCGCCATGTCGGGCAGGAACTTGGCAAAGGGCGCAAGCTCGAAGAGATTGTCAAAGGCATGCGCGAGGTTGCCGAAGGCGTCAAGACGACGCAGGCCGTCAAGCTTCTGGCTGAAAAGCTCTCGGTCGAGATGCCGATTACTAACGAAGTCTATGCAGTGCTTTATGAAGGCAAGTCAGCGGCGGATGCTGCGAGCGAGTTGATGACGAGACCTCTGCGGGGCGAACGATAAAGGTAAGACGATTTTGGATTTTGGATTTTAGATTTTGGATTAAAAAACAACCTGTTTGTCTCACTCAATCCATTTGCCAATCCAAAATCCAAAATCCAAAATTATTATGACAGTAGCTACTGAAGAAAAAGCCCTCGTGTCGAATCGCGCGGCCTTTTATGAGTATCATATTTCGGAGAAGTACGAGGCGGGTATCGCGTTGACGGGGACGGAAGTTAAGAGCGTGATGGCCGGGCGCGTGCAGCTCAAGGACTCATACGTGGCCGTGCGCGACGGCGAGGCGTGGTTGTTTAATGCACACATTTCGCCGTATTCTCATGGCAACAGGGCGAATCACGAACCCCTCAGGACGCGCAAGCTGCTCCTGCATCGCCGCGAGATAGAGAAGCTCGATGAGGTCGCTACGATTCAGGGCATGACTCTGGTCGTGACGCGCATGTACTTAAAGAACGGACGGATAAAGCTGGAAGTCGGCGTGGCGAAAGGTAAAAAGCTTTACGATAAACGCGAGACGGAAATGCGCCGCACTGTGGAGCGCGAGACGCGCGCACAGTTGAAAGAGCGCACAAATCAAAGACAATAATAGAATCAGTTTCATAAGAGAGGACAACACAATGGAAGTGCAGGCAAGCGCGGGTCGTTATCAGGATGAAGATGTACAGGCTCTGGCCGTCGCAGTCTTTAAGGACGAGAAGGCCGCTGAGGGCTTTTTAAATGAGCTTGATGAAGCGACGGGCGGAATTATTAAATCCGTTATCGAGTCGGAAGAATTAAAAGGCAAAGAGGGCGAAACGGTTTACGTGCATCTGGCCGGAGGCGGCGGTAAGGTGAAAGCTCAGCGACTGTTGCTCATCGGCGTCGGCGAGCGGGACGCGTATCATCTGCCGCAGGTCGCCCAGTTCGCGGGCACTGCGACGCGCTACCTGCGCGGGAAAAATATCAGGTCCGTCGCAGTCGTGCCGCGCTCGGAGGGCGAGGCCGGGGGGGTCGCAGCCGCTGCTGCGGAAGGCGCGATAACTTCGCTCTTCGAGATGGACAAGTACCGCACGTCGGACAAAGAGGAGCGGCAGATAGAGCGCCTCGTGACCTTCATCGAAGGCGCGGACGGCGATGCCTTGAGTCACGGCGCGGAGCGCGGGCGCATCATCGGCGAATCCGTCAACTTCACACGCGACATGGCGAACGAGCCGGGCGGCTATCTGACTCCGACTGACATGGCAGACCGCGCGCGCTCGATTGCCGAAGATTTCGGTTTGAGCCTCGAAGTGCTCGACGAGGCACGCATGGAGCAGGAGGGCATGGGCGCACTCCTCAGCGTCTCGCGTGGGTCGGAAGAGCCTGCAAAGCTCATCATTTTAAAATACATGCCGCGAGACGCTAACGCGCAAAGCACAGACAACCTGCTCGCTTTCGTCGGCAAGGGGATCACTTTCGATTCCGGCGGCATCTCGCTCAAGCCCGGCGAGAATATGGAGCTGATGAAATATGACATGACCGGCGGCGCGACTGTGATTGGCGCGATGCGTGCTATCGCGCAGTTGAAACCTTCGATACCCGTGCTCGGCATCGTGCCTGCTTCCGAGAATCTGCCATCGGGCAAAGCCACCAAGCCCGGAGATGTTGTCAAGGCCATGTCCGGCAAGACCATCGAGATCATCAACACGGATGCTGAAGGGCGTCTGGTTCTCTCAGATGCCATCTGCTACGCGAAGAAACTCGGAGCCAAGCGTATCGTTGACATGGCGACGCTGACGGGCGCGGTCTCCATCGCTCTCGGAGATGTCAACGCGGCGATTCTCGGAACGGATCAGGCTCTGATTGACGAGGTCATAGAGGCTGGCAGGGAAGTCGGCGATAAATACTGGCAACTGCCGCTCGATAAGGAATACTCCAAGCAGATTAAATCCGAGATCGCTGACATAAAAAATATCGGCGGGCGCAAAGCCGGAACCATCACCGCCGCTGCATTTCTCAAAGAGTTTGCGGACGGCGTGGCATGGGCGCACCTGGACATCGCAGGCACCGCATGGGGCGATGACGCCAAGCCTTATCGCGCCAAAGGGCCGACCGGCGTCGCCGTTCGCACCCTCATAAATATGGTTGAGCGCGCAGCCCGCGCACAGTCCGAACAGTAGAAGATAAAAGTAAAAAGGTAAAAGGCAAAAGTGAAGAGGCGTCGAATTCCTCCTTACTTTTGCCTTTATCTTTTTACTTCGTCTTCCTCTCGTGACCTCTGTGTTGAAAAAGCCTTTCGCTGTCACTGCATGATTATGAGCATCTGTCCTGAAATGTAGACAGGTCTGTCCACAAAAGTGAACAGAATTTGCAAGAGGAGCTATCAAAGCGTTTGATAATGCTAGTACTTTTACAACGGGCGTTCTGGCATAGGCATTGCTCTTGATTGACCGAGCCACAGGGGGCGATCGCCACTAAAATTTGTCCTCGCCCCACTCGGCGAATTGTCCGAGGTAAAAGGATCGCAGTCTCTGGCTCGAAACTCACCCCAACAAAACCCTCATTAACATCCTCATGGTCGCTCACTCGAATTTGGAAACGAGCGGTTTAATATTAAGGCCGGGACGTATGTTTGTTATACGCTCCGGCTTTTAATCTTCAGGCCGTCTTACTTTTTCAGGCGAGACGAAATCAGCGCACTCATGCTATAGTAAAGCACATCAAGGGCGACCATCCTGCCCCATCCAGCAGAGATTTCAGTGTTGCCCGAAGCCAGCTTTTGTGGAGGTGAGACGAGAAAGCTCTTTGGCTGATTATTATAAAATTTTAGGAGTCAAGCCGACGGCTACGCCGCGTGAGATCAAGTCTGCCTATCGCAAGCTTGCGCGCAAGAGCCACCCGGATGTCAACGGCGGGTCGGAGAACGCTGCGCGCGAGTTCGCGCTGCTCGCGCTGGCCTACCGCACTTTGAGTGACCCGCAGGAGCGTGCTTTCTACGACACCAAACGCACACAGAGCCAGAGCGGCAGTTCCGTGGTTCATTCGGATAACCCGCACGCGCGCCGTATGCGCCGCGTCGTGCTGGCACAGGCGCGTTGGGACAGCGCGGTCGATTCATGGCTCGAAAGAGAGAGGCGCGATACTTCCGAAAGAATGCGCGCGGTCTTTACCACGGTCTCGCTCTTTCTTTCAACCTTTATCGTCGCCGTCCTCAAGCCTCGTTTCTGGCAGAGCTTTGACGGCTACTTCGGGCGCGCCATAGTGTTGACGCTCTTCGCCATCGGAGTCTGGCATCTGGCGACGCGCCTGCGAGAGTATTTCGAGCACTACACTTATAAGCCGAACTCGATTCATGTTTCCCTGATGGACGACCAAGAGAAGTCTGAGAAACCTTACACGCGTTTTGCGGCCTACGCTTTTCTCATCATCGGATATGCCGCGAGCCTCGGCGCGGGTCTCTTCGTCGGCGTTCACACACATTACATCGTGAGCGATCTGGCATATTTCTTCGACCAGCATGTGCGCCCTGACCTCTTATTTTATCCTCCAATTGCAGTCCTCATCGTAGACACGATGCACTCGGTCGCCTCGAAGATAGACGCCGGGTAAGCATTCCTCTCATCAGCTTCTGTTCCATTCACGACGGCCAAATCCGGTCGAAATCAATCTTGCGCGATTTTGCGGTCTCGTGTATATTTCGTCGCGCCCCCATTTCAAAGAATAGACCAAACAAGGCTGCTCCGGTTGAGAGACGGTTCGCAATCGCAGATCAATTTTGAGGAGACACAGTCCACGTTAGTGATAACGGATAAATCGTACCCCCTCGTATCAAACGCAATCCGCCGACGGCCTCCTGAACGTCGCATAGTTCATCTCACGCCGGGATGAACCCGCACGCTGGCCGTCGCCCTTTGCTGACAAAGGAGTACAGTGATGGCTAAGCGATTAACCGAACGCCAAAGACTCGCATTCAAACTTGACGCGCTCAACGACTCTGAAGTTGGCGAAGTCCTTGATTACATCTCAATCATGGAGACTATGCGACGCGCGGCTGCGACCAGCGGCCTCTGGGATGATGAGCTGGTAGCGATGCTGGCCGAGGCGCACGAGAACAAACGCGCGCAGCAGGCTTTCGAATGGGAAACAGTCAGACGCCGCGCCGAACGTCGCGCCGCAACCATCTCAACGCGCGCATAGATTACATGACAGCGTCCACCTTCGACTGCACAATCGCGCCCGCCGCCTGCAACATTAGGCGCGCGGTCTACCTTCTTTTTTTCATCACGCTCATCAACACGTTCGCGACCCTCGCGGCCTACGCTCAACAAACCTCCGCATCAACTGAGCTGACTCCGGGGCAAAGAGCGATTGAGCGTGAGCGGCGTCGCCTCACTTCCAGCGAAACTGAAGAGCGCAGGGATGCCATAACGCGGCTCGGCTCGATGAAAAGAGCCGACAGCTCGCGCGTCGCTGCTTCCGCTCTCAAAGACCCTGCTGAAATCGTTCGCGCCACCGCCGCGAGCGCAGTGCTCTCGCTTCCGGCGGAGGAAGCCGCAGCCGCTCTGCTGCCTCTGCTTCAGGATAAGAAAGAGTTCGTGCGGCAGGAAACAGCTTACGCGCTCGGGCGAACACGCAGCCGCACAGCCGTCGAAGGATTGGTGACTGCGCTTGAGAAAGACAAGTTGCCGGGCGTGCGCGGAGCCGCAGCCGTCGCGCTCGGAATGATCGGAGACGAATCGGCTGCGCCGCATCTGGCTCAGGCAATCGACGCAGGGTTTCCTGTTTCAGATAATAGACGCAAGAAGAAAGAGGACAACGAATTCGTCCAACGCGCCGCCGCACGCGCGCTCGGACAGATAAGAAGCCGCGCCGCTGTTCCAGCCTTGATAGCTGCTATGTCGAGCAAGCGCATGAGCGATGATGTCAGACGCGAGGCGGCATTCTCGCTCGGCTTAATCGGCGACCCTTCCGCCGTGCCCGCCCTGCGCGATGCGCTCGCAGCCCGCGACCCGTACCTCTCTCGCACAGCTTACGAAGCCCTACGCAAAATATCCGCGCCCGACGCCAAACGGCCATCGTAAAATTCTGACTCGAATACCGAAGACTGCTTCTGCGTTATTTTTTGAAGTCAGCGCAATGAAAAAGCTCTCTGTTCGGTTAACCGAACAGAGAGCTTCTCTGTTTTATTGAACCTGCGAGTTAATTCTCAGTCTTCTCGCTGCGTCCTAGTCCCTTGCGCGCCGCCTTTGTCTGCGGCAGCGGCTGTGCCGCTCCATCCGATTTCGACTCGATCTCTTCCGGCATCTCGTCGTTTTCAACTGCGTCGTGAATCAGCGCACCGCCGGAGCGTTTCGAGAAGATGAGCTTATTGGCGAGGTCATCAAAATCCACATTGACCAGATCGCCCAAGCCCACTTGCTCTGTCGCCACCAGATTCGAGAGCGGGTAAACCAGAAATCTCTCAATCGCGCGTTTCAAGTGGCGCGCACCGTATTTGAAGTCTATGCCTTCGCGGAGCAGTAAGTCTTTGGCCGCATCTGAACACTGAAAGACAAACTTCGTTCCCGCGGACATCATGACCCGATCCTGAACAGATTGCAGCTCAAGATCGAGTATCTGGCGCAGGTGATGCTCTTTCAGGCTACGAAAGACCACAACCTTATCTATGCGGTTCATAAACTCCGGCGAGAACTTACGCCGCGCCGCCTCGACCGCCGTGCGATAAATCTTTTGATCTACCTCGGAATCGTTCGGCGTCTTGCCGCCTTTGCCGGGCGCAAACCCGATACCGCCGGAAATCAGTTCGGACATCTCACGCGCGCCGAGGTTTGAAGTCATGATAACCATCGAGCGCGAAAAATCCACGCGCCGGTTATCGCCGAGCGTCAACGTCGCCTTGTCCAGAATTCCAAGCAGCAACTGCCACAGGCTGTCCGAAGCCTTCTCGATCTCGTCAAAGAGAATGAGCGACAGCTTGGACTCTTCAGTCTGGTAACGGTCGAGGTTTTCCTGCGTCAACATCGGGCTGGTCTCACGATGACCCAAATATCCCGGAGGCGAGCCGATCAGCTTCGCAATCTCATGCGAGTGCTGAAACTCCGCGCAGTCTATCTTGACGACGGCGTTCTGGTCGCCGAAGAGAACTTCGGCAGCAGCTTCGATGACGCGAGTTTTACCTGAGCCGGTCGGGCCGAGAAACAGCATCGTGCCGACCGGGCGATTGGGCGGGTTCATTCCCGCCAGAAAAATTTGATACAGACCGCTCATGCGGCGCACTGCGCGCTCCTGACCGACGATGCGGCCACCCAGTTTTTCTTCAAACTCCTGAGCGCGCGGACTCTTTTGATCGGGATCTAGGAAGACCAGATTTTCCATTGTGTCGTATAATTTTTCCATCTCAGCTATCATGGCCGTCCTCCTTATGATGTTATAGAGCGGTCACAAAAAATTGATGCAAAGCCTCTTGAAGAAGTACGAATTACCGACCGCGTTGGTTCGGCTCCGGCCTCTTCTGGCCGCATCCGCTCTCTCACATGCAAAGAACGAACCACTGCTGCGTTTGATGCATTGGATGCGGCGGAAGTTGACAGTCCGTGCCGCACACTAAACATGAAGACTCATAAAGCAAAACACTATATATACGACAACGCTCGGATTGTCACCACAAAATATATGAGAAATTTAATTTTCAGAGGCTGAAACGAGAATTCTGAAAAAAAAGCGGCTGACAATTAACGTCAGCGGCCAAATGACAAATCCTGTCGTTTAGCTGCTTTCATAACAGGGCTATCGGGCTGCGAGATACTTAAAACGTAACACAGCATACTTAAAAGGTCGGCGTCAGGAGCGTGGCATTTTCGGTAGGCACTCGGACGCCGAAAAAGGAAAGGGCGCGAAACTCACGCGCCCCTTCGCTCGCAGGAAAACTATTATTGAAGAGATGTTTTCTCAGTCGTAATATTCAAGGCCGAGATGCGTGATGAGGTCTTCGCCGCGCAGGTGTCGAAGAGTGTTTTTGAGCTTCATCAACTGGATGAAAATATCGTGCTCAGGGTAGAGGCCGGGCGCGGTCTGCGGCGATTTGAAGTAGAAAGAGAGCCATTCCTGCACGCCTTTCATTCCGGTGCGCTGCGCCAGATCGAGAAAGAGTGCTAGGTCGAGCACAATCGGCGCGGCCAGTATGGAATCGCGGCAGAGGAAATCAATCTTGATCTGCATCGGATAACCGAGCCAGCCGAAGATGTCTATGTTATCCCAGCCCTCTTTGTTATCGCCGCGCGGCGGATAATAGTTGATGCGAACGACATGCGAAAAGTCTTTGTAAAGTTTCGGATAGACTTCGGGCTGAAGTATGTATTCGAGCACGGAGAGCTTCGATTCTTCCTTAGTCTTAAAAGATTCCGGGTCATCCAGAACTTCGCCGTCGCGGTTGCCGAGGATGTTCGTCGAGTACCAGCCGTGGAGCCCCAGCATGCGAGATTTCAAGCCGGGCGCGATGATCGTCTTCATCAGGGTCTGTCCGGTCTTAAAGTCTTTGCCGCAGATGGGCAGATTGTTTTCGTCTGCAAGCTGCGCGAGCGCGGGCACATCTACGGACAGATTAGGCGCGCCGTTGGCGAAAGGAATGCCGGATTTCAGGGCCGCATAGGCATAGAGCATAGACGGTGCGATGGCCTTGTGGTTGTCGCGCATGGCCTGCTCGAAAGATTTAAGATTTTTGTGAACAGCATGCGGCTTGAGAAAAATCTCAGTCGAGGCAGCCCAGATCATGACCAGCCGTGAGCATTTATTCTTTTTCTTCCACGTGGCGATATCGGCTATGAGTTGTTCGGCCAGCTCAAACTTGTTCGCGCCCTCTTTGACGTTGGTTCCGTCCAGTCGCTTCACATAATATTGATCGAAGACGGCGCGCATAGGCTTGATCTTCTGGAGCGGCGTTTTTATCTGCGCGAGTAACTCCTTTTCGAGCACGCCCGCGTGCATCGCCGCTTCATAAGCGGAGTCTTCAAAGATGTCCCACGCGCCGAAGACCAAATCCTTGAGGTCTGCGAGCGGAACAAAATCTTTGATAAGAGGGGTGCGGTTGTCCGTCCGTTTGCCGAGACGAATCGTGCCCATCTGCGTCAGGCTGCCGACCGGATCGGCGATGCCCTGCTTGATCGCTTCGACGCCTGCGATGAAAGTAGTGCTAACTGCGCCGAGTCCGACGAGCAGCACTCCGAGTTTTCCACTGGCTGGGGCAATCTCCGCCCCTTTGCTAACCATAATTTGAAGCCTCCGTGCTTAAAGTTAGCCAGAGCATACACCGCGAGCGTTGGCTGCGTCTTATCATTTCTTGCTCAAGAATGGCGGCAGCTTGCTCAAGAGCCTCGCACGATGGCCGAGCGGAAGGCGCGGGGCGTCATGCCGGTGGCTTGTCGAAAGGCTTTGGTGAAATGGCTTGAACTCGCATAACCGACGCGTGCGCTGACTTCTGTGATGGAGAGGTCTGTTTCCGCCAAGAGGGTTTGCGCACGTGCGGCGCGAAGGATGGCGAGATAGGCGTGAGGAGTTGCCCCCGTCAGCTTTTTAAAGAGCCGCGCGAAATGGAAGGGCGAGAGATATGCTGCCGAAGCTATCTCTTCGAGCGGCAGGTCGCGGTCAAGCTGTGCGTGCATCAATTCGACCGCGCGGCGTATGCGCCTGTCCACCAGACCCGCGCGCGAGAGTTCGAGTTCGTCCGCCCGGCGCACGTGCGAATGATGACGCAGAAGCTCGACGACCAACTGCTCGACCAGAGCCGCGATGACGAGCTGTTGCCCGGCTTCGCTGTGAACCAGCTCTTCAGAGAGATCGGATGCAAGGCGCGTCAGACGCTCGCTCTGCTTGATGACATGATCGCGAAAATTCGGAACTGCTCCTGATTTGACGAGCCGCGCACGCACGGCGCAGTCCAGCACGTATGAGGCTGAGAGCGAGACTGTCAAAAATTCCGCACGCGCTCCGCACGCGCTCGCGGCCTGAGCCGGATTGAGCAGCAGCGCGCTCCGTTCATTCAACTCGCCGCTGCCGTCGCCCGTTTGATAATTCATCCCACCGCCGAGCATGAATAAGATGGAGTAATCAGGGCGCGCTTCGACAGACCACTTGGCGCGTTGCAGGCGGCGATAATGGACGGCGTAGTCCGCGCGTATGAAAATTTTATCGAGCTGGTTTTCCGTGCGGCGCATGAAAGGGAATTTACGATTATTAAAGGCAAGCTTTTGAGCTTAAATTCAAATTACCGGCGCGCAATTTATTTCTTTGCGCACAAAGGCGCGAGGGTTCGTTTGTGATTATGGCATGGATGTCGTGCTTCATCGCACGCGCAATCCACGAAGGATGATCAGCAGTCCACACGACCGTCTTCATGCCGTGTCGCAACGCTGCTTCAAGCGTGCGTGCTGTCGCCAGCGTGCGATGCAGCGCGATTTCGTCGGCCTGATAAAGCAGTGCGCGCTCGATCATCGCACGTTTCAGGGGAAAGGGGCGCGAGAGTTTAGGCTCAAAGAGAGCAGCCGTGCGGAGCCTCTTATCTATACGCTTAATCTCTCGAATCGCTTCAAGCCTGAAGCTCTCGACCACCGCTCGATCACGCAGGCGATATTGATTTATCAACTCCGCGACTCTTTCCGCCAGCGCGCGGCTCTCGTGTGCGTTACATTTCATCTCGACGTAGAGCAGAGCTTTGCCGTCTCTGAAAAAATCAAATACCTGCGCGAGCGTCGGGATAGTCGCCTCTGCATATTCCGTGCGCGCTCTGGCAGGAATGCGCTGATTGAACCACGTGCCGACATCAATTTTGTTTAGCTCGATTGATGAAAGCCGTGCTATCAGACCTTCTCTCAGCCCTGTGCGTTTCAGCGTCGCGTCGTGAATCACTACCGGCACGCCGTCGCTCGCCAGTTGCACATCGAACTCTACGCCGTCTGCGCCGTCCGACATCGCTCTCTCAAATGCTGCGAGCGTATTCTCAGGCGCGGCTGCCGACGCTCCTCTGTGCCCGATGATTTTCATAAAGAATTGGTCTTAGGTCTTTGTGCTTTGGTCTTCGCCCGCGACTCAACCTTGAGTTAAATAATTCAAGCTGAGCGAAACATCAAAGGCCAAAGACCGAAGTCCTAAGACCGAAGTCATAGACTTCTATAAATTCTATAATCCATTTCCGCGAAGATGTTGTCACGTCGTTCCATTTCAAGCAGGCGTTCGACATCAATCGCGCCGCGCTCGATCTCGTCTGCGAGGGCGTTGAAGCGGCGAATGTGTGAGCGAAAACGGCGCGAGGCATATTCGACGGTCGTGCCCTGATAAATCTGGAAAGCCCAATCGCTCGACTCCGCCAGCAGCAGCTCGCGCGCGGCCTGATTGAGCGCGCGGTGTGTGACAGCATCCGGCGTCGTGTGGCTGTTGGCGAGCGCGGTGATGCGCGCTTCGGCTGCATGTTGATGCGGATACATCCAAGCGTTCGCTTCGTTGAGCCAGACTTTGTAGTAACCATCTTCGCCCCATGAAGAGGCCGACGGCTGCTGCATCTGAATCGGAATGCCGGAGTCTAAAAAGTCGCCGGGCGTGATGGCCTCGACGGCTTCTTTGTCATAGTAGAGCTTGCGAAAAACGAAATCTAAAAACTGCGGCCCCTCGAACCACCAGTGCCCGTAGAGCTCCGCGTCGTATGGTGAAACGACGAGCGGCGGACGGCCTTTGAAAGTCTCGCGCAGGCGCGCGGCCTGCTTGATGCGCTCATTGATAAAGTGGCTCGCGTCAACCACTGCGCGTCGGCGCGCGGCTTCCGGGTCATACGGCAGCTTGTCCGGCTGCGAAACATTTTTGCCGCTGATGCGGTGATACTTTAAGCCAAGGTGACGACGATTGCCGTCCGCGTGCAGGTGCGGCAACAGGTAATCGAGCGGAGCATCCCATCCAAGATCACGATAGAACTCACGATAGGACTCGTGCCCCGGATAGCCTACGACGGAACTCCACACTTGCTGGCTCGTTTCAAGGTCGCGCGCGAAGACCGCGACGCCGTTCGGGCAACGCACGGGCGCGTAGACTCCATAACGCGGGCGCGGCTCGCCGTAGAGAATCGCGTGCGTATCGGAAATGAAATATTCGATGCCCGCGTCGGCCAGAAGTTTTTCGATGCCCGGCTCGTAGGCGCATTCGGGCAGCCAGATGCCGCGCGGCTGTCGTCCGAAATGTTTGCGATAATTCGTGACCGCGACCTCGACCTGTGCGCGTCGTGCTTCGGGCGTCGAGATGAGCGGCAGAAAGCCGTGCGTCGCGCCGCAGGTGATGATTTCAACCACGCCCTCGTCCTGCAATTCACGAAAGGCGCGCACCAGATTTCGCTCGTATCTCTCATTCCAGAGCCGCCACGCCGCGCCGAGCGTGTCCGCGTACATACGCGCAGCCGGATGAAACTCCGGCAACTCACGCTTCGTTCGCTCGACCTCTTTGCGCGCCAGCGCGAGCAGGTTTTCCAGATGTCGCGTGTAACGTGTTTGCAGGAGCGAATCCGAAAGCATCTCGCAAAGCGGCGGCGAGACGTTCATCGCGAGACGCGGTGCGGCTCCGCTCTCATGCAGGCTTTGAAAGATAAAAATGAGCGGGAGATAAACTTCCGTGATGGCTTCGTAGAGCCAATCCTCTTCGAGGAATTCGGGGTGCTCAGGATGACGCACGAAGGGCAGGTGCGCGTGTAGTATGAGACTGAAATAGCCTAATGGATTCATCAAGTCATTTGTTCAGTAAGAATGGTCTTTGTACTTTGGTCTTAGGTCTTTGCACGCGACTCGACCTTGAGTTTTGACATTCAATCTTGATAAGACATGCAAAGACCAAAGTACAAAGACCAAAGACCATCCATTGAATCAATGATTAAATGATGCGATGGACTTTAAGAGTCCGGCATTCATGCTCGGCATCCAGAGATGGAAGGGAGGCATGGGAAGATTGACTTCGCTTGCGCCGATGATGACGCGAGCCGCGCGACGCATGGCTTCTTCCGCTGGAGCGCTTTGTGGCAGATAGCTCATTTCGATGCCGAGCATACTGCGCAGGAGTTCGACCAGACGCTCTCCGCTCGTGGCATCCGTTTGGCGATTGGCACGCGCGAGCCAATCCGCGAGCGGCGGCGTGAGAACTGTCTGCAAACTGTCGAAGTGTGCGCCGAACGCGAGAGCCGCGAGCAGGCGGCGCATCCCGGCCAACTCTTCTTCGTTCATCTGCGGAATCCCGGCATCGCTGAATGCGCCCGCCACCGCTCGCGTCGCGGACTGATGCGTGATTTCATCAACCGCTTCGAGCGTTACTTCGAGCGCGTCGCTGACATATCCGGCCTCATCAAGCACCTCCGCGAAGTTCTCCGCAGAGATATTCCAATCGGGCGAGGTGTCCGCGCGGCACGCGACGCCTGTGCGCGGAGTCTGCGCGACGTTTGATGAAAGCAGTCGTATGAAAGCCCGTCCCGGCGCGTGCAGCCCAAGCTCGACGCGATAAGAGATGCCCGGCTGCACGTCCAGCCATTGCGATTTGGTCGGAGAAGCGAGATGCAGAACCTCGTCTCCGCTTTCAGTATCGGTCAGCCTCACGACGAGCGAATAACGCGCGGCCTGCGCTCCAAAAGCTCTACGCAAGGTGGCGTAAGGGTCTTGAGCCAATCCCCAGTAGAGATAAAGTTTTCGCGGAGATTGCGCGAGCAGACGAATCCTGTCGCCCGGATACGCATCCGGCAAAGGCTCGTCCGTCGAAAGCGACGCCAGCTTGTCCACTACTTCGGATGGCAACGGCGGCTTGATTGATTGCTCAGAACTTCCCGGAAAAATAAGCGGCATCAGACAACATTCCCAACACGACTTTGCACGCGGCAAAGCCTTCAAGATAGCTTCACTGTTAAGATAGAACACACCAAGTTGTACGGGATTGCGCGCGCGGTGTCAACGGAGGGCAAAGATGATAAGCGGGCGTATCATCCGTGTTACAGAGCATTAAGGAATTTGCGGCATGAGCTTCTTCGATATTATTGATGTCATCTCTTTAGCTGTGGAATCGATAGCGAGCTTTCTTTTGAAGGAGCATCCACGCTGCCCGAAGTGTGGCGCGAGGTCTACGCAAATAAGAACTTCAAAGGGGCGGCGTTGGCAGTGTCTAGAATGTTCACATGGGTGGACATCAAAAACTAAAAAGTAATTTACCTATTTGCCATTCGTAATGCTTTTGAGCTTGATGTCGAGGCGACCCAGGTTGTTGTTGATTTTGGCGCGGACTGGAATGTGGCGCGCGTCGTCTGTGAACCAGATGGTGATGCTGCCCTTGCCGCGAATCAGGCGGCCTTCGCCGAAAAGCTCAGGCTCGACGCGCAGCGTGTTGACTTTGCCCAGGACGGTCTTTAACTGCTCTCGCTTAATTATTCTGACAGGGATGTGAAAAGTCTGCCCAGTGTCGCTGATGAGCAGCTCAAGAGTTTTTCCCGGCTCAAGCTTCTGCGTGCGCAGATAATAAAAGGCTGAAGCGATGTCCTGCACCGTGCCGCTGATTTGGGAAGTGATGACGCGCGGCGGGCGATTCGGGTCGTTCGGGTCAAGCTCTGTGAAGACGACTTTGCCTGCACTCTGATCGAAGACGGCTTCGCTCGTGCGCTTACGCTTGCCCTGCTCGTCGAGCTTTGTGGTTTGAAGCACAGAGAAGGTCGCAGGCTCGACAGTGGATTCGATGCGCTGTCGAAAGTTGAGACCGAAGAGCTTGCTGACAATCCCTTTCGAGATAGCCTCCGCCGTGAAATGCAGGACGGGCTTTTCTTGAGCCTCACTCTTATCTGTTTGCGATGCGGGAACGCGGCTGAATGAAAAGTGCAGGTCGGCCACGTCAACCCCGCGCAGCAGAGAGCGCGTAAACTCGCCTTGATAAACGAGAGTTTCCGCAGATCCGAACGGCAGAGTCTCCGCTTGATCCGCACCCGGCTCGCTAATGTTTGGCTCGTTAATGTTATGCGCGGTTGCTGTGATGAGCAATCCCGCCAGCAGCGAGAGCATGAGAATGATGGAAATCAAACGGCTTCGATAGTTCATGATGAAAATTTCAGTTCGCTAAAACGGCTTTCAAGGCCAACAGTCCCAGAGCGACTACGAGACCGATGGCTGCCTGATACTCGCGGTATCGCATATAAAGGCTCGCGTCAAACTTGATATGGCGCGTCTTCTCGTCTCTGTACGGAGTCGGTCGCGGGAAAAACAACGGCACGGCGCGGGCGAAAGCTCTGTAATCATCGCCGAACAGTTCTTCCAGAGTCGTCGCTTCGACGCGCATCACCGGCAAATAGATGCCCAGAAAAAGAGCCGCGAAGAGTAAGCCGAGCCACCACTGCCCGGAAGCGATGGTAAAGCCCAGTCCCAGCAGAAAGCTGCCGAAGTAGAGCGGGTTGCGCGTGTACGCGTAGGGGCCGGAGGTCGCCAGCGCATCATTTTTTCTGATGTGCCCGGCAGACCAAGCGCGTAGGCCAAGCCCGAGCAGCGCGACCGCGCCGCCGATGGCGAGCGTTAGCGGCTTGGGATTTGCCAGCACAAGAAAAAGCGCGCCGCATAAAAAGCCGAGCGGCACGCGCCAACGCTGCATCCATGTTCCGCCTCTACGCAATCGTTTCGCTCTCCAACGCTCTGGCTTCTCTAGCTCGCTTCAATCTTTCGCCGACGGCATGAAGGACTCGCTCGACCTCTATGTCCATGCAAATCCATTGCGAGCAGGCGCGGCGGTGGCAATCTGTCCGGCAGCCTATCTCATTACGCTCGACGCAGATGTCCGCCGGGCGCGGGCTGCCGTTTCGCCACCATTCGGTCGGGCCGAAGAGTCCGACCACAGGCGCATGAGCCGCGACGGCCAGATGCGTCGGCCCCGTGTCGCCGCCGATATAAATTTCAGCACGCCTCGCCAGAGCCACAAAGCCTTTCAATGAAAGATTGCGCGCTTGCGCTCGCCCCGTGCGGCTGGCCTCCACTACTTTTTCAGCCAACTCGCTCTCGCCGGGGCCGTATGTGATGACCGAACGAAGGCCATGATGCGCCCATAGTTCATCGGCCAACGCGCCGAAACGCTCCGCGCTCCAAAGCTTTGTAGGCCATCCGCCGCCCGGATTCAAAATCGCGTATGCGGTCTTGAAATCCCTGACGGCTTCGTCAGCTTCACTCTCATGCGCGTCAGAAATAGCGATAGGGAACTCGAAATTCGACGGGTCTGTAGGGACGTTGATGCCGAGCGCGCCTGCCGCGAGAGATAGATTTTTGACTATGACGTGGCTGTGTGCGGGCGTCTGAATCGTTTTGGTCAAAAGGAAACGGCTGGCAGGCTCGCGCAAATTCTCGCGCGAGAAGCCGTAGCGAAGCCTTGCTCCTGAGAGGCGTGCGATGGCTGCTGATTTAAGAAGTCCCTGAAAGTCTAAGGCGGTATCGAAGGTTGAGGCGCGTAGCCGACGTAACTGCTGGCGCGGTGCCAGCAGCGTCTCCCCAGACACCGGCACGCGCCTCAATGCCTTCGTGTCAACTTCGATGAGACGATTGATGAGCGGGTTGTCTCTCAAAATTTCAGCCGCGCGCCGCTCGACCACCCAACTGATTTCCGCTCCCGGCAAAGCACGCCGCACCGCCGCCAGCGAAGGCAGAGTGTGTACGATGTCTCCGATGCTTCCGAGCTTGACGAATAAAAGACGCATAAAAGCGGTGATGGGTGATAAGAGAAGAAAGGAATACAGGAGTCAGGAGTCAGGAGACAGAAGCAGAGGCGGCAACCCGCTTTTATTCTTTCTCTTTATTCTGTCTCCTGTATTCTGACTTCTGTCTCCTGTTTTTTCCTGTCACCCGTCACTTGTAACCCTCCCTAACATTTCCGTCGTCGAGTGGTCTTTCGGGTCGCCGACGATGGCGACTCGACCGCCAAGAGAGAGTACCACATCGCGTTCCGGAACGGTCTCAACAGTGTAGTCCGTGCCCTTCGCATGTATGTCAGGGCGAATGGCGCGTATCAAGGCTTCGACGTTCGGCTCATTAAAGATGGTCACGATGTCTACGGCGCGCAGGGAAGCGATGATCTCGGCTCGCTCGCGTTCGGGCATGAACGGTCGTCCCGCGCCCTTGAGTGTACGCACCTGTTCGTCCGAATTGATGCCGACGATCAGTATGTCTCCGAGCGCGCGTGCACCCTCAAGGTATCGCACGTGTCCGACATGCAACAGGTCAAAGCAGCCGTTGGCGAGTACCACACGCGCCCCGTTCTTGCGCGCAATCGCCACTCGCGCAATCAAGCGATTGCGGTCGAGGATGCGCGATGCCGCGCCTGCATTTGATTGCTCACCTATGGGATTCATGAATTTCATGCTTTCGAGCCTTCACGAAGCCGCGCCCCATCTTAAAATTGATGAGAGGAGTTCCTGACGGTTAATCGAGGCCGTGCCGCGCTTCATGACGACGAGGCCGCCCGCGTGATTGGCGAGCCGCGCGGCGTCTGCGAATGACGCGCCGGAAGCGAGCGCGAGCGAATAGGCCGCGATGACAGTATCGCCCGCGCCGGTCACGTCAATCGGCTCAGGTGTGCCGACCGCTTCGATGTGAAGCGGAGCTGCGCCAGCTTCTAAAAGCAGCATCCCGTTGCTGCCGCGCGTGACGAGCAGAGCCTCTAAGCTGAGTCGCTCGCGCAACTCCAAGCACGCCGCCTCCAACTCTCCGACTGTTTCAAGTTGACGGTCAAGCTGTTGCTCTACTTCGTCCTCGTTGGGCGTGGCGGAAGTGAATCCGGGAAAACGCTGGAGTTGAAACCGCGAATCCACGAGCAGAGGGATGCCGCGCCGCTTTGAAATCTCGCGTGCGAGCGTCGCCATGCTCTCGTCCGCGACTCCGTAGTTGTAATCCGAGACAATCAGAGCGTCTGCATCCTCCGCCGCTTCACGAAGCCGCGCGCGAAGCTGTTCATGTATGTCCGCGTCTTGAACCGGCTCGCCCTCATAATCAACGCGCAAGACTTGCTGGCGCGTCGAATGAATCTGCCCTGCGAGAATGCGAACTTTGGTCGTGGTCTGAACTTCGGAAGAGCGTATGACGCCGCTGCATTCGACACGCGCCGCGCGCAGCTTGCCGAGCAGAGCGTCTCCGGCTTTATCTTCGCCCGTCACTCCGATGAGCACCGCGCGTGCGTCGAGCGAAGCCAGATTGACGGCGCAATTAGCACCCCCGCCCGGCATCGTCTCAGTCCGCTCGTGACGCAGGATGAGCACGGGCGCTTCGCGCGAGACGCGGCTGATCTCGCCGTACAGAAATTGATCTGCCACCATGTCGCCGACGACGACCACTTTGCGTTGCGGAAAGCGACGCACGGTAGCCGTCAAACGTTCCTGCTCAGGTGTTCGCTCAAGACTCATTCATCTCTCCAACAATTTTCGTCACGGCCTCAAGCAAATCTTCCGCGACCAGATCGGGCTGATGCTTCCACACGGCGCGCTGGTACTCCCATTCGCCGCGCCCGTAGCCGCTTAAGACGAATGCTGACTGGACTCCGGCGTTGCGCGCCAGCTCTATATCGCTGTAACGGTCGCCGATCATCCAGCTTTTTGATAGCTCGATATTCAACTCACTAGCGGCGCGTTGAATCAAACCGGGCTTAGGCTTGCGGCAATCGCAATCGAAGCGATACGGCGGCTCGCCCACGGACGGATGATGCGCGCAGTAATAGATCGCATCAAGCCGCGCGCCCTCGCGCTCTAACTCCGCTTTGAGTGCTTCATGCACTGCGCCGATTATATCTTCTGTAAAGTACCCGCGCGCCACTCCCGCCTGATTCGTCACAAGCACAGCGAGCCAGCCCCCATCATTCAAGAGTCGCACGGCCTGTGGCGAATAAGCGAAGACTTTGTAACGCGACGCGTGATTGACGTAGCCGACCTCTTCCGAGATAGTCCCGTCCCTGTCCATAAACACCGCACGCCGTTTCATACAGCTTGCCTCTCATCTCTCAACGGTTCTATCAAACTCGTAACCCGCGCGAACACTTCGTCGGGCGAAATCGCAGTCATGCAGCGATGGTCAATCGGGCAATCGCGCAGCATGCAGGGAGCGCAATCGGGCGGATGGCGTATGACCTCCGCGACACGCGTGTACGGTCGCGTCGTGGTCGGGTCAGTCGGCCCGAAGATGACGAGCGTCGGGCGATTCAAAGAGGCTGCGATGTGAGCCGGACCTGTGTCGTTGGTAATCAGCATGTCCGCAACGCTCAAGACCGCGACGGCCTCCGCGAGACTCGTGCGCCCGGTCAGAATCAAAGGTTGATATCGCATCAACCCTGCGACTTCGCGCGACACCTCAAGCTCGTCAGGAGAGCCGACGAGCGCGACGTTTGCTCCCAGCTCTGCGATGACTTTATCCGCTAACTCCGCGTAACGATTCGCAGGCCAACGTTTCGCGCGGCTGTTGGTCGAGCCGGGACAGAGCGCGACGAGCGGGCGGTCAGGCCGCGCGCCCGCATCAGCCAGCAGCCTGCGCGCTTCATCCCGCCGCGCCGCAGAAACTTTCAAATCAAAGACCGGCTCGCGCTGCATCACATCGGACGCGCCGCGTAGCAGCTTTTCGAGTTCGGCAACGATGTTCAGATAATAAAAGACCTCGTGCCGCTCACTGCGCCACTTGGGAAGCGTGAGCGCATGAGTCAGGAACGCGCGTCTCCCGTCCGTCGCGTATCCGAGCCGCGCCGTCACACGCGCGGCGACCGCAATCAACGCCGCCTCGAACGCGTTTTGAAAAAGAACCGCGAGATCAAACCCGCGCCTGCGCCACTCGCTTGTCTGCCGCATGACTGCGCGCACATCCCGCCGCCCGCGATCATAAATCAAAAGCTCGTCAATAAAATCCGCTTCATCAAAAAGCCCCACAGCCCACGAGCGCGTGGCGAGCGTGATATGCGCGTCCGGCAGCACGCGGCGCAGCTCGCGCAAAGCCGGGATAGTCATCACCACATCGCCCACCCAGTTCGTGCTGCGAACCACGACGCGCTTAATCTTATCCGCTTCGAGTTTATGTCTTAAAAACAATCCAAAATCCAAAATCTAAAATCCAAAATCACAAGACGCTTTGCAGCCCTTCTTCTATCTCAATCGAGGGTAGCCAGCCAAGCTCCTCGCGCGCACGCGTGATGTCGCTGATGTAGTTGACGGGCACGGGCGCAGGCAACCGCGTCTCTTCGTCTATCACCGAATCGCATTGAATAATGCGTGCGATGGTGTTGATGATGTCGCGCAGCGTGGCGGAGTTTTTAATCCCGCCGCCGAGATTATACAGGCCGCTCGTGATGCTCGAATCAATGAAGGCTCGACAGGCGCGCGAAAAGTCGTCAACGTGCAGGATGTCTCTAACGGGCTTGCCTTCGAGCGGCAGGTGAATCGGTTCGCCGTACTTGACCGACTCGACATAGTAAGTGACAAAGCCCGATTCGTTATCATCCGAAGGGCGCGCGTAAACTGTCGAGAGGCGAAAGATGCAGGAGCGAAATCCGCGCGTGCGCGCGTAGTATTCTACATAACGCTCCGCCATCAGCTTAGACCATTCGAGCGCGGACTGCCCGCAGTAATCCGTGCTGCAAGTCTCAGGCACTTCTCTGTACGCATCCGCGTGCGCGCCGTAAACATCCTTCGTCGAGGCGTAGATGAAAACGGAGTTCGGCTGCATGTGCCTGAGCAGATTGGCAGTCCCCTCTACGTTTGTGCGGAAACAGCTCTCCGCCGCCGCAGGGTCTTTGTCTAGATGCGCTGCCAGATGAATCACCGCGTCATAGTTTTCAACCATCGCAGCATCGAGCGGGTTGAGCACGTCCAGATGCGAGCGGCGCGAAAAATCGTCCGCGTTGAAAAAGCGGCGGACATGCAAACCCAGATAACCGCTTCCGCCTGTCACAAGTATTTTCATAAATTAGCGCGTGCCCGTTTTATCAATGACGCGAGAGATTCGGTGCGACCAATGACGATGAGAATGTCATTCGCCTGTATGACAGCATCGCCGGTCGGATGGTACAGAACTTCGCCTTCGTGTTTGCGAATCGCAACGACGACCGTGTCCAACTCTGAGCGAAGGTTAAGCTCTTTCAACCTCTTGCCGACGTAGACTGATGACGGCGCGACTTCCACCTGTTCAAAGCCGAGGTCGAGGCTCTCGGCGGCCATCGAGTCCATGAAGTCCGCGACCGCCGGCTTCATCAGAGCCTGAGCCATGCGGTGGCTGCCGATGATGGTCGGAGCGACGACGCGATTGGCTCCGGCGCGAATCAGTTTCGGCTCGGCCTGCTCTTCGACCGCGCGGGCGACGATGTGCAGCGTGCGATTCAGGTCGCGCGCCGTCAGCACCACGTAAAGATTGTCCGCGTCATCCGGCAGACAGGCCGCGAGGCCGCACGCATGCTTGACCCCGGCTTCCATCAAAGTCTCTTCGAGCGTCGCATCGCTGACGATGACGTGCGCGCCCTGCTCTATCAGTTGCGCGACCTTCGGCGCATCTCGCTCGATAACCACAAAGCTGACTTTGGCGCGCTGCATCTCGCGTATGATGCGCGACCCGACGCGCCCCGCGCCGCAGATGATAAAGTGGTCTTGCAATTTTCTCATCTCACGATAGCGACGGCGTATGCCGAGCGTGGCAAGAATTTCCGATTCGACGATTGATTGCACCGTGCTCGTCAGAGCGTAGAGCACTGTGCCGACGCCTATCAGCATGAAAAGCGTGGCAAAGATTCTTCCGCCGCGACTCACAGGCGCGACATCGCCGTAGCCGACGGTCGTCACGGTCTGCACCGCCACATACAGGCTGTTGGCGAACGACCATCCTTCGATCAGGTGAAAGCCGAGCGCGCCCAGACAGATGACGACGACAATCGCTAACAGCAGGTATATAAACCGGCGGCGCATCCTCAACAACTCGCGCCAACCGGGCGGCGTAAAACTCATCTCACACAATCGGCATCAAACATCATTCGGGCGAACCGCGTCACGGTAACGAAAAGGGAAGCGCAGTGTCAATCAGGGCTAGACAGCATCGGCACGAAAGATTACTCTTAAATCGTGATAAGTGAGGAAAAGAATACAGGAGACAGAAGTCAGGAGACAGAAGCAGAGGCGGCAACCCGCTTTTATTCTTCTTCTCCATTCTGTCTCCTGTATTCTGTCTTCTGCCTTCTGTTTTTCCTTATCGCAGCTTTTTATGGCTATTCGACATCCGCCACAAGATAACGTCCCGCCTGTCGCCGCGAGCGGCAGGAAGCGTTCGCGCCGTGTGCGCGTCGTCAAGTACGAAGAGGCTGAGCCGGGTTTCTTTCGTCGCTGGACGCAGCGCATCTTTCGCCCGTGGGTCGTCATCGCGCTCGTCTTTCTGACGACCATCACTATCGGCATCTTCGGCTATTACTGGATCGTCTTTTCCGAACGCATAGACCGTCTCTTGAACGGCGAAGTGTTCACGCGCTCGGCTGGCATCTATGCCGCGCCGAAAAATCTGCACGTCGGCGAAAACATCTCTGTAGACGAGCTGGTTGCGTATCTGAAGAACGCGGGTTACGTGGAGAAGACGCAGCAGGCAGAGACCGCACGCGGGCGTTACACGGTCGAAGGCGCGAACGTTTCGATTGAGCCGAGCAAGGACGGACAGGTTGACGGTCGCCGCGCGTTTGCCTCTCTGCGAGTGCAGTTCGGGCGCGGCGGCAAAGGCGTGACGGGTCTTTCAGATTTAATCAAGGGCACGGCTTACGGCACCGCGCAGCTTGAACCGCAACTGATCAGCTCGGTCACGGGAGTCGAGCGCGCTAAACGAAAAGTCGTCGGCTTTAACGACCTCCCGCCGCACCTCGTCAAAGCGATTGTCACGACCGAAGACCGCACTTTCTTCGAGCATTACGGCGTCAACTTTCGCGGCATCATACGCGCGCTGATTCGTCGTTATGATTCCGACCCGAACTCGCCGATAGCACATCAGGGCGGCTCAAGCATCACACAGCAGCTCGTCAAAAATCTGCTCCTCTCGCCCGAAAAAAGCCTGCGGCGCAAAGTGGCAGAAGCTTACATGTCCGTCATCCTTGAGACGCGGCTCTCGAAGGAAAAGATTTTTGAGCTTTACTGCAATCAGGTTTACCTCGGACAGCAATCCGGCTTTTCCATCAATGGCTTTGGCGAAGCCGCGGACGCATATTTCAACAAGGACGTGACGACGCTCACTTTGCCGGAAGCGGCTTTTCTAGCGGGCATCATACGCAGCCCGAACCGTTACAATCCTTATCGTGATATTGAAACGGCGACGGCGCGGCGCAATCAGGTCTTAATGTCTATGGAAGAGACGGGCGCGATTACGCCGCTCGATTCGGCGCAGGCGCAGGCGACTCCGCTCAAAGTCACTAACACGAAGAATCGCATAGACGCTTCCGACGCTCCATACTTCACGGACTACGCGCAGAACCAGCTCGCGGACATCATCGCGGATCAGAACACGACGCAGCACCTGCGAATCTACACGACGATTGATATGGACTTGCAGCGCGCGGCTTACAATGCCGTGACGAAGCAGCTCGCCGCACTCGATGCTCCATATGCCAAGCGCGGCATTGCGCCGGGAACTTTGCAGGCCGCGCTCGTGGCGATGAATGTGAAGACGGGAGAGATCATCTCGATGGTCGGCGGGCGGGATTACTCCAAGAGCCAGTTGAACCGCGCGACAGACGCGATGCGGCAGCCCGGCTCCGTCTTCAAGCCTTTCGTCTACGCGACCGCTCTCAACACTGCCTTCGATCCGAGTTCGCACATCATTACACCGGCTTCGATTTACAAAGACGAACCCAAAACTTTTACGTTCGATAATCAGGAATACTCGCCCGGCAACTTTGGCGATCAGTATTCAAATGCGAATGTGACCTTGCGCGACGCTCTCGTCCACAGCCTGAACGTCGTGACGGTGGATGTGGCGATGGATGTGACCATCGGGCGCGTGATGAACCTTGCAGCGAAGGCCGGGCTGCCGAAAGTGCAGCGCGCGTATCCGGCGATGGCTCTCGGCACGAGCGAGGCCACGCCGCTGCAAGTCGCTTCGGCTTACACAGCCTTTGCCGCGAACGGCACGCGCACGACGCCCATCGGCATCAACCGCGTGACGACAGGCGACGGCACGACCATCGCCGCTCCCGCAGGGCAGAAGAACGACGTGGTGCGGCCTGAGGTCGCATACATCCTGACGGACATACTAAAGGACGTGGTCAATCGCGGGACTGCCGCGAAGCTCGTCGGGCGCGGCTTCAAAAACATTCCGGGCAAGATTGGCATCGCGGGCAAGACTGGAACTTCACGCGACGGTTGGTTCGCAGGCTACACGCCGAACATCGTCTGCGTCGTGTGGGTAGGCTTTGACGACAATTCGCAACTCGGATTGAAGGGGGCGGATTCGGCTCTTCCGATCTGGGCGGATTTTATGAGCGCGGCGCTTGAGGCGCACCCGGAATGGAACGGCGACTGGCAGATGCCCGAAGGCGTGCGTCAGGAAGAGATTGATACGACTACTGGCAAGCTTGCGACGGAGGCATCGACCGGCAAGCGCACAGAGCTTTTCATCGCGGGCACTGCGCCCACTTCTAACACTGAGGCGACGGAGGAAGAGCCGACCGCGCCCGAGCTTAATCCGGGAGAAGAGTTAGACCTCCCGCCGCTTCCAGAGGCTGCGCCGGAAGCCTCGCCGCGCACGCGTCCCGCGCCCGGACTCGAAGGCAGAGGCGTCCCGCAAAGCGACGGCTCGACGCGGCTCGAAGGCACTATTACACTCGACATAGACCCGACGACCGGCCTCATCGCCGCGCCGAGCTGTCCCATCATACGCTCCAGAACTTTCATCATCGGACAGGAGCCGCGTGAGTATTGCGGCCCCCAATATCACAACGGCTCGCTCCCGAAACCCCCGCCGCGCCAGCGACCTTCATCGCCATAAGGATCAATTCAAGCAGAACGCACAGAGCCAACGTGTGCTTTGAAGATAGCTCCATAACCGCCGCAAGTGTCCGCTTCAATTCGGTAAATCCTCCGGCTAAATCCAGTTAAAATCTTGCAATATATTCTTGATGAGCCTGACATATAATCGGGTATATCCTGAGGCTCCCCCACGACTACCCCTATCACCATCAAGAGCTGCCAAGGTAATTACCTCAAGCTCTCCAACACTCATACCTTAAGGAGGAACCTCGATGTCACACCGATTTCTACAACTTTTGAGGACACTCACGGGTCTCAAGACGTACTCGCTGTTGATAATTTTTGCATTGGCTATGAGCACGCTGCTTTCCCCTACCGGACTGGCGCAAAAAAATGGCGGACTCACGCAAGCATTAACCAAGTGGCAAGCCTCAACACTCAACTCTGCACAGGAGGAACGACAACGCGAGGCGAAGCGGGAAGCGTTCAAGACAGGCCGGGAACTTCTCATCGCCAAGAACGTTCCTTTTGATCCTGAAATCCTGTTGGATGACAACTGGCGCTCCAAACTTAATACGACTCTGAGACAAATGCCGGAGATGCAAGTAGGTCGGGTGGGAGACAACAAGCTGAGCGGAGTGCAGCTTGCCGATACGCTGTATTTGCCGGAAAAAGTCGAACTGACGGGTAACACAGTGATTCTGGTGCGGCGGCTCTACTTTGACGGCCAGAATGCTTTAATCAAAGGCCCCTATGATCTGCACCTTTTCGTCGTCGAATCGAGTGGGACAGTGGTTGATTCGCCGGGAGATGGAGCGGGGAAAATTACTATAGACGTTTCCGGTTTGGGGCGAGATGAATGGCTTCAGAAGAACAAGAGCGAAGTGGCTCGACTCGCGCTGTCACGGAAGGACAAAACTGTCGCTAAGCTCAATCACAAACTCTTCGCGCCCAGGCCGACCGACAGCAGCGGTTCACCCGGCGCGAACGGCGTTAACGGAAATCCGGGCATCTCCGGCGGGGGGGGCAGCAACGGGTCTGACGGAGCTGACGGGAGTTGCAGCGGCAATCGCAACGGGGCGAACGGCAATACCGGCGGCAGCGGCGGCAACGCCACCGGCGGCACAAGCGGCACTAGCGGAAGTCCCGGCGGCAACGGCGGCAATATCACCGCCAGCACCGGCTCGTCCGGCAGCTATACGTATATATCGCGTGGAGGCGCGGGCGGCGCGGGCGGCTCCGGCGGCGATGGCGGTTTCGGCGGTAATGGTGGCAATGGAGGTAAAGGCGGTAACGGCGCTGATTGCCAGTGCAATCAGGGCGGAGCTGGCAACGGCGGCAATGGCGGCGACGGTGGTTTCGGCGGTAGTGGAGGCGACGGCGGCAATGGGGGTGCAGGAGGTAACGGCGGCACTGGCGGCAACATCAACATCACCATTCCGAATAACTTCACCGGCAGCGTTACCACAGATGCTTCGGGCGGCTCAGCTGGAGCGGGCGGCACTGGCGGAGCAGCTGGCTTCCCCGGCGCGGGTGGCAGCGGCGGATCAGGTGGTAACGCGCCAAGCTTTCCGTCTTGCCCATCCCCGGTTCCGAGCAACGGCAGCTCAGGCTCTGCTGGCTTCGGGGGAAGCCCCGGCTCGACCGGCACGCCCGGCAATCCCGGCTCGGTCGGAGGCAACGGGACTGTCACGGTTCACACGTCGGGCGGGTGCTCATATGATTCATGGGAAGATTGCGCGTCCTACGGAGACCCGCCGCTCATTTGGAGTTGGTCGGCTTGCCAGTGTGTTCACAGACCATCTCCGATCATTATTGATATTAATGGCGACGGCTTCGCGCTCACAGACGGCGCGGGAGGAGTCCATTTCGATATTAATCCCGACGGCATTGCGGAAAAAATCAGCTGGACGGCAGCCGGAACGGATGATGCTTTTCTCGTCCTCGACCGCAACGGAAACGGAATAATTGACGATGGCACGGAACTCTTCGGTAATTTCAGTCCACAGCCACCCTCAGAGACGCCCAACGGATTCATGGCGCTGGCCGTCTACGATAAACCTGAGCATGGAGGCAACGGTGACGGGAAGATTAGCGTCCGCGATAAAATTTTCGCGTCCCTGCGCCTGTGG
This sequence comes from uncultured Pyrinomonadaceae bacterium, assembly GCA_964246305.1. Taxonomy (GTDB): domain Bacteria; phylum Acidobacteriota; class Blastocatellia; order Pyrinomonadales; family Pyrinomonadaceae; genus JACMLC01. Next base: position 159,376 of record CAXTPS010000005.1, read on the forward strand.
CAGGATGTGAATCACAACGGCATCTCGGAGCCGTCGGAAATTCATCGCTTGCCTGAACTTGGCGTGAGCGTCTTAGACCTTGCTTTTAATGATGCGAAGCAGAGTGACTTGCACGGCAACCTCTTCAAGTATCAAGCCAAAGTACATGGCGGGCGTAATGCCGGAGTCGGTGTCTGGGCATGGGATGTTTTCTTCCTGCCGGACGAGGAGTAATTAAAACTTAATGCTTGGCCGTAACTCTGTCTTTTGAGTTTCGCCAGTGGATTTTTAGAACCGGCGTGGTGAAGGCTGCGCCGGTTCTGTTTTTAATGAATGGAAGGCGACTCTGAGGCGCTCGTCGTCGCCTTCCCGAACACTAAACGCTTATCTCCGTCCTTGTTTGCTTTTCAAGACTTCGCCAAGTCCACTTTCATATTAAAGACGCGGACGAGGAAGCCCCACCTGTCAGCCGCTTCGTCAATTATTTTCGTCGTCGGTTTGCCCGCGCCATGACCGGCTTTGGTTTCGATGCGAATCAGTATCGGAGCCGTGCCCGCCTGCGCTGCCTGGAGCGTCGCGGCATACTTGAAGCTGTGCGCGGGAACGACTCTGTCATCGTGATCTGCTGTGGTAATCATCGTCGCGGGATAGCTCACGCCCGGCTTGATGTTATGCAGTGGCGAATAGGCGTAGAGCGTCTTAAAATCTGCGGCGTCATCCGATGAGCCGTACTCGCCGACCCACGCCCAGCCGATGGTGAACTTGTGAAAACGCAGCATGTCCATCACTCCCACCGCCGGAAGAGCCGCGCCGAAGAGTTCCGGCCTCTGGTTGAGAACCGCTCCGATGAGCAGGCCGCCATTGCTGCCGCCGCTGATGGCAAGCTTCGGTGTTGAGGTGTACTTGTTCGCAATCAGCCATTCGGCTGCCGCGATAAAGTCGTCAAAGACGTTCTGCTTTTTGGCCTTCATTCCGCCCTGATGCCAGTCTTCGCCGTACTCGTTGCCGCCGCGTATGTTCGGCATCGCGTAGACTCCGCCCATCTCCATCCAGACCATCATGCTGACGGAGAACGCAGGCGTCTCGGAGATGTTGAAGCCGCCATAAGCGTAGAGGAATGTCGGGTTCTGACCGTCCAGCTTCAAGCCCTTTTTGTGCGTGATGAACATAGGCACGCGCGTGCCGTCCTTGCTCTTGTAAAAGACCTGCTTGGTCTCGAAGTTGTTGGCATTGAAATCAACTTTCGGCTGGCGAAAGATTGTGCTCTTGCCCGTCACCAAGTCGTAACGGTAGATGGTCGTCGGCATGGTAAAGCCTGTAAAGGAATAGAAAGTCTCTTTGTCCGTGCGCTTGCCGCCGAAGCCGCCGACGGTGCCGATGCCCGGTAGCTCGACATCGCGCACGCGGCTCCCGTCTGTGCGAAAAATTCTGACCTGTGCGTGCGCGTCTTTCAGGTAAGAGGAAATCAGCATGTCGTTGACGAAGCCGACGCCTTCCAGTGTCTCCGCCGCCTGCGGGATGACCTCGCGCCAGCCTTCTTTCGCGGGCTTCGACGTATCAATCGCGATGACGCGACCGAGCGGGGCGTCCTTGTCCGTTTGAATATAGAAGACACCGCCGTCGTTGCCGATGAAGCTGTACTGCGCCTCGAAACTGTCAACCAGCTTCACGACCTCTGCATCTTTGTTCTGCAAATCTTTGAAGTAGAGGAGATTCTTATTGGCTGAGCCTTTCCACACATTGATGACCAGATAACGCCCGTCTTCCGACACGCCTCCGCCGAAGCCCCATTCCTTCTCATCTTTGCGCTCGTAGATAAGCGCGTCCTCGGATTGCTGCGCGCCGATGCGATGGTAATAGAGCTTCTGAAAATAGTTCGCGTCCTGCATCTTCGTGGCTTCGTTCGGCTCGTCGTAACGGCTATAGAAGAAGCCCTTGCTGTCATTCGTCCATGACGCGCCTGAGAACTTGACCCACTTGATCGTATCCGGCGTGTCCTGTCCCGTTTCGATATCTCTGACCCGCCATTCCTGCCAGTCAGAGCCGGAAGCGGCTGTGCCGTAAGCCATGAGCTTGCCGTCTTGGCTGACGACCGTGCTCGTCAGAGCAACTGTGCCGTCCGTCGAGAGCTTGTTCGGATCGAGCAGGACTTTCGGCTGGCCGTTCAGAGAGTTCATCGTGTAGAGCACGTTCTGATTTTGCAGCCCGTCATTCTTAAAATAGAAATATCGCCCGCCCTCTTTCCACGGCGTGCCGTACTTTTCATAATTCCAGAGCTTGGTCAAACGCTCTTTGATCTGCGCGCGCTCCGGTATCTGGTTTAAATAGCCGAAGGTGACTTGATTCTGAGCCTCGACCCACGCTTTAGTGTCGGCTGAATCCGCGTTCTCAAGCCAGCGGTAAGGGTCTGCGACCTTCGTGCCGAAATAGTCGTCCACCTGATCGCTCCTTTTGGCCTGCGGATAGATAAGCTTCGGCATAGAGCCTTGCGGCGCGGTCTGCTTTAAATTGTTTGAAGTCTGAGCCAGCACAGGTAAAGCCTGTGCGATGAGCATCACCGATAGCAACATGACGGCAATAATGTTTCTGCGTCTGTGGTGTAGAGGCATGATTGATTTCCTTTCCAATATTTCGGATAAAGCGGTAGGGACGAACGAGTCATCATAACTCAAAAATCTAAAGGACGGAAAAGCAACTAACGAATCAATTGTAAGGGCAGGGCTTGTCCCTGCCCGCGACTTTCGCAAACGCGCGGGCAGGGACAAGCCCCGCCCCTACTGTATTTTTAGAGCGGCGCGCAACGTCTCAATCGCCAGCGCGGCAGCATGTCCCTTGCGCGCGGGCAAACCGCCGACCGCGCGCGTGATGTCCTGCCGCGTGACCTGCGACGCCTGCTCGCGCGTCATTCCTTCGAGCATCTCAGTCAGAGCAGAGCCGCAGGCCAGCGTCGGCGCGCAACCGTAAGCCAAAAACCGCGCCTCTTCGATAACCTCCCCGCGCAATCTCAAAGAGAGGCGCAAGCGGTCGCCGCACACCGGATTGCTCTCTTCCGCGACGACATCAGCGTCCGTCAATTCACCTGCGTGACGCGGGTTGGAGATATGATCTTTGAAAGTTTCGGAGTAAGACAAAAGGAATTTTCAGTTGGTCGCGCCGACAGGCTGCGTTTCGCACGCGCGTCCGGCCAGAGCTTTTTGATAGAGCGGCGAGAGGCGGCGCAGGTTTTCGACGGCGCGGGGCAGGACTTCCAGGACGTAGTCCACGTCTTCATCCGTATTGTCCTTGCCGAAGCTGAAACGAATCGAGCCGCGCGCTAACTCGTCGTTGCGTCCGATGGCTCGAATCACGGGTGATGGCTCAAGCGAGCCGGACGAGCAGGCCGAGCCGGTCGAGACCGCTATGCCCTGCAAATCGAGATTGATGAGCAAGCCTTCGCCCTCGATGTAGCGGAATGAGATGTTCGAGAGGTGCGGCAAACGCTTTGTCGGATGGCCGTTGAGGACTATGTCTTGGATGCTTTTTTCGACTCCCGCTTCAAACCTGTCGCGCAGGCGGCGCACGTGCGACGCGCGCTCTTCCAACTCCACACGCGCCAGCTCTGCCGCCGCGCCGAAAGCGACGATTGAAGCGACGGATTCCGTGCCCGCGCGACGCTCTCGCTCCTGATGCCCGCCGACGTTCTGCGTCACGAGCCGCACGCCGCGCCGCACATAGAGCGCGCCTACTCCCTTCGGCGCGTAAAGTTTATGCGCCGACAGCGAGAGCAGGTCGCAGCCTAGAGCCTCAACGTCTACTGGAATGCGCCCCGCCGCCTGAACCGCGTCCGTGTGAAGCCAGAGATGGCGATGGCCTGCCGCGCGCCTCTCCCGAACGAGCGCGCCGATTTCGGCAACCGGTTGAATCGTGCCGATCTCATTATTGGCGAGCATCACCGTGATGAGCACAGTGTCATCACGAATCGCCTCAAGCACATCTTCTGCGCGAACGATGCCGTCATCGTAAACGGGCAGCCGCGTAATCTCCCATCCTCTTTTTTCGAGAGCCTCACAGACGCCGCGCACAGCCGAATGCTCGATCTGGGATGTGATGATGTGCTTGCCGTGATGTTCGGCGGCTTCAGCGATGCCGCGTATGGCTAGATTGTTGGCTTCCGTCCCGCCTGAGAGAAAAACCGTCTCGTTCGGACGCGCGCCGATGAGCAATGCGACCTCGCGCCGCGCGCGATCAACCGCCGCACGCGCTTCCTGCCCGAAGTGATGCACGCTCGAAGCGTTGCCGTACATCTCTGTCAGGTACGGCAACATCGCTTTCACCACGCGCGTGTCTGCGGGAGTGGTCGCGCTGTGATCTAAATAAACTCGACGCATGATTTGTACTTTGTGCTTTGTCCTTAGGTCTTTGGTCTTTGTTTCTCTTCGCACGCGTTGAAACTTTAGGACTCAACTTGCGATAGCGTGCAAAGAACAAAGACCAAAGACCTAAGGACAAGGTCTTTACCAACCCGTTTACCTTTGCTAAGCATCTCAGGCTTTAGTTAATGAGTCTATGGCGCATGACTTTGAGCGTCAAGCGGGTGTGTCGAAAAGTTTGTCGCTCCGCACAGGCTCATATGTTAGCATCAGGCGCGAGAGAATTTTTACAAGCCTTTGATTCACGCAGGAAAAGCTTTGCAAATAAATATTTCACGAAAGGGAAGAAAGATGAGAAATCTCCGACGCTTCCGCTCGATCACGCTGTTGCTCTCGATGATAATTACGCTGGCCTCTTTGACTGCGACGACAACGCTTCAGGCGCAAGAGACTGTGGGCGCGCTCGAACGCGGCTATCGCACAGGGTATACGGACGGCTACATGGCCGGATACAGGGACGACGCAGACCGCGCGCCGCGCGACTATCGTGATGAAGAGGACTATCGCAAGGCAGACCGCGCATACGCCGCGTCGTATGGCACGCTTGAGGATTATCGAGACGGTTATCAGCAGGGTTTTGAATCAGGCTATGCCGCCGCATATGAGCGTCGCGGTTTTGATTCGAGCATCCCCACGGGACTTGCGCGACGTGGCGTTGATGATAGAGATGAAGATTCGGATGCTAATATTTCGACAGGAAGTTCGACGAGCGGCACGGGGCGCGTCTCAACGCGTAATGAAGTTTTTATTCCGGCGGATACAGTGATGATCGTCGAGCTGCTATCGAATCTTTCGACTGAAGCGAGCCAGCAGGGCGACCGCTTTCAGGCGCGCGTGCTCGGCCCCGCAGAGTATGAAGGCGCGTTGATTGACGGGCGCGTGACCAGAGTCAAACGTCCGGGCAAGGTCAAAGGCACTGCCGAATTGCAGCTCTCCTTCGACCAGATTCGTCTGGATAACCGCGTGGCTAACATGAACGCGCAGGTCATAGAGGTCATTCCGATGGGCGAGCGAAGCGTCGGCAGTGTTGATTCCGAGGGCGGCGTCAAAGGCAAGAGTTCTACCAAAGGCGATGTGACGAAGGTCGGGGCGGCGACGGGCATCGGGGCGATCATCGGAGCGATTGCCGGAGGCGGCAAAGGCGCGGCCATCGGCGCAGCCATCGGAGGCGCGGTCGGCACGGGCGGCGTCCTCGCCACACGCGGCAAAGACATACGACTCCCGCAAGGCCAGCAACTCAGAATCCGCACGGACTCGGAGACGAGAATACAGTAAAAGAAGAATTCAGGAGTCAGGAGTCAGAAGTCAGAATGAAAAGGCTGAAACCGTTTTTATTCTGACTTCTGATTTCTGACTCCTGACTCCTGCTTTATGTTTATCACACTGCTCACAGATTTCGGGACGGCGGACTATTTCGTCGGTGCGATGAAGGGGGCGGTTCTGTCTGTCAATTCGTCCGCACGTATCATAGACATCACGCACGAGATTACGGCGCATGACATAGAGGCCGCCGCGTTCACGTTGTTGGAAGTATACGAAACCTTTCCGGCAGGAACGATTCATGTCGCGGTGGTTGATCCGGGCGTCGGCTCCAGCAGGCGTCCGATTCTGGTGGCGAGCGAAAACTATTTCTTCGTCGGGCCGGACAACGGACTGTTCAGCCATGTTTATGAACGAGAGGCAAGCTACAGCGTCTTTCATCTGACCGAAGAAAAATATTTCCGTCACCCCGTGAGCGCGACTTTTCACGGGCGCGATGTGTTCGCCCCAGTGGCGGGCGCGTTATCGAAAGGGCTTGTGCCGGATGCATTCGGTCATCTGATCGAAGATTACGAACGGCTCGCGCCTCTCGCTCCGAAGTCTTTGAAAGAAGGAATCGTCGGCGCGCGTATCATTCACATAGATCGTTTCGGCAACTGCATCACGAATCTGACGCGCAGAGAGTTGACCGACGAGATGATCGCGGGCGGAGCGTGTTTGAAAATCAAGGGGCATGAGATTAATGACTTTCGCCAGTTCTTCGCTGACGAGAATGCTACCCCGGACGAGTTGTTCGCGGTGTGGGGCAGCACAGGATTTCTTGAGATAGCCGCTTTCCGCTCGTCAGCCGCGCGCCTGCTCTCTGTCGAGCGCGGGCAGAGCGTAGGATTGCGGATTGCGGAATGCGGATTGCGGATTGAAAAACAGTCGCCCCTTTCTTAAATCCGCGATCCGAAATCCGCATTCCGCAATATGCAGCGGCTTCTCGCTTGTCACCCGTGACCGTCTTTGCTATCTTCGGCTTATTAAATAATCGTAAGGACTTCTCTAATATGGAAAAAGGTAAAGAGGCTGTTGCGGCCAGCGCGAGCGCCGCCGCCGGATTGCGTGGAGTTGTGGCTGCGACTTCATCCATCGGCGATGTTGACGGCGAAAAGGGCGTGCTCATTTATGAGGGCTACGATATACACGACCTCGCGCGCTCCTCGACGTTTGAAGAGGTCGTGTACCTGCTCTGGCACGGGCGTCTGCCGAAGCGTGTGGAGCTGGACGAGCTGCGCCGTACACTGCGCGAGTGTTATGAGCTGCCGTCGGCTGTGCTCGATCTGATGCGAAGTTTTCCGCGTGAGGCCGAGCCGATGGATGTGCTACGCACGGCTGTCTCTGCGCTCGATTTTTATGATAAAGGGGCGCATGACACTTCGCGCGAGGTGAGCGTCAGAACGGCTGCGCGTCTGGTCGCGCAGATTCCGACCATCGTTGCCGCCACGGAACGGCTGCGTAAAGGTCAGGAGCCGATCAAGCCGAATCCTGAGTTGAACATCGCCACCAATTTTTTGTACATGCTCAAAGGCGAGCTGCCTTCGGCGGAGGATGCGCGGCTCTTCGATGTCTGCCTGATTCTGCACGCAGACCATGAGCTTAATGCTTCGACCTTTACGGCGCGAGTCGTCGCCGGAACGCTCGCGGACATTTACGGCGCAGTGACCGCAGCCATCGCGGCTCTCTCAGGCCCGCTGCACGGCGGCGCGAACACAAACGTGATGAAGATGCTGCTTGAGATCGGCGAGATGGACAACGTCGAGCCATTCATCAAGGACGCGCTCGCGGCTAAGAAAAAGATTATGGGCATCGGCCACGCCGTCTACAAAACCGAAGACCCGCGCGCGACGCATCTCAGAAAATATTCGCAGGAAACCGGCGAGCGTTACGGCGAAACCAAGTGGTACGAGATGTCGCGCAAGATTGAAGAGATTATGATGCGCGAGAAGGGCATGTATCCAAACGTGGATTTCTATTCCGCCTCGACCTATTACATGATGGGCATCCCGCTCGACCTCTATACGCCGATTTTCGCCATCAGCCGCATCAGCGGTTGGACGGGGCATATCCTCGAACAGTATGAGAATAACAAGCTGATTCGCCCGCGCGCGGAATACGTCGGGCCGAGAGACTTAAAATATATTCCGATTGAAGAGAGATAAGCCGCGAGCTACAAAAAGCTACACATCAGCCGTCACGCTTCGTCAATGGAGGTGGCGGCTGATTGCTGTCTGGGGGATAGCTTCCGCCGCCGCCGGGCGGGTAGCCCTGCCAATGACTGAGAGGTGGACGCGGCTCTGGCCGTTTGGCAATCTCGTGGCTCGTCAAGTCCATCATCTCGCGCGTCGCTGAAAATAATTTCGTGCGCCAGATAAAGATTGTCGAAAGCAGGATGGCGACGGTGCAGGCCGCGCCGCCTTCGATGCCGTAGGCTCCGCCCGTGAGCCATGCCGGGCCGAGGTCTGTAGCTCGCAGCAACGGGTTCGGCGTTATCTCCGTAATGCCGCTCACGGGAATTCCGAGGACGGCTGACATCATCCAGTTCCATGCCCAGTGCAGGCCGAGCGGGAGCCACAGGCTGCGCGTCCGCAGGTACGCGACCGCGAGCCACACGCCTGCCAGCGCAGTGTTGATGAAAGCCATCACACGCACGACCCACGATGCACCCTGATTCGGGTTTCCCTGATGCACCAACGCGAAGCAGAGAGACGTGATGGCAATTCCCAGCCAGATCAATTGTGCCCGCGTCAGCGTCTGAAGCGGATAACCGCGAAAGAGCGCTTCTTCCGAAGCCGCCGCAAAAATAAACATCAGCAATGAAAGAAAGAGCGTCATGCCCACTGCCGGAAACGAGTGTGCTTCACTCAGTGCGAACTTGAAGCCGCCGAACGCGAGGACGATGAGCGCCGCAATGATGAGCGTCGCCGCGCCGAGGAGCGAGCCTATCAGCCCATCTCTCATCCATCGCGGGTGACGAGTCCAGCCGAGAGCTTTGGGCGGCAAGTCTTCAAACAATTTCTGGCAGGCATAGCCGATTCCGATGGCGGAAACAAGCAGCATAGCTTCCTGAATCACGAATCCCCACCTGCCTTTTAAAAAAAGCTCAGCCCCATCCTGATCGTATTTCATAACCAGAATCAGGGCTAAGATAATGGACAACGCGCCGGTCACAATAAAAAGCGCGCCGCCAAAGACGGCGAGCCGCCAACCGCTTCTCAGCCTGCCTACTCCGTTGAAAAAGATGTCCGTTGGTTGCATCAGTTAAGCTCGAAGAGTTGATGGAATTTCAAAAGCATTCTAACCGAAGCCCGGACGGATGGCACGGCCTTTCTCATCAAAGAATGCCGCGCGCCTGTGGTAAACTTTCGTGAGCGAAATACTTTATGAGTCACATGCCTTCCAAAGAGAGCGAAGATTTGATGACAGGCAACGTGCCGCGCAGGCGCGGTGCGCCGTGGCTGCTCGGCGGGCTGGTGCTGTTCTTGCTCTCGATGATGATCGTGTTGCAGGTCGCGGGGCTGTGGTCTGTGCTCCCGCCCGACACGGCATCGGACACGCTGTTGCTCTACGCGCTCTCGTCTCTCAATTTCGCGGCCTTCATCGTCTTCGCTTTCATACTCGTGCGCAGCCTGCTCAAGCTCCGACGCGAGCGCAGAGAGAAGCAACTCGGCTCGAAGATCAAGACGCGGCTCGTCGTCTATTTCATCACCCTGAGCCTGCTGCCGATAACCGCGATGGCGGTCTTTTCGTATCTCTTCCTCAACCGCTCGATTGAAAAATGGTTCAGCCACTTGCCCGAAGGCGTCGTCAGCGAAGCCAAACAGTTGCAGCGCGAGTCGGACGCCAATCAGATTCGCAGCCTCCGCGAGACGGCTTCGATGCTCGGCTTCGTGATCGAGAGAGAGCCGGAGGCCAATCGTCAAATCCTGCTCGAACAACTCGTCAGGAGCGGCAATCTGTCTGCGCTCGAACTCGTGACGGGTGACGGCGAGGTTCTGGCGCAGAGCGATTACGTCGCGTCGGATGCGGAGCGAAAGCTTTTGGAGCAGGCCATTACTTCTTCGCGCGCCGCCGAAGAGAGGAAGGACGAGAAGGGCGCGGAGCAGAAGAATTACGATGTGGTTTCCGTCTCTTTGAATGACGCGCGTTATCTGATCGTGGCGCGCCCGCGTCACATGGATTCCAACTTGAGCGAAATCCTGAGCGGCTCGCAGGGAGAGTACGTCAAGCTCGTGGCGAAGCAGCGTAAGGTGCGACTGCTCGGCATCTCGACGCTGGGATTGTTGACACTGCTTTTGCTGTTCGCTTCGACATGGACGGCGATACATCTCGCGCGCGGCATCGCGACGCCGATTCAGGCTCTGGCCGAAGCCTCAAAAGAGGTCGCGCGCGGCAATCTTGAGCATCGCGTCAGGACGATTGCGGATGACGAGCTGGCCTTGCTCGCGGATTCATTTAACCGGATGACGACGCAGCTCGCGGAGAATCGCCGCCACATCGAAGTCGGCGCGGCTGAGCTGAGAGAGAAAAATCTGGCCCTCGAAGAACGCCGAAATTATATCGAGACGGTGCTTGAATCACTTTCGACCGGCGTCGTCTCTTTGGATGAGAGCGGTCGTATCACGACTATCAACGCCGTTGCCACAGCCATGCTGCGTTTGGAGCAGATGCCGGAAAAAGATTGCCTCTTGTCTGAAATCACGAGCACGGAAGATCAGGCTGTGCTCGAACGACTGCTGCGCCGCGCGAGTCGCATGGGGCAGGCTTCGGAACAGACCGAATTGGGCAGAGGCACTACGCCGGAGGGCGGCGCGATCCCTGTGGCTCTGACCGCGACGGCTCTGCGTGCGCCGACGGGCGAAACGCGTGGGGCTGTGCTCGTGATAGAAGATTTATCCGAGCTGCTCTCTGCGCAGAGGGCTGCGGCGTGGAGCGAAGTGGCGCGGCGCATGGCTCACGAGATTAAAAATCCTCTGACGCCGATACAGCTCTCAGCCGAGCGGATTGCGAAAAACTTTCATCGTGCTTCGGAAGGCAACGGCGCGGGCGGCAATGGCTCAAGCGGCAACGGCTCGAACGGCGAAGCAACTCCGGCGGATGCTGAACGCGTCGCGCGCGTGGTTGACGAATGCACCTCGACCATCACGCGCGAAGTCGCAGGGCTGAAAGCGATGGTTGACGAGTTCTCGCGGTTCGCGCGACTACCGCACGCGCGGCTCGAAGCCGCAGACCTCAACGAAGTCGTCACACAGTCCGTCGCTCTTTACGAAGACCGCCTCGATGGAGCGCGCCTCGACGTGCATCTGGCTCGCACCTTACCGGCGGGCATGCTCGATACGGAACAGATGCGCCGCGTCTTCGTCAACCTGATAGACAACGCGCTTGAGTCTCTGGCGGACATCGAAGGCGAGCGGCGCATCACGATTGCGACGGGACACGACCCTTCGCGCGCACTGCTGCTCGTCGAGATTGCGGATACGGGGCAGGGCATCTCGCGCGCAGATTTCCAGCGTCTCTTCCAACCTTATTTCTCCACGCGCGGGCGCGGCACAGGGCTGGGGCTTGCCATCGTCCAGCGCATCATCATAGAGCACGGCGGTCGCATACGCGCAGAGATGAACAGGCCGCTCGGCGCGAAATTCACCATCGAGCTACCGACAGCAAATGTCTGAATCAATCTTAATTGTAGATGACGAGCGCGGAATCAGAGACACTCTGCGCGCAGTTTTAGAGGACGAGAATTTCGTCGTCGAGACGGTTGCGTCCGGCGAGGAATGCTTGAAGGCAATCGAGCGAAAAGCTTATGGCTGTTTCTTACTCGACGTATGGCTGCCGGGCATTGACGGGCTTGAGACTTTGAAGCAGATGCGCGCGGCTGGCGTTGATGCGCCGGTCGTGATGATCTCCGGCCACGCAAATATAGAGACGGCTGTGCGCGCGACGAAGCTCGGCGCGTTCGACTTTATCGAAAAGCCGCTCTCGATTGAGAAGACAGTGCTCACAGTTCGCAACGCCTTGAGGCAGCACAGCCTCGAACGCGTCAACGCGGAGCTTGCCGCAGAGCTTAACGACGAGTACGCGATGATCGGCGAATCCGTGGCGATGCGTGCCTTGCGTAAACAGATCGCGGTGGTCGCGCCGACGGATGGCCGCGTGCTCATCTACGGCGAATCGGGCACGGGCAAAGAGTTGGTCGCGCGCACGATTCACCTGCAATCGCGCCGCGCAGCCGCGCCGTTTGTCGAAGTCAACTCGGCTGCGATACCGGAAGAGCTGATCGAATCGGAACTTTTCGGCCACGTCAAAGGCGCTTTCACGGGAGCGATGGCTGCGAAGAAGGGGAAGTTTGAGCTGGCCGACGGCGCGACGCTCTTTCTGGACGAGATAGCGGACATGAGCGCGCGTGTGCAGGCCAAAGTCTTGCGCGTGCTTGAAGAGCAACGGTTCGAGTCTGTCGGCAGCAACACATCAGTTCGCGTGGACGTGCGCGTGCTGGCGGCGACGAACAAAAGATTGGATGTGGAGATTGAGCTGGGGAATTTCCGCGCAGACCTTTTCTATCGTTTGAATGTGATTCCGTTTGAGCTTCCCCCTTTGCGCGAACGGCTCGAAGACGTGCCCGCGCTGATGGAACATTTCAATCAGAAATTCTCCACGGCATATGCCAAGAAGCCGAAGCGTTTCGAGACGGAAGCGATTGATGCTTTGCAGAATTATTCGTGGCCGGGCAACGTCCGCGAGTTGAGGAACACCGTCGAGCGCGTCGTCATCATGCACTCCAAAACGAAAGTCAACGCAGCAGACTTACCCGTCCTCGGGGGCGAAGAGCCGCCCGCCGCATCCTTTCGCTTTCCCTCATTCAAGGAAGCGACCGACGCTTATCACCGCGAGTTCATACAGAGAAAGCTCCTGGAAGCCGAAGGCAACGTCTCGCGCGCCGCCGAAATGATGGGCGTGGATCGCAGCCATCTCTATCGCCGCATGAAAAGCCTCGGCATACAGGGACGCGGCGAGCGTTAATTCCTTTTTTCTATGTAGGTTACACCATAAAATGAAAAATCTTCCACCATAAATTGAAAAAATCCACCATAAATTGAAAACGGAAGCTTGAGCAAATATTTGTTAGAGAGACTGCTGTTTGATTGTTTCTTTGTAAGTTCTGTTTGCGTGTATCAGTTAACTTACATTGGGGTAGGACCTTTACTATTAACTTTTATTACAGCCAAAAGACATATGCTTATTCACGTGCCTGTACTTCCAAAGCCATTTATACTGCGTTCTGTGTCATCAAGATTTTCAACCCATTCGGGTTGAGGAGTAATAATTGCCTCTAAGATTAATTGCGCTATTCTTGTTCCAACACTGATGTTAAATGGGGTCTCTCCATGATTTATCAGCACACAAATGATTTCTCCGCGATAGTCACTATCAATAACACCCGCTAATACATTGATTCCATAATTGACAGCCAAACCTGAGCGGGGTGCGATGCGACCATAAAATCCTTGCGGAATGGCTACCGATAAGCCTATTTTCACGGAAGCATGTTTTCCAGGAAGAAGAATGACATCTTCAGCACTATATAAATCTAGTCCTGCAGCATGCAGGCTAAACCTCGTTGGCAGTTTTGCACAGGGATTAAGTCTCAAAATCTTCAATCTTGCTGTCATTGGGGAAAGAGCCTTTCTGTTTTATTTTATCTTAGACGAAGAGTACAGAATTCCAATTGTTAACTACGGTTTTCTCAGTTACTTTCAACAATAGCAAAAGAGACATCATTGTTCTAATTTCGATGGATTAATTCTCCTCAGGTATAATATTAATTTTGCAGCGGAATCTATATTAGCGGTAGTATAATAATTTGAATTGATAATTAACGACCTTTTATCCGTAGGAGTTTCTTGGTTTCACGTTATTCCAGTTCTGCCAACCCTATGCGGTTTCCTCTTCCAACTTATAGGAAATAAAACATGCGCATCAACCGCATTGAGCTTGAAAATATTAGGTGCTTTGAGCACATAGTTCTAGACCTGTGCTCAAAGTCCACCCCTAGCCCTTGGACTTTGATTTTAGGTGATAATGGAACTGGTAAAAGTACTCTTTTACGAAGTATTGCTTTATGTCTATCCTCTCCCAAACTCTCAGGAGCACTATTTGAAGACGCTAAAAGTACTTGGTTACGCACAGGTACTAAGAGGGGATCTATACGAATAGATTTTGACTCAAGAGAGAAAATTGAACTTTCAATAAAGCTAGAAAAATATGGGGAATCAATTACTAAGCAAAGGGCTAATCCTGATGAATTAATTTGGGATAAAATTTTTATTTGCGGGTATGGCGCTGGAAGAACTACTTTCGGTTCGCGAAGCTTCGAAAGATATTCATCAAGAGATTCCGTCTCTAGCTTATTTGATTACGATTCACCCTTGCAAAACCCTGAGCTTATTCTGCATAGACTGAATTCTTCGCTTGCTAGTGGAAAAGAAATTCTTTCTTGGATCGACAACGTACTAATGTTGCCAGATGGGTCTACACGCCTAGGTATATCTGGTTTAGAGATAAGAGGACCTTGGGGTGACTATGCTCCAGTCGGCTCACTTGGAGATGGATATCAAGCAACCTTGGCGTGGATATTAGATATGCTTGGGTGGGCAATGTTTAGAGATTATGGGATGTTAAAGACTGGAGTCGAAGGTATCATTTTGATCGATGAAATAGAGCAGCATCTTCATCCAATTTGGCAGAAAAAGATTATCGGAGTACTTCATCAGCAATTCCCCAAAGTGCAATTTATATCAACGACGCACTCTCCCTTGTGCGTGATAGGTACGACCGATCTTAAGGATGAGGATATAAGTTTGATATTGCTTCGCCAAATGTCCAGTCAAGTTGAAGCTATTGATGAGTTAATTCCACCTCGTGGCCTACGTGCAGATCAGGTACTTACATCTTATCTTTTTGGACTAGATACGACGAGTGATAATGAAACTAAAAGTCAGATTGAGCGCCTCTCTGCTCTTTTAAGCCCTAATGCTGCTCACACTCCTAGAACCCCTCATGAGATTGAGTCTCTACGTGTCTCATTAAAGAAGAAATTGGGGAGTGAAGAGACGGAACTTGAACGCATAGTTTCCAGCGCGGTACAAGAAGTCTTGGCCAGTTCTTCCAGCCTGATTCAACCACCTCAAGAAGCTGTCAATTTTGAAATAAAAAGACAGTTAAGAGAACTCCTTTCTTCTGATGATTAAAATTGATTTTACTGAACCTACCACAGTCGAATGGAATAAGTGGCGCGCTAAATGTGCAGCTGAACAGATCAAACACAATGCAGCCATTGAGTCAGGCAAAAAGGTCAAGGCTAAACAGCAGCTTTATAAAGGGCAAAAAGAACAAGTATATCTACATAAAGATGGCCCTTTTCATGGCAAGTGTGCATATTGCGAAAGTCGTATTTGCCATGACCAGCATGGGGATATTGAACATTTTCGTCCTAAGGGGGCTGTTACTGATGCAGACGGAAAGCCAATCAAGGTTACAATAAATGGTACTCCACAGGATCATCCAGGCTATTATTGGCTTGCTTATAATTGGAAAAATCTTCTTCCTGCCTGCCAACTATGTAACCAGCCCTCTACACAACGCAGTCAAGGAAATTTAATAGGTAAACGCGACTATTTCCCTTTGCGCTTAGTCAACAATTTTCGAGCGATCCATCCTGGGGAAGAAACACGTGAGTCCCCGCTTTTGGTTAATCCTGTATTAGAAAATCCTAGCGATCATATGGACCTCGACAGCTCAGGCGTTTTCGTAGACAAGTCCGACCGTGGAGACGAATGCATTAAAACATTTGGATTAAACCAAAGAGATCTTCCGAATGAACGGGCAAAAGTTTATCAGGATGTTACTAGCTTCCTAACGTTGCTGTCAGTACAACTTCAACTTGATCCTAATGGTTTACAAGCCCAAACGATAGCTATGTTGGAAAGACTAAAGAAGATCAAGGATGGTACTGAAAATTATACTGCGGCTGCGAGGCTGGCGATTCAAAACAGAAGAGTTAGGCTACAAGCTGAATTAAGTTTAATCTAAATTAGGGCAATAATATAGTTGGCTCACCTTAATCTCGTAGCTGGTTGAATAATAACCTCAGTCAGTATCACCATAACGAACTACCAATATAAGATTATCCGGCAGCCAAACCTTTCAGAGTAGAGGCTGACAATTTCAGTTGGATTTGCTCGTGTGTCATATACAATGGTTCGGACAGAAACTATGCAGCAATGGCTCCATAACTTCTGAGATATTC
>CAXTPS010000006.1:0-61957 GCA_964246305.1 uncultured Pyrinomonadaceae bacterium
GAATATCTCAGAAACTACGGCGCGATTGCCGCCTGATTCTGTCCGAACCATTGATCTTAAAAAACAAGCAGCAAATGTGAAAGCGATAACTTGCTTCACATCTGCTGCTTATCTTTTGTCTTACTGCCAACTGCTAACTGTCTCTCACATTTTTCCCCAGAGCATTAAAATACCGATGATGATAAAGGCGACGGCGGCGACGTTATGGAGGAGCTTTTCCGGTAAATAATTTCCGAGCAGCGTGCCGATGCCGACGCCGATTAAAGAGACCAGCGTGAGCGCCAGAGCCGCGCCGAGAAAGACGGAGACGGGCGAGCGCGTCTGCGCCGCCAAAGTGATCGCCGCAAGCTGAGTCTTGTCGCCCATCTCCGCAAGGACAAGCAAGCTAAATGTTGTCCAGAACGCGCTCCATTTCAACATCTCAAATCCTCAAATGCTGCTCTTTGTGCTTTGTTCTTTGCGCTTTGCATGTCTCGCTCAGCTTGAATCATCAAAGCTCAAACCCGGAGTCGCGTGCAAAGCACAAAGCACAAAGTACAAAGACCTATAAAACTTTTGTTCCGGCGATGCGATCAAACTGCTGTGCGAGCTTGAAGCGCGTGAGCTGTGACTGTCTGCGGCGCGCGAGGACTGCGAGTTCGAGCGCGAACCTTTCGCGCACGCGCCCGCTGCGCTCGCCCGTCGCAATCTTTCCCACCACGCGGCGCAGGCATTCGCAGACGCTCGCCACGTAAGCGTCGTGGCTGGGCTGCGCGTGCAGGCGCACGAGGCCGCCCGTCACATACTCGAACCGTCCCGCGAGCGGATCAAGGAATGAGTAATCGTCGCTCAGCTCAAGCCGTGCGGCGCGAAACAGCGTCTCGAAATCTGCGCCCGCGCTCAAGGCCGCGCGCTCGACCGCCGCGATCAATTCGCCGCTCACGCGCAACAGCTCTCGCCACTCCTGCTGTTCGGCGGAGAGTTCTGTTTCCGGCTCTTCACCAAAATCTATGTTCAGGCTCGGCAGCGCGAGAGGCATCTGCGCGTCGCCGTCATGCTCTTCCTCGCCCTCATAGACGCTGACCAGCCCGCCCGCCTCGCTCGCGCGCACGAGCAGACGCTGCAAAGCATCTTCGCCCTCTGCCTCGCGCCCCGTCGCTTGATCCACCTCGCGCACGCGCGGCGCATCCTGCGGCTTCAAGTACACATCCGCCTCGTACTCGACGAGCTGCACATGCACGCGCCCCGCGAAATCGCGCTGCCGCAAGTAGCGCAAGAGCGCGGCCAGATTGACATAGGCCGTGTCCAGATTCTCATGCAGAGCACGTGAGTTCGTTTCGTTCATTGAAATTTTAATATCACTCAAGAGCAGGAACGTGGAGTCTAACAAAGCCGCTTGAAGAGCGTCAACAAAAGGCCGGTTTTTGTGCCTTGTACTTTGTGCTTTGCTTTTGGTCTTGGGTCTTGGGTCTTTGGACTTTGGTCTTTGTTTCTTTTTCGAGGTTGATCCTTCAGAACTCAACTTGGTGAAGACATGCAAAGCACAAAGCATAAAGTACAAAGCACAAAAACCGAAGACCAAAGACCAAAGGCCAAAGACCTAAGACCTTGCATCGAAATGCGTATTCATGCCAAACTCCGCGACATCTTTCAAAGCGGGCTGCGATTCATCTCTAAAACTTAAAAGCCAGTCGGGAGCGAGCAGTGATCGAAGTCACAGACATCGTCAAACGATACGGCACGAACACCGTGCTCAACCACGCGACGTTTCAAATCAAAGAGGGCCAACTGACGACCATTCTCGGCCCTTCCGGCTGCGGCAAGTCCACGATGCTGCGCTGCATGAATCGCCTTGAGCGTTTCCAGCACGGGCGATTCAAGATCGCGGATGTGGAAGTCCACGGCTCGGAAGACAAACCGCTAACGGCGGCTGAAGAGAAGGAGCTGACCAGACGCCTGCGCCAGCACGTCGGCATCGTCTTTCAAAACTTCAACCTCTTCCCGCATCTGACCGTGCTCGGCAACTGTATGGAGGCTCCCATCACGGTCAAAGGCATGGAGCGCAAGGCCGCGGAAGATATCGCGCGCCAGTATTTGAGCAAAGTCGGACTCGGCGAGAAGGAAGATTTCTTTCCGGCGCAGCTTTCCGGCGGTCAACAGCAACGCGTCGCCATCGCACGCGCCTTAGCGATGGAGCCGGAAGTGATTCTGTTTGACGAGCCGACTTCCGCGCTCGACCCGCAACTGATACAGGAGGTCGCGCGTATGCTGCGCGCACTCGACGACCTTGGCAAGACGCTCGTCGTCGTCTCGCACGACATGAACTTCGCGCGCCGCATCTCGGATCAGGTCATCTACTTTGAGGGCGGCCACGCGGTCGAATCCGGCACGCCCGAAGAGGTCTTCGTCAACCCGCAGAAGAAAGAGACGCGCGACTTCATGCGAAGTTTTCATGAAGACGATGACTCGGCTGCGAACGCTGCCGCGCCCGACGCAATCGCCAACCAAAAACTGAACACGGACATGGGCACACGCGGCGCTCTCGGACAGGAAGAATAAAGGATTTGGGCTTTGTGCTTTGGACTTTGTTCTTTGCACGTCTTCTGAAAGTTGAATCCTAAAGCATCAACCCGCGCAAGAGAGACAAAGAACAAAGCACAAAATACAAAGAACATTCTATAATTCATATGACCCAACGCACACGACGCATCGTCGCCACGCTGCTGCTGACGCTGCTGCTCCAGATTCCCTCATTCGCGCAGTCCGCGCTCCAGCGCATCAAGCAGAGCGGCGAGCTGCGTATCGGCACGGACGCCACCTATCCGCCGCTCGAATCGGCTGAGGGCGGTCAGTTCACGGGCTTCGATATTGACCTCGGCAACGCCGTCGCGCGCGAGCTTGGCGTCCGCGCGGTCTACGTCAACTCTGGCTTCGACGGCATCTTTCCCGCGCTGCAAAACGGCACGTTCGATGCTGTCATATCATCCGTCACCATCACGCCCGAACGCAGCGCAGCGATGCTCTTCTCCGACCCGTATTACGACTCCGGGCAGTTGATCTCGGTTCGCAAAGGCACGCAGGGCATCAGCACGCCGGAGGATTTGGTCGGCAAGAAGGTCGGAGTGCAGATCAACACGACGGCGCAGATTGATCTGGAGAAACGCAAGGGCGTGAGCGTCGCCGTCTATAACACGATAGACCTCGCGCTGCTCGACCTCAAGAACGGGCGGATTGATGCGGTCGTCTGCGACGCGCCCGTCCTGCGCTACATGATTCGCCAGAGCTTCACAGACCTGACGACTGTCGGGCGCAGGTTCACGGACGAAAAATTCGGCATCGCCATCGCACAGGGCAACGACGACCTGCGCCGCGCTATCAACGGCGCGCTGTGGCGCATCACTGAGAGCGGCGAGTACGACCGCATCAACCTCAAGTGGTTCGGCGAAGCCTCCGAGCGTGCGGCGGATCAGGCGGCGAGCAACACGCAGAGAAAAGCCTTCGATATAGGCATCGTGCGCCGCACGTGGTCTCTGTTTCTGACGGGCGTCTGGCTGACGGCGCGGCTCGCGCTGCTGAGCCTCGCGCTCGGACTGCCCATCGGCCTGCTTTTCGCGCTGGCTCGCGTGCAGTCATCAAAGATTCTGGCGGCTCCGGCTGCGGTCTATGTCGAAGTGGTGCGCGGCACGCCGCTCCTCGTGCAGATACTCTTCATCTACTTCGTGCTGCCGTCATTCGGCGTCAACATCCCTGCCTTCTGGAGCGGCATCATCGCGCTCACCTTGAACAGCGCGGCATATATCGCGGAGATTTTCCGCGCCGGAATTCTCTCGATTGACGTGGGGCAGATGGAGGCAGCGCGTTCGCTCGGCATGACCTACTCGCAGGCGATGCGGCGCATCATCCTGCCGCAAACTTTTCGCCGCGTCGTCCCGCCACTGACCAACGAAGGCATCGCCTTACTGAAAGATTCGTCGCTCGTCTCCGTCATCGGCCTGACCGAACTCGCGCGCACAGGGCAGGAACTCGCCAGCCGCTACGCCGCCCCGCTCACGATCTGGCCGATGGTCGCAATATTTTATTTACTACTGACGTTTCCGCTAACACGCGTCGCAGAATACTTAGAGCGACGCTGGCGACCCGTGACTCGCTCATGAAAAAAGAATCGCCCGCAAAAGCGCAAAGGCGCAAAGAAGAGCACGCGAAGCTCAATCAGCACTCAACACCTTTGCGTTCTTCCTTTGCGCCTTTGCGCCTTTGCGGGAAACTTTCTGAGCCTCAAAGTCCGTCAACTTTAATTACATCAATCAAACATACATGAAAATCCTTGTACTCGGCGCGGGTCGCATGGGACTCGGCGCGGCTTATGATCTGGCTCACAATTCGGATGCGGAATCAGTCACGGTGGCTGACCTCGACCTTGAGCGCGCACGCGCGGTTGTCGCTACAGTGAAGAGCGCAAAGCTCACGTCCGCGCAGGTTGATGTGACGAATCATGATGAGGTCGTCGCTTTGATGCGCGGGCATGACGCGGCGATAAGCTGCGTCACATACTTTCACAACCTGCGGCTGGCGCGTGCGGCGATTGAGGCGCGGGTCAGCTTTTGCGATCTCGGCGGCAACAACTCCGTCGTGGATTCGGAACTCGCGCTCGACGAAGAAGCACGCGCGGCTGGCATCAACATCATTCCCGATTGCGGCCTCGCGCCCGGCATGGTCTCTGTGCTGGCGGCGCACGGCGCGGCACGCTTCGCAGAACTCGAAGAGATGCATATACGCGTCGGCGGTTTGCCGCAACAGCCGAGACCTCCGCTCGATTATCAGATAGTCTTTTCCGTCGAAGGTTTGATAAACGAATACGTCGAACGCGCGCGCGTGATTCGCGCAGGCAAGATAATCGAGATTGATTCGATGACAGAGCTTGAGCGGCTCACGTTCCCCGCTCCGTTCGGAGAGATGGAGGCCTTTCAAACTTCGGGCGGGACTTCGACGCTGCCCGAAAGTTTCGCGGGGCGCGTCCGGCAGCTCGATTACAAGACGATACGCTATCCCGGTCACTGTGAAAAATTCAAGACGATGATTGACCTCGGCCTGACGGGCGGCGACGAGCTTGAGCTTGATGGCGCGCGCGTCACGCCGCGCCGCGTCTTTGGGGAAATGCTCCTGAGACACTTGCCAGCGGACGAGCCGGATGCAGTGCTCATAAGGCTTGAGTTTCGCGGACGACTGAAGAGCAAAGAGGATGAGTTATTGCAACGGCTTATAGGGTACGGCCAAATAAGCGCAGAAGAGGCCGAGACTCATATGTTTCGCAACGTGATTCGTCGAGCAGTGGGAGAGCAGGACGAGCACGGAGGCAAGCAGGCCGTGTTGCGTTACGATATTATTGATTACTACGACGAGCAGACGGGGCTCAGCGCGATGATGCGAACGACCGCGTTTCCGGCCTCGATCATCGCGCAGATGATGGCGCGTGGCGAGACTCTGAGGCGCGGGGCGACGCCGCAGGAGCGTTGCATCCCGCCCGACACATTCGTCGCCGCGCTCAAGGCTCGTAAGATAGAGATTAAAGAAACGATGCTTGATGAATAAATTTGTACTTTGTGCTTTGGTCTTTGCACTCGACTCAACGTTGAATCATATAGCTCAATATGAGCCAGACATCAAAGACCAAAGTTCCAAGGCCAAAGAACAAAATACAAAGCACAAAGAACTAAAGGAATTTCTCATGAGCGCATTG
This sequence comes from uncultured Pyrinomonadaceae bacterium, assembly GCA_964246305.1. Classification (GTDB taxonomy): domain Bacteria; phylum Acidobacteriota; class Blastocatellia; order Pyrinomonadales; family Pyrinomonadaceae; genus JACMLC01. Next base: position 5,717 of record CAXTPS010000006.1, read on the forward strand.
CCAATCATCATCGGCGCGTTGTGCGTCATCGCCATCGCGTACCGCTACTACTCAGCCTTCATCGCCGCGAAGGTTTTGGTTTTGGATGACACGCGCCCCGTGCCGTCGCAGACGATGTATGACGGGCACAATTATTATCCGACGAACAAGTGGGTGCTGTTCGGGCATCACTTCGCGGCGATTTCGGGAGCAGGGCCGCTGGTCGGGCCTGTGCTGGCGGCGCAGTTCGGTTTTCTGCCGGGACTTTTGTGGCTCGTCATCGGCGTGTGTCTGGGCGGCGCAGTGCATGACTTTATGATCTTGGCGGCGAGCGTGCGGCGTCGCGGAAAATCTCTGGCGGAGATTGCGCGCACGGAGATCAGCCCTTTGTCGGGACTCGTCGCGGGCATAGCCATTCTGTTTATCATCGTCATCGCGCTCGCGGGTCTCGGCCTCGTCGTCGTCAACGCTCTGGCGGAATCCGCGTGGGGCACGTTCACGGTCGGCTTCACGATTCCGCTCGCGTTACTGATGGGGCTTTACATGTATCGCTTTCGCGTGGGAAAGATCGCGGAGGCGAGCGTTATCGGCGTCGCCGGGCTTCTCTTCGCGGTGTGGCTCGGCGGGCGTATACACGAATCACCTTACGCACAAGCCTTCACGCTCTCGCGTAACACGATCATCATACTGATGGCGGGCTACGGCTTCATCGCGTCGGTGCTGCCGGTGTGGATGCTCCTCTGCCCGCGCGATTATCTCTCATCGTATCTCAAGCTCGGGACGGTCGCTTTTCTAATCCTCGGCGTGATCTTCGTCGCGCCGCACTTGCAGATGCCCGCCGTGACGCCGTTCGTCAATGGCGGCGGCCCGGTGATTCCGGGCAAGGTGTATCCGTTCGTCTTTATCACGATTGCGTGCGGCGCGATCAGCGGCTTTCACGCGCTGATCTCTTCGGGGACGACGCCGAAGATGATTAAGAAGGAGTCGGACACGCGCTTTATCGGCTACGGCGGGATGTTGATGGAGGGAGTCGTCGGCGTAGTGGCTCTGATCGCCGCGACCTCGCTTTTTCCCGGCGACTACTTCGCCATCAACACGCCGCAGAAGACGGACGCGCAGAAGGCTGCTTACGTGCGTTTGGTGGACGAGCACAGCGCGGAAGGCTTCGATCTGAAGACGCAGGAACTCGACAAACTCGAAGCCGAATCGGGCGAGAAGGTACGCGGGCGCACAGGCGGCGCAGTCACGCTCGCGCTCGGCATCGCCAAAATCTTCGACGCGATTCCCTTCCTCTCCGGCCTGATGAAATACTGGTATCACTTCGCGATCATGTTCGAGGCTCTCTTTATCCTGACGACGATTGACACGGGCACGCGCGTCGGGCGATTTCTGGTCGGAGAGTTTGGCGGGCGGATTTATAAAAAGCTGGAAGAGCCGAACTGGTTGCCCGGCTCGCTGATTACGACGCTGCTGGTCGTCGCGGGGTGGGCTGCGTTTATCTGGTCAGGCTCTATCTCCACGATCTGGCCTATGTTCGGCATCGCCAATCAACTGCTCGCGGCGGTGGCCTTGTGCGTGGCGACGACCGTCATCATCAACATGGGTCGCGCGCGTTACAGTTGGGTCACGCTCGCGCCGCTCTCCTTCGTAGCCACCACCACGCTCGTCGCCGGATGGCAATCCATCAGAGACAACTTCTGGCCGCTCTCGCAGAAAGCAGAGACAGCGACACAGGGCTACATCAACGTCTGCCTGACCTCGATTCTGATGCTCGCGGCAGTGATTATCCTCCTCGACTCAATCCGCCACTGGCTCGGCGGCGGCAAGCGTCCCGTGATGCCAGCAGACTAAGCGATAGCCGAAGCCGACACGATATGAAAAGCGCCGAAAAATGAAGTACTGACACCTTGCTTATTATGCGAGAGGCAATGCCAACTTTTGCTACGTTTTTGAAAACTATGAATCAGTGCTTTGATTAACTTTAGAAGTCTCGTTCAAGCCCAAGATGGAAACATTCCGATAAGCGCTGCGTTTGTGTGTAGCGTAGAGCCGCCAGAGTAAGAAGCAAATTGCACTTGGGATAATTATCTTCAGGAGTGAGAGGCTACCTTGTAAAAAAACCGCCTCAGTGTCGCTTAAATTCCAAGCTTGTGTGCCGAAACAATCTGTTACCATATTGCCTTAGACGCTTGGATGGTAAAAATGTTCCCAAGAGATTAATGGTAGTTAGGTTTCACAGGAGGACTCGGAATGTGGGACTGGTCACCGGGTGCGATTAGGGCTACTGTTGGCGTCGGAGGGTTGGGGTTTCTTATTTATATTTCGACGTTAGACGACCTTCTTCATTTTGGTATGGGATATGGGCCAACCTTTGCAATTTCCTTCCTCCCTGCCATTATCTTCTTTTTCGCCACGCCGGACATGCTGCCTGCCAGGGTCGTCCGCGTGGCGCAATGGATAGCTATAGGTTGGTACTTTCTTATCGCCATCCTATCTCTCTCGATTGCCATCTACCGGGGCTTGATGGCAATTGATGCGCTCTTTTTAGTATTTATCTTGATTGGTGCGTGGCCCTGCTTACTTGCTGCCCGCAGGCTGAGAGCGCAGCAAATCGCAAACGCAGGAGAAAGATGAAAGAAATAAAATATCTCGTACTCAACCTTGTTCTCTGCTTGAGCCTAACGGGCATCCCAAGTTTCGCTCAGGGTCAAACGCAGGCCGGAGAGCAGACCCAAAGATTGGTCGTCTCGTTCTATAGCATCTGTTGCGGCATTGATTCTAAGGCTCAGGAGGATTTGGATAAATTCATCAAGCGCTATGAAAAAACAAATCGCAAGCAGCTAACAAAAGCAGCAGTCCATTGGGGCAAAGAGGGAGAGATAGATTATTGCTTGAAACTTTCAGAGCTTTCTCGAAGAGAGCAGAAGAGATTCATTTCTCAAGTCAGATTGCTGCTCAAGCGATCAAAGCTAGTGCATATTAATGAGAATGCTGCCTGTCAGAGCGGGCGGTAAATCGGAGTTTTCGTAGTTCTCTAACTATTCAAATGCGGTTCAACCTTCAACCCTAATCTTGAGAGGAGAAAATCAAATGTCCAGAAAATCTAACAAAGCGATCTGGCTTTTAGCTGCGGCGATGCTTGTATTCATTGCCGTAGCATTTGCCCCGTCACCGGCTTCAACCAGTGTTAAAGCGATTGCTGCCGCGCCTGCCATTAAGGTTTTCGGTGCGAGCAGCAAACCCGCTCAGAGTTTTACTTACAGTGGCGCTCATAATGATTGGGTGCGCAAACTGTTGACGAGAGCAGGCGGCTGGCAATGTCCGGCAAACGCTTCTGATAGCGGGACGACGCCAACAGTCAAAGCTCAGGAATGTCAACGCGACGCTAACGTTGCCGCCGCAGTTCTCTACGCGTGGGCTGCCGAATGTTATTCGCGCCAACAGGAAGCCTCGAAGGCGCAAGACGCCGCCGGAGAAATGTACAAGCAGCTACAGGCGGCGCAAGAATTTTGTAGCGACGCAGCCAGCATGGGTGGCAAGAGGTGTGACACTGAAGGCATCTACAAATGCGGCGAGCTGTAAAGTTTTACGTCTAAGTTAACAGCGCAGTCCAACACGTCATTCGAGCCGACCGCCCGCCAGCGCGCCTCGCATCATCCTTGTGCGGCGCGTCGAGAGTGGTGTGTTTCCGGCGAGCGGCGGCTCGATTACAACATGAAGCGCTTACTTGTAACTCAACCAGGAAAAACATGGCGCGCTCTCTTGTTATCACAGTCACAGCTATCATCACGCTATGTCTGATTCTAACAGATGGCGTGTCGGCGCATCCGGCATGGGGCATCGTCGTTGACCGTAACGATCAGATTTACTTTAGCGATCTGGAAACTGTCTGGAAGATTGATGCTCAAGGGAAACTCACAGTCTACAGGGCTGGCGTCAGTGGCAGGCATACGCACGACATTAGTCTGGATGAAAACGGAAATCTTTACGGAGTAGACAATTCCTATGAATCATCAACTCAACGCTTCATAGCCGCTCTCTGGAAGATGACGCCCGACGGCAAATTTTCATACGTGATTGCTCCGACGGATAATCCGCCGAAAGCATTGACCAACTGGAAGGACCGCGCCGGCAATAGTTACTACGTCGGGCAGAGCGAGAATGCGGGGCACGAAATCTTTGTGTTGAAGCGAACTCCTGACGGCAAGGTTACTACACTGGCAGGCAACCGTAAGGCCGGTGACGAGTATCGTCAGGTCGTGTTATACAGCGTCGGCGGAATGGCGTTTGGAACAGATGACACGCTCTATTTCACGGACAATTCCAACGTGAGAAAGGTAACGCCGGACGGCACAATGACGATACTGGCAGGCAATCTCGCGTTGGAGAATCCGGCGCAAAGTCCGATGCCGGAGAGCGCTGTGACACGCTTGTTCGGTATCGCGGTTGACGCGCAGAGCAACCTCTTTGTCGCGGACAATGGCAATCGTCGCGTGCTCAAGATTACTTCCGGCGGCGCAACCCAGACGGTAGCGCGTGCGGAGAAACCGTGGGCGCCGACCGGTGTCGCCTTGAAGGACGGCAACCTTTATATCTTGGAGTTTGGATTTACGCCGCCAAGCACATATCTCCCGCGCGTTCGCAAGCTGTCGCCGGATGGGAGAATCACGCTGCTTGCAAGCGTTGGAGAAAACGGGAAGCCTTCGGTCGGTGAAAGCACATCCGGCGAAAGTTCTGAAAGTGAGGCTGAATCCAAACCGCGCGTGCCTTATATTTTACTTGGCGTGGGAGCAAGCGTTTTTGCTCTGATAATAATTATCTGGCGTGTGCGCAGAAGAACCTCCAGCCATCAACATTAAACCAGCCGACGACCAATAGCACTCCTTTTGAATTTCAGGGAGAGCATAGGAACGAAAGCAATATTTTGCTCGAAGCAGTGAAGCAAAGGCATGATGACAGGCGCAGCAGCCACAGCCAGTCCGACCTCTCATCGTCGCGGTCAACGGCGCAGCGATGCAGTCATCCGGACAATCGCTGGCTTCAAGCTGTTGAAGGGGCTGTTGCTGCTCGCGGTGGCGATAGGCGCGTTGACACTGCTCGATGAAGATGTCGGGAAAGAGGCGCAGCGTTGGGTCGCCATGCTGAGGGTTGATCCGCATAATCATTTCATACATGCTCTGCTGATAAAGCTCACGCGCGTGGACAATCACAGGCTTGAGGAGATCAGCGCGGGAACCTTCTTTTATGCGGCCTTGCTGCTGACCGAAGGCGTGGGACTGTTCATGCGCAAGCGTTGGGCGGAATACTTCACCATCTTTGTCACAGCCTCGCTCGTCCCGCTTGAAATCTATGAGCTGATCAAAGAGTTCGGTAAGATGAAGATAGCCGTGCTGGCGATCAACGTCGCGGTGGTGGCGTATCTGGTCGTCAGGGTCAGGTGGGAGCGTAGTCATAAAGATTAATTGACGGGATGAACGCCGCGCCTGTTTATCCGGGCGCGAGGTGTTGGATGGCATCATGCCAACTGGCCTCAACTCAATCACGGGTCGCTTCATAGAGTGGTTCTTCAGAACATGGGTGCGCGTCTTAGGCCGCAAGATTATGAAGAACGAGACCGCATGGCTCGACGGCCCGGTTGGGGCTTCACAGAAAATCGGCGCGAATTATTATCGAAGATTAATCGGCGACTCGACTCTTTCAAGTCGGATCAATGAGAAGAACTCGGGCTTGATGAGCGATTTTCAGAAGCTCAGGAGCGCGTCGTTCGATCCTCAAAAAGTAGATGAAAGAGTGCGTGATTTTTACGAGCGGACGACTAATTATCGTCTGGATGTGTGGTCGCAATGGTCATGGATGTTTTGCCCGCTGGCATGGCTGCTGGTTTCGACCGTCAGCCGTAGAATCGAGCAACTGAATCTGCCCATCTCCCCGCTTGATACGAGTCACGGGATGAGCAGTGATGTGATTCAGTTGTACGATGAAGAGAGCGGCGCGATGTTTTATACCTGCTGGCTGCGCAAAGTTATCGAGACGGGCGATGTGGTCTACGCCGGCTTTTATTCGACATGCAAGCCGCCGAATTATCCGGGCGAATGCGTCAAAGTCTCTTTCCCGCTGCCCAACGGGAATGCCACGGTCGTCTTGAAGCCGGTGGTTCATGCGGACGGCTCGCTGGAGCTGAAATCTTCCGGCTGGCGATTCGGCGATCCGGGCTATTACAGAATCCTGCAAGTGGACGAGAACACGCTCAAGGTCAGATTGATTCGCGCGCTCAAAGAGTCAATTCATGTCTACGTCGATGACAGCGGAACCCCGCGCACGGATCATATCTTCAGATTCTGGCATCTGGAGATGCTGCGCCTGCATTACAAGATCATTCCCGTAGCCTGAACGTGAAAACTATGAAAAGAGAGAAAGAGTTTTCCGCAAAGGCGCAAAGCAAAGGCGCGAAGAATGAAAATAGAATAGCGCGAAGAAGTTTCTTTATAACTTATGCGCTTGATTTGCGTGAGGCGCTTTCGTAAGGCAAAAGCTCACACTCAAATTGAATATCAAGCTGAGGATATTGAATATCAAGACGAGGAGATTCGTATCATGACCTGCCGAAAATTTGCCTGTTGGATATTGGCGTTATGCTTTGCGCTGCAATCATTCGGGACTATAGGCTCCGCGCAGTCCGTCGCGTCGGACGGACAGGTCCCGGAAAAGGTGCGTATCGAAAGGCTCGCGGGACTGGGGCGGCTCTGGGGCGCGGTCAAATATTTCCATCCTTTTCTGGCCTACAAGGATATTGATTGGGACGCCGCGCTCATCGAGACCATCCCGCGCGTCAACGCCGCGCGCTCGCCCGCCGAATACGCCGGAGCAGTCAATCACATGCTCTCGTTTCTGCATGACGAGAGCACCTACGCACAGCTCGAAGAAAACAGAGAGACCGCGAAGCCGCCCGCGCCGAGTCCCGGCGCAAGCCCCAATGCGCAGAGCGCAGTCCCTTCGCCCTCCGACTATTTTCGCACCGTTGACGGCTCACTCATCATCAGCATGATGCCTTTTGTGAGGCTGAGCGAAAAAGATCAGGCGGCAGCACAGAAGCTGACCGAGCAGCTTGGGGCGGAACTCAAGAAAGCTAAAACCGTCGTCATTGATGCGCGCAACACAAAGAGCGATGAGGAGACGGCTGAAGAGGAGGCTTATCTATTCGATAATTCTCTGCGCGGCCTCATTCCCGCGCTTTTGGATTCGCCCGTGACGCTCGCCTCGATCCGCTATCGCATGCATTCGGGTTATGCCCCGCAGCAGGGCGGGACGAGCGGCGGCTATTACTCTGCGTTTTTGACGAGCGCGCCGGCGAAGATAACCGGGCAGCTCGCCAAAGGAGAGCGCAAGTCCGTCGCCATCATCATCAACCAGTACACTCCGAACGAGACGGAAATTTACAGCGGACTTCAGGCGGCAGGTCTCGCGGCCATCGTGCAGGAGGGCGCGATGGAGAAAGAGCGCGATACTTCCGGCTACGCTATGAAACTGGCGGACGGGGTGACCGTTATGATGCGTACATGGGAACTGGTGGGCGCGGACGGCGGCACAGGCTTTCGCCCGGACACAATCGTCGGTGCGAACGTTGACGCAAAAAACGATGCCGCCCTCGCCGCCGCCCTCAAGGCAGCCGCTCAGCCCTCGAATCGCACGAAAGCCGCGCCGGACGCTCCGCCGGCCATGCGCGGGTATCTTGATAATCCCTACTCGCAGATGTCTTTTCCGGACGCAGAGCATCGCCTCCTCGCACTCTTTCGCTTCTGGAACATCATCAACTATTTCTTTCCCTACAAGCACCTGCTCGATGAGCCGTGGGAGAACGTCCTGACGCGTTTTATCCCGCAGTTCGAGGCAGACAAAGATGCGCTCGGTTATCAACAAACGGTGCTTGAGATGGTCACTAACATTCACGACTCGCACGGCTCCACAAGCGGCACGGTAAAAGTAGCGGAGTCACTCGGAAATTTTTACCCCGCGCTCAATGTGCGATACGTGGAAGGCCAGACAGTCGTCACCGGGCTGCTTGACGAAGCGGCGGCACAGGCCGTCGGGGTGAAGGTTGGCGACGTGGTGCTGGCGATTGATGGCGAGGCAATCGCCGCGCGCCGTGAAAGGTTCGGACGCCTGATAGCCGCCTCCACTCCGCAATACTGGCAGGTCAGTATTCATCGCCGCCTCCTGCGCGGCGCACAAGGCAGCAAAATGAAGTTAAGCCTCAAGGGCGCGGACGGCGCGACGCGCGAGGTTGAGCTTGAGCGCAAGCTGAGCACGCAGGAATTTTCCAGCCTCGTCGTGGCACAGACCGCGCGCCCGACTCCCGTTTACGGAGTGTTGCCGAGCGGCTACGGCTACATAGACCTCGCGCGCCTCCAACGCGGCGACGCTGACAAAGCTTTGGACGCCGTGATGAAGTGTCCGGCTCTCATCTTCGACATGCGCGGCTACCCGAACGGCACGGCATGGAGCATCGCCCCGCGTCTCACCACGCGGCGCAACGTGACGGCCGCGCTCTTTCGCCGTCCGATGCTTGAGGCGACGAGCCTCACCAATTCGGATTACGCGGGCGGGACCGATTTCAGCTTCGCGCAACAACTGCCGCCGCCGCGCGGCGAAGCTTACACGGGCAAAGTCGTGATGCTGATTAACGAGGAGGCTATAAGTCAGGCGGAACACACCTGCCTCTTCTTTGAATCCGCGACCAAAGTCACCTTTATCGGGACGCCGACGGCGGGGGCTAACGGTGATGTGACGAACGTCGTGCTGCCGGGCGGCATCACAGCGCGCTTCTCAGGCCACGATGTACGCCACGCGGACGGGCGGCAACTGCAACGCCTCGGCATCCAGCCCGACATACGAGTCGAGGCGACCGTGAGCGGCATACGTCAACATCGAGATGAAATCCTTGATGCGGCTATCAAGTTCCTGCAAACGTCCACCCGGAAGTGAAGACGCCACGTCTCGCGCAAAGACACGAAGAAAGACTTACATGCTTTCTGTGCGCCTTTGCACGAGACGTTTTTTCCTTTTTACGGAATATAAGCTCCGGCAGCCGGGACATCTCCGTTTGCGCCGAAAGCCTGCCCGAAGAAACCGAGCTGGCTGCGCTGTATGTACCAGCTTCCGGTCGAGGGACGGAAGACTGCCTCATCAGCTTTGCCGTCTCCATCGTAATCTCCCGGCGCGGGCTTGTCGCCGTTCATCCCGAAGATCAAAGCCGTGAAGCCTTGCGTGCGTGCTGCGTTGTAGATACCAGCCCCCGGTCGAGGGACGAAACACTGCCACATCCGTCTTACCGTCGCCGTCGTAATCTCCCGGCGTGGGCTTGTCGCCGCTCGCGCCGAAAGCGATTCCGATAAAGCCTACTGCGCTTTGCCGGATGTACCAGGCGCCTGTGGTCGGACGGTAAACGGCCACATCTGCTCTGCCGTCACCGTCGTAGTCTTCGACGACCGGCACATCGCCGTTCGTGCCGAAGCTGAGGCCGAGAAAACCGTTGCGGCTCTGCTGTATATACCAGACGCCCGTTGACGGACGAAAGACCGCGAGGTCTGCTTTGTCGTCGCCGTCGAAATCTCCGGGCACCGGCACGTCACCGTTAGCTCCGAAACCAGCGGCGGTGAAGCCGAGCTGGCTGCGCAAGAGATACCATGCGCCGTTGGCTGGACGAAAGACTGCGAGGTCTGTCTTGCCGTCGCCGTCAAAGTCTGCGGGCGTGACAAAGTCGCCCTGCTTGCCGAATGTTGTGCCTGCGAATCCGGCTGTGCTCTGCGAGAGATACCACGCGCCGTTCGAGGCGCGAAAGACCCCGACATCAGTCTTGCGGTCGCCGTCAAAGTCCGCGCGGACATTGCCTGCGCCGACGCCTGCTCCGCAAGCCGTGAGGCAGGAGACGTTGGCGATGAAGTTTTGAATATATGCGCGCGGTTGCGGCCCGAAGCCATTGGCGAAATTGATGCCGACGCCCGGCACGAGGTGGCAATAGCTCATCATCGTGCCAGACGTTGGAATCGGAGCTGTGCCGCATGGTCCTCCCTCGTAAGGATAGCCAGCGGCGGGGCCGCAGCCGTCAATCGGTGTGTCGTTCCCGTTCCAGAAGCAGGCGTGCGTGTGCTCAGAGCCGAGAACATGTCCGGTCTCGTGCGTAAAGCAGCAGACCGACCACGAATAGGTAGGCACATTCTCATAGGTCGTAAGAATGTTGCTGATAGCATGCCCATTGTTACAGACGCGGCCTCTTGCGACGCCTGCAAGGGCGAGTTGCAGCGCCAACATAAGATGCGGCTGAACTGCGCGTCGCCCGCGATGCGTTGAGCGCCTGCTTGAAACAGCTCGCGCCGCTCAAACCCGGCTCCGGCGGATTTCGCGTTTCCAATCATCTGGGGGACTTGTCCGATTCTGTCCGCTTGTTGGGGGAATAGCTGAGACCCTGCGACGGACAGTCCCTCGTTATTCATCGAGGCGCGACTGATTGAGAAAAAAATAGTCGCCAGACCGAAACACGTTATCAAGATCGTAGCTACAAAGCGTCTATTTCCCATGAGTAATTCTCCTATCTATTTTCTAGAGAGAAAGATTGGAAGTAAAGCAGGGCGGTCAAGAACGCCACAGAGGCTTTAAATGAATGAAGATGTCCTGCCGGAGATAGATTAAAATTGCAGACTGCGAAAGCCGGAGTTTCCCGTGTCCTGTAAACGCGGCGGATTGTAGCCCGACGGCCTTCAGGATTTCAATATTTTCCAATCTCAGGTAGCGGTTCAGTTTGACGAACAAGAGTTTCGCGCAAAGACGCGAAGAAAAGCAGGGCGGGAGCGAGTGGCATGCAGGCTCTTTACGTCCATGCTTTGCGCCTTTGCGCCTTTGCGCGAAACCTCTTTTGCCTGTGCGCTGTGGACAGTTGCGGCATAATTCAGTAATAATAAGCGCTTTTGGCGCGACTTGCTGACGGGCAGTAGGGACACGGGACGCGCTTCCTGTGTGTTTCGGTCTGTCTCCACGGTCAAGTCAGAGAGGTGCGCGCCTGCTATCAATCCCCTTATCTATACGAAAGAACAGAAAGGATTCGTCCGCCCTGTCAATCGAATTCAATCGAATTCGCTTCTGCCGTCAAGAGAGATGACAGGAGAGTTCGCCAGCCGTCAGGGTCGGGCGCGAGTGAAGTTTTCATGAATCTTCAAAACAGAACCATCAATCAGCCCGGAGAGCAGGCGAGCCGTTTATCGTTGCGCGGAATCGGCCAACGCCGCACGCTGCTGGCGATTGCAGCCAGCATCGCCGCACTGGTCTTCAACGCCGCCGCCGCATTTGCACAGACGCGCGAGACCGTCACGCACAGACCCGGCGGAGAGGCCAATCTGAAACTGCCAGACCTTTCGCGCGTCCTGTTTCTGGGCATCAACGGCCACACGCTCTTGATGCTGGGACTCATCGTGTGCGTGCTCGGGCTGGTTTTCGGAATGGCTATTTACATGCAGCTCAAGAATCTGCCCGTCCATCGCAGCATGCGTGAGATTTCAGAGCTGATCTATGAGACCTGCAAGACCTATCTCATTACGCAGGGCAAGTTCATACTGATTCTTGAAATCTTCATCGCGGTCATCATCATTCTCTACTTCGGCGTCCTCGTCGGATTCGAGCCGCTCCGCGTGATCGTCATTCTATTATTCAGCCTGGTGGGCATCGCGGGCAGTTACGGCGTCGCGTGGTTCGGGATACGCGTCAACACGTTTGCGAACTCGCGCACGGCCTTTGCCGGACTCGGCGGCAAGCCTTATCCGATCTACGCGATTCCGCTCCGCGCGGGCATGAGCATCGGCATGATGCTCATCAGCGTCGAGCTTTTAATCATGCTCTGCATCCTGCTCTTCATTCCGGGCGACTACGCGGGGCCGTGCTTTATCGGCTTTGCCATCGGCGAATCGCTCGGCGCGGCAGCCCTCAGAATCGCGGGCGGCATCTTTACCAAGATCGCGGACATCGGCTCAGACCTGATGAAGATCGTCTTCAAGATTAAAGAGGACGACGCGCGCAATCCGGGCGTGATCGCAGACTGCACGGGTGACAACGCTGGCGATTCGGTCGGGCCATCCGCCGACGGCTTTGAGACCTACGGCGTGACGGGCGTCGCGCTCATCACCTTTATCCTGCTCGGCGTGAGAGACCAGACGACGGTCGCAGTCCAACTGCTCGTCTGGATTTTCGTGATGCGTATTATGATGGTCATCGCGAGCGCGCTCTCTTATTTCATCAACGAAGCGATTGCGAAAGCACGTTACGCGAATGCGGATTCGATGAACTTTGAAAAGCCTTTGACTTCGCTCGTCTGGCTGACTTCGATCATCTCCGTCGTGCTGACGTATCTCGTCTCGTATCTCATCATCCCGACGCTCGGCGGAGACACGACGCAGTGGTGGAAGCTCGCTTCTATCATTTCATGCGGAACGCTCGCGGGCGCGATCATCCCGGAACTCGTCAAGGTCTTCACTTCGACCGAATCAACGCACGTCAAAGAGGTGGTCACGTCGTCGCAGGAGGGCGGGCCGTCGCTCAATATCCTGTCCGGACTCGTCGCGGGAAACTATTCCGCCTACTGGATCGGCCTCAGCATCGTCGCGCTGATGGGCATCGCTTATCTCTTCAGCGCGCAGGGGCTTGACACCTTGATGGTCTCGACCTCGCTCGTGCAGGTCGCGCCGGTCTTCGCTTTCGGTCTCGTCGCGTTCGGCTTTCTGGGCATGGGGCCTGTGACGATTGCCGTTGACTCATACGGCCCGGTCACGGACAACGCGCAGAGCGTTTACGAATTGTCGCTCATCGAGCAGATTCCGAACATCGAAGCAGAGATTAAGAATGACTTCGGCATGACGGTCAACTTCGAGCGCGCCAAGCATCTCCTTGAAGAGAACGACGGCGCGGGCAACACCTTCAAGGCGACGGCCAAGCCTGTGCTCATCGGGACGGCTGTGGTCGGAGCGACGACGATGATCTTTTCGATCATCATGGTCTTGACGGACAAGCTGACGAACACGGCTGCGATGCAAAGCCTCTCGCTCCTGCACGCACCGTTCGTGCTCGGGCTGATTACGGGCGGCGCGGTCATCTACTGGTTCACAGGGGCGAGCATGCAGGCCGTCACGACCGGAGCTTATCGCGCGGTCGAGTTCATCAAAGCTAATATCAAACTCGGCGAAGAGGTCGAGAAAGCTTCGGTTGAAGACAGCAAGAAGGTCGTCGAAATCTGCACGAAGTACGCGCAGAAAGGCATGTTCAATATCTTCCTGACAGTCTTCTTCGCGACGCTGGCTTTCGCTTTTGTCGAGCCGTTCTTCTTTATCGGCTACCTGATTTCGATTGCCATCTTCGGCCTCTATCAGGCAATCTTTATGGCGAACGCGGGCGGCGCGTGGGACAACGCGAAGAAGATCGTCGAGGTCGAACTCAAGCAGAAGGGCACTGCGCTGCATGACGCGACGGTGGTCGGAGACACTGTGGGCGACCCGTTCAAGGACACGTCTTCTGTGGCTCTGAATCCGATCATCAAGTTCACGACGCTCTTCGGACTGCTCGCGGTCGAGCTCGCGGTCGAGATGACCAGAACGCAAGGCTCTACCTTCGCACACGCGCTGGCAGCCATCTTCTTTATCATCTCTATGTTCTTCGTCTGGCGTTCGTTCTACAGAATGCGCATTGGCGGACAGAAATAGAAAAACGGTGATAGGTAATGGGTGATAGGTGATAAGAGAAGAGGGGAAGTCAGGAGACAGAAGCAGAGGCGGCAACCAGCTTTTATTCTTCTTCTTTATTCTGACTCCTGTATTCTCTTTCCTATCAACTATCACTTATCACCCATCACCAATTCTTGAGGTAACATTCGTGAATACTTCTTACGGCAAAGCGGAAACATTGTTGGGCGCGGTCTTTGCGCCGGTGGATTGGGTGCGGTCTGTGGGTTTGGTACTGGCCTTCAGCGCGTTGACTGCGCTAGCGGCGCAGGTCGTCATCCCGCTTCCGTTCACGCCCGTCCCGATTACGGCGCAGACCTTCGCTGTGCTTTTGACGGGCGCGCTGCTCGGCTCAAGGCTCGGCGCGCTGGCGATGCTCGCCTACCTGTTAGAGGGAGCGGTCGGACTTCCCTTTTTCGCGGCGGGCGGAGCGGGCTTGGGGAGACTGCTCCTGAGTCCGACGAGCGGTTACCTGCTCTCGTATCCGGCGGCGGCATTTTTGACAGGCATGCTGGCGGAGCGCGGTTGGGACAAGCGTTTCCTGACGGCGGCGGCGGCGATGGCTCTCGGCTCCGTGGTGATTCTGTTGTGCGGCTGGTCATGGCTGGCGATCTGGACTAAGTCCGCCACAAATGCTTTTAGCAGCGGAGTCGCGCCGTTCATTCCCGGCGACATCATCAAGATCGCCCTCGCGGCTGCCGTCCTGCCATCAGGCTGGGCAATCCTGCGCCGCACAGGGCATAAAAGTTAGCCATGCGATTTTGTCCGAGAGACAGAAGCCTCTGAATCGAGTGGATGATTCAGAGGCTTCAATTGTTTTTTTTGCGCCTTTGCGCCTTTGCGGGAGACTGTATTTCCCGCAAAGGCGCAAAGGAAAGCGAGAATTGAGTCATGTACACACTCAAAGTGCGCTCAAGTGAGCGCGAACAGCTCGTCGAGTTTACAGATGAAGTGCGCCGCGTGTTGCGAGAATCCGGCGCGCAGTCCGAGGGCGTTTGCGTGCTTTACGTCCAGCACACGACAGCCGGACTCACTGTTAACGAGAACGCAGACCCGGATGTCCCGCGAGACATGCTGCACGCCCTGCGCACGCTCGTCCCGCAGCACGGCATGGACTTTCGACACGGCGAAGAAAATTCCGACGCACACATCAAAGCGAGCATGGTCGGCTCAAGCGTCTCAATTCCCTTTCAAGACGGCGAACTGCTTCTGGGACGCTGGCAGGGAATCTTTCTGTGCGAGTTCGACGGCCCGCGCGAGCGTCAGGTGCTCCTGATGCTGCGTTGAAAACGGACGCGCCGGTTCGACGTTATCGCTGATTACTTTAGACCATCATCCGGCAGCTTTGCTTTTAGCCTACCCAGTATCTGCTTTGCCATATCCTCTTGCAGCGGTAGGAAAGATGCGCCGCCGATGAGATCGGCTTGGTCGTTTTTGATGTACCCGCCCCAGAGTTGCGCATTGTTTGTGACATCTATCAACTCGGCGCTCACGACCAGAGTAGTGCCGCTCTTGGAAACTCTACCTGTCAGCACGGCGCGCACGCCCAAGCTATCGCCTATCTTCTGTGGCTCAATCGTCTGACCTTTATAATTGAAAGAGGTGCTGCGCGACAAAACAATCAACCCTTGCCGCTGCGAAAGATCATTTATGACGCTCTCGGTGATGCCGTCGCAGAGGCCGTCCATGCCGCTATCACGTGTCGCGTTGACGAAGGGTAGAACCACAATGGAGCTGATGGCTTTGTTCCGTTCATAGAGCAAGTAACCGACGGATGCCGCAATCGCGATCAAGACGATCAGTCCGGCGAGCATCCCTCTCTTGTGTCGCTTTATTTCATCAATGAGATACTCCGCGCTCGAAGTCGTGCGCTTAACGTCAAGCGGCATCGTATCCGCAGTTGAGTCACTTGCGGTGTCGGTGTCGGTTGCGACCTGCGCGTTATCGCTGGTCGTCTCTTTGCCGTCCGCGCCTGCTCCGATGGCTCGCTCTAACTCGACCTCAACATCCAGTTGCCGCTTGAGCCTGCGTAAATCAATCAATAAATCTTTAGCCGTCTGGTATCTCTCTTCGGTATCTTTCGCCAGCGTTTTGCTGACTATCCGCTCCAACTCGGCTGGCACATTGGGGACGTAACGCGCGAGCTGCGGTGGCTCGCGTTCCAGTATCGCGGCGATGATGTCGCTGGGAGTTGCCCCGCCAAAGGGCTTGCGTTTTGTAATCATCTCAAAGAGGACGACGCCAAAGCTCCAGAGGTCTGTGCGCGCATCCACGGCGAGGCCGCGCGCCTGTTCCGGCGACATATAAAGAGCAGTCCCCAACACTATGCCCGGATCAGTTTTGATAGTCGTTTTGGTCGGAGCGTCAGGGTCGCTGGGCCGATGCGCTCCAGCTTCTTCCGCTTCTTCCGCAAGCTTGGCAAGGCCGAAATCTAAAACTTTGATGTATCCATCCGAGCGCAGCATGATGTTCTCAGGCTTGATGTCGCGATGCACAATACCTGCCGCATGTGCAGAGGTCAGCGCAGAGGCAATCTGAATAACGATGTCGAATATTTCGCGCAACGTCATGCGCCGATTGTTCACGAGCTGCCGGAGCGTCATGCCGTCAATAAACTCTGTGGCGATGAAATGCGCTGAGCCGGATTTCCCAACCTCATGGATGGTGATGATGTTCGGATGATTGAGCGACGAAGCGGCTCTGGCTTCCTGCACAAAGCGGCGCATGCGCTGTTCATCGGAAGCCAAATGCTCTGGAAGAATTTTTAAAGCGACTTGACGATCAAGCTGTGTGTCCTGCGCCAGATAGACTTCACCCATCCCGCCTGCGCCGAGCAGTGAGCGTATCTCATAATGATTCAGACGTGTGCCAATAACAGACATACATTTATGAGCCTTCACGCACCAGCCGAAAGCCGAGCAGATCATTCTTCGTCATCGGATCAATCCAATCACGAAAAGCAGCCGTGATGGGCTTATCGCTACTCAGCGGGTCGCTCGCCAGTGAGCCGCCGCGAATAATCACCCAGTTCTGTTGCGCTGGCCTGATCCTCTGGTCACTGCCCGGATAATAGTAAGCTTTTGAAGAAGTCCATTCCCAGACGTTGCCGATTAAATCCATTACTCCCCAGCGATTTTTTCCATCAGGGTACGAGCCGACTGGCTTGAGTATCTCCAGCCCTGCATCTCTAGTCGCAGCACGACCGCTGATATAGCTATTGCCCCACGGGTAAAGATTATCCTGCTCGCCGTTACGCGCAGCATATTCCCACTCTTCTTCGGTCGGCAGGCGATACGTGACGCCATCGCGCTTTGAACGCCACGCGGCAAAAGCATTCGCATCCCCAACTGACACATTCGTCACAGGCCATTGCTCTTGTCCGGGGAGAGGCTTATTGCCTCCCCAGTGACTCGGCGGCGCATACTTCATCTCGCGCACGAACTCTGCGTACTCGGCGTTAGTTACTTCCGTGTTGTCCATCAAGAAAGCATGGACGGCGACGGAATGTGGCGGGGCTTCCTGCACGGGGCTGCCGGTGCGTCCCATCTGGAACGTGCCGCTGGGAATCGCAATCATCTGAGCCTTGATGCCAGTTCCAGACTGCTGTGGCCCCAAGTTGCCCGGCGGAGAGCTTTCACCTTTGGGCGGCAGAGGTGACGGCTCGACGGAGCGCTTTGGACCAAACCAGAGAATGAGCGGAAGCGCGGCGAGGATTATTCCGAACGCGATGAGCAGCACAGGAGCTTTTGACTTCGGCCTTGATTGCGGGGCATGCATTGACGCAGGAGCAACGACGCTTGGAGAGGCAAGGCTTGCTTGAGGAGGAGCGATTGGGTCATGGCGCGCTGCGATCAGACGCGCTAACTGCTCGTGATCCACCGCATCATCCTGCGTCTCTTCGTCCGCTTGGGCGCGCACACTTTCTTCCCTAGTTTTGTTGTCTTCCATAATTCCACCGATTCTGCTTTACGTGGCAGAACTCATGTAACGCAAGGCGGGTGTTGACAAACCGTGAATTACTGTCTAAGCAATCTTCTGTGCCATTATTTTCTGCGCGATGCCTCAGCTAACAGGTTGACTAAGACATGTGATGACGTGCAGCTAAGTGCGATTGATATATCGAAGCATGAGTTAATCCGGTCTGACACTCCCGTTTGAGGTCGTCATCATAGCCTATGCGACGCCGCTTTTGAATAAAATTTCTGACAGGCATCGAAGAAATATTTTTTGTCAAATGCCGTTATCTCGGCGCAGTTGACTGGAGCGATACTCGGATGAGTGCGGGCAAAGATTCAAGGCAGAGGAGCACAGAGGCAGTAAATGATCTTCCCCCGCGCCACACTGTGTCCTCTGTGTTGAAAACTCCTTTTTTCAACACGCGCCATTCATATGACGAGATCGCGCCGCATTACGACAGGGCGATGCGCCCGCTCGAACGCTGGCTGCTCGCGCGGCTGCGAGCAAAAGTTTTCGCCGCGCTGCCTGAAGACGCGCGCCTGCTCGAAGTGGGCGCGGGGACGGGAGCGAATTTTGGTTTCTATCCACGCGGCACGCGCGGCGCGGCGAGCGAACCGAGTTCGGAGATGATAAAGCTGGCGCGCGGGAAAGAGAGCGGCGCGTGCGTGCGGCTCGTCCAGAGCTGCGCTGAAAGACTTCCTTTCGCAGACGCTTCGTTCGATGCAGCCGTCGCCACGCTCGTCTTCTGCTCCGTCTCATCGCCGCAGGAAGCGTTCGTGGAGCTACGCCGCGTCGTGCGCGCGGGCGGGACAATCGCCTTGCTTGAGCATGTGCGCCCGAACGGCCTCTTGGGTTTTCTCTTCGATGCTCTGAACGTTTTGACAGTCCCACTGTTTGACGACCACTTTAATAGACGGACGGCGGACGAAGCGCGCCGTGCCGGACTTTGTGTGATGAGCGTCGAGCGGCACGCGCTCGGCATCGTCAATGTCATCGTTCTCAAGAATAGTCTGGAGTCTAGAGTCTGGAGTCAAGATAAAGATTTTGCTTTTGACTCCAGACTCTAGACTCCAGACTCCAGACTCCAGACTTGAGATTATCAATATATGTCTTCTGCGAAACTAAAAGAGTGCATACACGTCGGATGTCAGGGTTGGAATTATGATGATTGGGTGACGGGGCCTGCGGGCAGCGACCGTGTTTTTTATCCGAACGGGACGCGCACGCCCGCGATGCTCGAAGTCTACGCGAGCGCATTTCAGACAATCGAAGTGGATTCGACCTTTTACGCGATTCCTTCCGCGCAGACTGTGGATGGATGGAACAGAAGGACGCCGCCTGAATTCTCTTTCTCTCTCAAACTGCCGCAGGCGATTTCGCATGAGCACCTGCTTCGCAACAGCAGCGCGGGCATTCTCGCGGAGTTTTGCGACCGCGTACAACTGTTGGGCGAAAAGCTCGCGGTCATCCTCGTGCAACTGCCGCCGCACTTTGACGCGTCGCCCGAAAACACGCGCGCCCTCAAAGAATTTCTCGCGCTGCTGCCGCGCGAGATGCGCTTCAGCGTAGAGTTTCGCAGCCGCGACTGGATGACGGAAGAAACGCTTGAGCTGCTCGCCAAACATAATGTCGCGCTCTGTCTGGTCGAGGGGCAATGGATTCCGCGCGATTTGATGTTCGAGCGCGCACTCCCTCCATCAGCGAATTTCGTCTACGTGCGCTGGATGGGCGAACGCGATCTAACGCGGTTCGATTCCGTGCAGCGCGCACAGGACGCCAACCTGAAACTGTGGAGTGAAATCATCGCGTCGGTTCGCGCGCACGCCACGGATGTTTACGCTTATTTCAGCAACTTCTATGAAGGCCATGCGCCCGCGAGCGCGAACAAGTTGAAACGCCTCTTCGGCCAGACCATCGTCGAAGCCGCAGATCTGGAAGATCAGCCCTCGCTTTTCTAAATATGAATGTTCAAAGCATCGGCGATGTGGTTATTCGCTCCGCGACCAATAATGACCGGGAGCGAGTTTTTGCGCTCGTCTCTGCGGCCTTGGAGGAGCATGGCCTGCGGCCTGACCCGGAAGAGACGGATGCAGACCTCAAGGATATTGAAGGCAATTACATTCGACGGGGCGGCGTCTTTGAAGTAATCGAAGATCGTCTCGGAAATCTTCTGGGCACGGTCGGCCTCTTTCCGTTGAACGAAGAGACCTGCGAGTTGAGAAAGATGTACCTCGCCCCGCAGGTTCGCGGGCTGGGGCTGGGCAGGCATCTGCTGGAACGCATGATCGCACGTGCGCGTGAGGCTGGCTATAAGTGCATCACGCTTGAGACGGCAAGCGTCTTAAAAACCGCGATACGTCTTTACACGAGCGCGGGCTTTGTCCCAATCGAGACCGCTCATCTCTCGGCGCGAAGCGATCAGTCATATATTTTGGATTTAACCGATGCGGACAACGTGCCGTCTGCATGACGGGATAAGAGGAATGTCTATTGAGCTTGAAAGAGATCACAGGCAGACTCCTGCATTCTGAGACTTACGGCGAAAGAAGGCAGGCCGCGTTGGATTTGCTCGCTCTGTTTTCAGGCATCGTGGAAATCAGCGTGGACTTTCAGCACGCAGACCGGAACGAGACTCTTTTGAGTGAAGGCAAAGCTATCTCTCCATACGATGCTGCACAATGCATCCTTGATTTCGAGCGGACGAGAAAGTTTCTCAGCGGCGTGCGCGCTGCCGTCATCGAAGCGCAAAAAAGATTTCCGGGGCAAACGATACACGTGCTCTATGCCGGATGCGGCCCGTTCGCAACGCTCGCGCTGCCGCTGACCACAGAGTTCACAGCCGAACAGGTTCAATTCACGTTGCTGGACATACACAGGCGGTCTCTCGACGCCGCGCGGCTGATTGTAGAAACGCTCGGAGCCTCTGCATACGTGCGAAATTATATTGAATGCGACGCGGCCTCTTACCGTTGCGCGAGCGTGGATGCGCCGCACATCGTCTTGACCGAGACGATGCAGAAGGCTCTTGAGAAGGAGCCGCACGTCGCTATCACCTGTAACCTCGCGCCGCAGCTACGCGAGGGCGGGATTCTGGTTCCACAGAAAATCTCCCTCAACGCGTGTCTGGCGGATTTGCGCAAAGAGTTTGCCGTGACGACGGTTGACGACCCGAACTCGTTATCTCAAGAGCCGCGCCGGATGAGGATTAATCTCGGCGAAGTGTTCGAGCTGACCGCCGACAGTTCTCGACAGATGAAAGACTGGACGACGACTAACGGGCATGACGGGGCGGGCGCGTCGCGTCGTTCCCCGCACGTTCGATTGACCGCGCCGCAACTCGCGGACGTGAATTATCAATTGATGATTCTGACTGAAATCACGATCTTCGATTCCATCTCGCTCGGAGATTATGATTGCGGGTTGACCTATCCGACCATCATTCAGGAGCTGGGCAGCATCGGCAGCCAACAGCAGTTGGAGTTCTGCTATGTCATGGGAGAAAAACCCGGATTGAGATGCAGGCTGCTTTAGACAAAGAACGGTAGCGGTTCAATTTCAGACAACAAACTCATAAACAACAAGACAACTCACGCAAAGGCTCTGGTGGCGCAAAGAAAAGCAGGCAAAGTTTAAGAGGCATGCTATCTCTTCGCGTTCTTCCTTTGCGCCTTTGCGTGAAACTCTTTCTCTCTTGATGATACAAGTCACGAATTACGACACGCCTCTTGAAACTCATACTGAATCGCTATTTAAAGAACACGGCGCGGTTGCTTTTCTTTGCCGCGATGTTAAGATACTTTTCTTGTTTCGCCGGAGCGACGGCGGCTAATCATTTCTCCCTTTAACGACCAGACGGAGCGCAGGCGTGCGTCTTTACCCGCGTGTATGCGCCTATGATGAGGAAAAGTATGGCAGGTGATGAAAAAGCGCAGACGCAGAATTCGCCCTACGTGATTGATCTGCTTATCAGGCGGCATGATGAGATTATCAACCTCTGGATTAAAGAACGCCTTGAGTCGGGCGAGTTCCGCGACGAGCTGATTCCCAAAAAAGAGCTGCGGCGACAGTCGCAACAGGTGATAGACATCCTCGCGCGCTCGATCAAGGAATCGGGCGGCGCAGAGTTTGATTCCCCTGCCTTTGACGAGATGCGCGTCTTCCTCAACGAGATTTCTCGCACGCGCGCCTTCAAGGGCTATACGCCGCTGGAGAACGCGACCTACATCCTGAGCCTGCGCGATACGCTGATGCAGTTATCGGCGGAAGAACTCGAAGGCGACGCCAATGCTTTAGTGCGCGAGATGAATTATTTCACGAAGCTGCTCGATAAGATGGGTCTCGTGATGGTCGAAAATTACATACGCTCGCGCGAAGAGATTATTCAGCAGCAGCGTATGGACATGATGGAACTCTCGACGCCGGTCATCAAGGTCTGGGACAAGATACTGACGCTTCCGATCATCGGCACGCTCGATTCGCGCCGCGCGCAGATGATGATGGAAGCCCTCTTGCAGAAGATTGTGGAGAGCGGTTCGACCATCGCTATTTTGGACATCACGGGCGTGCGGACGATGGACACGCTCGTCGCCAACCACCTGATTAAGACTGTGACGGCGGCGCGATTGATGGGAGCGCGATGCATCCTGACGGGCGTCTCTCCCGCGATAGCGCAGACCATGGTGCAGCTCGGCATAGACCTCACGCAGATCACCACCCGCGCGCAGATGTCCGACGGCATCAAGCTCGCGCTCGAAATGCTCGGACGCACGGTCGTCTCGACCAAGACTCTGGTCAAGATGTCCAACGGCGCGATGAACGGAACGGCGCAGAAACCAATCGCATACAACGCGGAAAGCGGCGAGAGCGAACGAAAGCACAAAAGCTAAATCAAAGATTCAAACAGGGATGGACAGGATAGGCAGGATAAGAATTTGAGATAGCAGATTTCAGATAGTAAATTTGAGATTTCAGATTAACCACTTTGAGATTGCAGACTAACTATTTTGAGATGGCAGATTAAGTATTTTGAAATTTCAAATCCTCTTGGCTTTTTTGAGATTTCAAATCTCAAATCTCAAATCCTGTGCATCCTGTCCATCTCTGTGAATTCCGATTTTAGCTTTTAGAGGATTGAACCCATGAACCATTCACAACGCATACCGATCTTAAAAGTTGGCCGCGTGTTGATCGTGCCGATTCAGTTCGACATGGATGACCAGACCGTGATGAGCCTGCAAGAGAGCATCCTTTCCGAGCTTGAACGCACGGGCGCGCGTGGCGTCTTGATAGACATCTCGCTGCTTGAGATGGTGGATTCATTTATCGGGCGCGTCCTCTCGGACATTGCGGCGATGGCGCGGGTTATGGATGCGCGGACGGTGGTCGTCGGGATGCAGCCGGCGGTCGCCATCACGCTGGTCGAACTGGGGCTTGAACTGAAGGGCGTGGATACGGTCTTAAATGTCGAAGAGGGCATCAGGCTCCTGCGCGGCGAGCTTGACGCGAGGGACGACGAGGACGACGAGAGCTTTGACTGGGAGATGTCCGCGATTGCAGAGCAAATCAATCGCCATTGAGACGGAGCGCGATGTAGCTGTCGCGCGTAATGAAGTCCGCACGATGGCGGCCTCCATCGGGTTTCGCCTCATAGACCAGACACGGCTTGCGACAGTCGCTTCGGAGTTGGCGCGCAATGTTGTCAAATACGGCGTGCGCGGCAGATTGATCGCGCAGCCGACTCAGGAATCAGACGGACGCGAAGGTCTGCGCCTCATCTTTGAAGACAAAGGGCCGGGCATTCCTAACATCGAACGCGCCATGCGCGACGGCTTCTCGACAGGCCGGGGCTTAGGCAAAGGCTTGCCCGGCTCAAAGCGTCTGGTTCACGAATTCAAGATCGAATCCGAAGTCGGACGCGGCACGCGCGTGACGATTGTGAGATGGATAAACTAAGAGACAAAACTAAGGACTCAGGACTCGGGATTCAGAATGAAGAGGCTGAAACCGCTTTTCATTCTGACTCCTGACTCCTGACTTCTGACTCCTGCTTTTCATGCGCGAAATCCGCTCTATCGAAATCAGGGACGAGGCAGAGGTCGGCGCGGCGCGGCGCAGAGTGCATGACTATGCGAGCCAGTTGGGATTTGGTGAGACAGGGCTGGCGGAGATTGACATCGTGGTGCAGGAGATAGGCACTAACGCCGCGCGTTATGCTGCGGGCGGAGGCGTCCTGCATTACACACAAACTCTGGGCGACGGCGCGGGGCTTGAGCTTTTTTACTGGGACAAAGGGCCGGGCATTTATAATCTGGACAGAGCGATTCGTGACGGAGTTTCGACCAGTGGAAGTCTGGGCGCGGGCTTGGGCGCGATTCGTCGCCTGACAGACGAGTTTGATGTCTACTCCACGATACGCGCGACGGCTCGCCTGTCTCAAACGCGACGGACATCGCACGGCACAGTCCTCTTCGCGCGTAAGTGGCTGGCGCGTGAAAATCCTGATCCCTTGTCACTCGAACTCGCAAAGCGTATAGGCGTTTTGAGTCGCCCGCATCCGAAGGAAGAGGTCAACGGCGACGCCTATTTTATAGAGATGCGTGGTGAGCGAACGCTGCTCGCCGTGATAGACGGACTCGGACACGGGCGCGGCGCGAAAGAGGCCGCGGATGTGGCGATTGATTCGCTAGGTGAATGGACGGGCGAAGAGGTGGACGAGATATTGTTGGCGGCGCATGATGCTTTGCGCGCGACTCGCGGCGCGGTGATGGGTGTCGCCATCATAGACAGAGCGGCAGAGCGCGTGCATTATGCCGGAGTGGGCAACATCGCGGTCAGAGCTTTTGAGACGCACGAGCGGTTTAGCCCCATTCCATCAAACGGCACGCTCGGCGCGCGGCTCGGCAAGATTCGCGTCTGGTCGCACGACTGGACTGAGGGCGCGACTCTCCTGCTGGCGAGCGATGGCCTCAGCGAAACGTGGGACATCGGCTCTTATCCCGGCCTGCTCAAGCGCAGCCCGCAAACGGTCGCAGCAGTTATGATGCGCGACTACGAGCGCAATGCGGATGACGCGACGGTGCTGGTCGCTCGATAAAGAAGTGATGAGCGATGAGCGATGAGTGATGAGAGAAAACTTCTTTCCACTCATCACTCCTCACTTGTTGTTTATGAAAGACATCAACACAACGAGGCTCGGCGAGATATACGTGAGGCGCGAGGCGGACACGATCAAGGTGCGTGACCGCGTGCGGCGGCTGGCGCGCGAGATGGGCTTTGACCAGACGACGCAGATTAAAATCACGACCGCCGTCTCGGAGATAACGCGCAATATTTACGAGTACGCAGGCTCCGGCGCGATCTCGCTCGCGGTCGCGGAGCGTGGCGAAGACCTCGGGCTGCGCGTGACGGCGCGTGATGACGGGCCGGGCATTGACGAAGCTACTTTGCGCTCGATACTTCGCGGCAGCTATCGCTCTTCGTCCGGGATGGGCGTCGGGCTTTCGGGAACGCGCAAGCTGATGGACGAGTTCGAGATTCAAACTGCTCCGAAGGAGGGCACGCGCGTCTCTGTCATCAAGTGGCTGCCGCGTTCCAGGGTCGCACAAGTCAGAGAGCATGTGGAGAACCTGCGCGAATTTCTCGGAGATGATTTGAACGACCCCGTGATCGCGGAGATTCAAAAGCAGAACCGCGACCTGATAGCCGTGCTCGGCGAGCTTGAAGAGAAGCGCGAAGAGCTTGAGGGGGTCAATCAACAGCTTCAGGAAAACAATCGTGAATTGAATGAGGCCAACGCCAAGCTGCGCGAGCTGGCCGAAATGAAGGAAGAGTTTCTGGCTCTGACGACGCACGACCTACGCTCGCCGCTGACGGTCATCAGTGGCGTCATCAACTTTTTCACCTCCGGGCGATTGGGCGAACTCTCGCCCGAACAGAAGAACATGGTTTCGATGATGGAGCGCAACACGCAGAGCCTCATCGAACTGGTCAACGACCTGCTGGACGCATCGAAGCTTGAATCTGGCACGATGCGGCTCGACATGGCGGCGATAGAATTACGCGGCGTGGTTCGGGAGCTGCGCGAGACGATGGAACCGCTCGCCAGAGAAAAGGGTCTAACGCTGGAAGAAAGGCTGCCCGAAGATTTGCCGCCCGTCGAAGCAGACCGCGTCAAGCTGCGCCGCATTCTCATCAACCTGCTCTCGAACGCGGTCAAGTTTACGAATCGCGGCGGTCGCATCGAAGTCAACGCGGAGATGTCGGACGGGCGCGTGCAAATCTCCGTCTCGGACACGGGCGTCGGCATCCAGCAGGAGGATGTTGACCGCCTCTTCGACAAATACGAACAGGCGCGCAGCCGTGCGACGCGCGGCGAGAAGGGCACGGGACTCGGCCTCTACATCACGCGTCAACTCGTAGGGCTTCACGGCAGTAAAATCGAGGTCAAATCCGAGATCGGGCGCGGCTCGACCTTTACTTTTACTTTGCCCGTCGCGCGCTCTTGAAATTTACAGGAGGAATCAGATGAAGCGGACTCTGCTAATCTCTTGCTTAATGGCTTTAATGCTTGCGACGCCGTTTGCACGCGCTTCGTTGACTATCGCGCAACAGGGCGCGAGCCTTTCCGCCTCGCCGCCGACGGGCAAGGCGGCTGAGATAGAAGCTTACGCCAAAGAGATAGACAGTTACATCAAGAGCAATCCCGCGCCCGTGCGTATCTTCGCGGATATTTCATCCGCCGAGACGGATAAAGCGGCGCAGTGGCGTGAGTTCAAGAGCGCGAAGGAGCGCGACGCCGCAAGCGAGAATCCCAACGCGAGCGCGGATGTCTGGACGCGCAACGGTAAAGTTGTCGGAGCGAATTTCGCTTTGCAAACTCCTTCCGGCGATTGGGCGCAGTTTGTGATGTACTACTTTCGCAGCGACGGCACGCTCGCCAAAATCTTTTCCACGCTCAATACTTTCCACGGCGGCATCACGGTCGTGCGCGAAGACTACTACAACGCGAAAGGCACATTTCTGAGAGGCACGACCCATTGCCAAGACCTCAAGACGCAAAAGACAAAACCCTGCGCAGACTTTCAAGACCAGCCCGCGCCCCTATATCAAAAAATCAGCCAGCTTCCCTTTTACAGCTTATTGAAAAAGTAAAGAGAGTTGGCAGTTAGCAGTTGGCAGTTTTAAGAAGCCTGCTTGAACTGAAAACTGAAAACTAAAAACTGCCGACTGCCAACTGCTAACCGCTAACTGCCAACTGCTAACTACCTATGCACTATCACCTAATCGGAATCTGCGGGACGGCGATGGCCTCGCTCGCCGGGATGTTGCAGGCGCGCGGGGCGACGGTGACAGGCTCGGATGAGAACGTTTATCCGCCGATGTCAACGATGCTCGCCTCGCTCGGCATTAAAGTGATGCAGGGATACGATGCTTCTCATCTTGACCCCGCGCCCGATTGCGTCGTCATCGGCAACGCGATTCCGCGCGGCAACGCGGAAGTCGAAGAGACTCTGAATCGCAGGCTCCTTTACCGCTCGCAGGCCGAAGTGGTCAAAGAAGAGTTTATACGCGGTCGCCGCTCGCTGGTCGTCGCAGGGACGCACGGCAAGACGACTACGACCAGCATCGCCGCGTGGGTCATGGAGCGCGGCGGACTTGATCCGACTTTTTTAGTCGGCGGCGTCGTGCAAAATTTCGGCGCGAGCTTTCGCGTGACAGAGAGCGAGTATTTCATTATCGAAGGCGACGAGTACGACACGGCCTATTTCGACAAAGGGCCGAAGTTCATGCACTACCTGCCCGAACTCGCCATCGTCAATAACATCGAGTTCGACCACGCGGATATTTACGCAGACCTTGCAGCAGTCAAGCTTGCCTTTCGTCGTTTGATGAATCTAGTGCCCGGCAACGGAAGACTGATTGCCGGATGGGACAGCCCGCACGTGCGCGAAGTGGTCGGAGAGATTGGACTCAAGCTGCACACGCAGCTTGAGACGTTCGGCGCGTCGGACGACGCGCGCTGGCAGGCACGCGACATCAGTTATCCGGGCGAGCTGACAGAGTTCAGCGTCTTTCGAGAGGGCGCGCAGTGGGCTAGCTTTCGCACGCCGCTCATCGGAGAATTCAACGTCCTCAACTGTCTCGCGGTCATCATCGCGGCGGATGCGTGGGGCATCGAGCGCGAAGCGATTCAGGACGCGCTCGCCACCTTCAAGAGCGTGCGTCGGCGCGCGGAAGTGCGCGGCGAAATCAAAGGCGTGACCGTCATTGACGACTTCGCGCACCACCCGACCGCCGTCCGCGAGACCTTGCGCGCATTGCGACAGAAATATTCCGGTCACCGCCTGATCGCAGTCTTCGAGCCGCGCTCATGGTCATCGCGCCTCGCGGTCTTTCAGGAAGATTACGCAAAGGCTTTCGCGCCCGCAGACTACGTCATCATCGCCAGCGTCTTCGATAGCAGCAAAGCCACGGAGAAAGGCAGCGTGCTCGACACGCATCGCCTGATAGAAGAGATCGCGGCGCAAGGCAAACCCGCACTCAACCTCGCCGGAGCAGATGAGATCGTCGCGCATCTCGCACCCGAACTTCAAAAGGGAGACATCGTCGCCGTCATGTCCAACGGCGGCTTCGGCGGCATACATGAAAAATTGATTGATGCGCTCGGACAAATTTAAACAGGGATAGATAGGATAGACAGGAGAAGAATTTCAGATAGCAGATTTGAGATTTCAAATTTAAGATTGCGGATTAAAGGTTTTTGAGATTGCAGATTAACTATTTTTGAGGCTTCAAATCTTCTTAACTATTTTGAAATTTCAAATCTTCAATCTCAAATCTTTATCCTGTTCATCCTGTCCATCCCTGTTAATTGCTTCTCTTAAAAATGCAACAGCCCTTCAACCAAACTCCGCCCACGCTTGGCAATCAGTATGCGGATGATCGCGTGCTGCGTTCTTATCTTGCGCGCGTGCTGCCGCCTGAGATGCTGCGGGAGATAGAATCGTCTTTGTCGTTGCTGGGAGAACTGGCTGGGGGCAAGCTGTATGAGATGCAGCTCGCGGATCGTTTGAACGAGCCGGTGCTGACGCAGTGGGACGCGTGGGGCGAGCGCGTTGATCGTATCGAAGTCTCGCCGCTCTGGCGCGTGGCCGAGCGCATAGCGGCAGAGCATGGCCTCGTCGCCACGGCTTATGAACGCGCGCATGGCCGCTTCTCGCGTGTACATCAATGCGCGCTCGCATATCTCTTCACGCCTTCGACGGATATTTACAGTTGCCCGCTCGCGATGACTGACGGCGCGGCGCGAACGCTGCTCCTGTCCGGCAACAAAAAGTTGATCGAACATGCTGTGCCGCATCTGACGAGCCGCGACCCTCAAGAGTTCTGGACGAGCGGGCAGTGGATGACGGAATCCACGGGCGGCTCGGATGTCGGACTCACGGAGACCATCGCGCGTAAAGATGCGGAAGGCGTCTGGCGTTTGTATGGAAGAAAGTGGTTTACATCAGCGACGACTTCGCAGGTGGCTCTGACGCTCGCACGGCCTGTGGGAAATGGCGCGGGCGGGGCCGGACTCGCGCTCTTCTTCGTCGAGACGCGTGATGAGCGCGGGCGGCTACGCGGCATACGTGTCAACCGTCTCAAGGACAAACTGGGAACGCGCAAAGTTCCGACCGCAGAACTGACGCTCGACGGCACTCCCGCGGAGCTTGTCATGGGCGAGACAGACGGCGTGCGAAACATCGCGCCGATGCTCAACATCACGCGGCTCTGGAACGGCATCAGCGCGGTCTCCCTGATGCGGCGCGGACTCGCTCTCGCTGAAGACTACTCGCACAAGCGTGTCGCCTTCGGCTCGCCCCTGTCGGAAAAGCCTCTGCACACGGACACGCTCGAAGGATTGCGTGCGGAGATGTGGGCTGCGTTTCATCTGGCGTTTTTTGTAGCCGAAATGGTCGGGCTTGATGAAGCACGAGAGATAAGCGAAGAGCGTTCAAAACTCCTCAGACTGTTGACGCCGCTCATGAAACTCGTGACTGCGCGGCAGGCGGTCGCGGTCGCCAGCGAAGTCTTAGAGGCGTTCGGCGGCGCGGGTTATGTGGAAGACACAGGACTGCCCGCGCTCCTGCGTGACAGTCAGGTGCTCTCGATCTGGGAAGGCACGACCAACGTGCTCTCGCTCGACGCATTGCGCGCTCTGGGACGCGATAGCGAGACTCTCAAGCTGCTCAAGATGGAAGTCGCGCGTTGTGCGCAGGAAGTGTCTGAACCGAAGCTGCTGCGCGCGGCACGCGTGGCGCAGGAAGCGATAGCACACGCCGAAGCGTGGATGACACAGGCTGCGAAAGTCGGTCAACACGCAGTCGAAGCGGGAGCGCGCAGATTCGCGTTGACGCTCTCTCGCTCTCTCGCTCTCTCGCTGCTCGTGCAGCACGCACAGTGGTCGCTTGAGCATGAAGGCGATGAGCAAGCGATGAAGTCTGCGCGGCGTTTCGCGCAGACTGGCGTTAATCTGATTATTGAAATGGATTAAGCGATAAGGAGGTTATATGACGAAGGAAGGCTACGCTAAATTAACTCTCATACTCTGCATCGTGGCGGCGGCTCTGGCTTGGTCGGCTGCGCTGGTTGACTATATCCGGGCGGGCGAGGTCAAGATTTCGCTGATTGCTGCCGGGCTGTTCCTACTGGCTTTAGGCTTTGGCGCAAAGAGCCGTATGTAATATTGAACTTGCTGCTGCAAAACTTCAGTGCGCAAGCGATAAAGCTCTGCCTTAAATTCCGCACAGCCTATTCTTTCTTTGAGAGCAGGCTTTTGAGCAGGCGCGCGGTCGCTTCGACATCACGTGCGGCGCGGTGTGTGCCGCCTTCGACTCCGCAATGCGCGCAGGCTTCTTCGAGAGTCGGCGAACGCTTCGTCCCGAAAAATTGTCTGGCAAGCTGCATCGCACACCTCCATCCTCTTTCGGGCGAGGTGTGCCGGTGACGCGCGCACATGGCGGCCAGAGCGCGTCGGTCAAACGCCGCGTTGTAGGCGATCAGTAGTTTGCCCGCGATGAGAGCTTCGAGCGCAGGCCACATGGCAGTCCACTCCGGCGCAGACGCAAACTCAGCCCTGTCGAACCGCTGCTTCTTCGTCGAGCGCGGAAGCTGATTAAAGACCGGATGAATTAACGAGTGATAGATTATCTTCCCGTCAATATCGCCGAGAGCTATCTCCACGATCTCGACCAGCGGGCCTGACCCGACCGTCTCCGTGTCAATAATCAGAGCATGTCGATTGAATTCGTAAGCTTCGAGCGGCGGCGTGTAAGACTGTTTCGTATTATAAAGCATCTGTAATTTCAATAGCACGAAACGCTTTCAGGATGCCAGCGGGGGGCATATGTTCGTCATCAATCCGTTCGTTGTTGAAATGCAACAATTCCAGATAGTGGCCTGCTCATCCCTTTCCTCAACATTTAAAAAAAACTTTCGTAACCTTGTTGAAGATTGCTTCCAGTAGAAGTCTGAGTGCCTACCGGTCGCAGGAGGTATTTTGAGCGCGCTGCGATGAAAGACTTTTCCATGTTTGAGCAAATACTTAAAATCGTCCAGACGACAGGAATGCACGACCTGGGGGTTGTGCCTAATGTCTCACGCCGCGAATTCGATGAACGCCAGACGTTCGCGTGCAACGCACCATCTCCGGCCATCGAGTATCTGAGCCTCTTGATTGAGAACATGCTGCTGTTGCGGACTAATCGCACGGGGAGAGTTTACGCTGGCTTCGGCAAGCTCTCGCAGATGGAGCCTGTCATCGAGCGTTACCTGCGAATCGCGGATGTGTCGGAGCGACTCTACATTTTCGGCGAAGCGGATTGGACGCCGCCGCGCCACCCGAATATGAAACTGATTGAGACGGCGGCAGTCAATTCGTCGCGCGAGTGGTTCATCATCGCGGACTCTTCAAACCTGCGCATCGCGCTCGTGGCAAAGTCTGAAGAAGACTCTGACGCGCCCGGCACTGAGGAGCGAATCTGCCGCGCCATCAAATCCAGCGACCCGGCGGTCATCACACAACTCGCGGCCTTCGCAGAAGAATTGATAGACACCTCGCTCGCCGCGTGAAGAAAACTCAAACATTTACTCATTTGTTCATTTGCTCATTTGTTCATTTAATAAATGAATCAATGAGGAGATGAGTAAATGAATCAAGTACTTCATTGCTTGCGAAATTTCCACGGCGGCTGCGGGGCTGATTCATGCCAGAGTCCTCTTGAGGATGAGCGCGCTTCTTTCTCCGCTTCGGCGTAAGTGTAACGGTCGCTCTCGCTCTGCTCTTTCTTGTAGTCCTTGCAGTACCACGCAAAGCCTCCCTTGATCTGCTCAAGCGCGATGTCGCGCCCTTCCAGATAGACTTTGGCGATGATGCGTCCCTCTGCGTCAGGCTTGCCGTGCGGGTCGAATTCGAGCGTCACGGCTTTGCCCGTTAAGAGATTGGTCAGATTGTCCTGCGCTTCGCGGCTGAAGGACTGACCCGCTTCGGGCGCATCAATGCCCTGTATGCGAATGAGCAGATGCTGGTTGGCAGCGTTACTGATGATGAGCGTGTCGCCGTCCGCAATCCCGGCCACTTTCAATTCCAGCGTCGCGCGCACGGGCGAGCGGGCGAGCGGCTGACTGCCGGGATTGAGCGGATCATACGGCTCTACCTTGCCGGGATTGTTCGCGGGGTCTTCGATTACGGCCTGCCTGTCTCGCATTCGTGTTCTAACATCGCTCGTATCAATTGTTCGCTGCGCCACGCCGTTGGACGCACACAAGAGCACAAGGCTGGTGGATAATACGAGGTACACAAATTTTCTCATCTTCTCCTCCACCGGTTTGGTTAGTCAGCATGAAGCTGATGCTGTTGCTATTGACGGGGCTGGTTTTTCGGGGCTGAATACTGCACGATAATTTATCACGAACCGCCCCGCGCTGGAAGGCTTGTTCTACACGCAGTTCCTCAGTTAGACTTCGCCGGGCAAAAGACAGCACAATCAAATGGCTTCCGGATTCTGACTCCTGACTTCCGACTCCTGCTTTTATGATTCTCGAAAAATTACGCCAACGCGCCGCCAGCGATGTGCAGCACATAGTCCTGCCGGAAGGCGAAGACCCGCGCATGGTCATCGCCGCGGGTCTCTGCTCCGAACAGCGTATCGCGCGCATCACACTGCTCGGCAATGAAGAAAAGATACGCGCTCTCGCCGCGACGCACGGCGCAAGGCTCGGCAATGTTGAAGTGATAGACCATCGCCGCGCGGCGGACTTTGACAAGCTGGCTGCGTTTTATCATGAGCTGCGCCGCGCCAAAGGATTGATGGCGGATGAAGCGCGTGCGGCGATTGAAGACCCGCTCTTTTACGGCAACCTGATGGTACGCATGGGACGCGCGGACGGCTCCGTCGCGGGCGCGACCAACACGACCGCGCACACAGTCCGCGCCGCGCTTCACTGTATCGGCGTGCGCGCAGGCTTCAAGCTCGTCTCGTCATTCTTCGTGATGGCGCTCAAGGATCAAAGCTTCGGGCACGAGGGCGCGATGATTTACGCGGACTGCGGCGTGGTGATCGAGCCTTCCGTCACAGAGCTGGCGGAGATCGCCATCGCTTCGGCAGAGTCTTGCCGCGCGCTGCTCGACACGGAGCCGCGCGTAGCGATGCTCTCATTCTCGACCAAAGGCAGCGCGCAGCATAAATTGATTGACAAGGTCGTCGAGGCCACGCGCCACGTGCGCGCACGCGCGCCTGAGCTTGAGATAGACGGCGAGCTGCAAGCAGACGCCGCTCTGATTCCTTCGGTCGCGCAGTCGAAAGCTCCCGGCTCAAGCGTCGCAGGCCGCGCCAACGTGCTTATCTTTCCAGACCTGCAAGCGGGCAACATCGCTTATAAGCTGACAGAAAGGCTCGCCGGAGCGACCGCCATCGGCCCCATCCTGCAAGGCCTGGACAAGCCCGCCAACGATCTCTCGCGCGGCTGCAAAGCGGAAGACATCGTTGACGCCGTCGCCATCACAGCCGTGCAATCACAGGCACGAAAGAAGGTTAACTAAACCCTGCGTGCTTCTTCTTTGCGCCTTTGCGCCTTTGCGTGGAAATCTTTCTCACGCAAAGGCGCAAAGGGTTGACAGGCAACGTGTGTGACGCTCTTTGTGCATCAAACGAAGCAGTTCATCCGAATGCTTTTCAATAAAGAGGTCGGCAAAGTGTCTTCGCGTCTCATATCTTTATTTCTTCTCGCCTTCATTCTGTTCTGTGTTGCAACCACCGTTCATCACGCGCAGGGAGTCAAGCCCGCGCAGCCCGCGCGCCCGACGCCGACGCCTGCCGACGATCAGGAGCCGGTCAGGGTTTTCACGGAAGAAGTGCGACTGCCCGTCGTCGCCAATGATGACTACGGGCACTTTGACCCGACGCTTGAGGCGGATGATTTAATCGTCTTTGAAGACGGCGTGCAGCAGGAGATCAAGAGCGTGCGCCGCATTCCTGCGAGCGTGCTGCTGCTCCTGGACACGGGCGGCGACATGAATCCTGCGATGCGCGTGAGCACTACGCGCGAGACGGCTCTGCGGCTCACACAGACTTTGAAGGCAGGCGACGAGATGGCCGTGCTTCAGTACACCAATCGCGTAGAGGTCGTGCAGCCATGGACTGCGGATGACAAGCAGGTTGAGCACACTTTGAAAACTAAATTGCATTCCGGCAGCGGCTCGCGTCTGGCCGAAGCCATCAACGCAGCCGCAGCTTTTTTCGTCAACCAGCCGCTCGGCAATCGTCATCTGGTGCTCATCACGGACGGCGTGGAGATGCCTGTGGGCAGAGCAAACTATGACGAGGCGATGAAGATTTTGAGCGCGACCGGCGATGCTCAGAGCAAAGCCGAATGGGATACGGCTGTCAAGCGTCTGCTTGAGGCTCAAGCCAGCGTGCATGTCATCAGCTACACAGAGCTTGCACGGCTCACGTTCAAGGGCAAGCAGAAAAAGTATAAGGGCAACAACACGCCGCCGGGCAGCGTGCTCTCTTCCGGCATCCAGAACGCTGGCATAGACCCGACGATTCCGCCCGGCATGAATCGCGGCATGGGCGTCGGCACGTCAGGCGGCGTCGGCATCAACTTCGACCCGCAGATGCGACGGCTGCGCAAAGCCTACGAGAAGGCCATGAAGAGTAGCGAGCAGAGATTGGGTTCGCTCGCAGAAGAGACCGGCGCGCGGATCCTGAAACCTGAGTCGGCGGAAGAGATGATTGATCGCGGAGCGGAAGTGGCGCGAGATATTGGCGCGCAGTACGTCGTCACTTACGTGCCCAAACGTCCTCTGGCCGAAGCGCGTCCCGGCGAGTATCGCCGCGTGCAGGTCGCACCGCGCCGCTCCGGCCTCACCGTGCGCTCGCGTCGCGGCTACATCGTCACGCCCACGCCTTAAAAGAAAGGATGAAGGGATAGGGTGTAGGGTGTAGTGAAAGACAACTTGCTTTCCTACACCCTACACCCTATCCCCTTCACCCTTGTTCTTCGCGCCTTTGCGTGAAGATTTTGTCTGACTAACTGGCAAGCAGCGCGAGTTTTTCGTCCAGCAATTCTGCCAGCGCAGGCAGCGCGGGAACCTCTTGCTTTCTCATCAACGAACGACGGCGCAGCTCTTCCCAGTCTTCAATCGGCACGCGATGAAAAGCTTTGACGACCTGCGGGTCGAACTGCTGGCTAATGCATCTATCAAGCTCTGCGGCGGCGACTTCATACGACCTTCCGGCGCGATAGACGCGGTCGCTGGTCATGGCATCGAAAGCATCCGCGATGGCGAAGATACGCGCGTTCAAATCTATCTCTTCGCCGCGTAAGCCGAGCGGATAACCTGAGCCGTCCCATTTCTCGTGATGCTGCGCGACGACCCGCGCCGCTCCTTCCAGAAATTTTATCTCGCGCAAAATCTGCTGGCCGTGAAGCGGATGCTCACGCATCTTGACCCATTCGTCGGAAGTCAGTTTCGCGGGCTTTCGCAGGATAGCATCCGGCACGCCGATCTTCCCTATGTCATGCAGCAGAGAGCCGAACTCGAGCGCCTTCATCTGTTCTTTATCGAGTCCCAGTTCGCGCCCTAGACGCAGGCTGAAGGTCACGACGCGCTCGGAGTGTCCGTGCGTCTCTGCATCGCGCGTCTCAAGCGCCTGCGCCAGAGCCTTGAGCGTCGAGCGATACGCGTCTTCAACCGATTCCAGTGCGCGGTCAAGCGCAGCCGTTCGCTGCTCGACCAATTCCTCCAGATGATTTTCGTGACGACGTTTCGATGCGCGCAACTCGTAGTGCTCAAGCGCGCGACGAACAGCGGCCTCGACCTGACGCAGGTCGAACGGCTTCATAATGTAATCGAACGCGCCCGCGCGCAGAGTTTTAATCGCGCTCTCGATGGTCTGCACGCCGCTGATCATCAGCACGACTGTTTCGGGCGAGGCGACCAGCACATGCGGAATCATCTCAAGGCCGCTCATCCCGCCCATCATAATGTCGCTGATGATGAGATTGAATCCGCCCTCGCGTAAAGTTTGCAGAGCCTCTTCCGCAGAGCCTGCCGCCGCGCATTCGTACTCGTCGCCCAGCAGCTCGCACAACACGTCTCTGATTTCCGGCTCGTCATCGACCACCAGAATGCGCGCTTTAGCCTTACTTGCTTCGATCATTAGCTGAACTCCGGAGAACAATCTTTCACGACAAGAGATGGAGGGACAAGCCCGTACAGAATCTTCGGACATTGCTATAAAACATTATCCTTCTTTCTGCGGGAGAATGGGAAGCGGCGCAAACATCCGTTAGCCCTCGCGCCATCCGAAGGGCGCAGCCATTATACCTTCATCTCAACTATCCGGTAAACATCTTTTTACAGGAGTCGGGCAAAGACTTGCAAAGACCAATTTTACGAGCCTTTTCGACATAATTTCCGCATTTCCACAAGCAACCCGCGCGGTTGACGATTTTTGCGCGACACCCTATGATGGCTGCTCACCCGCGTGCCGGAGTGGCGAAATTGGTATACGCACCAGACTCAAAATCTGGCGTCTGTCATGGACATGACGGTTCGAGTCCGTCCTCCGGCACCAAAGTTTTCCAGCAAACCCAACGACATAATCAAATATCGCTTCTGCTTCTTCAGAGAATATTCACGGCGCGTGCCGCCAGCAGGGCGAGGACTGTCAGTGAGATCAGGGCTTGAATCATCATCAATGCTTTCGCCCAGCGCGAGAGCACGGGCGCGTCCGTGGGCGAGAAGGCGGTGCTCGTGTTGAAGGCCAGGAACAGATAGTCTACAAAGTTCGGCGCCCACTCGTGTTCACCTGCTGCGAGTTTGGCTTCAGGCGGCATCGTCATCTGCGGAAACAGGAATGCGCCGTCAGTATGGCCGGGCATCAGGTCGCGCATGTGCGGGCCGCCCGCATCCAGACGCCAGTACCACGAAGCAAAGACGAGGATGTTGGAGAACCACAGAGCGGAGGCTGCCAGCAGTAGAGTTCGCGGCAGCAGCGTGTGCTCAAGCAACGACCTGACGAGCAATGCGAGCGACCAGATCAGAGCGGCGGTGACCACGCTGTTCAGGATATAACCAAAAATTTGATTGAGCGCGTGATGCCCCTTGCGATGCAGGACGACGGTCGGAAAGAGGAGCAGCGAGATGACTGATAAGAGCAGCCAGCGCGAGTTGCCCACGATCAGGGAAGCGGGCAAGGCTGCGTAGAGGCCGCCGAGCGCGATGAAAGTCAGGAGCGCAGGCCAGCGCGGCTCTGCGTCATCAGGCTTCCGAACGTCCGGCGTCGTTTCGTAAGCGTCGCTCTCTTGAATGCCTGCTTCACCGATCTCAGCTTCTCCCATTTCGACCGGACACTTTCTCTCGCTTTCAAGTCGTGTTCGCCTCTCTGGAAATCATCCGAAGTGCTGCACACAGAGGGTGGCCGGTTGCAGCCAGCCCTGATCGAGCCACTTCTTACGATTCTTTTCCTTCATGAAGCCCAGAATATTTTCCTGAACGAGGTTTGCGTTGGCTCGTTGATTGATAGCGGAGACAGTGATTCCCCAGTCACGACGCGCCTGCGCGAGATTTTCAAATAAGCCTTTCACGTCGCCATCTTTTATCTCCTGAAAAGTCAACGCGCCATCCTTAACCGTCGCGACCCAGAAGACTTTCTCGCCAAACTCCGGAATGTTGTCTGCCTTGCAGGTAAAAGATTTGGGATTGACAGGCCCTTTGCCCCACGTCGCCGAAAATGTCTGGCCGTCGCCTATCAGCAGATACGTGACGACGTTGGGGAGCTTTTTACCGTCCTCCCATATCTCAAGATACTGGTGAACTTTATTGTTCTCATCGGCGGCCACGATTCTGCCTATGCCTTTATCCGGAGAGTAGCTGATACCGATGCCTTTGGATTCGGGAATTTTAGGCAGGCTGGGTTGTGTGAGCTGTATGTTCTCCTGCTGTGCTGTGGCCGTCAGCGCAGTCAAAGCTGCTAAGGCTGCGATACACGCGATTATCATTGCGCGCTTCAGATTCCTCATCATCATTCTCCTCAATGGTCAGTTTAGCCAGCGGCTCTATGTTCTTTTGTGCGCCTCAGAAGCGGAACACTTATTCTATCATCTCACGTCAAAGTTAATGGATTCAAAAGCAGCTCTAACGTTTCATCCGCGCGCCGCGAATCGCCACGCGCTTTATCTTCGGGCAAGACCCATGTCTGCCCGACTTCGCCGAGAGTGATGCGCCAATCTTCGTCTCCAGCGGCGGCGTGCAATCTACGGATCGGCTCGTCAACCGGCTCGCGGCTCAGGCGAAAAGTTTTGTGATGCATCGGCAGAATGTACGTCGCGCCCATCTCGCGGCGCATCGCCCACGATTGTTCGGGGTTGGCATGAGCGTAGACGTATGGATTATAGGCTCCGATGGGCAGCATCGCCAGATCAATTTTGACGCGCGGGCGAAGGCGCGCGAAAGCCTTTGTGTAAGCAGTGTCGCCGCCGAAGACCAGAGCGCGATTATTCTTGCTAATCAGAAATCCGCCGTAGCCCCTGTGGCTGTCTGTCAACTTTCTCGCGCCCCAATGATTGACCTCGATGGACTCTATCCGCGCGCCGTTAATCTCTACGGCCTCGCCCCACGCGAGCGCGCTCCGCTCGCGAAAGCGGCGCACGAGGTCTTGATTATTGCGCTGGACGACCGCGTGCGCGCCACGCGGCAAACGCCTCAGAGTCCCAAGGTCGCAGTGATCCATGTGCGCGTGCGAGACGAGCACGGCGTCTAAGGGCGGAAGCTCTTTAATCGAGAGCGCGGGCTGAACCAGACGGCGCGGCCCGAAGGTCATCCCCGCGACGCTCACGCCAACATGCGAGCGGAGCGCGGGGTCTGTCAGGAGCCATGTGCCGTAAAAGTTTATCAGCACGGTCGCATGACCGAGCCACGCGACGGTTAAAGAATTATTGCTCCAGCTCGCGGGCTGCGGATGATGCGCGGCGCGCGGAATGGGCGTGCGCGATTCCTCCCAACGCTGCGAGATAAAACGGCGGCCATGCTGCTGCACAAATTTGCTGTATGTCTTAAAAGTTGCCGGAATGATTGCCATACGCATTTAGATGCCATGCCGCCTTTGCAGTTTGCTCACTAAAACTTCACGAAATTGAGCTGCCGATGGACGCGGATGAGCGGCAAGCTGTTTTTCTAATCCGCGTTCATCCGGGTTCACCTGTAGCTGATGCTTTATCGTCTTTGCTTCTTGTTGTATGCTCTCCGCTGTCTTCAACAATTTCCACGCTTATCATCAAACGAGCCGCAAGAGGCGAATGGAGGATTCGATGCGCTTAACAATCCAGCTCTCGATTATGTTACTGGGCATGATGCTGTGCCTGCTTCCACTGACGGTCAATGCGCAGGGCGCGGATGAGACAAGCACGAGAGCGCTGCATGACCTATTCAAAGCGGAATGGGATTACCGTATGGAGCAGAATCCGA
Organism: uncultured Pyrinomonadaceae bacterium; assembly: GCA_964246305.1. Lineage (GTDB taxonomy): Bacteria > Acidobacteriota > Blastocatellia > Pyrinomonadales > Pyrinomonadaceae > JACMLC01. Next base: position 45,422 of record CAXTPS010000006.1, read on the forward strand.
CGGAGGCTTCGAGTCTGGGAGACCGCCGCTGGAATGACCGATGGGATGACGCTAGCCTCGCGGCGATTGAGCGGCGACATCAGCACGGTCTCGATGTGCTCGCTCAGCTTAAAAAGCTTGACCGCCAAAAACTCTCGCCCGCAGACCAGCTTAATTACGACCTTTTTTATCAGGAACAGTTTGAGAGCGTCGAAGGATATAAGTTTCGCACTTACCTCTTGCCGATGAATCAACGCGGCGGCATACAGACGGCGGACGAGCTGGCGGAACTCCTGCGCTTTGATTCCGTCAAGGATTACGAAGACTGGATCGCGCGGCTCAATGCCCTGCCGCGCTTGATGGAGCAGAACATCACGCTCATGCGCGAAGGCATGAAAGCGCGCATGATGTGGCCTAAGGTCGTGATGAGCCGCGTCACAGCGCAGATAGATAAGCAGGTCGTAGACAAGCCTGAAGACAGTCCGTTCTATAAACCCTTCAAAGAATTTCCGGATTCGATTCCGGCGGCTGAGCGCGAACGGCTCACGGCTCAGGCTCGCGAAGCCATCTCGAAAAACGTCATTCCGGCTTATCGCCAACTCAAAGAATTTTTCGCGGGCGAGTATCTGCCAGCCTCTTTCGATCAGGTCGGCGTCTGGCAGTTGCCGCAGGGCGCGGAGCTTTACGCCTTTGAGGCTCGAAGTTACACGACGACGAAGATGACGCCCGAAGAGATTCACCAGAAGGGACTCAGCGAAGTCGCGCGGATACGCGCAGAGATGCAGGCCATCATGGCGAAGGTCGGATTTCAGGGAACGCTCAAAGAATTTTTTCAGAAGCTCAGAACCGACCCGCAGTTTTATTACAAGTCGCCCGAAGAACTTTTAAACGCCTATCGCGCGATGGCAAAGCGCATTGACCCGAACCTCGTCAAACTCTTCAGGACGCTGCCGCGCATGCCTTACGGCGTGACGCCCATCGCGGACAAGATCGCGCCCGACACGACCACTGCTTATTACAACCAGCCCGCGGCGGACGGCTCAAGGCCGGGACTCTATTACGTCAACCTCTACAAGCCTGAGACGAGGCCGAAGTACGAGATGATGGCGCTCTCGCTGCACGAGTCCGTGCCCGGACATCATCTGCAAATCGCACTCGCGCAGGAACTCGGAGAGCTGCCGAACTTTCGTCGCTACGGCGGCTACACGGCGTTTGTAGAGGGCTGGGGATTATATGCCGAATCGCTCGGTGACGAGATGGGACTGTACGATGACCCTTACTCGAAGTTCGGACAGTTGACTTACGAAATGTGGCGCGCCGTCCGTCTCGTCGTAGACACCGGCATGCATTACATGAAGTGGGACAGGCAGAAGGCGATAGATTATTTTATGGACAACGCGGCCAAAACCGAGCAGGACATCGTCAACGAGATTGACCGCTACATCACAGACCCCGGACAGGCTCTGGCTTATAAGATAGGCGAGCTGAAGATTAAGGAGCTGCGCGCACGCGCCAGTCTCGCGCTCGGACAGAATTTCGACGTGCGCGAGTTTCACGACGCGGTGCTGCTCTCAGGAGCCGTCCCGCTCGATGTGCTTGAACGCAATGTGGACGCGTGGATCGCAAAAAAGAAACAGAGCCTAAGCAGTTCAAAGTAAGATTCAAAGAGGCCGTGTCAACAATCAAGAACCTGAACCCCTCGACATCTTTGCGCCCTGAGTTTTTCTTTACTTGCGCCTTTGCGTGAAAAGCTATCTCACGCAAAGGCGCAAAGATAAGACGGTAGACGCAAAGAGTTGAGTAGTTCAATTGCGGTCTTGATACTTGATTAAAATGAATGATTAGTGATGATGAGAAAATAGCCTTTCTGCCTGAACTGATTTACGCAAACGGGCGGTTCGAGCGCGGCCTTGCGCTGGTGTGCGATGGGGCGGGTCGGATTGCGCGGCTGGCGCGGGGCGATGAAATATCCTGCGAGGTCATCCCGCTCAAAAATCGCGCGATGATGCCGGGCATGGTCAACGCGCATTCGCATGCTTTTCAGCGTGTGATACGCGGACGGACGGAGCATCGCTCTCAAACTTCAACGGACTCTTTCTGGACGTGGCGCGAGATGATGTACAGCGCGGCGATGCGGCTTGAGCCGTCGGATATTTACGACGCCTCGCGGATGGCTTTTCTTGAGATGGCTTTGAGCGGCATCACTGCTGTCGGAGAGTTTCATTATCTACACAGAGACACGCGCGGGCTGCCTTACGATGATCCGAACCTGCTGGCGAAAGAGGTGATACGCGCCGCGCGCGACGTTGGCGTGCGTATAGCCCTGCTGCGCGTGGCATATGCGCGCTCAGGCTATCAGGTCGCGCCGAATGAGAGGCAAAAAAGATTCATAGAAGACAAGCCGGAAATTTATCTGCGCAATGTCGAGAGGTTGAGAGAGGAGCTATTGCACGATGACTACGAAAGCGCATGGGTCGGCATCGCTCCGCACAGCGTTCGCGCAGCGCCGCTCAATTACCTGCGCGAAATAGTTCATCACGCAGGCGAGGCGAAGCTTCCGGTTCACATGCATGTCGCGGAGCAGCCTGCCGAAAATGCTGCGTGCCTTGAAGAGCACGGACGCACCCCCGTCGCCCTGCTCGTGCAGGAAAACTTCCTGAGCGAGAGCTTCACTTGCGTTCACGCGGTTCACATCACGGACGAAGAGGCGCGAGAGTTGGCGCGTGCGCGGGCTATCGTCTGCGCGTGCCCGACGACCGAGCGAAACTTGGGTGATGGTATTGTTCCGGCGGACTTGCTGTTCAAGCACGGCGCACGCGTCGCGTTCGGCACGGACAGCCACACACAGATTGACCTGCTGGAAGACGCGCGCGAGCTTGAATATAACTTGCGCCTCAAGCAGCTTGAGCGCAATGTGCTCGCGCCCGCCAGTGATGAAAGTCAAGATCCTTCCGCGCTCGCGGTCAGCCTCTTTGAGGGAGCGACTGTGCATGGAGCGTCGAGCATCGGAGGATTCGGCGGCGCGCTTGAGGCCGGTCGCACGGCGGATTTTTTCACAGTCGCGCTCGATGATACGTCAATCGCCGGAGCATCGCTCGATGACCTGCTTTCGAGCATCGTCTTTTCTCTCGCGCGAACAGCGGTGCGTGATGTGTCCGTCGGCGGAAAGCGAATCGTCGAGAACGGAGAGCATGCATTGCAGCATGAAATTGTCGAAAGCTTCGTCGCGTTGCAGAAAAGGTTGTGGGAATAATTTACGAGCAATTTCACGCAAAGGCGCAAAGAAATACCAAAGCACGCAAAGAGAGCTTCAACCCCTTTGCGCCTTTAGTTTTTCCTTCGCGCCTTTGCGTGAAACTTTCTGCTGGTAAAATCAGATGACTATTGAACAGACCTTATCCGAACTCGTTGCCATCAATTCCATCTCGGCTCGCTCGAACGCGGAACTCATCGCGTATCTCAAGGCGCGGGTTGAGGCGTCGGGTTTTCGGGTCACGCAGTTTCCCTACACGGACGAGCGCGGCGTGGAGAAAATAAATATGATTGCGCTCGCGGGCGCAACGGTGACGGATGAGAGGCAAGCTGAACTGGCTCTAGTCGGGCACACGGATACTGTGCCATTCGCAAGCTCATGGATGGACGCGCTGCAATTGACCGCGCGAGATGAAAGGCTCTACGGGCGCGGCTCGTGCGACACGAAAGGCTTCATCGCGGCGGCATTGACGGCAGTTGAAAGTATCGATGCCAACAATCTCAAACGCACGCTCGCGCTCGTCTTCACGGCGGATGAAGAGGTCGGATGCCTCGGCGCGAAGAAGCTGGTTGAGGGGCGTGCGCTCTCCGTCAGACACGCGATAGTGGGCGAGCCGACTTCATTGCAGCCTATGCGTGCGGGCAAGGGCTATTGTCTCGCGGAGATTATCGTGCGCGGGCGCGAAGGGCACAGCGCGTATCCGTCCCTCGGCGCGAGCGCGATCTTTCGCGCAGGCCGCCTCGTCACTGAGATAGAAAAAATCGCGGAGGGTTTGAAGGAAGACCGGCGCGCGGAGTTTGATCCTCCATACACGACGCTGAACGTAGGGGTGATTCAGGGCGGGACGGCGAAGAACATCATCGCGGGCGAATGTCGTTTGACGCTCGAATGGCGACCCGTGCCGGGACAAAAAGCTTTGCACGTGCTTGAGCTGGTGGGCGAAGCGGTTGAGAGGCAACGTCTGGTTGATGCGGATTTCGATTGCGAGATTAAAGCGATGCGGCTTGATGAAGCGTCGGAGACTCCGGCTGACGCGCCGCTCGTGCGACTGCTGGAAGAGGCGACGGGGCGTGTTGCCGGGACGGTCGCGTTCGGCACGGAAGCTCCGCAGATGACCGCGCTCGGCGCACACTCAGTCGTGCTCGGCCCCGGCGACATACGCGTCGCACATCGCACAGGTGAGTTCGTCCCAATCGCGGAGCTGCACAGATGCGCGGAAATTCTCACGCAGGCTATAGAGCATTTCTGTATCCGTGGATGAAGGGCTTTTTAATTTTGGTAGTAGGTCAGTTTGAAATTTTGGTATCAATCATCAAGAAAGAATCTCGTGCAAAGGCGCAAAGGAAGAACGCGAGGGGATTGAATGATGAGCGCTCTTCGCGTGCTGCGGCTTTGCGGCTTTGCGCCTTTGCGGGAAACTGTTTTTTTCTTCTCCTCATCGAAACTGAACCACTGCTCTAATTTTTACGCGCTTCTCTTTTTCCCTACGCAGGCAACCGCACCCGGCTGGTGTCATCGAATGGTGTTGTCTTAAAATCCTGCCTGATTGTGATTGAATCGTTATGCCTGAAATGAGAGACCGCATTGACCGATTGCATGTCGCCGCGCCCTGCCCGATGAGCTGGGAGCAGATGCGCGGCGACGACCGCACGCGCTTCTGTGAGTCCTGTAACCTGCACGTTTACAACATTTCAGAGTTGACGCGGAAACAGGTCGGAGCGTTGATTGCGAGCACGGAGGGGCGTTTCTGCGCGAGACTCTACAGGCGCGCGGACGGCACTGTGTTGACTAAAGATTGTCCCGTGGGCTTGCGCGCTCTGCGCCGCCGCGCGTCGAAAGTCGCAGGGGCGGCGGTGACGGCTCTCTTCAGTCTCTGCGTGAGCGTGATGGGACAGCAGGCTTCTCAAACTGACGAGCAGAGCGCGAGCGGCGGCGAGGTCAAGCTCGAACGTATCAATAGACAAACACAAGAGGGTCACTCGATGATTCTGGGAGTCCTGAAAGACCCGAACGGAGCAGTCGTTGACGGAGCCAGTGTTGCGCTTATCAATTCGGTCACTAAGCAGACACATGAGACGACCTCTAATGACGAAGGGATCTTTAAGTTCTCTTCGGTCGAAGCAGGCTCTTACGATATTGAAGTCATAGCGCCGGGCTTTGCAAAATTAGTATGGGGACATGTTACGGTTAAAGCCGGTGAGGATATAGATGTCGGACTGGCGTTACAGGTAGACGATAAAGCATACGTGATGCTAGGCGTAGTCGGCGAGGAAGACCCGCTGATAGACACAAACAGTCTGGGCAACGCAACCCGTTTCGGCCCTAAAAAAATTACCAGCCTTCCATTTTAAGAGATTATGATTTTGCTAAATTCAAAAAAGCGATTGAGCATCATGCTCGCGTTAGTAACTTTGCTGTGTTTCTCTTTCTCTTCGGCTCGCGCGCAATCGAAGGACGCGCCGCTCACGAGTCAGGAGCTGGTCAAGCTTCTGTACCAGCTTCCGAAACAGCCTGAGAAGAAGGACGAGGTAGTCGAAGAGGTACGTCGTCGCGGCATCGGCTTTGCTTTGACGGAGGGGATGCGCTCGCTCGTCGCTTCCAAGAGCGGCAACGACCCGACGCTCAAGCGAACGCTCGAAGAGGCCGAGCGCAGGCGCGTCAATCCCGTCGCATCCGCGAGGCCAAATGAAGCGGAGGCGAAAGAGCTTTTGGAAAAAACGCGCGTCGCTACGCTCGAAGCCACAAAAGCGATGCCCGACTTCGTCGTCAAACAATTGATTAGCCGTTCATACTCTTACGGCAGGACTTCCAACTGGATCAACTCTGATCGCCTGACGCTCGCGGTCAGCTATCGTGCGAGCGGCGAGGAAGATTATAAACTGCTCGCCGTCAACGGACTCCCTCCCGGCAAAGAGGCTAAAGAAGGCCAGAGCTATTCAGATCAGGTCGGCGGCTCGACTTCGACGGGCGAGTACGTGACAAGACTGACGATGGTCTTTGCTGAAGAGAGCGCGGCGTCATTTAAGGTGACTGACACGGACATGCTGCGCGACCGCCGCACGGTGATTTACGAATATCAGATCAGGCAGGACGTTTCACATTGGGCTATCATCGCAGGAGAGCGGAACAGCGTGGTCGTCGGCTTTCACGGCAGAGTCTGGATTGACCGCGAGTTGGGCAGAGTCCTGCGGCTTGAGATGATCGCAGAGATGCCGACGAACTTTCCCATTAACGGCGTCACCAATACGATTGATTACGATTGGGTCGCCATCGCAGACCAGCGTTACCTGCTGCCCACACGCGCAGAGAGCGTCATCGCCTCACTGCAAGGCCCGCAGTTGTCTCTGTTCCAGACGCGCAACGACACGCGCTTTCGCGGCTACCAGAAGTACGGCTCCGATGTGAAGATCATCGAAGAAGACATAATCGAAGACATGCCTGAGCAGAAACCGTAAAGAGCAGGGATGAGGGCGGAGGGATGAGGGATGAAAAGCAACGTATTGATAGTTTTTCTTTCATCCCTCATCCCTCCGCCCTCATTTTCATCCCTGTTTCTTAAACAGATCGGCGATGGCCGCAATCAGCTTTGACGGCTCGATGGGTTTGGCGAGATGTTTTTGAAAGCCCGCTTCGAGCGCAGCATCACGCGCGTTGTCGCTGGCGTAAGCCGTCAACGCGATGGCCGGAATATTGTCTCCGCCCTTCTCCTTCTCAAGCACACGAACTTTTTGTATCAGCTCGTAACCGTCTTCGTGCGGCATCCCGATGTCTGAGACGAGCACATCCGGCGGCGATTCTTTCAGAGCAGCAAGAGCTTCGCCCGCGCTCGCAACCGCCGTCACATGCGCCTCGCATTGCCTGAGCGTAGCCGTCAGCATGTTGCGCGCATCCGGCTCGTCGTCAACTATCAAGACATGCATGCCCGCGAGCGATGGATGACACTCACGCTGCGCGTAGCCTTCCACGTCCGGCAGCATGTGCGCCTCCGCTTCAAGTGTTTGCGTCGAGACGGCTGGCAGCGGCAGTCTCACGCTAAAGGTCGCGCCCTCTCCTTCGCCCTCGCTCTCGACATCCACCATCCCGCCGTGAAGCTCAACCAGATGCCTGACGATAGCGAGGCCGAGGCCGAGGCCGCCGTGCGTTCTCGTCGTGGAGCTATCTGCCTGACGAAAGCGATCAAAGACGTAGGGCAGAAAATCTTTGCCGATGCCCTGCCCCGTGTCGCTCACGCTGATCTCGACCTGAGATTCAACGCGCCGCAAACCCACTTTGACGAGGCCCTGTCGCGGCGTGAACTTGACCGCATTCGAGAGCAGGTTCCAGACCACTTGCTGCATCCGCGCCGGATCGCATAAGACACGGCTCGCCGACGGCTCAAGCTCGACCTGAAGCTCTATGCCTTTGGCTTCGGCTGCGGGGCGCGCGGTGTCCAGAGCCGCTTCGATGACCGGCACGAGTTCAGCCGGACTCACCTCCAAACGAATCTTGCCCGTGATAATGCGCGAAACATCGAGCAGGTCTTCGATGAGCTGCGCCTGCGCGCGGACGTTGCGCTCAATGGTTTCGAGCGCGTGCGTGTGTGTCTCCTTGTCCAGCTCTTTGGAACGCAGCATCCACGTCCAGCCGAGCATCGCTGTGAGCGGCGTGCGTAATTCATGCGAGAGCGTCGCGAGGAATTCATCCTTCGTGCGATTGGCGGCCTCCGCCTCAGTGCGCGCCGCGTGTTCGCTCGCCAACAGCTCGGCCTGTTTTTCTTCGACCAGCTTACGCGCCATGATGTCGAGCGTCACGCCGCGCATTCCGACGGGGCGGCCTTCCTCATCACGGATCGTGACCGAATGAGCCTCGACCCACAGCACGCGCCCAGCCTTCGTCATCCAGCGAAACTGGCTCGTCCCGTGACCGGCGTGGAATTTGGCGGCGGCCTCGCGCGCGGCTCTCTCTTTGTCCTCTTCATGCACGATGGCGAGCCAGAAGTTCGGCGTCGCCAGCCATTCCTCGACGCTGTAGCCGAGCATCGTCTCGACATAATCGCTGACGAAGTCTATGCGCTGATTAGCCGCATCAGGCTCGCCCCACGCTTCCCAGACGACGCCGGGCACGCTGGCGATAATATTATTGAGACGCTCGCGCTGATGTTCGATCTCCGTGGTGAGTCGCGCACGCTCTTTTTCCGCGCGCTTGTGCTGCGAGATGTCGTCAGAGCTGCCGACGATTCCGATCTGTACGCCCTGCTCATCGTAGACGGGCGAGTTATTGACGCGTATCGGAAAGACAGTTCCGTCACGATGATGCCCGATAAAATCGCCCGCCCAGCTTTCGCCGCCGAGCATTTTCGACATGATCTCGGACGCCTCCTGCCGCACTTCTGCGCCCGGAGTAATCTCCACTATATTGCGTCCCATGACCTCTTCGGCACGCCAGCCGTAAAGTTTTTCCGCAAACTGATTCCAGTAAGTGACGCGCCCCTCCAAGTCGGTCGCAATCATAGCCTGCTCGACCACGTCGAGCAGATGTGCTTGAAAACGAAGCTTCTCGTCAGTCTGCTTCAGCTCCGAAACATCGCGAAAGACGAGCACGACGCCGCGCGTGTTTCCCTTCGCATCTTTGATGGGCGCGCCGCTATCGTCTATCGAAATTTCTCTGCCGTCCTTCGCCAGCAGGATAGTGTGGTTCGCCAGACCTACGATGCCGCCCTCGCGCAGAACTCTGGCGACGGGATTTTCCAGCACAAGCCGCGTCCGCTCGTTAATGATTCTGAAAACCTCTTCGAGCTTTTGACCGCGCGCTTCGTCAAGCATCCATCCAGTGAGCGTCTGCGCTACCGAATTCATAAACGTGACGCGCCCCTCCAGATCGGTGGCGATGACCGCGTCGCCGATGCTCATCAGCGTCGTGGATAACTGCTGCTCGCTCAAGCGCGCGGACATCTCCGCACGCTTGATCTTATGAGCTAAGAAGTTAATCAGTAGTGTGAGCAAGACGAACGTGCTCCATCTCTGCGCGCCGTCAACCCCTATTCTGAAAGTGTAAAGCGGAGGCAGGAACAGATATGCGCCGATGAGAGCTGACAACGCAATCGCCAGCAGGGCTTCGCCAACACCGATATAGACGCTGATTAAGATGATGCCCGCGAAAAAGAGCGAGAAGGGAGAGCGCGTGTTGAGCGGCGGGATGAGCGAAGTCAGCGCTGCCGCCAGCGCGACGATCAATACGGCGAGGCCATAGCGCAGCATCGGGGGACGCTTTACCTGTGACATGTGTCGAGTTCTCCGGGACAGCGCAGCCAACCTCTTAATCTCGTATCAAGACGCGCGGCGTACCGCTTGAAAGAGGGAATGCGGCGAGTTTCCTCCGTGCGGCGCGTCCTCTAGGAGCGAGGCCATCCGGGTACTGCCTGTTAATTTTGCACTGCGAAAAAACCGGCGACTGTTGCGGGACAGTCAATCGTCATTATCTCAGCTAAGTGTTGCGAAATTGTTTGCACAGCGATTTGAGAAAAAATTTTGGCCTGAAAGTTTGAGCGGCATGGCTCTGCTTAAGGTAGCGCATTTTTTTTAATAACGCCTCCCTCCGCGTCCGCAAGCGGATGAACCACGATAAATGCAGCTTCGTCAATCTCTCTGGCAACATCCTTGATCTTCCCGATTTCCAGTCGCGTCACGACGCAGAACAAAATGTCCTGCTCCGCATCGGTCAAGCCTTTGCGCCCTTTATAGACCGTCACGCCGCGATTCAAATCTCGTAAGATCGCCTCACGAATTTCGCCGTGCCTGTCAGAAAAGATGATCACAGCCGTGAACTCTTCGATGCCATGAATCAGAAAATCAATCGTCTTCGATGCTGCAAAGTAAGTGAGCATAGAATAGAGCGCGGACTCGATGCCGAGAAAGAATGCTGCGGCAGCGAAAATGAAAATATTGAGGATGAGGATCACGTCACCGACTTTTAAGAGATGGCTACTCTTGCTGACGAGCAAGGCCGCGATCTCCGTTCCATCCAAAACCGCGCCGCCGCGAATCGCGAGTCCGATACCCGCACCGATAAAAAATCCGCCGAAGACGGCTGTCAAAAGTTTATCGGGCGTGACATCCGGGAATTTCACAAAGGTCAGGCACAGGGACAGCCCGCCAATCGCCAACGCGCTCTTGAGCGCAAACGTTTTGCCTACCTGGCGATAGCCGAGGGCGATAAAAGGAAGGTTGATAAACAGAATCAGAACGGATAACGGAAGCCCCAAAACGTTCGAGAGCAGCATCGAAACGCCCGTCACACCGCCGTCAATGAAATGGCTCGACAGCAGAAATCCCTTCAGTCCCAGCCCGGCCGAAAAGATTCCCAGCACAATCAGAATCGTATTGACTAAGCCACGGATAAAACTTTTCATGCATCGAGCATAATTGCCCGGCCACAAATTATCAAAGCGCAAGGAATAAAAAATTAAAGGATCGGTTCTGTATGAGTTTTATCGTGACTTATCTCAGGAAGAGGGAAAGAGTTTCCCGCAAAGGCGCAAAGAAGAGGGAGCAAAGGTGCTGAGCCTACATCTTCTTGAATGATTTCTTTGTGTCTTCCTTTGCGCGAGATTCTTTCTTGATTGATACTCATCGGAACAGGCCGTCTATAAATCCTATTTCGTAAACCATAAACAGCCCGAAGCAGAGGCTAAAGAGTCCGGCCAGCCCGCGTATCGCGAGGTTTGCGCGAAGAAAGCGTTTCGCAGTTAAGTACATCGGGAGCGAGACGAGCGCGCTCATCAGCATCATGCCGCCGATTGAGCCTGCGCCGAAGATGGCTATGTAAGCCAGCCCGACCAGCGGCGACGAAATCGCCGTCAGCACGAGCAGCATCAGAGCCGCGCTGCCCGCCATCCCGTGAATCATCCCGATCAGGAGCGGACGCGCGCCCAGCTTGTAGCCGTGATGCGTGTGTGCGTCCGTCTCAGGCGCGGCGGCGTCGTGCAGGTGCGGGTGTGCGTGTGCGTGTCCGCCATGACTATGCGTGTGCAGGTGCAGCTTCCCTCCGCGCGAGATTTTCCTGAGAGCGTTCGCACCTAAAACTATCAGCATCAAGCCGACGCAGAATTCCAGAGCCAGCGCGGTGCGCTCGCCTATGTGGATGTGCAACAACAGCACGGCGATGCCTGCTATGAGCAGAGAGATGGTGTGCCCCAACCCCCACAGGCCGCCGACCAGCGACGAGCCGAGCATGCTCTTGCGCTCGCTGACAATCGTAGACACTGCCGCCAGATGATCCGCTTCGGTCGCGTGCCTCAGACCAAGTACAAAACCGAACGCCAGCAGCGACACGCTTGAGACGGAACCCGCAGCCACCGTCGGCGTGATGAAAAGCATCATTGAATTAAATCCAAGCTTAATATCCAACCCTGCCTGTCCGAGCGATTGATAGCAAATCACAAGGCCGAAGCACGCGATGACGAACGCGCTTGCCAGCGGCAACACACGCACGAGGCGACCGGAAGCGAGCGGACGTTTGAACAGACGCCCCGCATGTATGAAAGCGAGGCCGACTCCGGTCAGCGTGGCTGCCAGCCCCGCGCTGAAAGCGATGATGAGCAGCAGGCCGTACCCGACGCGTCCGAGCGAGATTGCCGAGAGCATCACCACGAGCGCGGAAGGACACGGCAAAAGCCCGCCCGAAATCCCCAAACCCAGCAGGCTGCGCCATGTGATCTTGCTTCCGTCGGCTCCCGGCGGCAGATGCGTATGCACGCGCCCGCCATGCGAATGCTCCAGCGTCGCATCGCCTTCGTGCAGATGCGTGTGCGCGTGTGCATGCTCGTGGTCATGTGCGTGCGAATGCTCATCATGCGTGTGGTCGTGTTGATGATGAGAGTCATCGTGATGAGCGTGCTTAAGCGGCGCGTGTCCGAGCGCAGCGCGCAGCCTGCGTGTGAACATGCCGAGGCCGATGAACAAAACTATCGCGCCGGAAATGAAGCTCAGTATCGGAAAGAGTTTTTCGGGGACGATGTATTGCGAAGCGAAGAGCGTCACGAGGCCGAGCGCGAAGACGCCGATGGTATGCGTGACAGTCACCGTCAATCCCAGAAAAGCCGCGTGCCGCGAAGTCCCGCGCGAGCCGACCAGATACGCGCCCACTACGGCTTTGCCATGTCCCGGCGAAAACGCGTGAATCGCGCCGAGTCCCGAAGCGAGCAGCAGGCCGAAGAGCGCGGTCAGCAACGTCAACTCCGGCACGGCTATCAATTCCGCGAGCCTGTCTCTCGAACGCGCCGCGACGGGTCTGCCGTCTCTCGCCTGCAAAGCGTTCGCGCCCGCGGGAATCGCGCCGACAGTCCATGACAACCCTGCTTTGCGCTCATCGAGCGGAGCGGCGAGCATGTCCTGCGGGTAAGCTTTCAGCTCATCCGTGACGGCAGAGCCGGATGCCGTGCTGTTAAAAACTTTTACGCCGTCCGCTTGAGCCACGTATATCTCGCGCCAGCCGATACGTCCCTGATGATTGGTGTCTTCAAAAAGAAGACCATGCGCGTCGGCATCGCTCGCGGGCAACGTCGCGCGGTAATCACACTCGATGCGCAGGAGCGGCAACCCGCCCTCTCCCTGCGGAAGAGAGATTTTCTGCGCGACCACCGAGAGCGGAACCCGCGCGCCGTCAACCGTCAGGATTAATCCGTCCGCGTACACGGCGGCGATGCGCTTGAGATACACATCTAACTCTTCGCCTGAGTCCACTCCGTCGCCGTTGGCATCAACCTTCTGTAGCTCCTGAAACGTAGAGATTTCCGCCATGTCAACCACATAACGAACGCCGACGCTCTTCGCTTCGACATTGAGCCGCGCGAAATGGTTGATGGTGAAATTTCCGAGCGGATGCGCGACAGCTTTTTGAGCATAGCCTGTCGTCAGAATCGCTGTGACAAGCATTGTGAAAAATGCGCGGCGACAAATCTTATTTAAGAAAGCCTGTTTCATAAATCTCCGATGGAGCGCGGCGAGGAAGCTCTCCGCTCAACTTTTCGCTTCGGCCTGTTTAGCTGCTCCCGCTTCCCTGCTTCTGGCGAGCGTCTGTCGCGCTGTGTCCGCGTGCAGAATGTCGAAAGCGGGATTTATCTCAAGCGCGAGTTTCAAAAACTTCGCGGCGTTCTGCCGGTCGCCGAGCGCGTCCGCAATCATCCCCGCGTGATAAAAGAGTCGCGGGTCTGCGGTCTTCAAACGCAAGGCTTCGTCCATCGCGGCTTTAGCTTCCGCGAGCTGGCCTTTCTTGAAGAGACACCACGCGAGCGCGTCGCTCGTGTAGATGTCTGCACGCGCGTCGCGTTCACGTCGCGCAATCGCCAGAGCCTCGTCAAGCTTCATGCCATGGTCTGCGTAAAAGAGCGCGAGCTGGCGCGAGTATGTGCCGACCGCCGCGCCCGTGCGCTCGACGAACTCGACGAGCTGATACTGTTTCTGAGCTTCATTCGCGCGTCCGAGCTTCGTGTACAAATCACCGAGAGCGGCGGCTGTCTCAGGCAGAGGGACGCGCTGTTGTGCGCGAAGGTAAAACTCGATAGCATTTTCAATCTCGCCTGCGGCAGCACGCGCGCGTCCCTTTGCCGCGAGCGCGAGATGGTAATCGGGAAAGAGCGCGAGAGCGGCGTCATATTGCCCTTCTGCTTCAACACGCTTGCCCGCGTTCATCAATTCATCGCCGAGTTGCACGCGACACCAAGCGCCGCTTTCAGGGTCGCGCGGGTCTGCCGCCTTTGCCGCAGTCGTCATGGCCTCAATCGCGCCCGCAGTGTCGCCGTGCAGAGCGCGCAGGTAAGAGACGCGCGCGTAGGAAGAAGTATCGGGGCGCAGGTTGACCATCTGCTGCGCGGCTTTGATGGCGTCTTCATAATTGCCAAGCTCGACGTTCGCATCCGTCAAAGCTCCGTACACGTCGTGGTCTTGCGGTCGCAAGTCTCGCGCGCGTTTCGCCGTCTCCAAAGCCTCTCCGAACCGGTGATACGTGAGCAGGAGTTTCGCGCGCATCTTGAGCGCGTCGTAATTTTCCGAATCAAGCTCAAGCACGCGATTCAAGGCTGCTTCGGCTCTTGAATTAAAACCGAAATCACCGGTCTCGCGCGCCTTCTGCATGTAAGCGGATGAGAGCAGGAGATAGCCTTCGGGCTTCTGCGCCGCGCGCTCGATCATCGCCTGAGCATTTTGAATGCGTCGGTCGGCGGGCGTCGCAGGCGCGGCACTCGCGTTAGAAATATTTTCAGCCTGACGCGCGGGCTGCGCTCCGAAAGCGTGATGAGCGACAGCGCGTATGCCGAGTATCAAAGTAGCAAACACGGTCAGCGCGATTAGCGCGGGCAAGATTTTTCTGATGATTCTCATAACTGAATGCTTCAACCCTTTGCGCCTTGAGCTTTTCTTTGTTTGCGCCTTTGCGAGAAACATCAACGTTTCTCGCAAAGGCGCAAAGAGAAGACCGAAGGCGCAAAGAGTTGAAGCGTTCAGTCTCTTGAGTTCTGACGCGGCCTCTTAATTCTGCACGTGATGGTTATGCGGCGCGCCCGTCGTCGTATTGCCGGACTGCGGCGTTCCTAAATAAGGAAAGCGCGTCAGGAACGGCACGTCGTTGTGATCCACGCCGTCGCCGAGCGTATTGTTCGGCGCGATGTTGGTCGCAGGCGTGAACGGCGTTCCGCCCACCACTGCGCGCAGCTCTATATCAACCACGTCATCAATGACGCGACGCCCGTTCGGGAATCCCGCCACATCGTTGCCCAACAGACCTAAGCGGCTAGGATTCGCGCTCGGCGGAATGGCGACGTTCAGACGCTCGTATTCATGCGGCGTTCCATCCGACAGGAACGTCGTGTAGTTCGGCCCCGTGACCGCATTAACCGGAATGCCCGTGGCGAAAATCTGCACGAGATCATTTCGCGGCGCGGGCGGAATCGTGAGACCAAAAACAGCTTTCAAATATTTCGCAAGCTGCGGGTCAAGCACGAAAGGAGCCGCTATCGCATCACCCGTCGGTGACAGAGAATTGAAAGCGTCCTTGAGTCCGGTCGGAATGACGAGTTCGTTGACCAGAGGATTGCCGAGGCGGGAAATCTGCTGGAACGCCCCGTCAATCGAGCGCGTGCCGTCCGGCCTGATGACGGTCGTCGTGCGGCGGCTCGCGGTCGCCCAGACGCCGATCACTGCATCCGAGGCAGTCGGACTCGCGGGCACTGCGCGCGTGCGAGTCAAATCCTGAATCGGAACTTCAATCGCAATCGAGTTGACGTTAAATCCGGCCAGCCCGTCTATCCCACCCGTCGAGCCGATTGAACGGAAATTAAAAGTATCGAAGGCAGCTCCAAGGTCAATGTAAAAGCCTTCGTCGCGCTGTCCGGCGAAAACTTTTCCGCCGTTGCCCATGTTGTAAACGGCAGGCTGTCCGAGCACCGCTTCGTAGTTCGGCGTCGTCCGCTCGCCGATGTTATTCGGCGGCGTGATCAGGCCGGACGCAAGAAGCCTGCCCTGCCTGCCGGAGAGACGGTCTATGCGCCTCACCGTATAGGTCTGCGGCTCGTTATAGTCAGGGTCGGTTAAAGAGGTAATCGGCCCGTTCTCATTCCCCGCGGCCATGCCGAGGATAACTCCGGGATTGACCACCTGCGTCGTGAAACGAAATTGATAGGTGATGTCTTCCAGACCATCGCCCGTGTTATCAATCTTGATTTCGTAGAGCACTGTGTCGTCGAACTTGTAGAAGTGCGGGCCGCCCGAAGGCTCTTCAAAGGGAATCCAGTTGGCGATCAGAGTGACGAAGCCTTCGCGTCCCGTTTCGGTGCTGCGAAAGGCGTACACGTCCGTGTTGTCGGCCAAAGGGTCGGCGGTAATGAGCGGAGCCTCGCGGTGGCTCGAAGCCTCGACCGGCGCAGGCGGCACGCTCATTAGTAGAGCAGCCACGATGCCTCCCATCGCAAGGCTAAAGAGCATGACAGGTAATATTCTGGAAAACAGTTTTCGCATCTTTTCTTTCCTTCCGTGCAACCCTTCTTTGCGACTTAATTTTTCCCTTTGCACCTTTGCGAAAAAGTTGGTCGTTCTCGCAAAGGCGCAAAGCTAAGGCTTAAGCCGCAAAGGATTGCTCTGTTCGTTCTCTTGAGTCGTTAAATCGACTCTTAATTGGTTCGAGCCTCAGTGCGTGTCGTAGTTCGCAACAGGGTAATCCGTGTTCGCGCCCCAACGCTGTGTGAACACCTGCCCGTTCGCGCTCTGAAGCACGAAGAAGGTGCCGTTTGACGGGCGGAAGATTGAAATATCGGTCTTGCCGTCGCCGTCATAATC
>CAXTPS010000006.1:62057-171135 GCA_964246305.1 uncultured Pyrinomonadaceae bacterium
TGCCGTCGCCGTCATAATCTCCCGGCGTCTGTATGTCGCCGTTCAGACCGAACTGCTGGAAGATCGTTCCGCCGCTGCCGTTGAGCAGCACGTAGAAGGTGTTGTTGTTGATGCGGAAGACGGCGTAGTCCGTCCGCCCGTCGCCGTCGTAATCAACCACCGCATCGTTGCCACCGCCTCCGTTGCCAATCGCCAGCCCGGTGACCTGCTCCACTCCGTCGCCGCCGTCAACGACTGAAAGCGCGATGTTGCCGACCAGCGTCGCGCGGCCTGTTGCCAGATTGATGGTATAGAGCTTGGAGACGGGATCGGTCGCCAGCGTCAACGCAGCGAAAGCATTGTTCGCCGAGCCGATGTCGAAGCCGACCAGATTGGTCACATCAATACCGAGCGGGCCGACAGTATTGAGCGTCCCGTTGTTCGGCGGATTCTGCGTGACGAGAATATCCAGATTAGTATCAATGTCGTAGAGCGTCGTCGCGGCAGCGCCGGCGAAGTTATTGGTATAAGCTGCGCCCGTGACGTTCGGATTCTGTCCGGCGTTCGTATCACCCGCCGCGTAGGCGAGCGTCGTATCAACAGTTGCGACACCGTCCGCCGGATTGACTCTCAAGTTCTGATCCGTATCGCTGACGAGGCGCAGGCGATCCGGCACCGGATTAAAGTCAACGCCGAAAAAGCTTCCAGACGCAGCCGGAGCAACAGACGCGACATTGGTCGTCGCTCCCGTCGAGGTGTTGATGATAACCAGCCGGAAACTCGTGCCGAGCAGGTCTCTGACCAGCCCGTAGAGTTGCCCCGTCGCCGGTCGAAAATCTATGCCTGACACCTGATCGCCGATATTGAGGCCGCTGATAGTGACCGCGCTCAAGGCCGTGCCCGGCGCATTAGTTCTGAAACGCACCAGCCGGTTGGCATTGGTCAGCACATAAGCTATCTGGCTGCCGACCGCAGTGGGCGCGACCGCGATTCCGCGAAGCTGAGTCCCGCCGATTGTTCCGGCAGGAGTCGCCGCACCCGTCGTTAGATTGATCGTATAAAATCTCGTAACGGTATCGCCGACCAGATTCAAAGCTGCATACGCGGTATCGGTCGCGCCGTTCGTCGTGATGTCGAAGCCCGCCATGTCCGTCGTGTTGACGCCGAGCGGGCCAACGGTTTGAAGCGTTCCGTTGTTCGCAGGGTTCTGCGTGACGAGAATGTCCAGATTGGAATCTATATCGTAGAGCGTGGTCGTCGTCGCGCCGTTAAAGTTGTTGGTGTAGGCCGCTGCCACGACATTCGGATTCTGCGCCGCGTTCACATCGCCAGCCGCAAAGGCTATGGTTCCGTCATTGGTGGCCGTGCCGGTATTCGGATCAACCCTTAAATTCTGATCTGTATCGCTGATGATACGCAGGCGATCCGGCACCGGATTGAAGTCAACGCCAAACGCGCTGCCATTGAGCGCGGGGCTGAGAACGGCTGCGCCGACCTGTGTGGCTGCGCCCGTCGTGGTGTTGATGATGTAGATGCGGCTCGTGCTGCCGACACCGTAAAGTTGTCCGTTCGCCGGGCGAAAATCTATCCCGACAATCTGTTCGCCGGCTTGGAGGCCGGTGATCGTCAATGCGATGTTGATGGTGCTCGGAGTCGCGCTGTCGAAGCGGACTAATTGATTCGTAGTAGTGACGCCGTACACCGGCACGGCATGTGAGACAGACGCGCCCATCATAATCATGAGCACGGCGAGACAGGGCATGATCCAGAGACCGCGCCGTAATAACCCTTTGTTCATCTTTCCACTTCCTTCTGTGTGCATTTATTCAATCGAACTACGAGACTGAGGCTTATCAGGAAATGACAAGCCTGAACCATGCTTGAACCTGCATCCGGCATCAGCAGTAAATTAGGGACAGACACCACCGCATGCTCTGAAATAAAAAATTTCCAGAGCGAAGTCAGACAGATTGGGGGAATGACATCCGGTGGCGTTTAATTCTCAGGTCTGAAATAAAATACGAGGCAGTCGAACTATCGGATTGAGCGCGATAGAAATTAATTCGACTTTTTATTTTTCCATTTCCATGTCGAAGGCTTGTCAGCGATCACGTGCGCGGTGTCTTCCAGTCTGCGTGCGACATGTTCCGGCCTTGAACTTGAGCGGCTGGTTAGTTCATCATTGCTTCACAGGAGTTTATTACTGATGGCGAGCATCGCGCGGCGTTTGCCGGAAAATGTGGCGGGCGATTTCTTTGTTGACGACACATGCATTGATTGTGATGCGTGCAGGCAGATCGCGCCCGCCACGTTTCGAGATCATGGCGAGCAGTCGAGCGTTTACCGTCAACCGTTGACGGAAGAAGAAACACAACTCGCTTTAAAATCATTAATTGCCTGCCCGACGGCTTCCATCGGCACGACGCTAAAGCATAACGTGCGCCCCGCGATTGATGCTTTCCCGGCACAGATTGCGGAGAACATATATTTCTGCGGCTTCACTTCCAAAGACAGTTTCGGCGCGTGGAGCTATCTGATCGTGCGTCCGCCGGAAGAGGGCGGCAACGTACTCGTTGATAGCCCGCGCTACGCGAGCCAGCTCGTCAGGCGCATCGAAAAGCTGGGAGGCGTCCGCACGATGTTTCTCACGCACAGGGACGACATCGCCGCTCATGCCTTCTTCGCCAAAAAATTCGGCTGCGAGCGCGTGATGCATGAAGCGGACGGAGCGCGCAGGCTCGGCATCGAGCGCGTCATAGAGGGCGAAGAGGCCGTCGAGCTTGACCGCGACTTAATCCTGCTTCCTGTGCCCGGACACACGCGCGGCCACGTGGTCATGCTTTACAGAAATAAATTTTTGTTCACGGGCGATCATCTCGCGTGGTCGCCCGAGAGAGAGACGCTGACGGCCTTTCGCAGCGTCGCGTGGTACTCGTGGCCTGAGCAGACGCGCTCGATGCAGAGGCTGCTGGATTACGAATTCGAGTGGGTGCTGCCCGGCCACGGGCGCATTCATCGAGACTCGCAGGAAGGCATGCACGCGCATCTCTTGCGTTGCATCGAATGGATGAAAGCAACGCGATGAAAACTGCGCTCATCTCTAACCTCAAGAGATAAGGTTGAATTGCTTTTCTGTGCGCCTTTGGGGAATCTTATCTCACACCCGCGCCGATTTATAGAGAACCGGGAATCAGAAGCCTTGCAGGAGTAACGAATTATGAGAAACCGCCTCGTGCTTCTCTTCATGCTTTTCGGGCTTTCTCTATCAGCCGTCGCCTCCATAGATGGGCGCACGGCTTTATCAACTAAGCTCATCGCCGCCCCGACGCCTGAGCCGTCTCCTGCCAGAGAGCCGCCCGTACTCAAAAAATCGGACGTAGTCCCGGGCAAGCCGCAGCCTGCGCCGACGCCGCAGCCAGACGAGCCGGAAGAGATCGGCGAAGAAGGGACTGTGCGCGTCAGCACCCAGCTCGTGACGGTTCCCGTCAGCATCATGGATCGTGAAGGCAGGTATGTCACAGACCTCAAGCGCGAAGAGTTTCGCATCTACGAGGACGGCACGGAACAGGAAGCGGCTTTCTTCGCCTCGACCGATAAATCTTTCACCGTCGTCCTCATGCTCGATGTCAGCGACTCAGCCATCCTCCGTATTGACGAAGTCAAAGCAGAGGCAATCCTTTTCACGGAACAATTGCGTGAGGGCGACCGCGCCATCGTCGTCGAGTTCGACCGTCAGATGAGGGTGCTGGCGGAAGCGACGAGCGACAAGGAGATTTTGCGTCAGGCTATTGAGAGCGCCGACACCGGACAGGGCACGAGCCTTTACAATGCTGTGGACATGACGCTCAAACAGGTTTTGAGGAGTAGCGAAGGGCGCAAGGCCATCGTCCTCTTCACGGACGGCGTGGACACTTCGAGCATGGGCGCGAGCTTTCAGAGCAATCTGCGCGACGCGTCGGAGTCGGACGCTCTGATCTACACAGTGCAGTATCCCCTGTCGCACTCCGATGTGAGATATGACGTGCATCTCAACAACAAAGGAACTGCGATAGGTGGGAGCCAAATCGGCGTGGTCGGTCGCGTCCAACGCCTGACCGCCAACAAGTACCTGCTCATGCTACCCGAAAAGACCGGCGGCAGGCAGTTTATGGCTGATAGCAGCGCCTCGCTCAGAAAGGCTTTCGCCGCTGTCGCTGACGAGTTAAGGCATCAGTACACCCTCGGCTACTATCCTAAAACTCCCACGCAGCCCGGCCAGCATCGGCGCATCAAGGTGCGTGTCACACGCCCAAATTTAGTGGTGCGCGCACGCAATAGCTACGGCCTCGGCTCCGGCGAGAATATAGCTCCCACAGACAGGCAAAAATGAGTTGGACGATGCAGCCGCTAAAATCTTGAGCATGAGTCAAGGCTTTTGTGCATGAATCGCACAGTAGTTTCGCAAAATGACTAAAAAGGCTTGCCATTGAGCGCGAGGCGGTTTAGAATCCGCTTTACCCGATTTGTGCTACATTAAGCGGGGCGAGTTTTGAGTTTGGCTGTACGCGGTGTGCAAGCGCACCTTATTTGACCAGACTACGCAGGATATTCCTGTCATTAACACAAGTTACCAGCATTTACTTTCAAAGGAGATTCCCTAATGGTTTCACAGCGGCGCAAAGTCCTTCAGCCTGTTGCTCTTCTTCTCGTCATCGCCGTGTTGCAGGTGTTTTTAGTCAACCCCGCCAAGGCGAACGCGGCGACGAGCGACACTTCAAACAACACCGCGCCGGACAGTTTGCGCTTCGGTCAATTGTTGATGAGCGGGAATCAAACCGCTCTCGTCAACGGGACTAACGCAACCTCCGGCACGACCATCTTTTCAGGAGCACAACTGCAAACTCCTGACGGAGTTGCAGCCACTGTGCAGATGGGAACGCTTGGCAGGATTGCCATCGACCCCAACACACAACTGTCTCTGACTTTCGACAAAGGTAACATTGACGTGCAGGTCACGGCGGGCAATGCCGTCTTAACCGCGAACGCCGGGGTCAACGGCACGTTGACGACTCCCGAAGGCAACAAGTTGACGACCAACGCCAATGCCACTTCGACTTCAACTGTCGGCAAGCGTGCGTCGGCCAAGATGTTCGGTGGCGGCGACCACCTGCTCGGTTTCGTCATCACAGCCGCCGTCGTCACGATAGCGGTCATCGCCATCGTCTCTGACGACGAAGACAACACCAGCCCGCGTTAAAGCCGGACGCCTTACACAACATCTTCCGCGTGCCCTTCGTTCGAGAGAGCGAGGGGCACGCGCTTTTTATGCTCTACGTTAAAGCCGGACGGCGCGCGTGCGGTTTCCTTTCCGTTTTGTTATAACAACAGGAGACGAGATTCAGCAGCCAGAAGCCTGAATAAAAGCGGTTTCAGCCTTTCCCTTCTGTCTCCTGACTCCTGTATTCTGAATTTTATGATTCCCGAACGCATACGAAATTTTTCCATCATCGCGCACATAGACCACGGCAAGTCAACGCTGGCTGACCGCCTGCTCGAAATGACGGGCGCGCTGACTGAACGCGAGATGTCGGCGCAGGTTCTCGACAACATGGACCTGGAGCGAGAGCGCGGCATCACTATCAAATCTCACGCGGTGCGGCTCGATTACAAGGCGAAGGACGGCACGGATTATGTCTTGAACCTGATAGACACGCCCGGCCACGTAGATTTTTCTTACGAGGTCTCGCGCTCTCTTTCAGCCTGCGAGGGCGCGCTGCTCGTCGTTGACGCTTCGCAGGGAGTCGAAGCCCAGACGCTCGCTAACACTTATCTCGCTATCGAGAATAACCTCGAACTGATTCCGGTCATCAACAAGATAGACCTGCCCGGCGCGGAACCCGAAAAGGCCATCGAGCAGATCGAACACCTCATCGGTCTTGAGACGCACAATGCCGTCTTCACGTCCGCCAAAACGGGTAAAGGCGTGGACGAAGTCCTGGAAGCAATCGTGCGCGACGTGCCGTATCCGAAGGGCGACCCGGAAGCTCCTTTGATGGCTCTGATTTTCGACTCATGGTACGACTCTTATCGCGGCGTGATCGTGCTCTTCCGGGTGATTGACGGCTCGATAAAGAAGGGCATGAAGATTCGCTTCTTCAACACCGGACGCGATTATCAGGTCGAGACTTTGGGCGTCAATCGCCCGCGCCCGACCCCGATTGACAGCCTCGGCGTCGGCGAAGTCGGATTCCTGACGGCCTCAATCAAAGAGGTCGCGGACGTGCAGATAGGCGACACCATCACGGAAACCGCGCGCCCGACCGTAGAGCCTTTCCCCGGCTTTCAAGAGATCAAGCCGATGGTCTTCGCCGGGCTTTATCCTGTGGACACGAACCAGTATGAAGAGCTGCGCGACGCGCTCAACAAGCTCAGACTGAATGACGCCTCGTTCTTCTACGAGCCGGAATCTTCGACCGCGCTCGGCTTCGGATTTCGCTGCGGCTTCCTCGGACTGCTCCACATGGAGATAGTGCAGGAGCGGCTTGAGCGCGAGTTCAATCTGGACTTAATCACAACCGCGCCCGGCGTGCGTTACACTGTGACCACGACCGACGGCGAAGTCTTAGAGATTGATTCGCCCGCCAAGATGCCTGACCCCGTGCGTATCGTCAAGATCGAAGAGCCTGTCATACTGGCTACGATTCTGACCTCGGATGAATATCTCGGCGGCATTCTTCCCTTGCTCGAAGAGAAACGCGGCGTGCAGAAAAAGTTTGAGTACATAGCCTCCAACCGCGTCATGCTCACATACGAATTGCCCTTGAACGAGATCGTGCTTGATTTTTATGATCGCTTGAAATCCGTCTCACGCGGCTATGCTTCTCTGGATTATCATTTCGTAGGCCACTGGGAATCCGATCTGGTCAAGCTCGATGTGATGGTTGCGGGCGAACCCGTAGACGCGCTCTCGCTCATCCTTCATCGCGCCACCTCGCAAGCCAAAGGGCGCGCCCTCGCCGAAAAGATGAAACAGCTCATCCCGCGCCAGCTCTTTGAAGTCCCGATTCAAGCAGCCATCGGCAACAAAGTCGTCGCACGCGAAACCGTCAAAGCGATGGGCAAAAACGTCATCGCCAAATGCTACGGCGGCGACATCTCGCGCAAGCGCAAGCTCCTCGAAAAACAGAAAGAGGGCAAGAAGCGCATGAAGAAAGTTGGCCGCGTAGAGATTCCGCAGGAAGCTTTTCTGGCCGTGCTGAAAGTGAACGAGTGATGGTAAATTGGCATCGCTTTACGCCAACTGATTTCGAGTACGACTTTCAAAGAGATGAACGCGCCGCGCATCACATCACTTTTGAGGAAGCAGTCGAGTGTTTCTTTTCCGACTTTGAAGTGCTCCGTAACAAGTCATTTAAGGATCGCCATCAACTTATCGGGCGAACTGTAGGCGGTCGCGCCCTGAAAATTATTTTTCAACTCAAGCCGGATAATGTCGTGCGGATTATTACAGGATGGGAGATATGAGCAAGAGAATTAAGAATTTCTCAGAGGAAGAAATTGACCGCCTTGTCATCGCACAGGCTAGCAACGAGGCTGAATGGGGAAAGCCTATTCACATCCGCAAATCTAAAACATCTGCGGTCTCGCTTCCGGCAGAACTCGCTTCCCGCGCAGCCTTCTTTGCTCGCCTGCATCGTGAGGCAAGTCTACAAGAATGGATCGAGCGCATTATAGAAGAACGGATAAATATAGAGGAGGCGGTCTTCGCTGAAGCCAAACGTGATCTCGTCAAACAATGAATAGCGTGAGATTAAACAGGAAACTTTTCTTGCCGTGCTGAAAGTGAATGAGCGAGAGTTTTGGACTTGAGATAGGATGAATTATTCCGCCTTAACAGAGAGGGATAGAGATGTTGCCCCTTAAAGATGAACAAATTGCCCAACTGCCAATTACGAGCAACCCTGAAATTCTGAGCGGCGAGACGGTGTTTCGTGGAACACGCGTGCCTGTCGCGGCGTTGCTGGGTAACATCGAAGCTGGCCTGACGCTGGATGAATTTCTCGATAACTTTCCGACAGTGACACGCGAGCAGGCGATTCAGGTTTTGGAATTCGCCAAAGAAACACTCACGCGCTTAGGCCGTGCGGCATGAAGATATTACTTGATGAACGCACGCCTCGCGTCGTGAAGAAGCGACTGCCGGAGCGTGCCATCAGTACAGTGCAGGAAATGGGTTGGTCAGGACTTAAAAATGGAGACTTGCTGGCGGCGGCGGAAGGCGAGTTTGATGTTTTCATTACCACCGGCAAGAATCTCCGGTATCAACAGAACCTTACTAAGCGCAATTTCGCCGTACTGCTATTGCCCAGCAACCAAGTGCCAATTATCGAAGCGTTAATCCCCGCAATTGCAACCGTTCTGGATAATGCTCGGGCAGGAGATTTTATTGAGATTCCACTCTCTTTGTAATAAAAGTTGAAGCTATAACTTTAAAGTAATAAGAGAATCCGAGATGCGAGCCTCCGCCGTTTTGACCCTCGCGTTTTTTCTCCGTCTAAGTCCCGTGACCTCGGTCAAAACTCTTCTTTGCGTGAGAATTTATCTTGCCGAACGGCATTCAGATGCGTAGAGTGTTAGCGAAGTACGCTAATTGTTTTTCAGAAAGGCAAGCCTAATGAATATCAGTTTGACCTTCCCTCCATGGTAAGCTTCCGGCCATGTAACTTCATCTGCGGACAACAGGCCGCGCATCAAGCGACGGCTCAGGTATAGCCTTGCCCGCTCGATGATTCCTCCGCCTCGAAAGACGCTTTAACGAAAAAGCTGTCTCATAACTTTCGAGGAAAAAAGAGGAATCATCAAATGCTCAATCTTAAAAGTAGAAGTGTCTCTGCGCGGCGTGCGAGCGTAGCGTGGCGTAGGTATGCGTTCTCGTTCTCGCTCACGCTGCTGGCGATAGAGTTTCTGGACGAGTTCGTTTACGGCGCGCGTGAAGCGGCGTGGCCGCTGATTCGCAATGACCTGCGGCTCTCTTACACGGAAATAGGCATGTTGCTCAGCGTGCCTCATATCTTCGGCAATCTTGTCGAACCGCTGTTCGGTATTTTGGGCGATGTGTGGAAGCGGCGCGTTCTGATTTTAGGCGGCGGCATCGCTTTCACTTTCGGGCTGCTGCTCACGGCGAGCAGTTACAGTTTCCCGCTGTTGCTGCTGGCGTTCACTCTCCTGAGTCCGGCGTCGGGTGTTTTTATCAATCTCTCGCAGGCCGCGCTGATGGATGCAGAGCCGGAGCGGCGCGAGCAGAATATGGCGCGATGGGAGTTGGCGGGGTCGCTCGGCAATGTCGTCGCGCCGCTCGGCCTCGGCCTCGCGTTGACGTTTGGCGCGGGCTGGCGCGCGGTTTATGCGTGCCTCGCAGCGCTCTCATTGCTGCTCGTCGTCGCCGCGTGGCGTTTCCCTTTCAGCACGCAAGCGGAGTCGGATGAGAAGAATGAGCGCGTCGGGTTGAGGAGCGCGATGATGGGAGCCTTGCGCGCACTTTGCAGGCGCGAGGTGTGGCGTTGGCTTGTGCTGCTTGAGCTGGCGGATTTGTTGATGGATGGATTGCATGCTTATCTTGCTCTCTACTTCGTGGATGTGGTCGGCCTCAGCGGGACAAAAGCCGGACTGTCGTTAATCGTCTGGACGTGCGCGGGGCTGCCCGGCGATATTCTGTTGCTGCCGCTCTTGGAACGCGTGCGCGGCCTCAGCTACCTGCGAGCCAGCGCGGCTACCATGCTGTTTCTGTTTCCGGCTTTTCTGCTTGTGCCGGGCGTTGTGATGAAACTCGTCGTGCTCGGCACGATAGGTTTCGGCAACGCCGGGTGGTATTCGATTCTGAAGGCGCAGCTTTACCGCTCGATGCCGGGACAAAGCGGCACGGTGCTGGCGGTGGGAAACATCGCAGGGCTTTTTAACAGTCTGATTCCGCTCGGCCTCGGCCTCGTGGCTGAACGCTTCGGCCTCGCGGCTGCGATGTGGCTCCTGATTTTAGGGCCGGTCGCGCTGCTGCTGGGCGTGCCGCGAAAGGCGAATTAGAGAAATGCCTTGAGACATGATACGCTTAAGCTTCTACGAGAGGGAGCCTTGAGTTTTCGAGTTTGCGAGCTGGAATTATTCCTCCTTCAATCGCAAATCTAAAATCTAAAATAACAGCGATGCACGTCACACGAGTTGAGTTAATCAACATCAAGTCTCACATCAATTCCGAGTTCCACTTCGGGCGCGGGACGACTGCGATTACGGGCGAGAACGGCGCGGGCAAGACCTCGATTCTCGAAGCCATCGCGTGGGCGCTCTTCGATACGCTCGATTACAGCAAGGATGATTTCCTGCGGCGCGGCTCGAAGAAAGGCTCCGTCCGTGTGACTTTTGAAAGCGATCTGGACGAACGGCAATACACTGTTTACAGAGACACAGGGACGGGTTACTACGTCTTCGACCACGGCCTCAGCATGCGCGTCGCTGAGAAGAAGAAGGATGTTTCGGACTTCTTGCATCTGCATCTTGGGATTGAGCCGGGCACGGACTTGAAAGCTCTTTTTCGTTCCGCGATAGGCGTCCCGCAAGGCTCGTTCACGGCGGAATTTATCCTGCCTGCGACAGCGCGCAAAGCAGCTTTTGACCGTCTCTTAAAAGTCGAAGAATATCGTGACGGGGCTGAGCGGCTGCGCGACACTGTGCGTCTCATCGAAGAGCGCACGGCGCACGTGCGTGAGCGCATCGCCAGCGCGGAAGGACAGCTTGTGCGTTATGACGAGCTGGTTCGTGAGCACGCGGAGACGGGCGCGCGTGCTGCGTTGCTTGAAGCGACACGCGCGCAGTTGAGGGAAGAGATAGAGGAGCGTGGGCGCGTCGTCAAAGAGATGGATGCGGCGGAGCTGCGCGTGAATGACGCACGCGCTTTGAAGAGCAGGCTTGAGGTAGAACACGAATCGGCTGTGCGACGCCTCGGCGAGAGGCGCGCAGAGCGCGAGGCCGCGAGCGCGGCACACGCTCGCCAGCAGTTGATCGCGGCGGATTACAAAGCGCATCTGGACGCGCTCGAAGATTTGGGCAAGCTCGAAACCGAACGCGCCGCGCGCGACCGTTTGCGCGCCGAAGCAACGCGGCTCGAAGGCTTGATGGCAGCGGCTGGAAATGATTTGAAGCGGCTTGATGAGGCTCTTCAAAGAGCCGTGCAGGCGACGGCTAACGTCGTCGCGTTGCAGCCCTTAATCGTCGAGCAGGCTGAGTTGGAGCGAGAGCGAGAGCGTTTGCGCGACCTGCGCGCACAGGCCATCAGCGCAGGTCAGAGGCTGGCGCAGATGGACTTAGAGCTTGACGCTTTGCGCAAGCAGCACGCGCAGGTTAAAGAGCGCGTCAAGGAGGCGTTGAAGGGCGCGGGCGCGCAGCAGCGTGCGCAAGACCTTTCGAGCGAGCGGCTGGATGTCGAGACGCGCCTCAGCATCGCGGAGAAAGCCGCGACGAGCCTCAAGCATCTCTCGGCGCAGAAAAAAGAGGTGGCGCGTGAAGCGGAACGCCTCATGCGCGAAGTGGCGGCGCGTGAAAAAGAGACGCACGCGCTCGAAAAGTTTTCCGCGCAGGCGGCTGAGGCAGCAACGCTCATCGCGCGTGAGCGTGAGCTGACAGAACAGCTCGCACATCTCAAAGCGGAGATCGCGCGTGATGAAAAGTTTCATCGTGAAGTCAGAAACGGCCTCTGCCCGATTCTCTCCGAAAAGTGTCTCAATATCGGCGCAGACCAGACGCTCGAAGATTATTTCAAAGACCAGTTTGCGACGAACAGCGCGCAGTTGAGCGTGCTCGAAAAAGAGCGTGCGGGAGTCGGCGTCGCCGTGCGTGATGCACGGGAGGCTGAGAAACATTTCTCGCGTTTGGACGGCACGCGAGCGCAAGCGGCACAGTCACGCGAATTGCTCTCCGAGCGCGAAGCGTTGCTGGCACGTCTCGATAAAGAGTTGAATGAACTCCCCACGGCAGACCGCGAGCACCTCAACAGGTTGCAGGCGCAACTGTCCGGCATTGACGCAGAAATGATCGTCGTGCAGGAGGCCGCGTTGCATCACGCGGAATTGAACCCGCTGCAACAACGCTTGAAGGAGATAGAGCAGGAGGGCAAAGCGAAACGTGATGCGCGTGAGAGCGTGGCCGCCGCAGCCGCTGCTGTCGCAACGCTGGACAAAGATATTGAAGAGAATGAAAAACGATTGCGCGCTCTCGAAGACCCGCGTGGCCGCGCCGCAGGACTTCGCGCGGAAGCCGAGCGCGCTGTGGCTTTGAAGCTAGAGCTGGCGGGCGCATCCGATGCGCTTCGCGCGCTCGAAGCCCAAGCGGGCACGCTCGACTCGCAGCTCGCGCAATACGCAAAGCTTGACGAGCAGTGGAACGCTGCGCGCGGCGAGCGTGACCGCACCATCGCTGCTCACAGAGAATACTTGGCGGGCGAAGCTCTAGCGGCGACGCTTCCCGCACGCGAAGCGGAATTGAAGCAGACGGAAAAAGAGTCTGCGCGTGCCGCACAGGAAGCCGAGAGGGCGCGCACGGAGCATGAAGCAGCCGTCGCAGCATACGTGCGCGAGCGGCATGACGAAGAGCGCGCCCGCCTCATGGATGCGAGCACGCGCGAGGCCGCCGCCGCCGCGCAGCTTGAAGCGGCGCAGGCTCGCGTTGACGCGCTCGCGCTTGAGCTTGAGCGGCTCAAAGAGGTGCGTGATTCGATGCGTGACGAGTTTCGCGCGAAAGAGAAGCTCGAAGAGTTGAACGAGACGACGGAGTTTATACGCGACACGCTCAAACAGGCCGGGCCGCTCGTGACTGAAAGCTATCTGTACAACATTTCGATTGAGGCCAACCAGCTTTTCCGCGAGATTACGGGCGAGGCCGGGCGCGCACTGCGCTGGTCACGCGATTACGAAATCGTGCTTGAGGAAGAAGGGCACGACCGCCCGTTCCAGAATCTTTCGGGAGGCGAGCAGATGGCCGCCGCGCTCTCCGTGCGTCTCGCGCTGCTCAAACAACTCTCGGATATTCGCCTCGCCTTCTTTGACGAGCCGACCGTCAATATGGATCAAGAGCGGCGCGAGCGTCTGGCGCAACAGATCGGACAGGTGCGCCACTTCGACCAGCTCTTCGTCATCTCGCACGACGACACTTTTGAAGAGAACGTTGACCACATCGTACACGTCAAGCGTAGTGAGAATAAGACGGAGACTCTGATTGAAGGATGAAGGAATTTTTTCATTGATTTATTTACTCATTGAGTCATTGAAAAAATGAGAAATGAATCAATAAGTAAATGCGCAAATGAGTAAATCTCTAAAGTCTGTGACGATTGTGTGCGACGGATCGAGCCTCGGCAACGGGCAGGCTTCGACGCGTGCGGCTGCGGTCGCGCTGCTCGGCTATCAAGGTGTGTGGCGCGCGGTCGGCGCTTATCTGGGCACGGCTACGAATCAACAGGCGGAGATAGCGGCGGCGACGGTCGGACTCGCGGCCTTGCGCGAGCCGTGCAGTGTGCGAGTCGTGACCGATTCGCGTTATGTGGTCGAGACGATGTCCGGGCGTTTTAAGCGCAAGTCCAACCCTGAGTGGTGGGAGCGACTGGACACGGCTGCGCGCCCGCATACGGTCAGGTGGGAGTGGGCCAAAGGCCACGCGGGGCATGTCGTGCAGGAAGCGGCAGACAAGGCCGCACGCCGCATCGCCGCGCTCGAACGGGTTGACGAGGACGTGCTGCGTGATGCGGTTGACAGCGTGGGGGATGAAGAGATGGCGAGCTGAAGGCCGGATAAATTCTTAAAGCTACCCGTTTTTCTTAGCGACTTTGCGCCGTTGCGTGAGAATAAGTTTCACGCAAAGTCGCGAAGTCGCTAAGAAAGCAGGAGTGGTGTTTAAGCTTGAAACAATTTCCTTGAAATTTATACCGTGAGAGGCGCATGATGTTTGACAGCCACAGCGCACGCGCTTTGAATCCCTCGTTAGGTGAATGAAGAGATGTTGCAACTGATTCGTTCTCTGGAAACCGGCCTCCGCAATTTTGTACGCAGCCTGCGGCAGTCGCCGCGCTATAGCCCGCGCTTGCCTTTCACGCTTTCGATGCTCGATCAAGAGGGTGGTGGCGTGCGTCTCGCCATCAAGCTGAGCGGCTACACGCGCAACGTCAGCGAGACGGGTATGGCTCTCGTCGTTCCGGCGATACGCAAAGGCGACCACCATCTCGCCGCCATAAACCGCCGCTTGCTCATCGTGCTTGAGCTTCCTAACGGGACGATTCGCCTGCAAGCCGCTCCGATTCGCTACGAGCGGCTGAGCCAGAGCGACAGCCGTTATCTCATCGGCGTGCGTATTATCTCTATCTCAGGCGATGACAAGCTGCGTTTCCTTAAATACCTCAACCGGCTCTCGCGCGGCGCGCAGCTTTCGGCACGGCGCAGAACAAGCAATGGTTAATTTGAAATCGGCAATTAGCTTTCCCACGCCTTCGCCTTTATAATTCCCTCTCCCCGGATAACGCGCCCCGCCTCCTCTTTTGGAGAGGCCGCACATTTTCGCTCAGTCGTAATCAGCTTGAGAGTATTCATCTCGTTTACCAGCTTCAAACTCGCGCGCGTCCTGTCACTCATGGGGCGCGCGGCTTTCGCTCACGCGGAGCAGAACTGTTGCGTGTTGCTGCTCATTCTTTTCGCAGCCGCACATCTGCCAGCGCAGTCGCCGGCGCAACGCGGCTGGCTGTGGCAGAATCCTTTGCCGCAGGGCAACCAGATTTACGCCATCGGCTTTGCTGCTGACAAAGAGCATGGCTGGGCTGTCGGCGCGGACGGCGTGCTCCTGCACACAAATAACGGCGGCTTCGCGTGGGACAACCAGTACGCCAGCGCACGTTCGACGCTCTATAGCATCTTTGTCAAAAGCAGGAAGAGCGCGGTCGTAGTCGGCGCACGCGGCGTCATCCTGACGACTGAGAACGGCGGCGACAAGTGGACACAGAGACCCGCTGGCATCACAGACCATCTCTATAGCGTGACGTTCGCGCCCGGCGATCCCACGCGCGGGTGGGCTGTCGGAACATACGGGCGCATCCTGCGCACAACCGACGGCGGCGTCACGTGGCAGCCGCAGCTCAGCGATGCTCGCTCGCATCTCTTATCCGTCTCGTTCGCAGATAAAAGCGACGGCGCGATTGTCGGCGCAAGCAACACACTGCTCGTCACGCATGACGGCGGCGAGACCTGGAAGCAGTACGCTGAAGAAGGAGTGCTGCCGCTCACGAGCGTAGCCTTTCTGTCGCCGAAGCGCGCGGTCGCGGTCGGTTATGGCGGGCGCATGCTGCGCACAGAGGACAGCGGCGAGACGTGGCAAGCGGTCAATATTTACATTACGACAGACCTTTTATCGGTGTGCTTCGCGGACGAGCGGCGCGGCTGGGCGACTGGCGAAGGCGGCGTGGTGTTGATGACGGGGGACGGCGGGAAGACCTGGATTCCAGTCAGCGTCCGCACGAATCCGCGTCTGGTCACGCTCTATTTCGCAGACCCTTTTACAGGCTGGTCTGCGGGCAGTGATGGCCTCCTGATTCGCACGGATGACGGCGGCTTTCAGTGGCGGCGCCTGACCGAAGGCGGGCGAGACGATCTCGCGGACATCTTCTTTCACAACGGCTCAAGAGGCTGGGCAGTCGGCTCGCGCGGCAAAATTCTTTACACGGAATCGGGCGGGAAAGTCTGGGCGACGATGCCTTCCGGGACGACGACGCGGCTCAACTCTGTGATGTTTGTGAATGAGCGCGAAGGCTGGACGGTCGGAGACAAGGGAATCATCCTGCGCTCTTTGAACGGCGGGCTGTCGTGGGCGCAGGCTGCTTCCGGGACGACGGAAGATTTGTACGGCGTGCATTTCATCAGTTCTCAAAACGGATGGGCGGTCGGCGCACGCGGCGCTATCCTGCACACAAGCGACGGCGGCGCGACGTGGAGCGCGCAAACTGCGGGCACGAATGCATGGCTCGAAGACGTGCGCTTCACGGATGAGAAGCACGGCGTGGCGGTCGGCTCAAGCGGCACGATCCTGCGCACATCGGACGGCGGGGTTAGCTGGCAATCCATTCAGATGAACTTGAAAGAATGGCTTTATCACGTCGCCTTCGCGGACGCACAGCGCGGCTATGCGGTCGGCGCGAACGGAATCATCCTGCGCACGGATAACGGCGGCGAGACGTGGCACGATCAGGAGAGCGGCCTCAACGTCAATCTCTTTGCGATAGATGTAGCGGGGCGCGACGACGCGCTCATCAGCGGCGATCAGGGTCGCGTCCTGCGCACGATTGACGGCGGGCAGACATGGGAGCTGCAGCCGACGATTACGAGCATCCCGCTTTTTTCGGTAGCTTACTTAGGCGGCACTGATGCCTGGGTCGCGGGTCGCGGCGGAGCTATCCTGCGTCGCACCGCTAATGTGGCGACGGTCAGGATTCCGACGCCAAAACTCCCGCCCGTGCTGCGCGGCGCGCCTAAACTAAAGAGCGCGCCGGACGCTCCCACCATCATTGACGACGGAGACATCCCGCGCGCAGTCCCGCCGGATAAAAAAGAGTAAAACAAAAAACTCCCGCAAAGGCGCAAAGAAGAAAAGGTGTAGGGGATAGGGTGTAGGATGTAGCTAAAGAGAATTCTTTTCTACACCCTGCACCCTATCCCCTACACTCTCGCTCTTTGCGCCTTTGCGGGAAACTTTGTCTTAGCAACCCTTCACTGCTTGAGCTTAAAATCTTTGGGCACGAACCCGACTGAGATAACCTCGCCGTCAATTTTGGTTTTGGCGTCTTTCGTCGGACGATAGACGACGACGACTTCATCCACAGGCTTACGCTGCCCGCATTTTATCTCATTCGCCATCCCCGGCACGAATGAAGTGAATTCCACGCCCTGAAAATTTCGCGCGCTCAATTTAAGCGTGCGGCCATCAGCCAGCACAGTAAAAGCCGCCTCTTTGGAGCTGCAATCTATTCGGAGCAACTGCCCGCGCACGCGCAGCTCGCCGTCCCCTGGCTTCGGCAACACTTCTTGCAGCGCGGCGGCCATCGCCTCTTCGGGCGTCCGCGTCTTCACTTCTTCATCCGACTCGTCCACGATAATTTGGGGAGGAGAGGCGTTGCCATCGCCGCTGCTCTTGCCGGAATTGTAGCGAGCCATGCTCTCTTCCGCAGACTTAATCGAATCGAGCAGAGACTGCGAGCGAGCGCGCAACTCCGTGCTGGTCGCGCTGCTGAGCGCAATCGGCTCAATAACTTCCCGCGCGGCCTTGAAATCCCCCTTCCGCATATAAATCTGCGCCAGTATATAACCGAACTCCTGCTCTCCCGGCACCAGCTCTATCGCGCGTTTCAAGAGCACTATGGATTCATCCAATTGTACGCCTTCGACCAGATTGACGAAGGCCAGCAAGCGATATGCGTTCGCTAAGTTCGGAGCCTGCTCGATAACTTTCTTCAGCTCCGCGCGCATCTTCCGCGCCAACTCCGGATCGACGCTCGAAACGAAACCGCCTGCGCCGAAGACTTCCTGCCCCAGTACATATGCATAGTAATAATGAACCAGATAGTTTCCGGTGTTGGCGGCCACGGCACGCTCAAGGTAACGCTTCGCTTCGGCAAAATGCTGGCGTCGCATCTCAAGCATGCCGAGCGAGGCATTAGCGATAGCCAGATTCGCGTCGAGGGCAATCGCTTTCTGCAAGTGCTTCTCGGCTTCCTCAAGCCGGCCTATGTGATTCAACAAATCGCCCAGATAGAACTCGCTCTCAGCCTCCGAGAGAGGCGTGCTCTGCATCTGCGTATCGAACTCCAGTTTCTGCTCGAAGGTGGCGACTTGAGAGGGATAATAATCCCTCCTGATATACTCTTTCAGCTCTTTCTCAAGCGTCGCATAATCCGTTCCAAAAGCTGTCGGGAAAGCTTTATCCGGCGATGCTCCGGTCAGAATCAGATTGAGAAAACGTCCGAGCTGCGGCTGACGCTGCGGGTTCAGCAACAGGTAATGAACCAGCGCCCATGACTCTGCATAAAAGAGCGATTGCTTGTTCGCTTCATTATAGAGCGGAGAGCTGTGGTCAACTGCGAACAGCGTCTGAAGCGGAATGAATTTCCGCTCGCGCAGCTCGAACACGTGGTTCGAGATGACCTTACCCAGCATCACCTTTTTATCGCCTTCTTTAATCTCGAACGTGCTGTAATATTCCGCCAGCCCCTCGTTGAACCAGAGTGGCATGTTCTGCACATTGTCTTTGACCAAGAGATGTACGAACTCATGGAAAATGATACTGAATGGATTATTCGCTTCGTCCATCACCGCACTGAGCGCGATATAGTTCGCATCCTCGCCGGGCTGAAAATAGCCTGCGCTGTTGGGCGGCGCGAATTTTTTATACATGTCGTAACTCTTGAAAACCACGACGGTCGTCGGCGTCGAAGAGGTGAAATTGGTT
Organism: uncultured Pyrinomonadaceae bacterium; assembly: GCA_964246305.1. Classification (GTDB taxonomy): domain Bacteria; phylum Acidobacteriota; class Blastocatellia; order Pyrinomonadales; family Pyrinomonadaceae; genus JACMLC01. The sequence continues at coordinate 80,535 of CAXTPS010000006.1, forward strand.
TTCTTCAGAAGGCGCGTGAAGACATCCCGGAACTGCTCAAGGCGAGTGGCAACCTGCCGAATCTCCTTCTCGCTGGCATTGCCCACGAGCATAAAATTTTTCGAGCGCACACTTATCCACTTATCCTTCGCCGACACGGGAGCGAGCGGCGCGATAAATAGCAGGCACAGCATCGCCCCCGTAATTAAGATCGAGCGTTTCATCAAAAGTATCTCCAGTTATTGATTAACAGGTTAAGAATTCAGCCTCACGCGGGAGCAGGACTCAATTCGTTTTATGGAAGAGCGCACTGCCGTTTCTGAGAGTGTGCGCGAAAGCAGGCTATTATAAGCAATGCCTTTTCACATGGTCAATCCGCCCGCCGCCCACGGCTGGCGACGAAAAAAAGCAGGAGCGATAGCTGAAACCGGTTACAGCTCGATGTCTATATCTTCGGGGACGAATTCGATGGCGATGGCTTCGCCATCAAAGTCTGCGCGTGGATTTGTTGACGGGCGATAGGTGAGGACGACGAGATTCTGGGGCGTGCGTGCGCCGCAGGTGACGGCGCGGTCGAGGCCGGGCACGTAGGTCACGAAGAAGACGTGTCGCAAATCTTCGCTATGCAGGCGCAGTGTGCGGTCGCCTACTTTGACAAAGAGTGCGATGCCCGATTGGATGCATTCGATGTGTGTCAGCAGGCCGCTCACGCGCTCGCCCTTGAAACGCCTTGCGAGGCGTTGACCGCCTGCGTGCGCCTGCTCCGCAGATGACGAATCGGAAGAATCGGTCATTGGAGACTGAGCAGCGGGCGGCGTTTCATTCTTCTGCGCGGGATAACTGAGACGCGCGTTCTGCTCTTCCGTGTATTTAATGTCTACGAGCAAGCCGGACGCCTGCTCGCGCAGCTTCCCATCAATCGCGTGACGAAGGACGGGCTGCAAGTCTTCGCGCGCGGCCTCGAAATTGAGCCGCCGCAGGTGCAGTTGCGCGAGGATGAGCATGATGTCCTGTCGTTCCGGCGCAAGCTCAAGCGCACGCTTGAGCAGAGCTTCGGCCTCATCCAGTTGCTCGTCGAGCGCGAGATTGATGAAGCCTTGCAGATGATAAGCCTCGACAAAATGCGGCGCGAGCTCCCTCGTGCGACGAAGCGCGGCGCGCATCTCGACGACAGCAAACGCAGGATAGCCCCACACGGCTCCCTCTTCGCCCATCCCCCAGCGGCTGAGCGCGTAAGCGAAGTAATACTGCGTCAGATAGTTCTGCCGGTCGCTCGCGGCAGCGCGACGAAGAAGCTGCACCGCTTCGTTTATCCGCTTCTGTTTGACGCGCAACATGCCGAGCGAAGCCTGCGCCATCGCCAGATTCGGATTGAGCGTGAGAGATTTCTGCAAGTAGCTCTCGGCCTCTTCCACGCGATTGATATGCAGGAGCATGTCACCGAGGTAAGCCGTTGCTTCTGCTTCAGTCACCTGCGCGCCGCGCATTTCTGTGTCGAATTCGAGCTGCCCTTCAAAGCTTGCGACGCTCGACGGTAGCGGGAGGTGGCGCAGATAATCTTTCAATCCCTTCTCAATCTCCGCCGTGTCCGATTGAAAAGCCTGCTTCAATCCATCTTCGACGCTCGCGCCTTCGGCCAGCAGGTTGAGAAATTTCTTGAAACGCTCAAGGCCGTTTCTCTCGTCCCGTTGCAGAAGGTAATGAACCAACGCCCAGGACTGCGCGTAGAAGAGCGAACGCTCGCCGCCCTCGTTGTAGTAGGGAGAGCTGTAATCAACCGCCAGCAGAGTCTGAAGCGGCAGCAATCCCTTCAAGCTCAAAAAGCGCAAGCGCTGAGCGTTCTCTTTGCCGAGAGTAATTTTTTTGCCGCCGTCCGAAATCGTGAGCGTGCCGTAATATTCCGCCAGCCCTTCATTCAGGCAGAGCGGCAGCCCGCGCAGATTGCGGTCAACGAACAGATGCACCAGCTCGTGAAAGATCGTGGCGTATGAATCATCTCCCTTTCGCTCGGCGGAGATGGCGATGTAGTTGAGATCGCGTCCCGGCTGAAAGTAGCCGGCGACATCCGTCAGCCTGCCCTGATAGATCGGCCTGAACGGTTTGAAGGCTTCGTCGTTCTTGAAGACGATGACGGTGGTCGGAATCGTCTGAGCAACGTTCTGCTGATTGAAGATGCGCGCGAGGAGGCTGCGATACTGTTCGAGCCTGACGGCGACTGTGCGTATCTCACGCTCGCTCGCATTGCCGACCAGCGTGAAGTTCTGAGAGCGCACGCTCGTCCAGCTCTCTCTGGCTTCAACTCGCTTCTCAAGCGTGATGAGCGAAAAGCACAGAACCGCTATGAAACTTAAAGCGAATCGTTTCATGTGCTGAAACTTGCGGACGGCGGACTTAACGGGGAGACCGAACTTATATAAACACTGGTGCGCTAATCAGTCAATGACGAATCGGTCAATAACGATCATTGATTAACTTCGCAGCGGCTTCGTCAACCAGCCAGATCAACTCGCCCTGCGCCGGACGCACGAGCCGCGCGGGAGGCGGAGCATCTTCGATAGCGCCACTCTCAAATACGTTGTTGAGCGCAGCCGCCTTCGCTTCGCCTGAGACTTGGAAGATGACGGTCGCCGCCGCGTTCAGTGTGCGCAGGGTCATGGTCAAACGATGGGAGGCAAGCTTTTCAACGTAGTTCGCGGCGACGGTGTGCGCTGTGTCCGCGAGCGCGTTCGTGTGCGGAAAGAGCGACGCCGTGTGCCCGTCATCTCCCATGCCGAGCAGGATTAGAGAGAAGCGCGGATCGCCCGCGCCGAAATGATTTTCCAGCTCCACGGCATAAGCTTCCGCCGCACGCTCAGGCTCGTCTTCACCGCGCATCCTGTGAACCTGTGCGGCTGGCACAGGCACGCGCGAGAGCAGCGTTTCATGCGCCATGCGATAGTTGCTCTCAGAATCGGACGGCGGCACGCAGCGTTCATCGCTCCAGAAAATGTGCGACTGCTCCCACGGAATGCGCGCGGACTTTTCTTCGGTCGCCAGCAGCTCATAGAGAGCCTTCGGCGTGGAGCCGCCTGAGAGCGCGAGCGCGAAGCCTCCATGCTCGTTTGCGGCCTCTCGCGCGATGCCGATTAAAAGCTCCGAAGCGCGCTCGCTCAATTCCGCGAGGTCGCGCCAGATTTCCACACGTGCGCCGTTGATGCGAAAGCTGTTCATTTGCTCAAAAGATGTGCTGCGTAATGCGCTGCTCCGAGGAGCGCGGTCTTGGGATTCATAATGACATGCACGGGCGTCGCGGCGACGAGCGTCGAGAGCCGTCCCTTGTGCTTGAAAGATTCCATAAACGCGCCGCCCTCAAGACTGGCGATTATTTTCGGAGCGATGCCGCCGCCGAGGTAAACGCCGCCCGTCGCTTTGAATGTGAGCGCGAGATTGCCAGCCTGCGCTCCGTAAATCCTGACGAACATCTCCAATGCTTGGCTGCACAACGACGCCTTGCCTTCGAGCGCGGCCTGCCCGATTGTCTTCGCCTGATCGTCGCTCGCAGCCATAGCTTCCGCGAGCCACGGAGGCTCCGACGCGCGCCCGCTCTCTTTGAGAAACATATAGATGTTGACCAGCCCCGGCCCTGACAACACGCGCTCGTAACTGACATGTTCATGCTTGGTCAAAAGATAAACGAGCAGAGCTATCTCTATCTCGCTGCGCGGAGCAAAGTCAGCGTGGCCGCCTTCGGAAGCGGCGACGTGATAACGCTCGCCGTTCCAGAAGAGCGCGGCCTGTCCCAGTCCTGTGCCAGCCGCGATCAAAGCCATATTGCCGTGCGGCTCGGGCGCGCCAACGTTGAGCGTCCTCAACTCATCGGCAGTGAGCTGAGAGATGCCGTAGCCGGTCGCTTCGAGATCGTTGATGAGATGAATCGCATCAATCCGCAGAGCAGCGGCGAGCGTTTCGCGGCTGACGAGCCACGGCAGGTTCGGCAGATGCGCCGCACCGTCAACCACAGGCCCCGGAACGCCGAAGCAGGCGGCTTGAAGATTATCTTTGCGCCCTTTGATAAACTCTTCGATTAAAACTTCGAGACTCTCATAATCGTGGCTCACATAACGATGCTCATCAATCAACGCGAGGCCGCCCTGCGCCTCCGTACTGTAGAGCGCGAGATTGGTTTTCGTGCCGCCGATGTCGCCCGCGAGAATCGTCAAAGCTCATCTCCAGAGTTTGATGGTTTGATCCATGCTGCCGCTCGCCAACGTCTGCCCGTCCGGCGAAAAGGCTAGAGAGTAAACATCCTGCGTGTGTCCTGTCAGGGACTGCTTAACCGTGCCCGTTTTGACTTCCCAGATAGTGATGGGATCACCATCGCTCGCGCTCGCCAGCAAGCTGCCATCGGGCGAGAAAACGACGGAACGGACGAAGGTGCCGGACAAATTAAGCAAAGTTTTCTGCTCTCCGACCTTTGAGTCCAGCAGTCTGACATGGCGCAATCCGCCCACCGCCAGCAGTTTGCCATCAGGCGAGAAAGCAACGGTTAAGACTACTTCGCCGGGGTCAATGCTCGCCTTTAATGCTCCGGTTCGTGCATTCCACAAGATCACTGTTTTGTTGGTGCCTCCGCTCGCCAGCGTCTCGCCGTCCGGCGAAAATGAAAGCGAAGTCACATCGCCGCCCTGCCCCGTTAAGGTTTGCTCCAAAGCCGCAGACTTCACATTCCAGAGCCGCACCTTGCCGTCCTCGCTGCCGGTCGCAAGCGTGTCGCCGTCCGGCGAGAAGGCGACGGCGCGCGTCGCATTGGTCGGCCCCATCGGAGATGGCGGCGGCAGGTTAGCGTCAATCTTGATCGTATTTCGTGGCGTCGTCGCGCCCACATCCCACAACTGAAACTGGCTGTAAGCATTTCCGCACGCGAGCGTCTTGCCGTCAGGCGAGAAGGCGACCGACTGCACGGACGCAGCAGCCGTCAGCGTTTGCTTCAACTCGCCCGCCTGCGTATCCCACAAACGCACTGTGCTGTCAACGCCGCCGCTCGCCAGCGTCTTGCCGTCAGGCGAGTAAGCGACGCTCATCACCCAACTCGTATGTCCTTTGAGAGTCGAGCGCAGAGCATAAGACTGCGGCGGCGGCTTAGCCGTAACGCTCGCAGGATTTTTCACGCCGGGTTTTTTCTGATTGCCGGTCTGCGCGTCCGAATTCGAGTTTGAAGATTTCCAGATATAAATTCCGGCAATCGCCGCCACAAAAGTGAGAGCGATGACGAGCGCAGCCACGCCCCCGATGATCCACGGCAAGCGATTCGTCGGCTGCACCGGAGGCGCAGGCGACGGCAGCTTTTCAGTCTTCAGGCCAGCGGGTACGGTGACGCGTTTATACGGCAAATGCTGCGTCTCACGCGGCTCTCTTCTCGTGTAAGATAACAGGTCGTGGCTCGCTTCGCGCAACGCGCGGCGCATCTCCGCGGCAGACCTGTAACGCACGGCGGAGTCTTTGTTGAGCGCACGCGCAGTGACCTTCTGCAACTCATTTGGAACTGAAGAGGGCAGCGGCGGCGGCTCGTATCTGGTGATTGCGCCGACGAGCGAAGCCATGTCCGGTTGCGGAAACGGGAGCGCGCCGGAGAGCATTTGATAGAGGATAACTCCGACCGACCAGAGGTCTGTCTGCTCGTTGCGTTTGCCGTCGAAAGCTTCCGGGGCCATGTAAGGCAGAGTGCCGACGACATTACTGCTCTGCGAGCTTGATTTCAGGAGGCGCGCGATGCCGAAGTCCGCGAGGCGCGGCGTCTCTCTTTGCAGCAGTATGTTGTCGGGCTTGAGGTCTCTATGAATGATTCCTCTTTCGTGCAGGTGCTCAAGCCCCGACAGAATTTCCGAAATCATCTCGATGGCGGCTTCAATCGAAGGAGCTTTGCCTGCATGTCTTTTGAGCCACGCCGAGAGCGAGCCGTCCGGCGCGTACTCGCTGACGATGACGATACGCTCACCGTAAATATCTGCCTCGATAATCGGCAGCACGTTCGGATGCCCGCTCGCGTGAACCCACAGCGCGGCCTCCTGCTTCACGGCCTCGACATCTATCTCTTCATCTTTCGGCAGCTTGAGAGCAAAGCGTGTGGTCGTAATCGAAGTGCGCTTTTCCGCCAGCCAGACGACGCCGAAGGCTCCGTGTCCGAGCTTGCTGACGAGCGTGTACGGGCCGATTTTGTCGTCGGGCTGTGCCATGAAGGAATCGAGTTCAACAATACGCGCGATTGGAAGAGGTCAGAACCGCCTGCGATAGCGGGCGGGTTGGCTCGCTTGAGACCCGCCCACCACCGCAGGCGGTTCTGACTCGGACGGATTCAGACAGAGCCGAGCATCTCCGCGACCTTCGCCACAGCCTCTTCATAGAGGCGGTCGTGTCGCAGGATTTCGAGTTCCGTGGCGAGCAGCTCGCCTGCGGTCGGTTCGGTTGCGCCCGCGAGCACGCGAGCCGTGCGCTTATCTGTGTCTGTGGCTTCCCGTGTCTCAAGGTCGCGTGAATCTTCCGCGCGCATGGCGACAAAGCTCGATTGCGGGTCTGATTCCGCGACCAGCTCGACGCGTGCGATGCCTCCCGGCGCAACCGCTTTGTGCTCGGACGACACGAACTCGACGGTGATCGTGCGCCCGTCCTGCTCCTTCGAAAAGAGATGCACGCCATCATTTATCCCCGCCTTCTCAGATGCAGTAGTGCGCCAGCCTAAACGGCTCGCCAGCCAGCCAGCCAGCAACAACGCTCTCGGCGCGACTGAGCCGGGCGCAGCCTCCGGCGCGATGTACTCTATACGCACGCGGCTCAAACGCGAGAGAGCCTCAAGATGCTCCGGCGCGTCATAGAAACCCGCGAGCAACGCTCGCCATGTCGTCAGCCGCGCCCAGTTGAGATCGCTCAATCCACGTCGCTCTTTTTTCTCAAGTTGCAGCAGAGACGCGAGCGCGCGAAGGTCTTCATACGGATTGAGCGACGACGCCGAATCTATCACGACGCGGTCGGCAGAGTTTCTCAGATTCTTGAATATCTCCTGCTGAAAACGCGGCGTCGTATGCCACCACAAAAAGACCGGCAGGTCTGAGACCAGCAGCGGCACGGACGCGCTCGGCAATTCGATTGTGAAGCGTCCGCTCGCGCGAAGCGTGACCTGCTCGCAGCACAAATGCCGCGCGCCCGCGCCGCCGCCTCCTCCTATCTGGCAACGCGAAGAGACATGCATCTCTATGTCTTTGTCTTCCCCATCCGGGCTTGCGAGCATCACCAGCGCGCGGCACGGGTGCATGGCGGCTACATTCAAAAGCACCTCTTCGGCTTCGCTCAAAGCCTCTTCGCTCTCGACATAGATCATCAGGTTCAAGACGCGTGCGCGCAGCATAGCGCCTTCCTCATCCGCTCCGCCCGCGTTCTGCATCCACAGCTCATTCAGTTCGCGCTCAACCGCCTGCACGTCGAGCGTCGCTTCGATGGGAATCTGGCGCGCGTTTGATGTGATTGATTCTCGCATATCGGATAACAGAAAAAAAATTACTTCAGATTCTGCGCCACTCGCGGCCATCGCGTTCGATAAGTTCGTCGGCGGCTTGAGGACCGGGCGTGCCCGCCGCGTAGCTGGGAAAATCTTTCGCGGGCGAAGTCCACGCTTCAAGGAGAGGCGTCACTATCTCCCAGCCGCGCTCGGTCATATCGCGCCGCGCGTAAAGCGTCGAGTCTCCGAGCATACAGTCGAGCAGCAATCTTTCGTAAGCTTCGGGCGGCTCGACTCCGAACGATGAGCCGTAGCGAAAATCCATGTTGACCCAGCGAATGCGCGTGGCCTGTCCCGGCAGCTTCGCGCCGAAGCGCAGCGTGATGCCCTCGTTCGGCTGAATCCTGACGACCAGCACGTTAGGCTCAAGCGGCGAGTCCGTCTCCGTGAAGAGACGATGCGGCACGTCCTTGAACTGAATCGCGATCTCTGTCACGCGCTTTGGCAGACGCTTGCCAGAGCGTATGTAGAACGGCACGCCCGCCCAACGCCAGTTATCGAAATAGAGTTTTAAAGCTGCATACGTCTCGGTCGAAGACTCAGGATTGACGCCCGGCTCTTCTCTGTAACCGGCGACCTTGTCGCCAAGCACGTAGCCCGCGCCGTACTGCCCGCGCACAGCGTACTCGTCAACTTTATCAGGCGGAATCGGACGCACGGCCAGCATCGCTTTCACCTTTTCATCACGCACGCTGTTCGCGCTCAGAGAAGCCGGAGCCTCCATCGCTATCAACGATGTCACCTGAAAGACGTGGTTCTGAATCATGTCGCGCACGACGCCCGCCTCTTCGTAATACGCGCCGCGCCCTTCGACGCCGATGGCTTCGGCATTGGTAATCTGCACGTGATCTATGTACTGCCGGTTCCACAGAGGCTCGAAGATGCTGTTGGCAAAGCGAAAGACTAAAAGATTCTGCACGGTCTCTTTGCCAAGATAGTGGTCAATGCGGTAGACCTGCTCTTCTTTGAAGACCGTCGCCAGCTCCGCATTCAATTTACGCGCGCTCTCAAGATCATGGCCGAAAGGTTTTTCGACGATGAGGCGCGTCCATGCTCCCTCCTCCGGCTGTGCGAGTTTCGCTTTGCCCAGCTCTTCCGCGATGAGGCCGAAGTAGCTCGGCGCGGTCGCCAGATAAAAGAGATGATTGCCGCGCGTCCCGCGCTCTTCGTCCACCTGTTTCAGAATCGCGCGCAAACTTTCGTAAGACGCGGAATCCCTGAAATCTCCCTGACGATAAAAAAGTCCGCGCGCAAAGCTCTCCCACACCTCATCGCTGATCTTCTCTTGCTCGCCATACTCCGTCACGGCCTCGCGCATCTGTGTGCGAAACTCTTCATCGCCAGACTGCTGGCGAGCGATGCCGATGACCGCGAACTCCGCCGGGATCACACGCTCCTGCACCAGCTTGAAGATCGCGGGCACCAGCTTGCGCTTCGTCAAATCGCCCGACGCGCCGAAGATAACCACGGAGCACGGCGGAGCAACACGCTCAAGCCGCATCCCGGCGCGGAGCGGATTTTCTGTAGTTGATTCTGTCATATTAAAAGCTGGTCTTTGTGCTTTGGTCTTTGATGTCTAGCTTTACTTGAATTTCAAAACTCAAGCTTGAGTCACGTGCAAAGTACAAAGACCCAAGACCAAAGTACAAAAAACCTATTCCCAATCTGTGTGAATCGCTCCCAGTTCAGGCTTATCAACTCTCTCGTATGTGTGCGCGCCGAAGAAGTCGCGCTGAGCCTGCGTCAGGTTCTGCGGGAGATTCGCCGTCCGGTAGCTGTCGAAGTAGGCGAGGCTCGAAGACATCGCCGGAACCGGGACGCCGTGCTGTTGCGCGACGCTGATCGCGGTGCGCCAGTTCTTCTGCGCGTCCGCCATCCACGCGCTGAAATCTTCGTCGAGCAGCAGGTTGACTGGGCGCGTGTCGCGCTTGTAAGCCGTCCTGATATTATCCAGAAATTTCGCGCGGATAATACAGCCGCCCTTCCAGATTCGCGCCATCTCGCTCAAGTCAATGTCCCACTTGTGCGTGTCAGACCCTGCGCGAATCAGATTAAAGCCCTGCGCGTAAGAGCAAATCTTTGAAGCATAGAGCGCGTCATGCACGGCTGCGACTAAAAAGCTGCCGTCGCCTTCCCACGCGGATGTTTGCGGACTCTTGATAACTTTACTCGCGGCCATGCGTTCATCTTTGAGCGCGGAGAGAACGCGCGCATCAATCGCCGCGCTGATGGTAGGAATCGCCACGCCCAGCTCAAGCGCGTTCATCGCAGTCCACTTGCCAGTCCCTTTCTGTCCGGCTTTATCGAGAATCAAGTCAACCAGCGGCTGTCCCGTCTCTGTATCCTTCACGCGAAAAATTTCGGATGTGATTTGAATCAGATAAGAATCGAGCAGTCCCTCGTTCCACTTCGCAAAAGTTTCCGCCAGCTCCTCAGCCTTCATCCCGAGCACGCGGCGCAGGATATCGTAAGCTTCCGCGATGAGCTGCATGTCGCCGTACTCGATGCCGTTGTGAACCATCTTGACGAAATGCCCCGCGCCGTTCGGCCCGACGTAAGTTGTACACGCGCCGTCCTCCGTTTTGGCAGCGATAGCTTCCCAGATTGGCTTTATCTCTTCGTAAGCCTCGCGCGCTCCGCCCGGCATCAATGAAGGCCCGTGCAGCGCGCCCTCTTCGCCGCCAGACACACCCGAGCCGATAAAGCGGAAGCCCTCTTCCTTCAGAGCGGCCTCGCGCCGCATCGTGTCCGTAAACTCCGAGTTGCCGCCGTCAATCAGTATGTCGCCCGCTTCCAGATACGGCTTGAACTGTTCGATAGTCCAATCCACCGGCGGCCCGGCCTTGACCATCATCATGATTTTTCGCGGACGCTTGAGAGCGCGCACGAACTCTTCCGCGCTCTTCGCAGCGGTGATGCGCCGCCCGCTCCCAACCGACTGCATGGCCTTCTCGACAAATGCCGGGTCACGATCCCAGACGACCGCCGAAAAACCTTTGCTCTCCATATTCAGAGCGAGGTTTGAACCCATCACTCCAAGGCCAGCCATTCCGATATCTGCTTCCATTATCAAAAGCCTCTCTCGCAGCCTGCTCATTTTACTTCTCTTTGAACTTGAGCCAAGCATAACACGCATTCCGGCGCGATGAAATTTCCAGAGCCATGCGTCAGCTCTCCTGACAGTAAACTTATTTTGATATAATCCACCCTGCTTCCGTATAACACGCCGTTACAGTTGAAACAGCAAAACCGAACCCGAAGCTTGAAAGAGGCGTAATAGGTTTTCGCTGCATCTGATATTTTCTATTTTTTAAGGAGCAAATATGTTTTGTCCCGGCTGTGGATTGAATGAAGACCGCGCGGTTCAGTTCTGTCGCGCCTGCGGGACGGATTTGCGCGTCGTGCGCGCGAGCCTCGCGGAGCCGGATGCTGTGACGGCTTCTGCGACCGCTGCGCGCGAGGAGGTCGGCAGGGCGATTGCGACCAGAATCAGGGAGATGGACAGGGTCAAAGATTTGGAGGACGTGCTGCCGGAGATTGAGAAGTTTTTGGAGTCGCCGCAGGAGCGACGCTTGCGCCGCATCAGAGAAGGCGTCATCACCTCTGCCATCGGATTGGGCGTAACCTTCTTCTTCTATCTGCTTGCTATGACAGACAGGCACGCCTCATTTCTCCCCGCGCTCGGAGTGATAGTTTTTCTGATTGGTCTCGGACTTGTGCTTAACGGGTTTTTGCTCACCGTGCCGAAGCTTCATGCGCTGGAACATGCGAGAGATAAAAAGCAGAAAGAATTGCCTGAGCATTCATCCGTGGGCCTTCAGAATTCCGCTCCCGCCGGACAACTCTCAGGCGCGCCGCCGTCCGTCACAGAACTGACGACTCATAACCTATCAAGCAAGCTGTTAAAGGTACGGCAGCGAAAATAATTTTTAGTGTTCAGTTTCAACCGTGGAGAAGAAAAAGGCAGTTTCACGCAAAGGCGCAAAGACGCAAAGGAAGAACGCAAGGCATTGAATGCCACTTTCTCTTAGCGCGCTTCTGCTTTGCGCCTTTGCGGGAAACTGCTTTTCGTGATGATAGATAGCTCACAGAATTTCAAATTTATGCATCACCTAAATTTTTCCAGCGATTAATAGCCTCATGCATTCTCTGCCTCGTCGAAGCGAGCGCGGAAATCCGCAGTCTTACGGCGCAGCTCAAGCCACGTCTCGAAAATTTCAGGCTGTTGCAGCCAGATTGTGAACCACTCTGCGATCTCGGCTTTTTCCGCGCGCTTCTTTTCATCAACCGCTTTGTTGCCGGCGATCATCTGTGCGCGCTGCTTCCCTTTGATTGCAGTCTCGCGCACGCGGCGCAAGCCTTTTTCATCGCGCTCGCGCGCAAACTTTTTCCGCAGGTTTTCCAGATTCCTGATTGATGCGGCGGCCTGTTTGAAGTCCGCGAATTTGAGCACGTTGCGAAACATCGCATCATAAGGGTCTGCGCTGCGCTGTTGCACGTCGAGTTCCAGGACTTCTGCATGTCGAAGCTCCGCGCCCTCGTCCGCTAAGAGGCGCGCTACCGAAGCGTGGCTTTCGACCGCGCCCTCGCCGAATCTTTCGCGGACGGCCTGCTCGATGGCTTCGAGTTCCGCCCTGCCGACGGATTCGCAATCCAATGCTTCCCAGACTTCTATCATCAGGTCGCGCTTGGTGCGGGATTTCCATTTATGCTCTTTCATCTTCATCAGAGCTTAAATAGTTAAGGGCGCAAAGTTCAAGGCCGAAAGCCGCACTTGAGAGTTTGGCTCGCACGCTTTAGACTTTGAGCTGGAAGTTTGGAAGCCTGAGTCTTGAAACAAAATGCAAGTCATAGAAGATGCGCTCGTTGCTTTGCGCGAACATTTCGGTTTTGAAGATTTCCGCGCAGGCCAGCGCGAGGTCATCGGCTCGATTCTGGAAGGCCATGATACGGTCGTCGTGATGCCGACGGGCGGCGGCAAGAGCCTCTGTTATCAACTGCCCGCGCTGATGAAACAGGGCGCGACCATCGTCGTCTCGCCGCTCATCGCCCTGATGAAAGATCAGGTGGACGCGCTTCACGCGCGCAATCTCCCGGCGACTTTTATCAACAGCTCGATTACTTTTGAAGAGCAGAAAACTCGTATCAATTCCATCAGGCGCGGTGAATACAAGCTCGTCTACGTCGCGCCCGAACGCTTTCGCAGCGCGCATTTCGTCGAGACGCTGCGAAGCATAAACGTCTCTCTCTTCGCCGTTGACGAGGCGCACTGCGTCTCGCAATGGGGGCATGATTTCCGTCCCGATTTCCTGCGCCTGCGCCACGCCGTCGAGGAGATCGGATGCCCGCAGGTCATCGCACTGACCGCGACCGCCACGCCTTACGTGCGCGCGGACATTATCGAGCAACTGAACTTGAACGCGCCACGCGCCTTCGTCAGCGGCTTTGACCGCCCAAACCTTTCCATCAAAGTCGTTCACACGCAGAAAGACCGCGACAAGATAGCTCACATCAAAGCTCTTGCCGCACAGCAGCGTGGCTCAGGCATCATCTACGCTTCGACACGCAAAGCCGTCGAGCAGGTCTCGGCCAGACTCAAATCTGCGGGACTCGACATCGTCGCTTATCACGCGGGCATGGAGGAAGCAGAGCGCACGCGAGCGCAGGACGAGTTCATGTCCGGGCGCACGCAGATGATCGTCGCCACTAACGCCTTCGGGATGGGGATAGATAAAGCGGAGATACGTTTCGTCGCGCACTACCAGATGCCCGGCTCGATTGAAGCTTACTATCAGGAGATAGGGCGCGCGGGGCGCGACGGTCTGCCCTCGGTTTGCGCGCTCTTTTTCAACTACGCGGATAAGCGCACGCAGGACTTTTTTATAGAAGGCTCGTATCCGCCGCCGGATTTAATCGCACAGGTCTATCAGGCTCTCGTCGCCACAAACCAGAAGCGCATAGAGCTTTCCGTCAGCGAGATTGCCACGCGCGCGAGCTTGCGTAACGAGATGGCCGTGCAGTCCGCGCTGATTATTCTGGAAAAAGCTGGACACATAGAGCGCGGCTCCGCCGGTGAGAATCGCGCCTCTGTGCGCCTGCTCGTGCCGCCGCACGAAGCCCGCGCTTCGATTGGCGAGCGCGAGACAAAGACGCGGCAGGCTCTCTTCGGTCTGCTCGGCGGCTACGAGGTCAACGAGCGTGCGGAAACGGAGATTGAGATCAAAGAATTTTCCGAAGCCGTGGGGCTTGACGTTGCGGCGGCGCGGCGTGCGCTCGCTTCGCTTCAATCGAGCGGCGTCCTCTCTTACGCTGCTGCGCGCCGGACGCGCGGCGTACTCATGCTCGATGAGCGTCCGGTCAAACAGTTGCGCATACAGCAGCACGAGATCGCGCGCCGCGCCGCGCTCGAACAGCGCAAGCTGCGCGAGATGATAAATTTCTGCTACACCGAAAACTGTTACAGAGCTTTTATCCTCGACTACTTCGGCGACGAACATCACGCGCCCGTCTGCGGCACGTGCGGCAACTGTCTCGCGCAGGCCGCCGGAAAAAGCACGCGCGCGACTTCGGCTTCGCTTGAGCCTGCGACCAATCTGGATAGGTTTATCAGAGAACACGCGCCCGTCGGACTCGATCTTGACGAAGCCCTGCACGAGCAGTCGCGTATGGAGCTGGCGCGCGTCAAAGCCGAGACCGCAGTCGAAGCGGGAGCACAGAGCGAGATTAACATCACTGAGCGGCGTCCTTTGACGCAGGAAGAGGGCTTGCTCGTGCGCAAGATTCTAGCCTGTGCTGCGCGCATGCGCGGGCGTTTCGGCAAAGCCATGATCGCTTCCGTCTTAAGAGGCTCGCGCGCCAAAAATGTCTTGCAGACCGGACTCGACAAGCTCACGACCTACGGCATCCTCGACGATATGACGCAGGATGAATTGATGCTCTACATAGACGCGCTGGTCGCCGCCGGATGTCTGACCGTCGCGGGCGGAGCATACCCGACCGTCGCTCTGTCCAAGCTCGGCGACGATGTCATGCGCGAACGCGAAAGCGTAGAGTTAGCGCTGCCCTCAACCTCTTTAAGCGAGCTGGCTCATTACTCCGGCCACGCCGCAGACTATGCCGCGCCTTCTGCGACTGCGACAAAAACTAAATCCGCCAGCACGATTGATGAAACTTATGCGCTCTACTCCGTGGGCTTAACCATCGAAGAGATAAGCCGCCAGCGCAGTCTCACCGAAATCACTATCGAGAAACACCTCGCAGACTGCATCCTCGAAGGCCGCGAGGTAGACGTTTCGCGCCACGTCACGGACGAAGACCGTGCGCTCGTCGAAGAGGCCATCGCACAACTCGGCGCGGAACGTCTGCGCCCCCTGCGAGACGCTCTGCCCGCGCATATCAGCTATCGCATGATCCGCTTCGTCACCGCAGACCTTGAGCGCGCCGCGCAACACAAAGAGGATTGAGTGAGGATTGAGTAATGCGGTGAATGAAGCATCAACCTGATTTCAAAATTCAGGCGTTTAGAGCAATATTAAATTGGATGTATGACAAAAAGCAGCTCACCGCAGAGGCGCGGAGAAGTCGCAGAGAATACGCAGAGGATTGAATGTTATTGAACTCTCTGCGTTCCTCTGCGTAAACTCCGCGTCTCTGCGGTGATTAATACTTTTCCCTTCACCCAAGTGATAATCACTCTCAAAAGATTCAGCCCTTTGCCTTGAGCCATTTATTTTGAACCCGAACTTGAGACCCTATCGCATCGTATATGATGCTCACTCGGATATTTCGTAAGGAGCTTGAGATATGCATTGTCCCGGTTGCGGAAAACAGACTTGGAGAGAACAAAAGTTTTGCCGCGTGTGCGGCATCAATCTAGAAGCCATGTCCAAAGCTCTGTCGGCACAAGGCTCCACTGCCGATGCGGATGACTCACACGCCAATGCCGACTCTCATACTTCCAGACGAATGTCGCGTTGGATGAGTTCGGGATTCATCATCATGTTCGTGGGAGTCTTTATCGGCATCGTCGGCAAAAAGTTTGTTCACGACGACATCGTCAGCGGAGTCGGCGCGCTGATCGCGATTGCCGGAATCTTTCTCATCGGCTTCGGCTCACTGCCAACGCTCGCACGGGGCGGCGGCAAGTCCCGTCAATCGAAGGCGGCCAGAGCTAGTGCTGCACAGGCGAAACCGACCGTGCCGCTGCCGCTGCCGCCGCTTGAGCTTCCGCCCGAATCCGTTTCAAGCGTGACGGAGAGCACGACCGAATTGCTCGAAGTCGAGCAGATAAAAGTTTACGCTAGCCCGCGTGACTGAAAATTTTCAGTTGCGCCCGAACGCCCGTTTAGCTTACCTTTCATCATCGCACGGCGCATCCGCCCCGCGCCTCACACGCCGCGCGTGCTTGAGTCTCACCTGCTTTGCACTCTGATTTATCTGAACGTGAGAATGTTCGTGTGCAGTTTTCGACAAATTTCTTAAGGAGAAAATAGATGAACTATCCCCTACAACTATCTTTTAAGCTTATGGCCCTCGCGCAGCAAGTTTCCGTCACGGACGCGCAGGGGAATCTGGTTTTTTACGTCAAGCAGAAAGCTTTCAAGCTCAAAGAGGCCGTCACGGTCTTCGCGGACACGCAGCAGACGCAACCGCTCTATACCATGAATGCCGATAAGGTGTTCGATTTTTCGGCGCGCTATCACTTCGCAGACCGCAACGGTCAGCCAATCGGCTCGGTCAAGCGGCAGGGGATGAAATCAATCTGGAAGGCGCGCTACGATATTCTCGACGGCGAGAATCAGGTGATGCTGATTAGCGAAGAGAATCCGTGGATAAAAGTATTCGACGCACTGCTCGGCGAAGTTCCGCTCTTAGGAATGTTCACGGGCTATTTCTTTCATCCGGCTTACCAAGTCGCACACACCAACGGCGCAGTGCTCCTGCGGCTGGTCAAGCAGCCCGCGTTCTTTGAAGGCAAGTTCATCATCGAGAAGCAAGCGGAGATGCCGCCCGCCGAAGAGACGCGCGCACTCTTGAGCCTACTGATGATGCTCCTGCTTGAGCGTCGGCGCGGTTAATATCAATAATGGTTTTGGGACTTTGGTCTTTGATTAGTGGAGTTCCGGCAGCTCTCTAAAATTCAGGCATCAACTGAGCGAGCATATTCAAAGACCCAAGTCCCAAGACCCAAGACCATCGTCTTCATCTAATCCGCGAACGCCACGCTCAGCTCATTGAGCTTCGCAGAGTCCGGCGTATCGCCTCGCGCAGACTCTTCACGATTGACGTGGCGGTAAAGAATGTCGCGCTGCTGCGGAATAAATCCCGCCTCGCGTATCAGGTAGCGCAGCATCTTTTCATCCGCGACATTATTCGCGCCCGCCGCCGAGACCACGTTCTCTTCGATCATCACGGAACCCATGTCATCAGCCCCGAAGCGCAGAGCGACCTGTCCGAGCCTCAAGCCCTGCGTCAGCCATGATGACTGGATGTGCTCTATGTTATCGAGAAAAATACGCGAGACCGCGAGCATCTTGAGATAATCCATGCCGGTCGGCTCGTCCTTGATGCGCCTGCCGAGAGCCGTGTTCTCGCGCTGAAAAGTCCACGGGATAAAAGCTGTGAAGCCGCCCGTCTCGTCTTGCAGGTCGCGCACACGCTCAAGATGGCGCACGCGATGGACTATCGAATCGCCGATGCCGAACATCATCGTCGCGGTCGAGCGCAGTCCCACACGATGCACGGCGCGCATCACCGCCAGCCATTCGTCCGTAGTGCATTTGGTCGAGACGCGCTTTCTGACTTCATCATCCAGAATCTCGCCGCCGCCGCCCGGCAGACTATAAAGCCCCGCGTCCTTGAGCCGCCGTAGAATCGTTTCGTAATCGAGGCCGGAGATGAGATGTATGTTATGTATCTCAGGCGGCGAGAAACAGTGTAGCTGAAAGTCCGGGTATCTTTGATGCAGCGTGCTCAAGAGGTCTTCGTACCATTCGAGGCCGAAGTCAGGGTGCAGCCCGCCCTGCATCAACACGCCCGTTCCGCCGAGCGCGATGGTCTCATCTATCTTCTCGTAAATCTCTTCCTTCGTCCGCACATAAGTGTCGGGCTTGCCCGGTCGCCTGTAAAAAGCGCAGAAGGTGCAGACGACATTGCACACATTCGTATAATTGATGTTGCGATCAATGATGTACGTGACGATATCGTCCGTGTGTCGTCGCTTGCGTATCTCATCAGCCGCGACGCCCATGCGCGCGATATCGTTCGATTCCAGCAGAGCCGTGCAATCGTCCGTCGTCAAGCGCACCCCGGCAAGCGCGTGGTCAAGAATCGGTTGAATATCCATACTATTTTTCATGTAACAATCACCGACAAAGATTGTAGAGTCGCTTTGATGAATTCGCAATTTGAAAGCTATGGAATCTCAAATCTCAAATTGCAAATCTCAAATCTCTATCTCAAATCCCAAATCCCCACTCTCAGTTCTAAATTTCCATCTTTGCAAAGCGAAATGCTGAAAGCTTCATCGCTAATATGTTTCCCAAAGCAATCACATTACAAATAGCGTGCCTCTCATCTATGCTCTTAAATGCCTTGAGGCTCAGAGCATTTCGAGTTGCCTGTACGACCGTATAAAACCGTGCTTGTGCGCCAGCTTGTAATAAAGCTCAAGCCCCGCGCGCATCCCCGCGTCCAGCTCGAACGAGATATTTTCCAGCAGATATTCGCGCAGCTCTTCGCGCGGCAGGCGCAGATTTTCATGATAGAGCGTGACGATCTCTTCGACATGAGCCAGCCCCTCATCTCGCGCGCCTGCGAAATCAACTGCGCCCGCTTTCTCAATCGCGTTCTCGCGCGCCATCCACATCGCAAAGACAAACCCCAGACCCGTGTGCTCGCGCCAGAGGCTCGCCAGATCATGCACGCGCAAATTCTCGCGCGGGAAAGTCATCGCCGGATCGCCTATGAGGAGCGCCGCATCGCTCCTCTCAAGCATCGCGTTGAGGTTCGGCTCGGACGGCTCGCACACAGGCTCAAGCCCCAGAAACTCCCTGAAAATAATTTGAATTAATGCGGCGGAAGTGCGCGAAGAAGTATCGAGCGCGATGCTGCGCACGTCTTTCAAATCACTGCAATGAGTCGCAAGCACGACGCTCCGCACGCGCTCGCGCGAGCCGACGCAGACATCCGGCACGACCCGCACATTCAACATGCGTTGATATTCGATGACGGGCACGAGCGCGACTTCCGCCTCGCCCTGCTCCAACATCAACGCGCAACGCGCAGGTGCGGCATCCGTCAACAATTCTACGTCATCACGCATCGAGCCGTAGATAAAACTCCAGATCAGCGGCGCGGTATTCAAATAACTCGAAGCGGCTATGCGCGGCACGTCTTTTCCCTTTCGTCTTTCTAGATTTAGTTAAGCATAAGATGCGAGCACAAAAAGGAAAAGCGCAGACACAACGATTCCTGCTCCGCACTTTTACCTTTTACTTTTTTACTTTTGCCTTTTCACATTTTCCCCTTATCATTGCCCGCATGCGAATTTACGATGTGAGCGTTCCGATCAGCGCGTCGATGCCAACCTATCCGGGCGATCCCGGCGTAGAGTTCGAGCCGTGGGCTGCGATTGAGAAGGGCGACGCGGCAAACGTCACGATGCTTCACTTCGGCGCGCACACGGGCACGCACGTTGACGCGCCCGCGCACTTTATCGCAGGCACGCCGCGCGTTGATTCGCTCTCGCTTGAGATATTAACCGGGCAGGCGCGCGTGATAGAGATTCCGAAAGACGTGCTTGCGATTGAGCCGGGACATCTCAAGGCCGATGAGTTGAGCGGAGCGACGCGCGTGCTCTTTAAGACGCGCAACTCCGATTTTTGGGGCAGCGCGGACAAAAGCTTTCGCAAAGACTTTACTTACATCACGCCGGATGCCGCGCGCTCTCTGGTCGAAATGGGCGTGCGGCTCGTCGGGATTGATTACCTGTCGGTTGAAAAATTCGGCTCGAAGGATTTTCAAACTCACATTACTTTGCTTGAGCGCGGCGTCGTCATCATCGAAGGTCTAGACCTGCGCGAAGTTGCGGCGGGCGATTACGAGCTATGCTGCCTGCCGCTCAGGCTGGCGGATGGAACGGGCGACGGCGCACCGGCTCGCACTATCCTGCGCTCGCTGGCATGAACGGCATGAGACGTGAAGAGTTTATCGCGCGCCGCGCAGTGATGTCAGGGCTTTCCATTGACGAGCTGATAGATTTACTATCAAGTACGGAGCTTGAAACACGATTCCTCGCAGAGATGTGCCTGCGCGAGGCGACGGGCACTTGACTCAGCTTTCAGCCTGCGGCTTCGCAGGCAGCACGCACACAGGCGATAACAGAATGGCACGAATGGTGGCACGCACATCAATCCACTTTCAAAAAACGATGGCAGACAAAAGCAGACAGGCAAAAGACGAAGCGCGCGGCAAGCCTTCCGTAGAAGCCCCGCGAGCTGTGCAGGAGTCGCACGGCTACCGCGAGCGCGTGTTTGAGATTGTGCGCCTCATCCCTTCCGGGCGCGTGATGACTTACGGGCAGCTCGCGGACATCCTGGGCGAAGGCTACACGCCGCGCACGGTCGGCTTTGTGATGCACGCGGCTGACGAAGAGACGACTCCGTGGCAGCGCGTCATCAACTCGCAGGGTGCGTGCTCGACAGGGCGCGTCATCCTTCCGCCCGACAAACAGCAGCGCATGCTCGAAGCCGAAGGCGTCAAGTTCGACGCACGCGCACGCTGCGACCTGCGACAATATCGCTGGTCGCCCGACGAAGACGAAAAGCAGGACGGGAGGCAGGATGATGAACAGCCGAGCCTCTTCAGCGATTAACTGATTCAAATATGGTCTTGGGGCTTTGGTCTTTGATGTTTGACTCAAGTTGAGCTTCATCGCTCAAGGCCGGAGTCGCGTGCAAAGCACAAAGACCAAAGCCAAAGACCAAATTCCCGTGAGGAATAAAAATGAACAATGATCCCCTTGCCCCCAAAGCCCCTTATGACATCAGCCCGCCGCAATATTCGGTCGCGCATCATATGGTCACGAGCGCGTTTGAGCTGCCCGGCTTTCGCATCCGGCGCAATCTGGGAGTAGTGCGCGGCATCGTCGTCCGCTCGCGTAATGTCTTCGTCAACATCGGAGCGGCTCTGCAAACTCTGGTCGGCGGTAACATCGTCGCATGGACACGGCTCTGCGAACAGACGCGCTCGGACGCCTTCGAGATCATGATTCAGCATGCGACCGAACTCGGAGCCAATGCGATTGTGTGCGCGCGTTATGATGCGACGGAAGTCGCAAGCGGCGCGACGGAAGTGCTGGCTTACGGCACGGCTGTCATCGTCGAGCCGACGGACGCCGGAGAGACCTATCGCGCATGAAGGATGATGCGCTGACAGAAGTTGAGAGGCAACGTATCGCGGAGGCGTTCGGGGCTGTTCCATTCGCGCATATGCTCGGCCTTGAGCTGGTCTCGGTCGAGCGTGGCAAGGCCGTTTTGCGTCTCGGCATACGCGATGAGCTGAGACAGAATAACGGCATCATACATGGCGGCGTGACTGCCTCGCTGATTGATACAGCCGCCGCTTTTGTCATCCTGACGCAGCTCAAACCAGACCAGACGACCACCACAGTTGACCTGACGATTCATTATCTGCGCCCGCTCGTCAAAGGGCAGGCAACGGCGCACGCGCGCATAGTTCGCGGCGGAAGACGCCTCATAATCGCTGCCGTGGACGTTTTCGACGAGGCGGAAAGCCTCGCGGCGACCGCCCTCACAACCTATATCCGGTTGACTTAAAAGCATTTAACTACCTTTGCCCGGCTTTTTTCGCAAAAGAAATATAGACAAACCCTGTTAATTCATGCAAAATGGGTTTTGTCTCTGCTGCCTTTCTGTCGAAGGCAGCATCCGCTCATCATTCTTTCACTGGCTCGACAGCCCAAAGTCGCAGCCGGACGCGACCGCCCAGCCCAGAATAGATGCACTCACTCTATCACGCTCTGCTCGCACAGCACCCGCGCCAGCTAACTTCTGTGCGCTGTGCCGAGCAGACTATTGCCCAGCTTCATCGTTATTTCGAGGACGTAGTGCTTGAGAACAATCTGGCCGCGCTCGTCATCGAGAGCCTGCCTTTGATGAAGGAGCGTTCGCTGCGAGACCTTGCGCGCGTGCGCGAGGTCGGGCGGTCTGCGCATCGCGCCTTCTTTTTCGTTTCGCACGAAGATGCTCTGGGCGGTCTGCCGCTGCGGATGAGCGAACAGGATCGCGAGCCTATCCTTTTGAAGCGCACAGAGCACGAGCAGACGGACGAGCGTTTCGTCGTCATCGCGGACTCGCGCTTCTCTGCCCTGCTGGCTTCCGTGCGCGGCACGGACGAAGACGGCGGAGGCGACGAGGTTATCTGGTCGTTCGAGCCGGACATAGTTTATTCCGCGCTCGAATATCTGATGGCGCGCGTCAACGCCGAGCGATCTTTTCAGGCGAACGTCTTTACTGCGGCGGTCAAATCTTCGATGCCGAAGGCGACCTCGCTTCAGCTCACGGTCTCTGTCACGACCAAGCTCGCGCGGCTCTTGCAGGAACAGGCCGGGCGTGAGATAGCGATCAACCGCATCGCCAACGCGATTCGTAATTCGCTTGAGCTTGAACAGCTTCTGCAAACGACCGTCAACGAAGTCGGGCGCGCGCTCAATGCACAGCACTGCGCGCTACGGGTCGAAGGCGAGGCCGGAAGCGAGCCTTTGAGCAACTTTTATTTTCGTGACGGAGTGGATAGCGATAAAGCAGAGGACACGGAACTCAAGGGCGACCTTGACGCCTACAGCGTGCGGCTGGCACAGCGCCTCAACAATTATGTGCTGGACGGGAGCGGCAGCGCAGACCCGCACGCGCAGAGCATACGCCCGCTCGCCGCTGTCTCGCTTATTTACAAGCAACATTCTATGGGCACGCTGCTCGTGCGCTCGGATAACCCGGAGCGCATCTGGCAGGAGAATGAAGTCCTGTTGTTACGCACGGTCGCAGATCAGGTGACCATCGCGGTTAATCACGCGCGCCTCTTCGCGCAGACGCAGCAACAGGCTCTGACAGATGTCCTGACGGGCTGCGTCAACCGCCGCTCGTTTGAAATGGAACTCGAAAAAGCTTTGCAGGTTGCGACGCGTATGCACCAGCCGCTTTCTCTCATCATGCTCGACGTGGATTACTTCAAGCTCGTCAACGACACACACGGCCACGACGCGGGCGATATGGCGCTGCGCATGTTCGCAGACGGTTTGCGCGAAGAGCTGCGCGGCGTTGACACGGCGGCGCGTTACGGCGGCGAGGAGTTCGCGGTGATTCTGCCGCAGGCGGATGTGGACGGCGCGCTGATCGTGGCAGAACGTTTGCGGGCGCGTCTCGAAAATACGGAAATCCCGCGCGTCGGGTATATCACGGCCTCATTCGGCGTCGCCACATTTCCGATGCACGCCAATTCGCGCGACAGTCTTGTCTCAGCCGCAGACCGCGCTCTTTATGATGCCAAGAACTCCGGGCGCAACCTCGTGCGCAGCCCGCAAGTCACTCCGATCACCCTCACGGATGAAATGTTCGAGCTTAACGAAATCTCAGACGACGCGCAGGATAAGCAGGCTGAAGCCTTTCCTCCAATCTTAGTTTAAATTCCCCTCAGACACACACCAAAAAGCAGAAGGTAAAAGTAAAAAGGCAAAAATGCGGCGGCAGCGGATTTTTTATAAAACGCTTTTGTCTGCCCTTTCATCTTTTTACTTTTTTTACTTTTACCTTCTTTTGCGTTCGGGATAAAAATCGCGCATGATAGTCTCAGTCCGTATTCACTGAAGCTGTTCGCGGAGGTTTGCGAGGCCGCAAAAGCCTCGCCCGATTTATGCACGACCTGAAGAAATTCGCGCGTTATTTTCGCCCTTATAAATTACATATCATCACGGGTATCATCTGTATCCTCGCTTCGGTCGTCTTCGGTCTATTGATTCCGCGCTCGGTCGGTCTCGCCATTGACGATCTGAAGCAGGGCGTGACGTGGACATCAATCACGATGGCGAGCCTCAAGATTCTGGGCTTGAGCCTCGTGAGCGGCATCTTTCTCTTCCTGCAACGCCGCATACTCATCAACATGTCGCGCCACGTCGAGTACGACCTGCGCAGAGATTTTTACGCGTATCTGGTAGATCAGCCCCTCTCATTTTTTCACGAGCACCGGACGGGCGATTTGATGGCTCGCGCGACCAACGATCTGGCGGCGGTCAGGCAGCTCGCGGGGCCGATGATTATGTACACGCTGCAAACGGTCTTCGTCGTCATGCTCGTCCTGCCTTTGATGCTGAAGATAAGTGTGCGGCTGACGTTGCTGCTTTTTGTGACGATGCCGCTCGTCTCTTTGACCGTCAAGTATTTCGGCCAGCAGGTACACATGCGCTTTGAGAAGATTCAGGACTTCTTCGCGCAGATTACAGCACGCGCGCAGGAGAATTTTGCGGGCGTGCGCGTCGTCAGAGCTTACGCGCAGGAGGGAGCGGAGATTGCCGCTTTCGACACCCTGAACCGTCAATACGCCGAACGCAATCTGAGCTTGGTTCGCATCTCAGCGATGATGCGTCCGCTGCTGCAATTTGTGATCGGCGCGGGCTTCGTGTTGATTATCTGGGTCGGCGTCCCGCTCACGGTCAGCGGAGCGATGACCACCGGCGAGTTCGTGACCTTCAATCTCTATCTCTCGCGCCTGATCTGGCCGCTGATCGCGCTCGGCTACGTGGTCAATCTTTACCAGCGCGGCACCGCGAGCCTCAAACGCATCAACTCGATTCAAGCGATTGAGCCTACGATTAAGGATGCGGCGGGCGTGCGCGTGCAGCCGCCGGTTAGAGGACGGATAGAATTTAAGAATCTGACCTTTCGTTACCGCGAGACGGACGAGCCTGTGCTGCGCGACATCAACCTAGTCATCGAAGCAGGACAATCCGTAGCTTTCGTCGGGCGCACGGGCAGCGGCAAATCCACTCTGGTCAACCTGATTACGCGTCTCATAGATGCTCCACAGGGCACAGTGCTGGTTGACGATATTTCCGTGCGTGATTATCCGCTCGCGCAGCTCAGGGAGAGCATAGGATACGTGCCGCAGGAAACTTTTCTTTTCAGCGACACGCTGGCAGACAACATCGCTTTCGGCGTCTTGAAGGCGGAGCGCGCTGACATCGAATGGGCTGCGGAGATTGCCGGGCTGACGGATGATATACGCAGTTTCCCGAACGGCTTCGAGACGATGGTCGGCGAGCGCGGCATCACGCTCTCCGGCGGTCAGAAGCAGCGCACGGCGATTGCCCGCGCAGTGCTCCGCCAGCCGAAGATTCTGATTCTGGACGACTCGCTCTCGTCCGTAGACACTTACACGGAAGAGAAAATCTTAGCCCAACTGCGCGGGGTCATGCGCGAGCGGACGAGCATCATCGTCTCGCACAGGATTTCGACGGTGCGTGATGCAGACCTCATCTGCGTGCTCGACGAAGGACGTATGGTTGAGCGCGGGACGCATGATGAACTGCTGGCGCGCGGCGGCGAGTATGCGGACTTGTACGAGCGTCAACTGTTGGAAGAAGAGCTGGCAGCGACCGGCTGAGAACAGTTATGAAAGGAGCAACGGCGATGCAGCCAATGAATCAGGACACATCGAATCTCAACATCGCAGGGCGTTATCGAACCTTGCTCGTCATGTGGTTTGCGATACTGGTTTCGGTTGGCGTCTTCTTCATGATGACGTTGTTTATTCCGAGACAGGCGACGGATGAGAACAAGCTGCTGTCAATAATTCTCGGCGCGTTCGGAGGATTCCTGGCGGTCTTTTCGCTCGTGCCGAAAAAGAAGATGCTTGAACAGGCAGCCGAAACGCAGCAACCGCGCCTCGTCAACACGGGCTACATCCTTGCCTTCGTCTTGAGCGAAACGGCGGGCATTTTCGGATTGGTGATGTACATGCTGACGCCGGGGCGCGGTTATTATGCGCTGTTTATTATCTCCGCGCTCTTCATGTTCGTGCATTTCCCGCGCCGCGAACATCTGCTGGCGGCGAGTTTTAAGAATCAACGATGAAGTGAACGAAAGTTTTTAAGAAGAGATGTCAACTACGGCCAAACAATTTCATGAAGAAGAAGCCATCGGCAAGACGTATGACTTTCGCATCGCGCGCCGCTTGCTCCGTTATCTAAAGCCTTACAAATACGCTCTCATTCCCGCGCTCTTCCTGACGCTGGTGCAGGTCGTGCTCGGCATCTTGCAGCCGAAGTTCACGGAGTACGCGATTGACTGGTACATCATCCCGCGCAAGCTGGACGGATTGAATCTCTTCGTGCTCGTCTATCTCGGCGTCTGGTTTTTGAGATTCGCTTTCTCTTACATACAGGAGATTCTGCTCAACACCGTCGGCCAGCGCGTGATGTACGACTTGCGCAGCGAGCTTTACGACAAGCTGCAACATCAGGAGGTCGCGTACTACGACCGCAACCCGGTCGGGCGCATTATGACGCGCCTGACTTCGGATGTGGACGCGCTGAACGAGTTGTTCACGTCGGGCGTGATTGATGTGCTCGGCGATGTCGTGATGATCTTCGCCATCATCGTCGTGATGCTTTTGATGAGCTGGCAGCTCACACTGGTGACGCTCATCACAGTGCCGCTCCTGTTTGCCGCGACGACGTGGTTTCGCAAGCACGCGAGGCGCGGTTATGACCGCGTGCGAACGCGCATCGCGCGCCTCAACGCGTTCCTGCAGGAACATATCTCAGGCGCGCAGACCGTACAGATTTTCAATGCCGAGGAGAAATCGCGCAGGCAGTTTCATGAAATCAACGACGACCATCGCAACGCCAATATCGAAACTATCTTTTATTACTCCGTCTTTTTCCCGCTCGTTGATTTAATCGGCGCGGTCGGCATCTCGCTCATTATCTGGTACGGCGGCTGGCGCGTGATGCACAACACGGCTGCGAGCATGGTGCTGACGCTCGGCGCGCTCGTCGCTTTCATACAATATTCACAACTTCTCTTTCAGCCGATACGCGACATCTCGGACAAGTACAATGTGCTGCAAGCGGCGGTCGTGGCCTCTTATCGCATCTTCAAAACTTTAGACATGCCCGTCGCCATCACGACGCCGGAGAATCCGAAGAAGCGCGGGCGCGCGTCCGGACTCATAGAGTTTGAGAACGTCTGGTTCGCTTACAAGGATGAAGACTGGGTGCTCAAGGACGTGTCGTTCAGGGTCGAGCCGGGGCAGTCCGTCGCGCTCGTCGGCCACACGGGTTCGGGCAAGACTACGATCACGAATCTCTTGATGCGTTTTTATGATGTGCAGCAGGGGCGCGTACTGCTTGACGGAGTGGACGTGCGCGATTGGGACTTGCAAACACTGCGCGAAAACTTCGCGGTCGTTCTTCAAGACGTGTTTCTCTTCAGCGGCACGGTTGAGAGCAACATACGCCTCGGTCGTGAGAGTATCACGCCGGAGCGCGTCGAGTGGGCTGCGGGCGAAGTTCGGGCAGACCGCTTTATCAAACGATTGCAAGACGGCTACGCGTCGGAAGTTAAAGAGCGCGGCGCGGGATTGTCGGTCGGACAGAAACAGCTCATCTCGTTTGCACGCGCGCTCGCCTTCGACCCAGCCCTGCTCGTCCTTGATGAAGCGACCAGCTCGATTGATACAGAGACCGAACAGCTCATTCAACAGGCCATCGAACGCGTGATGATGGGACGCACCTCAATCGTCGTCGCACATCGCCTCTCCACGATTCAACGCGCAGACCGCATCATCGTCCTTCACCACGGCAAGATACGCGAACAGGGCACGCATCAGGAGCTGCTCATGCTGCGCGGCCTCTACTGGAAACTCTACCGCCTGCAATACTCTGACGACTCAAGCGACATACACATGACGGACGAGCCGGTCAGCGAGCGGTTGTAAGACTAAAGAATTGGACTTTGGTCTTGGTGCTTTGGTCTTTGCACGTGACTCAAGCTTGTGTTTCAAAATTCAAGCTGAGCAACACATCAAAACCCAAAGTCCAAAGACCAAAGCCCATCCGTCTTGTCTTACTTCGTTGCTGGCAGGTCGAACTTTTTCTCGTCAACGGGTGCGTTGATTTTTATCTCTGTGAACTTGCGCGTCCAGCCGACCCACGGGTCAACGTAGGATTGGCGCACGGTGAAGGGCATCTTGACGCCGTCAACGTCCCGGTAATCTTCGTAGTCCGTCTGTTCGGGAATCCATCCGATCATAGAATCTTCGAGCGTGATCGAGCGCAGCAGGAGGCCGGTTTGCGTGTCGAAGTAATACCGCTCGATGTGCGTGGGCGCAATCCTCGCCATGAGCACGTAGGCTTCGCGGTCGCCGATCTTATCTTTGCCCGTGACGCGCATCTCTTTCGACAGCTCTTTGAGCTTGAGCATCCAGAAAAAGTCCGCGGTGTGTTTCATCTGCTCAAGGTCTGCGCCGGTCAGCTCGCGCTGCCCGCGCGGTGACTTCATCCACGCGGTCGTGCCGTTGTAGCCGCGCGAGATGACGGCCTGCGGCGTCGTCATCATAATCGCAAACTTGTTCGGAGCTTCCTGAGAAATCTCAAAAGGCATGCTTGAGCCATTTGAAGAAGCGATTTGCGATCCCTTCATCACGCGCGTTTTCGCTTTCTCAATCGCCGCGCGGCCTCCGAGAGCCTGCCAGTATTTATCTATCAACTGCTCCGAGGTCAGCGAAGTTGCGGCAGGCTTTTCATTCTTTTCACCGCCCGGCCCGCCTTCGGGCGCGGCTTGCGGGAGCGGCGGAGCGTTGACGGTATGCTCCGCGCCCCTGTGGCACGTGTAGCAAGAGACCCTGTGCGCGCCGCCGAAATTATTTTTGTTGATGTCAAAGACCATCTGAATCATACGCCGCGCGGCCTGCTTCTCAGGCTTGTCGTCCTTCTCCCATTCCCACTTGTCGCCGCCGCTGTTGACGTGGCAAAAAGCGCAACTGACGCCGAGCGAAGCGCGCATAAAATTCATCACCGTAAAAAGCTGTGACTCCGGCAAGCCTTTGAGCACCTGTATATTTTTGCGCGTCTGCTCAACCGGCTTGTCTTCCTGCCCGGCGGCCTGCGCTATAAGCAGTTGTGACGGGACGGCATCAAATTCGGAGAAGTCCAACGGAGCATTCGAGACATCGTGCGCCCGTGTCAATTCAGGCTCTCTTTCTTTAATAGTATTGCCCGCGCTCGCCCTGTTAATCGCCCAGCTTGTGATTAAAAAGCCGAAAGCAAGCGCAACCACAGCCCACCGGATAAAGTCTTTGACAGCTCTCTTGCTCATAACAGACAGTCTCCTCTTCTATTTTTCAAGCTGAATAAAATGGGACGAGATTTATGACTGGACTTTGTGCTTTGGACTTTGTGCTTTGCACGCGATTCAAACTTGAATACGTAAGGTTCGAGTCGGGCAACACAATCAAAGACCAAAGCACAAAGTCCAAAGTCCTACCTTTTGCATTTTACATTTTTAATTTTGCGTCCCACGCATCTTCATCGGCACGAGGCTTTCCAGCGAGCGATAGATTTGCAGGTACAATTGCGTCTCTTTTGGAATCAGAGTGCGCCATGCCGTGCCGCCGCGATTGAGATAGGAGGGGAGACGCGCAGGGTTGGAATTGTAACCGGCCGCCAACAGCTCGGCTTGTGTCGCAGTCTTCGAGCTGAGCGCGTAGATAACATCTTCGTTGCCCGCCAGATCGTTCCAGGTGTCCTGCATGTAAAGCAGCATCGCTTCGAGTGCGTTGCCGTGATTACGCATGCCCGCGACGAAATCAGGATTGAGTCCGACGCCGGGATGCTGGGTTCTGATCATCCGGTACGTGGCGGGAATCATCTGCACCATGCCGCCCGCTCCGGCTGAGCTGACCGAGTAGTGATAAGTGTCGAGTTCGTTCAAAGAATAGAGCGCGAAAATCTCTTCGTACAGCGCGATGCGATTCTCGCGGCGATAGCGGTCCTGATCCGTATGCTCGACGACGCACAGGCGTTCCGCGACATTCAGAATCTCCGGCTCGATCTTGACGCCGCTGAGCAGTAAACGCTTCGCCGCCAGATCAATCATCGTCCGCACGTAAGCTTGGCCGGCCTTGACCACATCGGGCGAGAGCAGCGACGGGTGCGCGGAAGTGTAATAAGCCATCTCAAGGAATCTTCCGTTGCGCTCAATCGGATATTGCACAACGAGCGGAGCAAGGCTGCGTCCCGCGCTATCGAAAATAGTGACGGCGGTGTTCACGCCGTTGGCTCGTATGACGCGGAGGCTGACAAGGCTTCCTTCCGAAGTGGTGATGTTCGCTTCCGCTCCCTTCTGTAGAAAGAGGACTTTCGGCAGCGTAATGAAGTGAATCTTTGACGCGCTCGTATCGAGAGCCGCGATGGTGACGAAATCTATTGAGGGCGAAGACGGCGAAGCAGGTAACGCAGTCGGTGCGGACGATGGCAAAGGAGCCATGAGCACGGTCGGCACGGGTCGCGTCTTCAACAATCGCTCGGCCTCTGTGATGCGCGAGCGGATTTTCTCAATCCCAAGCGAGCGCGCGGTCTGTGCGATGGCGGCATTATTTGCCGGTGTCAGCGGAGACGGGTCGGGCTTTGGCAAGACGCTGGACGGCGGAACCGTCGCGGGCGGCTGAACGACGGGCGCGGGTTTCATCGCGCCCGTTTGCGGAGCGATAGTCACAGTGCGAGGCCGCGTCTGCGTCGAAGAGCCGGGCGTATTGGTGGACTGAGCCTGCGCGGACAGAGCCGCCAACGAAATTAGCAGAAGCGAAGGCATCGGGCGTCTTTTCATACTTTTTGAACCTCTTATGGAGCAGGAAAGCTCGCCATCAGCGGCAGCAAGTTTCCCTAAGATTCGCGCACGAGGCTTTCGGTTGTCAACACTCTTCGCGACCATAACTCAATCTTATTCCGGCTCAAAATAAAAAGCGCGCTGTGTGCCGCACAGCGCGCCTTTCAAAATAGCGGTTATTATTCGTGCTTTAGTCCACGGCGAAGCTGACGTTGACGACTGCGGTGATGTCTTTCTCAAGAGCCGAAGTGTCGTTCATGCCGGAATCCGAGACTTCGCTGGAGTCTGCCGCGGTGATCTGCATGACACCCATCTTGGCCGAGCGGACGTTGCCGATCTTGCTGCCCGTGCTTGAGGCGATCTGCTTCGCGCGCACCTGTGCGTCCTTCGCGGCTTCGCCCAGCATCTCTATCTTCAGGTCGCCGATTTTAGTGTACTGGTATTCCGGCGCCATTGATTCCAGGAGGATGCCCTGATTGATAAGCTCGGTCGCTTCGCGCGCGATCTTGGCAATCTTGTCAACATCCTTCGAGCGTACTTCCAACTCCTGTCTCAGGGAATAGCCCGTAATCTGCCCCGTGTCGTTCCCCTCGCTATCTTTGCCCGTCAACGTGCTCGACGCTATCGAAGAGATCGTAATCTCGTTTTCGGGAATGCCCTTCGAGATCAGGTACTGCTTGACGCGCGGGATGTTATCCGAAAGCGATTTGTACGCCTCTGAAAGCTGCGGAGCCTGATACGAAACGGCTGCTTTCCAGATCACCAGATCGGACTTGATGCGCTTGCGCGCCGAGCCCGTCACCGTCACCGTCTGTTCAGTGTTCTTGGAGCGGGTATAAGCCCATGCCCCGACAATTGACGAGAGCACCAGCGCAACCGCTAGCGCAAACCCGGCATTAAAAATATTTCCATTTCTTTCGCTGCTCATTTTCTTATTAGCGCCTCCTCGCGCCGCACATATGACGCCCGAGCGCAAAGAGTTTGCAGATTTTTGAGTGTGGCTAACCACAGTGCGCCTGCGGGCGGGAACAGTTAGCAGTTGGCAGTTGGCAGTGAGGAAGAGTTGGCAGTTGGCAGATAAAAACAGAAAGCGGTTAGCAGTAACTCGAATTACTGCCAACCACTTTATCTTTTGTTCTTTACTTCTGCTGTGTCTTGACTGCTAACTGCCAACTGCCAACTATCTCTTATATTTCGCGCAGGCTTCCGGCGAGTGCGCCGACGGCTGAGGCCGCGAGGTCTGTGAGCGCTGCGTTTTTATGTGCGAGGCGAAAGCGCGTGGCGACCAGATAGCCGATGCTCAGGCCGAGGCTGCCGTCGAGTTCGCATAGTGCGTCCGCCAGCGCGCGGTGCGAAGCCCTTTCAAAAGCGTGTTGCAGCTCCGCCGCTGCCGTCTCCATGCCTTCGATTAAGACGATCTCTATCTCGCTGCCGACGCGCGCCCGGCGGCGTGCGTGTTCGCGCAGGCGCACGCGCGCTTCCTCCTGAATCTTTCCGGTCGTGATGACGGCCAGATGCCTCCCCTCCGTCTCGATCAACTCATCGAGCGCGCGGGGAGTCTGCGCCGCAGTCAGGTCGCCGTCGCGCAGGATAAAGAGAAACGGCTCGCCACAGACGTTTGCCATCAGGTGAACCTCGCCGTCTGTAAAAGCGTTGCCGCCAGCGAGCTGTGAATCAGGCACGCCGAGGCCATTGAGCGTCGTGCGCAACTGCGCCGAGAGCCACGAGCCATCCGACAACAGAGACGCGGAACGCGCGGTCGGAGCGATGGTCTCTTCGATCTTCTCATCTGCGATTGAGACTCCGCATTCGCTGCACACGGCATTGCTCGAAGTGATGACCGCGAGCATGTCCGGCGACGGCAGGCGAAAGAGTGAGCGTCCCACCTGACGACAACTGACGGACACATCGCGCTGCAAGAGTCCGGCATCGGCGAGGCTGTTGATGAGAGACTGCGTCTCGCCTTCGCCTTCATGTTGAGAGAAAAGCTCTGCGACTTTGCCGTCCGCCTGCGCTTCTATGACGCGGCGCAGGAAGCGGCGCGCGTCCGCGTTTTCGAGAATTTCGAGAGCGCGCTCAGTTCCCTGCGGCTTTGCTTCGTCGCTACTGCTCAGCTCGCGCGCGTGGCGTGAGCTGAAGCGCGTGAGTCCGGCGTGCGTCTCAGGCTCTTCGAGTTTCCAAACGGCTGATTCCTGTCCCGCAAACTCTTCTCTGCCTGCGCTCCTGCGCGCGGCTTCGAGCGCGGCGGACACGTTGCGGCAGAAAGCATCTAGCTGGCTCGCAGGCTCGACCGTCTCCGCGTCGTAAACGATTCCGGCGCGCATCCCGGCGCGGTCGTCCTCTTTGTTTCCGAAAATGAGAAAGAGCACGTAATCCTCAAAGCAGAAGAGGTCGCCGCGCACATAGAGCGCAGCATCTTCGGCCTCTGTGCGTGAGGCGATGGCGCGTTCCATTTCAGACACGCGCTCACGGCTGCCGAGCGAGAGTTCGTAAGCCGCGAGCCGCGCCGAGCGTATGAGCGGATTCAAACCCGTCTCTTGCAGTTGTTCGAGCAGCAACAGGCGCGTCGCGCCGTCAACCGATTGCGCAGACATCTTGCTTTCGATGAGCAACATCTTCCCTCTCTTCTCCCTTGTCGCAGTATGAATTTCCTCAAGGCTAGCTTGAGATATTTTTTTATTGAGCTATCAAGAGCGCGAGCCTCGCAGCCACTCTGAAATATTCTGTGTGGAAAGCGATGCCGGGTTCTCAAAGGAATTGAGCTACGGATAACGCTTCAAATGGGCGGCGCTATTGTTATCCCTTTACATGTGCGCCGTCAACTATTCGTTTTTGCATGGGGCTAGATGACTCACGTGTGTTCACCTTTAGGTCGCATGCACGCCGGAATCGCCGCTCTCGCGCATACATTTGTCGAAATCGTCTCAGAGTCAGACACACACGGTCATATTGCTGGTTGAAAGAGTGGGTGAGGTTAGTTAGACTGCTTTTTGATGACTTGCATCCTTCTGGCAAGTCTTAAAGCAATAAACAGACAATTTAATTTAGCATTGTCCCTGATGCCTTTTGGTGACTCTGCTTTTTCGCAAAGCTTGACGCGAATCCCCTGTCTAATATTTTTGCGTTGAGGCTTGCCGGGAAAGATTTAATGATTAAAAAAGTGATCCCCTGTTCGTCTGCCCCCGACGTTACTTCATCTGAGAGCCAGAACTTCGACCGCATCGCTTCACACCAAAGCGGATTCAAGATATTTATCTACACGGCCTGCGCCGCCCTCTGTTTGGTGATGAGCGTGCCTGCGGCTTCTGCCAAGCCGAAGGACAGGCATTCAAAATCTTCACGTGCGGAGGAACGCCCGCGACGCGTAGCTGATAAAAAAGGGGCGAAGACGATTGTCAGCAAACGCGAAGCCGCGAACAAAAGAGAGAACAGGCGAGAGAGCTTTAGCAGGCGCGAAAATTTTAGCAGGCGCGAGACCTTCGCGACCAAGCGCGGACTTTTGATGACGCGTGAGCCGCAGAATAAACGCGAGGGCGCGAACAAAGTGGCCTCGCTTCCGAACGTCAGAAAGACCTCGATCATCTCTCCTACGCAACCGAACAATAGCGCAGCCACGCGCCCCTCTCTGGTCAACGACATCGTTATCGTCTCTCTGGCAGAAGACGCTCCGGTGACCAGCCGCCTCCCCGTCCAACCGAAAAGTTCAGGCAGCGTAAACAACCGAATTGCAGGCAGCGCAAACTCCAACATGCCTTCGATCTGGCCTGTCGCGGGGACGTTCGCCAAGAGCGGTTTCGGCATCCGCCGCAATCCGTTCGGC
This sequence comes from uncultured Pyrinomonadaceae bacterium, assembly GCA_964246305.1. GTDB lineage: Bacteria > Acidobacteriota > Blastocatellia > Pyrinomonadales > Pyrinomonadaceae > JACMLC01. Next base: position 114,763 of record CAXTPS010000006.1, read on the forward strand.
GGCATGTCTACGGAATTTCATAAGGGACAGGACATCAGCGCGCCTTACGGAGCGCCCGTCATCGCGACAGCCGACGGCGTCGTGACGATTTCAGGATGGCTGCGTGGATACGGGCAGGTCGTGTACATAGATCACGGCAACGGCCTCCAGACGCGCTACGGCCATCTCTCGCGTCTGGACGTGACGGTCGGTCAGGTTATCAAGCGCGGACAGCAACTCGGTCTCGTCGGTTCGACTGGACGCTCGACAGGCCCGCACCTGCATTATGAAGTGCGCGTTGATGGACAGGCGACCAATCCTGTTCCGTATCTCCCGGAGCTGCCTGCGCCGGTTCTAGCGAATAAAGCGGGCATACAATAGAAGCCGAAGAGACGTTTCAAACACAATCTCGCTCAAACAAAATAAGCCTGCGCTACTTATGTAAGTAACGCAGGCTTATCTGCTTTTTAGTAATCGTCCGGCTTGATTGCGGATTGATGAAAAGCGCGCTGTCTTTATTTCTCAATCTGCATTACCAAATCGGCAATCATCGTTTATCTCTTGATGCTTCTCTGCGACGTTCGGTCATGGTGCGAAATGGTATTGATGACCGCGTTGGCCGCATCAATCCGTGACTGCTGTTGTCCCGAAATGAAAGTTGAATGCGACTTGATATGCGTGACCACTTCCTTCGGCTCTGCCGTCGGATTTCGCGCACGCACGAGTGCGACTTCGCCAGCTACCAGCGGCGAGGCCATCGAAGTCCCGGCCCACATTCCATAATGGTTGTACGGCACAGGACTGATGATTCGCTCGCCCGGAGCCATCAAGGAGACCCACGAGCCGCGCGTCGAAAAGATCGCCAGACCGTCATCGTTTGTGCTCGCGGCAACCGACAGGACGCATCTGCCTCTTCTAATCACTTTGTTTGGATCGGCGTCAACTGCCGCCGGATATTCTCTGATGTTTGCGCCGCTGTTTCCGGCGGCTGCAACGACGACCGCGCCGGGCATGAGCGTTCCCGCCGGAGGGTCTTCAGGCCCATCAAGCTCATGATAAAAAACATCGCTGATGAGCTTAGACGCATTCGGCGTGCTGAGGCTCAGGTTAATCACGTTCGCGCCGTGATCGAGCGCGAACTTGATCGCTTGACCGAGCGTGAAGAAATCGCCGCGACCATCCGTGCCGAGCACGCGAATCGGCATGATCTTGGCGTCGGGCGCGACCATCGCGATCAAACCGGCGACATGCGTGCCGTGCCCGTAAGGGCCAAGCACAGGGCTGCCCTCTTCGCTCGGATTATTGTCGTTATCCACGAAGTCGTACATATCTTCGGGGGCCACAAGCCTTCCTGCAAACGCCGGGTGATTCATATCAATGCCGGTATCGAGCACGGCCACGATGACGGGACGACCCTGCGAGGTCGCGCCGCGCGTCAACTGCTGCGCTTCGTCAAGGCGCATTTTTTGTCTAGCCCATTGCGAGTTGATGGCCTTGCGTCCGGCCATGATGCTGGCGTAGGAGTCGCCGACGCTCCATGTTGGACGCGCTGCCTCCGGCGCGCCGCCAAAGTAGTTCGCATCCGCAAAGAGTATTCGCGTGATGTCTGTCGTTAAGGTAGCGACCTTCTGCTCGACGGTCGAGCCGTCTGTGATGCGCAAGAGATAGCTTGTGACCGGCGGCGCGCCCACAGTAACCTGCCCGACGGGCACAGGGTCAAGGCCGTACATCGCAGCCACCTGCGCGATGTTATAGCCCGGATTAAGCTGCACGACTACCTGGCCGGGAATGTAAGGCTGGTTGTTTAAGGCTACGAGTTGGTCTGCCCCCGCTGCGCCCGGCTCCTCCTGCATTCTGGCCGGTGTCCCGACAACTAACCCGACAATCAAAATGAGCGACAAGAGGGCTGTCAGCCTTCTTAAGCTAAAACCCTTCGGCATAATTTTGGGGAAGCGATTAAGTCTCATAATAATTTGATGTGTTATCAAAACTAAAGAAGTTTGAAGGTCGGGGGTTTCGGTTGCCGCTGCCAGCCTGTGCTCTTGCGTTCTAACAGTGCGTGAACGAACTCGAAAAATACATCACCGCCAACTTTTACGGCAGCATAAATTCAATTAGCGCAACAGGGTATTTAGAGGCAATCAATATGCCTCAGGTTGCCAGTTCAGAGGCTGCCGCAACCAAATGACAATAGAGCAGTTAGGCTATATCGGAATATCAGCGGACGGACGCATGCGATTCACACTGAAACACAAATCCGCGCGCGTGTTTCAGCGTGAATCACACTTGAGTTACGAGACTTCTCCGGCTACCAGCGACCGAACAGCACGAATGGAGACCAGAAAAATGGATGCGGCTGCTCCTTCATCAACCTGAGCTGAGCATGGCGCAAGGCCGTTGCAGCAGACGCTCCGGCGCACAATCTCTGATAAAAATCGGTCATCAGGTTCGCGGTCGCCTCATCATCCACCGTCCAGAGGCTCATCAGTAACGACGGCGCGCCCGCGGAGAAGAAGCCGCGAGCCAAGCCTATCAACTCGTTGCCGGGAGCGACCGCGCTCATGCCCGTCTCGCACGCGCTCAGCGCGACCAGCTCGCACCTTTGCAGCTCAAGCGCGTAAGCATCCCGCACGGTCAGCCAGTCATTCGACAGCCGCAGAGATGAGAAGAGCGGATTGTCCGGTCGGAACTGACCATGACAGGCAAGGTGTAACACGTCTGCCTGCGCTGCGTTCTCTTTGACGGCAGCGAGCGTGCCGCGCTCGTCAAGCAACACAGTGGCTTCCGGAAAAAGCGGCGCGAGCGCGAGGACTTCATCTCTCACGCGTGGCGTCTGCTCATCCGGCACTCCGACCAGCACTGCGCGCTGCAGGGAACGCGGCTCGCGCGCGAGGCAATGAGTGAGGACGACCGCGCTCGGAGCGTAACAGACTTCGCGCCGCTCTATCACGTAATCAATCCCGTCATGCAACGCATGAAAAGGAACGTAATGCAGCGCGCGATGTGGAACGATCACGAGGCGACGTTCCGCGCCGATAAATTCTTCGAGGGGTGCGAGCAGCACATCATAGAGCGCCTGCAAATGATGAAGCGCACGCCTGGTCAGATGCGGCAGGTGCTTGCGCATGCGTTCCGCGCCGAAGCGCAGCGTGTCTATTTGAAAACGGAGCTGTTCGAGCTGTGCTTCGACCTCGCGCTCGCTGCCCAAGTGACGTTTGACGGACACACCTTCGCCCGTCAGGACAAATGCCAGCAGCTCTCCGTCAAGGCTCGTGTATTCGACGAGCGCGGCGTCTTCTCCGAGCGCGCTTTGAAGCTGCTCTATGTTCAGCGTCTCGACCGAAGCGGAGAGCGCGGGTTGTTCGCCGCGATGCTGCAACTGGCGCGTGATCTCAAGCGTGCGATGCTCGCGCTCTCTGACTTCCCTTTGCAGCGAGGCCATCTCGTCCGCGCTCTCCGAAGCATCGCTTTTCTGCGCGGGACGGTTGATCTGGCTATAAAACCAGTTGAGCTGCTCGCGCAGGTCTTGAAGCTCTGCGATGAGTTCGGCCTCGAAAGCGTCGCGCGGCTGCGGCAGGACTTTGAGCGCGCCGCCGAGTATATCCACCAGAGCGCGTGAGCGAGCGCGCTCGACAAAGCTCAAAGCCTCAGCCGCGCGATCCGTCTCAACATCCGATAGATAGAGCCGCACCATCTCGTCGTATGGCACGAGCTTGTCAGAAAAGAAGGACGCGCGAAACTCTTCCGCAGGCAAGGGCGCACGCATGGTCTCGATTAACTCTATCGCGCGCTTGAACGCCGCCTCAGCTCTCACGGCATCGCCAACGCCCGCCGCCAGCAGGCCGAGCGAAGTGTGGCAACGCTGCTCGACCTGCGGCTGCGCCTGCTCCTCCGCGTCATGCAGCGTCGCTTCCAGGATAGCGCGTGCTTCAGCTGTCGAGCCGAGAGCGCGCAATGCGTCGCCGCGCAGCCAGCGCGCCATCAGCAAATTTCTCCACACGCCCGCGGCAGAGAGCGGAGCTTCGGCCTCTTCGGCAGCCAGCATCGTCGCCGGATAATTCCCCGAAGCGTGATGAAGCTGAGCCATCGTGAGCGCGACCATCGCTTCGCCGAGCGCATTGCCTTCGACTGCGTAAAGCCTGCGCGCATCCGTGAGCAGTTGTTGCGCCTGTGTCATCTGCCCCAGCAGGATTGCCGCGCGCCCGTGATGCGCCAGAGCCAGAGCCTGCTCCGCGCGCATCGACAGTTCTGCAAACATCGGCGTCACGCGCTCGTAAAGCTCTGTCGCTTCTGGAGCGAGATTCAATTCCAGATAAGCGTCCGCTATCTCCAGCGCGGAGACGGCGGATTCATGCGGCATCTGCATCTCCGCATACTTGCGCCGCGCGCGTTCAAGATAATCGAGCGCGCGGTCATAACGCCCCTGAAAGAGCGCAAGGTTGCCCATGCTCGATTCTATTCCCGCCTGCGTCGCCACCATCCCGGCGGCCTCTGCGCGTTCGAGAGCCTGATCGTAAAGCTGCTCGGCTGAGCGGAAATTATGTTTTAAGGATTGAATATAGGCCAGACAATTATCGAGCGTAGCAAGCTGTTTGTCGTCGCTCAGAGCCTCAAAGCGCACACGCGCCGCAAGAAAGAAATGCTCCGCTTCATCATAGCGGTCGCGACGCCAGTAAATGTTGCCGATGTTGTGCTCGATCTTTCCGGCGGCGAGAATATCGTCGTGCGCTTTTAAGACTTCCAGAGCGCGCAGGCCGCACGCGATGGCCTCTTCGTAACGTCCGACGATGGCGAGCGCGATGAGCTTGGAGACCTGCGTTGAGGCAGCAGTGCCTTCGAGATTTAAAGAGACGAAACGCGCCTCTGCATCATCCAGATGCTCTATGGCGCGTTCCATCTGTCCTGCGACCAGAGAGGCCAGCCCCGCGCTCCATGCGGCGCACGCAGCGACCTCCCCTGCTTGTGTGTATCGTGTGAAGGCTTCGAGCGCAGCAGCCGCCGCAGTCGTGCGCGCGGGGTCTGACGCCCATGAGTCGAGGCAGATGTCTTTGAGCGTGTAAGCCAGCGCGGCGTCGGCCAACAGCGCGTGACTCCGCAAGAGAGCTTCGCGCTCCGCATCGTCCGACGCGATGAGCAGCGCTGCCAACTCCGCACGTTCCATTCGCTATGCCTTTAATTCAAATTCGGGGACTTCGATCTCTGTGCCGGAGAAATTAATAACGAGAGAATATTTGCCGGAAGGCACACGCGGCAGCGTGAACTCGCAAAGGTCGTTCATCAACGCGCTTTCCTCAACGCTCTCGCTACGCAGCTCGACCTGCCCGCTCTCGCATTCGCCTAGCACCTGACCCGAAACCACCCATGCGCCATCGTCCGGCGCAACGCGCAGGTCAAGATCATGATCGCCGACGCTGAAGAGAAGCTGGCGCGCGACCGACTGGCCTGAGCGGACGCCGAAGGCCGGAGACAACTGGCGGCTATCAAAGCTCAGGACTGCCATCACTCGCTGCATGACGGAGGGCTTTTGTTCAGCCGCACGCGGGCGAAATAGATTGAGCGCGTGCGAGATAACATCACGCGGGGCGTCTTCCGCCAGATCAGTCCGCATGAGATTGACGAGTTGTTCGAGGCGAGCCACTTGCGCGGCGCAATCCGAACAATCCGCCAGATGTGAGCGCGTCGCTTCGCTCTCTTCGTGCGTCTGGCGATTCTCGGCCAGATCGGCCAGTTTTTCGAATGGAATGTGTTGAGTCTTCATCTGCCTGCCAACTTTGTTAATTCGGGGGTTATCAAACTTTTCAAAACCGTCACTCAACACAACAGTGCGTAATTCGTGCCGGGAAATACATCACGGAATCAATTTTCAATCAGACGCAGCAATTTTTGCAAACAACGGGCGCGGGTCGGGCCGATGCTGCCTTCGGTCGTCCCCAGTGCCTGTGCTATCTCGCCATAACTAAGAGAGTTAGACTGATAAAAGAGCATCTCGATTAATTTGCGGCAACGCTCATCCATCGAGGCGACCGCGCGGCGCACACCCTCCTGCTCTTCAAGGCGCAGCATCACTTCGTCGGGTAAAGGCGCGTCGTCAGGGACTCGCGCGGCCTCGCTCTCATCCCCGTCGTCCACATTATTGAATGAGCCTGCATGACTCTTCTCGCGCGAGATGAATCGCCAGGTCATACGCCGCGCCGTCGTCACTATCCACGCCTGAATCCGCTCAGGCTGTTCTATCCCGTCAAGCTTTCTGAGCAGCGTGGCAAACACATCCTGAAAGACTTCCGCAGACTGATCTTCATCAAGCCCCGCGCGGCGTGGAATCGTATAAATCAGCCGCTGGTAACGATTGACCAGAGCTTCCCACGCGGCCTCATCACCCTTGCGACACGCCAGCACCAGATTTTCATCGCTGATTGAACTCATCCCGTTTGACGAATAATCATTTTCCTGTGATGAAAGAATAGGATGCACGTTCTTGTTTTGTCTAGCGAATGAAGACCACAAAGCCTGAATTACTCCTCAATAAAAAAATTCTTAAGCGGCAACGTATTTTTCGCACTGCCCTCAGCACTGTTTTACCGGAATGACGGTTAAAATTTCAGGCATGACCGGACGATCTTTTAATGCGCTTTCGATCAGAGCCAGAATCTCAGACGGCAGAAAAGGCTTTTTCAAGACTTCGATTGCGCCGCACGCTTTTAGCTCGCAGATCATCTCAGGCGTGCCGTGCGCCGTGATGACGATGACGCGATTGTCCGCGTCCTTCGCGCGCAAAGCGTTGAGGACTTCGAGGCCGGTGATGTCCGGCAAGCGCAGGTCAGTCACCGTAATATCAAAGCGTAGACTGTCGGCCTGCTCGATTCCGTCGCGCCCGCAACGCGCCAAGACGGTCTCGTAGCCCTGATCGCGCAGAATCAACGTGAGAGCTTCGGCGATGCTCGGCTCGTCGTCGATAATTAAAATTCTTGCTTTTCCCATAACGGTTTTCTCAAGGGCGCAAAACGCCGCGAGAGGTTTAACGTTAAGAGAGCGGCAAGTTTTATGCCGCCGGAGTCACGTAAAAATATTTCAGGAAAGGCGCGAGCCGCGCGTCTTGTAGCTGGATTTTAAATTGTCGTATCAGAACACATTCACCCGCCCGTGTTCTATTCCGAAACCTCAAATATAAGAGAAAGGGGCAAAGCTTTTTAAGCTTCGCCGCGCCGTATAAACTTTTCTTCATCACTTCATTCCTGATATATTCAGCTTAGGAGATACTTATGACCAACGAAGAGATGGAGAGAGGTATTGAGTTCCTGCTCAAGTGTCAGGCTAGCTTTGAAGTGCAGCTTGCACAGACCAGCCAACATATCGAAGTGATGGCAGACACGCACACAGAGTTCACGCGATTTGTGCAGGGTTATATCGCAGCCCAAAGCGAACTCAATCAGTCTCTACGGGAAACATTGCGGGCGCTAACGCTGGCGCAGGCGCGCACGGATGTGCGTTTGAGCGATCTTGAGGGCAGTAGTTCTTAATCTAATGTAAATACTTTGCTCCGTTGAATTTGATTCCGAGCCCTCAAATCATCTCACACGGTTGAGGCCTGCCTATCCGATTGGTTCAACAAGTTCTTATTCAAGTCAAGACTTTTAGACGTTAGGGTGAAGAGATCGGACCTTGGGGCAAATTAGTAATGAGACAATGGCTATTTAAATCAAAGTGAGAGTTATGCTGATTAGAATGTAACCATTAGCCGCTCAACACTGTCACGCGCCCTACCAGCCAAACCGGACTTGTCAAATATCTGTTTCGCGCGCTGCTTGAGGGCAACATCTCCAGTGAGCAGGTATGATCTTCGCAAGTAATCTATCGCCAGTAATGGGTTTGCCTCGAGGAGATCGGCCAAAGTCTGGTAATATCTTGCTCGCTCCTGAAGCGATTTAAGGAAATCTCCTAGGTTCCGAGTTAAACGAGTATCCATTTCGATATACTCAGTACGAACAAGATCGGATGGTAGCTTCACGTTACCGATCTTAATGACTACAGTCTCCCTTCCATAGGCGTGCATCCAACCCAGTTCGTAAAAAATGTTTGCCATTGTCTCTGAGCTAATCCCTTCGTGGACAATGGCGATTCCGACTGGACAGGCAACTGCCAGCCCCCAAATTTTAAGTAAGAAGTCCTTACCGGTAGTTACGCTCGCTGCATCAATAATCTTGAATTTAGCTCGTCTCAGGATTTCGGTCACACGCTTTTTCGTGTCACGTACCTCAGCAGATATAGGCTTACCCATTGCTGCCATCAAGAAGCATGTCCGTGCACGCCATTTCACCGGAGCGCTATGGACATCACCATCTGTGGGTCTATAGAAAATCATTTTCGCCTAGAGCACGATGCTGCGATTGCCACACCTTTGTAAGCGCCGTCGCTCTTTTTATGTGAGATGATCATTCCCGCGGATGTATCGATTTTCACGAAATGTCCGCTCCGTGGATTTCTTAGTTGAGAAAGTGCGCTTGCCGCAAATGTCTTCGTCTTAGAACTCGACCGTCCGCCATGCAATGTAGCAGATGCTTTCTTCGCGCCCTTCGCAGTGGACGTTGAGCGACTGGCTTTCGAGGAAGAATGGGCAGTTTTGGCCGCCCCCTTCGACGTGCGAGATGTTGAGGCCTTTCTCGGCGCGCTTGAGGCCTTTGATATAACTTTCTTACTATTTTTTTTAGCCATTATAAACCTCCAACCTCATTAAATCGCTAGGACTATAACTTGTAGTTTCACTTGCGCGCAAACATTGCGTTACCGTCTAATGACAATTAGACCTCAAGACACATTGTTTCCCATTTGGGGTGGCGGCTAAAACGAATGTGGGCTATTCCGAAACCGCTTCGTCTTGCGTGATGACATCGTCCACGATGGCGTCGTCCACGTTTCTCAGTCCAAACTTTTTCAGCTTGCGATAGAGCGTCGGGCGATGCAGGTCGAGTATCTCCGCGGTCTTCTTGACATTGCCGCCAGTGCGGTCGAGCGTCTGCGCGATGGCTTCGCGCTCGATCTCTTCGAGGGTCATAAAGGGCGGGATGACGCAGAGGGTCGAAGAGGTGCGGCTGCCCTGTAGCTCTTCAGGGAAATTCTCAGGCATGATCTGCGGCGTCTGGCAAAAGAGCACTGCGCGCTCAAGCACGCTCTCCAACTCGCGTATGTTGCCCGGCCAATTGTAGCGCGAGAGGACTGCGAAAGCCTCCTGCGAGATGCCGCGTATCTGCTTGTTATATTTTTCGCTGTAACGTATCAGAAACCGCTCGGCAAGGAGAGCGAGGTCTTCATGTCGCTCACGAAGCGGCGGCACTTTTAGCTTGATCGTGCTGATGCGAAAGTAAAGGTCTTGTCTGAAAGTTCCCTCCTGCGAAGCCTTCACTGTGTCGCGGTTCGTCGCGGAGACGAGACGAAAATCAACATTGATTTCATGCTCATCTCCCAGACGACGCAGCTTGCGCTCCTGCAAGACGCGCAGGAGTTTCGTCTGCAAGTGCAGGGGCATCTCCGCTATCTCATCAAGCAGCAGAGTCCCGCCCGCCGTCGCTTCGATCAAGCCGCGCTTGTCGCGGTCTGCCCCCGTGAACGCGCCCTTCTTGTAGCCGAAGAGTTCGGATTCGATCAGCTCTTGCGGAATCGCCGCGCAGTTGATGCGTATGAAGGGACGATCCGCGCGATTGCTCTCCATGTGAAAAGCTGTGGCGATAAGCTCCTTGCCAGTCCCCGACTCGCCTTCGATCAAAACGGAAGCGTCGGATTTGGCAGTGGCGCGAATCGTCTCATAAATCTCAAGCATCTTCCGGCTGCGACCGATCATCCCGAAAGCCTCGCTCTCGTCGGCCAGCGTGCGCTTGAGCTGTTTGTTCTCGTTGCGAATCTTGCCGAACTCCGAAGCGCGCTCGGCGAGCATGATGACCTGATCGGGCGTGAAAGGTTTTTCGATGTAGTAGTACGCGCCGCGCTTGATGGCCTCGATGGTCACGTCGAGCGAGCCGTGCGCCGTCATCAGTATCACTTCCGTTTCGGGATTGTCCGCCTTGATGTGCGAGATCAAATCAATCCCGCTCGTGTCCGGCAGACGCAAATCCGTGAACACCAGATCGAACGGCGGCCCGTCAAGCAACCGCTTCGCCTCCGCCCCGTCAGCCGCCGTCTTGACCTCGCACGCATGCTCGCTCAAGATCATTTCAAGAGCATCCCTCACGCTGCTCTCGTCGTCAATAACGAGGATTCTGCAACCAGTTATCATGCTTCATACATCCTTTGCTTCACTTACCGGCGGGCAATTCTATCTCAATGCGTGTGCCGTGTCCTTCGCGGCTCTCGACACGGATTGCGCCCTGATGTTGTTCGATGATCTTTTTCGCGTAGGGCATGCCGAGCCCTAAGCCTTGCGCCTTCGTGGTGTAGAACGGCTCGAAGACGTTTCTGACCTGCTCGTCGCTCATCCCTTTGCCGGTGTCCGTGATCGTGATCAGCAGGGCATCGTCTCTCACAACGGTCTTGACAGTCAACGCGCCGCCCCCTTGCATGGCCTGAATCGCGTTGAGCATGAGATTCATGAGCGCGGCGTGAATCGAAGCCTCGTCAAGCATGCCGACGGGCGCGGGCGACGTGAGTTCGAGTTTGACAGAGATGCTATTGGCCGTGCTCTGCGGCTCAAGCAGTTGCGCCATGTCGCTCACGACGGTGTTGAGGTCTACGCGTGTGAGGTTCATGTTGATGGGGCGCGCGAAGCTCAGAATCTGTTCGGTCGTTTCGGTCAGGCGTCCGATGCCGTCCGCGATCTTGTTGACGATGTCCATCTCGTTGTCTGCCAATTTTCCGGCGACTTTGTTTTTGAGATGGAGCGAGTAGAGGCGCAGGCCGGCGAGAGGATTTTTGACTTCGTGCGCGACCTGTGCGGCGGCGCGACCGAGCGCGGCTATCTTCTCGTTATGCGTGAGCCGTTCCTGCATCTGCCGCAACTCTTCTTCGGCAGCTTTGCGCGCCGTGACATCGTTGAGGAGCGCGAGTCCGGCCTTGTGCCCGTCGAAGTCGAGCGTGTGCGAGCTGACCTCAACGTCAATCAGCGTGCCGTCTTTTTTTCGATGCCGCCACGGGCCGGACTGCGCCTCGAACTCTTCGCGGGTCTGCGCCAGATCGTCGAGCAGCGCGGGCACGTCTTCGAGCGGGCGTATGTCCTTGAGGGTCATCGCTAAAAATTCCGCTCTCGAATAACCGTAATGGCGCATCGCCGCTTCGTTGACGGCGAGAAAACGGAGCGTGTCGTAATCGAAGACCCACATCGGCTGCGGATTACTCTCGAAGAGCAGGCGATAACGCTGTTCGGATTCGCGCAGCTCAGCCGTGCGTCCGGCGATTGTAGTTTCAAGCTGCTCCGTATGTTTTTTAAGCTGCGCTTCGAGATCGAGCTTCTCATCGCTGAGCCGCTTGTGCTCGACCGCGCGCGAAACTATTTTGATAAGCGTGTCTTTACGAACGGGCTTGGAGATAAAATCGTAAGCTCCGGCGCGAATGATGTCCGGCATCTGCGAGATGTTCGGCTCGCCCGTAATCATGATGACGGGCAGGCGCGGCGCGCGGCTACGCAGCTCTTTGAGCAGCTCTATGCCGCTCTTGCGCGGAAGGATAATATCAATGACGGCGACATCGAGTTCGTGCTGCTGGAAGATTTCGAGCGCGCTCTCGAAATCCGAGGCGGTCAGCGCGTCATAGCCTTCGCGCTTTAAAAATTCCGCCATCGTCCAGCGAATGTTCGGCTCGTCATCGACCAACAAGACTGTCGGCATACTCTCTCTCCCGTGTTGGAACTGCCGGCAGCTCGACTATGAAACGAGTGAAACTGCCTTCCTCGCTCTCGACCGAAATCGTCCCGCCGTAATCGCGTATGATGCCGAAGCTCAGGCTCAGGCCGAGACCCGTCCCGCCATGATCGCGGCGCGTGGTAAAGAACGGATCGAAAATCTTATCGAGGTCTTCTTTCCTGATACCCGTGCCGCTGTCGTAGAACTCGATGCGGACGACCTGCTCCGCTCCAGCGCGTGCGACGGCGCGTGCTGTGATGCGAAACAGTTTCTCTTCTCCCGCCTTCGCCTTGAGCGCGTGCTGCGCGTTGCTGATCATGTTGACGACGACCTGACGCAGGCGCGAGCCGTCGGCTTTGACCGGAGGCAGATTTTCGGCCACGTCTATCTCAACTTTGATGCCGCCCTTTTCCAGTTGATGTCCGAAGAGCGAGGTCGAGTTATTGATAATCTCCGCGATATTGACGCGCGACAATTCGTGCGCGTCGCGTCGCGCGAACGTCAACAGGTTGCGAACGATTTTCGTAATCCGCTCGCCCTCATCTATGATTCCGTCAATCAGACGCGATTCAAAATCCGTGCGCTGCTTTTCTTCATCCTTGAGAAGCTGCGCGAAGTTGATGATGCCGTTGAGCGGATTGTTAATCTCGTGTGCGACGCCTGCGGAAAGCTCGCCGATTGAGGCCAGCTTGGAGGATTGAAAGAGCTGCCGCTGCATCTCCGCCTTCTCGGCTTCGAGCCGCTTGCGCTCTGAAAGGTCACGTATGATTAAGATGATCAGACGCTCTTTGCCCGTCGCCAGCGTGCTGAATGAAGCGGAGACGGGTACGGTCGCGCCGACCGGAGTTTGAATCTCTAACTCCTGCTCGCTGGATTCGGACTCGGAGCTGACGACGAAGGCCGCGAGGCGCGCATAAAGCTCCGCCAGCATGCCCCTGATCGGACATTGATAAAGCTTTCTAAGATCAAGCTCCGGCAGTTGCCCGGCATTTGTTTGAACGATTGTTTCGTCGATCCACTTCGACAAGCTTTCGGAGATCGTGCCGTCCGGGTTGCGCTGTGCCAGCTCGCGCACGTTTCTGCCGGTCAACTCTTGCGGCCCGTAGCCCAGAATCTCGCCGAACTTGCGATTGACCTGCACGATTTTGAAATCGGGAACCGAGACGACGCCGATGCCGTCGTTGGCATGCTCAAAGAGCAGGCGGTAACGCTCTTCGCTCTCGCTCAACTTGCGCTGCTGGCGGCGCACGACTCCGAGCAGGAGCGTGACGACGATGCTGTCCACCGTGACGGAGATGAAGAAGTGTTCGGTGCGCTGTTGAATCAGGCGACGCCGCTCGGTATTCTCGACGCCCGGATAACGCGTATCCACCCAAGCATAGAATGGATTGAGCAGAACTTTCTCCCACGTCAGGATGACCGCGATGGTGAGCGTAGTGGTGAGGAGGATGAAGAAGAGAATAATCTTTAGATTGTTCTTCTCGTTAACGATGAAGCCCTTAGGCATGCTCATCCCCCTCCAGACCCGATAGCCCGTCATCTTCGTAAGCTTAGGCTTGATCTAATTTTTAATTGATTATCCATCGAATTGGCAAGGCCAGAAAAAGTTTCGGTGAAATCCGTGTGAAGAACTGAGACCCTTGGAAGGATAAAATCAACTTGGCTGCGTTCTATAAGTGAGATAATATTTGATGACTGGAATATCAGTTAACCCGGCTCATCTTATTTTGAGCGGGCGTGTCGAATAGAAAGAACCGTTCACTAACTCACGTGAATTTGATCTCGATTAAACCACCAAAAAGGTCGATATGAATTGGAGCATTCGTTTAACCGCGAGCAAGGTCTTAGCGGGGCTGGTCTTGTTGTTGGTTGTCCAGCCAGGCGTCAGCGCGCAAGAGCCATTGCGCGAACCCGTGCTGCGTATCGAGACGGGAAAGCATACTGACACTATCTCAAGGATTAGCGTAGACGCCGCCAATCGTTTTCTCGTGACTGCCTCTCATGATAAGACGGCGCGGGTCTGGGAGCTTCCCACAGGGCGACTGTTGCGCGTCCTACGTGTGCCGATTGGTGCGGGACCAGAGGGCGAACTGTATGCCGCCGCCATCTCGCCCGACGGGATGACCATCGCCACCGGAGGATGGACGGGAAACGAATGGGACGGGAGCTTCTATATTTATCTCTTCGACCGAGAGAGCGGGCATCTCGTCCGACGCGTGGGCGGATTTTCTAACGTGGTTAAAGACCTGGCTTACTCTCTTGATGGGCGCTATCTAGCAGTTATGCTCGGCAGCGATCAAGGCGTCCGTGTTTATTCGACTGCGAATTACGCTCTGGCGGGCGAGGACGGGGTTTATGGCGATTCCAGCTACAACGCCAATTTCGACCACGCAGGGCGACTGGTGACGACTGCCAGTGATGGTTATGTACGTCTGTACGCTCCGCCCGGCAGTGGGTCTTTGCGCCTGCTTAGCAAATGGAAAGCGGCGGACGGTCAACGGCCATTTGAAGCAACCTTTGCTCCCGATGGCTCGCGCGTGGCTGTCGGGTTTGTGCATTCAACTAAAGTGATCGTGCTTTCGGGAAACGATCTGGTTCCGCTATATGCGCCCGACCATTCCGGCTTCGAAGACTGCGATTTGGGTAATGTCACATGGTCGATTGACGGTCGCACGCTGTACGCTGGCGGAACGTGCGCTGACGCCGATAATCACAAATACATACGTGCGTGGGCTGACGAGGGGCGCGGCGGTTATCGTGATCTTATTAGCGGAGCCAGAAATACCATCATGGACATGTTCACCTTGAGCGATGGCAGCATCGCTTACGGCACTGGAGGCTCCACCATTGGCGTCATAGACGAGAAAGGCACGCAGAAGCTTTATATCAAGGGAGACCTTGCCGACTACAGAGACAATAAGCTGGGTCTGCTCCTCTCGCCCGATGGTGCGGCCTTCGGATTCAGCTATGAACAGTACGGCAAATCTCCCGCAGAGTTTTCCCTCGCCGAGCGCAGATTAGATAGCGCACCCGTTTCCAAAGATTTGCGTCCTCCTATAACAGAAAACAGTAATTTGCGTATCACTGACTGGAATGGGTCTTACACGCCGAAATTGAACGGTCATCCTTTGTCCTTGTCGTTTGCTCTGAGGGAGTGGTCGCGCAGCGTCGCTATCGCGCCGGACGCCGGCTCATTCCTGCTCGGGACTGAATGGGGACTACATCTTTTCGACCGTCAGGGCAAAGAACTCTGGAAAGTCAATATGCCCAGCATCGCATGGGCTGTAAATATCTCGGGCAACGGGAAGCTGGCGGTCGCGGCGTTCAGTGACGGCACGATTCGTTGGTACGACATCAGGAACGGCAAAGAGCTGCTGGCCTTCTTTCCGCATCAAGACCGCCAGAGATGGGTCATGTGGACGCCCTCAGGCTATTATGATGCCTCGCCCGGCGCGGAAGACCTCATCGGCTGGCACGTCAACCACGGGCGCGTGGCAGCCGCAGACTTCTTCCCTGCCGGACAATTCCGCGAAACCTTCTACAGACCCGATGTCATCGCTAAGGTTTTAGAGACCGGCGATGAAGCCAGAGCCTTGCAAGCGGCTAACGAAGAGGCCGGACGTAAGGAGCCGCAAGCAAAAATCGCTTTGCGGTTGCCACCCGTCATTGAAATCGTCACACCCTCCGATAACGCGACGGTCTCCAGTTCCGAAGTAACTTTGCGGTATCGCGTGCGCTCGCCGTCAGGCGAGCCGCTGACAGGCGTCCGCGCTTTGATTGACGGGCGTCCGGCAGTTCAGCCCAGGCCGCTTCCGGCTCAGCCGGATGCAGGGGCTGACGATATACATGAGATTAAAATTCGAATGCCCGCACGTGACAGCGAGGTTTCCCTCATCGCCGAAAACCGCTTCGCGGCGAGCACGCCCGCGACCATCAGCCTGAAATGGCGTGAGGCGGCGGCGAACGCCGCCCGCGCGGAAAGCTCAGGAGGCAAACCCAGTTTGTACATTCTGGCTATCGGGGTAAGCAATTACGCGGATCCGAAATACAATTTGAAGTTCGCAGCTAAAGATGCGGGCGATTTCGCCAATGCGATGACGGGTCAGAAACACCTGCTCTACCGCGATGTGATTGTCAAGACGCTGACCAATGAGCAGGCGACCAAAGGCGAAATTCTGAAAGGGATAAAATGGATTAGCAAGGAGACGACGAGCAACGACGTGGCGATGATTTACTTCGGCGGGCACGGCGTCAACGACCGGAGCATTTACTACTTTTGCCCGTATGACATCAATCCGAAAAACTTGACCCTCACCGGCATCGCCTTCTCCGATATGAGAAGCAACGTCTCGTCCATCGCCGGTAGAATTATCTTTTTCGTTGACACTGGACACCCCGGCAATTCGGTCGGAGAGGGCGGGCGGCGCGGCAGGCTCGACCTGAATCTCTTCATCAACGAGATGTCGAGCGCGGAGAACGGGGTCGTTGTCTTCTCCGCTTCGTCAGGCAGCGAGTCTTCTTACGAGCGCGCGGAATGGAATAATGGGGCGTTCACCAAAGCTCTGGTCGAAGGCATCAACGGAGCCGTCTACCTTTCCGGCAAGGGGAGCGCAACCTATTCGATGCTGAATTCTTACATCTCAAGCCGGGTCAAAGAACTGACTGAAGGCCGGCAACGCCCGACGATGATTTCTCCTCAGACGGTACCGGATTCTCCCATCGCGGTGAAGAGATAGCGACCGCGCGGAAGACACAGCAAGTCATGGAGAAGCGCGCAGAGCTGCCCACACGATCTTCAACGCGAGGGGGAATCCAGCGGCATCAGCGATTGTTGGGCGCGACGGAGACGAAGCCCGCGCGGTGCTCGTTGTCGCGCACTTCCCAGACTACCGCGATTTTATCAATCGCCACATAGCACATCTGCTGCTCGTCATCCCTCAGATGCAGCACGCTGGCCTCTACTTTTATCACTTCGCCGCGCAGGCTCGACGCGCCGCCGCAGAAAATGTCTATCCGCCGCCCGATCATCCGCGAAAGAAATTCTTGCATGATTCACTCCTTTAAAAGCCGTGATAGGTAATGGGTGATAAGAGAAGACAGGATTTTTCCTATCACCCATCACTCATCACCTGCTTTTCCTATCACCTATCACCGTTCTTCTCTTTCCATTCCCAGATTTTCTCGCTGCCGTTGCTGTTCGAGACCACCTTCTTTTTGACTTCGCGGAAAGTGATCTGGACGAGCGGCAACACGTTCGGGTCATCCTGTTGCCTGCGCTCGAATTGAAGCAGGTCGTAATAAGAGCAGCGCGAGCGGTCTGGATATTCGCGGCAGACGGCAGGGCGCGCGTGATAAATACCGCAACCGCGCGTCTCCTCGTTGAGAAACTGGCACGTCTCTTCAAAGATGACATCCTTCTTGCGACGCAGGACGCGCTCGCCGCTGTGCATCTTGGTGTAACGCTTGGTCGCCGTCTCGACGCTCACGCCGAAATGCTTTGCGAGACGGTTGATGTCTCTTTTGTTCACAGCCACGCGCTCGTAGATCGAGCAGCAGTACGCAGGACATTTGGAACAGTCGAAATAGATACGCGGCTGCTCATCAGTTATTTTTTTGCTCCCCATCCCTTCGCCCTTATCCCTTCATTATTTTCTCTTTGATTTACGATATTCAGCCAGCAGCAATTCCATAAACTCGTCGCGCCGGTCATAGAGTCTTTTCGGCTCGCGCGGTTCGTGCCGCGCCAGCGCGTAGGCCGTGATAATCGGTAACGCGACGGTCGAATCAACATAACATACAACCGCGTCGGGCAACCTGTCGGGGTCAATCTTGCCCCACGAGACTGCCTCGCCCGGAGTCGCGCCACTTAACCCGCCCGTGTCAGGACGCGCGTCCGTGATTTGTAAAAAGTAGTCGTGGCCGCGCTCGTCTATGCCTAAGACTTCCTGTATCTGCGGCTCAGTTTGAAGCATAAAGTTTTTGGGGCTGCCGCCGCCGAGGATAAAGACGGCGGATTTGCCGCCGTGCTTTTTACCTTTATCGCCGCGCCCGTGGATCGCACCGCGCTTGCCCGCGAGGACGATGGCTGCAGTCTCATTGACATCGAGCGACGGATCAAAGGCGAGTTTATTGCCCTGCAAAGCTTTCGCGGCCACGTTCATGCCGATGGAAGAATCGCCCGGCGATGAAGTGTAAATCGGAACCGCATATTCATAAGCAGCGGCGAGTAGCGATTTATTTTCGATGCCGAGTTTGCGCTCGCGCTCACGCACATAACGACCGCAGAGATAATGAAACTCGGCGGTTGACATGGGCTTTTGAAACTCTTCGCCCTCGATAATCTTGCGGAAGAAAGCGTCCGTGTCGAGCAGTACGCTGTAATCGAAAAAGATGTCATAGATACGCACGACCTCTTCTTCACGCAGCACGATGTCCGAGACGAGCGTGTTGCCCTGATGCATCTGGAGGCCGATGCCGAAGTGCGTGTCGTGATAAAGATTCGCGCCCGTCGAGATAATCCAGTCAACGAAGCCAGCCTGTATGAGCGGTATCAGGGCAGAGATGCCAAGCCCTGCTGGCGTCAACGCGCCCGTGATGGAAAGCCCGACCGTCACGTCCGGCTCCAGCATCTTCTGCGTCAGCAGATGGCACGCTTCGCGCAGGCGCGCGGCGTTGTAAGCCATGAACGCATTATCCACGAGGTCTGCCAGCGCGGTCGCGCCCGTTATCGGAGCCGGGTCAATCCGCTTGCCTTGCAGGAACTTGCTTCTCTTCTTCGCCATGCTCTCCTCTAATCAATAAGAAATTTTACAAGGATAGGCAGGATGAGCAGGATGTAAATAAAGGATGAAAGCAATGCTATTGATAGCATGCTTTTCATCAACCAATATTTCTCATTAAAGATTTGGAATCTCAAATCTGCTATCTGAAATTCTTATCCTGTCTATCCTGTCCATCCCTGTTAATTTTTTTGCTTCTCGCTCTCAGCAAATCTCTCCAGACACGAGCGGCACAAGCAATGCCCGTAACGCTCGCGCAAGTTTGCAAGCGTGTCATCGGTCAGCTTTACTTCGCTGCACCAACAGCCATCCAATCTTGCTCTACATGAAAACACACTGCCGCAGGCTTCGCATCTCTCGGCAACAGGCGTAGAGGAGACAGGCTCAAGCCCGTGCGACTCTAACTTTGTTTCGCTCATTCAGCCTCTTCCTCGCTCTCTGCTTCTTCGGGCACGCGTCTGAGGCGCAGGCGCGAGATGCGGCGGTTGTCTGCTTCGAGCACCTCTAAATCGAGACCGCGAAACGCGAGCCTCTCGCCCGTGCGCGGGACGTAGCCCGATTCGCTGATGACGAGTCCGGCGATGGTCGTGAAGTCATCGTCCTCTATCTCCATGCCGAGCAGCCGCTCTATCTTCCCTATCTCGGTCGAGCCGAGCACGTCGTAATATCCGTCGCTCGCCTCCACGATCTCGATAATATCTTCGCCCTCTGTGTCTTCGTCTTCAATCTCGCCGACTATCTCTTCCAAAATATCTTCGACGGTGACAAGCCCGGCGACGCCGCCATACTCGTCAATCACCATCGCAAGCTGCACGCGCGCCTTCTGCATCTCTTCGAGGAGGTCTGCGACGGGCTTGGTCTCAGGCACGAAGTAGACAGGACGAACGAGCGTCGCGATGGCTTCGTCTTCCCTGCCCTCAGGCCAGCAGATGAGCAGGTCGCGAACGTAAATGAGACCTTCCACGCTGTCAATCTGCTCACGATAGACGGGCAGGCGCGAGTACTTGGATTCGATCATCAGGTCGCGCGCCTCGCGCACAGTGGCTGTGACCGGCAGCGCGACTATCTCAGTGCGCGGCGTCATCACTTCGCTCACCAACGTGTCGCCGAACTCGATGATTGACTGAATCCGCTCGCCCTCTTCCTCTTCAAGAATTCCTTCCGCTGCTCCGACATCGATCAGAGCCTGTATGTCATCGCCGCTGTCTTCATCCTCATTATCCGCCTCGTTATCCAGCAACTGCCGCTTGCGCCTCACGCGATCAAACGAGCGATGCCACGGGTCTGCCGCGAAAGTCAGCGAGCGATAGAATGGACGCACCAACGGCAAGAGCAGTAAGAGCACCGCTTCCGGATTACGCACCGTCACCAGACGCGGAATAAACTGGCGAAAGATTCCCGCCAGCACTAGCCCGGCAATCAGCGCGATGAGAATAAAGCGTGTGTTCGAGAACCAGCGGAACGAGATCGAAGTGACGAGGACGGAGAAGGCTACGAGCAGAATCTGTATAACCGCTGAGAGGGTAAAGCGAAAGCGCGGCCTGTTCTCCAGAATCTCTTTGAGAAACGGCGTCGAGCGCGCCGCCGGATGCTCCTCGGCCTCGCTAATCAGCCTGCGCAAACCGACATCGCTCAACTGGCCGAACGCCATATCAACCGTCGCCAGAAACGTCAGCGCGACGAGAAGCAAACCTGTGATCGCTATTTCGATGCCCATAGTTTAGTTTAGAGAGTTAAGAGTTTAGAGAGTTCGGAGAATTAAGACAAGCTCAACACTTTCCGAATTCTCCAAACTCTTAACTCTCTAAACTCTCCAAACTGTTCGACCGATTATATTCCGAGCCTGCGACGAAGACGGACTTCCAGACGATTCATCTCCCCCTCATCCGTCTCGTGATCGTACCCGCACAGGTGCAGCATGCCGTGAAGAATAAGCTGCGCGATCTCTTCTTCAAAGCTCAGGTTATTCTCTACCGCCTGCTTTGCAGCACGCTCGACCGAGATCACCACATCACCTAAGCTAACTTCCTCCGGCTGCTCAAAGGTTTCGCGCGCAGACGGAAACGAAAGCACATCTGTCGTCCAACTCTTCCCGCGAAAGCGATGGTTCAAATCACGCATCGCACGGTCAGAGACAAATACGATGGTCGCGCTCTCGCCCTTCGCGCCAATCGCACTTAAAGCTTTTCCGGCAATTTCGCGCCAACGCTCTATATCCACCTGACGCCGTCGCTGGCGATTCACGATTTCAATCATAGGTAACAGGTGATAAGTGACGGGTGATGGGTGATAAGAAAGAAGCTTTTAGTTTTATCTTATCACCCACCACTTATCATCGCTCTAAATATTGCTCTTGCTCGTGTGATCCTCGTAGGCGCGGATGATCATCTGGACGAGGCGGTGGCGGACGACATCTTTGTCGGTGAAGTAGACGAACTCTATGTCTTCGACATTTGAGAGCACGCGTTCGGCTTCGACGAGGCCGCTGCGTTTTCCGGTCGGGAGGTCAATCTGCGTCACGTCGCCCGTGATGACCGCCTTCGAGCCGTAGCCGATACGTGTCAGGAACATCTTCATCTGCTCGCTCGTCGTGTTCTGCGCTTCATCCAAGATGATAAAAGCATTCGACAAGGTTCTCCCGCGCATGAAGGCGAGCGGCGCGACTTCGATGACGCGCTTCTCAAGGAGCTTGGTCACGCGCTCGTAATCTATCAGGTCAAAGAGCGCGTCGTAGAGCGGTCTCAAGTATGGATCAACCTTGTCCTGCAAATCTCCCGGAAGGAAACCCAGTTTCTCTCCGGCCTCAACCGCCGGACGCGCCAGCACGATGCGATCAACCTGCTTCTGCATTAAAGCCTGCACGGCCATCGCCACGGCCAAATAAGTTTTCCCCGTGCCAGCTACCCCTATGCCGAAGACGACATCTCTGCTCTGAATCGCTTCGATGTAGCGACGCTGCGTGGCGGATTTCGGGGCGACCTGTTTCTTGCCGGCGGGATTGAAGCGGGCTTTTGTGAAGTAGTCGCGCAGTGAATAGGCGCGGTCTTCTGCGATCTGTGCGAAGGCTTCGCGCAGCTCTTTGTCCGTAAAAGTTTTGCCCTCTGTGAAGAGGTCCGAGAAATCTTCCAGAATACGCTCGACGGTCTTGACATCCTTTGGGTCGCCGTCAACCGTCAAGTCCTGTCCGCGCGCATTGATACGCACGTCAAGCAGTGATTCCAGATATTTGATGTTCTGGTCATGGACGCCGAACAGCGTCTCTAAGCCTCTGGGCGGAAGTTCTATCTTCTTCAAAAGGTAAAGCTGTCTCCTTGTGTTGTGTGAAAATACCGCGCCGCACGGCGCACGGGCGGATGAGGGGTTGGCAAAGTTTCGTTCAACGCTTGCACAAGGGCGACGCTACTACAGCGTGCGCGCGAGTGTCAACGCTGGCCTTCAGGATGAGAACAACAAATGAAATTTAAATGTTGACACTTTTCAAATGAAGTATCTATCATGATTGCGTTGCTCAAGACATTCAAGGCTTGAAATCGGCTTGACTCATGAGCCTATTTGCAAGCTTCTTTACCACTCGCTCGCACCGTAGCGGTAAAACCTCAAACCACTTAAAAATCAGGAGTCCTCTACAATGCAAACTCTCAAGCAATCAGTTAAAAGACTGTTCCTCATTGCCATCGCGATGACACTGTTATCGGCGACGGCGATTTCCGTCTACGCGACTATCTACTTTGTGGGTCAATATTCAGACGGAACCACCTCTTGAATAAGCTGCGGCTCTTCCGCCGGCTCAACGTATTGGGAATGCCCCCCTGAGGCGGGCGTTGTGTCGAGCGAGCTGACATGCGAGGGGCGGCAGAAAATTTCTGTAGTCTTCCAGACGGAGGCGGGGAAGGAGGCGGAGGCGGCAACGGTCATCCGCCGATCCAACAATGACTCGCAAGTAGATTTGGTCAGCTTGTTCAATCCTTGTCTCGCATCATCAACCATATGAGATGCGAGACAAGGATTGCGCTAATTGTTTACGCAACCTCAAACAACATTTACAGAGAGCGCGATCATGAAACGATTGATCCTGATTTCAGTCAGCGTGTTGCTGCTTACTTCTTCTGATAAAGGCCAAGCCTTAAAATCCGCCGATCAGGTCAAAGATGATTCTCAAGTTCAAAAGCTCATCGTATTTTCTGAGCTTCAATCTCTTGAGACCAGAGCATCGAGGCTCGATGCGCCTCTGGCGCGAGCCGCCGCAAAAGCGGAAATTGCAGATGCGGCATGGACGCTTGATAAGACATGGGCGCAGAAGCTCCTCACAGAAGCTTATGAGCTGACCTTTCCCGGTGAGGAAGAACAAATCAAGCTGCGTAATAGACCGGCTGGCTCGGCTCCCATTCTTCCAGCCGAGATTGACCGCGCCCGAGGCGAGATACGAAATCGCGTGCTCAGCATTGCCAATCGAGACAAAAACTTTGCCGATCAATTGTTTCAGTCGGGAGCTAAGCGGCTCGGCAAGTATGAAGAACATTTTAGGGATGCTGTTCTCGCTCATCAAGCAATCAAAGATGGTCGGCTGGATGAGGCTGTCCGATACATAGTTCAGGCCATTGAAGCTGATCCGACGCAGATTACTATTGTTCCTGAAATTCAGGCTATAGCCGCGCAAGACCGTGCTGCCGCAGATGATTTGATCGTTCAATACTTAGAGAAGCTGCGGAGATTTCCTCTCTCAATCGATAAGACTTTTGGCAGAGTGTATCTTATTCTGAACCAACTCATCTTTCCCGGCTCGATCACAGACCTCAACGGACGACCAATCGCCGCGCCCGGCCCGGAGGTGATGAGAGCCTCGTCAGCTATGTCATTGAAAGTCTAAATAGCTTAGAGCAAAGTCATCCGGGCTTTTTGAAGAGCATCAGAAGCATACTCATGACAGCGTGGTTGCCGTTACAGCAGTACGCGCCGGAGATGACCGGAGCCTTCCTGGAGTTGGAAAAATTAAGCAGGCCGCCCGGACAGGAGGCGACGTTTCCGCAGATCAGCGCAGAGCAAGCGCGTCGTAACGATTATGAAAAGCAGAGACAGCAGGCTCTTGACCGTAACCAGCCGGATGAGTCGATAATCAACGATGCGATTAACCAGGGAGATTTCGATGCGGCGCGAAAGCTGATTGCGCAACTTGCCAATGAAGAGTTGAAGATAAAGCTCCTTGAAATAGTTAATCTGCAAGAAGCCGTGACGCTCGCGCAGAAGGGCGAGTCGACTGAAGCTGACAGGTTGGCTCAACGCTTGAATAAGGCAACCTCAATTCTTCAAGCTTACCCGCTCATCCTTGATAAATGCGTTGAAAGTAAAAATGAATCGTATGCCGCCGCGTTGCTCCAACAGGCAATACAGCAACTTAAACGCGCCAACGCCGAGTTATCTCAGCCTTCCGCAGATATTCCTGCGCTCTCGGTTGCAACCGACAGGGAAGTTGATCCCACTCTCCTGAGTCTTAGTAAATTGGCGAAGTCGGTTTCACCAATTAATGAATCACTGGCCTTGTCCGTGCTTGATGAAATTGTGCTGGCAGCTAATCACAGCAAGATAGACACAGGATACGGACATATAGGCTTTGATGTCAGCGTTTTTAGAAAACTGGCTGTGAACAATGAGGCGCGAGTGCGTCAAGCTGCCGGTAATTTCCAAGACCCTTTGCGTCAAATTATTGCTCTTTCGGCGCTCTCTCAAGCAAAAGCAGAGAAATTGGCAAGGGAGGCCAAAGCGGCTACTGAGAGCCAAAAGAAAGGCATGCTGTCTCCTTGACACACTAGCGTTCGATACCTATACTTTGTCGCTTGTGCTTGCAGCATAAAAAAGCGGCTATCGCAGCCTGCTGTATACACAAGAGCTTAGATAAAGTTTTTTGACGGAGAGTTCGATGCCAAATCATAAATCAGCAGAAAAACGCGTGCGCCAGAACGAGAAACGCCGCGACATAAACCGCAGCAACCGCACACGCCTGCGCACTTCGATTAAGAAATTGCGCTCGGCGCTCGCGGGCGGAGAAGCGGAACAGTTGGGCACATTGCTGCCGGAGACGATTTCCAAAATTGACAAAGCAGTGCAGAAGGGCGTGCTTCATCGCAACGCAGCCGCGCGTCATAAATCTCGTTTGACGGCGCGCGTCAATCAAGCGACGACGGCGAAGTAAGCTTTTTCAAATTCAAATTTAATGGCGAGGCGGGCTGAAAACTATTTTCAGCCCGCCTCGCCTTTTTGCATTCGCTCTTGAAAGAGTGCGAAAGTCAAAGGAGAGGCAAATGATGAAGGATGAGCCGGAGGCATACAAAACTTCAGAAGAGGTTCTGGCGGTCGTGCGAAAGTTTGAGACGTGCGTCTTCGCGCCCGGTGAATTTCACCACCGCGAACACCTGACCGTCGCGCTCTGTTACCTGATGGACTCGGACGGGCAAGCGGCGTTGCAGCGTTTGCGCGCAAACCTCTTTCGCTTTCTCAGTCATCACCGGATTCAGGAGAACATTTACCACGAGACGATTACGCTCTTCTGGCTGAGGCGCGTCGGTCACTTTCTCGAACAGGCCGACAAAGATATTCCTTTATCAGAGACAGCCAACCAAGTCATCTCGCTTTGCGGTGAGGCGAAGATCATTTTTGCTTACTACACCAAAGACCTTTTAGAGTCACAGAGGGCGCGAACATCATGGGTTGAACCGAACATCAAGCAGCTGGATTTTTAATTTCAGCAGATTTCCTTGCTCTTAACTCCCACTCTCAAAGGAGAAACACTATGAAATTCCTATCCTTACTGCGTCCCACAAGATTTGTCGTGGGCGCGTTTTTGCTGAGTTGCGCAGGGCTTGCATTATGGAGCGTTTGGCGCGTGCCCACAGTGCGCGGCGAGCAGGATTTCCGGCAGGATTTCTATGCACGGGTTCGCGGCGGCGTGGGTGACGAAGTTAGTCTAGCTGTACCCGGAGCTTCTACGCTGACGGTCAAAGCTTCTGTGGATTCACTCTCAAACTTCATGTACAGCCGTTCTGGAGTTGCGCTCAACGAATCAGTTAAAAACAGATTGGCGGAAATGGAGGCCCGCGCGCTGGCGGGCACTGCTCGTCAGCTTACGCCGGATGAATTGAGCGATATTCTCGCCGAGACCGCTCTTGAGCGCATTGCTACACTGTCTCCGCAGCAAATAGAATATGTGGCGGAAATGTTCAGGGGCTTTAACGATCCTCGACTGCCAGAGAGTTTTCAGCGTGGACGCAGTCATGTTCATTTTCGCGCGAGCAGCGGCGAAGGCGGAACGCCCGACGAGTTTATCGGGCAGCTAACAAAAATCAAAGAAGCTGATCCTATCTCCTCGAAGATATATTCCGGCGCGGCCAGAAGCTTAGCAGCACAAGAAGTAGTCGCACGCATAGGTACACTCAGCGCGGCAGTCCCGAATAAGTATGGCGCGGTGAAAAGTCACATGACGCCTTTACAGGCCGTTCTTATTGCTTATGCAGTTGCCAGCGATGATTCTTTATGCGATTCGGCAGCAAACCTAAGCTCAAGCATGCAAGCCACTCAAACCGGCGTGACGAATGTCACCGGAGAGACGTACCCCAATCCTGATAACTATAGAGCCTATGGCCCGAACGGTTATCTTTTCTCGTCTCCTTTAGACTTATACTTGATGAACACACATTAAATCGCCTGTTAGACAAGATTCAGGAAAGGAGCGTGGGACAATGAAATCTCTAATTCGTTTGTTGATTCCATCTCTAGCTCTTTTGACCTTCTATGCTTCTTGCCATACTACTGTGAGTCCAATCAACCAATAAAGCGTAAAGTGGAAGAGCAGCAACATGCTTTCTTGCTCTCTTCCACCTTCCACACCTCAGTTATTTAGCTGCTTAGCTCGCAGATGAGTAATTCCAATTGCAGACGGGGCGTGCCCTGCGAAGTCTTGATGGCAACGTCTGCTTGGGCGACGCGGCGGATGCTTCGCGTGAGCGTGCCGGATTCCGTGCGGCGTGCGGTGGCGAGAAAATCTTCGCGCTTGCTGTAAGGCATGGCGACGAGGCGAAAGACCTCCTCTTTGGCTGCGCCGCGAGCCATCAGCTCTTTGGCTAGAGAGAGCCGGTGATAGTTGTTGGCGATGAGTCCGATGAGCATCACAGGCTCTGAGCCGTCGTCAAGCAGACGCTGCAAGATTTGCAATGCGCGCTTGCGATTGCGCGCGATGAGGTGATCCGTCAATTCAAAATTCGATAGCTCGCGCGAGCGTCCCACAAGCGCATCAACCATCTCCATCGTGATCCGACCCGAAGGCAAAGCAGCCGTTGCCAGCTTATCCAATTCATTCGAGAGCGTACGCACATCGCTCCCGACCAACGCGACTATCTGCCCGAGCGTCCTTTCATCCGTTTCCGCCTTCAACTCGCGCAGGTGGCTTTTAGCCCATGAAAGCAGCTCTCTATCCGCGAGCGCGGCGAACTCGACTGCGACGCAGGCATCTAGCAGAGTCTTCGATAGCTTGCGCCGCTTATCCAAATCATCCGAGGTGAAGATAACGACGCTCGATGCTGCGGGGCGCGAGAGATAGCGCAGGAGCGCGTCCTCGTCCGCTTCACGCAGCTTGTTGAAATCGCTGATGCGAACGACGCGGCGCGCAGCCATCATCGGCAGTTGCTCTGCGGCGGCGATGGCCTGCTGCACGTCCGTGTTCGTCAGGCTGTAACTCGTCTCGTTGAACTCACGCAGCGGCGCGTCTGCGAGCGCGGCTTCACTGATGGCACGCGCCGCACGGTCGCGCAGGTAATCTTCCGGGCCGAAGAGCAGGTAGAGCGGCTCGACGCGTCCGGCTTTGAGCGCGCGTCTCAAATCTTCGCGCGTGAGCGTGCTCATTTCTCTTCGTTCACTCCGAAGCCGTTGACGAGCGTCGAGACGACCGATTCGGCAAAGCTGCGCGCCATGCGCTCGACCGCCGGGTCTTCCTCATTAAAGAAGGAGCGCGGGTCGTTCGTGAATTCAAACTCGCCGCGAAAGACGTAATTCTGATTGTCATAAAGCACGCGATTTTCCGTCTGGTCGCGCACCGTCACGGCGGCTGTAATCGTCACTTCAAAGATACGCGCGCGACCGCGATCATCAAGCAGCACGCCCGAAAAAGCGAAGCTCTTAATTACGCCGTCAATCACCGCGTCCGCGCCCGCCGGGTCGCCCTGCACGCGCAGGCCGTGCCCGCGCCGCACGATCTCTTTAATCACAGCGTCCGTAAAACGCGTCTCGATTTTATAACGCAGAGCGTTGTTCTGAAACGCCGGGACAGCAATCGTGCGTATGCGTTTGGGCAGACCGCTCTTCGTCACAGGCTTGTAGCATTCTGTAAAGCCTGAGACGCACAGGAGCGTTAAGGCGAGCGCGACCGCGCGCCATGATTTATGAAGCAGAGCCATCAAATAGTTTCTCCGTCAAGAGCAAGGATGAAGGCGGAAGGATGAAGGATGAAAAGAAAGATGTCAACAGCTTGCCTTTCATCCCTCGGATTCTCACACGTGGCTTTTACTTTCATCCTTCCGCCTTCATCCTTCCGCCTTGCTTTATGGCATCGGCCACGCGCACGGTTTCGACCGCCGCACGCACGTCATGCACGCGGACGATGTGCGCGCCGCGCAGGACGGCAGCCGTCACGGTCGCCATCGTTCCGTGCAGCCGCGCATCCGTGGGCGCGTCATCCAGAATGCGTCCGATGAAAGACTTGCGCGACGTACCGACGAGAATCGGAAAGCCCGAAAAACTTTCTGCGAACTCGTCGAGCCGCGCGATCAATTCAAGGTTCTGCTCTAAAGTTTTTCCGAAACCGATGCCGGGGTCGAGCGCGATTGCCTCACGCTTGACGCCGCATCTCAACGCCATGTTCAGGCTGCGGCGCAGGCTCGCACGCAGCTCGCTAAAAATGTCTGGCGACGGCGGCAGGCGATGCAGCGTGCCGGGCGTGCCCCTCGAATGCATCAGGACGAGTCCCGCGCCCGACGCGGCGACCTCATCAGCCACATGAAAATCGAAACGCAGAGCGGAGATGTCATTCACTATCGCTGCTCCGGCCTCAAGCGCGGCGCGTGCCACGACCGATTTGGTCGTATCAACAGAAATCGGAACCTGAGAATGCTTCGCCAGCCGTTCGATGACGGGAATGATGCGGCTCATCTCTTCTTCCGCAGTCAAGACCGCGCCGCCGCCCGGACGCGTCGATTCGCCTCCGACATCGATCAAGTCCGCGCCCTCCGCGATCATCTCTTCGGCGCGCCTCACAGCTTCGTCCGTGTTCAGGAACTGCCCGCCATCGCTAAAGCTATCGGGCGTCACATTGAGCACGCCCATCACCAGCGTCCGCTCACCAATCACAAGCGTGCGTCGAGCGAGTTTCCATTCCATAAAACAATTCTATAGCGATTTTCAGATGCATGCGACTTTTATTGCCGCGAAGAAAGTTTCCCGCAAAGGCGCAAAGACGCAAAGAAGAAGACCGCAAAGAGCACCCGTCTATCAAGGCTCTGTGGTCTTCCTTTGCGTCTTTGCGCCTTTGCGGGGAATGATTTTAAAAAGCTAAAAGGGAAGAGGCTTGAATGCCCCTTCCCCTTTTGCCTTTTACCTTCCCTTACGCCGTTGCCGGATTGCTGCCGGTAATCGGCGGCAGGATCGGCTTTAAGGGTTTGACGGTCGGCTCTTTGAGTTGCGGCCTTTCGTCATCGCCGCTGGCGGGCGGCTGGTCTTCATCGAGCGGGAGTCCCGCGACGATGCGGCGAATCTGCACGCTGTCGAGCGACTCGCGTTCGAGCAGAGTCTCCGAGAGACGAATCATCGTGTCGCGGTTGTCTTCGATGATCTGCTTGGCACGGTCATACTGGCTAGAAACTATCTGCTTCACTTCCTGATCTATCTTGATCGCGGTGTCTTCTGAAAAATCTCTGTGCTGGGCTATCTCGCGCCCCAAGAAGATTTGCTCCTCCTTCTTGCCGAAGGTGAGCGGCCCCAGCTCTGACATCCCGTACTCGCAGACCATCGCACGCGCGAGTTCAGTCGCACGCTCGATATCATTGCTCGCGCCGGTCGTGATGTTGTCAAGGAACACATCCTCGGCAATGCGCCCGCCCATCAGGATAGCAATCTGTCCCAACAGGTATTCTTTCGAATAGTTGTGACGGTCGCCTTCTGGCAACTGCTGCGTCACGCCCAGAGCCATGCCGCGCGGAATGATTGTCACCTTATGAACGGGGTCTGCGTTCGGGACTTTCAGGCCGACGAGCGTGTGCCCCGCTTCATGATAAGCGGTAATGCGTTTCTCTTCGTTCGAGATAACCATGCTCTTGCGCTCCGCGCCCATCAAGACCTTGTCCTTCGCCAGCTCAAAGTCAGGCATCGCGACCAGCTTCTTGTTATAACGCGCGGCATTCAGAGCGGCCTCGTTGACCAGATTCGCAAGGTCTGCGCCGGTAAAGCCGGGCGTGCCGCGAGCGATGATGCTGATGTCAACATCTTCGCCGAGCGGAATCTTGCGTGTGTGGACTTTCAAGATGCCTTCGCGTCCACGCACGTCGGGCCTTGAGACGACGACGCGGCGATCAAAGCGTCCGGGTCTCAAGAGCGCCGGGTCGAGCACGTCCGGCCTGTTGGTCGAAGCGATGAGAATTACTCCATCATTCGACTCGAAGCCGTCCATCTCGACGAGCAGTTGATTCAGGGTCTGTTCGCGCTCGTCGTGTCCGCCGCCGAGGCCCGCGCCGCGATGACGACCGACAGCATCTATCTCATCAATAAAGATAATGCACGGAGCGTTCTTCTTGCCCTGCTCAAAGAGGTCGCGCACGCGGCTCGCGCCGACGCCGACGAACATCTCTACAAAATCGGAACCGGAGATGGAGAAGAACGGCACGTTGGCTTCGCCCGCAATCGCACGCGCGAGCAGGGTCTTGCCGGTTCCCGGCGGCCCCATCATCAAGACGCCTTTCGGAATGCGCCCGCCGAGCTTTTGAAACTTTTGCGGCTCTTTGAGAAATTCGATAATCTCTTGAAGCTCTTCTTTGGCCTCTTCGACGCCCGCCACGTCTTTGAACGTGACGCGCTTCTGCTGGTTATTCAGAAGCTTCGCGCGCGACTTGCCAAAGCTCAGAGCCTTGTTGCCGCCCGACTGCATCTGCCGCAGCATGAAAATCCAGAAGCCTATCAGAAGCACGAAGGGCGCCCACGTAATCAAGGCTGTGACCAGAAAGCCGCTGCTGGCTGCCTCTTCCTGCACCTTTTCGACCTTTTTCGGCTTGCCGTCGCCGCCGGATGCGAGCTTCATCAGCTCGTTCCTTCTCGGCTCATTGCTCAGCGGCGTGCGAAATTCGTTGCCGCTTTTATCGGTCGCGACCACTTCCTGCTGTTTGAAGATTGCCTGTTTGATCTCGCCGTTATCGATTTTCTCAATAAGCGCGACCTGATCAATATCCTGTGTGCCTTTGCCGGGCGGATGCGCCAGAAACTTATAGAGCAAAAGCGCGCCGACGACGATGAATAACCAGAAAATTATTTGTCTAGCAGTGGAACTCAAATCTTTTCCTTGCCTCCGATGAAGGATGATAACCCATCCGACATCTTTTGTCGCTCCCCGAACCCTTTGGCCTTAGCGTCGGCGGAGCGCACTTGTCCGTTTTAATCCTGCAAAGCCGCAGCTTAGATGCCTGCGGCGGCCATGCAAGTTGCGCTATTTAAGCAAACGCGCGAAAGCATTTCAACAATCGTCAGGCTTCGGCTCTCTTTTCCACATTGGCGGCGGGCAGCGTCGCCAGAAAAGGCAGTTCTCGCCAGCGTTCGTGAAAGCCTAAACCGTAGCCGAACAGGTATCCCTCGCTCGATTCAAACGCGCGCCAGTCGGGCGTGAGCGCGACTCGCCTGCGCTCAGGCTTGTCGAGCAGCACGCAGAGCTTGACGCTTCCCGCGCCGCGCGACTCCAATTGCTTAATCAAATATTCCTGCGTCACGCCCGTATCAAGCACGCCTTCAACCAGAAGCACGTCGCGTCCGGTCAAATCCATCTGCGTGCTAAAACTCAGGTCTTGAACTCCAGCGAGCGTGTGATGGCGGTAGCGTAGGAAGGCCGTGCGGACTGGAGTTTTAATCGCGCGCAGGAGGTCTGCCAGAAAGACGAAGCTGTCTTCGAGGACACCGAGCACGGCCAGCTCGCGCCCCTCATAAGCCTTCGAGATTTCAGACGCGAGCGCCTCTATCCGTTCAGCGATTAACGCCTCGCCGTAAATCTCTACGATCTGATCAGCCATATGCGTCCCGCGTCTCAAAAAACCATCGAAGAAATCGAAAACCGCCTGTCCCGAAATACGCGGCGGCGGCGCTCTCTGGATTTTAGACGCCTTCACTCTCCTTTTTCAACCTTTTCAGCGTGAAAGAGCAGATGGCCTCGCTTTCTCTCCACACAGCAACCGCCGGGAAGCTCTGCGATGCGTCCGCCGCGCTCGCCGTAGATCAGTTTTTCAACTGCCCGGAGATGCACCAGCTCAAGCCTGCGTAAGTCGCCGCGCACACGCGCGAGCCACTGCCTTAAGGCGCGCCTGCGGACTGAATCGCTCGCGCTCACAAGCACATTTACGCGCAGTGAAACGACGCCGCAAGAGTCTTCATCGCTGGCGGCTTTCAATAATTCATGCGCCGCCGCGTGCAAAGCTTCTGCATCCGCCCTTAAAAGTTCGGAGGTTCGAGCCAGAGCCTCGACCGCGCGCCTGTTGAAAGTCTGCATCAACGGCAGAAGTTGTTTGCGCACACGCACACGCGCAAAACTCTCATCCTCGTTCATCGCATCCACACTAAAGGCCACGCCACGCGCCTGACAATACTTCACAGTCCCGGCACGCCGCGCCCAGCTTAAGAGCGGCCTCACGAGCAGGATGTTCTTCTCGCCGTCAAGCACACGCACAGGCGACATGCCGCTCAATCCCTCTGCGCCGCTTCCGCGCATCAAGCGCAGCAGCACGGTCTCCGCCTGATCGTCCATCGTGTGCCCCGTCAGCACCGCACAGGCTTCAGAGCGTATTGCCACCCCTGTCAAAAATTTGTAACGCGCGCGACGCGCGGCCTGCTCCAAATTATCCACAGCCTCTTTCGCAAGCTCTCGCACGTTCACTTCATCGTGAGCGATTTCATAACCCAACGCCTCAGCTAACTCTGACACACAACGCGCATCACGCTCGCCTTCTTCTCCGCGCAGCCCGTGATTGAGATGAGCCACGATGCATTTCAACTCAAGCCTACGCGCACGCGCCAACTCATCCAGAGCGAGCAGCAAAGCCGTCGAGTCCGCGCCGCCGGAGACCGCGACGACCACGCGCTTCTCTGCGATGGGCAGCGATAGATGTTCCCATTCGGTCAGCAGTCTGCGCGCAAAGCTGCTGAGCCGATGCTTTGCATCTCTGTTCAAAGCTTATTTCATCCCTAAAACTTCAGTTAATCAACAATCGCGAAAGCTCTGACCGGAAACGTCCCGAACTCTTTGACCTTGACCGGCACGGCGAAAAATCTGTAGCCGCTCTCCGGCAGCGACTCCAGATTGCACAGGTGTTCGACAATCGGAATGTTCGCTTTGAGTAACAACGTGTGCGCGGGTCTGCGCCCGTCTGCCGTGTCGTCTATGTTGTACGAATCAATCCCGACAAGCGCGGCCTCCGCGTTAACCAGAGCTTGCGCGGCTTCCGCAGTCAGGAACGGATGGGACTCGTAATAGCTTTCGCTTCTCCAACGACGTGACCAGCCGGTCTGAATCAGCACGGCCTTGCCGCGCAACTCGTAACCATCGAAGACGGATTTCCTGATAGCTCTACTTTCATCATCGCTCACGCGAATCGTGATGCCTTCGAGATCGGCTAAAGATTCGAGCGGAAGCTCCGAGAGGTCGCGTCCGTCCGCGTAACGATGAAACGGCGAGTCGAGATACGTGCCGGTGTTGGCGACCATCTCGATGCGCCCGATATGAAACTCTGTCCCGCTGGCGTAACTGTTCCGCGACGCTTCGCGGCTCAGAAAATCCGAGATGACGGGAGCGGGCAATCCTTTGTAAGTAATCATCCCGTGCTCGACGGTGTGGCTGACATCAATGATTGATGACATAAAGCTTCTCCACTTCGATTTTCAAGCAAGCTCTCACTCATGTTCCGCTGTCAAAGCTTCCTGACGGCTGCGAATCAGCGCGGACAGACCGTCAAGCGCCTTGCGAGCCATGCCGGTCGGGTCTTTCTTGACACCCAACTGCTCGTGCGCGTCTCCCAGAATCCCTATCAACTCATCCTGCACGATAATACGAATCTTTTTCTCTTCTTCAGTCATTCTCTTTTCCTTTCAAATCAAAATTGCAATCAGATTTATTTCGCCAGATGAAAAAACACATCCTCAAACGGCGCGTCGTGCAGCGCGGAGCGTTCACGCAACTCCTGCGGCGCGCCCTCGGCTACGAGCACGCCGCCGCGCATGATGCCGACGCGGTCTGAGATGCGCTCGACAAAGCTCATCACGTGCGAAGAGATGAGCAGGGCGCGACCAGCCGCGCTCTCCTCTTCGACGCGAAGCCTGAGCTTCCGCATCATCTCTACATCTAGACCATTAAGCGGCTCGTCCAGCACCAGCACATCGGGGCTGCCCGTCATCGCCGCCGCCAGTCCCAACTTCTTCCGCATGCCGAGCGAATAGCTTCCGACCCATTTATCCGCGACCGCGCTCAGCTCGAAAAAATCTATCTCCGAGGCGACCGAATCCGTTGCGGCGTCTTTGAGTCCCGCGACGAGTTGCAGATACTCTCTGCCGGTCAGGCGATTATAAAGAAATAGTTCTTCCGGCAAATATCCGAGCCGCCTCTTAACCGTCGGCGCGTGGCGCGCGAGGTCTTCGCCGCCGATGTAGACTTTGCCAGCATCAGCGGCAGTGATGCCGGTAATGATGCGTATCAGAGTTGACTTGCCCGCGCCGTTCGCGCCGACGAGCGAGTACACTTCGCCCGCTCCGACAGACAGGCTGACTTCATTAACTGCGACCAGCTCGCCGTAACTTTTTTTCACCGCCTCGACTCTGACCAGCTCGCTCAATCGCCCTCCGTCATCAAACAGAATTTCGCGCGCCCGTGCCCGCGCTCGGTCAGCCCCCGTATCACGTTCGTCGCAAACGGCACCAAGCCTATCGGCCAGAAGAGCGTCACGAACAGGCCGAACACTGCGCCGGAGCTTATCATCAACACGATGGCAAGCTCAGGACGGTCTGGCACTTCAAAAGAGAGCGAGCCTATGAGCAGGCTCACAAGCCACCACAGCCACACGCATTCTGCCAGGAGCGGCAGCGCGTAAAAGAGCGGCACTGTTCCCGTCGCCATGCTGATGAGCCACACGATAAGCGGCGAAGGCAAGCTCAGCAGGCGCGCATACCAGAGCTTTGTTTCCCACATCTGTTTGCCCGTCGCGCCCGTCGCGCGCTCAAGCCAGAAATGCGGAAGCTGATAAGCGACCAGCACCGCCACCAGAATCGAGCACGACGCGCTCGCCAGCACGCACGTAATCTTCGCAGCCATCACAGACGGCAGCCACGTCGCCTCGAACCATCCCGGCTCCCCCGCGACTGCTGGCAGCCATCCCGTGACCAGCACCGTTATCAAGACGACGAGCAGGAGCACGAATATAAACAGCGCGACGTAAACTGCCGAAGAGAAAGCGCGTAGAGTTAGCTGCAAGTCGCGCGCGAGTTGCACGGCGACGGCGCGCTCAAATCTTTCTGTCAAAAAACGTGCGCCGAACGCGCTGACCTTGCCACCCGCCTGTAGCCGCTTGGCATATTCTATGTCCGAAGCGCGCCAACGCTCATGCAGCACGCGTGTCAAAAAATAAAGCGCGACCGCCCACACCGCGCCGCACACGACGAGCCAACGATTGATTCCAAACGGCAACACGGCTGGCCTCAACATACGCAGGAGCAGCAACCCCGCGAGCATCGCAGACACGATGCCTGTCAACATCGCTCCAATCGCCGCGAGACTGTTTTTAGTATGTCCCCAATGAATCCAGTTCAAAGCCGTGAAGATTTCCGTCAGCGCGATAATCAGAATCAAGCATACGAGCGGCGGCAGGGCTGTTGCATCCAGTAACCTGCCCGCGCCTGCCAGAGAGCGCACTATCAAAATCAATAAGCCGAAGAGAGCCGCGCGAGCGATTCTTTTTGAGCATGCCGCGTGGAGTTGAGTCGAAAGCGGGACGGGCAGCGCATCCAGCACGGATTCCGGCAGACGCAGGTGATAAATCTCCGTGCTCGTACGCGTCAGGCTGAGGCCGATGAGACTGTAGATGAAACCGGCGCACATGAGCAGGCTGAGCCGAAAGGAGGGCTGCCACGCGGGGGCTTCCTCAGCCAGCCGCGACACGGTCGCATACGAGATGCCGAAGACGAGCGGCGACAGAATCAGCAAAGTGTAGAGGTGCTGCCCGGCCCAGCGCACCTGCTCGCGCACGCTCGCGCCAATCACCAGCCTGAGTTTTTTCACGCTCAAATGATTACCACACTCGCGCTATTTTTTACATCGAGCGCGCAGCAAATAAGGTCAGAAATCAGAGCGAGCATTTCTTCTTTGCGCCACCAGCGCCTTTGCGGGAGACGTAAATTTCCCGCAAAGACGCAAAGGAAAACTTATTTGTCTTTAGCTTATAAATTTTTGCCGAGCACGGATTGAAGCTGTTCGCGGTAGTTGCGCGAGAGTGTGAGCTTGGTGCCGTTGTGCAGGATGATGTGGTACTCGCCGTGAAACCACGGTTGCAGCTCGCGTATGCTGTCTATTCTGACTATCGTCGAGCGATGCACGCGCAGAAATTTTTTCGGGTCAAGCTGTTCTTCCAGACTGCTGATGGTCTCTCTCAGGAGATGCGCTTTTTTATCCGTGTGCAGCCGCACGTAATTGCCTTCGGCCTCGACCCAGTTGATCTCGCCCGTCTCCAGAAAGAAGACGCGCCCGCCGTTTTTGATGACGAGGCGTTCGACGTATTTCGCTTCGGCCTTGAGGGCTTCGAGCAGAGCCACGATGCGCCTGTCCAGCTCGCCGTTGCGCTCGCGCCGCATCTGCGCTTTGGCGCGCGAGACGGCCATCTCGAATCGCTCGCGGTCGAAAGGCTTTAAGAGATAATCGAGGGCGTGAACATCGAAGGCGCGCACGGCATATTGATCGTAAGCCGTGACGAAGACGACAATCGGGAGTTGCTCGCCCTTCAAAGCTTCGAGGACTTCAAAGCCAGCGACCTCCGGCATCTGTATGTCAAGAAAGAGCAGGTCAGGCTGGTGCGTCTGAATGGCTTCGACGGCTTCGCGACCGTTAACGCATTCAGCGACGATCTCGACCTCCGGGTCGTGCTCCAGCATCTCGCGTATAATCTGACGCGCGAGCATTTCGTCGTCAACGATTACAGCTCGAAGCCGGATTGCATCCGCCATACGCCTCTCCTCCGAATCGGACGCGGGATGTTCCTATGATTACACTTCCGCTTTAAATGGTCTAGAGCATCTATCAGCCTAAACACCACACGCGTTTGTTCTGTGGCAACAATTTAGAGATCAGAATTTTCTGATGGGCGGGAGTTGGCTTTCGCGCTTCGACTTCAGGACGCTTTCAGAATGTGGCCGTGACCGTTCGTGACTCTTGAAGGAACTTCTAAGGTGACGGTCAATCCGCCTGCCGGATTGTTCTCCAGCTCGAAGCGATGCGCTGCGCCGTACAGTTGGTCTAGACGCGCACGCGTGTTTGCCAGTCCAAGCCCTCCTTTGAACATCTTGATGGAGCTATGATTCACAGGAAGGCCAGGTCCGTTGTCTCGCACTTCTATATGAAGCACGCCATTTTCGCGTCGCGCGTTGATTTCGATGAGGCCGGGAGTCGAGCGCGGGGCGATGCCGTGACGAATCGCGTTCTCGACGATGGGTTGCAGAATGAGATTTGGAACTCTGATGTCAAGAGCCTGCGGCTCGACATCCATGCGAACGGTGAGGCGATCCTGAAAGCGCACGCTCTCGATTTCGAGATAGCCCTTGAGGAATTCCATCTCCTGCTGAAGCGAGACCTCCTGCGTGCCCGCGTTCTCAAGCGTGAGGCGCAGAAAATCTCCGAGCCGCACGATCATTCTTCGCGCCGCTTCGACATCCGTGTGCAGGAGCGCGGAGATAGAATGCAAAGTGTTAAAGAGAAAGTGCGGGTGCAGTTGCATCTTGAGCGATTGCAGCTGAGCCTGCGCGAGCATTGATTCGAGCTGCGAAGATTTCACCTCGCCCTCGCGATAACGGTTGTAGTAGCGGAAGGAGTGGAAGATTAAAATGATGAGGCCATACGTCGCAAACTCTTCGCTCCCATTATTGAAGAGATTGCGCATGGCGTTTGAAAATTTGTAGGGATAACCGAGCGGACGACCGAAATGAAAATAGAGGAGCGTCTGATGCAGGCTTGAGATACAGAAGATGAGCAGCAGGCTGAAAAAGATATGCACCAGCAGGTTCTTTTTCCAGTTATATTTCTCGATGTGAAAACGGTGCGAGAGCCAGATCACGAGCGGCGTCGCCAACGCCCAGAGATAACAGTAAGAGAATTGAGAGAAGGCTCCTTCAGACCACGGCATCGGTTCCGAAGAGCGCAGTGAGGCGAGATACATCAGGCTCGTAAAGATGAAGCCGATAAAAGTCCAGATCAGCCAGATGAGCGAGAGCTGCGCCCAGAGCCGCTGCCAGAGCGGTTTATCCTGCTCGACCTGTTCCGCCTTCTCTAACATACTTCACCTCATGCCTTCGCATCGAACAAGCCGTAGCAGCTACATCATCAAATTCCTTTGCGCCTCTTTAAGCCTGTTCTTGTTTGCGCTCTTTGCAGTCAAGTTGCTGTTTTAACCCAAAGGACGCGGGGGTGTCAGACGCAAAGAGACGCAAAGGAATTGACGCTTGACCTTTCACCAGGTCGTAATATCATGCGCTTCATCGAGCAAGCGCGGACAACTTTTGTGACGACGAGGCCGTATCCCGTGACGGGACGGCGCGCACGTATGATGAAGCGTTGCGGCTCGACAAACATTTTACGCGCAGCTTATTCGATGCGATTTTCGAGGGAAACGCTCGCAGAAAACTTAACCTTCGAGACTTAAAGAATAATCACGCACGCCGCGCCGTAACTCATCACACGGCGAGGCCAAGTTACACCAAACGCCTGCCCGTTCGTCACAAAAATATACCTTCCTTTCAACACACTGCCTATTATGTAATGGCCGATATGCTTCATTTCTCCTCCGAAGAAAATAGAGCGCTTGGCAAACAAGACAAGCTTCACGCTTGTTTTTGATAACTCTTCGGGCCGGGTGGCTGGCTCTTTATATTCCGGCCCGAAGAGTCGCCCTCATAATTCAAAAGGAGCAAAGATATGGAAGAGACTACAGTCTGGGAGCAACAGGACAGAACGCTCATCAACGGCGCGCAGGCCGTGGCCGCCAACGAATCCGGCGACCTGACGCAGAGAGCGCAGGTCTTAAAGGATTTGGCGCTCGCGCTGCTCAACGAGGTGGAGACGCTCGGAGATAATCAGGCGATGGATGAGGGCGGCGGGATAGATTTTTACGACGAAGTGCGCCGTTTCGAGATCGAGCTGATTCAACGCGCGCTGAAGAAGACGGGCGGCCATCAGATGCGCGCCGCGCGCCTCTTAAATGTCAAAGTCACAACGCTCAATTCCATGATCAAACGCTATCACATCAGCCCCGCCGCGCAGCTCTATAACTATCCGGCCATCGCGCCCAACGTCGAAGAGCTTCGCAAACGAGCCTGAGCTTTTTTTTCATCGAAACTCTTCTCCGCATCGCCTGCATGACATTATCAGTTGTGCAGGCGATTGTTATTTTAAAAGCTGGTCTTCGTTCTTTGGTCTTTGATGTCTAACTTATCTTGAATCATAAAACTCAAGGTTGAGTCGCGTGCAAAGCACAAAGAACAAAGACCAAAGCCCTAAGACCAAACTCTTACGATAATTCGGAAAGCAACCCTCGCTCGAAAAAGATTTTTCATCCTCAATATCCGAACCCTTCAAGATTCGAGTTTCAAATATCCAAATTCGTCAAGCCGCACGCGCCTCGAACGTCTCAACCCTGCGATGCGGCAGCGGCTTGAACGCGTTTGCGTGTGATGGAACGGCTCTTGCGCTGATGCGTAACAGCCGCGCGAGGCATGCAATTCAGTTTTCCGAACTATCGGAATTTAGCTTCTCCCCGCCGCGCGCAAACTCTCCTCTGAGTTGGCTCAGAGATCACACGGAGGATTTTTTCAATGAGTAAGCTTCGCAACCATAACTGGCTCGTGCGAACTTCGTTTCTGCTCGTCATGCTGATGCTGGCCGCGCCGCACGCTTCGGCGCAGGTCACGACAGGCAGCTTGCAGGGCGTCGTGCTCGACCAGAACAAGGCGGCGGTCGCGGGAGCGGCTGTCAAAATCATAAACAAAGCCACCGGCATCACGCGTGAGACGACGACTAATGACGAAGGTTATTATCGCGTCACGAATCTTGTGCCCGGCGCTCAGTACAGCGTTGAAGTGACGGCGCAGGGCTTCGCTCCGGCAGCCATCAACAACATCGCTGTGCGGCTCGCCACGGAGAACAGCGCGGACGTGCAGCTCACTATCGGAGAAGTGGGCGGAACCGTCATCGTGACGGACTCGCAGCCGCTGATCGAAGGCACGCAGAGCCAGTTGGCGCAGAGCTATACCCCGCGACAACTGACGCAGCTTCCCTTTAACGGCGGCTCGATTGACAATCTGGCTCTCCTGACGCCGGGCGTCGTCACGCCGGGCGATACGGACTTTGCCAACGGCACAGGCATCAGCGCGAACGGCAATCGTGGACGCTCGAACAACTTCCAGATTGACGGTCAGGATAATAACGACAACTCTGTGACGGGGCCGAGCCTGACGCTGACGAACACGGAAGCCATCGGTGAGTTTCAAGTCATCACCAACAGCTTCTCCGCAGAGTTCGGCAGAAATTCCGGTGCGCAGATCAACACCATCACCAAGCCCGGAACCAACGAGTTTCACGGCACTGTCTTTGAGTATCACAACAACCAAGCGCTCGACGCGCTCACCAACTTGCAGAAAGTGAACGCCGGCGGATTTCAATTTCTCTCTGCCAACGGCTTTTCGCAGTTCACAGGGCTGGCGAATCGCAACGGGC
Source organism: uncultured Pyrinomonadaceae bacterium (assembly GCA_964246305.1). Lineage (GTDB taxonomy): Bacteria > Acidobacteriota > Blastocatellia > Pyrinomonadales > Pyrinomonadaceae > JACMLC01. The sequence goes on from CAXTPS010000006.1 coordinate 155,586, forward strand.
GCGACCCGTTCAAGGTCAACAAGTTCGGCGGCGCGCTCGGCGGCCCGATTAAGAAGAACAAGGCTTTCTTCTTCTTTACCTATCAGGGGACTTACACGCGAGGCGAAGCCGTTGCCAACGGACTCAACACAGCCCAGTTCACCTTTGACGCTCCGAGCGCGCTGCTCGCGGCGCAGTTGTTCCCGAACGCCGCGACGGCTCAACTGACTTCGCCAATGGTCGGCGGCGGCCCGGCTTTCGTTCAGGGACAGGGCACATTCCTGCTCGCGCCGCCGGTCACGGACGTGAACGGCGACGGCATTCCAGACGCCTTCCTGTTCGGGCCGGGCAACCCTGCCGGAAATACTCCGACGGCGAACCTTCTGCAACCGAGCCTGTTCGTCAGAGACGCGAGCGGAACCTTGCGTCCCCTCTACACGGGAGAGCCTGTGCGTCTGGTGAAGGCCGATTCGACGGCCAATGAGATCATCACGCGTGAGGATTTCAACCTGACGGACAAGGACACTCTGAGCACGCGTTATATTTTCAACAAGACCAATTTCCCGATAGGAACGGGGCGTGCGCTGGCGGGCGCGCTCTTCGACGTGCCTTCGCGGAATCACAATCTCGGCGTCTCTTACACGCGCACGTTGTCTTCCAATCTGGTCAACGAGGCGCGCTTCAACTACTCGAACCTGTACGTCGCTTTCGGCGACCCGAACGGCACGTTGCCGGGACCGCAGATCGGATTCTCAGGAGCGCGAGACATACTCGGCAACATCGGCAGTCTGGCTTTCGGCGGGCAGAACGTGTTCCCGCAAGACCGCAAAGTGGTGGTCTTTCAAGAGCAGGACACGGTCTCCGCGACCATCGGCAACCACGCGCTGAAGTTTGGCGCGGATATTCGCCAGCAACGCACGCAGAATTTCTTCCTGCCGAACTTCCTCGGAGCTTATACGTTTCGCGGGACGAGCAGCAGCGGCACGATTCCCGCCAACACTTTCTACGACGAGACGGGCGCGCCGCGCACAGGGCAACCGGCAACTGCTTTCGAGAACCTGCTGCTCAATCGCCCGCGCGATATCAATTTCGCGCTCGGCAGTCCGCGCCGCGACATCAATCAGGACGATTACTTCTTCTTCGTTCAGGACGACTGGCGCGTGCTCCCGACCCTGACGCTCAACCTCGGACTGCGTTATGAGCTTTCGACGCAGCCCTTCAATGCTTTGATTGAGCAGTCGAATGCGCGCGAGGCAGATCCGTCACGCGCTATCTTCAATCAGGCGTTCCCGCTTTCGACGCGTACCCTGAACACGCTGCCGCTCGACAAGAACAACTTCGGCCCGCGTGTCGGTTTCGCATGGTCGCCGAACCTGCAATTTCTGGGCGACCGCTTCACGAACGGGCGCACGGTGATTCGCGGCGGCTTCGGCGTCGCTTATGACCCATCGTTCTTTAACATCGTCAACAATACTGTCACGGCAGCTCCATTTGTCGGCACGGGCACGATTCGCCAGAACAATCCGGGCACTCCCGGACAGATGCTCGGCATTCCGTTCCTGCCGACGACGACCGCTCAACTCAACACCACGCCGGGAACCAACGGCGGCGACCCGCGCCTCTTCAACCAGACGCGCGTGGCGGCTGACTTCCGCAATCCGTACACGATGTCTTACAACTTCGGCTTCCAGCAGGAGATTTGGAAGAACACTGTGTTCGAGGCGCGTTATGTCGGCTCGCGCATCGTCGGCCAGTTCCAGAGCGTCAATGCCAATCCAGACCTGCGCTTTCTGGCACGCGCCGGGTGCGATCCGGGCGTCTTCCCGGGCGCAGACCCGGCCACGTGCGGCGGTCGCTTCACGGGAGGCATCATCGCTCCCGGCGCGACCGTAGGCAATGACTTCAACAGCCGTCCGGGCACGAACGGTAACGGACGACTTGATCCGAACTTTGGCCCGACTCGCCTTCGTCTGAACGGAGCGAGCGCGACTTACAATGGTTTGCAGACGCGCTTTGACACGCGCTTCACGGATTCGCTGAGCTTGAATGCGAACTACACGTGGAGCAAGACCCTTGATAACGCTTCGGAGATTTTCAACTCGCTCGGCGGCGGGCAGACGGTCGCCTACTCGCAAGACCCGTTCGACATTACGAAGGGCGAGCGCGGCCTCTCCGCTTTTCACCAGAAGCATAGCTTCAATGCCAACTTCATCTACGAATTGCCGTGGTACAAAGAGCAGCGCGGATGGGAAGGCAAACTGCTCGGCGGCTATCAGCTTTCGGGCTTTATCCTGATGGGTTCGGGTCGTCCGTACACGCCGACAAATGTTGTCGGCTCATATGACCCGACGTTTGACGTGGCGTTCTCAGGCGCGGTCGGGCCGGTGCGTCCGTTCTACGGCAACCCGAACGCGCCGCTTGGCACGATTGCTTTCAGCGCGCTCTCGGCACAGGCCATTCTCGGCGACGGGCGTCCTGATCCCGCGCTCAATCAGTTCGTCATCTACAACACACTGAGTCCCGGTTCGCAGGGCACGATTGTGACGCAGGCTGAGGCTTTGCAACAGTCTCGTTTAATCTACAATGACTTTGCGACCTTCACGGCCTTCAACGGCGGAATTGACTTCAACGATACCGCGACGGCTCACATCTTCGGGACGCCGTACGGGAACGTCGGGCGCAATACCTTCGATGGCTTGCCTTTCTATCAGGTCAACATGGCCGTCTTTAAGACCACGAACCTGACTGAACGGACGAAGCTTGAGTTTCGTGTCGAGGCGGCCAATCTGCTGAATCACAGAAACTTCGGCGTGCCGACGCCCTTCACGGAGTTTGCGTTCGTGACCTTCGGCACTTCATCAAACGGTATCGTCGGGCCGTTCCAGAATCCCGGCGCAAACGCTGGCGCAAACCGGAGCGTCCGCCTCGGTCTTCGCTTGATCTTCTAAAGCGAGAAAGCGTGAGAAAGTTGAAAGACTAGCTCGCGCCTGTCAGTCAGCAACAAAAACTCGGGAGAGTGGAGAAGCAGTTCGGTTCTCTTCTCTCCCGAGTTTTTTTAACTTTGGATTTTGTTCTTTGTGCTTTGTGCTTCATTCTTTGCACGCGACTCAAGCTTGAATGCTGAAATTCAAGATAAGTCACACAATCAAAGAACAAAGCACAAAGCACTTCTTTTTGTCTGCTCAAAAATATTGCAAATTCAATTTCTTTATCCTATTCTGCGCGGCAGTAAAGTTCGGGTGTGCTACGTTTACACATTTCTATTTTCAAACGCTCTCTTATGATCGTCGGCACAGAATGGCTGGTGGACGCGTCGGGGTGCAGGGCTGAAACCCTGTGCGAGGTAGAGGCTTTGCGCGGCCTGTTTGACCGCATCATCAGCGAGCTGAATTTGCAGGTCGTGGGCGAGCAGATGTGGCACAGGTTTCCGCCGCCGGGCGGCGTCACGGGTCTCGCGCTCCTGACCGAATCACATCTGGCGTGCCATACCTATCCAGAGTTTCAAACCGCGACGATAAATCTCTACTGCTGCCGCGAGCGTCCCGCTTGGCCCTGGGCTGAGCGGCTGGCGTTGATGCTCGGCGCGGAAAAAGTGCGCGTGCGCGTTCATCATCGCGTCGTTGATGAAAAGCATGCTATCGAGCATGAGCCGGCGGTTGATGCTGAGCCAGCTACTGAGCATAAGTTAGCTATTGAGCATGAATCGTCTTCAAAAGCGGAGCTGCTTTCACCTTCTCTCACGGGAGGCGAACTGTAATGGCTACGCTTGAGGGCAACTGCCCGGCGTGCGGCGCGCCGGTCGCTTTCAAATCGGGCGCATCCATCGTCATCGTCTGCGAATACTGCCGCTCAATCGTCGCGCGCACAGACCGCGCCTTTGAAGATTTGGGCAAGGTCGCGGAAATAGCCGAGACGAACTCGCCGCTCGAAGTCGGTCTGCGCGGAAGTTATCAGGGCGTGCCGTTCGAGCTGACTGGGCGGGCGCAGCTCGGGCACGAGATGGGCGGCGTGTGGGACGAGTGGTACGCGACGTTTCAGAACGGATGGCTCGGCTGGCTCGCGGAAGCGCAGGGGAGATTTTACATGACCTTTCGCCAGCCGCTCGATAACGCCGCAGAGGTTCCGATGTTCGGCAGGCTCACTCCGGGATTACAGGTGAGAGGCGTGCCGGGCGCGGTTCCGCTCGTCGTCGCGGAGACGGGACGCGCCCGCGCGCTCGGAGCCAAAGGCGAGATTCCATACAGGCTCACGCCCGGCGACACAAATTTTTACGCAGACCTGTCGGGCGCGGGCGGCGTCTTTGCGACGCTCGATTACAGCGAGAACCCGCCGCTCTTTTATCTGGGGCAGGAGGTCACGCTCGCGCAGCTTGGCATCACTGCGACTGGAAAAGAGCGCGAGCGCGAAGCGCGTCGTGTCACGGCTTCACATCTCAATTGTCCGCGTTGCGGCGGCGGTTTGGAGCTTCGCGCGCCGGACAAAACGGAGCGCGTCACCTGTCCGAATTGCAGCTCGCTGCTGGATGTCAATCAGGGTCAGCTCAAATTTCTCAAGACGCTTCAGCGCGGGCAGTTCGAGCCTCTGATTCCAATCGGCTCGACCGGCGTTTTTGAAGGCGGGCAACAACTCACCATTATCGGCTTTGTCGCGCGCAGCGTGTTGGTCGAAGGCACGAACTACTTCTGGACTGAATACCTGCTCTATCATCCGCAGGTCGGATTTCGCTGGCTGGTGGACAGCGACGACCACTGGAATTTCGTCGAAGCAGTGCCGCCGGGCGAGGTCATCGAAGATGTCAAGTCCATCGAATTTCGCGGCAAGAAGTTCAAGATTTTTCAGGACGCACCCGCGCGCGTCGAATATGTCGCGGGCGAGTTTTACTGGAAGGTCGAGGTCGGTGAAGCAGTGCGCGCGGTGGATTACGTCGCGCCGCCGCTGATGCTCTCGAAAGAAGTTTCGACGCTGAACGTCAGAACCGGCGGCACGCAGCAACAGCCGCAGTTCATACAGACGGGCGAGATCAACTGGTCTCTCGGCACATACGTTCCAGTCAAAGAGGTCGAAAAAGCTTTCGGCGCGGGCAATCTTCCGCGCCCGTCGAACGTCGCGCCGAACCAGCCTTTCCTGCACAAAGCAGTTTACAAATACTGGTTCATACTCCTGCCCGTTCTCTTCGCGCTCGGCATTGTGATGACCATCCTCACGAGCAGCGGTCAACGCGTGATGTCCAACAGTTACGAGTTTCCGCCGCTCGTGAACGCTGACGGCACGCAGATCGTCTTTAGCGATCAGTTTGAATTGCAGGGACGTCGCAACATCAAGATCACGGCACAGTCCACGGCGATTGATAACACATGGTTTTACGTCGAAGGCGATATCATCAACGACGACACCGGATTGGTTCAAAGCTTCCCGCTCTCGATTGAGTATTATCACGGGGTCGAAGACGGAGAGAGTTGGAGCGAGGGCGGCAACTCTGCCGACGACACGCTCTCGGCTCTGCCCGCAGGCAAATATACCTTGCGGCTCGAAGCACAGTGGGAAAAGTGGCAACAGCCTGTGCCCGTCACCATCACGATTGAGCAGGGCACGACGCGCGGCGTCAATTTCATACTCGCGCTGCTAGCGCTTTCGCTTGTTCCAATCTTCGTGATGATCTGGCACATCATCTTTGAATCGCGCCGCTGGTCTGAAAGCATGTTCGGCAACAGCAGCTCAGGCTCAGATGATTCAGATTCGGATTCTGATTAAAGCATTGGTCTTTGGACTTTGGGCTTTGTTCATTGATGTCTGGCTCAAGTTGAGTTTTGAAACTCAAGTTTGAGTCACGTGCAAAGACCAAAGAACAAAAAACCTATATCGGTGGGATGAAATGTTCAAGAAACTCTATCTGGCGTTCGGCGTCTTTGTGATCCTGTTTTACGGGACAGCGGCTCTGTTCGGTTGGGAGTTCGGGACTGCGGGACGGAATCAGCTGCCGCCCGACGCGCGACAGAACGGCTACAGGTCGTTTGGTTTCTGGCACTCTGGCTTTCATGGAGGAAAGTGATGCTCATTGAATCAATGGCAATGCGGGCGGCGTTGACGAATGTGGCGGCGTTGGTGGTCCCGCTGGAAAATCTGAAGTCGGTGCTGCTCTCGACGCTCGTCTTCGTGCTTCTGGGAATCATCATCTTTGCGCTGGCGTTCATCATTATCGTCAAGGCTTCGCCGTTCTCCGTCCGCAAAGAGATTGAGGAAGACCAGAACATCGCGCTGGCAATCGTCATCGGCGCGGTGATTATAGGGATTGCGATGATTGTGGCCGCAGCGATTCAAGGTTCATAAATGAATCGGACTCCGCTGCTTTTCCTTAACGTACTGGTCATCGCCACGTGCGGGCTGGTGTATGAGCTTCTGGCAGGCACGCTCGCCAGCTACGTGCTCGGCGATTCGATCACGCAGTTCTCTCTGATCATCGGAATCTACCTTTTCGCCATGGGCGTCGGCTCATGGCTCTCGCGTTTTATTGATAAAGCCCTCGCGCGCCGCTTCGTAGAGGTCGAGCTGGCGGTCGCCGTCACCGGCGGCACAAGCGCGCCGCTCCTTTTTTTGAGCTTCGCGCACGTCAGCTATTTTTACGTCGTACTCTATTTCATAGTCTTCGCCATCGGCGTACTGGTCGGGCTTGAGATTCCGCTATTGATGCGGATTCTGAAAGACAATCTGGATTTCAAAGAGCTTGTCTCTCGCGTCCTCGCCTTTGATTACATAGGCGCGCTCGTCGCCTCGCTTCTCTTCCCCATTCTGCTCGTGCCGCGACTCGGCCTCGTCAGAACCTCTCTCGTTTTCGGCATGCTCAACGCGGCGGTTGGTTTGTGGGGCACGTGGCTGATGCGTCCTTTGATAAAAGGCAGCGTATCGGGTCTTCGCGCGAGGGCGATCATCGTGCTCGCGTTGCTGCTGATCGGCGTCATCAAGTCTGAGTCGCTGACCACGATGGCCGAAGACCAGTTGTTCGCGGACGACATCATTTACGCCAAGACGACGCCCTACCAGCGCATCGTCATCACGCGCGGGCGCGCGGGCTTTCAGCTTTTCCTGAACGGCAACTTACAATTCAGCTCGACCGACGAATATCGTTATCACGAAGCCCTCGTGCATCCGGCGATGATGGCCGTGGGTGGGCAGCCGCGCCGCGTGCTCGTGCTCGGCGGCGGCGACGGTTTAGCCCTGCGCGAGATTCTGAAATACACATCGGTCGAATCCGTCACGCTCGTTGACTTAGACCCGAACATGACGCAGCTCTCGCGTAGGTTTCCGCCGCTCGCAGAATTGAACAGGCACTCATTCGACGACCCGCGCGTTCATGTCATCAACAGCGACGCGATGATCTGGCTCGAAGAGAGCGTCGCGCCGTTCGATGCGGCGATAGTTGATTTTCCAGACCCTAACAACTTCGCGCTCGGCAAGCTCTACACGACACGCTTCTATCGCTTGCTCAAAGAGCGGCTGACGCCCGATGCCGCCGTGACGATTCAATGCACGTCGCCGCTTTTCGCGCGCACCTCATTCTGGTGCATCATCCGCACGATTGAGGCGGCGGGCTTTCAAGTCAAGCCGTATCAAACATCCGTCCCTTCGTTCGGCATCTGGGGTTACGCGCTAGCGCGCCTCGCGCCGTTCGACGCGCCGACACGCGCGCCCGCGAACCTGAGCCTACGCTTTCTGGACGATCAGGCGATGGCCTCTCTATTCGTCCTGCCCGCAGACCTCGCGCCCGTGCCGGTCGAAATCAATCGCCTCGACAATCAAACGCTGGTTCGTTATTACGAAGGCGAGTGGAGGAAGTACGAGTGATAGACGATAGAATAAGCATTTGAGATAGCAGATTTGAGATTTGAGATTTACAAAAAGTAGATTGAGATTTACAAACACCGGATTGAGATTTGCAAATAATAGTTTTGAGATTTGAAATCTGCTATAGCAAATTCGCCGTCTCAAATTTGCTATCGTATATCCTGTTCATCCCCGTTTGAATCTTCTTATGGGCACATTCACCAGACGAGAGATACTCGCGGCTTTTCTGGGCGCGCCGGTGGCGATGGCGGCGTGTCGGTCGAGCGCGTCCGTCGAGATGCCTGCGGGTGAGATTGTGGGAGCGTCGGATGTATTGGGTCACCGGCTGCGCGACGGGTTGAAGGTCGAAGTGCCTGCTGATAAGTGGGAGCGCGCGGGCGTGGTGATCGGGGGGGGCGGCCGGGCGGGGCTTTCGTCTGCATGGAAACTTTTGAAAGCAGGCTTTGAAGATTTCGTGCTCATCGAATTAGAACCCGTGCCCGGCGGGACTGCTCGAAGCGGCTCGTCACAGCTTGTCTCTTATCCATGGGGCGCGCATTACGTGCCCGCTCCGACGAAAGACAATCCCGCGCTCACAGAGTTGATCGAAGAGATGGGGATGCTCGAAGGATTTGATAAGGACGGCGAGCCTGTGGTCGGAGAGCAGTTTTTGTGTCGTGACCCGGAGGAGAGAGTTTTTTATAAGGGACGCTGGTACGAAGGGCTTTACCTGCACGCGGGCGCGAGGCCGGAGGACGAGAGGCAGCTTGAAGCGTTCAATCAAGAGGTCGGGCGTTGGATAGCGTGGAAGGATGCGAAAGGTAGGCGCGCGTTTACGATTCCGGTAGCGGCAGGCACGGACGACGCGGAAGTGACTGCGCTTGATCGTCTCTCGATGGCGGGGTGGATGAACGAGCGCGGCTTCAATTCTCCAAGACTTCGCTGGCTGGTTGATTACGCGTGCCGGGATGATTACGGCATGACTCTTGAACAGACGAGCGCGTGGGCGGGACTCTTTTATTTCTCTTCGCGCGTCACTAAGCCCGGCGACGAATCGCAGCCTCTGATGACGTGGCCTGAAGGCAACGGGCATCTGGTCAACTATCTTTACGACAAAGCAAGCGCGAAAGTGAGACTGGGGCACGCGGTCGCTGAGCTTATTCCGACTGAAGCGAATGGCAGGAGCGGCGTTGATGTCGTGTTGGTTGACAGTGATGCTAACAATGCTTCGGGCATACACGCGGACAAAATTATCTTTGCCGCGCCGCACTTTCTGACGCGTTATCTGATTCGAGATTATCGTGAGAAGCCGCCGCAGCATGTCGCGGAGTTTCAGTACGGCGCGTGGATGGTTGCGAATCTCTTTTTGAAAGAGAGGCCGCAGAGCAAAGGGTTTCCGCTGGCGTGGGATAACGTGCTTTATGAGAGCCAGTCGCTGGGCTATGTCGTCGCCACGCACCAGCGCGGGCTTGATCGGGGACCGACCGTGTTCACTTATTATTACCCGCTCTGCGATTCAGACCCGCGCGCGGCCAGAGAGAGATTGCTGGGCACGGACTGGCGCGGCTGGGCTGACGTGGCTTTGACCGACCTCGGACGCGCGCACGCGGAGATTCGCACGCTGACAGAAAGGCTCGATGTGATGCGCTGGGGGCACGCGATGATTCGCCCGCGACCCGGCTTTATGTGGGGCGGCGCACGAGCTGAAGCACAAAAGCCTTTTCGCTCGATTCACTTCGCACACACAGACCTGAGCGGCGTTCCGCTTTTCGAGGAAGCCTTTTATCATGGATTGAGAGCCGCCGATGAAGTGTTGGCGGAAAGAAAAATTTAACCGGGATGGACAGGATAAACAGGACAAGAATTTGAGATAGCAGATTTGAGATTTGAGATTGGCAAAAAGCAGATTGGGATTGGCAAATAATAGTTTTGAGTTTTGAGATTTCCAATCTGAAATCTCAAATTTGAAATTTGAATTTTTATATCCTGTCTATCCCTGTTTGAATCTCTTTATATGAGCAGCGAGAGATTACAAGCTTATCCGGCAATTGAAGAGAAAGCTTTGAGCATTCCTCAAGGCTCTGATGCGTCGCTCGTGTCGCGCAGGTACTGGCTCTTCAACGCGCGAGTTGATTTGTCTGTCTTTCTGGGCAGCGCGTTGGTGTCGCTGCTGCTGTTGTGGATTGGGGCGCGGGCGGGCGTGCTCGAAGGAGATTCGCCGGATTGGGCCTGGGTTCCGGCTGTGCTTTTGATAGATGTCGCGCATGTGTATGCGACTGCGTTTCGCGTCTACTTCGATAAAGATGAGTTGAAGCGCAAGCCGTGGCTGTATGCGCTCGTGCCCACGCTCGGATATGTGGTCGGGGTCGCGCTCTATTCCGAGAGCGATATGTTGTTCTGGCGCGTGCTGGCTTACCTCGCGGTCTTTCATTTCGTGCGGCAGCAGTACGGATGGGTCGCGCTCTATCGCGCTCGCCGTGGCGAGCACGATAGAGCAGGACGCTGGATTGACGGCGCGGCGATTTATCTGGCGACCGTTTATCCGCTTCTCTACTGGCACGCGAATCTGCCGCGTGCGTTCTGGTGGTTTCTGCCGAACGATTTCGCCGCGCTGCCGCACATCGCAGTTCAAATCGTCCAGCCGTTTTACTGGCTCGCGCTCGCGCTTTATGCAGCGCATTCGCTGTATCGCAGGTTCGTCAGGGGCTTGGTCAATCCGGGCAAAGACATAGTGGTAGTGACGACTGCGGTCTGCTGGTACGTTGGCATCGTCGCTTACAATTCCGATTACGCTTTCACTGTAACGAATGTGATTATTCACGGCGTCCCGTACTTCGCGCTGGTCTACTTTTACGCGCGCACGCGGCGGGCTGAGACGAGCAGCCGCACGTATCGCTTTCTTTCATATAATCTAATCGGATTTTTATTGACGCTGTGGCTGCTGGCTTACGTCGAAGAGTTGTTCTGGCATCGCGGGATGTGGCACGAACGCGCGTGGCTCTTCGGCGGCGCGTGGGATGTACAAAAGTTTAAGCTGATACTCGTTCCACTTCTCGCGCTGCCGCAGTTGACGCATTACGTGCTCGACGGGTTTATCTGGCGACGCAAGAGCAATCCGGGTTTCAAGCTTATCAGTTAACAGGATATTCTCGCGCAAAGGCGCAAAGAAAAGCATTCAAGAATCAAGCAGCATTCAAGCACCTTTGCGCGCTTCCTTTGCGTCTTTGCGCCTTTGCGGGAAACTTTCTTTATTCAGTTAACAGCCGCTCACATTCTGATGGAGCAATTGAAGTGATTGATGGCTACATACTTGCGATAGATCAGGGCACGACCGGGACGAAGGTCATCGTCTTCGACCATGAAGGTTTGATACGCGGGCAGGCTTACTCCGAATTCACGCAATACTACCCGCAGCCGGGATGGGTCGAGCATGATGCGGAAGAGATTTGGAGCGTCAGTATCAAGCTCGTCGCGGAGGCTCTGGAAAAAGCGCGCGTGAGTGTGCGCGAGCTGAAAGCCATCGGCATCACCAATCAGCGCGAGACAGTCGTGGTGTGGGACAGAGAGACCGGCGCGCCTGTCGCTAATACCATCGTGTGGCAGGACAGGCGGACGGCTGCCATTTGCGATGAGTTGAAAGCCGGAGGGCTTGAATCCGTCATTCGACACAAGACGGGCTTAGTCGTTGACCCTTACTTCTCCGCGACGAAGTTGAAATGGCTCCTGGATCATTCGACGCATTTGCGCGAACGCGCAGAGCGTGGCGAACTGGCATTCGGAACGATAGACGCGTGGCTCGTCTGGAAATTGACCGGAGGACGCGTACACGTCACGGATTACTCAAACGCTTCGCGCACTTTGATGTACAACATACGCGAGCTGTGTTGGGATGAGGAGCTATTGCGTGTATTCGATATTCCGGCGTCAATGCTGCCCACGGTCAAACCATCTTCCGAAGTTTATGGAGCGACGGACGCATCCGTCTTCTTCGGCGAAGAGATTCCCGTCGCGGGCATCGCGGGCGACCAGCAGGCCGCGCTTTTCGGGCAGGCCTGTTACGGCGCGGGCTTAGCGAAGAACACTTACGGCACAGGCTCATTCCTCTTGATGAACACAGGGCAGCATCCCGTCGAGAGCAAAGCCGGACTCTTGACGACTATCGCCTGGGGCATCAGGGATGAGCCGGTCGAGTACGCTTTAGAGGGGGCGATTTTTATCACGGGCGCGGCGGTGCAATGGCTGCGCGACGGTCTTGGGATTATCGCGGACGCAGCCGAGACTGAAAGTTTAGCTCAATCAATTGCCTCGAATGATGGAGTCTATTTCGTTCCGGCTCTGGCCGGACTCGGCGCGCCGCACTGGGACGCCTACGCGCGCGGCTCGCTGCAAGGAATCACGCGCGGCACGACACGCGCGCACATCGCACGCGCGACGCTTGAGAGTATCTGCTACCAGACGCGCGATGTGGTCGAAGCGATGGAGCGTGACGCGGGGATTTCTCTGAAAGAAATTCGCGTGGACGGAGGCGCGGTCAGCAATAATTTCCTGATGCAGTTTCAGGCGGACATCCTCGGCGTGCCGATTGTCGTGCCGCTCATCACAGAGACGACATCCCTCGGCGCGGCATATCTGGCGGGTCTCGCCGTCGGCTTCTGGCAGAGCCGCGACGAGCTTGCGGCGCGTTGGAAGATAGAGAGACGCTACGAGCCGCGCATCAGTCCAGACGAAAGAGAGCGTCTGCATCGCCGCTGGCTCAAAGCAGTCGAGCGCGCTAAGGACTGGGCGAGGTAAAAGCTGGGTCTTTGGTCTTTGTACTTTGGTCTTTGCACGCGACTCAAGCTTGAGTTTCAAAAGTCAACTTGAGCAAGATGGACAAAGGCCAAAGTACAAAGACCTTCTTTTTAAAGATGAGAGAGATTGAAGGAAAACAGTTTGACGCGATAATTATCGGGGCGGGCATCAACGGCGCGGGCATCGCGCGTGATGCTGCGATGCGTGGCCTGAAGGTGTTGCTGCTCGACATGGGCGATCTCTGTAGCGGGACTTCTGGCTGGTCATCACGTTTGATTCATGGAGGCTTGCGTTATCTGGAACACGGCGAGCTGGGGCTGGTCAGAGAATCCCTGCGCGAGCGCGAGCGGCTCTTGCGTCTCGCGCCGCATCTGGTCAGGCCATTGCCGATGCTGATACCGATTTACAAAGGCGGCAGGCGCGGCAAGCTTTTGATTCGCGCGGGAATGATTCTTTACGACCTGCTCTCGTTCGACAAGTCGCTCGCGCGCCATCGAATGCTCTCCCGCGCGGAAACTCTGCGACGCGCGCCCGGTCTCAATCCCGCTGGCTTGCGCGGCGCAGCCCGTTACTACGACGCACAGGTCGAATTCGCAGAACGTCTGGTCGTCGAAAACGCGCTCTCGGCACGCGAGCATGGCGCGATGATCTTGACCAACGCGCGCGTCGAGCGATTGATTGTCGAGAATGAAGCCGTGCGCGGCGTCGAGTTTACAGATTTGTGCAACGGCGGCGTTCATCATGCGCGCGCTTCAATCACGCTCAATGTCGCGGGGCCATGGGTGGACAGAGTCTTGACCGGCGCGAATTATTCATCAGAGCCGCTGCTCGGCGGGACTAAAGGCAGCCATCTCATCGTAGATGAATTCACGGGCGCGCCAAATGATGCGCTCTATGTCGAAGCGGCGGAGGACGGGCGACCGTTCTTTATTATTCCGTGGAATGAAAAATATCTCATCGGAACGACGGACACGCGCTACGAAGGCGAGCTGGATCGCGTCGAAGCATGCGAGGATGAGATAAATTATCTACTGCGCGAGACGAAACGCGTCATCCCTACTGCGCAACTCGCGCGCAGCTCCGTGCTCTACACTTACGCAGGCGTGCGCCCGCTCCCCTTCGTCCATAAGCGTGCGGAGAGCGGCATCACGCGCAGACATTTCATACACGACCACGCGCCCGGTCTTAATAACTTCCTCTCCATCGTCGGCGGCAAGCTGACTACCTATCGCAATCTGGCGGAGCAGGCCGTAGACCTTCTGCTCGCAAAACTGGGCCGGGAAGCCGTGTCCTGCACAACGGCGGAACAGATGCTGCCGGGAGCCACAACAAAAGACTTCAACGCTTTTCGCGCGAAGCTCAAAGAGAGCTACAAAGAGATTCCCGAAAGCCTGTTGGAAAGGCTCTTGCGAATTTACGGAACGCGCGCTGCGTCTGTCTTGAAGCTTTGTGAAGAAAATGCTACGCTCACGCAAATTTTCGACGACGAGACCGGCGCGATTGGCGCGGAGATCATGCTCGCATTCCGTGATGAAATGGCAGGGACATTATCCGACTGCCTTATGCGGCGCACGATGGTTGGATTAAACTCTTCCGCCGGACTCAACGCCGTCGAAGCCGCCGCACAAATTGCACGCATGCATCTCGGCTGGAGCGAAGAGAGAGCCGCAAGTGAAGTCGCGGCTTATCGCGCATACGTCGAGCGATTTCATCCAGCGAAGCCGGGGAAAGTTTAACGACCGGGAGCTGAGCGGGGCGCGAAATTGCGCCCCGCTTTTATCTGCGTCTTCTGATTCTGGCTATCGGTTATCATCGCAGATTCGTTTGAAACGATTTCATCATCTCGATAAATTTCTCCGGCGTGTCGAATCCGGCCTCGCTCTGCCAGCTTTTTACTCTGCTTTCGATATTTTCTCTACTGAATGGAGTGCTATGCTGGAATGAGTTGGAGCCGGGGATGATGGCTATTAAAACGCCCTGCCGTTCGATGTTGAGGGCGAACGTGTCGCTCTTTTTTGTGGGCAGCGTAGTCGTCCCGCGCAAGAACATATTCAGGGCGACCGAGCCTTCTCCTAAATTATCAGCGGGGCCTGTGTCGCCGATCACAGCAGAGCTGAAGAGATTGGTCGCGGGATTATAAGCGACGAGTAAATCTCCGACGCGCGCCCCGAAATCTTTGACGGGATTTGAGCCGCCGACCAGCACCAACGCCGGAATCTTCAGAGAATTTATCTGATTGTCTCCTTCGCATTCGCCGCGTTCGACCGGAGGCAGACCGTTTGTGAGCGCAGTCAGCGAGCCGAAATAGCCTTTGAATTCGCCCGATTGAAAAACACATGGAATCTTTCTCCCGTTTTCAATCCGCGCGGGCAAAACATTTTCCCATGTGATTCTGAAGCCTGCCGGAACTGTCCAATCGTTGTCACGGAATCTCTCAAACACGCGGATAGCTTCGCTAAAAGTTGCGCGATTGAGACAAAGGTTCGCGCTGGAACCGCTTCTTCTGACAGCGATTGCGTTGCAGACGTTGTTCAAAGCTTTGACGCGTCCGAGCGGGTCGAAGGGATGATACGAAGTCGCCGCGCCATCCGTGTTCACGCGGAGCATGGTTTGAAACAGGATGATTTTTCGCGGGTCGGCTCCGCTTTTTTTCAACAGCAATATTTTCTTGCCTTGCGGCCTGAAAATTCTGGTCTCTGAGACTGAATAGTTTTGTGCTTGGACGGAAAACGCCAGCATCAGCAAGGCCATAACAAGCGTCACGATTTTTTCGATTCTCATTTTTTCTCTCCAGTATGAGGTTAATCAAGCTCTACTGGCATATGTGAGATTCCGGCAAATCGTTTCGGCAAAAACCAGACGCTCTGCCGCAGCGATTTTTGGTAGTGGCTCAAACAAGTGAGAGATGATAAACTCTCTTGTATGGTCAAACTTACATGCTATCACTGCGGCTCAGATCAAC
>CAXTPS010000007.1:0-55097 GCA_964246305.1 uncultured Pyrinomonadaceae bacterium
CGAGGCGGATAGAAGTGCCGGTGGAGTTGCCTGATGGCCTCACCCGTGAGGGCGTCGGCGGCACAGTTAATGTAACCGGCGATGAGGCCCCGCTCATCCAATCGACGCAGAGTCAGACTTCTGCCTCTTACACATCGCGTCAGTTGACCAACGTGCCTTACAATGGCTCGATTGACAATCTGACTCTCTTGACGCCCGGCGTCGTGACTCCCGGCAATACTAATTTCTCAAATGGAGTGGGTATCTCTGCGAATGGAAATCGCGGACGCTCAAATAATTTTACAATAGCTGGTCAAGATAACAATCAGGCTCCGGTCAAGCTGCATTCGTCCATCGCTGCTTTGATTGAACGCGTCAAGAATAAGAAGGCGCAAGCTGGAGCTGATGAAGCAGGGTTCGTACGTGATGACAAAGCGTTGATTCAAGTCTGGCTGACATATAAATCCGCGCCGGTCATAGAGGAATTGAAGAAACTCGGATTTGAATTCGTGCTCGACTCGAAGTCCGGGAACTTACTCATCGGTCGCATCCCGATTGAGAAGCTTGAAGCTCTGGCTTTGCTCCAGTATGTAAGTTACATTGCGCCGCAGATTTCAGGCCGCTAAATTCGAGATCGTTTCTCGCTAACACAGCCGCGAGTGATGAGAGGCATGCTGTTTCTTATCACTCGCGGCTGTTTTATATTGCCACGCGGCACGCTCTGTGACAGAATCCACGCGTTCAAGGTTTTATCCGCCCCTCGCTTTTTGAGTGATTCACAGAATGCATCTTCGTCAAATCGTTCGTCGGTTCCGGCAGCGTTTCGCCTTGCGAAAAATTTTCGCGGCGACGCTGGCTCTGTCTCTATTGACGACTTTCGCTCCGTTCAGCATCTACTCAAGCGCTCACACATGTTCGATGCCATGCTGCGCGAGCGGAAGCTGTTCGACCGGAGCCTGTGATGTTTCATTCGAGAAACCCGCGCCGAAATCCGTCGCTGAATCGCATTGTGAACATAGCGCACAGGCGATGCCTGAGATGACGGTCGCGGATGGGATGACAGTCAGGGTCGAGTCTTTTATCAATCAAGACTTGACGGATAATAAGCAAGACCTATCGGAGCTTTGCGGCATTGACAATTTAAGCAAGCCGTCCAACCCGCTGCTTCATCCAGCCGCGCCGTTCCATGAAACGAGCATTCGACCACAAGCTTTTTCGCGCCCGTGCGGGCCGGAATGTTGCGGCGGCAGCGTGGCTTTTTCTCAGGGGCGTCGCTCACGTGAACACGGTCTGACAGGCCACCAGAGCAGGCCGCGCGCTCCCGCTTCCCTCTTGATTTCCGATCAAGGCTCTCACCCGACATTTCTTCAAGCGCAATGGCGCAGGCAATCAACGCCTCGCGCGCCTCCCTTCATATTCCCGAACGCCTAAGCTTCAGGAAAGCCGACTCGCCAAAACTTTTGTCTGTACGACGGGAGCGCATGACACGTGCCGCTTCGCCGTCAAGGCTGATGCACATCAACGCATCAGCCTGTCGTGAGTTTTGCCGACTGCGGGCATTCCTTTATTCAATGCACACAAAAAAGAGAGCGACGTGCGATGCGAAGCTTTAACAGAAGCGTCTCGCAGTAGCTTCAACTTTGATTCAGCTCGACTGTTGTGTGCAGGCATTCCTTTTTGAAGGGATAGGTATAGCGACTATGAATCTGAAAAATAATCATGTGCGACAGTGTCTCTGTCTCGCGTTTATGTTGGCCTGTATTTTGAATCTAAACGTGCTGCGGATTGCCGCACAGCAAACCGTCACGTCTGCCACGCTGAGCGGTCGTATCGAAGACCCCAACGGAGCGAGCATCGGCGGCGCGGTCGTCGTGGCGACGAGCACGGAGAGAAATATTTCCACTTCGACCATGAGCGATGGGGAGGGTCGTTTTCGTTTTCATAACTTGCCCGCCGGGCCGTACATGTTAAAGGTGGAACAGACCGGCTTTGCTACTGCGATGCGTGAGATCACTTTGACGGTCGGCCAATCGCAGGACATTTCTGTCCAGTTGTCCATCGCCGGAGTCGCAGTAGACATCATCATCAATCCGATTGAAGTGCCGGACATTGAGACCACACGCACGCAGATATCCGAGACGATCTTGCCGAAAGAGATTGACAGCCTGCCGCTCAACGGGCGCAACTCGATTGATCTGGCTCTACTCGTGCCCGGAGTTTCTCGCACTAACACCGGCAGTATTCAAAGATTCGCGGAGACTTCAGCCGTGCCGGGCACGGGTATCTCCATCGCAGGCCAGCGCAATCTCAACAATAGTTTTATCGTTGACGGGCTTTCGGCGAATGATGATGCAGCCGATCTCGCCGGAACATTTTATGGCGAAGAGGTGATACGTGAGTTTCAGGTCGTCACGTCGGGCGGCATCGCGGAGTTCAGCCGCGCTTCGAGCGGCGTCGTCAACATCATTACGCAGTCGGGCACGAATGATTGGCGCGGGCGCGGCTACGGATATTTTCGCAATCAGAGATTCGACGCGCGCAATCCTCTGGCAACCTCCAAAGACCCTCTGACGCAGGCGCAGTACGGCTTGAGCATCGGCGGCCCCTTGAGGCGCGAGAGGACTTTTCTCTTCGCCAACTTTGAGCAGTCGAGGCGCAACGATTCCGCCGTCATCACGATTCGACCCGTGGATGTGACGAGCATCAACACGCGGCTCAGCACTGTCAACTTTCCCGGCCCGCGCATAGAGACGGGACTCGTGCCGGGCAGCTTCGATGCTACAAACTTTTTCGTGCGGGTTGACCACAAGCTGAACGATGCCAACCTGCTGACGGCTAGATATAGTCTCTATGATGTCTCCGCCGGGAACGCGCGCAATGTAGGCGGATTGAATTCTGTAAGTCGCGGCACGGGGCTTGGCGATCTGGATCAAACCGTCGCCATCAATGCTGTCACGAATATTTCTTCGCGGACGGTCAACGAGGCGCGCTTTCAATACACGCGCAGCCGCCTGACAGCCCCTGTCAATGATGCGGTCGGCCCCGCTGTCAACATCACGGGCGTCGCCAGCTTTGGCACGGCTACATTCTCTCCGCTCGCGCGCGACATAGACCTTTTTGAAGCGGTTGATAACGTGGCGACACAACGCGGCGCGCACTCGCTCAAAGTCGGAGTGGACTTTCTTTACAATCGCGTCAATATTGTTTTTCCGGGCGCGTTTCAGGGAGTCTATAATTTCACGACGCTCGCAAATTTCCTGACGGGCAACTACTCTCAGTTCCAGCAGGCTTTCGGCGCGCCCTCGCAGTTTCAATCGAACCCGAACATCGGCCTCTTCATACAGGACGAATGGAGGCCGCGCGCAGATTTGACAATCAACATGGGCTTGCGCTACGACGCGCAGTTTTTGCCTGAGCCGATTCAGACGGATATGAATAATTTCGCGCCGCGGCTCGGGATTGCGTATGCGCCGGGAGACCGCAAGACCGTTTTCCGCTTGAGCGCGGGCATCTATTACGACCGCATTCCTCTGCGCGCGACCTCGAACGCTTTGCAGCGCGACGGCTCAAAATATCTCGTAGCTCAACTCGCACGCACAGACGCGGGCGCGCCTGTCTTCCCGAATGTGCTCGCGGCATTTCCCACAGCTCTGACCACGAAGCCGAACATCACCATCATTGACCCGGAGATTGAGAGCAGCTACGGCGAGCAGATAAATTTTCAGGTCGAGCGAGAACTGCCCGGCCATGCTTCACTGTCGGTCGGGTATCTGCACTTGCGCGGGCTGCACCTGCTTCTCTCTCGTAACGTCAACGTGCCGCGCTTCCCTGCCTCGGCGGGTGTGCCGAATCTCGGACGCCCGAATCCGAATTTCGGCAACATCGGACGCTATGAAAGCTCCGGCGACTCTTATTACAACGGACTCCTCGTCGCTTTCAACAAACGCGCAACGCGCTGGGCGAGCCTCCGCGCCTCTTACACTTTCTCTAAAACTATTGATGACGCGGGGAACTTTTTTTTCAGCACGCCGCAAAATAATTTCGACCTGCGTGATGATCGCGGCCTCTCTGACAATGACCAGCGTCACCGCTTCACCGTCAGCGGTTCATTCTCCGCGCCGCCGAAAGCGAACGCATCGCGCGCTCGCCGCTCGCTGCAAGGATTCGAGCTTAATTACATTTTCACTTACGCGTCGCGTCTGCCTTTCAACGTCCTGCTCGGCACAGACCGCAACAACGATACGAGTTTCAACGACCGTCCCGTGGGGGTCGGGCGAAATACCGGGCGAGGCTTTGATTTCGCTTCGCTCGATCTGAGGCTGAGCCGCAAGTTCAGTTTCACGGAGCGGCTGAAACTCGAAGCTCTGGTCGAAGGCTTCAATGTGTTCAATCGCTCGAACCTGCAAATCCCAAACAATACTTTCGGCAACGGGCTGCTTCCGCGTCCCACCTTTGGCCTCCCGACTGCCGCGAGCGACCCGCGCCAGATTCAATTCGGGCTGCGATTAAGTTATTGAAGCTCATGAGAAAGGTTTACTATGAGAGGACACAGAGGCTCTAAAGATTTGAGATTTTGAAATTTCAGAATTCAAGCTTGAGATTTCAGATTTCAGATTTGAGTTCTGAATTTCAGATTTGAGATTTGAGTTTTTGAATTTCAGATTTGAAATTTGAGATTTGAAATTCCTCTGTGTCTTCTTGTGGTTAAAATGATTTGAGGAAATTGGAAAATGAAAAAGCCCATACTTATTGCCTGTACGATATTTTTACTTTCATACGCTTCTGCTTGCACAAAGCAGCAAGGCGAGGTGGAGAATGCGAAGGCAGCAAGTGCGCCGCAGCCTCTTCGTATCTCGGCAGAGAATACTGATGCGGCTGAGCCTGCCGTGGCGACGGCGCGCGACGGCTCTGCTTACGTCGCCTGGGTCGAGCATCGCGCAGAGGGACAGTCAGATGTGCTTCTCAAAAAGATTAGCCCTGACGGAACGCAGGCGAGCGTGCCCGTGCGCGTTAACCCGGAGGCGGGACTTGCAACCGCTTGGCGCGGCGACCCGCCGACTGTCGCGGTAGCTTCGGACGGAGCGATTTATGTCGGGTGGACGGCGCGTGCGGCGGATAAAGGAGGGCATGAAAATAATCTTTATCTTTCAACGTCGCGCGACGATGGTAAGTCATTTCAACCACCATTGAAAATAAATGATGATGAGAAGCCTGCCGTGCACGGGATGCATTCGATGGCTCTGGACAAAGATGGGCGCATCTATCTCGCGTGGCTTGACGAGCGCAATCTGAGTCCGGCTGCTCCTGCGGAAAAGCATCGTGGCGAGATGCACGCGATGGAGAGCAATCGTGAAGTCTTCGCAGCTTATTCGGAGGATGGCGGGCGCACTATCTCGCCCAATCAAATGGTCGCGCGCGAAGCCTGCCCGTGCTGTAAAACCGCTCTGACGACAGCGGCAGACGGTCACGTTTACGTCGGCTGGCGGCAGGTCTTGAAAGGCGACTTTCGTCATATCGCCGTCGCAACATCTTCTGACAGAGGCCGCACGTTTTCCACGCCCGTGATTGTCAGCGACGATCAATGGGCCATCGCCGGTTGCCCCGTCTCAGGCCCCGCGTTGTCAGCGGGAGAGAATGGAATGCTTCGAGTGCTGTGGTACACGGAGGGAGAAGCGGGCGCGCGTGGACTTTACCTGGCGCAATCGCTCGACGGAGGACGCACGTTTGCCGCGCGCCGGTTGGTTTCAGAGGGACAGGTGAAAGGCAACCCCTTGCTCGTCGCGGGCGCGTTGAACGAAGTCGCGCTCTGGCAAGCGGGAGAGAACGGATTGATGCGCGCCGAAATCATGCCGGACGGAAACGTCAAAGAGAGCATCACTCTCATCAGCAAAGGCGAGTTGCCGTCAGCCGCCGCCTCGAACGGCAACCCCGTCGCGGCCTATATCTCTACGCTCGACAAACGGCGGAGCATCTGGCTGATTCGCACGAACAAAGAAGAGGCTACAGCCAGCCTCTGAATGAAAGGCAGATTAAATTGAGAGATAACACGCGCGCCTTCTTCGAGGGAAAATTCTTTATCGTTACGCTTTGCTCCGCGCTGATTGTGTTTGCAGCATCCTGCCAGCAAAGACAATCTGTGAGGAATACTAAGCCGGACGCTTCGCCGACCCCGGCACAAGCTGTCAGCCCGCCTCAAAAAGCGGAAGTAAAAACCTATCACGGAGCAGGCGTCGTGACGAAAATCGTACTGGAAAACCCGGTGGACAAATCGCTCTCTTCAGTCGAGCTTGACCACGGAGACATCGAAGGGCTGATGCCAGCGATGCGTATGGAATTCTTCGTCAAAGAAAAGTCGCTCCTCAAAAACCTGAAGGTCGGCGACAAAGTTGATTTCACGCTTGAAGCGAAGGATTCTTCGGAGGTTGTTTCTGAGATAAGTAAGAGCAAGAGATAGATGATAGGAAAAAATTTTGTCTTTATCTTATCACCTATCACCCATCACCTATCACTCATTAGGCTTTGAGCTTCTTAATCTCTTCGGTCAAGACGGGCACTGCATCAAAGAGGTCGCCGACGATGCCGTAGTCCGCGATGTCGAAGATGGGAGCTTCGGGGTCTTTGTTGATGGCGACGATGGTGCCGGAATTTTTCATGCCGACGAGATGCTGAATCGCGCCTGAGATGCCGAGGGCGATGTAGAGCTTGGGAGCGACCGTTTGACCGGAAGAACCTATCTGGCGATCAATCGGCAGCCATTCGGCATCGCAGATGGGACGCGAGGCAGCGATGTCTCCGCCGAGCGCGGCTGCGAGTTTTTCCGCCAGCTCGATATTGTCTTTGCTCTTGATGCCGCGACCGATGGCGATGATGATGTCTGCCTTTGACAGGTCAACGGCCTGTTTGACTTCCTGAAACGGAGCTTCAGGCTCCATGCGTACTTCGCCGACTTCGACCTGCATTGTTTCGACCGGCGCGCTCGCGCTTCCCTTCTGCGCCTGATCGCCGCGATACGCGCCCGATTGAAAAGTTGCGAACACGGGAGGCTCGCCGTCCGAGACGACATCAGCATCCATCTTGCCCAGAAAGATGCGGCGCGTGAAAGTGACTTTACCTTCCGAAATTTTAGCGCGTATGCAATCGCTGATTAAGCCTTTGCCGAAACGCGCGGCGAGCTTCGGAGCATAATCACGAACCAGATAAGTGTGAGGCATGATGACGTACTGCGGTTCGAGCGCGCGAATCACACGCTCCATCGCATCCGTATAACCGTCGGGCGTGTACCGTGCCAGCTTCGAGTTATCCGCATACACGACTTTGCTCAAAGCGTAGGCGGCAACCTCTTCAGCCAAACCTTGCGCGCCGGAGCCGAGCAATACAGCCGACACGTCCTGCCCCAAAGCCTCGCCTAACGCTTGCGCCGCCGCCACCGCTTCAAAAGATGTCTTATTTAAAGTTTCGTCGCGGTGTTCCGTGAAGACAAGTATTCCGTTAGCCATGATTTTAAATTTTATCTTTAAGGTTTCTGTTTTTGGACTTTGGTCCCAGGTCTTTGTCTGACTCGCGCACGTTGAGTTTTGAAACTCAAGGTTGAGCTGCGAACAAAGTTCAAAGCCCAAAGACCCAAGACCAATCTTTTAGATTACGCGTGCTTCATTACGAAGCTTATCCGCCAGAGCAACCGCCCCGGCCTTTGCGTCTCCGCCTCCGAGAAATTGCGTTTGCTTCGTTTTTTCCGGCAGATAGATTTTTTCGATGCGCTGGTGCGAAGGGCGCGCGGTCGCGTCTTCGGCGGGCGTAATCTCTTTAATCTCTTTTTTCTTCGCCGCCATGATGCCTTTCAAGGTGGCGTAGCGAATCTGGCTGATGCCGGATTGAATAGTCAGGAGCGCGGGCTTCGTCATCGAGTACCATTGATACCAGCCGCTCTCAAGCTCGCGCTTGACGCGAAGCTTTTCGCCCGAAGCGTCAACCTCTATCACAATCGTCGCGTGCGGCATCCCCAGCAGCTCTGCCATGATGACGCCCGTCTGCGCGTAGCCGTAATCGTCTGACTGCAAACCCGTCATCACGAGGTCTGGATTTTCGACGCGCACGGCTTCCGCCAGAATGCTCGCCGCCGCATATGGTGAGAGAGATTGCAAGTTATCGCCCGTAACATGCAGTGCGCGATCAGCCCCGCGCGCCAAAGCGTCTTTGATAACGGTCTTGACGCGTTGCGGCCCCATCGAGCAGACGATGACTTCGCCCCCGTGCTTCTCTTTCAAGCGCAAAGCCTCTTCGAGCGCGTAGCCATCCGACTCGTTAACCTCATAAGACAGATCGCCCTCTTCAATCCACGTCGCGTCCTTATTGACACGCAGAATCGCATCTTTGTTGGCGACTTGCTTCATCATCACAACGATTTTCATAGTTTGGTCTTTGGCCTTGGGTCTTTGGTCTTTGTCCGTCTGGCTCACGTTGAGCCTTGAAACACAAGCTTGGGTCGCGTGCAAAGACCAAAGCCCTAAAACCAAAGACCTGATTTTTATTCTTCATATCTCTTGAATATCAATGACGCATTCGTCCCGCCGAAGCCGAAGCTGTTCGAGAGCGTGTAGTTAACCGTCGCTTCGCGCGCCTCGTTGGGCACATAGTCCAGATCGCATTCCGGGTCTGGGTTGAAATAGTTGATGGTCGGCGGCAGCATTTTGTGATGAATCGCAAGCACGGAGAAAACGCCTTCGATGCCTCCGGCTGCGCCGAGCAGGTGCCCCGTCATTGATTTCGTAGAACTGACGCCCAGTTTGTAAGCGTGTTCGCCAAAAGCTTTCTTGATAGCCAGCGTCTCGAACTTATCGTTATAAGGCGTCGAGGTGCCGTGCGCGTTGATGTAGCCGATGGCTTCAGGCTCGATGCCCGCGTCCTTCAAGGCTTTCTGCATCACGCGAATCGCGCCGGAGCCGGTCTCGTCGGGCATCGTAATGTGAAAGGCGTCTGCCGTCATGCCGTAGCCGACGATCTCCGCATAGATGCGTGCGCCGCGACGCTCTGCCGTCTCAAGCTCTTCAAGAATCATGAGTCCCGCGCCTTCGCCGATGACGAAGCCATCGCGGTCACGCTCGAACGGGCGAGAGGCGCGCGTCGGGTCGTCGTTGCGCGTCGAGAGAGCGCGCATCGCTGCGAATCCGGCGACGCTCATAGGCGTAATCGCGGATTCTGCGCCACCGCAAATCATCGCGTCCGCATCTCCGCGCTCGATGATGCGATAGCTGTCGCCGATGGCGTGCGCTCCGGCGGAACAGGCTGTGGCGGTCGCGGAGTTCGGCCCCTTCGCGTGATGCCGGATAGAGACCTGACCGGCGGCGAGATTGACGATGGCTGACGGAATGAAGAAAGGCGAGACGCGATGCGGCCCGTCGTTCAAAAGCTTTGAGTGCTCGCGCTCGATAGCCCAGAAGTCGCCGATGCCGCTGCTGATGTAGGTTCCGACCCGTTCGTCGTTCTCTTGATTGATGACAAGGCCGCTATCTTTGATGGCCTCGTCTGCGGCGGCGATGGAGTAATGGATAAAAGCGCCCATCTTGCGCGCCTCTTTTTTCTCGATGAAGTTCAAGGGGTCAAAGTCTTTGACTTCAGCTCCAAACTTCACAGAGAATTTCTCCGTGTCAAACTTCTTAATCATGTCCACGCCGCTTTTTCCGCTCATCAGCGCAGACCAGGTCGCCTCGACAGTATTGCCGACCGGCGTCACAAGTCCCAGACCTGTCACCACGACGCGACGTTTCAAGTTGGACGCTCCTTATTCAAGAGTCACGAGTCTGGAGTCTGGAGTCTGGAGTCAAAAGCTTTGTGCCTTCTGACTCCAGACTCCAGACTCTGGGCTCCAGACTTATTTTTTATGCTGATCGATATAGCTGTAAGCATCGCGGACGCTTTGAATCTTTTCGGCGTCCTCGTCCGGAATCTCTATGCCGAACTCCTCTTCAAAACGCATCACCAGCTCGACCGTGTCGAGCGAGTCCGCGCCAAGGTCGTCAATGAAGCGCGCGTTGGGCGTCACTTCGTTTTCGTCAACACCTAATTCGTCAACGATTATCTGCTTCACTTTATTCTCGATCTCTGGATCGGCCATCTTTTTGCTCCTCTATCAAAGGTTGGAAAACCTGCTCATCCAAATTCTTAAAAATGCTCTTAGAGAGCCTCGCGCGTCGCGCGAAGGCTCGCCGTATCTTCAACATTCAGGCAGCGCGCGTCTCGATTAATCTGCCGCACTAAGCCCGACAGGACTTTGCCCGGCCCGACTTCGACAAATGTTTCGACGCCCTCCTGAATCAGAAACTCAACCGATTCGCGCCAGCGCACGGGCGCGGAGACCTGCCTCACGAGCGCATCGAGCGCATCTCTGCCGCTCGTAATCGCCGCCGCATCAACATTCGTCACCAGCGGCAAGCGCAAATCATGAAACTCAAGCTGTTCGAGGTCAGCCGCCAGACGCTCCTGCGCGGGCATCATCAGAGCGCAATGAAACGGCGCGCTGACATTCAACTTGATCGTCCGTTTCGCTCCGCGCTCCTTCAACAAAGTCATCGCCCGCTCGACTGCCACAGCGTCTCCGGCGATGACGACCTGTCCCGGCGAATTGATGTTGGCAGGGCTGCAAACTTGTCCCTGCTGTGCTTCACCGCAGGCGTTCATAATGTCGCCAAGCTCTGCGCCGAGGATAGCAGCCATCGCGCCTGAGCCGACCGGAGCGGCTTCCTGCATGTAACGCCCGCGCGCTCGCACTGTGCGGGCTGCATCCGTCAAAGTGAGCGCGCCCGCCGCGACCAGCGCGGAATATTCACCGAGGCTATGTCCAGCCACGTAATCCGGCGTGGGAAAGCCTTCGGCTTCCATCGCACGAAGCGTTGCCACAGAGACTGTCAGAATCGCAGGCTGCGTGTTTTCCGTCAACTGCAATTCTTCGGCAGTCCCGCTAAAACACATCTCCGAGATTGAAAACGAGAGCGCGTCATCCGCCTCTTCAAAGACCTTGCGCGCAGCCGGAAAAGTCTCGGACAGCTCGCGCCCCATGCCTGCGTACTGCGAACCCTGCCCCGGAAAAATGTATGCTACGCGCGTGTTCATCTTTAGCTTTTGGAGTCCAGCGAGAACGTCACAACAAACGTGCCGGACTCGCCGACCGTGACCTGCTGCTTCTCCGCGACAAAACCCTCTACTTTAGCCGTCACGCGATAATTTCCCGGCGGAATATCTTTCAACGTCACGACACCTTTACCGTCCGCGTTGCGAAAAATTATCTCGCCCGCTTTCGGCACGAGCGTGACGCATGCGCGCTTCAAAGGCACGCCGCCCGTGTCGTAAACTTTGACCAAAACCTCGTTCCGCGCATGATGAGCTTCCACACCGGAGCTTATCATCAAACACAGGAGAGTTAGTACGGCAATGCTTTTCAAACGCATGAAAGTTTTTCTCCTTTACCAGCGCAGGACGACTCCGCCCCACGTCACGCCGCCGCCGAACGAAGCCAGCACGACCAGATCGCCCTCTTTGACGCGCCCTGCTTCGACGCATTCGTCGAGCGCAATCGGAATCGAAGCCGAAGACGTGTTGCCGTGCATGGAGATGTTTGAATAAATCCGCGACTCGTCAACGCCGAGCTTGCTTGCGACAGCGTCAGTGATGCGCTGGTTAGCCTGATGCGGAATGAAGAGATTAATATCATCCGCCTTGTGTCCGGCTTCGCTCAAGACCTGACGCGAGATTTCAGTCATCGAACGCACGGCGACCTTAAATAATTCGTTGCCCTTCATCTTATAAAAGTGGAGGCCGCCGGCCAGAGTCTCAGCGGTCGAGCCGAGTCGCGTGCCGCCTCCCGGCGCATACAACTGCTCTGCGAACCGACCGTCCGAGCGAATCCGCGCAGACAAAATTCCGCGCCCCTGTTCCACCGGGCCGAGCACGGCTGCGCCCGAACCGTCGCCGAAAATGACGCACGTCGAACGGTCTGTATAGTCAACATATTTGGTCAGAACTTCCGCGCCGATGACCAGAGCGTAGCGGCACTGCCCTGTACGAATCATCGAATTGACGAGCGTGAGTCCGTAAAGAAACCCTGAACAGGCGGCGGCGATATCAAACGCAGCAGCTTTATTCGCGCCAAGCTCTGCCTGAATCAGACAACCCGTCGAGGGCAGTAATTGATCCGGCGTGACGGTCGCGCAAATTATTAAATCAAGATCGGACGGGTCAATGCGTGCCCGTTCAATCGCCTGACGCGCGGCCTTGACGGCAAAGAGCGAAGTGTATTCTTCGGGCGCGGCCTTGCGACGCTGCTTGATTCCCGTCCGCGAGGTTATCCACTCGTCCGTGGTCTCGACCATCTTTTCCAGATCGGCATTCGTCAGAATGCCCTTCGGATAAGAGTGTCCCGTGCCAAGAATGCCAGCATTTACTTCTGCCATTTGTCTCCTTAGGTGATAGGTGATGGGTAATAGGATAAAGACAAAAGCTTTTCTTATCAGCTATCCCCTATCACTTCTTACTCATCACCCTTCTCCTACCGCTTCCGCGTACTCACGTGCGTTTGTCTCCGCTATGCCGCGCTCGATGCGTTCGCTGGCGTGATGTTCGGAAAACTCTTTGACGCTGCGAATCGCATTGCGTATCGCGCGTGAGTTCGATGAGCCGTGCCCGATCAGCACTATTTTTCTGACGCCGAGCAGGGGCGCGCCCCCGTACTCCGAATAATCCAGACGCTTCTTGATATTACGAAACGCGGGTCGCGCCAGCATCGCTCCGGCCTTAGTCATCGCCGTCGCCGTCAGCTCGCGCTTGATCATCGAGAGCATCGCTTCGGTTAAGCCTTCCGAAAGCTTGAGCATCACGTTGCCCGTAAATCCGTCAGTCACGATCACATCAACCGCACCCGTGAAAACATCGCGCCCCTCTACGTTGCCGACGAAATTAAGGCTTTCGAGATTACGCAGGAGCGGAAACGCCTCTTTCGTCAGGTCGTTGCCCTTGACCTCTTCTTCGCCGATGCTCATCAGGCCGACTGAAGGCTTGACCGTGCCGAGCACCGCGCGCACATAAGCGTCGCCCATGATGGCGAACTGTGCCAGATGCACAGGCTTGCATTCGGCGTTCGCGCCGACATCGAGCAGGAGCACAGGCTTCGCGCCCTTCGTCGGAATCATCGCGGCCAGCGCGGGGCGATCCACGCCGGGCAACATTCCGATAACCATCTTCGCCGTAGCCATCGCCGCGCCCGTGTTACCAGCAGATACGAAACCGTCGGCGTGGCCTCCGTCAACCAGCTTGGTCCCGATTCTCAAAGAGCTTTTCTTCTTGCGCCTGACGGCGGTCGCGACAGGCTCGTCCATGCCTATGACTTCCGCCGCCTCGACAAACTCTATGCCGCGATCCCCTTGCCCACGCCAGCCGCAGCGACGCAGCTCAGGCTCAACCTTTTCGGGCTGCCCGACCAGAATCACCTTAACGCCGAAATCGCGCGCCGCAGCCAGCGCGCCATCTATCTCCGCGTGCGGCGCGTGGTCTGAACCCATCGCGTCCACGACGACTTTCCCGGTCAACTGGGGCACACGGCTCATTAAAAAGGTGATAGGTGATAGGTGATGGGTGATAGGAGAAGAAGGGTTTTCTTATCACCTATCACTTACCACCTATTACCGCTCTTAAGCTTCCTGTTCGATCTGTATAATTTCGCGGCCTTTGTAGAAGCCGCACTTGGGACACACGCGATGCGGCATGCGCGGCTCCTGACAGTTCGGACAAATGCTCGTCTGCGGCGCGCGCAGGGCGTCATGCGCACGGCGTTTTCGGGTGCGCGCTTTTGAATGTCTACGTTTCGGATTCGGCATAATAGCTCCTCGATACTATTTTGGATTTTAGATTTTGGATTTTGGATTAAGCGATTGATGAAAGACGCGCTATTCAAAACCCGGCTTCAAGCTGAAGCAGCACGCCAATCCAAAATCCAAAATCTAAAACCGCAAATTCTTGAGTGCTTGCCAGCGCGGGTCAACCTCTGTTGGCTCGCAGTGGCAGTCGTCGTTATTTTTGTTAATACTGCAAATAGGGCAAAGCCCTTTGCATTCTTCGCGACAGAGAGCGTGCATCGGCAACGCCAGCAGCACCTGTTCGCGCGTCAAATCGTCCAGATCAATCGTGTGCCCGTCAAAGACGGCGACGTTCAAATCTTCCGCCTGCAACTCTGCCGTATCTTCCGCTTCGTAATCCGTCGCCGGAACATACTTGACATCAAACTCCGTCAAGACAGGCACGGGAATGGAAGTCAGACAGCGATCACAATCAAGTTCGGCTTGCGCTGTAATCCTGCCGCGCAGGCGCGCCTGCCCCCCCTCGCGCTTGATATACCCGCTCACTTCCGGAGCCACGGCCAGGCGCACTCCTTCTTCGTCGAGCGCCAATTCTTCAGGCTGGTAAATGTGCGCGAAGCTCCCGCCCTTATCTTCCAGTTTATCAAGCTCGATTCGCATCACGCACCCCCTGTTAGAAACGCCGCGCCACAGCACCCCGCGCACAAAAGGAGCTATTATAGCTTTGTCGGCGCGAGTGTCAACGCGGGACAGTCGCTATTAATTGATGAGAGGCCCGCATCAACTCTTAAACTTTATAGCTCTAACCACTTGCCTCGGAGCTTTGCTCGCCGACTCTCAAGGCGTCTTCGCGCATGGCTTCGGCCAGCCGCTTGTCGCCGCTCGTCACGAGGCGTTTGCGCGCATGGCGAGCCGCGCTGAACAGCGGAGGCAGAGCCGGAATCTCATCCGGCTGCAAGCGGCCTTTACGCGGCGTTCGATAACGCGACTCGTCCTGTCCGGCGGCACGCGCGGCGTGAAAAGCCTCATCGGCGCGCGATTCGTCGCCCGAACGCATGAAGACCAGTCCCAGCATGTAGAGCGCGGCTGAATAACCCTCATTCATCTCGACCGCTTTGCGCAGGTGGCGCGCAGCCATGCGATTTCGATTGAGGCGATAGTAGACGCACCCGACGACGTAATGCGTCTCAGCGGAAGGACGCGCCGCCAGAGCCGCTTTGAACTCTGCGAGAGCGTCAGCCCAACGCTCTTCAGCCGCGAGCAATCTTCCGAGGGCGTAATGAGCCGCAAAGCAGGCCGTGCCGCGCTCGACCACATTTCGCAGGAGTTGCTTGGCCCGCTCCGCTTCCCCTTCATCGCCGCAGGCTAAACCGAGGAGCAGGCAGACGCGGCCATCTTCCGGCGCGTGACACAGGGCGCGCTCAAGATAATCACGCGCCAGAGCCATCTTGCCGGCGCGGTAAAAGTGCTCGCCGAGAAAGGCGTTTAGTGGAGCGTTGTTGGCGGCTATCACCGCAGCACGCTCAAGCGAGCGCACGCCCCGGATCACGTTTCCGTTGGAGAGCTGCCTCATGCCCTCTTCCACAAAATTTTTGAAGGCGTTGGATTCATTTCCCTGATAACGCGAGATAATCTCCGCGCGCAATTCATCTCGGCGTTGCGACTCGTCCTGCTCTGCTGCCTCGCGGCGGC
Organism: uncultured Pyrinomonadaceae bacterium; assembly: GCA_964246305.1. Taxonomy (GTDB): domain Bacteria; phylum Acidobacteriota; class Blastocatellia; order Pyrinomonadales; family Pyrinomonadaceae; genus JACMLC01. The sequence goes on from CAXTPS010000007.1 coordinate 15,513, forward strand.
AACGCTCGCGCCATATTTCATCGAGCTTGTCGGATTCGATGACGCCCTCTTCGCTCAGAACTCCTATCAACGTCTCGATCAGTCCGTGATCGAAATAAGAGTTGCGCGCCTGTCTTAAGAGCAAGTCGAGCGTCTGCTCCATGCGCTCCGTGAGGCGCAGGAGCCTGTATTCCAGAGCCGAGACGCGCTCCAACAGATGCTCTTCATGCAGCGATGGCGACTCTACCGGATCAAAGCGCACTGCGACAGGCTCGACAACCAGCATCAAGCGCGTTCCGCAACGCTCACAGAGTTCCTGTCCGAACCTGTTCGCCGCAAGACATTTCTGGCAGTAAAACTTTTCCACAAGCTTCAAAAAACAGAATTCAGAAGTCAGAAGATAGAAGTCAGAAGGAAAGGCAAGTTGTTTTTATTCTGACTTCTGGATTCTGACTTCTGTCTCCTGCGTTTAGTATTCGTAAAATCCGCGCCCGCTCTTTCTGCCGAGCCAGCCCGCGTCAACGTAACGCTTGAGCAAGGGACAGGCTCTGTACTTCGTATCGCCCAGGCCCTCGTGCAACACGTTCATAATCGCCAGACACACATCGAGGCCGATAAAATCCGCGAGCGTCAGCGGCCCCATCGGATGATTCATGCCGAGCTTCATAATGCCGTCAATGCTCTCTCGCGTGGCGACGCCATCCTGCAACGTGTAGATCGCTTCGTTAATCATCGGCATCAGAATGCGATTCGAGACAAAGCCCGGCATGTCGTTGCATTCGAGCGGCGTCTTGCCCAGCTTTTCCGACAACACGCGCACGCGCTCGTAAGTCTCATCCGAGGTAGCGATGCCGCGTATGATCTCTATGAGCTTCATCACCGGCACAGGATTCATAAAGTGCATGCCGATAACTTTGTCCGGCCTTTTCGTCGCCGCGCCGAGTTTCGTAATCGAGATGCTCGAAGTATTGGAAGCGAGAATCGTCTCCTTCGAGGTCACTTCGTCAAGAGCGCGAAAGACTTCGGATTTGACTTCGACATTTTCCGTCACGGCTTCAACCACCAGCGCGGCATCACGCATCGCTTCCAACTCCGTCGTCGCACGCACGCGCTCCAGAATAGCTTGCTTCTCATCCGCGCTCAGACGCTCCTTGTCCACATCGCGCTGAAGGCTCTTATCAATCGCGCTCATCCCGCGCTGCAAAAACTCTTCACTGACATCGCGCATGACGACGTTGTAACCCGCACGCGCAGCCACCTGCGCAATGCCGTTGCCCATCGTCCCCGCGCCAATCACGCCAATCATCTCACTCACAACTAATCCTCAAATCTCTCAAAGGTAAAAATAAAAAGATAAAAGTGATGATAAAAGCATTTTATAAAAATTGATTGCCGCCTAACTTTTACCCTTTTATCTTTTACCTTACTCTCCTCGCCAGTTGGGCGGCTCAGTCGGCGGAACATACGTGTAATCGCGCCTGCGCGAGCGCGCGTTCCAGTCCGCCGCTGGCTGCGGCGCGCCGTGCAAGACTCCCGGCTGATACGCGCCGAACGGCTTCGGCGTTTTCTCGTACATCTCGTTGCCGCCGTTGCTAAAGAGAAACCAGAAAGTATAAACGCACAGGGCTGTGCCGAGCGGGAAATGCATGCCCGCGACTCCGCCCGCAATCATAGCCCAAACCTTAGCCCAGGATTTTCTTTTCAACAGGCCATAACCGGCGACGAACGACGGGACGGTAATGGCAACCCAGAAGAGCGCGATAATGCTCATGATGACAACCATGAACATCGCGCCGTCCGCGTCGCGGCTCGCCCCTGTAGCCCCGATGCCGATGAAGAGCGGAATGACGAATAACATCATCACGAGCAAGATCAGCGCGTGCAGCCCGCCGTAAACCAGATGCAAGATGCCGAGCGTCCTATTATGTTCTTCCGTAGTCATTATTTTTCCTGTCCGAGTAAAAAGTTAAAAGCATCGGATGAAAAGCATTTTATAAAATGCATGTTATAAAAAACCTGTCTCCGCTTTCCTTTTGCCCTTTACCTTTTTACTTTTATCTTTCCACAGCCATCGCCACAGCGTTGCCGCCGCCGAGGCAGAGCGCGATCAGTCCGCGATGCACATCGCGCCGCTTCATCTCGTGAAGAATCGTCGTCAGCAGGCGCGAGCCTGATTGCCCGATAGCGTGTCCGAGCGCGACCGCGCCGCCGTTGACGTTGACCTTCTTCGGATCGAGCTTGAGTTCCTTGATAATCGCTACGGCCTGAACGGAAAAAGCTTCGTTCAATTCAATCAGGTCAACCTCATCGAACGTCCATCCGGCCTTCTTCAAAACCTTTTGCATCGCTTCGACCGGAGCCATCATCACCAGCTCGGGCTGTATGCCGGAGGTCGCCTGCGCGGCGATGCGCGCCAGAGGCTCTATGCCCATCGCGCGTGCGCGCTCAAGCGATGTGACGACGACCGCGGACGCTCCATCGTTGACGCCCGGAGCATTGCCTGCGGTGACAGTGCCGCCGTCTTTCCTGAAAGCAGGCTTCAACTTGCCAAGAACTTCAAGCGATGTGTCCTCGCGGACAGGCTCGTCCGTATCGAAGATGAACGGGTCGCCCTTCTTCTGCGGAATTTCTACCGGAAGAATTTCTTCCTTGAAGTAACCGGCCTTGATCGCCGTCGCAGCCTTGCGATGAGAGTTGAGCGCGTACTCGTCCTGCTCCGCGCGTGTGACCTTGTAACGCTCGGCGACGACCTCGCCCGTGTTGCCCATGTGATAATTTTCAAAGGCGCACCACAGTCCGTCGTGAATCATCGCGTCCACAATCTCGCCGTTGCCCAGGCGATAACCCTCGCGCGCTTTCGGCAACAGATACGGCGCGTTGGTCATAGACTCCATGCCGCCCGCGACGACTATTTCCGCATCGCCAAGCTGCACGGCCTGCGCCGCCATCATCACGGCCTTGAGGCCGGAGCCGCAGACTTTATTGACCGTCACGGCGGAGACGCCGAACGGGATGCCGCCCTTGAGCGCAGCCTGCCGCGCGGGGTTCTGCCCGACTCCGGCCTGAATCACGTTGCCCATAATCACTTCGTCAACATCTTCGGGCTTGACCCCTGCGCGGCGCACGCTCTCGCCGACGACCAGCGCGCCGAGATCGGTCGCGGAAAAACCTTTCAAAGCTCCCTGAAACTTTCCGACCGGCGTGCGCACCGCGCTGATGATGACCGCTTCTTTAATCTCCGACATGCTCTGCACCTCTTGCACAAGTAATAAATGAAAAGTGACGAGTGATAAATGATTCTCAACTCTGATTACTTTTCACTGTCTTGCGATTATACGTTGACGTTAAGGGGTGTCAAGGAAGCGACTTTGGATTGGAGCTTCATCAAAACTTGAGAAAGACAAAGATAGAGAGAATGCGAGGATTGACAGCCGCAACTCACTTAACTTAATAATCTGCTGTACGAAATTTTTCGCTAACCGTGCAATCGTTATCAAACGAGTAAAGAGGATACTTGCGTGGAAGAGAATATTAAAAAGTATGCAGAGATATTCGAGGCCAGATTAACGCCGGGACGTTCCGGGCTGGAGCCGGATGCGCCGGACTGGGAAGTGGTCGAGATCAAAGGCGGGCAGACGGAAGTCGCCTGCGATAATCTGACGGAGGCCGAAGCGCAGCATATGGCCGAGATGTGGAGCAGAAAAAGAGACGAAGCCGAAGCTGAAGCCTAATAAGAAGGAAGCAGCAGAAACACTAGCTTTACTACCAACTATCTTTATCTGTGGCTCTGTTTCTTAATCGCTCTAAGTCCTGATGCGACTGACGTGGATGGCGGCCATGCGCCAGCGGTTTTGTTGCCTTACCCAGACGACGGTATTGCGATAACGATTGGAATAATCTTTCCCGTCTTTGTCTTTACCTTTCACGACGAGCTGATAATTTACGACCGCCGTTTTTCCGTAAGCGTGGACTTTCACGTCTTCATAGTTGATCGTCTGCCCGGCTTCACCCTCGTCGTCATTCTTAATATCTTCAATCAGCTTCTTTTTATCAGAGATGGCTCCGTTCGGCGCTGTAAAGATATAGTCGTCCGTCAGCAGCCGTTCGAGCGCGGCGAAGTCTCTTTTAGATTCCGCCTCATCTTCCGCGCGCTGCAATCGCATCAGTTCCTGTTCAAGACTCTCGCTCTTCACATCTTTCTTCGATTGTCCCTGAGCAAAAAAGGAGGGTGCAAAGATTAAGATTGTGACGATGAGTAAGCTCTTCAACACTGCCGATGCTCTTATCAACAAATTGCCTTCAATCATCTTCTTGTGCTTCAAACACTCACCTCTCTACCACAAAACCTGCAAACCCGCGCTTCAGCCCGGATCATCTCCGCACAATAATGACAACGCTTCTTGCCCGCATGTTTTTTCCTTTTCATAACCCAAATAATCAGAACGGCCATAACTATTACGGACGCCGTTATTATAAGCAGTGGAATTAGCAAGATAATAATTCTCGAATTCCAAACCCACCCATAACTTTCCTCCTTCATACAATAAAGCGCATGATGGCCGCCATCTTGAGCTACTGTTTAGCGAGAAGCCTGCGAACTCTCGAATTGCCCTACCGCCTGTCGCCACACAAGGTTGATGAAAGACAAGCTGAGGGCGGTCGGGTCGAGTGAGTGATGAGGCGCGGCTTTACTTTTTTTGCATCATCCGTTTGCCGCTATAAGAGATAGTCTCGCCGGGCTTCATTTCATAAAAAGGAATCTTTAGCGTCTTCAGCGCGGCGGCAAAGCCATCTGAATTTTCAGTGATGCCCGGAAAGGTAGCGTAATGTTGCGGGACTGCCAGCTTTGCGCGAACTGATTGCGCAGCCTTCGCAGCCATACGCGGTTCCATTCCGTAGTGACCGCCGATATTGAGCAAAGCCAGATCAACTTGATATTCCTCGCCGATGGTTTCCATATCTTTGAAGTATGCCGTATCGCCGGAATGATAAATGGTCGGGCCGTTCTTGATGATCAAGACGAAGCCCGCAGGGTTTCCGCCGTAAGCTCTTTCGGCATCGGTCGCGCTCGCCTTCGGATTAAACACGCTGCTCGAATGAACCGCCGGAGTCATCGCCACAGTCACCTCTCCGTCAGCGATTTGAATTTCGCCGCCGATTCCCATAATCGCGTCCGTCTCGGCTGACTTGGCTGGAAAATCAGCCAGCTTTACTAAATTGCCCGCCAACTCGGGATTGCAAATAAGTACGGCTCCCGTCTTCTTCGCTATCTCGACCGCATCTCCGACGTGGTCGCGGTGTCCGTGTGTCAGCAGAATATAATCAACTTTCGTCACGGAAGCCAAAGCATCTTTACCGTCTTTGCCTTCGGGATTCGAAGGATTTTTCAGCCACGGGTCAATCAACAACACCTTGCCTTTCGGCGTGGTGATGGAAAATGCCGCGTGCCCGTACCACTTGATCTTCGTTTCCTGCGCCGATGCCTGATAGACAGAACCGACCATCAAAATAAATAAGGCCGCAAAAAATCCGAATCTCTTCATCATCATCTCCTCTAAAAATTTATGAGCCACATCTTCAGTTTTTACCAAGTCGCTTATCTTCGCACAACGCTGAGCATCGCGCCTCTCACTTGATAGTGTTTAATTTCTTCTGCAAGATTGGCATGACGGGTTTGATGCCGATTCGTTTTTGCAGCCAATCGGCGCGATCAATCAGTACCTGAACATTATTCAGCCCGTGTCCCGTGTCGTACCACTTGACGAGTTTGGGTTCGCTCGCCGCCTGCGCGTACTTTAGCATTGCCGCCGCAATTCGTTGATAGAGCTATTCTGCGCGAATGCTACCTCGGTTGAATGAGTTGTCAGGCGTACTGCCGATACTGAGCAATCATCCTCCTTTTCGTGGCCGTCTGTATCGACGAATCGTTAGCTCTTTATAGCCAGTCAATTTATCTGCTTCCCTAGTAAATACTATTCCTCTCGCTTCACCGATAACGATTTCAGCCGTTGTATAAATCTGACACCCCTCAACTAAATGACCGCCGATGCTTCTGCCGGTGCTGTCGGAGAGGGAGATATGTAGATGCGCTCCATCTTGTGAGAGCGTTCCAACTAACGAGACGATCTCAAACTTCCCTTCAAAGCTGCTGGCATTATTTTGATCGGCAAGCCGCAAAGCAGCCTTCTCCAAACTTCCGACTGTAGTGATAATAAATCCTGCTTTGATACCTCTCTCTCTCGTGAATCTTTCGATCTCCTTTCGCAAATCCTGTCCGGGGCGCAAACGTAATGCAAAAATCTTCATCCTCTGAGATTCACCTTGTTCTATCAGGCTACTCTGCCTTTCATTAGAAGCGGAGGCCATTGAGCGGGCAGCGGATTTAATATCAGACTGTCCGAATGCAGAATCAGGAACAGGATTCGAGATGAGGGTTAAAGCTCCATAGAGCAGAACAACGGAGAGAGCTTTGCGAGTAAGCCGGTTATTAACGCAATTTGTTTTCATCGTCTCATTATCCAATAGCAATCACTTCCATACGTGTGCGCCCAACGCCCGCATTAAACGGGCGCGCACGCACCGCCGATACACGCAAGTTCTCGCTGAAAGCCAGGCTAACTCGCGCTCCGGTTCAATAAGTTGTTAGGTTGCAGTGTACGGTGAATAATGAGGTTTCGCATCAACCCGACTCCCATTCCCATCAGCCCCAAGTTTCGGATTGTACTCCCTACCGTTTGCAGTATGTCCGGTAGCGGGACAAGCGCGAGACATAGATTGATCGAGATGCCGACAATAAAGAGAATCCCTCCACCTTGCCACAACACTCTGGCTTTTATCGCAGCGAAACCAAACAGTAGCCCGCCTACCACCATCATCCCCCCGTGAAACGTGTAGACTCGACCGAGCCGTTGCCAGAGCATCTCATAGTTCGGGATCAATGCTTCAAGGGCATACAGCGTCGTGTGTGCGAAATAGATGAAGGAAGCCCCATATAATATTGCGCCCAGAAGCCCGACCCATCCGATTTTCGGACGCTGCGCCGCATACAATCCAAGCATGAGGAAAGGCATCGGTAAGAATCCCAGATAGTTCACCAGAAGCTGAATGCGAGAAAAGCCTCCGCTGGCCCACTCCATCACATCTGAGACTAAATGTAACAATGGAGCGATGATAGCCATCACAGCAATAATCCAACATAAAGTTCTCGTCATTTGATACTCCTCGCTTACTTACCTTCGCATGCAACCTAACGCCCGCATTAAACGGGCGCGCACGCAACGCCAATACACGCAAGTTCTCGATGAAATCCAGGCTAACTCGCGCTCCGGTTGAATGAGTTGTTAGGCGGCGACGCATTTTTAACATTACGCTTTCACTCTTTACGGCAGCTTTGGGCATTCAAGATACAAATCTTTTGACGCTGCATAATACTCAACGCTTTGCACCATACTTTCTTGCACTTCATACATGATGCCATCTTCTTCATTTACATAATAGATGATGCGGGGAGTATGGCTGCTCCTTTCCTTTTTGAACTTACGCTTATCAATCTTAGAAGGAGAAAATCGTGCCCCCTCCTTCAAACTGATGCGGACACTAATAACCGTATCACGCGCAACATTCCAGCCACCTTTCATCTCTTTTCGACATGGGCCACTAGAATACTCGACGGACACGACGCTATCACCTAGTTCATAATCGACTGAGAATTTCTCAGGCTCAGAAGAAGGGCCTAGCAATCTTTCAACGTCCGCTCTGGTTGAGTGAAGAGGAATAAGGCCACGCCAACCTTGAGCCTTTGCGCTTACAGTAAAGATTACGATGAGACATAGTGCGTAAGGTAGACACCTCAGATTTGCCATGTTCTTATTCCTTTCAAGTTAGCCGCCTAACCGCATATTAGATGTACTAATCGCCGCCGGTAAAGACGCCCGTTTCACAATCTAATTCGAGAGGCGCGTTTATAGTACTCGACATTCTGTTATCCACCGCATCTTTTATGCGCGGCGCGCGGGACTAGCTATCGTTTGTCAGGGCGTGCGCGTGAGTGCTAGACTCTGCCGTCGTTTTTCAAATTTCCATGCTTCGCGGTCATTCATAAATGCAAGCTTTAATTCTCGCGGGAGGCAAGGGCACGCGGCTGAGGCCGTTGACGGTTTATACGCCGAAGCCTATCGTGCCGATCTGCAATCGTCCTTTCCTGCTCTACCAGATTGATACTCTGAAGCGCGCGGGAATCACGGACATCACGCTCTCGCTCTCTTATCAACCGCTGAAGATAGAGCAGCAGCTCGGCGACGGCTCGGACTTCGGCGTGCATCTCAAGTACACGACCGAGCCGCAGCCGATGGGGACAGCGGGAGCTTACAAGTACGCGGAGGATTTGATACGCGAGCCGACCGTGGTCTTTAACGGAGACATCCTGACCGACCTCGATCTGAAAGCAGTCATACGCGAGCATGATGAGCGCGGGGCGACGGCGACCATCGTCCTGACGCCGGTTGAGAATCCGAGCGCGTATGGCCTCGTCGAGACCGAAACGGACGGGCGCGTGCGCCGCTTTCTCGAAAAGCCGAAGCCGGATGAGATTACCGTCAACACGATCAACGCCGGAACTTATATCCTGCACCCGCGCGTCCTCGATTACATTCCGGCGGGCGAGAATCATTCATTCGAGTACGGTCTTTTCCCGACACTGCTTGAGCGCGGCGAAAAATTTTACGCGCATGTTCCAAATAAAACTTACTGGCTAGACATCGGCACGCCTGAGCGTTACCTGCAAGCGCATGACGACCTGCTGAACAATCGCGTCGCGCGGATGCGTCTCAAAAACCGTCGGGGCGATTTCGATGCTGCGACCATCGCGGAGATTGATGAGCTTTCGATGATCGGAGACGCCTGTACGATCAAGCCGGGCGCGCAGATTATCAACTCGGTGCTGGGACAGGGCTGCTATGTCGAAGAGAAGGCGCAGGTGGTTGATTCGATCATCTGGCCGCACACGCGTCTCGGCGCGGGCGCGCAGGTCACTGGCGCGATAGTCGGGCGGGGCTGCCACATCGGGCGCGCAGCGATGGTCGGCAAAGGCTCTGTGCTCGGCGACAAAACATCACTCACTGATTACACGCAGACAGGGGACGCGGCGCAGTGAGCGCGCAACAGGCAGGGCTGGCGCAGATACGCTTCGGCACAGACGGCTGGCGCGCGGTCATCTCAAAAGAATTCACCTTCGCAAACCTTGAGCGCGTGGCACAGGCTTACGCCGAATATCTTTTAAAGCAAAGCCACGACGCTTCGCCAAAGCGCCAGCCACATGATGAAAGTCATTCGCCGCTCGTCATCATCGGCTATGACCGCCGCTTCCTCTCGGAAAAATTTGCAGAGCGAGCGGCTGAAGTTCTGGCCGGAAACGATTTTCGCATCGCGCTCTTTCAAGAAGCCGTGCCGACGCCGCTCGTCTCGTGGGCTGTGCGAGAAAAGCGTGCAGCCGGTGGCGTCGTCATCACTGCGTCGCACAATCCGCCGGAGTTCAACGGCTTCAAGATCAAAGCCCCGTGGGGCGGCAGCGCGGCTCCTGAGACGACCGCGTCGGTCGAGGCTCTCGTTGACTCAGAGCATGTCAAAAAAGCCGGGCTTGCTAAAGTTGAGACGAACAAAGAACTGCTTGCCGACGCGATCAAAAGCTATCGCCAACAGCTTGCCTCTTATGTTGATTTAGATAGGCTGCGTCAGGCTGCTCATCGCGTCATCGTTGACCCGATGCACGGTTCGGGCGGGCTGTGGGTCGAAAGCTTTTTGCGTGGCGGCGCGCTCAGTGTCGAAACTATTCGCGCGGAGCGTGACCCGCTTTTCGGCGGCACGAGTCCTGAGCCGATTGACCGCAATCTCGCGCCATTAAAAAATCGCGTGAAAGAGGCGGGAGCGATTCTGGGCTTGGCGACTGACGGCGACGCAGACCGCGTCGGCGCAGTCAATGAACGCGGCGAGACGCTGACGATGCACGAGGTCGTGCCGCTGCTCCTGCTTCATCTGGCGCGCGTGCGCGGCATGTCCGGCGGAGTCGTTCGCACCTTTTCGCAATCCGTCCTGACCAAACGCATCGCCGCCGCGCACAACCTGAAACTGTATGAAACGCCAATCGGTTTCAAGTACATCGCAGACCTCATGCTGCGCGAAAACATACTGCTCGGCGCGGAAGAATCCGGCGGCATAGGCGTCAGCGGACATATCCCCGAGCGTGACGGGATACTCAACTCGCTGCTCCTGCTGGAAGCAGTCATCGCGGCGGGCGTTACGCCTTCCGAGATGGTCAAAGAGCTGCACAGAGAGTTCGGCGAATTTCACTTCGGTCGCCGCGACCTGCACATGGAAGTCGCGCGCGGGCAGGAGTTGGTCGGGCGTCTCTCAGATAATCCGCCCGCAAATTTCGCTGGCTATGCCGTTCATGCACTTGAAACAGTTGACGGCGTCAAGCTCATTTTTGAAGACGAATCATGGCTGCTCTTTCGTCAATCAGGCACAGAGCCTGTGCTGCGCGTCTATTCGGAAGCGACATCGGTCGCCAAGATGAACGCGTTGCTCGACGAAGGCGAGCGTATTTCACGTTGAGGCTTTAAAAAGTCTTCCGCTAAATTCACTCGCCTCGCTTTCAAGGGGTTTGCTCTACCTCCTCGTAACACGATTTACCCGATTCGACAGTAACAAAAATTTAAGGAGACTCTGAGAAATGAAAGCTTTGACTTTGATCTTTTTGTTGTGTGGCGCGCTCTTCTTTATCGGTTGCAGTAAGACCGATGATGCCAACACAGCCAATGGGAACAGCAACAACTCCAACGCCAAACCCGCTCCGACGACGAAAGGTGCGGAACCCGCGACCACGGTGGCAGCCGGCAACAGCACCAGCATCGGCGTGGCCGCTTGCGATGAGTATCTCGCCAAGGTGGAAAAGTGCATGAACAATCCGAACGTCCCCGAAGTCGCGAAGGCTGCGTACAGGAGCAGCATGGAGCAGAATCGCAAGGCTTGGCAACAGGCCGCTTCGACGCCACAGGGCAAGGCCACTTTAGAAACGAGCTGTAAGACCGCGATGGATTCGGCTCAAGCGTTTTTTGCGACTTGCAAGTAACTGATTTGGTCTTTGGTCTTTGGTCTTTGTTCGTCTGGCTCAGCTTGCATTTTGAAACTCAAGGTTGAGTCGCGTGCAAAGTACAAAGACCAAAGACCAAAGACCAAAGACCATCTTTTTAATTTCATGCCTGAACTTCCTGAAGTCGAGCTGGTCGCGCGTTCGCTTGATACGCTTCTGTATGGATGGAAGATTATCAGGGCGGAGCTGATTCGTGAGCGGCTCGCGCCGGACAATACGCCGCGTGAGTTTGCGCGCTTGCTCAGGAATGCAACCATCGAATCCGTCGGGCGACGCGGGAAGCATCTTCTCTTCAACCTCGATAATTCACACGTCCTCATCACGCACCTGCGTATGACCGGGAGATTTCTTTACCTTCCGCCAAAAACTTCGCTTCCGAAACACACGCACGCGCTCTTTCATCTCGACAACGGGCGTCGGCTAGCCTTTACCGATCAGAGACATTTCGGATTGATGAAGATAGCCAAGGCATCTGAGCTTCTCGAAGCGAAAGAGCTGCGCGGTCTGGCTCCGGAGCCTTTTTCAGATGAGTTCTCGCCTGAATATCTTCTCGCCACTCTCAAGCGTTCGCGGCGCGCTCTGAAAGAGGTCTTGCTGGATCAGACGAAGATTACGGGGCTTGGAAACATTTATGCCGCCGAGGCTCTCTTTATCGCGCGCATCAATCCATTCATCGCCGCCTCCAAGCTTTCTGGCAGACGCTCGCCCCGACTGCATCTGGCGATTCGTGAAATTTTGGATGAAGCCATCGCGCACGGCTCGACTATGAATGTTGACCCGGAAAATATTGACGGCAGCTATTTCGGCGGCGGCTATGAGGGACGCTGGCGCGTCTACGACCGCGAGGGCGAGCCATGCCCAGTCTGCAAGGCGCGCATCAGGCGCATCACGCACGCCGGACGCTCAACCTACTTTTGCCCGCGCTGCCAGCGTCGCTGAAGATGCAGCTTTAGTCGTCATTTATTTCAAAAGTCGTCATTTATTTCAAACTTGACACCGCGCAGAGATAGAGCGTATAAGCACGTACTGACAAACGTGGTGAGTTAAGGCGACTTGCGGCCACGCAAAATAATCCGCTAAACAGCTCGGCAAGTCCTAAAGAGAATTGGACGCCCCGCAAACTTCCAGCTTTGCTGAAGTCCCGCGTTGTTTAGCGCGGGATTCTTTTTTTGGAAGACAGGCTTATGGAAAATTTCAGAAACAGTCTTGAGAGCGATCAGATACACGTCTTCGATGGCGCGATGGGCACGATGCTGTACGCGAAGGGCGTCTATATCAATCGCTCGTATGACGAGTTGAACCTGACGAACCCGGACCTCGTGCGCGAGGTGCTGGAGGAGTACGTGCGCGCCGGAGCGGATATTATCGAGACCAATACTTACGCCGCGACCGCCCCCAAATTGCAGCAGTACGGACTGGAATCGAGCATGCGCGAGATAAACATCGCCGCAGCGAGAATCGCGCGCGAAGCTTCATGCGATAGATGCTATGTGGCGGGCGCGGTCGGCCCTCTGGGGCTTCGCATAGAACCATACGGCCCGACCTCCTTCGAGGAAGCAAAGGAGATGTTCAAAGCTCAAGTCTCCGCGCTGCTTGAGGGCGGCGTTGATCTCTTCGTACTCGAAACTTTTTCCGATATCTCCGAGATGCGGCAGGCGATACGCGCCGTGAAAGAGCTTTGCGACCTGCCGATAGTCGCGCAGATGACCATCCTGCCGGACGGCAACACCTCTTTCGGCACAACGCCCGAAGTCTTCACCGCGCGGCTTGACGAATGGGGCGCGGATGTCATCGGTCTCAATTGCGGCGTCGGTCCTGCAATCGTCCTGACGGCGGTTGAAAAGATGCGCGCCGTGACGAACAAAAAATTGTCCGCGCAGCCGAACGCGGGCTTGCCGCGCGACGTTCAAGGGCGACAGTTTTATATGTGCTCGCCGGAATATATGGCGAAGTATGCCAAGCGTCTGATTCAGGCTGGGGTCAAACTCATCGGCGGATGCTGCGGCACGACGCCCGCGCACATCAAGCTCATCTCGGACGCGGTGCGCGCCGTCTCTCCGCGCAAGCAGAGAGTCGTGACAACTGCATCAGCCGCCGCGCATGTCAATGAGCTGACGCCAGCCGATATTAAAATCATTCCGCCCGAAGAGCGTTCGCAGTGGTCGCGCAAGATTGTAGATGGCGAGTTCGTGACTTCGGTCGAAGTGCTGCCGCCGAAGGGCTGCGACCCGCAGAAGACGCTCGACTCGATCAGGCTCTTGAAGGAAGCAGGAGTTGACGGCGTCAACATCCCGGACGGGCCGCGTGCGCAGACTCGCATGAGCGCGCAGGCGACGGCTCTCCTTGTCGAGCGTGAAATCGGAATCGAAGCGGTGCTTCATTACTGCTGCCGCGACCGCAACCTGCTCGGCATGATGTCAGACCTCCTGGGCGCGGCGGCGCTGGGGCTTCGCAATCTGCTTTTGATAACGGGCGATCCGCCGAAGATGGGACCATACCCTGACGCGACCGCGGTCTTCGACATAGATTCAATCGGCCTCACCAACATGGTCAACAAGCTCAATCATGGGCTTGACCTCGGCAACAATCCGATTGGACAGCCGACCGCGTTCTGCATCGGCGTCGGCGTCAATCCCGGCGCGATTAATCTGGAAGAAGAGATAAAACGTTTCGAGTATAAAGTCGAAGCGGGAGCGCAGTACGCGATTACCCAGCCGGTCTTCGACACAGAACAACTGCGCGATTTTCTCAAGCTCATAGAGCACGTACGGATTCCGATTGTCGCGGGCATCTGGCCGCTCGTCTCTTATCGCAACGCGGAGTTTCTGCACAACGAAGTGCCGGGCGTGCGCGTCACTCCCTCAATTATGGAGCGCATGCGAATCGCGTCTGAGAGTGGCAAAGAGGCCGCGCGCGATGAAGGCTTGAAGATCGCGCGCGAATCGCTCCAGGAAGTCAGAGATTCGATTCAGGGCGTGCAGGTCTCCGCGCCCTTCGGTAACGTCCGCTACGCGCTCGAAGTCTTCAGCGCGCTCGAAGACTTCGGCTCGCGCAAGGAAGCGAGTTTGGCTGTAAATTAGATTCAAACAGGGATGGATAGGATAGACAGGATATGAATTACAAATAGCAGATTTGAGATTTAAAAGTTAAGCATGAAGAAATTTTTAAATTTCCTATTTTCTATTTCAAATTTAAGTTTTAAGAAATTTGAATTTTAGAATTGCCATCCCAAACTTGCCTCTCAGATTTGCTATTTCAGATTTGCCATCTCAAATCTGCCATCTCAAATTTGAAATTTTTCATCCTATCTATTCTGTCCATCCCTTTTTGAGTCGTTTCTTTAATCTTTCAACACGTGCCTCAGTGCGCCTTCCAAAGTTGGATGCTTAAACTGATAGCCGGATTCTTTCAGTCTCGCAGGTTCGACACGCGCGCTTGAGAGCAAAGTTCCTTCCGCCATCTCTTCTCCAAAAGCTAGTTTCAGGCCGAAGGCGGGAATGGGAAAGATCGTCGGGCGCGAGATCGCGCTGCCGAGCGTTTTGGTGAATTCGAGATTTGTGACCGGCGTCGGCGCGACCGCGTTGACCGGGCCGCTCAGTGATTCGTTCGTCAAGGCATGCTCGATAATTCCCACGACATCATCGAGCGCGACCCAGCTCATAAATTGCTGGCCGCTTCCCACTTTGCCGCCGACTCCGAGCTTAAAAGGCGTCAGCATCTTCGCCAGCGCGCCGCCTTTCCTGCTGAGCACGATACCGATTCGTATGTTGACTACGCGGAGGCCGCTCTCGCTCGCAGGCGCAGTCGCGGCCTCCCATTCGCGGCAGACTTCCGCCAGAAAATCATCGCCGTGAGAACTCTCTTCAGTCAGAATTTCCCCGCCGCGATTTCCATAAATGCCGATGGCCGAAGCTGAGACCAGCACGCGCAGTCTCGGCTCAAGCCGCGCCAGCGTCTCACTCAACAATCGAGTTCCCTTCACGCGGCTCTCGCGTATGCGTCGCTTCTTTTCATCAGTCCATCTTTCAGCGATGTTCTCGCCAGCCAGATGCACGGCTGCATCCAAGCCCGTCAGACGAGCAGCATCAATGCTCCCCTCCTCCGGGTTCCAGTAAACTTCCCCAGCTTTATCTGTTGGCCTGCGAACTGCGCGGATAATTTCATGTCCCTTAGCTCCTAACGACGGCACGAGCGCAGAGCCGACCAGCCCGGTTGAGCCAGTGACCAGAATTTTCATCTTCATCTCTCCTCACTGAAGAATTGCGCGAGCGTGGCGTATGTTGCGCGCGTTGTGAATTCGACTCGACCCACAATAGCAGAAAAATATTTTTCCTGAAGAATAAAAAGCCGCGAAAAAAGTTCGCGCAAAGGCGCAAAGGGGCAAAGAAGAAGCACGCAAAGCTTATGCAGCACTCAACAACTTGGCGGTCTTCCTTTGCGCCTTTGCGCTTTTGCGTGACCCTGTCTTTCTCTTTCCATATTTGAAACCGAACTACAACCGAAGAAAAAGTTGCTTGCTTTTCAGTTTGAAAGTTGTAGAATGCGCGCGTTCCAAACCTCTAACCTTCAACTCGCATTTAATCTCGCATCTTGCAACACACGTTAATTTAATTTCCGGCCTCGCATTTGTTTGAGCGTGAAAAGTTCAAATCTGTCTTCGCGGCTCTGAACTTCTCAAGCCTTTTGAGCAGTAACTTAATAAGGAGCAAACCTCTATGCTTCGTCATATATTATTCATACCCCTCCTTTGCCTTTCGCTCGTGCTGTTTGCAAAAGGCTTCGGCAACCGCTTGATGCAGCCAACCGCTTTACGTCGCGTAACGAACACGCCCGAAGAGAGATTGAATCTCAATCCATCTTTGAGCGGAGACGGGCAGCATCTAGCTTTTGAATCGAACGCAGACCTCACAAACACCGGCGGCGCGTCCGGCTTTCGAGCCTTTCACGCAGTACTGAATACCCAGTTTCCTTTATTCGATCAGTTGGGCCTCACGCGCGCCGTCTCGCCCGCGATCTCGCAGGACGGCTCGTGCATCGCGTTCGCTTCCAAAGACAATCCGCTCGGCACGAACGCTGACGGTAACTCTGAGATTTTTCTTTACTCCTCAGGGCAGTTACGGCAGATTACAAATACTTTGCCGGGAGACCCGAGCTTGCGCCACATAAACGGTAATTTTCAGCCATCTTTGACGGATGACGGAAACCTCATCGCCTTCTCTTCAAACCGCGAATTGACAGGGCAAAATGCCGACGCCAATCTGGAAATTTTCCTTTTCGACATTTCGACAAACTCATTTACTCAACTGACAAACACGAGCTTGATAGTCAGCTCGACCGATGCCAAAATCAGCGGCGACGGCTCGCATCTCGCTTATCTTAAAGACGAGAGCATGCCTCTTAAAGACGAAGGCGCGACAATTTCACTTCCATCTCTGAGGCGAGATTTGATGCTCGAAGAATTGAGCACTAGAGAGACGCGCGTGATTGCTGATGATGTCAACGAGCTACAGTTGACTTATGGACGCGGCATCAGCGATGACGGGCTGCGTGTCGTTTATTCTTCCGAGACAGCGCCCGACACGAGTCAGGTATTTCTTTATGACGGGAGAAATAATCTGACGCGCCAACTGACCTCGCTCGGAGCAAGAGCCGTTGACGTGCCCCTGCATCCGTCCATCAGCGGCGATGGCAAACGCATCAGCTTTGCCACGCGCCGCAATGTTACCGGCGGCAACTCCGACAACAGCGTAGAGCTTTACATCTACGACTTGCCGACCGCTAAACTCTCGCGCGTCACAAACGCTCCCGCATCCGCCACAGCCGAAGTTGTCTCTTCATTAAATGATGACGGCTCGCTTGTCGCCTTCAACTTTCCACGCGTCCTGTCCGGCGCTGTCGCAAATAGTTCTCTGGCAAACAATTCGGAAATTTATGTTGCGGAGACGGAAGTCAGGCCGCCGTTCACAACTAATCTGTCAGTCACAAACGGCGCGTCATTCGGCCACGAGCCTTCGACGTTCGAGGCCGTCGCGCCCGACAGCATCGCCGTAGCCACCGGCGATGTCCTCGCTTTCACCACGGCACAGGCGCAGCCTCTTCCGAACGGAGCTTTTCCCCAAATCCTTGCCGGGACTACTGTCACCGTCAACAATCGTCCGGCGCAAATTTTCAGCGTCTCTCCGACCCGCATCACTTTTCACGTGCCGCCCGAAACAGAAACGACCTTCGCACAATTCGTTGTCACCAACCCGGATGGATTTCAAACACGCGGCACAGTCAGAGTCCTCAACGCTGCTCCCGGTATCTTCACCGCGAGCGGCGACGGCCTCGGCGCGGGCGTCATCGTTGACGCGGAGACCGGACAGCCCTCGCCCTTCGACCCGACGAACGGAGGCCGCAGCCTGATCGTCTACGCGACCGGAGCGCGTCGTTCGCCCGCGCAAATTTTCGTCACCATCGCCGGGCGGCAGGTGCCTTTTGAATCAATCGAAGCCTCGCCGCAGACGCCCGGATTGGACTTGATACATGTCGGATTGCCGCGAGACCTGCGCGGCGCAGGGCTTGTCAGCATGAGCGTGCGCGCGGGACGCCGCGAGAGCAATCCAGCGACGCTCTCGATTTCGGGAGAGACAAGCCGCGAGATTTTCATCAACGAAGCTCTGGCAGATCCGCCCGACGGTATAGCCGGTGATGCTAACCATGACGGAGTGAGAAGCGGTTCGGATGATGAATTTGTGGAACTCGTCAACGCGCAGGATGATGCCGTCAACATCTCCGGCTGGACTGTGCGGACGCATTCCGTCAGCAGCACGAGCGAGACCACGAGACACGTTTTCGCTCAAGGCACAATCATCAACGCACATGACGCACTGGTCATCTTCGGCAGCGGAAGTTTCAATCCGCTTCATCCCATCTTCGGGGGCGCGCAGGTTTTCGCAGCATCAACGGGCGGACTGTCGCTCACAAACACCGGCCTCACAATCTTAGTGCGGGATGCTGCCGGTCATCTCATCAGGGAATTTTCATACGGCGGTACGACGGGTCTTGACGGCAATGCCAATCAATCTCTCACGCGCTCGCCGGACATCTTCGGCAACTACATTTTGCACACGATGGCGTCGGGCGCAGGCGGCAGAGCTTTCTCGCCGGGCACATTGGCGGACGGGGAATTTTTTCTGCCACGCGCAGGACACCTGACGAGCCTGAGCATTGCGCCTGCTTCAATCACCAGCGTCGCAGGCCAGCGCGCACAGTTTACGGCCCGTGCCTTCGATCAATTCAATCGCCCTTTGAGAAACGCGAGCATCGCTTTCACTTCGAGCGTTCAGAGCGTTGCGAGCATAGAGTCTCTGCGTATCAATCGTCTCACGGGCATCGTGGCCGTTACCCTGCTCTGCCACGAAGCAGGCGTGACAGAGATTCGCGCGACGGCAACCGACGGCATCACTTCGTTGACGAGCACGCCCGCAACACTAACAGTAACTCCCGCGCCTCCAATCATCGCGCGCGTAGAAGTCTCGCCTGCCAACTCGCTCATCAATCGCGGCAATTCGCAACAACTCATCGCCACGGCTTTTGATGCGAACAATCAGATCATCAACGGAGTAGCTTTCGCGTGGAGTTCAAGCGACGCGTTGATAGCCGCAGTAGACGCGAACGGTTTAGCTCACGGCACGGGCGTTGGAGGAGCGACGATTACCGCGACGGCTCCAAACGGCAGCGGCGGCAGCGTCTCTGGCGTGGCGACGCTCAACGTGCAGATACCTCTCGTCATCAACGAAGTTCTCGCGGACGTTCCGCCTGATATTATCGCTACGCCCGCGATTGAAGGCGACGCGAATCGCGATGGTTTGCGAAATTCTGCTGACGACGAGTTCGTAGAGCTTTTCAATAACTCTCAACAGCCGGTTGATATTTCGGGCGTCGTCATCGCGGATTCGACGAGCAACCGTTACGCCTTTCCGTCAAACACGATTCTTCAATCGGGACGCGCCGTGATTATTTTCGGCGGCGGTTCCGCGCCGGTTAACGACCCTGCGTTCGGCGGCTCAATGGTTGTCACAGCGAGCGCGCTCGGCTTGAATGACACGGGCGATACGGTGCAGGTCAAGCTGCCGCTCGGCGGCATGGATATCATCATCGCATCGCTGACTTACGGCGCGGGCAGCCCGACGCCCGCGCCTGCCAATCAATCTCTGACGCGCACGCCCGACGCCGAAATTAATCAAGCGGGCGGCGACTTCATAGCTCATCTCACCGCGCCCGATGCGAGCGGTCGTGTTTACTCTCCGGGCACACGCGCCAACGGAACTCCGTTCGGCTCCGCTCAGCTCGTTCGACTTGAAATCACACCTTCATCGGCAGCTATCAATATCGGCGAGTCGCAGAGCTTCACAGCGCGTGCTTTCGTCACTGGAAGCAGTGGCGAGATCGAGTTGCAGAACGTCTCTTTCATCTGGGATTCGAGCGATGAGAGCAAAGCTGTTATCGCTCCTGTGACTGGCACGGGCACGACCGCGACCGGACTCACAGCCGGAACCGTCACGGTGCGTGCGCGTGCGGGCAATCAGCAGGTGACAGCGACGCTCGTCATCAATCCGCCGCCGCAGGTCTTGACGCGAATCGAAGTCATGCCCACGGCGGCTGCGATAATAGTCGGCGGCACAAAGCAGTTCAGCGCGCGTGCCCTCGACCAAAACAATATGGAGATTCCCGGCGTCGTCTTTAACTGGAGTTCGAGCAATGAGAATGTAGCGACGATAAATCAGAACGGACTCGCAACAGGCACCGGCACGGGCATGACGCAGATCAGAGCTTCCGCCGGTCAGGTCACGAGCGATGCAGCGAGCTTGAGCGTCACTGTGCCGCAGGTTCCAACGGCGGGACAGGTCATCATCAACGAAGCTCTGGTTTCATTCACTGCCGGGACGCCCACCCGCACGGATTTCGTAGAGCTTTACAATACGACGACGCAAACGCTCGACATCAGCGGTCTCGTCATCTCTTTCCGCGCGTCCGGCAACGTCAGCACGGTCAGCAGCGTGACTCTGCCGGGAAGCGTGGGCAGCGGAACAGTTTTGCTTTCGTCCAACAACTATTTTCTGATTGCCAACGGGACTGCGACTTTTGGCGTCGCGGCGGACTTCGACGCGAGCGCGGCGGGTTTTGATGTGAACAATTCTTCCGGAGCAGTGAAGCTGGAGATAAACGGGATGAAGCTCGACGGCCTCAGATACCAGCAGAACGGGAGCGCGTTGCCGCCCGCCGCATTCGATAATTTCGGAGAGGGCGCGCTCTTCGCTTTCGCCGGCGGCACGCCGAACGATTTGATTCGCAGCCCGAACGCAGTTGACACGGACAACAACGCGAACGACTTTCGACGCAACAACTCGCACGCTGCCGTCTCGCCTAAGACGGCGAATCCGACGCTTCCGTGAAGGAATGCAAAATTAAAAATGTAAAATGCAAAATTGAAGAAGGCTTAAATGCATTCTTAATTTTGCATTTTACATTTTTAATTAACGACGCCGGTCAAAGGGCTTGAGGCGTTGGCGTAGAGCCTCTTCGGCATCCGGCCTGCGTTGAAAGCGAGGCGTCCGGCCTCGATGGCAAGACGCATGGCTTTAGCCATCCGCACGGAATCTCGCGCCTCTGCAATGGCCGTGTTCATCAGTATCGCGTCTGCTCCAAGCTCCATCGCAATCGCTGCATCGCTCGCCGTGCCGACGCCCGCGTCAACAATAATCGTCGCGTCCGGCAACTGCTCACGCATGATGCGCAGGTTCGCAGGGTTCTGCACGCCGAGTCCCGAACCGATGGGAGCGGCCAGCGGCATCACCGCGGCGCATCCCGCATCGAGCAGCTTCTTTGCCATAATCAGATCGTCCGTGAAATAAGGCAGCACGATGAAACCCTCTTTGACCAGCACGCGCGCGGCCTCAAGCGTCTGCTCGTTATCCGGAAAGAGCGTCGTCTGATCGCCTATCACTTCGAGCTTGATGAGGTCTGTCTGCAAAGCTTCTCGCGCGAGCCGCGCCGTGCGGATAGCCGTTTCCGCATCGTAACATCCGGCAGTGTTCGGCAGAATCTTGAGCGACGGGTCTAGATGATCCAGAAAAGATTCCTCGCTTCGATCAAGCGGCACGCGCCTCACAGCGACCGTCACCATCTCCGCGCCCGACGCACGATGCGCGGCCTTCATCTCTTCAAAGCTGCGATACTTTCCGGTGCCCACGATGAGCCGTGAAGTTAACGTGTGCCCCGCTATCTCAAATTTGTCAGCCAATGTTTCATCAACAGATTCAGTTAAAGTAGACATAATTATTTCACTGCTCTTTCCTTGATATTCAATGCGCGTAAATTTACCACTAATAAATACGAAGTGATGAGTGATGAGAGGAAAGCTATTTGGATTTTCTTATCGCTTATCACTCATCGCTTCTTAGTCGTCTCCACCGCCGACGAAATGAATAATCTCGATCTGATCTTGCTCTTCGAGAGAGGCGCGCGGCCACTCTGCGCGGCGGACGACTTCGCGGTTGCGTTCGACCGCGAGACGTTCGGGCGCGAGCGAGAGATGTTGTATCAAGCCTTCGATTGTGAGCCGGTCTGGAACGTCGCGCCGCTCGCCGTTGATCGTAATCTGCAAAACAGCCCTCGCCTGCTTTCTCTAGCCCTGCTGGATGATGCGCCGCAGCTCTGCCTCGTAGCTGCCGATGGTCGCGCGTATCAAGATTGCGGCACGCCCGCTTCTGAAGTGCGGCAGTT
The DNA here is from genome assembly GCA_964246305.1 of uncultured Pyrinomonadaceae bacterium. GTDB lineage: Bacteria > Acidobacteriota > Blastocatellia > Pyrinomonadales > Pyrinomonadaceae > JACMLC01. Next base: position 37,405 of record CAXTPS010000007.1, read on the forward strand.
GGATGCTGAAAGTGGCGACGCCGTCGGGACCTGTGCGTGATTGTAGTATCAGCGGGCGAAAGGTCGAGCCGAGAATCTTGGCGATGACTTCCGCGCCGCCGGATGGTTCTCTGCTCTCTGCGCCGTGCCCGACATGTGCGCGCAGGATGATGTGGTCGCCGCCGCGATAAATTTTCTCGTCGATCAGGCTCAGGCGCAAAGCATCGCCCGTGGGAGCTTCCGCGCGCGCGAAATCAGCGACGGACTTTTGCGAAGCGACGCGCCGGGGCTGCGTGGCAACAGGAGGAGGCGGCAGACGTTTTGAATTACGACCCGGCGGCGGACGCCTGCTGCCTGACTTCTTGAGCATCGCCGGAATCGAGTCGGAGCGCGGCGGCGGCGGCACAATCGGATGCGGCTCGTCAGGAGCAACCGGCGCGGAAGTCTCAGGCTGAAGCGTGGACGGCGGAGCAGGCGGCGTTGAGGGCGCGGCTCGCGTAGAAACAGGAGCAGCTTGAGCGGGAGCTACTCTTGGAATCTCGTCAGGAGCTTCTTTCGCACTCTCTTTAGCTTCTTTCGCACTCTCTTTTTTCGCGGCGGAGCGTGTGGCGGATTCGCGCTCGCTCATCTTTCTCAAATCATCCAGGCGGCCCGCGCGAAGCGCGGCGCAAATCAGCTTGTGCTGTCGTTGCAGGCGGTCTGCGAGAATTTTTTCGTCAAAGCCTTCTGCGATCAGATCGTCATAACGCACGCGCTTGCTCGCCAGAATCTCGCCGCCCGTGTAGACCAGAGATAGAAGCAGCGGCGTCTCCAATCCTTTGTCTTCCGTCTGCACGTGATAGGTGATGCCGTCGTGCTCGACATCCGTATTGAATCCTGTGATCACTCTCTTTTTCGCTTACTGCGCCGCCAGCGCGCGTCGGGATTAAAGACTCGAAATGCAAACTGTCGAGGTGCTCTTTTGCACAGTAGCACAAGCATTTTCGGACGGTCAATCTCCTCACACGAAACGCCGCTTTACCCTTCAAAGAAGGTAGCTTGACAGCCACTGTGGCTTGGTCTACGATGACTTTGTGCCATGATTCTCAAGCTCTAGCAGGAGTGAAGCGGGACTCGTCAGACCGGATTTTCGAGGTGATGAGAGACGCTACTCGACGGGGAGGCGTATGCGAGATTTTCAATTGAGCCAGTACCTGCCGATCCTGTTGATGTTCATCGTCGCGGTGGGCTTTGCGGGCGGCAATATTCTGCTCTCTCAGATGGTCGGCCAGCGCAAGCAGACGCGCACGAAGCTGATGCCGTATGAGTGCGGCAAAGACCCTGTCGGCTCTGCGCGCGAACGCTTCTCGGTCAAGTTCTATCTGATCGCGATGATCTTTATCCTGTTCGACATCGAAGTCATTTTTTTAGTGCCGTGGGCTGTGGTCTTCAAAACATTCGTGGCGAACGGATTGAGCACGCTGATATATGTGGAGATGATGCTTTTCGTCGCGCTCCTGCTGGCAGGATATGTCTACGTTTTGAAGAAGGGCGCATTCGATTGGGGCACGAACGCGCGGCGCGAAGCAGAGGCGGAGGCTCGCACGCTCGAAGCTCTGACAGAGCGTAAGCAGGGCGGCGCAAGACGCGCTGCCTGACCGGGTCGGAGAAATATTTATGGGACTCGAAAATATTATCGCCGAAGCTTTACCCGAAGTGCTGACCGCACGGCTCGATTCGCTCATCAACTGGGCGCGCAAGTCCAGCCTGTGGCCTGCGACTTTCGGCCTCGCCTGTTGTGCAATCGAGATGATGAACGCGACCAGCTCTCGAAACGATCTGGCGCGCTTCGGCTCGGAAGTGTTTCGCGCCAGCCCGCGACAGGCAGACGTGATGATCGTGTCCGGGCGCGTTTCGCGCAAGATGGCTCCGGTCTTGAGGCGCATCTACGACCAGATGCCAGAGCCGAAGTGGGTCATCTCGATGGGCGCGTGCGCGACCTCCGGCGGCGTTTTTGACAACTATGCAATCGTGCAGGGAGTTGATAAGGTCGTTCCGGTTGACGTTTACATTCCGGGCTGCCCGCCGCGCCCTGAGATGTTGATTCACGCGGTGATGATGCTGCAAGAGAAAGTGATGAAGGAATCCGTGCGCGACCGCAAAGACGTGCTGGAAGCCGAAGCGCGCGAAGCCGTCCCGCCGGGAACGCTCCCTGCATCCGGCGTCTCCGCACTCAACGAGGCCGCAGCACAGGAGTCGCGGCCTTATACCATCGCCTCGCGCCACGAGCGCAGGCGTTCGTCCTGAAGGATTTCGGATTCGAGATTTCAGATTTGAGATTGAAAAAGCATTGAATTGGCAAATCTGAAATTTAATATCGCAAACTTCTATATGGCCGAAAACAATCAAGCACAGGGAACAGAGACGCCAGAGGCCGCGACCACGCCGAGCGCTTCCATCACGCCGTCGCCATTGGTGACGGCGTTGCAGCAACAGCACGCGGAATGGTTCGGCGAAGTCATCGAAGCCTTCGGCGAGGTCACAGTGATCGTGCCGCGCGAACAGCTCGCCGCCATCTGCTCATTTCTAAAAAGCGCGCCCGGTCTTGAGTTCAACTTTCTGTCAGACCTCTGCGGCGCGGATCGCGGGCCGGAGGAAGAGCCGCGTTTTGAAGTCAACTATCACCTGTTCTCGACAACGAAGCATCATCGCCTGCGGCTCAAAGTAGTTCTGAGCGAGGAGGATGCGCATGTCGAGACAGTGACGGGCGTGTGGCGCACCGCCAACTGGCACGAGCGCGAAACATTTGACCTGCTGGGCATCATTTTTGACGGGCATCCGGACCTGCGCCGCATCCTTTTGCCAGACGACTGGCAGGGACATGCGCTGCGTAAAGATTTTCCGTTGCGCGGCTATGAGCCGTACAGCTTGACGTAAAGACTTACGCGGCTGGCTCTCGCGACACGTCAGCCGGATAAGTGCGAGGTGAATATGTCTACAACGGTGTTACCGCTTTTGACAGTCAGCGATCTCGGCGCGCTGCCCGAAGACAGCCAGAAGTATGAGCTGATTAGCGGAGGACTCTACGTGTCGCGCGCGCCACATATACATCACCAGCTTATTGTCTCGAATATAACAGGCCGGCTGTTCGCTTACTTGAGCGAATTTCCTATCGGCAAGATAGCTCCCGGTCCCGGCGTCATCTTTACCGAGTACGACGCAGTGATTCCAGACCTCGTGTTCTTAACGAACGAAAGCTACAAGCAGATCATCTCGCCGGAAGGCAAGCTAACTTCGGCTCCTGAGCTGGCGATAGAGATTCTCTCTGCGGGAGTTGACAATGTGCGGCGCGACCGCGTGGTAAAGCGCAGATTGTATGGCGAGCATCACGTTCAGGAATACTGGATCGTTGACGTGCTGACTTTATCGGTCGAGATTTATCGTTTGAAGGGCGACAGTCTTGATTTGATTGAGACGCAAAAGGTTGGCGATGACATTACGTCGCCGATGTTGCCCGGCTTTGCGCTTAAGGTCGCGGACATTTTCCAATTTTAATTTTATTTCAATATGAGTTCGACGCTCCAGAATTTGCCGCCGCAGTTTGAGGTCGTAGACCAGCCGCTCGATACGCAGATGACGCTTTCGATGGGGCCGCAGCATCCTTCGACGCATGGCGTGCTGCGCCTTGAGCTTGTCCTCGACGGCGAGATGGTGGTCAAGGCTACGCCCGACATCGGCTACCTGCACACGGGGATGGAGAAGCTCTTTGAGTATAAGAAGTACCAGCAGGGCATAGTCATCACAGACCGCATGGATTACTTAAATCCGCTCGGCAATAATCTGGCTTATGTGATGGCTGCGGAGAAGCTGCTGGGGCTTGAGATTCCCGAACGCGCGCAGGTGATTCGCGTACTGATGTGCGAGCTGCAACGCATAGCCTCGCACATGGTCTGGCTCGGCACGCACGCGCTCGACATCGGCGCGATGACGGTCTTCTTCTACTGCTTCCGCGAGCGCGAAAAGATTTTGAATCTCATCGAAGCGGCGTCGGGCGGGCGTCTGACTCCGTCTTACTTTCGCATCGGCGGGTTGATGATGGACATCCCCGCCGGATTCGAGCGGCGCGTCAAACAGTTCACGGATGACTTCATACACGCGGTCGGAGAGTTTCACACGCTCCTCTCCGGCAATAAGATTTTCCAGCGGCGCACGCAAGGCGTCGGCTACATTTCTGCCGAAGACGCGATTGACTGGGGACTGTCGGGGCCGTGCCTGCGCGGGAGCGGGGTTGATCTGGACATACGCCGCACGAATCCTTATACGGGTTACGAGAAATACGATTTCGACGTGCCAGTGGAAGATAGCTGCGATGTCTGGGCAAGATACATGGTTCGCATGCGCGAGCTGAAAGAGTCACACAAGATAGTCGTGCAGGCTCTTTCGCGTTTGCAGCCCGGTCCGGTCAAGGCCGACGCGCCGAAGGTAGTGCTGCCCGACCGCGAAGCCATGAAGACGCACATGGACGCGCTCATACATCACTTCCTGATCGTGGCCGAAGGGTTCAACGTGCCCGTGGGCGAGGTCTATCACGCGATAGAAGCATCGAAGGGCGAGCTTGGCGTCTACATGAAATCGAACGGAGGCCCGAAGCCCGACCGCGTGCATTTTCGCGGCCCCAGCTTCGTCAACCTCTCTGCCCTGCCCGACATGGTCGCAGGCGAGATGATCGCAGATGTCGTAGCTATCATCGGCTCGTTGGATATTGTGTTAGGGGAAATTGACAGATAAATAAAACGGTCTTCGGTCTTGGGACTTTGGTCTTTGCATGTGTGGCGGAAATTGAACCACTTACGCAACACGTACGAAGACCAGAGACCAGAGACCAAAGACCAAAGACCATATGAGTCAGTTTACGCCAAACAATCCATTGCCGCAGGGAGCGAAAGTCCCTGAAGAGATAGCCGTCTTCTCTGCGGAAGTCGAGGCGGAGATAGACAGGCATCTGGCGAAGTATCCGGTCAGACGTTCGGCCATTCTGCCGTTGATGTTTATCATGCAGAGGGAGCGCGGCTGGCTCGACCCACCGGCGGTCGCATATCTGGCGGACAGGCTCGGCGTGCGTATCACGGACATCTGGGAGGTTGCGACCTTCTATTCGATGATTAATACGAAGCCGGTCGGGAAATATCACATACAGATTTGCAAGACGCTCTCGTGCAAGATTCTGGGCGCGGACAAGATTTCGGAGCAATGCTCACAGCGGCTCGGCATCAAGGCTGGCGAGACGACTGAGGACGGACGCTTTACTATCTCGCTGGTCGAATGCTTAGGCTCGTGCGGGACTGCGCCGATGTTCCAGCTCGGCTTTGACTTTCACGAAAACCTGACGCCGGAAAAAGTTGATGAGATTCTTGATAGCTGTCAAAAGGACGAATACGTTTTCAAGCACGGCGGGAAGTCCGCTTAAAGTCTCGCTCGCTTGAAGCAGATGAGATTTAAAGCTTTACGGATTATTCAATCACTGTAGAAATTATGTTCATCGGAGCCATCGGTTGCGAGCCATTACAACTCAAGCGCGTCGGGCTTGAGAACTCGCACACATTGGAAGTCTATCGCAAAAACGGCGGCTATGAAGCATTGAAAAAAGTGCTTGATGGCATGTCGTCTGACGACGTTATCGGCGAAGTCAAAAAGTCCGCCCTGCGTGGTCGCGGCGGCGCGGGATTTCCGACCGGGATGAAGTGGAGCTTTGTCCCGAAGGATTCCCCGAAGCCGAAGTATGTCGTCTGCAACGCGGATGAATCCGAGCCGGGGACTTTCAAAGACCGCTACCTGATGGAGCGCGATCCGCACATGCTCATCGAAGGCATGTTGATTGCGGCTTACGCGCTCGGCTCGAAAGCCGCATACATCTACACGCGCGGCGAGTATCGTTATCTCATCGAGATTATGGATGCCGCGATTGCAGAAGCGCGTGCGGCGGGACTCGTCGGCGACAAGATTTCGGGCACCGATTTTTCGTGCGAAGTTTACACGCACACGGGCGCGGGCGCGTACATCTGCGGCGAAGAGACCGCGCTGCTGAACTCGCTCGAAGGCTTGCGCGGACACCCGCGCATGAAGCCGCCCTTCCCCGCCGTCGCAGGGCTTTATCAATCCCCGACCGTCGTCAACAACGTAGAGACGCTGACCGCCGTGCCCGACATAATCAAGCTGGGCGGCGAAGCTTATCAAAAGCTCGGCACCGAAAAGAGCGGCGGCACTAAGGTCTGGTCTGTCTCAGGCCACGTCAACCGTCCGGGCGTCTATGAGCTTCCGATGGGCTACAAGGATATGGAAAAGTTCATCATGGAAGACTGTCAGGGCATACGCGACGGGCGACAACTGAAAGCAGTGATACCGGGCGGCTCAAGCGTCTACATCATGCCCGCGCAGGATATTCTGGGTAAAGACGTGTTGATGGATTATGAAGGAATCGTCGCCGCAGGCTCGATGGTCGGCTCTGGCGGTTTCATCGTGATGGACGACACGGTTGATATTTTCGAGTCAACCAAAAATCTCATAGAATTTTACAAGCACGAATCATGCGGCTGGTGTACGCCGTGCCGCGAGGGGACGGACTGGCTTGTCAAGATTTTCAAACGCATCGCGCGCGGCGAAGGCCGCCCCGAAGACGCGCAACTGATTCTAGACCTCTGCGACAACATCGAAGGCAAATCGTTCTGCCCCCTCGGTGATGCAGCCGCGTGGCCGATTCAGTCCGCGATCAAAAAGTTTCCGGAAGATTTTAAGAAGCACCTGATGCCGCTTATGCAAACAGAAGCGGCAACACTTTAAGAATTTTGGATTTTAGATTTTGGATTTTGGATTGAAAGACAAGCCGTTCGTCTCGCTCAATTCGTTCATTAATCCAAAATCCAAAATCCGAAATCTAAAATAAAATGTCCCAACAACTAATCAAAGTAACCGTCAACGATCAGGATTTTCAGGTCGCGAAGGGCGCGCGGCTGATTGAAGTGTGCCGCGAGAAGGGCTTCAATATTCCTTCTTTCTGCTACTACTCGGACCTCGCGCTGCAAGCTTCGTGTCGCATGTGTCTCGTGCGAATCGAGAAGATGCCGAAGCTGCAAACCTCTTGCACGATTACCTGCACGGACGGGATGATCGTCACGACCGAGAGTGAGGAGATTGAAAAAGCGCAGCGCGCGATGGTCGAATTTCTGCTCGCCAATCATCCGCTCGATTGCCCCGTGTGTGATCGCGGCGGCGAGTGCGAGCTTCAAGAGATGGCCTTTGATTGGGGCGGACTCGAAGAACGTTTTCAAGAGAAGAAGAACGCGTACCCGGAAAAATATCTCTCGCCGATTGTCGCCAATGACCCGCAGCGTTGCATTCTCTGCAAGCGTTGCACGCGCGTCTGCGATGAGTGGATGGGCGAGGATGCGATTGAAGCGGGTAATCGCGGCGCGAACACTGTCATAGGGACTTACGGCGGATGGCTCAACTGCTCGCAGTGCGGCAATTGTATCGAAGTCTGCCCGACCGGAACGCTGCTCGACGCGACCTACAGGCATCAGGCTCGCCCGTGGGAACTCGCGCAGACAATCTCGACCTGCACTTACTGTTCAGATGGGTGCGAGATGTCGCTCGGCTCACGCTCAGGCGAGTTGATGCGTATCGTCGCGCGTGACCGTTACGTCAACGGTCATAACGGAGAGTTCCTCTGCATCAAAGGCCGCTTCGGACACCAGTTCGTCAATCATGAAGAGCGACTGCGCACGCCGATGATTCGTTACAAGAAGGGCGGCAAGCTGATTCCCGCGACGTGGGATGAAGCGATTCGTTTTACCGCCGAAAGATTGCTGCAAGTTGACGAAGCGCACGGGCCTGAGTCAATCGCCGTCGTCGGCAGCCCGCGCCTGACGAATGAAGCGAATTACGCGCTCCTGAAATTCGCGCGCGAAGTTGTCGGCACCGGGAATTACACAGCGACGGATGCTTTCTCTTTAACGCCCTTCTTTAAAAACTTGGGCGGACAGCTTGCGACGCACCGAGACATTCGCCACGCGAAAACCATTCTGCTCATCGGCGGCGAGCCGGAAGAGTTGCAGCCGTTGACCGGCAAACAGATACGTCAGGCCGTGCGTAATGGCGGCGCGAAGCTCATTATCGTCAACAGCGTTCCGATTCGTTTGAAGCAGCAGGCCGCGCAGTTCATACACATCAGGCCGGGGACGGAAGACGCAGCGGTCTTCGCGCTCGCTGGCGAAAACAATAACGAGCTTGCCGCGCGCAAACTCGGAGTCGAAGCGAAAGAGCTTGAGGCTCTTCGTCAAACGATGACTGACGCGCAGGGCGATGTCGTCATCATGTTCGGCGGCGAATTGAGCGAGGCGGCGCAGGCAATCGTGGCTCAGCTTCCGCACACGCTCGCGGCTGAAGGCAGGCGCGTGCTCCTGCATCCGTTGCCGATTTTCAACAACAGCATCGGCGTGCATGACATCGGATTGATGAGCGGAGATTCGAGTGCATCCGAAATACTGCAAGCCGCCGGTCAAGCCGTGCGCGCGATGTACGTCGCGGGCAGTTTCCTTCCGGAACATTTTGCGGGACAGGAAGACGCACTCTCGAAGCTCGATTTTCTGGTCGTGCAGGAATTATTCGAGACGGCGACGACCGCGCACGCAGACGTAATCTTACCGGCAGCTTCGTTCGCGGAGGTTGACGGAACTTTTACGAACAACGACGGACTCGTGCAGCGCGTGCGGCAGAGCATTCCGCCCGTTCATCAATCGAAACCCGATTGGATAATAACGTCGCTGCTGGCAACTGCTCTCGGCGTGGACTTCGAGTTCCAGATGTCTGCCAGCGCGGTCTTTAAAGAGCTGGCCGAAAATGTTCCGGCGTACAAAGGGATGCGCTATCCGCTCTTGAAGGACGAGACGAATCCTGTGCAGGCTGTGTATGTGATTGCGGAGCAGCACGATCTCTCGAAAGAGATGGAAGGCTTGCGCCTCGGAGTCGAAGGCATGAGCGAGACGGCTTTGAAAATAACCGAGACGCCGGAGGTCGGGCACGAGCTATTTAAGACGCGCACGCTGACGGGCAGGACGCCGCAGTTTCACCTGCTCGAAGCAGGCAACCCGGAGCCGCCAAGCGTCGCTATCTCGCCGCTCTATCAGATTACGATTGACTCTAACCTGCGGCGTGAGGAAGCGGTCGCGGGAGACTGAAAGCATTTTGGATTTTAGATTCTGGATTTTGGATTGGCGTGCTGCTTCATCTTGAAGCTGGAGCTTGTAAGGCTCAACTCTCGTCAATCTTTAATCCAAAATCCAAAATCCAAAATCCAAAATCGAATCATGGATTGGAATTTCGTTCTCAGCATCATCTTGCAATTCCTGGCGATTACCGTGGCGTTCACGGTGGTCTTGATGATCGTCGCCTACACTGTCCTTGCTGAGCGGCGCGTGCTGGCGTTCATACAGGGACGCCTGGGGCCGAACCGCGTCGGTTACGGCGGCATTCTGCAACCGTTCGCAGACCTGCTGAAATTCATTCTTAAAGAAGAGATCGTCCCGGATAAATCCACAAAGTTCGTCTACTTTCTCGCGCCGATAATCGCGATCACGGCGGCGTTGATGCCGCTCATAGTCTATCCGTTCGGGCCGACGATTACGCTTCCCTTCCTCGGACAAATCTCGCTGGTCATCGCGCGTTTCGATGTCGGACTGCTCTATGTGCTGGGCGTGACATCGGTCGGCGTGTACGGCATCGCGCTCGCGGGCTGGTCTTCAAATAACAAGTACAGCCTGATGGGCGGATTGCGTTCTTCCGCGCAACTCATCTCGTATGAGCTATCGCTGGGACTCGCGTTAATCGGCGTGGTCTTAATCAGCGGCTCGCTTGATCTCTCAAACATCGTCGAGCAGCAATCAGGCTGGTTCGGCATGCACTGGAACATCTTCTTTCAGCCAATCGGATTTATCGTTTATCTGATTTCGGCGATTGCAGAGACGAACCGCGTGCCTTTTGACCTGCCGGAAGCTGAGACCGAACTTGTCGCCGGGTTTCATACTGAATACAGCGCGCTCAAGTTCGCGCTCTTCTTTATGGCCGAGTACGTCAACATGTTCACGGTCTCAATGCTGGCGGCGACGCTTTTTCTGGGAGGCTGGAACGGCCCCTTCGTCTCAGTCCTGCCGTGGCTCGGTCCCTTCTATTTTCTCGGTAAAGTTATTTTCTTTCTGTTCCTGTATATCTGGATTCGCGGGACGCTGCCGCGATTTCGCTTTGACCAGTTGATGGATTTCGGCTGGAAGTTTTTGCTGCCCGTCGCCATTCTGAATATCATCCTGACGGCGACGCTGGCTCTCTTTGGCTGGATTTGAAATCAGGGTGATGGTGATAGGTAATAGGTGATAAGAAAGAATTTGTCTTTCTCTTATCACCTATCACCCATCACCTATCACCTATCTCGATAGATGAGCGCGATTCTTTTCATACTTTTCGGCGGGATGGCAATCGGTTGCGCGGTTTCGATGATCGTGCAGCGCAATCCTTTGTACAGCGCGATCTCTTTGATCGGCGTCTTTATCTCACTGGCGTGTATTTACGTCACGCTCGCCGCGCCCTTTATCGCGGCGGTGCAGGTCATCGTCTATGCCGGAGCGATTATGGTACTGGTCGTCTTCGTCATCATGCTCTTAAATGTAGAAGAGGAGGAGCGGCACAGCCTGCGACCGCGTTATCTGGTTCCGGCGGCGATCATTCTCGCGGCGGTGTTCGTAGCAGAGGCCACTTTCATCATTTCAAATGTTGATAATGCGCGGCAACCTGAGCATCCATCGGCGTCTGCGAATCCTTCGGATGTCGGGTTGACTGCCTCAATCGGCACGGGATTGTTTACACAATATCTGCTGCCGTTCGAGATAACTTCGCTGCTGCTGCTGATGGCTATAGTCGGCGCGATGACGCTCGCAAGGCGCGCTTCATTCACATCGGCCAATGTCCGCATAGTGCCCGGCGCGGCGGTCTTGCCGAGACATATTGTTGACCCGGATGCGGTCGGAGATGCGACTCCGGTCGAAGCGACTACGACGGCAGAAACGGAACGAATGTTCGGCCTCGAAAACGCGCCGCACGTGCGCGAGAAAAACTGAATCTATTTTGGATTTTAGATTTTGGATTTTGGATTGAAAGACAAAACATTCGTCTCACTCAATCCGTTCGCTAATCCAAAATCCAAAATCCAAAATCCAAAATGCTTATGGTTCCACAGCTTTCATGGTATCTGGCGCTCTCGGCGGTGCTGTTCACGATTGGCGTGGTGGGCGTTATCGTCAAGCGCAACGTGATTTCTATGTTCATGTGTATTGAGCTGATGCTCAATGCCGTGAATCTGACATTCGTCGCCTTTTCGAGCTTCTTCCGCGATGTCTCAGGCCAGCTCTTTGTGTTTATCGTGATGACCGTCGCGGCGGCGGAGGCCGCAGTCGGACTCGGAATCATCATCGCCATCTTCCGCAACCGCGAATCGCTGAATGTGGATGAGGCGAATATCTTAAAACTATGAGAAAAAAGTTGGCAGTTGGCAGAAACCGGAAGCCGGTTGTCTGTTGCTGCCAACTGCCAACTGTCAACTAACGAATGCTTCGCTACATCATCTTTGCTCCATTAGCAGGCGCGCTCATTAACTGGCTCGTCGGTCGTCGTGTGCGTGATGAGAAGTTTATCGGCGCGGTAGCTTGCGGGGCTGTACTGGTTTCGACGTTCATAGCATTTTATGTGGCTTTGAAACCGGGCGGCGCGCTTCATGCGGAGACGCCTGTGCTGGATCATATCTGGACGTGGCTTGAGGTCGGACGGTTTCGCGCAGACTTCGGGCTGGCGATGGACAGGTTGAGCGGCATCTACGCGCTCTTTATTACTTTCGTAGGTTTTCTGATTCATCTCTTCGCCACCGGCTACATGCACGGCGACAAAAGTTACTATCGCTTTTTCGCGTATCTGAACCTGTTCATGTTCTCGATGCTGACGCTGATTCTGGCGGACAATTTTTTGTTGATGTTCGTCGGGTGGGAAGGCGTCGGCCTCTGCTCGTATCTGTTAATCGGTTATTACGTTGACCGAAAAGAGGCGGGCGATGCCGCGAAGAAAGCTTTTATCGCTAACCGCATAGGCGACTGGGGTGTGGTGCTCGGCATCATGCTCATCTTCTTTTTGACGGCTCACGCCAATCATCCCTCGATCAGCTTTTTTGATAAGCCCGGAGTGACGAGCGCGCTCACGACAATCGGCAGCATGGCGGCTGAGCCTTTCGCGTGGGGTTCTCTCTTTGCGGGCGGCGTGACTTCTATCGCTATCCTGTTATTCATCGGCGCGACGGGCAAGAGCGCGCAGATTCCGCTTTATGTCTGGCTGCCGGACGCGATGGCTGGGCCGACTCCGGTTTCGGCTTTGATTCACGCGGCGACGATGGTCACGGCTGGCGTGTACATGGTGGTGCGTTGCAACGCTATTTTTCAGCTCGCGCCGACGGCGATGTTCATCGTCGCCATCATCGGAGCAGCGACGGCCATCTTCGCAGCGACCATCGGCATCGCGCAGAACGACATCAAGAAAGTTTTGGCTTACTCGACCGTCTCGCAGCTCGGCTATATGTTTTTAGCGTGCGGCGTCGGCGCGTTCACGGCGGCGATTTTTCATGTGATGACGCACGCGTTCTTCAAAGCTCTGCTCTTTTTAGGCTCCGGCTCTGTGATACATGGGATGCATCACGAGCAGGACATGCGGCGGATGGGCGGCTTGAAGAAATACATGCCGATTACGTTTGCGGCGATGATGGCGGGCGGGCTCGCCATCTCGGGCATTCCAATCTTCGCTGGCTTTTTCTCGAAGGATGAAATTCTGTGGAAGACATGGAGCACGCATGCCGCGAGTATTCCGCCGGGTTTCGGAAAAGTTTTGTGGATCGTCGGCGCGGCGACGGCTGGATTGACCGCGATTTATATGACGCGCCTGATGGTGATGACGTTCTGGGGCGCGGAGCGTTTTCGTGAAGCGAATGCTGGAGGTCAGGAGGACGAAGCTCACGCACATGCTTACGATGTGGACGAGAAGCCGCATGATGCACAGCTCGCATCGGCAGGAGACCGACCACATCATGCGCCGCAGGATGGGATTCATGATGCGCACGACGCGCATGATCCACATCACGGAGTTGTCGAGCCGCACGAGTCGCCGTGGATGATGACTGTGCCGCTCGTCGTGCTGGCGATTCTCTCGACGCTGGGCGGACTCGTCGGCATCCCGTATGCTTTGAGCGGCGGCAAGATTACGAACTATTTCGAGAGCGCGCTTGAGCCTGTTATCGCACGGCTTCCGGCAAATAAAGCTGCCGCGCCGGGAGAAGGTACGGCTGAAAGTCCGCGCCTTCTCTCGCCTGCTCCGCAAGCGACGGACGGCGCGCCGCCCGTGACGGTTAATGAAAGGCATGCTAACGAAACTTCGGCGGCTGAAGAGACGCATTCGACCGAAGAGGTGAACACGGAACGTCTCTTCACAGTCATCTCTGTTGCCATCGCACTGCTGGGCATCGCTATCGGATGGTTCACATTCAATAAGCGACCGCTCTTGCAAATGCCGCGACTGCTCGAAGAGAAATATTATGTGGATGAGTTTTACGATGCCGCGCTCATCAATCCGATTAAGGCAGGCTCGCGCGAAGGCTTGTGGAAACTCTTTGATGTGTCCGTGATTGACGGTATCGTCAACGGGCTTGGGCGAAGCGTGGCGCAGATAGGGGCGGTCGTGCGTTACCTGCAAATCGGTTTCGTGCGCAGCTATGCGGCGATCATTTTGTTTGGCGCGCTCGTCATCATAGGCTATTTCGCATACGTCTCTTTTCTGGCTCGTTAAGATTTTATGCAGCAATATTTGCTCACCGCTGTAATACTTCTGCCCGTCATCGGCGCGGCGCTGGCGATTGCGCACGGAGTCGTGCGACGCAACGCGCGAGAGACGGACTATCGCTCCATCGCTCTACTGTTTTCGGTCTTGACGTTCGCGCTTTCGCTCTTTCTCTTGGGCGGCGACGGAGGCTACGCGGCGGATGGATTCCGCTTTGTGCAGAATGCCGAGTGGATTAACGTCATCGGCGCGCGTTATCACGTCGGCGTTGACGGCATCAGCCTGTGGCTGGTGCTTTTGACGACGCTGCTGGTTCCAATCTCAGTGCTTTCAAGCTGGCAGGCTGTGGAAAAGCGGCATCTCTCTTTTTACGTGTTTCTGATGCTGCTTGAAAGCGCGATGATCGGCGTCTTCGTCTCGCTCGACCTGCTGGTCTTTTATCTCTTCTTCGAGGCATCGCTCGTCCCTATGTTCTTCCTGATAGGAATCTGGGGCGGCGAGCGCAGGATTTATGCGGCGACGAAATTTTTCATCTATACCGCGCTCGGCAGCCTGTTGATGCTGGTCGGCATCATCGCGCTTTACTATAACTACGGCTCGTTCGATTACGTGTTGATTTTGAGAGCGATGAGCGCGGGCAAAGCTCTGAGCGAGACGGCGGCGTTCTGGCTCTTCCTCGCTTTCGCTTTCGCCTTCTTCATCAAAGTTCCGCTCTTCCCTTTTCACACGTGGCTGCCGGACGCGCACACAGAGGCTCCGACGGCAGGCTCTGTGATTCTGGCGGGCGTGCTTTTGAAGATGGGAACTTACGGCCTCTTGCGTTTCAATCTGGGGCTGTTTCCGATGATGTCAAGATACTTTGCACCGGCGATTATCGTGCTGGCGATTATCGGCATCATCTACGGCGCGCTGGTGGCAATGGTGCAGCCGGACGTGAAGCGGCTAGTAGCATATTCATCTGTGAGCCACATGGGCTTCGTCGTGCTCGGCCTCTTCTCTTTTACAGAGCAGGGATTGCAGGGCGCGCTCTATCAAATGCTGAATCACGGCGTCTCGACCGGCGCGCTCTTTTTGCTGGTCGGGATGATTTACGAGAGACGCCACACGCGACAGATTTCAGACTTCGGCGGGCTGGCGACTTCGATGCCGTGGTTCTCCGCCCTCTTTGTCATCACGTCTCTGTCGTCAATCGGCCTGCCGTTTTTGAACGGCTTCGTCGGCGAATTTTTAATCATGCTCGGCACGTGGACATCGAACGCTGTGACGTGGTCATGGATAGCGACGATGCTCGCTGGCACGGGCGTCATCTGGGCTGCCGTTTATATGCTCTGGATGTTGCAGCGCGTGGTCTTCGGGCGTGTCACGAATCCAAAGAACGCGACGCTTTCGGACTTGAGCTGGCGTGAGATGGGACTGCTGCTGCCGCTGCTCGCGCTGATGCTCTATATGGGCGTGTACCCGCGCCCGTTCCTCTCTCGCTCGCAGGAGAGCATTCAGGCTGTCGAGAAGCGCGTCAATGAGCGTCCGTCGGGAGGCTCGTATACGACAGAGCAAATCAATAAATAATGAATTGGTTCGAGAACTGAAACAGTTATTTCGCTTATGATAAAAATCCCTCTTCTGATTCTGCTCATTCTCGGCGCAGGCGTCTTCGCCGCTCCCTCAAAGGCGCAGCAGACGGTCGCGGATGACGAGCAGGAAATCGAAATTAACCTGAAAGGGATTGACGGCAAGAAGTACGACATACAGAAGATGCGCGGCAGCTTTCTGCTCATCTCTTTCGGCGCGTCCTGGTGCGGGCCGTGCCATGAGGAGCTGCGCGATCTCGAAATCCTGCATCTGGAATTTAAGGACAGGCCGATAGAGTTTTTGTGGATCAGCGTGGATGGCAAGGATGAGATGTCTGACAAAGAGCTGCGAAAATTCGCTCAGACGCTGAACTTCACTTTCACTGTGCTGCGCGATCCTGAGAAGCATGCTTACAGGCAGTTTTCCCAACGCACGCGCCTGCCGCTCGTCGTGATTCTGGACAAGCAGGGACACATCGTAAAGCCCAACCAGTTCGGCGCATCTTCGCAGCCGGGATATTTCAGAATCAATTTACGCAATCGTCTCAAACAGCTTTTTTCAGAGGACGAGGCCGCTAACCCGGCACGTATCGAATGACATTTTTGATTTGAGCAGATAATGAATTTTTTAGCCTTACAGAGCGCGACGCTCAACGTAAATTTCGCGATCATCCTGCCGGAGCTTATCGTCGGCGGCATCGCCGTGCTCGTGATGCTGGTTGACGCTTTCACGCGCGAGAAACAGCGTTGGCTGACGGGCGGCATCGCGCTGCTCGGCCTCTTCGCGGCGGCCATCGCCTGCATCTGGATGTGGAAGGGCGGTGTCGCAACGTCTGCGGCGAATTTTTACGGCATGATCGTGCTCGACGAGATGCGGCTGGCATTCACGCTGATATTCCTGCTGGTGTCTGCGTTGACTATTCTTATCTCGGTCGTGTGGGTCGAAGGCGAAAAACTTCCGGCGGGAGAGCTGCATTCGCTCCTCATGTTTGCGACTGCCGGGATGATGCTGATGGCTTCGGGCAACGATCTGGTCATCATCTTTCTCGGTCTGGAAATTTTATCAATCGCAACTTACGTGATGGCGGGATTCCGCCGCACAGATTTGCGCTCGAATGAATCCTCGCTCAAGTATTTCATCCTCGGCTCTTTTTCATCAGCCTTTCTGCTCTACGGCATCGCGCTCGTTTACGGTGCGACGGCTACCAACAGCGGATTGGCAGGCACGACCAACATCACTCTGATTGCCGCGCGGCTTAACGACTCGCGCTATCCGGCGCTGCTCTTCGCGGGCGCGGCGATGATGCTCGTCGGTTTCGGCTTCAAGATAGCGACCGCGCCTTTTCACGTCTGGACGCCTGACGTTTACGAGGGCGCGCCCACGCCCATCACGGCCTTCATGGCTGCCGGGCCGAAGGCTGCGGGCTTCGCTTCGTTTATGCGCGTTTTCGTTTTCGGATTTCCGTTCGTTGTCGCGACGGCCAGTTCTTTGTCAAACGATACGATGATTCATAACGCGTGGCTCGCGGCCTTGAGCTTGCTGGCGATTATGACGATGACGGTCGGCAACTTCGTAGCCATCGTGCAGAACAACGTCAAGCGCATGCTCGCTTATTCTTCGATAGCGCACGCGGGCTACGCGCTGGTCGGCTTCGTGGCGGCGGGCGCGGCGAGCGATGCCGCGCGGCGCACGGAAGCCCTCGCCGCCGTGGCCTTCTACATGCTGACATACGCCGTGATGAATCTGGGGGCGTTCGCAGTCGTCACCATGATCGCGCGCACTGGCGACCGCCGCACGGAAGTGGAAGATTATAACGGCATAGGCTTTCGCGCTCCGGTTCTCTCTTTCGCGCTCTCGCTGTTTCTGCTGAGCATGCTCGGACTGCCTCTGACCGCCGGGTTCATGGGCAAGATTATGGTCTTTCGCTCGGCTCTGGATATGGGCTATTACGCGCTGGTCATCATCGGCGTCATCAACACAGCCGTCTCAGCCTATTACTATCTGCGACTTATCATCGTGATGTTCTTCCGCGAGCGAACGACGGAATGGAGCGCGCCTCTCGTGCCCGCGAGCATCACCATCGCGCTGATTATCACAGTGCTCGGAACTTTTTATCTGGGAATTTTTCCGGGTCGCGTGCTCGACGCGTTCCGCAAGCCGCCAGCAGCAGCCGTCCCTGTGCGAGTCTCGCGTTAGAACCAGTTCTGCCTGGCGGGGTTTGGGCGGATGGGGTAGAAATTTATAAACCCAAAGCG
>CAXTPS010000007.1:55107-147971 GCA_964246305.1 uncultured Pyrinomonadaceae bacterium
CCCCCCAGCAGCCGCCCCTGGGCGAGGCGCGGGTTAAACCCTGTGGTGCGTGGCGGTTTTGCGCTTTTGCGTGAAACTTTTTCTAACCAAATGGCGAAAAGCCGCCAAGCAGAGAGCGATTTTAATTTTGAAATTTGATATAAGAAGTGTGTGAATAATTTGAGCGCAGCCATCTCAGCCCGAACCGGCGCAAATTTTGCGATGCCCAAAGCGGCAAAAATCTCTCAGCCCTCTTCTATGCTTCAGAGCGTCGAAGAGGTGAAAGAGTCTTTGGGCGAGGCGTGGCTGCCGCATCTGTACCGCGAGCGAATCATGTTGCTGCGGACGCGCTCTCATAATCTTCCGGTTCAGGAGAGAGAGAATCGCGTAGAGATTCAGCACACGCTGCTCGGCGTCGAACTGAAAGCGGGGAGGCGCAGGATATTGAGTCCAGACCTTGCGACGGCACGCTATCTGGCGGTCTTTGCGCGTGCGGGATGCACTGATGTCGCTGTGCCTTATGACATCACAAAAATCTCTTTGCTCGCGGATGAACTCGAATCCTCATGGCATCGCATGCTATTATTGGTCGAGCAGGCTGCGGAGAAACGCAGCCTTGCCTTTCGCACGCGTGTTCGCTCGGCTTTAATCGGAGATATACGCAGAGAGGTCGCGGAGGCAGGCGCGGGCACAGCAATCCCCCAATTTAATCAGAACACGAGGCAACGTCGCGCTTGATATAAAGAGGGGCGGGACGCTAAAATCAATTTGATGATAGAAGAGATGCTGCTCAACGAAAACCTACCACCCGACGCACCGGAACCGCTCCCATTTCCTTTTAACCAAAGAACATTCTGCCGCTATGAGCCGATTGAAAAACGGATCGAGAAGGCGCGCGTGCTGCTCGTCAACAATCTGTTGCTCAGCGAGAGCGATGTTTCCGAAGTGGCTTTCAAAGAGCTGGGGCGTAAGGTCTTAAAACAACTGAGCCGTGAACGCCAAATCTCAGAGTTGGCGATGAATAACATCAAGCACAATATCGAGCGGCTGGTAAAAAATCCTGACGTGCGCGTAGCTCATCTTTCAGAGATCAGCGAAGCCGCCAAAGAATTTCGCCCGCAGGCAATCGTCCTCAGCGGCACGCTCAGCGACTTTGATTACTACAACCCGGCGCACCTCGAAAAATTTTATAGCTTTGTGCGTGAGACGCAGACGCCTGTGCTCGGCATCTGCGGCGGGCATCAACTGATCGGTCTCGCCTTCGGCGCGCGTGTGGTCACGCTAGACAATCTTGAGCAGCATCAAAACCGCGCCAATCGCTCCTTCGAATACCAGTACAAACTGGTTCGCATTATCGCGCCGGATGATCCAATCTTTCACGGCATCAACGATGCGGAGTCGGGCGTCTGGCAGGATTACACGCGCGAGGGGCGCATCCTGCGCGTGTGGCAGAATCACGGGCTTCAGCTTGATCGCGTGCCCGGAGGATTTCAACTGCTGGCGACCGGCTACCTGTGCCGTACACAGATGATGGTCAAGCGCACGGACGGGCAGCTTATTTATACAGTCCAGTTCCATCTCGAAAAATCTTTCGAGGATTGGGACAGGACGCGCGCCACGCGCTGGGAGCATCCCAACGAGTCACGCGACGGTCGCATCATCTTCGAGAATTTTCTGAGCGAGTCGCTCAAGCGCGGCGAATAGTTGAACATCCTGTCGCAAATCAGCAGCCAACAAATTATCGCTTGTTCTCTTTTGAGGAGCTTTCTCTCAATACTCTCACCCCAACGGAAGGAGACTTATCAGACATGTTACAAGGGATAGATGTTTCCAAATATCAGGGCAATGTTAACTGGCCTGCCGTCGCAGCTGCCGGTAACGAATTTGCTTTCGCGAGGGTCTCTTACGGGATTTCGAGCAAAGACGCATACTTCGCCGCTAACTGGGCTGGAATGAAAAGCGCGGGCATCATGCGCGGGGCTTACCAGTTTTTCCGCGCCAGCCAGGACCCGCAGGCGCAGGCCGATCTCTTCGTCCAGATGGTGGAATCTCTGGGTGAAGGCGACCTCCCGCCGGTGATTGATGTCGAGAATAACGACGGCGGCCAGAGCGCGAGCAAAGTTATTGCCGGTGTATCCCAATGGATTGAAACGGTCGAAAGCGCGTTGCCGGGACGACAGGTAATCATCTACACCGGCACGCCTTTCTGGCGCGACACGTTGGGCAATCCGACGCAATTCAACACCCAGCCGTTATGGGTCGCGCAATATACGAACACCCCTGCCCCCAATATCCCAAGCGCGTGGGGAGTCTGGACTTTCTGGCAGTATTCGGAAACCGGCAAAGTCAACGGGATTACAGGCGCGGTTGACTTGAACAGGTTTAACGGCGATCAGGACAGGTTGAGAGTGTTGGCCGGATACCCCGACGACAGCGCACAGCCGGCTGAGAACGCTGCGCCGCCAACGCAGTAACAGCAGAAATCAATATCACATAAAGAAGAGGAGCCGTCGGAATTCCGGCGGCTCCTCTCTTCATTTCAAGAAAGAAATTTTCAGGGCGCGGGGGTCGGGTCGCGCATATCAAATTCGGTCGGCACATGCTCCATCGTTCTCTCAATCAACAGGTCAACGACGGACTTCAAGTCATCGGTCTTTTGAAAGACCTCTAGCTGCGCGTCCGCTGAAGTGCCGCGCTCAAGAATCGTGTGAATATGTTCCACCTCTTTGCGTGAGCCGAGATCGTTAAGCACAGGGTCTACAAAATCAAGCAGCTCGTGAATCAGGTCGCGCACGGGAACTTCCTTCTGCTTTCCTAAATCCAGCATCTTGCCGTCAAGCCCCCAACGCACCGCGCGCCACTTGTTCTCTTGAATCAGCATCCGCCGGTAAAGCCTGAAACCCAGATTCTTATCAATCAATCCGTTGAGCCGCGCAACGATGGCCTGAAAGAGCGCGGCGATAGCGATGGTGTCGTCCACTCGCGTCGGGATGTCGCAGATGCGAAATTCGAGCGTCGGGAAGAATGGATGCGGGCGCACGTCCCACCAGATTTTCTTGCCGTTGTCTATGCAGTTCAGCTTGACCAGCAGGTCAACATAACGTTGGAACGAAGCGTGCGAGTCGAAGTGATCCGGAATGTCAGTGCGCGGAAATTTTTTGAAGACTTCAGAGCGATAAGATTTGAGTCCCGTGTTATGCCCCAACCAGAATGGCGAAGAGGTCGAGAGCGCAAGGACGTGCGGCAGAAAATATCGCGCCGCATTCATAATATGAATCGCGCGCTCAGGGTCCGGGATACCGACATGCACATGGAGGCCGAAGATGAGCAGTGAGCGCGCGACCATCTGAATCTCTTCGACGAGCAGGCTGTAACGGTCATCGTCGTAAATCTTTTGATCCTGCCAGTGTGAGAAAGGATGTGTCGAGGCCGCGACTATCTCCAATCCCTTCTTGCGCGCGAGAGTCGAGATGATGCAGCGCAGGCGCGAGATGTCGAAGCGCGCCTCCTCTATGTTGGCGCAGATGCCCGTGCCCACCTCGATCATTGATTGAATCATCTCAGGCTTGATCTTCTCGCCCAAAATCATCCTGCCCTCTTCGAGAAACTCCGAGACGTGTGAGCGCAGCTCGCGCGTTTGCGGATCAACTATTTGAAATTCTTCTTCGATGCCAAGCGTGTATTGGTCAAACATATTTTCGTCTCCCTTTCAGAGAGCCTCGCTGATGGCTTTCCAGCCGGGCGTCTCGCCTCGAATCTTTTCATGCAAGAGATGTCTCCATGCATTGAGCGGCGAAGCCCACGGATTATAAAGATCGAAATGGACTGCCCACTTTCGCACGTCGCCGTCAATGTAAAGAAAATGCAGCGAGGCGCGCGTTCTCCCGCGTTCGAGAAAGCCTCCTGTGTTGCCGGGGTGATTAGCAAATAAAGTGGTGAAATCCCCCCGCCCCCTGAGCTGTCCAAGAAGCTGCGGCCAAGCCTTAAAGCTCATCCCGACGCCGCCTATCCCGTAAACATTTTCAATGCGATGCACAGCCTCCCACAAATCGAGCTGTTGCAGGCGTCGCATGAGAATCAAAAGAGCCTGCTGCTTGTCTTCCACCAGATAGTCGAAAGCCGCCTCGTCACGCTCTTGTCCGTACAATCCTTCGAGCTTGCGCGCGAGTATCAGGCGCGTCTCTGCTGTCAGTTCCTGCCAAAGCATACAGGCAATGCGTGCCTCGCTTCTCTCGAACGTTAAAACTACGGAGCCGGAAGCTCTCGTTCCATCAGCTCGCGGTCTTTCTCCGTCAGCCCGTGGAATCGCACGCCGACGCCGCGTCCGGGATTGCTGTAAACCACTTCGGCGTTGACGACGACTTGCTGGTCGTTGCTCAAAGGAAGCCGCAGCGTGAGCAGCGCGCCTTCGGGCAACTCCGCCTGCGTGTTCATGTACAATCCGCCGAGACTGATATCCTTTGTGCTAGCGATGCCGGTCGCGTCAGCTCCATCAAAAAACACATCCACCAGCAGACGCGAGCGGTCGAAGGAGCGTCGCTCGTCCTCTTCCCGCCAACGCGGTAGCGAATCAGGTTCGTCAGCCACTTCTTTACCTTTCTTCAAGCTTTGGTCTTTGGACTTTGGTCTTAGGTCTCTGCACGCGACTCCGGGCTTGAGTTTCAAAATTCAAGTTGAGCAAGACATCAAAGACCAAAGTTCAAAGACCTAAGTCCAAAGCTTTATCACTTTTTATCAATAATGTATGTCGGCACCATGCCGCCGCCCGATGAGACGTTGGCGAGTTCCGTGTATGAAAGACGCGTGAAGGCCGAGCCGACTTTGCCGTAAAAGAGCAGCGGGTCAAGGTCTACGAGCTGCTCCGCAAACTCGACCGAGCCGTCTTCCTGCAATGCCGGAAAGACCTCGCGCGCGGTCGGCACGCGCTCCTGCACCAGATAGTCGCCGTTCGAGAGCGCGCCTCGCATAGCTTCATTCCAAGCGATCTCGTCCGTGTTCCAGCCGATATAAATTCCGTGCCCGCCGTAATCATCATTTGGCTTTAAGACGAGGCGATCACGATTCGCCACGATGTATTCGAGCAGGTCAATCTCTTTGCCGAAATAATCGCTTTTTTCTGCGACCACCTTGCGCGTCCACGGGACGTGCGCGCGAATAGCTGTCCTCTCATCTGCGGAAAAGAGGCGCGCATGACGCTCGTCCGTGAGCACAGAGAAGATGGCTTTTTTGTGAACCAGCTTTGAGCGAAAACTGTTGACCAGACAGACGGCGCGTGCTCGATAAGCATTGAGCAAAGCAGGCGCGTCTTCGATTATCGGAATATATTCGTTGACGAGCAGCCGCTTGTAAACTATATCAATCTCGAAATCGCCGAAGCGCAAACGGCCTTCGCTAAAATCCAGATCATCCGGCGAACAGATGACTGCCGGATATCCCTGAGTCTCAAAAAATTCCTTGAACAGCTCGAACTCCTGCGTCGTCGGCACGTCCTTCAAATCCACTATGGCAATCTGCGGCGTGCGTTCCGGCCTGCGTCCCAGAAACTCTTCGTGCGCGCGCAGGAGCACATCAAGCATCAGCTTGCGCCCGTTGAGAGGCCGCACCTGATACTCTTCGGCAAAGCGGCGCATCACCGGAAGCGCGGAAAAAATCTCGTAAGCAGCATCCGCATAAGCGATTCCCGCAGGGCTTTCGCCGTTCAGCTCGACAAAGCTATAGGCTTCATCCGTCAGAAAGGAATCGAGCCGCGCAGTCGGCGAGACTTCACGATAACCCGGATCAATCGCCACCAGCTCGCGCTCTATTTCCGTCAATCCAAGCTCGTCGAGCAGCGCATCATTCTCAACCGCCGCGTCTTTAACTTTTTGAATCGCGCTCCAGACAGTTTCGCAGATAGGCGTGACGCGCGCCCAATCCGCCTCGGTCACAAAATGCGGGCGCAGGTATGGCGAGAGGCGGCGGCCACCGAAAATGAGGCGTGCGCGCTCCAGGCCTTCGTCAAGCATGGCTCTGGAAGACTCCGCCAGATCGTCTTCTTCCAGCAGTTCGTGATACCGCGAAACAGCCGTGTGCAGCATAAAGTTTGGACTTAAATATCTTTCTATCTTAGTGTTCGAACGAGCGTCGAGTGCCGGATAGATTATCACACAATGAGGCGAGCGGCTAAGTTTGCGTGAAGCAAAAACGAATTGCGAGATTCAAGTGAGAGGCTTATCGCTGTTTCACATCATCGGTCAAAAGAACTACTTCCAGCCTTTGACCATTGCGAACGACGCTGAGCTTAGCTTTCATCGATAAGGAGAGGGGCGGGTTATTTTCTGCGAGCGGTTTACCATTCACAGCTTCGATGACATCTCCGGCTAACAGACCTGCGCGCGAGGCCGCGCTCTCAGGATGCACGAAGACGACGAGCAGGCCGCCGCTCGCTTTGAGATACGCGGCAAGCTTGGGAGTAATGGCGAGCGTTTCGAGGCCGCGCGCGACGAGCGGGTCTGTGCTTGAGAGTCTCGCGGCTCGCTCTTCGGCTGCTTCCATCTCAAGCACCGGATTGAGAGACTCGCTGAGCTTGACGTTCACGATACGCGGTGTCGGACGATCCGGCGTGATGACTGTGAAGCTCACGGGCGTGGCGCTGCCCGCCGCCTTGAGCAGCGACGAGAAATCTTCCGCGCTCCTGACATCCCCTGCGTTGACGCGCGTCACGACATCTCCGGCGCGCAGGTTGGCAAACCATGCGGGCGTCTGCGGCGGCACTGAAGTCAGGAGCACACCCGTTCCCTGCCCCAGCAACTTAAAAGCTTGCGCGCGTTTCCAACCGACGTTGACGAGTTGTTCGGGCGAGACGGCAGCGACCGCCGCGCCGCGTGCGCCGAGCCACGGCTGCGGAGCTTTGTTCTCAAGCCTCGAACGAATCCGCGACACTGCACGACGCACAGCCGCGACCGGAATCAAGTAGGCTTCGCTCGCGCTGCTTGATTCGATAATGCCGATTGTCTCGCCCGCCTGATTGAGAGCGATGCCGCCCACGATGGCTGGCGAAAGCTTTTCGGCCTGCACGATCAGGCGCGTGATATTGCCGGAAGAAGTGCGCGAAATATCCGTCAGCTTTCCGTTCACCTCGACCGTATTCAAAAAGAACTGATCTGAGGTCAGCGTCTCGGTTTTAGCCGCACGCGCAGGCGAGAGCAGACGCACGCGCTCACCCACAATCAACCTCTCTTCCTTCGCATCAAGCGCGGGAGGCGCGGCGCGCAAGCCTTCAACGCTCAGCAGCGAGAGACCCGTGCCTCCATCAAGCCCTATAAATCTGGCCGTCAACTGCTGGCCGTCGCGTTCAACGATGAAAAGATTGGACGGAGACTCCGGCGGTTTGGGAGCGATGGCCGGAGCAAACAAATTGGTCTGCATCATCGGCACTTCCAATTCGGCCTGCGGGAGTCGCGCGACGATGCTGCCGTCCTCTAAAAAGAGTCCGGCGGTAATGCTCGTGTGCATGTCATCCGACATCAGCAGCTCGTCATCGAGCGGGGCCAATCGCGCATTGCTGCGCCTGAGCAGCATGAGCATCTTGAAGCCACTGATACGATGAATAACGGAGTTGACCTGCGGCGCAGCCACGGGCGCGAGCGAGTTCGTTTGAGGCGGGTTTGTCTTCCGAGCGGGAGCCGTTGCCGGTGCGACGGGCGCGGGAAGAGGCGCGACGGGCGCGTTCTGCTGCGCATGTGCGTGCAGGCACGCGGCTGCGAGCAAAGCGGAGGCGAGCGACAATCTGTGTAATCCTGTAGCCATCAAAATCCTTGAGCCACGTTTCATCTTAAAGAAATCTTACCAGACGCCCAGCGCGCTTGAGATGAGCGTCCTTTGCGCATCACTCCGCTCGAACACGTCCTGCGCTCCAAAAGTCACAGGCCGCAGCGAGAGCATTTGCGGCTTCGCTCCAACGTAATTCAAGATCACGGTCGCAGATTTTCTTGACGCCTGCACGGGCACTGCAACCATCGTCTTCGTTCCGGTCACCGGGTCGGTAATTCCCTCCGGCACGATAGATGGAGCGGGTGTGCCGAGGGCGAAGTCTGTCGAGCGAATGTCTTCATTAGTGTCAGGAACGCTTGCAGTCGCTTCCGGTTTTTCGTTGCCGATTCTATTTGTATTATTCCGGCGATGGCTTGTCGTAGGCGTCCCCGCTTGCTGCACTAGATTCAAATCATTTGCGGGCGCGGCCTTCGGTTGAATATCTCGATCATTTTTAACCGGAGAAGCTGAAGGAATGATCGTGGGCGCAGTTCCGTTGACAGAATTATTATGAGCCACTGCCTGATTCCGGTTGCTCACGCTCGGAGCGCGCCATACTTGCCGGACTATCAGGCCAAGGGCGATGAGTATGACGAATGAGGCCGCCAGAGCCATTGACCACGCGCCGGGAGCGAAGCGATGCCACACGCCATTTCGCGCGTCAACGCTCTTTGCGGCGGCGAGCCGTGCGCGTAGGCGAAAATCAAAATCGGCGGGCGCGGCCACGGCCTCCAGACTGCCGACAAGACGACTGAGTGTGTCGCGCTCTGCTTGAAAGGCGCGACATCCGGCGCACGACTCAAGATGTGCGCCCGCGCTCCGGCTTAAGGCACGCGACTCGTCCAACTCTTCTATCTCAACGCGACATGCTTTGCAATTCATCTCTTCTTTAGCTCTCACTTTAAAAATAGACTCTCAGCTTTTCTCTCAGCAACCCTCGCGCTCGACTGATACGCGACTTGATAGTTCCCTCGCTCGTCTCAAGTATGCTTGAAATCTCTTCGTAGCTCTTGCCTTCGACATCTCGCAGGACGAGCGGCGCGCGATATTTGTCGGGCAGCGTAGAGATGGCGCGTGCGACCGCCTTGCGTCGCTCATCATCCACCATCGTCGTGTCCTGCAAAGGGCGCGCGTCCGGCGGGTCAAACTCGACAGGCTCCGCACCGTCCTTGCCCTGAAAAAATCCTGTCAGCGAAACCAGCTTGCGACGCTTTCTCTTGCGCAGCTCGCTGATCGCCAGATTGGTCGCGATGCGATAGATATAGGTTGAAAAAGCGTGGCTCGTCTGGTAACGATCCACAGCCCTGTAAACGCGTATGAAGGTCTCCTGCGCCAGATCAACCGCCCCGTCGTAATCATTCGTCATCCGGTAAACATAGTTGGTGATTTGATTACGATAACGGCTTACAATCTCCGCGAACGCAGCCTCGTCGCCCGTGCGCGTGGCTTCCAGCAGAGCATGATCGGAGCGGCTTTCGACCGCTTCATCAGACTCCACACCGGCGCGGAAACGCAGCTCTTCAATGGAGGTCAGCGTATTCATCAGGGCAGGCAGGCTCATCAGGCGCATACGCTCGAAGCTCTCTCTTTGAGGGCAAAATATTTTCCCGTGCGCCGGGCGGCCTCTCCGAATC
Source organism: uncultured Pyrinomonadaceae bacterium (assembly GCA_964246305.1). Classification (GTDB taxonomy): domain Bacteria; phylum Acidobacteriota; class Blastocatellia; order Pyrinomonadales; family Pyrinomonadaceae; genus JACMLC01. The sequence continues at coordinate 64,512 of CAXTPS010000007.1, forward strand.
AGTAATCATACACATCCCGGAAGTCCGCCCGCAGTTGATACACGCATGCGCCGCCTTCCGGTTCCAAAAGGGTTTGAGAAAGTGAAAGATAAAGCGTCGCCCACTTCATTCTTGAGAGGCGACGCTTTGAAAATTTCGAGCACGAGTTTTGACGTTTAAGGTGTGGCGGCGGTGCTCGTCGCAGGAGCGTCCGGGTTCTGAAACTGCGCCTCGTCCACTTTGAGACCGTAAGTAACCGTCAAAATCTGCGTCTCTTCGACCTGCTTGTCATCGTTGAAAAGCAGGCTGCGGAAGGGCACGAGCGTCCCCTGCGCGACACGATAATCATAAAACCTGCGCGTGAACTTGCCCGCGACGCCCGCCTGCTCATATTCGAGCGCAAGCACGCGCCCCGTCTTCGCGCTGACATAGAAACGCGTTGTGTGCTGCTCTTTATCCGTCACCTCAATGATGAACTGATCCACGCCCTTCTGCTTTTCCCTGCCGACGTAACTGAGCGTCGAGCCGTTCTCCTTGTAACGCAAAATGGCGTCGAGTCCGTGCCATTGACGGGAGATGAAATCCTGCGACGCCTCCTGTCTGGGCGCGAAGACCGCTTCGTTGATGATGCCCCAGACCTGTCCGCCGGAAAAGACGAGCGCGTATTCGGCTGTCGGCATCTTCTGCTCAAGCCGTATGCGGTCTTTGTCCATCGAAGCGCCCTGTATAAAGCGGCGTTCGTAAGTCACTTCCTCAGGTTTGCCTGCGCTGTTGGTACGCCTGATAACGCCGCGCTCGACCCCGCTGTGACGAACATGCGACAGCCCTTCACGGGTGCCGTTGAGATAGACGACCGTTTCAGCCACCTGTTCGGCAGTGATAGTTTTTCCCTGAGTCGATTTGTCCTGAGGCTTTTTTTCCTGAGCTGGCTTTTCCGGCGCGGGTTTTTCCTTTACCTTTTTTTCCTTTGTCGGGTTTTCCGGCTCGGCTTTTTCCTGTGCGGCTATCTGAAAGGAGCGTGAGAGCACGCCTGCGCCTGCCAGCAGCAGCGCAAACCACAGGACAAGAGATATGATACGTCGAAACACTGTTTGGGCTTCTCCTTCGAGCTTGAAATTCCTTGATGAACGGCGGCACGGGGAAAGTCAGGCCATTCGCTTCAGCAAATTGTAACACAGTAGATTTAAAACTACTCTCATGCATCGGATGAGGCAATCTTATTGATGCAAAAGGGGCTGCCGGTGGATGCCCGCCGCTGATTGACAAGCCCGCTACAGGGATTGTAGAGTGCACGGTTTTCCGAGAGCGCTGATACGTGACAGGTAACGTGCGGACGTTTTTCAGCTCCGTTTCGTCACCGGACGTTTCTCAGCTTTAGAAGCTTTCGTTTATTTGAAAGGATAATGACAGATATGAAGAAAGTCGGGCTGCTGGTAGGCCGCGAGAAATCATTTCCACAGGCGCTTATCCAGAGCATTAATGAGCGCGGCAAAGGCGAAGTGCTCGCCGAATTCGTGACGGTGGGCGGCGTGCGCGCCGTCGAATCGCGCCGGTATGATCTTATTATAGACCGCATTTCACATGAGGTTCCCTTTTATCGCGGATTCGTCAAACGCTGCGCGCTGGAAGGGACAAAGCTTATCAACAATCCGTTCTGGTGGGCTGCGGACGACAAGTTTTTCAACTACTCGCTGGCTGCCAAACTTGGCGTGGCAGTGCCCAAGACCGTGCTCCTGCCGCAACAGGACTACATCGAAGGCATCGTCAGCGAGAGCCTGCGCAATCTCGAATTTCCGCTCGACTGGGAAGGCATCGTCGAGTATGTCGGGATGCCTGCGTTCATCAAGCCCTTTGACGGCGGCGGCTGGAAGAATGTTTCCAAAATCCATTCGCTCGAAGAACTCTGGCATGTCTACAACACCACCGGCACGCTCTGCATGACCTTGCAGGAGTCCATCGAATTCGACCAGTTCGTGCGCTGCTACTGTATCGGGCAGGAAGAAGTGATGATCATGCCCTACGACCCGTCCAAAGGTTATCTGTCGGGCGAGCAGTACATACACGACCCGAACTATCTCTCGCCGGAGCTGGCCGCGCGCGTCACGAAAGACGTGCGGACGCTGTGCAGCGCGCTGGGCTATGACATCAACACGGTTGAGTTCGCCATCAAGGACGGTATTCCTTACGCGATTGATTTTATGAATCCCGCGCCTGATGCAGACCTTCATTCGGTCGGCGAGTTTTATCACCACTGGGTCACGAACGCAGTCACAGACCTCGTCTTCAAACGTCTCGGAGAGACGAGCGAGCGGGCGCGTTATCGCTGGGACGCGTTCCTTAATCCTGAGCCGACGACGCAGGTTATGTCAGCCGTCGCTTCCGCGACCGAGCAAGCGGCGCGCACGATTGTGCCTGAGCCTGTGCGCGAAGCAGGCTCAGACATCGTCGCCGGGATGACGGAGATAATCTCGGACGCAGCCTCAGCCGTCTCGGATATGGTCGGCTCAGTCATCGAGCCGAAGTCTTCCGGCAAGTCCAAGACCCCTGCCAAAAAGAGTTCGCCGCGCTCGAAAAAAACATCGGCGTAAAAAAGTTCAAAGTTCCGGGTTCCAGGTCAAAGAAAAGTTCTTAACTTGAAATCTGGAACTTGGAACTTTTAATTTTTGCGTCTTTGAGAGAGCAGCCTTCCGGCGGCAGCGGCTAAGACCCATGCAGAAATAGAGGTCGAGGCGAGCGACCAGCCGAGCGTGGCGAGCGAGTCGTCCAGAGACACTCCGACCAGCAACAGCGTGAGGCTGGCGAGCGTCAGCCTCACGCTGATCTTGCGCGCACGCTGTAGCTGTTGTAGCCAGCCGAAACGTTTTAGCTCCGAGGCCAGATAATCATCATCGTCGTTGAGCAGCGCATAATAGTCTGCTTCGTGTCGCGCAAAGCGGGCTGAGGATTCATTCGTAGCAATCCGCGCCGCGCTGTTGTAATGATGTATAACGTGCGCCAGCTTTCCGTTACGCAAAGCGACTTCAGCCAATCCAAGCTCTGCGCGAAAGGCGCGCGGGTCGGCTTCAAGCGCATGCCCGAATGTGCGCGCAGCATGTGGCAGGTCGCCGTACTCGAAAAAACTCTCGCCGATGCGTGAGAGAAGAACCGCATCATCGCCTCCACGCTTCGCGGCGAGACGCAAGCCCGCGCGCGAGCGCGACAACAAACGCGCATCGCTCATCGCGCTCGCCTGCGAACGCAGAAAGCGCGCGAATTCGTAAATGAGCCAACCGTCCTGCGGCGCCATCAAGAGCGCGCGGCGAAAGGCTTCCGCAGACTGCCTGAGCCGCCCCGCCGCCCTCAATTCATTTGCCGCACGGCGCAGCAACGCGGCGCGCTCCAAATCAACTTCGCTCAGCTCGCCAGTGCTCACGCGCTGGTGGCGCACGGTTCTTTTCGAGTTCGGCTTGAGGTCTGAGGTCGCGCCATCAAGCACGTCCGTCGAGGCGAGTTGCAAGAGCTTCACTTTCAGATTGAGCGCGAACGGCTCGATCAGATAATCGCGCAGCTCGCGCGAACGCGCGTCGAGCTTTTCTTCCGCGACGAGCGGAAACAGAGTCCTGACCATATTTCGATAACTTTTGCCGCCGGAAGAGAAGACGAAAGTGAAGCTCTTGCCCGTAATCTCGCTGCGATAACGATAACGCACGCGCCCGCCGCGTCTCAAAGTGCGGACAGCCATCGTCTCAGCACGTTCGATCTCATCAATCGCAAGCTCGGTCGCGCGGCCACTTAAAATTCTTAAGAGGAAAGGAAACATCCCACGGCGCGCGAGCGTGTGCCCGTCGAAGACGACGCGGTCTGTGAAAGCGAGCGCGGGAATTACGAGCCACGCGATGCTTAAGAGAATCAGCGCGGCGAGATCGTTCTCAACGCGCAGGAGCAGCGCGGCGGCAAAGTTTAAGGTGCAGATGACTGCCAGATAATCGCCGGGCGAGACGCGCACGCTGGCTAGGCGCGGGCGTTTTGAAGGGGGCAGCACGCGCTCTGCTGCGGCTCGTGCCACAGCTTCCGACGCCTGCAGCCGTGCTGTCTCGTTCACTTCTTTTTCGACTCTCCGCTTTCAGGCGGACACTCGACCGGCACATCCAGAGAGAAAGTGCCGCGCTGTCCGCGTCCCGGCTCAGTGTAACGTAAGTCTGCGAATTGTACGAGGGTTTCGCTCAGACAATCGCCTTCGACCTGCGCCACAGGAAAGCGCGCAAAGCCCAGAAAAATTTTCGCTCGCTCGTCCTGCGTCGCGCGTGCATAAGCTTGAGCCTGCTCGCCCAGCAGCTTTTCGTATCGCACAGTTTCGCCGACCGCTTTCGCTTCGCTCAAAGAAAAGTCGAAGCGATATGTCGCCTTCTCCGTCTCGAACAAGCACTGCCAGCGCAGAGGATTTGCCAGCACGGGCATCGCGGCCAGCCGCTCAATCGTCTCGCCATTCGCGGCAGCCAGATTTGCAGCGACTGTTTGAGCCTCTGCGAACGCGCGATGATGTATGACGGATAAGCCGCCCCAGTAAATGAGAATCAAGATGAGCGCGGCGATAGCAATCGAGTGTTGCCAACGCTCTGCAACACGCACACGATATGCGACGAAGAAAATTATGAGGCCGACGACCCAGACCGCGCGTGCCGCGAGCGGGATAGACGAACCGGGGCGCAAGGTCGGGACGAGAACAATCACGGTCGTCAACACAGTTGCGAGCAAAGCCCAGAAAGCGACGCGCCATTTCGTCTCCGCGGTCAACAGGAACGCAGCCCCGCCCAGACTGAGCCAGATGAACGGGTCTATGATGAACACCAGATCGCCGTAATACCATTGGCCGCTCCACGGCAGGAGCGGGCGCAGGCCGTAGTTGTTCGTCCAATCGAGCAGCGGATGCGTCGCGCTGACAATCAATGAAGCTATGAGCAGGCCGCGAAAATTTACTTTTGAAGGACGTTTGCGAATGCGTGAGATGAGGTAATCGCCGAGCCAGAAGAATGCCGGAATCAGAAGCGCGAGCGCGAGCGTGCCGACGATTGAATGCGTGATGCCTCTGTGATGATGCAGATAAAACCAGCGGCCTCCGAACGTGGCTAAGATGTCGGAGTCCGGCGCGTTGGCGGCAATCACGCACAAAGCCGTCGCGGCGGGCGACACACGCTCAAGCCCTGCTTTCGCCGCAACCAGACCGACGAGCGAGTGCGTTAGATTGTCCATGATAAAGAAGAGGTTAGGTGTCAGATGTTAGATGCTAGTGAAAGACTAATACTGACATCTAACATCCAGCATCCGACATTTTTGAGACTTATCCCATCGGGAAGCCTTCGGGGGCAGGCTCAGGCGGGAGTTGCGCGTAGCGAGCCGAATCAAGTTTCTCAAGCTCGGTGGCGGCGTCACGCGCGGCGGATGAGGGCGTCATGGGCTTGCCTTCAGGGTCTTTGGCCTTGCGCGATGCTTCTACGATTGAGAAAAGAACATCCGCGGCCTCTTTCTTCTTGCCCTGCTTCTGATAGATTTTCGCTAGACGAAGATTGGCCGTGTCAGCCGCGATGGCTGCGTCGTTCTTTTTGGCAAGGTCGCTATAAAGCGCGGCGGCTGCATCGTATTGTCCGTCCTCTTCCCTCGCCTGCGCCAGCGCGAACTTCGCCAGCGTCGAGACTTCTTGATTGCCGCTCTTGCTGAGCGCATCAAGCTCGCTGATGCCTTCGCCTCGATTGAGCGCGAGCTTATTGGCCGCGATGAAATATCGCGCCAGCTCGCGGTACGGGTCGCCGTATTTAACGGCGACGGCCTGAAAAGCTGTAACGGCGTGTTCGGCGCGTTCCTTGTCGCTCCCAAAGCTCAAGCCGGTCGCGCCGGGCGAGGGCGCGGGCGTGACAGTCGCCGATGAAACCTCTATGGCGCGCCCCAGAGCTTGATAAGCTTCCTGCGCCTTTTTATTGCTGTGCCATCTCCAAATCCCCGCGATAAGGAGGATGCCGACCAACGCGCCCAACCCGTAAAGGAGGATGCGGCCTTTTCCCTCAAGCTTGTCGGCGAGGCGATCCACGAGTCCCATCGTCTTATCACGAAAGGCATCGTGTTTCAGCTCCTGCGCCCTTTTCTTATATCGAGCCACTCTTTATTCTCTCTTTTCTTCTTGCAAGAACGCACAGTGTGGAGCATTCTTTTAAGTGTATGCTAAGCGAAATCGTCACTCTAACGGTCGTCGCAAGGGGTTGTCAAGCAGGGGCAGCAGAGCATCCCGCGACGGCACGGCGACGGCCTTCGAGCCACGTGCGCGCGCGCTTTGAGGAGCATGCAAACGTCCGCTCACTTTTACTTCACCAAAGAAATATCAAAATAGTGCTGAGCAGGAAGGGGCGCGGCGCAAGTCTCGTTAAATCCGGCTCAAATTATTTTCGTGACGCGAGATTTTTTCGGGAACAAACGGTGAAGGGCATGTGTCTAAAGGGTCAACTGCGGGCGATGCGTCGGCAGTTGCCTGACAAGCTTTTTGCCGTTGGGGGTTGACGAGTGAGCTTCGGAGAGCCAATCGCCCTCCGCGGGCAAGTCGAACTGGAGCAGGCTGCTACGGCAACCTCCGGCGACGTGCGGCAATCAGCCGAAGCGCAGTTCATTGAAAGATTGAAAGCGGGCGAGGCAGCGGCCTTTGACCGTCTGGTCGAGGAGCGTTCGGGAGATATTTACGCGCTGCTCTATCGCTTGACGGAGGATGCGGAGGAGGCGCGCGACCTGACGCAGGAAACATTCCTGCGCGCTTTTCAGCACATCGGACGCTTTCGCGGCGACGCGGATTTGAAGACATGGATTTATCGCATCGCCGTCAATCAGGCACGCAATCGCTGGCGTTGGTGGCGCAGGCGGCGGCGCGATGTGACGGTCTCGCTCGACGCGGGCGACAGCCACACGGAGGAAACGCTCGGCGCGCGACTGCGAGACACGGTGAGCATAGACCCTGAACAGGAGACGTTAGCGCGTGAGCGTGAAAAAGTTTTGCTCACAGCCCTTCGCTCAATCAGCCGGTCATATCGTGAGACGGTTGTGCTGCGCGACATTGAGGGATTGAGTTATGAAGAAATCGCTCAGACGCTTGAGATAAGTATCGGGACGGTTAAGTCCAGACTGGCGCGTGGGCGCGACGAGTTGAGACGAAGACTCGGAAGTTCTTTGTAAATTAGTGGTTGGTGGACAGTAGCCGGAGATCGACAAGAACTTGTAACTCTTTTCTGACTACCGGCCACTGTCCACTGCAAAAGGCGAATGGTTGCCCCGCCCCGGCTTCACGAAGAACTCGGTGCCAAATGGGTCGAAGTGACGAAGGCGGTTTCGGGCAAGGGCGTCAACCGGCGAGGCTTTTTGATGTGAGCGTTTTGAAAAAGCGGCCAGCAACAGCCGTTAGAGGCTCGCTCGCATCGGAGGAAAGCCTGAAGGCACGGACGCCGTCAGCCTGAGCCGAACAGTTGCTTCCTTTTCAAACAAAGGGAGCAGCCGGGGTCGGTCAGCCATTCGCACGGGAGCAGATGTCAGATGCCGGTAAAAGCATTGAACTGACACCTGACATCTGATATCTAGCAACAGCTTTATGATGACATGTGAGGAAACACAGCAAGCGTTTTCGCTTTACGTTGACGACAGATTGGCGTTGCCCGCACGCGCCTCCTTCGATCAGCACTTGCAGCAGTGCCCGCTCTGCCGTGTGCGGCTTTCTGAGACGCAGGCTCTGGTGCGCGGACTGAGCGCACTCGCGCGTCCGGCGATGCCGCAGGACTTGTCAGCATCCATCACCAACAGGCTCAGAATTGAAGCAGCTACACGCAGTAAGCAGACCACGCTCTCTTTCTCCGAGCAGTTGATGCAGTGGCTCAAGCCGCGCCTGATGCCTTACACAGTCGGCGCGTTCGCATCCGTCATCTTCTTTATGGTGATGTTCGCGGGCTTGCGCTCGTCGCTGGTGGCTTTTCGTGATTGGGATGTGGTGACACGGCAGGCGCAGGACGCGGTCGCCTTCCAGCCTTACAGCGGCTACGATATTACGAAGCCGCTCAGCGCGCAGACCTATGCGGCTGGACGCGCTCCTTTTTCGGTTGACTCGCCCAGCCTCAATCCGCATGGCGCGCTCGCGGCCTTCACCAATTCGGCTCTTCAGAGCGATACAGATGACGACATGACGGTTGTGGCAGATGTGTTCGCCAACGGCAGCGCGTCTCTGGCGGGCGTCATGCAAGCGCCGCGCGACCCTCGCATGCTTGATGAGTTCCAGGACGCGCTCAGAAAGAATCCGGCTTTCGTCCCGGCCTCATATGACCGCCGCCCGCAGACCATGCGCGTAGTTTTCGTGATTCAGAAGGTTGACGTGCGCGAGCGCGAGTTCTGAAAAACAGTTTCACGCAAAGACGCTGAGAGAATAGAGTATAGGAGATAGGGTGTAGGGTGTAGGAAAGCAATTGGTCTTTCACTACACCCTTCCCCCTATACCCTGTCTTCTTTGCGCCCTTGCGTGAGACTTTAAGACAATGCCCGGATGTTTGAACTTAGCGGATATATGCCGAAGGCACAGCGATATCACCGGCTGCGCCAAACTGCTGTATGAGAGTGCTGCTGTCAGAACTGCGAAGGACGTACCAGGTGTTGTTGCCCGGACGAAAGACAGCAAGGTCATCTTTGCCATCGCCGTCATAGTCCCCTGCAACAGGTCTATCACCGCTTGCTCCCCAAGCCTGCGTCCTCAATGAAGCGTCCGCGCTCTGCCAGACATACCACGTGCCGCCTCTGAAGACTGTGAAATCGGTCTTCGCATCGCCATCAAAATCTCCGGGCGCAGGAATATCAGAGCCGATGCCGAACTGCCGTGAGAGCAGCGCGCCGTTCGAGCTTTGCAGAACATACCAGGCACCGTTGCCCGGACGATAAACAGCTATATCTGTCTTGCCGTCGCCGTCGTAATCCGCCGCCACAGTCTTATCTCCGCTCGCGCCGAACGCTTGCGCCACGAAAGCCCCGTTCGAGCTATTGACGATATACCAGGTGTTATTGCCCGGTCGGAAGACTGCGAGGTCTGCGCGGCCATCGCCATCGTAATCGCCTGAGACGGGCACGTCGCCGTTAGCTCCGAACTGCTGCGCGCGTACAGCATTGCTGCCGCTCTGCAAGATGTACCAGGAGCCTGTTGAAGGACGAAAGACTGCGAGGTCTGCCTTGCCGTCGCCGTCGTAATCTTCCGGCGCGATAAGATCACCTGCTGCGCCGAACTGCTGCGCGGTCAGTGAGCCGCTCTGGCTGCCCGTGGCGTACCAGACACTGCTTGATGGACGAAAGACAGAGATGTCTGCTCGTCCATCTCCATCAAAATCGCTGACAGATCTTCTGAAGTTAAGAGAGTTACGCAGGATAGTTACGCTGTTATAAATCGCCACCGCCAGATCAATCTTCCCATCGGAGTTGAAGTCGCCTTTGACGATTGAGGCGGGACTTGTGCCCGATGCAAAATATATCGGCGAGCCAAAGCTGCCGTTGCCCGCTCCCAATTGAATTGAGAGGTCGCTGCTATCCAGATGAGCCACGGCCAGATCAAGCTCGCCGTCGCCGTTGAAGTCTGCGGTCACGATGGAGTGTGGAGTTGCGCCTGAGAGAAATCGCGTCTGCGCGCCGAAGCTCCCCGTCCCTGTGCCGAGAAGAATCGAGACATCCTGAGAGTTGAGATTGGCAACCGCCAGATCAACCCTCCCGTCATGATTAAAATCGCCTGCGGCGAGCGAATACGGGCTTGTGCCGACGGTGAAATCCATGGTCGCGCCAAAGAGTCCGTTCCCATCTCCGAGACGAATCGAAATAGAACTTGAGTTGACATTGGCAATCGCCAGATCAACCTTCCCATCATTATTAAAATCGCTGGCTGCCAGCTCGACGGGTTTGGGGCTGGTGCCGAAAAGAAGTCCGCCGGTAAAACTCCCGTTACCATTGCCGATGAATCTGTAGATGGTGCTGGTATCATAACTCGCCACAGCCAGATCGGCTCTGCCGTCATTATTGAAGTCACTCACGATGACAGACGAAGGGCCGTGGCTGACAGTCAGGTTTGTCTGCCTGCTAAATCTGCCGGAGCCTAGTCCCAAGAGAATCGAGATGGAGTTAGCGCCGCCGTTCGTCACCACCAGATCGCTTTTGCCGTCGCCGTTGAAATCGCCGACAGCCACAGAAGTCGGGCCGGAGCCGACCATGACGTTTGCGCTTGGCACAAATTCGCCCGTCCCCGTCGCTAAAAGTATCGTGACATCATTTGAGAGGCGATTGGCAGTCACCAGATCAAGCTTGCCGTCATTATTAAAGTCGCCCCGCGCAATGCCAAAAGCTCCCTTGCCGACGCTGTAGTTCGTCTCTGCTTCAAACCTTCCGTCGCCCTTTACCAGCTTGATAGTGACCGTCCCCGGAGACTGGCTGAAGCCCCGATTCGTCGCAGCCAGATCGCTCTTTCCGTCACCGTTAAAATCGCTCGCGACGACGTTATTCGGGAACAGACCGGCAGCATAAAATTTAACAGCGCCGAAGAACCCAGTGCCTAGGCTGAGGGCGACGCCGACTGAATTGCGGCCCGGCAATCCCATTACCAGATCGCGTTTCCCATCGCCGTTGAAGTCGCCCGTCGCAAGTGATGCCGGCAACAAGTCGGAAAAGAAAGCGCTTCGCGTAAAACTGCCCGTGCCCGCGCCCAACAGAATCGAGACGCCGCCCGGAAAGTTTTGGGTAGATGAGCCTATATGCTCGACAGCCAGATCAAGATTGCCGTCATTATTAAAATCGTCGGCTGCTAAATGATAAGCCTCAATCCCTTCAACCATATATTCCGTTGGCGCGAGGGTGAACCCGCCATCGCCCGCGCCCAAGAGGACTATCACTCTATCCGATTGATTGGTCGGCGAATAATAGCCGACGATAACCGCCAAATCAGGCTTCCCGTCACGATTGAAATCACCTGCCACAACATCTCTTTCAAGCCTTGTCCCCATGTCGCCGCCCAAGTTAATGGGATTGGCCGTGCCGAACTCACCCCCGCCCGTCCCCAAAATGTAGACCAGACCACTGCTCCGCGTGCCGATAATATCCAGCTTGCCATCGTTGTTGATGTCCACCGCTAGATTGACCGTATCTATACCTGAAATCATATTGCTGATGGGAGCCGCAAAGCTGCCCGTGCCCGTACCAAAAAACACTGAAAGCCGCTGCCCAAGCTCGTCTGAGCTATTGCGTGCAAGCAGATCACTCTTCCCGTCATTATTAAAGTCGCCCACAACGTATGAGTCAGTAGTCCCGACGTTGACCGCAACTGCCGGAGCAAAGCTTCCGTCACCGGCGTTAATAAGCACAGAAATAGTTCTATTCAAGTAAGGGTCAGACTGATTCAGCACGACGACATCGGGCTTGCCGTCATTATTAAAATCGCTCGCCCTGATGATGCCCGGACCCAGCCCGACACCGTAAGACGCGACCCGGTTGAAGCTCTGCGCGTCAAACGGGCGAGCGTTGACGGGAGAGGCTTCCGGGTTGATTAAGAGAACCGCGAGGCTTAACAGGAAGAGAGAAACGGCGCGAAGTCTGAAACGATTGGTATGAGGCATGAGAATCTCCGGGAAAGCTTGACTGGGGCATTGAGCCTGTTGCCGTTGGAAGCAATGCTTTTCGGCATTTAGCTTCATGGTTGTTGCTGTTGATTTAAAGCAGTTGAAGCTTCGGCGGCTTGAAGCTTAATTGACGGCTGATTCAGGCACGTATTTAAGCATGCGGCTCATACATAGTCAAACTTTGATGCGCCTCACATTTCGCTAAAACGCTACGCGTGCAACGTGCGCTTGAGAGGTATGGGAGACTGTCTAAAGCTGCTCGAATCAACTGTGCAAGAGCCGCTTGACGCGTCGCGCATGGCATGTTAGCTTTCGTGCTTCCGCCATCTTAGTAATTTTTTATCACTCGATAGAGCACACCGGACAGTGGTGTGCGGGAGACAGGTTTTGACGGCGCTTGCTTTGAAACAGACTCCACTCAATGCCGCACATCGCCGGATGAGCGGGCGGATGGTTGACTTCGGCGGCTGGGACATGCCCGTGCAATATCCCGCGGGCACGGTCGAAGAACACACGCGCACGCGCACGCACGCAGGGCTTTTCGATGTCTCGCATATGGGCGAGATAGACGTGCGCGGCGCGGATGCCATAGCCCTCGTCAATCGTCTCTGCTCAAACGACGCCTCGAAACTCGTTGACGGGCAGGCGCATTATTCTGCGCTCACTACTCCCGAAGGCACAGTCGTTGACGACCTGCTCGTCTATCGCTTTGCGGAAGACCACCTGCTGCTCGTCGTCAACGCAGGGACGACTGAGAAGGATTGGGACTGGATTACTTCTCATCAAGAGGGTGAAGCGGTGAAGCTCGAAAACGTGAGCGCGAACTATTGCCAGCTCGCTTTGCAAGGCCCGGACGCGCTCTCGATACTGCAAACTCTGACCGATACACAACTCGCAGACATCAAGTATTATCATTTCCGCGAAGGCGTGGTTGACGGCGTGCGGGCGATTATCTCGCGCACTGGTTACACGGGCGAAGACGGCTTTGAGGTCTACGCCGCGCCGGACAAAGCAGAGCAGTTGTGGGACAGGATGCTGGAAGCCGGAAAGTATGGCACGCCCGAAGGCGTTCTGCCGTGCGGCCTCGCGGCGCGAAACACCTTGAGGCTTGAAGCTGGAATGGCTCTTTACGGACACGAGATTGACGAGACGACGACGCTCCTCGAAGCCAATCTCGGCTGGATTACCAAACTGAACAAAGGCGAATTTACCGGACGCGAGCGTCTCGCCGCGCAGAAAGAGGCGGGCGTCAAACATAAGCTCGTCGGTTTCGAGATGACAGAGCGCGGCATCGCACGCGATCTTCAAGAAGTTATCATCGAAGGCTCGCGTGTCGGACGCGTCACTTCCGGCAGCCCCGCCCCGTTCCTGAAAAAAAATATCGGGATGGCTTACGTGCCGACCGGATACGCGAACGCCGGACAGTTGATTCAGGTGGACGTGCGAGGCCGGGCCGTCGCCGCGCAAATCGTTCCGGTTCCGTTTTATAAGCGTGAGAAGAAGTAATTCTCTCTTGGTCTTTGGACTTTGGACTTTGATTGTCTTGGTTATCTTGCAACTACGAAATTCAAGCTTGAGCCGCGTACAAAGTCCAAAGACCTAAGACTTAAGACCATTGTTACAGAGGAAACATAAATGTCGAATATTCCGGATGATTTACAGTACAGCAAGGATCACGAGTGGATCAGGGTTGAGGGCGATGTCGGCACTATCGGCATCACGGATCACGCGCAGAACTCGCTGGGCGATGTCGTCTATGTCGAGCTGCCGAAAGTCGGCGAGAGCTTTACCGCCCATGAAGTGTTCGGCTCGGTCGAATCCGTCAAAGCCGTCTCGGAGATTTTCACTCCCGTCTCCGGCGAAATAGTTGAGGTCAACGAAACGCTGCAAGACGAGTCGGAGAAAGTCAACACCGACCCATACGGCGATGGTTGGATGATTCGCGTTCGCATGTCCAATTCCGGCGAGGTTGACAGTTTATTGAACGCCGCCGAATACGAAGATTTCACAAAAGCGGAGACAGAATAAGCCTTGCGTTACATTCCCAATTCGCCCGACGAGCGCGCGGAGATGTTGCGCATTGTCGGCCTCGACTCGGCGGAAGACCTCTTTAGCTCGATCCCCGAAAATTTACGTCTCGGCGGGCATCTCAATATTCCCGCCGCCATCTCCGAGATAGAACTGCTGGCGGGTTTTGAAGAGCGCGCCGCGCTTAACACAGCCTCGCGCCGTCCGAGCTTTCTGGGCGCGGGCGCGTACCAGCATTACTCACCCACGGTCGTTGACCATCTCATCCAGCGTTCGGAATTTTTCACGGCCTACACTCCGTATCAGCCCGAAATCTCGCAGGGCACATTGCAGGCCATCTTCGAGTTTCAAACGTTGGTCTGCCAGTTGACCGGCATGGACGTGGCGAACGCTTCGATGTACGACGGCTCGACCGGACTCGCGGAAGCCGTCCTGATGGCCGAGCGCATCACGCGGCGCAAGAAGGTCGCGGCAGCCGCGAGCGTACACCCGGAGTATCTTGAGGTCGCAAACACCTACGTGCAGCACTACGGCATCGAGTTGGAGCAGCTCGACTTCGATGCTCAAACGGGACGGCTCGGCGCGGACGCGCTCGATAAGCTTGACGAGCAAACGGCTGCGCTCGTCATCCAATCGCCGAACTTCTTCGGCTGTATCGAAGATGTCAAGGCTCTGGCTGATAGAGCGCATGCTGTCGGCGCGCTCGTTATCGTCTGCGTGACTGAGGCGATCTCGTTCGGACTCTTGCGCTCGCCCGGCGCATGCGGGGCGGACATCGTCGCCGCCGAAGGACAATCTTTCGGCATTCCGCTCTCATACGGCGGGCCGTATCTCGGACTCTTTGCGACGCGCGAAAAATATGCGCGGCAGATTCCCGGTCGTCTCGTCGGTGAAGCCTTCGATAAAGAGGGACGACGCGGATTTGTGCTGACGCTCGCCACGCGCGAGCAACACATACGCCGCGAAAAAGCCACGTCTAACATCTGCACGAACGAAGGACTCATCGCGCTGGCCGCAACTATCTACCTAGAAACGATGGGGCGGCGCGGGCTACAGGAAGTCGCGTTGCAGTGCGCGCAGAAAGCTGCACACACGGCACGCAAAATTTCAGAACTCGAAGGCTTCTCGCTTCCCTTCGACGCTCCGCGCTTTAACGAATTCGTCGTGCGCGCCCCGGTCGAGGCCGAAGGATTACTGAAGCGCCTTGCTTCAGAGAAGAACATCACTGGCGGCCTCGCGCTCTCGCGTTACTACGCAGACAGGCCGAATGATTTTCTGGTTTGCGTGACCGAAACCAATTCACGCAAAGAGATTGACGCACTCATCACTGGATTGAAAGATTTAACCATTTAATCATTGACTCATTCACATAATGAATCAATGAATCAATGAATCAATGAGCCAATCAACAAATATCACAAAGGTCACTTCGCATCCGACGCAGAACGAGCAGCTAATCTTCGAGCGTTCGCAGCACGGGCGTATCGGCTACAAACTGCCGAAGCTCGATGTTGACGAAACGCCGCTCGACGAATTAGTCCCGAAAGAATTTCAGCGTGACGACGATCTCGAAGGAGTGCCGGAGGTGAGCGAGGTTGACGTGGTGCGCCACTTCACGCGCATCTCAACGTGGAATTATTCGATTGATCTGGGACTCTACCCGCTCGGCTCATGCACTATGAAATATAACTCGCGCCTCAATGAAAAAGTGGCGCGCATCGGCGGCTTCGCAAATCTGCACCCGCTCGCATCCGTGGAAGATTCGCAGGGCGCGCTCAAATTGATTTACGAGTTACAGGAAAATCTTTGTGAGATAACTGGATTGCCGGGCATCTCTTTGCAACCGGCTGCGGGCGCGCACGGCGAGATGACTGGAGTGATGCTGATTCGAGCCTTCATAGACGCACGCGACGGCGAGGGAGCATCTGCGAAACGCCGCACGATGCTGATTCCGGATTCGGCTCATGGAACGAATCCCGCTTCGGCTAATTTATCGGGCTTTAACGTCAAGACGATTCGCTCGACGAGCGAAGGCTTCACGGACTTAGACCACCTGCGCGAGTTGTGCGCTCATGGCGATGTGGCAGGACTGATGCTGACCAACCCGAACACGCTCGGCCTCTTTGAAAAAAACATCGAGGAGATTTGCAGGATAGTGCATGAAGCGGGCGGGCTGGTTTACATGGACGGCGCGAATATGAACGCGCTCGTCGGCGTGGCGCGTCCCGGCGATATGGGCGTGGACGTGATTCACCTCAACCTGCACAAAACTTTTTCGACGCCGCATGGCGGAGGCGGCCCCGGCTGCGGCCCCTGCTGTTGCAGCAAAGACCTTGAGCCTTTCCTGCCGACCCCGCGCGTGGTCAAAGACGGCGAGAGCTTTAAACTTGATTTCAATCGCCCGCAATCCATCGGTCGCGTCAAAGCTTTTCACGGGAACTTCGGGATGATGGTTCGCGCGCTGGCTTACATACAGACGCACGGCAACGAGGGCTTGCGCGAAGCGACCGAGGCGGCTGTCGTCAACGCGCGTTACATCGCGCATGAATTGACCGAGGATTACGATAAGCCTTTCGACGCCGCGCCAATGCACGAAGTCGTCTTCACGGACAAGCGGCAGTCACGCAAGGGCGTTCACACGCTCGACATCGCCAAGCGGCTGCTCGATTACGGATTCCATCCGATGACCATCTATTTCCCGCTCATAGTTCAGGGCGCGATGCTGATCGAGCCGACCGAATCCGTCGGGCGGCAAGAGCTTGACCAGTTCATCGCAGCCATGCGCTCAATCGCGCGCGAAGCAGTCGAAGACCCTGAGACTGTCATCAACGCTCCGCACACCACGCGCATCGGTCGCCTAGACGAAGCAGCGGCAGCACGCAAGCCCGTCTTACGCTGGAAGCCGCAGGCCAAAGCGGAAGCGGCTTGAGCTTAACAGAGAAAAGTTTTATTCATCGCAGAGGCGCAGAGTTTACGCAGAGCGACGCAGAGAGCTGAGTGTTATTCAACTCTCTGCGTTTTCTCTGCGACATCTCCGCGCCTCTGCGGTGAACCGCTTTGTGTCATGCACCTGATTGAGAATTGTTCCGGATGAGAAAACGGCCTATCAGGAGACCAGATAAGCCCAGACGCTGACTTTATGCTTGAGAGGCGTAAAGTTTTCGACGAAGACTTGAATGAATGGCCCCATCACCGGCAGCCTGACCATGCAGGTGCTGATGTTGTGTGGGTTTCCATGCCATGCTCCCGCGCCTGAGACCTGTATGAAGTTTGTGTTCTGAAGTAAATGATATTTGATTAGACATAAAAGTTTTATGGCTCAGATTAAGTGGCGGTAAAGAGAATGCTAACACGGCGCACTAATAGAAGCGAACGGCATCTCATTCTTTGCTTGCTTCGGCTTTGATACTGTACTATTGCGTCTGGAAGGCGACTGCTCGTGAGACCGCGCGTGGAAGGGTAGGCGGTCACGCGCTGTCGCCTGATTTTCTGTTAAGACCTTTTCTGAAAAATGGCGAGCGGATTAGTCATACACATCGTGGCCGGCGAGGACAAGCACACAGAAGTGCTGTCGCACGAGCGTATACGCATCGGCGCGGGCGAGAACTGCGACTTGCGCCTGCGCGTCTCTTCGCTGCCCGTCTCGTCCAACGGGACTGTGCTTGAGCTGGCGCGCGCCAACGGCAATTACCGCGTCTCCAAGTTCGATTCCGCCATAGACATCACGCACAACGGTGAGCCGGTCGCAGTCGGCGCGAAGATTACGGACGGCGATGAGGTGCGGATAGAAGAGACAAATCTCGCGCTTCAATTCTTTCCGGTGCGCTCGTTGCCGATGGTCATCGGCCAGAGGCGAGAGACGCAGGTCGCGCCCTTTATCGAGAATGCCGCGATTGAGTCTACCGCTACGGAGCGGCGCGACGACGCCAAAGTTTTCCTGCGCGAGTTCACGCGCGAGTTGGTGCGTGAGATTAACTTCAGCACCAAGCTGATCGCGTTCGCCTTCACCTTAGCTCTGGTGGGCGGCGTGCTTTATCTGGGCTTTGCCGCTTACAAAGAGATTCAGAATATGCGGCGAGCGAGTGAGCAGCTCAATGCCAAGCAGGGGCAGCTCTCGCAAGACCTCAACAAGACCAGCGACGAGTTGAGCAAGGCCAATCAAACGAATGAGCGGATACGCGACAGCCTCTCGTTCGTGCCCAAGCTGGTGACGGAATACAGCGGCGGCGTCTGTTTGATCTCAGGCTCTTTCGTTTTTGTCGAACCGTCTAGCGGGCGACCGCTTCGTTATGCCGATTCGCAGATGAGCGATGACGGCGTCGTGATTCAAAACGGAGACCAGCCTGCCGAGCTGACGACGGAAGGGACTGGCGCAATCGCCGAATACGAGTTCGTCGGCACAGGCTTTTATGTCGGGGACGGCTTCGTCATCACGAATAAGCACGTCGCGCAGCCGTGGCTCGCGGACGAGCGCGCTCAGAGCCTCAGCGTGACAGGCATCAATGCCAAGCCGCGTCTCAAAAAGCTGGTCGCATATTTCCCCGGACATGCTCCGCCCATCACGCTCAAGTTCAAGCAGGCATCAGCGCACGACGACCTCGCAGTCTGCACTGTCAATGTCAGCGACTTGCCGGAAAAAGCTCCTGTGCTCCCGCTCGACAGGGATTCGGAGTCTGTAGGCATCGGGAAAGAAGTGGCGATGATGGGTTATCCCAACGGGCCGGATCGTATACTGGCGATGGTTGACGATTCCGAAGCGCGCAGCATCAACGCGCGTTACGGCTCATCACTCGACACGCTCATCAACTATCTCTCGGAGTCAAAGCGCATCCAGCCGATGACGACGCGAGGCTACATCACAGACATGGACGCGCGCCGCGTCGTTCACAGCGCGCAGACTGCGGAAGGCGGATCGGGCGCGCCGCTCTTCGGACAGTCGGGACGCGTCATCGGCATCAACTTCGCGGTCTTTACAGAGAACACTGCCTCGAACTTCGCAGTCCCCGTCCGTTACGCCATCACACTGCTTGAGCGAGCGGGCTGGAAATCACCCGAGCCTGCCGAGGCAGGACAGAACGAAAACTCCAACACGAATCAGGCCAGCCCGCGAAGCAATGCGACGACCAATCAGGCTCGTTGAAATTGTTGCCCTTGAATCTGTTTTACACTACACTTTCGGGCACACAGATTTCGTTTCGGCAGGTAGGTTGAGCGAATCTGCCCGGCACTCCCCAGCCAGATTTTTAAAACCGGCGGCTGCGTTTTCCCTTGTAATGTTTTCTCGACAAAGGAGCATTTAAATGCCGCGCGCATTCAATCACAAAAGAAATTTTATCGCAGTTCCCTGCTTGACGCTGATATTGGCGGGACTGCTTTTCCAATTAAGTGTCAAAAAAAGTTTGGCGGCGGATGGCGTGAACGCTACGGCGTTGGTGGTGACCGTTCCCGTCGGAACGAGGCCGAACGCGATCACGACAGGCGATTTTAACCGGGACGGCAAGCCCGACTTCGCTGTGGTCGAGGTCGGAGTTAATTCTAACGACATCGCCGTCGTCTTAAACACGGGCGGCGGAACCTTCGCGCCTGCGGTTTTCTATCAACCCGACATGGCCGGTTCAATTGCCTATTCGATTAAAACGGCGGACTTTAACGGCGACGGCAATCTCGATCTGGTGACTGCTATGTTGCCACCGTTTTCCACTGGCAGCAGTGTCATCCAAATTCGATTTGGCAACGGGACGGGCGTTTTCGGAAGCCCGACGAGTTTCCCCGCGGGCAACTTTCCGGGCGCCATCACGGTCGCAGACTTTAACGGAGATGGAAAGCCGGATGTGGCGACCTCCAACACCGGCCCCGGGCTTCAATGTCACGGAGGATACGCACAGAGCTTTCTCAACAACGGATCGGGTGGGTTGACAGCCGGGCCAACAGCCTCCGCACGGCCTTATGCATACGATATTGTGGCTGGTGACTTTAATCTGGATAGCAAGATGGACCTGGCAGTTCGCGGCGGCGGTGATCCCGGCTGCGGCCCTCCATTTGGCGGAATCTCGATAGACATCGGAGCCGGAAATGGGACATTCACTCTCGGCAATGCGATTGAGGCTAATAACGCTCCGGCTTATCTCGAAGTGACTGATCTCAATCATGATGGAAAGACAGATTTGGTCGGCCCGAATGGCAGCAATATGGTGCCGCTTTTGGGAACTGGCGCGGGCGATTTCGTCGCGGGCACTAACTTCAATCTTGGCGTCGCGTCATCTGATGCGGTAGCAGCCGATTTCAATCTTGACGGCAAACAGGACGTGGCCTCTGTCAATTCATCCGCTAACTCCGCTGTGGTTACTTTTGGCAATGGCGCGGGCGGATTCACCGGCTTGAATTTGTTCAGCACGGGCATCAATCCGACCAGTCTTGCCACAGCAGATTTTGACGGCAACAACAGACCCGATCTCGCCGTGACGAATTACGATTCGAGCAGCGTGACTGTCATTCTCGATGTCACCACGCCAACTTTCACACCGACACGCACGCAGTTCGATTTTGACGGTGACCTGAGAGCAGACATCGCCGTTTATCGAGAAGGCAACACGGCGAATGCTCCGAGCTACTGGCACATCCTGCGCAGCCTCGATAACACGTATCAGGGCATACAGCTCGGCGCGAATGGAGACAAGCCAGTGCCTGCCGATTACAACGGCGACGGCAAGACAGAAGTCGCGGTCTGGCGTCCATCGAGCGGCATCTGGTACACGTCCACGAATCCCGCGATCAACTACGGCGCGTTCGGCTGGGGACAGAACGGCGATGTGCCCGTGCCCGGAGACTTTGACGGCGACCTCAAAGCGGATTACGTCGTCTATCGTCCCGGCAACGGCACGTGGTACGTCTACAAAAGCGCGAACGGCGGATTTCAGATGCAGCAGTTCGGCGCCAGTACTGACAAGCCCGTGCTCGGAGACTTCGACGGAGACGGCAAGAGCGATTTTGCATTCTACCGTCCCGGCGCGACATCGCTTGCCAACAGTTTCTGGAACGTCATTCAAAGCTCGAACGGCGCATTTCTGTCGGCGCAGTTCGGACGTGGCGAAGATAAGCCCGTCCCTGCGGATTACGACGGCGACAGAATCACAAACTTCGCTGTTTATCGTCCGAGCACCTACACATGGTACACGTCGCTCAGTCCGGCGAATAACTACGGCGCGTTTCAGTGGGGAGCGGAGGGAGATGTTCCCGCTCCGGCGGACTATGACCGCGATGGCAAAGCCGATTTCGCAGTCTTCCGTCCGGGCAGCAGCAACTGGTACATCCTGCGTAGCACAAACGGGACTGTGCTCAGTCAATACTGGGGAGTGCCAAGCGACCGGCCTGTCCCGTCATCATTTGTTCCTTAACAGATAAGCGAAGATGATCCATAATACCAATTTGTAAGTTAATATAAATTTGAGAATGACCTGAGCAGAGCGGGGGCAAGCCGCCCTTCCCAACCTGAGAGCCATTCATGTTTGAGAGCTTGTCTCTCAAATATCTTCATTTCAAAGGTCAGGAAGGGCGGCTTGTCCCCGCCCTTCCTTATTTTGTTACCCAACTTGATATAAGCGAAAAACGCACTCTCGCTTTCCTCTCAGCAACGGTTTTTTTCGACCAATCACGCTTTTGACATGATGCTCTGAACAAGTTACCCTGCATCTCTTTTGTTGCCACCGGCGGCGCGCGGGCGTGGTCGTTGGCAACAAGTTTTGTAAAGCCTCGAAGCAGATTCTTATTACAGGAGCATTCGTCCAACTTTGTCCGCATCCGCAGAAACAATCATGACCGCACGCCTGACGCCGGAGTTTTTTTTCGAGCGCGGCGTGCTTTCGAAGAGTCGCGTGGTAATGACCATCGCCCTCTCGCTGATTGTGCTCGTCGGCTTCGGCTTTCGCGTCTCACAGCTCGGAGCCGAAGGACTCAGCGAGGACGAGCTGAATAAGCTGCACGCGGTCGAAGATTATCGCGCGCACGGCTTGACGGCTGCCAACGGCGAGCATCCGATGCTGATGAAAGCTCTGCTCACCATCAGCATCGTCGCAGCGGAAGAGTGGAATCGAACCTCCGTCGCGGCTTCGCATCCGTCGCTCAATATCTCCACGGAAACTGCATTGCGTTTGCCCGGAGCAATCTTCGGCGCGCTCACTTCGCTCCTGATTTTCCTCCTCGTCTCGGAGCTGTTCGGAACCGAGATCGGACTCATCGCGGCTGTGCTGTGGGCGATTGACCCGACCGGCATCAGCTTTAATCGCATCGCAAAGGAAGACACGTTTCTGCTCTTCTTCTTTCTGCTGGCGAATGTTTTCTGGGTACGCGGGCAACGCGTCGCGGAGAGCGGCGACGGGAAACCTGAGCCTTACTACTGGGCAACGGCTGCGGCCTTCGGCGCGATGATGGCCTCGAAATATTTGCCGCACCTCTTAGCCATCAGCGTCAGCTATTACTATATTTTTCAGGGCGTCCACGCGACGCGCTGGCGTTTGGGCAAGCGAAAGTGGCTCGTCTTTTTCGCGGTCATGGGCGCGGCGTTTCTGGTCTGCAATCCGGCTATCCTGTTGCCCGGCACGTGGCATGAGATGCGCGTCTTTGCGAGCGAGGGGCGTATCGGCCATGACAGTTACGAGCTGATGGGCACGCTCCACCGCAATCAGATGTCGCTCTGGCTCAAAGGCTCGCCGTGGTATTTCTATTACGTCTTCATGGGAGTCAAGCTGTCTCCACCAATCGTCCTGGCATTTATAGCAGGGCTGCCGCTCCTATTCCGTAAAAAACTTGGCGACGGAAGATTCCTGATTCTCTTCTGGCTCTTCTACTGGTTCGTGCCCTTCACTGTGTTAGGCGGCAAGTTCACGCGGTATTTCACAATGGCTCTGCCCGTCGTCTTGATTACGGCGGCTATCGGGATTCATTACATCGCGCAGAGCGTCTCGCGCTTGGTCGCGCGCAGATTCGAGAACAAGTCGCTGGGCAAATTTTCGCGCGCCGTCGTCATCATGCTAGCGTTGGCTTTTCCGGTGGTCGCAACGGCGAGCGTGATGCCGTATTACAGACTTTATACGAACGCGCCCGGCGGCGGATGGGCGAGCGCGGGGAGCTATTTTCCGCACGATGAGTTTTATGACGCGAGCGTGCGGCAGGCCGCTGCGGAGATTGCACAGCGTGCGCGGCATGGGGCGCGTGTGGCGAGCGAGACGCCGGGACTCATCGAATACTATGCGCAGCAGGCGGGTCGCAGCGATCTGGTCTCGCTCTCGCTTTCCGACAAGGCGGCGACGCAACAGCTTGAAGCGGGCGATTTCGTCATCATCGCGCGTGGCCGCCGCTATTTCAGCAATGACCTGTTGACAAAGAGCTTGCAGCAATCGAGCTTGCCTGCTATAAACCTTTCGCTCGGAAGAGTCCCGTCAATTGCTGTCTACGAGCTTGATCAGGCGTCGGCGCGCTTTGTCGTTGACGCATCCGCGAGATAATTCCGCTTCTCTAGTTTGGCAAAAAATCTGTTAAAATTACCAGTCGCAAAGAGAGCGGTGACTATATATAATTGGGCATCCCGGTACGGGTCTTGCGCTTCTTAAGTGAGGCGCCCTGGATTTCAAGGTCTAACCACAATTTTGCTGCGTTTTGCGGGCACAGGGCGCAGTCTTTTTGTTTCACCTGGAGGGGAAAAAATTCTTTTTGGAATGACAGTATGAAGGCTGCCCCCAACGCACTCATCGAGCGACGAATGCTCCGCATCATTTTCTCTCTCCTCTTAACGCTTTCGTTCGCTTCGCACAACTATCTGCTACTGGCACAGACAGCCGCTGACGGTCAGCCTGCTCAGGCGAAGCCCGCCTTCAGGCTTGAGCGCACGCGGGTCGCGGGCGGCGCAGAGCTTCTGACTATCTTCGGCAGTCTCGACGGGTTGCCGCATGATGACAGGCAGGCTGCGGAAGTTCCGCTCGTCAGTCTAGTGCGTGACACCTTGGGAGATGAGACCCCGGAGAATGATCGCCTGCGCTACCTGTGGATGCTGACTTACACGAAGCCCACGTTCTGGCAGAAGATGGCGAGCGCGATTCCCTTTCTCTACACGCGCGTCGGAAATAAAAAGAGCGCGTCAAAGGACTCGCCGCCT
Source organism: uncultured Pyrinomonadaceae bacterium (assembly GCA_964246305.1). GTDB lineage: Bacteria > Acidobacteriota > Blastocatellia > Pyrinomonadales > Pyrinomonadaceae > JACMLC01. Next base: position 88,296 of record CAXTPS010000007.1, read on the forward strand.
CCGCCCATGATTGATCTGGCAGGGACTGAAAATGAGGTCTGGCAAAAGTTTTTCTGGACTGCGCTGCAAAGCTTCGTGCTCGACTCTTACGGTATCCCTATCAAGGCTGCCTCGCGCACTTACAGTCGCAACGTGGGCGACTATCGCAAGGCTCATGTCGCCCGCGCGCTGGCGATTCTTTCGCTTTACGAAACAGCCACTGGCGGCACGCAGATTTTCACAGCCGCAGAGATGCACGACATACAGGCTCGCTTGATGCTGACTGAAAAGACGCTGGGCGGCATCGTTGACGACATCTACCTGCAAAGCGTCTATGAAAAGCAGACGACGCTGACGAAGGATGTGCGCGGGCACAATTGGGAGCTGCTGCGCCAGCGTGCCGAAGCCGAGCAGCTTTACTTTGAGCCTCTGGAACTCCCTGACGGCAGCGCGACTCACGCGATGGTCTGGGTCGCGCGCCCGGACTTGGTCAAGTTCCGTGATCGAAAATTCAATTCACGTTTTCTGAATTTCGCAAACCCGTGGCGCGATGACCGCTTGCGCTACTGGGAGGGTTATTACGAGACGCGTTATTTCGACGAAGAGAATCGTCCCGTTCCGAAGGACACGCCGGGAGCGCATCCGGTGCAGATGATTCCGCTGGCTTTGTACGGACTCGACCACCCGAAGATTCCGATTTTGCTCGTGGACTTTCGCGACAAGCTTAATCCGAAAGAGCGCGAGATGTCCAAGCGTGTCATCGAAGATGTCGCGCGCAATATCCTCTCGCTCTCAAAGTTAGACCTGCCATATTTTCTGGGGCGCACGGTCTACGATTTCGTGACAGGGCGGCGCGGGATGGATATTAATCAGCCTTCGCGTCTTCGCACTTACTCGCAATTGAAACTCCTGCTCTCGTTAAGCGCGTCGCTCGACCCGGCCTTGCGCGATGAGATAAGCCGCCGCATGGAACGCGTCTCTTTGAATCCGTTGGAGAACGGCATGGAGGCGGAGACGAAATTGGCGCACGAGCAATACGCTGCGCTCATCGCTTACGCGCAACGTGCGGACGGACTGCCCGCGCTGCTCGAACGTGACCGCCGGGCGGAGATGGTTCCGCTCAAGCACGGAAAGACCCAGCAGATTTTCTTTCATCTCGGCAATCTGCTGTCGTTCGGACTCTACAAGCATCGTGAAGAGGCCACGCCTGAGCTGCTGGACAAGATGGAGCTGGCGCGACGCCTCGAATACCACGACCGTTACCTGCGCGAAGTGGCGCGTTCGAGTCCCGTCATCGAGATCGTCTGGAACATGGACGAGGTCAGGCATTCGTTGCAGTTCATCGCAGAGCACGGCCAGCAGGCGAACAGCAAAACCGCGAAGGCCGTCGCACAAATCTTCAGGCGCACTAACGATGATGAAGCGCGCAGGCTCTGTCTCTCAAGCCTCTATCGCATCAATAACGAGACGGCCAAGAAAGAGATGCTCGCGCTTTATCGTGACGACAAGCTGACGGACACATGGCGCGTGCTCATCGCTCAGCATCTACGCAACGCGGTGCGCGAAGAGCAACGCATTAATCCCAAAGATGCAAAAGTTATTTTGAGTGTGGTCGGGCAATGAAAATGAAAAAGGGTGAAAAAGTCAAAAGGGTAAGGGGGAAAAGGGGAAAAGGGCAAAGGGTAAACCTTTCGCTCAGGCAGACGCATGCTTTTGCCATTTACCCGTTTACCCGTTTACCCGTTTACCCGCTTGTTCTGCTCGCTCTGATTTTTCTTCTCCCAACGGTCGGAGCCGCGCAGGCGCGCCGCCTCGTGGTGGTCAAAGTTGACGGGCTGCCATATCGTCTCGTTGAGAGGTTTGCGCATGAGCGCAATCCGCGCACGGGCAAGAGCCAGCTCCCGTGGATTGAGCATGTCTTTTATGAGCAGGGCACGCGCATCGAAAATTTTTACACGCGGGGCTTAAGCCTCTCCGGGCCATCGTGGGCGATTCTGGACACGGGGCAGCACGCGCAGATTAAGGGCAACGTCGAGTTTGATCGTTACACGCTGCACGCGTATGACTATCTGAATTTCATTCCATATTATTTGGAGTATGCGGCACAGGCACGCGTTGACATGCCGGGCGTCGAGGTGATGGACGAAGTTGGCACGCCGCTGCTCCTCGACGCTTTCCCGTATGACGAGCGGTACATGACCTTTCAGCTTTACCAGCGCGGCACACGTTGGACGACGCTTGAGCGAGGCTTAAAAAACAGTTTCACCACTCCGACGCCACGCGAGCTGATTGACGAATGGACGATGGGTTTTGAAGGACGCAACATTGTGATGGATCAGCTTGAGCGTGAGCTGATTGAGAAGCTCAACGATCCGCGCATACGTTATCTCGATTACTATACGACCGAGTTCGATCATCGCACACATCACAATCGGGAGTTGCAATCGCAGCTTACGGCCTTGCAGGAACTCGACGCGAGCGTCGGACGCATCTGGACGGCGATTCAGAATACCCCGCAGGCGGACGAGACAGCGATGGTGATGATTTCGGATCACGGCATCAATACGGACGAGCGCGTTTACAGTCAGGGATACAATCTGGTCAAGCTGCTCGGCAGCCCCGCTGGCGGCGGGCATCACGTCATCACCAAACGCCGCTTGCTGCTCGACTATTCGATCAAAGGATTCTATCCGCTCGTCCCTTTGATTACGACGACGACGCAGGATTCGTATTATCTGAAAGGCCAGAGCACGGATTATCCGACCGCGCTGCTCGACTTTGACGGCAACGAGAGAGCTTCGATACACCTGCGCGACAGCGACTTGAACGTGCTGCACATGCTCTTGCAGCAGATGCAGCGCGGCAGCCTCAAAGAGCCTTTGCGAGCGGCGGTCAAAGAAAGTTTTTTCCAGACGCTCGATAAACGGCGCGCCGAATGGCAAGACGATCTCGAAGGCTTGAATGAAGAACTCGGCGCGCTTCGCCGCTGGATTACGGAGCAGCAGGCAATCATCGCCAGACAGCCGAAGAAATGGTCGAAGGAGGATTCGGATGCAGGGCGCGATCTGGAAGCGCGCCGCGTCAACGCGCGCATGAGTTCCGCCATCGGAGACGAGCGCAGCTACGCGGAATACGTGCGAACGCTCACGAACCTTCTGGCCTTGCGGCGCGAAAGCTTTGAGCCGTCGAAGATAAAGATCGAAGATGTGATCGCTAAAAATGCTATGGGCGACCATAACAGTATTTACGAGCTGCAAAACTACGTGGCCGGAATCGCGCCCGAAGGATTGCAAATCGCGGGCGACGGGTCGCTCGATATGCGAAAGAGTTTTAAGCGCGTGGATTATTTCTCGCTCCTCAATGACGTGACGGTGCGCAACAACGTGCAGCCGGGCTTGAGCAATCACCCGATTGATTTCACGGCGTTGCGAATTCCGCGCGCACAAATAGCTTCATCTTTGACAGACGGGCTGCAATCGGACGGCGATCCGATCTGGCTTTACGCGGGGGAAGATAAGCAGGCTCTACTGTTTTCGCGCTCGGATAACACGGGTCTCATCAGCCTGCGTTATCTTCCTATCTCAAGGCTGCGAGAGGATGAGAACGGAAAGATAAGCTACGAGCTTGCCGAGTGGCGCGAAGGTCTTCCGCTGAAGATTTGGGAGGACGCGCAGTTGAGACTCCCCGCTTTCGCCACGCGCGAGACATGGCTCAGCGAATGGCACACAGAGCTTGAGTGGTTGCGCGCCGTGCATAAAACGGAATACTCTAACGGGTTGATTGGATTACATGAACAGCTTGCAAGGCATCCGGCACAAGGACTCGATCTGGATGTGACGGGGATTTCCGCCGACGAGCGATTGTTGCGCCGCTTTCATTTGCGACAGCGCGAGATAGCCGAGGCGGACTTGCTCCTGCTCGCCAACAATCACTGGAACTTCGACGTGCGCGGCTTTAATCCGGGCGGCAACCACGGCTCGTTCTTTCGCGTCTCGACCCAAGCGACGCTGATGATGGCGGGCGGCTCGCGCACGGGCATTCCGCGCGCGGCTGTGGTCGAAGAGCCATATGACAGCCTGAGCTTTATGCCGACGCTGCTCGCGCTGACGGGACAGATCAAAGATGAACGCACGCCCGTGCCGGTCTTGTGGGAGCGCGGCTTTCGCCCCTTTCCCGGACGCGTCATCAAAGAGGTGTTGGGCGCGCCTAATGTGCAGACGCCTTCACCGGTAGCTAAAGGAGCGAAGAGCGCGCCCTGATGATTACCGAAGAGCATTTGGCGGACGAGACGGCAGAGACGGATGAAGCCTTAGCCCTCTCCGATGCGGAAGATTCCTCTGGGACAAAGGGAGCGCGACGCGGCATCATCTGGCTACAGGCCGTCGCCTTCCTGCTCGGTTTCGCGCTGCTCGTCTACGTCATACGCCGCGTCGGCGTCCAGCCGATTTTCGATGCGCTCGGACGCATCGGTCTGGGCTTCTTCGTCCTGCTTGCCATCAACGGACTGCGCCACGTCTTTCGCACGATGGCGATGAGCCTCTCGATCTCGCCTGAGCACAGGGACTTCAATTTTCGACATGCGTTCGCCGTCAGGCTCGGCGGCGAGGCCATTAGTTTTCTGACCTTCACAGGCCCGGTGCTCGGCGAAGCGACAAAGGTCGCGCTCCTGCGCCGCCGCGTGCCGCTCGCGCACGGAGTCCCCGCGCTGGTCGTAGACAATATTCTGTACAATCTATCCGTCGGCGTCTTTATCCTGAGCGGCGCGCTGGTGATGCTCGGAGCTTACGACCTGCCGATGGTCGTGCGCTATGTGCTGCTGGTGATTGCAGTATCGGCACTGCTCGGAGTGCTCGCGGTGCTCTTCGCGGCACAGCGGCGTGTGATGCTGCTCACGCGGGTGATTGACAGGCTGGCGGGATTTGGCATTCATCCGAAGGCGCTGACTGCGCGGCGCAATCAGATTTACTCTCTCGAATCGAAGGTGCATGATTTTTACGCGCACCGGCGCGGCGCATTCTTCGCCATGCTGGCGATCAACTTCATAGCGCACGCGTCGGGCGTGCTGGAAGTTTACATCACGCTCCGCATGCTCGGTCTCAAGGCCGGTGTGCAGGCGGCATACGTTATCGAGTCGCTGACCAAAGTTATCAATTTCGTCTTCGGCTTTGTGCCGGGAACCATCGGCGTTTATGAAGGCGGCACGGAGGTCGTGCTGCGAACGCTCGGATATTTGGCCGCGACCGGCGTCACGCTCGCGCTGGTGCGTAAGGCCGGAACCGTTTTCTGGACAGCAGTCGGACTCGTGATACTCGCTTGGCGCACAGTGCCGCACGGCGCGCGCCACCTGACGGACAGAAGCCCGCGCTTGAGAAAGATTATGGACAGCCTCGTTTTCTCGAACATGATGCACAGACCCGCGCGCACCTTTGTCAGCGTGGCGGGTATCGCCATCGGCGTGTTGCTGATCGTCTTCACGGTCGGCCTCGCGCACGGAGTCCTGCGCGAACGCGGTAAGCGCGAAGCGAATATCGGCGCGGAAATAATGATGCGCTCTTCCGGCACGATTGGCTTTAGCGGAGCGCAGCCTTTCACCCTGCCTGTCTCGCGCGCAGACGAGATCGCGCGGGTTGAAGGCGTGCGAGCCGCAGTGCCTATCGGCCAGAGCATCGTGAGCAGCGATAAAGGCTTTGGCAGTCGTCTGGTCGAAGGCATCCCCTTTGAACAATATGCTGCGCTGACAGGCTTGACGATTAAGGAAGGAACGAAATTTACCGGAAGCGGCGACGAGGCGATGGTGGATACTGTCTGGCAGAAAGACCGTCATGCCAAAGTCGGCGATACGGTCGTGCTTTACGAAAGACCTTTCCGCATCGTGGGCATTTATGAGCCACCCGGCGGAGGCCGCATTAAGATTCCGCTCGCGGCGATGCAGGAACAGCTCGGCGGCGAAGGCCATTGCTCTTCCGTGCTCGTCGCCTGCGCCGACCCGCAACAGAAGGAGGCGGTCGCGGCTCGCCTCAGAGAAAAATTCCCTGACGACCAGATTATCTTCACGAGCGAGCTGCCGGAGCTTTATGTTTCGAGCGTCCCTGCACTCAACGTCTTTATCAACGTCGTCGTGGCGATTGCCGCAGCCATCAGCCTGCTCGTCATCCTGCTCGCGATGTACACGACCGTCACGGAACGCACGCGGCAGATAGGCATCCTGAAATCCCTCGGCATGTCCAAGGCTTCGATTGCGTGGGTCATCGAGCAGGAGGCTCTGCTGGTCAGTTTCTTAGGCGTCGGCGCGGGTATTCTCTTAACGCTCGCAGTGCGCTTTGCCATCATGCGTATGACTTCGTTGAGCGTGGAAATCGAGCCGCGATGGATTCTGGTCGCGCTCGGCGTAGGACTTTTGGGCGGAACTATCGGCGCGCTCTATCCAGCCCTGCGCGCCGCCCGGCAGGATGCCGTCGAAGCCCTGAGCTACGAATAAAAACTCAGGCCCTTCTCCCGCCATCAGCAGGAGAAGGGCTGGTGAGGAATCGTGGGGCGAGAAAAGCGGATAAATGTGGGGGGAAGAGCGGCAAATTTTCTGCGTGGGGTGATTTCTTAAAATCCGAACTTAACTCTTCTCTCAATATCCGCTCCTCTACTTGCTTATGCCTCAAAGCATCAAAACGTTTCACCGGAATATTTTTTAGTCACCTTTCCCTGATTTCCCCCGGCGAAATTATATTTCCAATGCTTCCGCAAAACATCTAGCGTATGAGAACTGACTCGGCTAAAATGCGCGGGTCGCATATTTTTGAGCAAGGTTAGCCCCGGTCACTTAGTCCGCGAGCGCACTACAGCGCACACATCATGGCCGTTGCCCCGGTTCTCTTCTTGGCCGCTACCAGATCATTTCCCCACTCGGCGCAGGCGGGATGGGCGAAGTCTATCTGGCGCAGGACACGCAGTTAGGCCGCCATGTCGCCATCAAATTTCCGACCGTTAAATCAGACGAGCATCACGCGCACGCGCGTTTCCTGCGCGAAGCTCGTGCCATCTCTGTTCTGAGCCATCGCAATATCGCCACAATTTATGATTACGGCCAGACTGAAGAAGGGCAGCCCTATCTGGTCATGGAGTTGGTCAAGGGTGAATCGCTCAGCGATTTAATGCAAGCCAGTTCGCTGAGCTTGCGTCGCTCGGTCGAGATCATTGCAGCGGTTACCGAAGCTCTGTCCGAAGCTCACAAGCATGGCATCATACACCGCGACATCAAGCCATCGAACGTGATGATTAACGAGCGTGGCGAAGTCAAGGTGCTTGATTTCGGTTTAGCCAAGTACATTAACGAAGAGCCTCAGGGTATAGTTAATCAAGACGCCGAAACTCTACTGGCGACGCGCACACAAAGCGACATCGTACTCGGCACTCCGCTGTACCTCTCGCCAGAGCAAGCGATGGCGGCTCCGGTAAACGCGCGTAGCGATATCTTTGCGCTCGGCGCAGTACTCTATGAATGCATCGCTGGTCGCGCACCATTTTCCGGCAAAGGGGTAATCGAGATAACAGGGCAGATCATACACGTTGATCCGCCCCCCCCTTCGACCATCAATCCGCGCGTCCCTCCCGGTCTGGATAACATTACTCTTAAAGGGCTCGCCAAAATGCCGGAGGCGCGTTACCAATCGGCTGAAGAGATGTTCAACGCTTTGAACGATATCTCCCCCTTGCTCGACGAGGACTCGCTACATCATACCCGGCGTATTTCTCCTTCAACTAAGCCTGCACATTCGAGCGCCCTCCGAACATTCTCAGAGCTATTGCAACGCCCGCGCATTTCTATTGGAAGATTGCTACTCGCAGCTCTGACTATCGGTCTGGCAGTATCTCTGCTCTGGTTCTTATTATTGAGGACTAAACCCTACGAGCCAACCGTTGATTCAAGGCGTTGGTATGAGACGGGTGTCAATGCCCTGCGAGAGGGCGCATATTATCAAGCAAGTAACGCGCTCCAGAATGCAGTTAAGGCTGACGGCAAATTTGCGCTGGCGCATGCAGGGTTAGCCGAAGCCTGGACGGAGCTGGATTATGCTGATAAAGGGAAAGAAGCCCTTTTGCGCAGTGAAGCTTTGATGCGGGAATATCCAAGTATCAAACAGCAAGACAGGCTCTATCTTGACGCGGTCAATGCGATGGTGACGCGCGACTTTAATCGCGCCATCAACTCCTACTCAAGCATCGTGCAACTGATGCCTGACCAGCCACAGGTTTATCTGGATTTAGGTCGCGCTTACGAAAGAAACGAGGACAACGAGAAGGCTGTCGAGATGTACTCGGAGGCGACCAAAAGGGATTCCCAATATGCGCTGGCCTACCTGCGTATTGCGATTCTTTACGGGCGCAAAGACAGCGCGAGCGCATTGGTCTCTTTTGATAAGGCCGAATCTCTCTACCGCGCGCAGGGTAACTTTGAAGGCGTGACCGAAGTTCTCTTCCAGCGTGGCTCTCTCTTCGATAAACTTGATAAGGTCGAAGACGCCCGTAATCAATTACAGCAAGCGCTGGATAATACACGGACCACTAAGAATCAGTATCAACAGATCAAAGTGTTATTACAGCTCAGCAGTGTTGCCACTTCAGCAAACGATACGGCTAAAGCCAAACAACTTGCGACCGAAGCGGTCGGTCTGGCTCGCTCAAACGGGATGGAGAGCCTCATTGTGCAAGCTCTCAATGAAACCGGAAATGCGTACTATGCAAGCGGTGAGCTGACGGAGGCTGAGGATTATTTCAAACAGGCCCTAGAAATGGCACAACGCTATCAGGGGCCGCGTAATGAGGCTCGCGCGCGTCTCTCTCTGGGCAGTCTCTATACCTATCAAAGGAAAACTGTGCGTGCCTTGCAGCAACAGGCTTCGAGATTAGATTTTTTTTGAATGCACGTGATCCGAAGATGAACTATCCGAATCTTGTAATCTCAAACTGTGAGGGTGGATGTCGTGGCTATGTGATAGATTCTGATATTCAAGTAACAGGCAACGGTGGTGGCGGCGACCATAATTATCGCAACCGATATATCTATCCTCACGGGGATGCAGGTCATCCTGACACAGTAACAACCGTCCAGATTCAAGACATTAATGGGGACATATTTTACGAAGTCTCAAATCCAATATTTGACTACGCCGAAGCTACTGAGCTTCCGCAACGAAGTCAGATTCGTTTTGTATATCGAATTTGATTTGATAGGACTAATACAGGATGCAACGGAAAGATAGCGCTTAGGACGATATCGTCACAATCGCCTGCAGTAGCAAACGAGACTTCAATGATAGAAAGACCAGTCCGCTACCGCAGGCGGTTCTGACATTGATGTCTTTCCAAGCGATTATATAAATCGCAATTCCCTACAAAAAGGCTCGCGAAAACATTTCAGCAATTATCAGTTAAATTATTTAATACTGGGCGGCTTTAGCTCACTCGAAGCTCGTGCCATGAAATCTTCAATAGCTGGAATGCTGCGCGGAATGGCGGCGGTCATCCATTTGGGGCCATCGGGGGTGATGAGCATGTCGTCTTCGATGCGGACGCCGATGTTCTTGTATTTCTCGAAGGCGGGACGCACAGCGGCGATGAACTTTTCGTTTTCGGGCGTCTGCGGCAGATAGTCCAGCGCGTCTTCGCGCACGTAGATGCCCGGCTCGTTCGTGAAGGTCATGCCCACCTCAAGCTTCGTCCCGCGCGCACCGACATCATGCACGTTCATCCCGAGAAAGTGCGAGTTGCCGTGCATGTACCAGATGCGATACTGGTTCGAGCTTTTATCCGTAATCAGTCCCAGCTTGAGCAGGCCGTCCTTGAGGACTTCGAGCGAAGCGTTGTGAACATCCGTCAGCGTCGCGCCGGGTCGCATGGCGCGTGCGGCAGCCTCCTGCGCCGCTAACACGATGTTATAAACTTCCGCCTGTTCGGGCGTGAACTTTCCGTTGATTGGAAATGTGCGCGTCACGTCGGCAGAGTAATGCTCGTACTCCGCGCCGACATCCATCAAAATCAGTTCGCCTGTTTTGACCCGACTCTGTGATTCCTCGTAGTGCAGCGTCGTCGCGTTCGGCCCGCAGCCGACGATTGAGGGATAGCCCCAGTTGTCCGCGTTGCGCAGCTTGAAGGTGTAATCAACCTGAGCCTCGATCTCATATTCCCAACCGGCGCGTCCGGCGACAGCCATCGCGCGTCCCAGAGCTTCGCCCGTAATGTCTATCGCGTGCTGCATGAACTGCAACTCCATAGGCGATTTGCGCAGGCGCAGCTCGATAAAAATAGGCCACGCGTCGCGTATGCTGTAGCCGCTCGAAGTCCTTGCCCACTGTGACGCGAAGCTCTGTTCCTGCTTGAACTCGCGGCTATCCGTTTCGCGCGGCATGAGCAGATAAAGCTCCGCTTCGCCCTGCGTGGCCGCGGTGAAAAGAGATTCATAACCCGTTGGGCCGGCAAGCGTCGCTTCAGTATTACCGGACGCATTGCCACGAGGCGTTGGTGAGCCGGCCTGTGCCGGAGCAGTCACCGGCGTGGTGGCGTTGGCGTTGGTCGTCGCCAGATTAGCAGAAGATTTGCTTGTCACAGGATTGGCCGGAGTGGCTGCGTTCGCAGCGATAGTCGTCTGCCCGGATTGCGGGACGGGCGGAGTGACAGGGCGCGTGTTGGGCGCGGCTATGGTGTTGACCGGAACCGCAGCTTTGTCTGTCATCAAGAGCGTAGCGGCTTGTGGGCGATAAGGCTGGCGCGTGCGCAACGCGCGCATGAAAGGCTCAAACTCGCCTGCCTCCCAGATTTCAGTGATGCCGGAAATTTTATGTGCTTCTTCAGGACTGTACATATGTCCTGTCCAGGTTTCGGCTGCCGGGTTGCGTTTGGGAATAAAAAGAATCAACGGCGTCTGCGCGTTGCCGGGCATCATCACGAGCGTCGCGTCCTTCTGCTTTAAGCCGGTCAGATAATAAAGATTGTTCTCCTGACGGAACTCATAATCCACATCGTTTGTGTAAACGCGAGGCTCTCCGCTGAAGAGCACGAGGATGCCCGCCGGGCCGATCTTCTCCGCGACGCGTGAGCGACGCGCAGACAATTCCGCCAGTCGCGCTTCATCGCTGATGGCGGGCGCGGGCGGCGTGAGGCGTATGGCAGATGTAGAAGACGATTTATCATTTGCGCCCTCATTCGTCGTCGCCAGAATCGGAAGAGCCAGCGAAAGCGCGATGAGAGTAATGCTGGCTGTCATGCCGCGCAGTTTTTTATTGAAGCACATAAAAAATCTTCTCCTTGACGACATCAGAAGCTGCTAACAATCGTCGGATTCAAAAAGTTGGGGGAAACTTGTCGGTGCATCTTCAATATAACGCTTTTGCTTTGTTTTGAGAAAGCGTGAACGGTTCAGTAGTAGATGACTTTCAAATATGGCTGAAGAAAAAGAAGGGTTCCCGCAAAGGCGCAAACACGCAAAGACGCAAAGAACGAGGGTGTAAGAAGTAGGGTGTAGGAAAGCAATTCTGTTTTCACTACACCCTACACCCTATCCCCTTCACCCTGTCTTCTCTGCGCCTTTGCGGAAAATTCTTTGGTTCTTTTATTTCGCTGAATCAACAATTCGCACGGGCGTGTCGTGCGTCGTGCGGTTGCCGAAAAAATCTTCTGCGAAGACGCGCACTGTGTAATCGCCCGCCGGAAGTTTTGAAGCAGGCCAGACTGCGTCTCTCGCTTCGCGGTCGCGCACGATGTTGGTCACGATGTAAGCGAAGATAGTTTCGCCCGTCGCTCCGGCGCGGCTGCCTGCGGCGTAGGCGAGCTGCGCAGCCGATTCATCACGCGGCAGACTCTCGAAAGAGATGTTGACAAGCGGCTCTGCGAAACCCTGCGCGGGCGCGCCGTCCGCCGCGAGCACTTGATAGCCCAGACGATAAATCCCCAGACGGCGACGCGCCGCATTTCCATCCATCTGATCGTAAGCCCTGACGACGATTCGCACATCGCCTTCAAGCGTCAGGCGCGCATCGCTTTTTGAGTCGGAGCGAATCTCTCGCCATGCTTTATCAAAAAAGCTGACGCCGTTTTTCTCAATCGTCGGCGCGACAGTGTCTTTGATGCCCGGCAATTCGAGCGCGGCGAGCGCGTTGTATTCTGCTCCGGCAGTCCCGGCGATCAAGTGTACGTGATATTGATTATTAAGCGTGCCGATAGCCTCGCCCGCCGTGAAGCGCGTGCCGCGACGCACACGCATACGCGCGAGGTGTCCGGCGGCGTCACGCACGGCGATGAACCGCGCTTCATCAAAGACGCGGTTGTTGACATCTCTGCCGATGCGCAGGTGTATGTAGCCGAGCGTGGGAAAGCGTATACGCTCGCGCGTCGTGCCAACGTCGTCGATAGAGAGCGGATTCAGAATGCGTTCCGTGCGAACGGCCCGCGCGGTCTCGCCGTAAGCTCCCGGTATGTCCAGCCCGTTGTGAAAGTAAGCCTCTTTATCATTTTCAGATAGCTCGCCTCGTATCTCTCCGAAGGTCGCGGCTATCTCACGCCTGCGATCCGGCGGCTCGTAAGGCCAGCGCGGCTCGGCTGCTGCGCGCATCTGCGCCGCCGTCGGAATCAACGCGGCCTGTGCTTCATTAGAGAGCAACGCGCCGCGCTCTCTTCCCTCGCCCACGATGGCGCGCACGATTTTATTCCCGGTGTCTGTAAACAGAAGCGTTCCATCCGGCGCGAGCGCGATTCCCGCCGGATGATTGAGGCGCACACTATTGAGCGCGCCATCCTGAAATCCCGCGACGTGGCCTCCGGCCAACGTCGAAACTTGCGGCGATGGATTCGACGCGCAGACGCGCAAAGCAGAGCCTCTCGCGTCGGCCACATATATCTTTCCGTCCTTATCAATCGCAATACCTGTCGGATCATTGAATGAAGCGGCAGACGGGATTCCATCCATGCTCGAACGCTCGCCTGTTCCGGCAACGGTAGCCACGCTCCCGTTCAGCTCAATCCGGCGCACGCGCCCGTTGCCCGTGTCAGCGATTATCAGCGCGCCGTCAGGGGCGACCGCGATCCCGCACGGCGTATCGAACTGAGCCTGCGCGCCAGATAGCGCATCGGCAAAGCCTGCCTCGCCTGCGCCCGCAATCGTCCGCACGTTGCCCTCTTTATCAATCGCTCTGACACGGTCATTATATGTGTCCGCGATAAAGATGGTGTCGTCGCTCCCGACCGCCACGCCGACCGGCGCATTGAAGAGAGCCTGCGCGCCGCTCCCGTCCAAATATCCTGCGCGGCCCGTCACGCCCGCGACGATCTCCGTTAGTCCGTCTGCCGGATGCACGCGCCGTATGACGTGCGCGCCCGTCTCCGCTATCACGAGCGAGCCGTCGGGCGCGAGCGCGACCGCCGAAGGAGTGTCTAGATTTTCTGCTACGACACGCGCGCTCCCGTCCCGTTTAATCTGCCAGAGTTTTCCAGCGTCTCCGTCCGTCACGTAAATCGTGGCATCGTTTGCAACAGCGATTCCGAAAGGCTCCGCGAAGCGCGCAGCCCCGCCGCCCGCGCCCGCGACTGTAAAGACTTCGCTGAGCGGAGCTGTCACGGCGCGCTTCTTAATCTGCCTGAAGATTAAGAAGCCGCCTGCGACCGCTACGACGAGGATGAAAATGATGAGAACTGCGCGAAACGGTTTGATGCTCATATTGTGAATGAATAATAAGGGTTCAGGGTTCAAGGTTCAAAGTTCAAAGTTGAAAGACAGAGGCCACGGCTTAACTTTGGTCTTTGAATCTTGAATCTTGAACTTTGAACCTTGAACTTCTTAAGCGTATGCTAAGCGGCATGAACGAACATCCTATCCCGGCAGATTTAGACGATCAAATTATCGAAATAGAGCCTCCGCATCCGAAGAGGAGTTGGCGACGCTGGATTATCGTGGCGATTGTCGCGGTCGCTATCGCACTCTTCAGCTCGATTTCGATTTATGTCGAGTCGTTGTGGTTCGACTCGCTCGGCTTCGCGTCTGTTTACTGGTACACATTTCGCCTCAAGCTTCTGCTCTTTATTATCTTCGCGTTGCTGACCGTAGTTATTTTGCGCGCTGGCTTCTGGCTACTCGAACGCGCCTTCGCGTCAACCGCGCTCGAACGCCGGACGGTCGTTATTAACAATCAATCCGTGACGATTGATCCGGCGCGTATCCTGCGACCGCTGGCGTGGATCGTGGCGTGTATCTTCGCAGTCGTATACGCGCTCGGGATGAGCGAGGAGTGGCGTTCGTTCGCGCTCTTTCTGAATCACGCGCAGACCAACGGCAGCGATCCCATCTTTGGAAAGAGCGTCGGCTTTTATCTCTTCTCGCTGCCGGTCTACCAGTTGACTGCATCATGGTTGACGATGCTGGCGTTCGTCATTCTCTGCGCGGCAATTGTCTACACGCTGCTGAGCTTGCCGCAGAAGAAAGAACAGAGACTTGTCGCAGTCGCCGCCGCGCGGGGCACTGGATACGCGGCTGTCTCTTTCGCTCTAGCCTTTCTGATGTTGACGGTGGGTCTACAGGTTTATCTCACGCGCTACACTTACCTGTGGGACGATCACGAGACTTTCTCCGGCGTCACTTTTACGGAAGCCAACTACCTGCTGCCGGGATTAGTCATCGTAGCCATCACGCTGCTCGCGTCCGCAGTCATCGTCATCGTCAACGCGCTGACGCAAAGACGCCTGCGATTGATAATAATCGCGCTCGCGCTGCCCGTCGCGGCTTACATCGTCGCGGGAGTTTTGATTCCCGGCTACGTGACGAGCTTTATCGTCAAGCCGAATCAACTGGGGCGCGAAACTCCTTACATCGAACATAATATCGAATGGACGCGCAGAGCCTTCGGGCTTGAGGGCGTCGAATCGCGCGGCTTTGAAGCGGAGCCTGAGACGGCATCGCTCAAGATAGATGAGAATCGAGCTACGGTTGACAACATACGGCTCTGGGACTGGCGCGGCCTGCAAGCGACGCTCAAGCAGATTCAGCAGATACGCACTTATTATGATTTTCCTGACGTGGATGTTGACCGCTACAAAATCGGCGGGCAGATGCAGCAGATGATGGTCGCGGCGCGTGAGCTTGATGTCAACGCGCTGCCCGAGCAATCGCGCAACTGGATTAACGAACGCTTTATCTACACGCACGGCTACGGCGCGACGATGAACTCTTCAAACGGCTTCACGAACGAAGGCATGCCGCGTTTCGTTCTCTCCGACATGCCGATTCAATCCGGCGCGCCTGAGATAAAAATCACGCGGCCTGAAATCTATTACGGGCAGAAGACGGACACGCCCGTTTATGTCAAGACGCGGCAGAAAGAGTTTGACTATCCGCAGGGCGAAGCCAATCAGACGACCGTTTATCAGGGCACGGGCGGCATCTCAATCGGGAGCAGCTTTCGTCGCTTCCTGCTCGCGTGGACGCTCGGCGACATGTCGAAACTTCCGTTTTCCGACGACATCACGCCAGAGAGCCGCGTCCTCATGCTCCGCAACATAGGCGAGCGCGTGCGCGAGCTGGCTCCGTTTCTCATCTACGACAACGACCCGTATCTGGTCGTGACGGATGACGGACGCCTCATCTGGATGATAGACGCTTACACGGAATCCTCTACCTATCCTTACTCGCGCCATCACGTCGCGGCTGACCAGAGCGTCAACTACATGCGCAACAGCGTCAAGGCGACGGTTGATGCTTATAACGGCACAGTCAACTTTTATGTTTTCGACGCGCAAGACCCTTTGATTAATAGCTGGCGCGCGACTTTCCCGGCTCTCTTTCGTGATGCGAGCCAGATGCCCGCTGATTTAAGAGCGCACGTGCGTTACCCTGAAACTTTTATACGCACGCAGGGCGAAGTCTATAGCCTCTATCACACGCAGAACGCGAAAGTTTTTTTCCAGCGCGAAGATGTGTGGAGCGTCGCGCGCCAGAGCACACAGGGCAAAGACAAGCAGGCGCAGGCAGACCCGCTTGAGCCTTACTTCGTGCTCATGCAACTGCCGGGCGAGCAGTCCGCGAGCGAGTTCGTCGAGATTGTGCTGTTCACTCCGGTGAGCCGCAATAACATGATCGGCTGGATGGCCGGGCGCAGCGACGGCGCGAATTATGGCTCGCTGCTCGTCTACAACTTCCCGACCTCAAGAATAGTGGACGGCCCGCTTCAAATCGCCGCGCGGATAGACCAGAACGCGCAGCTCTCGTCTCAACTGACGCTCTGGAACCAGCAAGGCTCGAAAGTCCTGCGCGGCAGCCTGCTCGTCATCCCCATCGGTCGCGGCCTGCTCTACGTCGAGCCGATCTATCTTCAAGCCGAGAGCAGCCCGATGCCTGAGCTTCGCATCGTCGTGCTGGCGACACAGGAACGACTCGCCTACGGCGCGAACTTCGCGGAAGCGATGACCAACCTCTTCGGCGAATCAAAACCGCCTGATGAGAAGAAAGCTGAACAGCCCGCTCCTCAAAATGGTGAGAAGAAAGAGACCGCGCAGCCTCCCGCGCCCACTATTCCGCAGAACACGCAGCAACTGATTAATCGCGCCTCCACGGAGTTCGCGGACTATGAGAAGCTTTCCAGAGAGGGCAAATTTGGCGAGGCCGGGCAGAAGCTCGAAGCTTTGAAAAAGACGCTCGAAGAATTGCAGAAGGCTGAAGCCAAAAAGCAGTGAGCGAGTTTGTCTTCGATAATTCTCGTGACAGTAAGAAGACATGCGGATTCTAATAGTCGAAGATGACGAGACCCGCTGCGTCTGGTTCCGGCAAAAGTTTGCGGGCGATGAATTGGATGTGACGTGTGATGTCGGGCAGGCTTTCGAGTGGCTCGACGGGCGCGCGTATGAAGTGATTCTGCTCGACCACGATCTGAAGGATGAGCACTATTTTTCAGACGAGCCTGATGACGCGCACACAGGCTACGCGGTCGCCTCATGGCTCGCCGCTCGCCCACAATGCCAGCGTGACGCGACCATCATCATTCACTCGCTCAACTACCCCGGCGCAGAACGTATGCTCGCCGCATTGCGCGAAGCCGGACGCGAGGCCGAGCACATTCCCTTCCCCTATATTCAGGCCGGATTAAGATTCTGACCGAGTTGTAAAAAAGGAAGGATGCACTTTTCATGCGTCCTTCCTTTTTCATTCTTACTTCAGACGAAGCTTTTTACAGACCGCGATATTGAAGCGTCAGCGAGTCCATACGCGCCGACTGGCCTGCAGTGAATTTGAACATGCAGGAGTCGTCCGTGTAGTCCATGAAATTCTCAATCGGATCGTTGCCGGGATATTTTGTTCCCGTGCAGGTGTTGCGTCCAGACGGGCAACCGAAGGCAGCCGAACGCTCAGCCGGTGTATCGCTCACCGAATCGCCGGAACTTGAGCAGCCGCCCTGGAAGGTGTGATAGAGACCGAGCCAGTGTCCGATCTCATGTGTCGCCGTGTCGCCCAGATTGTACGGCGAGGCCGTGCCGCCCGGAACCGAAGAATAGAGAATGACTACGCCGTCATCCTTCGGGTTGCCCGCATACCACGACGGGAAGGTCGCCCAGCCGAGCAGACCGCCACTCAGATTCGCCGTATAGATGTTGAGCGCGTTCGCTCCGCCGACGCGCAGGGCTGTTTTCATCTGCGTCTCCGCGCTCGAACCCTCCGCCAGATTGTACCAACTTGAATTGGTCGTGCGCGTGACGCTCGCCAGCACGAACCTGTAAGGCGTGTTGAAGCCGCCGGTCGCGCCGCTATAAGCGTTGTTCAGCACGCTGATCTGCGAATTGATCTGCGAGGTCGGAATATCGCCGTTGGCGATGCCTGAGCCTTTATTGATGACGTGCCAGTAAACATTCACCGTGACAGAGCCACCGGGTCTCTCAAGCTCTTCGCCTTTGCTGCGCTGCGCTTGCCTGAATTGAGCATTAGCTGCGTCAACTTCTGCTGCTTCCTGCGCATCCACCGGCAATGTCGCGCAACGCGCGCCGCTGTCAATGAAGGCCTGTTTGTTGCGCCATTCACGACCGTTCAGTTCGAACGGGACATCGTCCACATCCTGCTGCCTTGCGTGCGGTGGCGCATCCATTTGTCCGTTCAGTCCAGTGCCCATTATTCCGCCTTCCTGCGCGTTGGCGTCGTGGGTTGAGCGGGTCAGAACCAAAGTGAGGGCCAGCGCCACGAGCGCCAGCATGACTATAAGCTTGTGTTTCATTCGTCCTCCTCGAAAGCACCTGTAAATCAGGGATGGTGGGTAAACTTATCCACTGAGAGAATTTGATTTTTTCTCCCACACGAGCACATCAACGAAAATGATGCCGGATAGATAATTGGCAACGCTCGAAGTTCTCAGTTATAAAATTTTATCGGAGGAAGGAACCGGCCTCGCGACGCCCATCGTCAAGGCCATTCCAGAGCAAGCGGCTACCGTTAATTTGATTGACAGTGGCCGGTAAGCTTTATAGTAGAGCGAGACGGCATCTGTCAACCGCCCTCGAATGTAAAAGGCAAAGGATTTATCGCTCGAACTTCGCGCACGAACATTTAGTCCGGCTCATACGGGGATATTATTTGAACTTGCTTTCAAGCAGTTTGCGCGCTTCCTCCGTCGCATCTTTATACTCGGGAGCAAACTTCGGGTCAGGTTTCGTCTTCATCACGATGTCCAGTTGTTTACGCGCATCCTCTTTGCGCCCCGTCGAGAGATAGGCTTGAGCCAGACGCAATCTTAAAAGAAGATTATCTGCGCCGAAGCGTAATCCCTTCTCCAGATTTTTGACTGCCTCATCCGGGTCGCCGCCCATCAATCTCGGCAGCTCAAGATCAACCTGTCCGAGCACCATGTAGGCGGAGCCGCCCTCATAGCCTTCATCTATCTTGATGACGGCCTCCATCTCGCGCCGTATGTCTTCTGCATCCGCGAGTCCGCTCAGCGAGCTTGACTGCGCTCGACCGCCCATATTTGCGCCGAGCCAGAAATGGCCTTCCGCTTTTCCCGCCTGCAAACGGATTGCATCCTCGCCCGCCTCGACGCCTTCACGAAAAGCCGCATCACGCTCTTTCTCGTCCTTTGTGTGCGAGCCTAGAAAGTAATCGAGCCTCGCCAGCCGCCACGCGCCCTCGTAATTTTGCGCCTCAGCCTTCCGCACGCGCTTCAGCAACGCCACGCCCTCGCGCACGCGCGCCAAATCTTCGCGCTGGTCGTAAAGCTTATCCGCGTTCGTCATCAATTCTGCGACCGGAACGGTTTCGGCTGGCGCGGCCATGGGGTCTGACACGCGCTGACCGCACGATGAGACTGAAATAACGATGCACGCCAGTAAAGCCAAGCCGAGCCAGCCTGTCGCTCGTAAGTTATTATTTTGCATATCAGATAGTTTGTGAGAGGTGATTTATCACAGACGCTTTCTACCACTTCGGGCCACGGAGCTTCAGAATCTCATCTGCCCATTTTTCCCACTCGTCATAGCTTCTCGCTTCAATCATTGACGCCGATTCGCTTTTAGACTTTCGGAGAGAGATATTCTTTTTCGTGCCGGTCGCTGCTTGATCTAAAGCGTTTGTGTATTCCAATACTCCCGTCAGTTTCTGACCTCTCAGAGCGCCGTTAAATCGGTAGACATCGCGCGTCGGAACCTGTTCATTGTTGCTATTGAAAGTCGAGCCGGTTGAGAGGCGTGCCCGGAAGGTCAACCTTCCCGTCTTTGGATCGAATACGACATCCTCAAGTAACCCGGTCGGAGTATCTCCGATCAAACCCTCCGACACCAGCAGAAAGCCGAACAGACGATCTTTCTCTTGCCACAGTTCGACGCTATAGCCATATTGGTGTTCTCTGGTAAATCTCATATTCGTAAAAACACCCAACCTTTTTACGACGCTGGCGGATCGAGTCGGAGCTTGATTATTAGATTTATGGTTTGTCTGACTGTGAACACTAAAGCCGGTTGCCAGTAACAGAAAGAAGCTTAGCGACATTAGCTTTTTTATCGTTTGATTTGTTCTCATCTTGAAGCGCCTCTGTGCGAATGTACTTTTGCTTGAATATACAGAATAAAATCTAATATACCAACGGCGACGCATCTATTTCCCTTTGTGGATTACGAAGTGGCATCTAACGCCCGAATTAACCGTGCGCGGGCGAAAGCATTCAATTCAATCGCAAGGAAGAATGATGAAAACCCGCTATCCCGCGCTCCGGTTGAATGAGTTGTTAGCCCGCCCATTCAGGGAAAGCAAATCTTTCTGACCTAATTTGTTGGCTGCCAAACGTATTTGCCCGTTTTATCTATGTATCCCCATTTGCCCTGAGAATCAAACCCACCTGCAACATCAACAATTGCCTTAGCGTCATAGCCCCCGCATGAGGGGTTTCGCCGCCTCTTGCCATGTTCCGACTGCCAAGTCTCCGGCTTTTACATCTCCAGTCAGGTAGCAGATAGCATGCGCGCCGAACCAAGGTAGTTGACAGCGATGTGCAGTGACAGCCTCTGCGGAAACTGCTTCTACGATAATGAAGAAATCCTAACGCGCCGCGTTTGCGTTCATATCTGCGTTGCGAGAGGAATCGGAAGTTTGCGCGGGGTCGCGCATGCCGCTCGTGTGACACCAGCCTGTTTTGTGTCCGCGATTGTTTGCTCCCGACAGTTGATCGTAGGCTTGTTCGGTGACGCCGTCATCAGGGTCGGACAGGAACAGGTCTGTAGCGAGACTGCAATAATCGTATCTGTACCACACGTCTGTGAACGAAGTCGTCGAGTAACTCACTCGCGCACGCGCCCAGCCAGGAATTCCGGCGAGCCATGCTGCCGCTCCGCTATACGTCAGATCGTAGTTGCCCCCACAGCCTGCGCCGAAGATTTGCCCTAAGACCGCCAGATTTCCGGCCAGAGCCGTGCCCTGATACGGCGTGCCGACCGATTGAATCAAACGATTGCCCGTCGCATAATCAAAACCGCTCCAGTAGTAGGTGTAAAGATGAAGCGAGGCTGCGCCGCCCTGACTGTGCGCGACCGCGCCGAAAGAGGGAAACTGCGCGCCAAAATTTCTAATCAGGTTAGCGAACTGGTCGTGTGTGCGGCTTTGATTCGGGTCGCTGAAAACCGCGTAGTTCGAGAACTGTGAGGTCGGGAAAGGATTTCCGCCGGAGCAATATCCGTGAATCAACAGCACTTTGCCTCCCACGGCTTGCGCTGCATCCGGCGTTGAGAATTGCGCTCCGGGCAAGGCGTCCGGCTTCTTGCCCATAAGCATTTCATCTGTGATTTCCGTCGCCGCTCTCGAAGCAGCTTCCGGCAGATGATTAATCTTCAACGCGATGGCTTCTGCTTCCGCGAGCGTCACGAAGTAATCGGGGTCTACGAGGCGCACGTGGCGAAGCTCGTAAGAATTTTTGGCTGCCGCACGTGCCAGCCAGCGTGCGTCAAACATCAAATCAATATTCGCACCGTTCATTCTTCCTTTAGCGATTGCCATCCCACTTATCCATGCGACGGGCAATGCTTCGCCGTTTTCATTGCGTCCCCAGACTTCTGCGTAAGCTATAACTTTGCGTCCGGCGTTGAGACCAGTCGCGTGCAGGCTGACGCGCAAGCGTGTGTCGTCTATGACAGCAGTGCTGCCGTAGCTTCCAAGCTCGACGTGATCTGCGAGCGCCTGAAAAACGTGCTCACTGGTGCGAATAAATTGCTCGCCTTCCGGACTCGCGCCGCGCACGAAGATTTGAGCAGTGTATTGTCCGGCCTCGCGCGGGATGAAGCTCCCTCTGAACTGCCCGCTATTGTCGCTGCTCAGAATCACCTTTTCGATTTCGCCGCCGGGCGAGCGAATCTCCATTTCCGCGCCCGTCATGCTTCCGGCAATCGCTGCCGGAATGCTTGATTCGTTTCCCGCGCGCTCGTCAAAAACCGAAGCGACGAACTCCAGCGGTTTTCCGGTGAGCGTACGCTGTGTGTTCAAATAGCTGTAAAGGCGATACGGCGAGTCGCTGGAAACAACCAGATAGCCGGTAGTCTCATCAGCTTGGACTCTTCGACCTGCTACGACGATCTCCACTTTCAATTTTCCTTTTTTCGCGTTGGTGAGAGTGAAGACTTCGGCGGGGAAACTGACGCCGTCAAATTCGACTGCGCCCGACTGACTCTCGACCAGAGAGTTATGGCGCAAGTCCATCTGACCTTCGCCCGTCGAGGCGCGAATCAGCCAATCCTGACTGTTGGGCGCGAGCAGCGTCAATTTTAATTCCCCTGTGGAATCAACCGGCACGTCAGCCGACCATACGGCGTTGCCCCGCCCGTCTTGCTGCAAACGAATCGGCAACATCGCCGTTTTTGAGCGAATCCCCAGAGTCGCCGCTTCCGGCAGGCGCATACGTGACATCTCGTCTGCCGCGCCTGATAAATTTTTGAAAGACTCTTCCGGGTTCGACGCGCGTTTGCCCTGAGCTATCAAGATGCACGGGAACACTAGAATGACGAGCGAAATGACGATGAGCGAGACTTTGCTGTTTTTCATTTTTTGATCCCTTTTCCGTAAGCTGTGAAGTGTGAGAAAGCAGGCGCTACCTTGCCGCTTGAGTTTGACCCTGACCACGCAGTTGCCATGTATCCGAAGGCTGTTTACGCCCGCGCCTGTAGATGCAACGCAACTAGAAGTAGACCCGCCTTGCGAATCCAAACTGATTGAGATGACTGGTATGCTGTTGTGAAACGGATTGACTGCCTTGTTCAGGCTTGAGGTTTATCATCATCCTCGCCCCGAGTCAAGAACGTGCCCTCCTGACTAGTGATCAGTTTGAAAATCTGATATATCTCGGTCATCAGAAAAGAATTTCCCGCAAAGGCGCAAAGGCGCAAAGCAAAAGCGCGCCAAGAGCACCCATCATTCGATCCCTTAGCGATCTTCCTTTGCGTCACCAGCGCCATTGCAGGAAATGTTTTCGTGATGATAGATAGTTCACAGAATTTCAAACTGAACCACTACCAAGATGGCTTCTTGACTCCCTTATAAGATGAGAGCAGCGGCGGGCGCTTATCGCTCCCGTCGCTGCTCTTATGACCTTGCGCTTCTTGTAGAGTTCTATTTCTTAGCTGATAGGCAGAACCCGACAAAATCTGCGTTGGTCCAGCCAGTGCCACTGCTGTTGACAAGGGTGCGGTCTGCCGTGCTGAGACGTATCACGTAGCCGCACGGATCCATCAGTGAAGTATCAAGCGTCCAAGTGCCCGATTCACCAGTCGTCGGAACAACCGGGAAAGCTCTGGAGCTTGGATCGACTGCCGCACCGTGTACGTGGCTGGGCGGTTCAATCGTCATTGACAGCGAACCGAAGTGTTCATCCAACGACTCGTATGTGCCATGAATGATATCGCCCTTCTGCAAGGTGTCGCAGTCTGTGGCGGCAATCACAGGCCCGCCGCCGCGCGTGAAGCCGGTGATTTTAAGCTTAGCTGTCGGCGCGACTTCATCCAGAAAAACCTTGATGGTCTGCCGCGTCGTGCCATCCTCCGTGCAGATCACTTGCCCTGCCGTGAAGGTGTTGCCGAAATGGTCTTTGGCTTCGATCCTGATCTCCCAGAGACCTGTCATCGGAGCAGACGTGATCCAGTAGCCGAGCACGCGGGACGTGACCAGACGCCATCCGGCTCCTGTCGAATTCGGGTCTTCTTTATAGGTATAGTAGCCGTCGGCGTCAATCGACTGTGTGATGTCGTAACTGACAGGAAAGCCGCCGCCGATCTGCTCAATCACAGAGATACCGAAGGTGTTGGTTAAGGGTTGCCACGCTCCGCCCGGCAACTCGCGCACAGAGATTTTGTACTTGAGTGGGTTGGGTGAAGTCACGTCCGGCGGGTTAAGAATGAAACCCGTGATGGTCACTACGCCTCCGAAAGGTCTCTCGCCTGTCGCCATGCCCGTCGTTTGATTGATGTGGCAGACGGGCACGCCGCCCACCGAATCCAGATAAGGCTTGGAGTCTCCGGGCACAATCTTCGGCCCCGGCTTGATGAGAACTTTCGTTTCCAGACGGTTGCCCCAAGTCGGAACGTAATTCGGGTTGGCAGGTGGGGGCGGCGCTTCCCAGGAGAGGATGGCGCGGACGCGAGCAACCTTCGGACCAGCCTCACATGTCTGCCTGTGTGCCGCCGTATTCAAAGGCAGCAAGACAGCAAACTGTATCCCGTCGGCGGGCATGGCCGCGATGTCGTGAACGTTCACGGAAGTCGTGCCAACGTAGGTCAATCCTGCTCCCTCTCCCCAATCCAC
Source organism: uncultured Pyrinomonadaceae bacterium (assembly GCA_964246305.1). Classification (GTDB taxonomy): domain Bacteria; phylum Acidobacteriota; class Blastocatellia; order Pyrinomonadales; family Pyrinomonadaceae; genus JACMLC01. Next base: position 112,555 of record CAXTPS010000007.1, read on the forward strand.
CCAAAAGGCAACGTACTCCTGACTCCCCTTTGAGCAGAGCTTGCCGGAATAGCCGTTCGACAGTTTCACTTTGATAATGCCGAGCAGCGTATCGTTGGTGTTGTTGAGGCCGATGCAGGTGAGTTCTTCAAAGTTCGTGTTGCCGTTCGTCTTCTGAATTGCCGCGATAATGCTTGCAATGTTGACGTGAATCCCTTGGAAACTCGTCTGCGCGGCGATAGTGGGAGCGCTCACGGCGGTCTGAGGCGGCAGGGCTAAGGTAGCCGCTGTGACGGACAAACCCGGCAGTTGCGTCTGCTTCTGGACTTCGGGGAAGAGATAACGATGCTCCGGCACATTCGTAGGCTTGTAGAGCACTTGCAACTCCGATAGGCTCAAGGCCGGGGCGGGGGCAGTCGCGACCGGATGCTGTAGATTAAGAACCGTCTCAAGCCCCAGCGGAATCTTCGTGTCTGTCTGCTGGAAGAGATCGCCAACCTTGAAGACAAGAAGCGGCTCAATCTGTATGCGCGCGTCTAGGACGTTGCCCCAGACTGGCATGTAGTTGGGCTGGTTCGGGGGCGGCATCACACTCCACGAAAGGATGGCGCGCACCTTCGGCAGATTCTCGACGTTGCAGAAAAACTTTTTCGGCTTGATCGGATGTGTCAGGCCGTACTCCAATGGTTTGTCGCCCGGAATGTCGTTGACTGTGAACCACTCTGTTCCGAGGTCTTGCCATGTCACGCCGTTGTCATACGTGATGTAGAAGCGCACATGCTCAAGCGTTCCGGTAGAACACAATGGCCCGCCATAGCCGATGTTCTGCTTGATGTAGATGACGGTTTCAAGCTGATCAAGCTGCGGATTGTAGCCGATGCACATCATCTGCTCGTAGGTCATGTTCGATTTGATGACCTTGACCGGCTGGAAAACCGTTTGGGCTGGCTGTAAGTTGCCGAAGTAGTTCGGGTTGTGTAGCAGCAGCGACCGGTACTGCTCTCGCTCCATCGGAACTTTGCCTTGAACGACAGTGCTTACGTCGCGCACTCCCGCTCGACCGGCGGCTTTTTTTGCCCCCTCTTTTTTTGACGCGGATTTACGACTTGACTTGGTTGCCATAAATTTTTTCTCCTTAAGGGTGATACTCACGATGAGTTTATAGAAGGCGGGTGAAGCGACCAATTACTGAGCCTGTCATTGTTCGCTTAGTAGCCTGAAATGAAGTGACTTTGAGGAAAACGTCGCTCCAGGGAGGAAATTCTCAGCAGTTCGGAATGATGTTGATGAGGCTTTTTTTTCACCACCTTTCAAGTTATGGACGATGTGTAACCACACCGATCATTAGTAGCAGTCAAGCGATCATTACTATCACAATAGGCTGCAACTCATGTGCCATCTGCCATAACATTGTGGCTGCGTGTAATTCCTTCTGATGTTACTACTTTTTAATTTTCAGCAGTGATAGCAAGTGTCTACTGGAAAGGACAAATCATCCATGTGTGTACTTTTGTCTACTTGCAGGCGCGGGGATGTTTATCCGTTCTCACACCATCGCTCTAATTGTTATGGTGCGAATAGCAGACGCAGAGGGCCGGATTACCAATTCAATCCACTTTACCCCGGGATTCGAGCAGCGAAAGGCGACAGATCAGAAGCCCCGAATCTCTCAAAGCCGTAGAGCTTTCAAATCGCCATCCGGTGATGTAGAGGCAGCTTGGCGACGTTGAGAGCGGTCAAGAAGAACGTCTGCAATGGCATCGGCGATGGGGAGGCCGGGGCAGCGTTCGAGCCAGAAGAACTCTCCGACGGGGTTGATCTCCAGAAAGACGTGTCGCCCGTCGGGCGTGACGATGATGTCAATCGCGCCGTAGTTCAAGACGAAGCGATCCATCAAGCGCAGGATTTTTTCTTCGACCTCACGCGGCAGCTCGTATGGCTTCCATTCCTCAAGCATTCGTAATCCGTCGCGTCGCCAGTCGTGCGCGGCACGCTCCGAAGATTGTGAATTAATAGAGGCTGACATGACGCGATTCCCCACAACCGTCGTGCGAAGCTCAAGGGCTTTTGGAATCATCTCCTGAAAAGTCATCGGGCAAAGGCTCAGACCGGAGAGGTCTGCGAGGTCTTCTGGCTTCACCGGATTGGTGAAGACGACCAGCTCACGCCCCTCTTCGTAAACCGCAAAGGACGAGAGCATCTTGGTCACTATCCCGCTCTCGCAACTCTCCGCGAAGGCGTGGACTGTTGCCGGGTCGTTTGTCGTCAGCGTGCGCGGAATTTCCAGCCCGAGTTCGCGCGCCACCTGTAACTGTAACTGCTTGTTTTCGGCGCGACGAATGTGCGGCTCGTCGTCCATGCGAAAGGCTTTGAGGCTGGCGAGCATGCCCTGCGCGGCGGCGCGCGTTTCGCCCAGAGAGGCGTAGCGCAGCTGCTTGTCGAGCGTCATTGGAAGCTGGCCGCCGAAGTTGAGACGGCGATGCCAGATGGCCGAGACCTCGCGCAAGTCGAACTCGCCTTCGTCGTTCGTGAGCGTCAAACGCTCGTCGTCACCTTTGCCATAGTAAGCAGAGAGTTGCACATCGGTCGGGAAGCGGTCGGTGTCGAAGCGAATCGCATCGCCGCCCTTGCGCTTGATAGCCTCCGTAACCATCGAAACGCTCTCGTTGTCGTCGCTGCGTGTGATGAGTAGGACAGTCATTTGAGTTCCGTCTTATTTTCTGCAGGAAGTAGAAGCGCACGCGCAATGGCGTCCGAGATAGGCAGGCCGAGGTCGCGTTCGAGCATCCCCCATTCGCCGCCGGGGTTGACTTCAAGAAAGATGTGCTCGCCCGCCGGAGTGCAAATCATATCAATCGCGCCGAAGACAAGACCCAACCCGGACATCAAAGTGTGCAAGCCGCTTGAGACTTCGATGGGAAGCTCAGCCGTCTGCCAGCGGAATTCTCCCGGCGCGGCTTGTCGCCAATCTGTCTTCCCGCGCAAAGTCTCGCTCGCGTCGAGCGCGCCAATGAAGGTTTCGCCCGCCACCCACGCGATGCGCAACTCGCGCTCTTTGGGAATCAACTCCTGAAAAACCATAGGGCTATGGCGCAGCGTCTCTGCGCTGGCGAGGTCCTCTTCGCTGACCCGGCTCGTGTAAACAAAGAGCGAATCGGCATTCATGCTGACCGTCAACGGGCGTAGGAGCTTTGCTACCATCCGGCCTTCGGTTTCGGCGAAGAACTGTCGAGCCGCAGCAGGATCGTTAGTGACGAGCGTGCGCGGGATACGCAGGCCAGCTTGTGCGGCGGTACGCAACTGCCTTTGCTTGTTCTCGGCAGCGCGTTCTCGCTGAATATCATTGACCCAACGCGCATCATGGAGCGCGTCTAAGAATCCTTCGAGCGCGGCGACAGATTCCCTGATGCACATCTCACGAAAACGCTCGTCGAGATTGGCATCCATCTGCGGCGTCCAGAGCTTGCGCGCCCAAACGGAGCGCACCTCTTCAGATGAAATCTGCTTCCCCGCGTCTGTGATGAGATGCGCGGCGCGGTCGTTCCCCGAGCGAGCCGAGAGCTTGATGGAAGTCGGGAAGCGGTCTGTGTCCAGGCGAAAGGGGCGCGCACCCCTTCGTGCAAGAGCTTCTGCGACCAGCTCAATGGTGTAGAAATCTGCGCTATGTGTAATCAGCAGAACGGCGTCGCGCGATGCTCTTGAAGTCATGCGATTGCAGACGAGATGCTCGGAGGCGGCAGCTCGCGTCATAGTGTGCGCTGACGAACTCGCTTCCCTGACGAGGTGCGGCTTGCTTCGGCAGCAAGCCGCGCCCGGTCATCTTCCCGAACATCTGCCGAGTAGAGTTAATGTGCGGAGATTTTCATTTGAGTTTGATACTGTTAGAAAAGTTTCCGCTTATTCCACGGCTTACAGATACCTGGGGTCGGGTGGCGGATTGTCGTCGCCGTCCGACGGGTATTTGTTGGTGTGTGCCTCGTCCAAATCGGACGGGAACTTCGTCGTTGCCCAGAAGTCTCCGTCGCCATTGTGCTGGCCTTCAAGGAATCGCGCGAAGAATGGCAAGCTGCCCTCATGCGATAAATTGTCCAGAGGCGCGCTTGCGTCTTTTTTGTCTTGCATTGTTTTATCTCCTTTAAGGAAGTGAATTGAGATGGTGTGGACAGGAACGTTCTACGCCGAAACGTATTCAAAGTCAATAAAGCGTACTACAAATTTATCGCTGGCTATTGACAGTTATCTCTTTCCTACGCTCCGGCCTCGGTTTACCTGCTCCGGTCTAAGAGCAAGACAGCAAGATGCAGCTTGCCGTCCGATTCTGATCCCGCACGCTCTGCGTCACGTCGCGTAATCCGAGCACGTCTCCGAAGCCTTGCCACGTAAAGCCGACCATGCCCACCACGAGCGGCTCGCTGCGCGCAATGTTGGCGTAGCGTATAGCCATATCTCCCAGCATCTCTTGCGTGATATGTGCATCTACGTGCCACGGCCCGAAGTGCGCGTCGAAGACGATGATTAGTCGCTGGCGCGAAACGTTGAGGTGCGTTTTGAAGTAGTTGAGCCAGTATTGAAAGGTACTGGTCGGATATTCCGGATGCAGCACGGCGTATTGCCAGAAGGCGAACCCGTCCGGCTGCACCGGCAGAGCCTGTCCTGAGATGTCAACTGCGCCCGCCCCGAAACCGTAACCGACGACCGTCGGAATCGCCGGTATCTTTGACTTGACGTAGGCCGTCGCCTCGTCAATCGCAGCATTGGTCAGGCGTGCGTTGTTCGCCTCGCTATTGATAATAAGAAATGCTACGCGGTTGGAAGTGAGATACAACTTGTTGCGGTTGTACCATGAATCGAAGAGGTATCTGTAATCAGGCCGCAGATACCATGCAGGCGTTGCGCTCTGGAACAAAATGGTGTCCAGAAAAATAGCCACCTTGTTGCCCGCGCTGTTGTGTTGGTCTATAGCCGGGCCGAGACTTGTCGTCCACTCCGAGGAGAGCGTCGTGACGTTCGTTTTGATGTGATTGCGCGCGACTTCACTCTCATACTCGTAGGCGCTTTCGACCCCCGTATAGCCGAAGAGATATTGGCCTAGTTGATCGTGGAATTCCCAGTGCGCGCTCGCCGTGTGAGTCAGCATGGGAGAGAGCAAAAAGATAAGCGAGAGGACAGCAGCACATGATTTCCTTTTCATAATGACATCCTTAACTGTTGAGGACGGGAAAGAGAGTTCCCGTTTCCGTTGACCATTCAGGGAGACAGAAGAATCTAATTGTCGCAACTGCCCGAACACACATTCACGACGTCCGTGGCGGTGTTACGCGACAAGCCAGCGAGCGACGCATTCATTGCGTTGCGGAGAGCTTACTGCGGACATCGGAATGGAGAAATAACTTTGTGGCAAGACGGCTGATTGCTGCAACGAGACGGCTGAGTTGTGTGACGAAAGGAGAAGCATGAGCTTTCAAGAATAGTAGAATCCAAATAATTGAATTTCAGGGAAAGACAAAACGCTTTATTTCGTCTGCCGCTAAATAGGTGGTGACACTTTCGCAAACAAGCTCTATGATGCGGTCGCTCGACCATCGGATAGATGAAGGCAAGAGAGCATCTCCTCAAATGAATGATACGGGACTCGAATGGGCGCGAGTGACGCCGGAGATTGTCGTCGTCGCTAACAGCGATTGTGCATGGACGCATCATCCCAACTCTTTCGGGTCGTTCGATCCGTTCACGGTTCCGATGGAGGGTGAAGGAAGCAGAGGGACGACGCGAAACCTACTCGATGGCGCGCTCTGCGCCGCGTAGCAAAGCATCGCGCGTGAGCGGAAGCAGGAAACGACGCCGCACGTGCCGCTAACTCTCGCACGTTGGGTATGGCGATTGGCTGGCGACTATCACAGCACGCACTCGACTCCGGCTCTGATGGCTGAAGCCGCCGAACGCTTCGCAGCCATCGGTAGGCTTGTGTTAGCAGAGTATGCGAAGCTCAAATCCTTTGACGAAGGCGGACACGACGAACTCGCGCTCGATGATTTGCGTGCGCTCGGTTACGACGCAGAGCGTGTGGTGGAATCTCTCGTCCCTTCAACTGCCGCCTCGTTGGTCAACTAGTTCACTCAACTCGTACGCGCCGAGGTGAATGCAACTTGTAAGTGCAACTTTCGACTTGGTCAGAGAAGGGCAAGCTGCGATAACATCAGATGCTGTTCCAACCGCCAAGTTAAGAGAAGCACTAATGAGTTATCGACAGCTTACCCAAGACCAAAGATACCAGATTTACGCCTGCATCAAAGCCGACTGGTCACAACTTGAGATCGCCCTTGAGATCGGAGCTCATCCCTCGACCATCTCGCGCGAACTCTCTCGCAACCGAGGCGGGCGGGGCTATCGTCCCAAGCAGGCACCACACAGCACTGAAGAGCGCAAACTCAAGCATGTCACCACCCGCATCGAGCCTCAAACATGGACACTTATCGAGAGTCAGCTTCGTCAGGATTGGAGTCCTGAACAAGTCTCCGGCTGGCTCTTTGGGCAGCATGTTTGTGTCAGCCATGAGCGCATCTATCAATACATCTATGCGGACAAAGCAAGAGGCGGCGACCTCTACCAGCATTTACGCTGCCGCAAACTCAGGCGCAAGCGTTACGGTTCTTATAACCGCCGTGGACAGCTCAAGGGACGCTTGAGCATTGAGACCCGACCGGCAATCGTCGAAAGCCGACGACGTGTAGGCGATTGGGAAGTTGATACCATCATTGGCGCACAACATAAAGAGGCTCTCGTGTCTGTAGTCGAGCGCAAATCGAAGCTGTGCTTGCTCAAGAAGGTGAGACGCAACACTTCGGCAGCAGTCGAGCAGGCGCTCTCGGAGTTGTTACAACCTGTGCGCGAGAAGTGTCACACCATCACCTCGGACAATGGCAGAGAGTCCGCCAACCATCAAGCTATCGCTGCCAACTTGCAAGCGGGCTTTTACTTTGCCCATTTGCAAGCAGGCTTTTACTTTGCCTATCCCTATGCCAGTTGGGAGCGTGGACTGAATGAAAATACGAACGGGTTGGTCAGACAATACTTCCCAAAGAAGAGTGACATTTCAAAGCTCAAGGACTCGGACGTGCAGCGAGCGATGGATCGCTTAAACAATCGCCCGCGCAAGACGCTGGGCTACAAGACACCGAATCAGGTATTCTTCAAACAGAGACCGATTGCACTTACAACTTGAATTCACGAAATGATTTTAGAAGATGAAAAAAATAATTTTGTTTGAGGCATTATGACAGCCGATTCGACGCGAGGCCGCAAATCCTTGCAAGATGGTCAGCCCGCTATGAATCTTTCTGCCACCGCCGCCCAACAAATCATTCAACCGGAGCGGAATCAGCTTGATTGTTATCCGCAAGATTGAAGGCTTGATATTTGGATGATGAAGTTTATCGTTAGCATCTCTGTCGGAGCATTGTTGTTGGTGACAAGTTTTTGTGCGAAGCCGCCAGCAAAACAGTCTAATAATATAACTCCCGTGTCTACAATAGAAAACAGTGACCAAATTAACTGTGATTGGAAAGGTGATGTTTTAGATGGCAAACAATCCGGGCTTCAAAAGTTTCTTGTAGGAAAATGGGAAGGGCATGAACCCCCTAACCAAGGCATTGAAATGTACTTGATCTTTCAAGAGGATGGAACTGCGGTTGTGGATTATTCTCAGGTAGAGCGCAACAATGTTCCCAAAGGTAGAGTTTCTTACCGTCCTTATAGAATTAATGCTGACAACACTTTGAATATCTGTGGCTATCCAGATAATTTTACTGTAAGGAGGCATAGTAAAGATGAATTTAGCATGGTAAGTGATAACAAGGGAATATATAGTCGTGGGGCGATTGAAATAATTTACATATGTAGCTTCAAGCGTGTAAAACCATAGTTGTGTGGTCATAGTGCCGTCCAACAACTCCTTCAACCGGAGCGGAATCAACTCGCCTCTCATCCGCAAGGTTGAAGGCTTGACACAGCGTTTCCCGCCCGGCTAATTCGTGCGTTAGTCTGCCAGTCTTATCAGATAGTGGGGTGAGCTTTTGAACTTTTCAATAATCAATGGCTTCGTTTCATCGAACATAAAGATGATAGAGATGATTGGCGTCATCATGAGGATTTCCAGTTTCACGATAGTAAGTTGGCTGGGGCCGGAAAGCCCGTTTATGTACGTCTGGGTCACCAATACTATTGATGCTGTTATGTTGACGTGCTGTGCGGCCTTGAAAAAGGACTCGGCATACACCTTGCTCAACGCGTTTTGGATCATGGTCGGTATCGTAGGCATAGCGAGAGCCGGACATTTCTTACATTAGAATGAGATGTCCTTATGTGTGCCGACGGGCGTGGTTGCACAAATCAGTTGAGTGAATAAAATTCGGCATGGGCGACGCTTCTTCAGATTACATAACTCTGTGGCATTCCTAATCCCGTCATCAGGTTCATCGCCTCCTGTGGCTGCGTTTTGAGGCCGTAAGGGCTGGCAGGTATTTAGAGAAGCCTTTTCGATAATCTATGTCACAAAAACAATGTATGCGGGGTTTCTGTAATTAGAGGAGCCCTGTGATATGAGCAGACCCCATACGTTAGCATTGATGAAAGGCGTTTATTTAGGAAGAGTACTTAACTTATCGCAAGCCGACGGCATTCTTGCAGGTGTTACTTCATATCAGCAAGAAGATGGCGCGGGGTTGATGCATTATCATGAGAATCCGCATTTGAGTTTTGTGCTGAGCGGTGGCGGAGTAGAAAAGCGCAAAGCTTCTAACTTTGAAAGACTGCCCGGACAAGTCATGTTTTTCCACGCGGGAGAATCGCATCAGTGCATCAATAAATTATTTCCGGCGCGGAATGTCAATCTGGAAATAGAATCAGGTTTCCTGCGCGACAACGGATTGACCGAGTCCAACGTTAATTTGTCCGTCCTTCAAAATCCGAACTCAAAATTCATTATGCTCAAAGTCTATAAGGAGTTATTGGCCGAAGACGATTTCTCGCAGTCTTCCATAAAAATGCTGCTGCTCAATCTGATTTGCGTCAATCAGAAAACTGCTTCAACGAGAGACCTGCCTTTCTGGGTCACTATTATTAAAGAGCTACTGAATGACAGATGGAACGAGCAGCTTTCACTCAAAGATTTAGCGGCAGCTACGGGCGTCCATGCTGTTACCATCTCAAAGTTTTTCCCGAAGTATTTCTCCTGCACCTTCGGCGAATATATGCGAAGATTAAAGATCGAGAAATCGCTCCAAATGATCAAAGCCTCATCCTCATCTCTGACAGAAATCGCGCAGGAGTGCGGTTTTTCCGATCAGAGCCATTTCACCCGCACCTTCAAACACCTGACCGGATTTTTGCCCAATCAATACGCCAAACTTTAAGCTGGCTCAGGCTAATTTCGTTCTATTTTATTTCGCGCGAATTTATTATTCTGACGCCTGATACGGGAGGCTGATTATGCGCTTTGTCTTGATCGTTTCGTTTATCTGTTTAGCTTTCGATGTTGGTCATGCTCAAAATAGAGTTCAAAAAATAGATTCTATTTTAAGCACACTGAATCAACAGGAGGCTTTCAGAGGTAATGTTTTAATCTCCGAGAAGGGGAAAATAATTTACGAAAAATCGTTTGGTTATGCCAATGCCGAGAGCAGCACGCCTTTGACAGAGAATACGATTTTCCTCATCGGTTCGGTCGCCAAAACTTTTACAGCCACCGCTGTTTTGAAACTCCGGGAACAGGGCAAGTTAAATCTGGATGACAGCATTACGAAGTTTCTACCGGAACTGTCCTATAAAAATGTAACTCTGCGTCATCTGCTCACGCACACTTCCGGGCTATTAGAGTACCAATCGGAAGAAATAATAAAAGAGATAGCAGGCAAGGGGATGAATAATGCGGAACTGGTCAGAGTTTTTGCGAAACTCAATCCGAAACAGGAGTTTGAGCCGGGCACCAGATGGGGATATAGCAATACGAATTACATTTTACTAGCCCTCGTCATCGAAAAAATATCGGGCAAGAGTTTTCCTCAATTCGTCAGAGAAAATATTTTTGTTCCCGCCGGGATGACGCGCTCGTTTGTATCAATCGGTAATGTCCCCGAGACGCTTAAAAAGGAGATCGCAGCCGGTTACAGATTTACCAATCCTCTGGCGACAGCTCCGGTTAATGTTGACACACTCGATGGAGCGCGAAGGGCCTACGCGACGAAGCGGAACCTTTACGGCGCGGGAAATGTTTACAGCACAGCCAGAGATTTATTGAAATTTCACAAGGCATTGCAGCGCGGAAAGATTTTGAGCAAACAAAGCCTCTCGGAAATGTATGCGCCGACCAAATTGACGACCGGCGCAGATTACGCACCATTCGCGAGAACAAACTATCCTTCCAAAGACGCTCTGGGCTGGTTCGTCGCTGATGATGCGAGCGGCAAGATCGTTTATCATCCGGGCGGAGACATCGGGTACGTCAGCTATTTTCTCAGAAATACGACTAAAGATCAGTCGGTCATCGTCCTCTCTAACATAGAATTACTACACCACTACACGCCCACCGGCTTAATGCGAATCTTGAATGAGGAGCCTTATAAGCTCGATGTCAAATCATTAGCCGGAGCAATGGGCAAAGAATATAATCTGCGCGGGCTGGCAGCGATGCTGAAGGTTTTCAATCAGTTGAAAGGCAGCGACGAATACAACCTTAGTGAAGATGAAATAAACGAACTCGGATTACGGCTGTTGTATGATAAAAAAGACGCCAGAGCAGCTATTGCAGTCTTGAGGCTCAACACCGAACAGTTTCCAAAATCTTTTAATGTTTGGGATAGCTTAGGCGAAGCCTATTACAACGCAGGCAATGTGGAAGAAGCCGCTAAGAATTACGAGAAATCCCTGCAACTGAATCCCGATAATGAAGGCGGTAAACGGATGCTGGAAAAGATACGCAGTCAACAAAAGACCCGTTAAATCAAACCTGACACAAAGAGCGTATCTACCTGACCATTCATCCCGACGCCTCGCTTGCCCGGTGTCATTTATAAAGAATAAGAATAGCGGACACCAGCGCTCTTGCCAGCTCGGAATATTGCACGCTGTGTGTAGATTTAATCGCCCTTTTTCTTTTGATGCTCATATCGCCCGCTTCAACCCTGCTCTGATGTTGGCCTGATACTCATTCTCACTTTTCGGATAATCGCACGCGCAAAATTCCAGAATCGTACCGGGCACTTCTGACGATGCCTCGATGGAAGTGGCTACGCAGTTGAGAGCGGTAGGTTAAGAAATACCAGCGGGGCGGGGATTACACTAATATTACACTACTGCTTACCCAAAATCGCCGGAATAAGGTATATTCTTCCGAACTACTTTCATGTCCGTAAACATCATGATGCGCGAGCTGAGAAAAAATCTGGCGCGCACGGAAGCTTTGGAGGATGATTGTGGCAGCCGCTGCATTCTATGACCTAGAGGGAACTCTGGTCAGCACTAATCTTGTACACACCCTCGGATTCTATTCCAAGAACCAGCAGGGCTTGCTTCGCACTGTTACCAAGAGCGCGTCAACGCTCCTGAGCATTCCTCTCTTCGCAGCGACGGATCAGTACAGCCGCAAAGTTTTCAACGACCTCTTTTTCAAACGCTACAAGGGCGAGTCCGAAGACCGCCTGCGATTTTTCGCGGATCAACTTTTTGAAGATGTCTTAAAGCCAGCGATTTTTCCCGGCGCGTATGAGTTGATCGAGAAGTCACGGCGTATCGGACTCAGGCAAGTGGTTGTCACAGGCGCGCTCGATATTTCCGTCAACCCTTTGATGAAGCACTTCGGAATCAAAGATTACATCGCGAACCATCTGGAATTCGTCAACGGCATCGCCACCGGGCGACTGTTGCCGCCCGTGCTCGCCGCCGCGACCAAAGCTTCATGGATTCGCACATTCGCAGAGCGCGAAGGCATCAGCCTCAGCGATTCATACGCTTATACGGACAGCATGTCTGACTTGCCCATGCTCTCTGTCGTCGGCCATCCGGCGGCGGTCAATCCAGACATGAGACTCAAGCAGACGGCTTTGCATCACGATTGGCCGGTGCTTAATTTGAAATAATGATTTTGTTTTTTGTACTTTGTTCTTTGTGTTTTGCAAGTGTGAGGAATCGTTCGAGTCTTCGCTAAAAGTGCAAAGAACAAAGTACCAAGTACAAAGAACAGCTTTTAATTTATGAGCTTACAATTACGTCGCAAAACACACGAATCCGTCATCTATATCGACCGCGACAGCGCGCCGCGCATCATCCCGTCGGGCGAGGATTTTATCCTCGAAGACCTGCCTATCGGAACGCGCGTTATCTATCCGAATCCGCCGATTAAGGGACTGCCGAATCGTGAGGCGGCGATTCGTTATGCGCTTAACCATCCGCACGATTGCGACCCGCTCTTCGCACAACTTGAGCCGGGCATGCGCGTGACGATTGCCATTGATGACATCAGCCTGCCGCTGCCGCCGATGGCGACGCCCGATATTCGTCAGAGCGTGCTTGAGATAGTCCTCGACATGCTCGCCGGTCACGGCGTTGACGACGTGCATATCATCATCGCCAATTCCCTGCACCGCAAGATGACCGAGTGGGAAATGAAGCGCATGGTCGGCTCAGGAATTTTCGACGAGTTTTATCCTGACCGTTACTACAATCACGACGCGGAATGGGAGGACGGCCTCATCACGCTCGGCGAGACGCGGCACAAAGAGCCGCTTCGTATCAATCGTCGCTGCGCCGAAAGCGATCTCGTCATCTACGTTAACATCAATCTCGTTCCGATGGACGGCGGGCACAAATCCGTTGCCGTCGGCCTCTGCGATTACGAATCCCTGCGCGCTCATCACGACCCGCAAACTATACGCGAGTCCGACAGCTACATGGACCCTGCGCGCTCACAGCTCAATCATAAGGTCGAGCGTCTGGGCAAGCTGGTTGACGAGCACATGAACGTCTTTCACATCGAGACGGCTCTCAACAATCGCATGTACAAAGGCGACATGGATTTCCTCTTAAAGAACGAGGACGATTTTTCCGCACTGGATAGAATGAAGTATGAAGCGATGCGTATCATGATGGGGCGGCTGCCGCGCGCCGCGCGCCGCAAGATTCTGCATTCGATTCCCGCACAGTACGAAATGATCGCCTGTCATGCAGGGCGCACGGAGCCGACGCACAAGAAGATTCTTGAAAAGAATTTCGACCAGTACGCGATTCCGGTCAAAGGGCAATGCGACATTTTAATCACAGGTATCCCCGACATCTCGCCGTATAACGTCTATTCGATTCTTAACCCGTTGCTCGTGCAGGTCATGGCGCTCGGCTATCATTTCAATTTCTATCGCAATAAGCCGCTGCTCAAAAAGGGCGGCGTGATGATCGTACATCATCCGTGCTATGACGAGTTCGATCATAATTTCCATCCGAGCTATATCGAGTTTTTCAATCGCCTCTTACCGGAAACGCGCGACTCCGATGTGCTGCGCGACAAGTACGAAAGAGAGTTTGCCAACAATCCTTCTTACGTCGAGATGTACCGTCGCGGCAACGCGTATCACGGCGCGCACCCGTTCTTCATGTGGTACTGGGGCGAGAACGGACGCCAGCATGTCGGCAAAGTCATCGCCGCCGGAGCCGACAACGCGCACGTCCCTGCCATGCTCGGCTGGGACAGAGCGGATAATCTGACCGAAGCCATCGCCATGGCGCGCAGCTACATGGGACGCTCCGCAGAAATCACGATGCTGCATCAACCGATCATCGGAATCGCGGATATGGAGTAAGCTTTTTAAGCTGTCATGAAATTATCACCCACAGAAATTTATCAGGGCCGGAATGTTTTTCTGATCGGCTCGACGGGCTTTCTCGGCAAGGTGACGCTGAGTATGCTGCTGCATCGCTTTCCGAATGTCGGCAGGGTTTATGTCACGGTGCGCGCACGCTCGCATGAAGAATCGCAGACGCGCTTTTGGAACAACGTCATCACTGCGCCGCCGTTCGATCCTTTGCGCGAAAGATACGGGAGCGCGTTTGAAGGCTTTGTTAAAGACAAGGTGGCCGTGGTCGGCGGCGACATAGGCGACACGAATCTGGGCTATACGGAAGATGAAGCGCAAGGCATCGCAGATGATATTGACGTGGTCATCAACAGCGCGGGCAACGTGACTTTTAACCCGACGCTTGAGAGCGCGCTGCGCACCAATGTCGTCGGCACGCAGAATGTCATCGCTTTTACCAATCGCATGAAGCGGCCTGCGCTGGTTCACGTCTCGACCTGCTTTGTGGCGGGCAACCGTTCGGGCGCGGTGTGGGAGAGCGATCCGGTCATCGGATATTTTCCGCGACGCGAAGAGCTGCCGGATGTCGAATTCTCTGTCGAGAAGGAGATACGCGACTGCGCGAAACTCGCAGAACGCGTCAAGGATGAGGCCAGAGATTCGATGATGGCTGCGCGCTTCAGAGAGCTGGCGCGGCAACGCCTGATTGATGAAGGACGCGACCCGGACGACCCGGACGCGATGGGACTCGCGGTCGCGCGCGAGCGAAAAATCTGGACGCGCACGCGCCTGACGGATTTGGGAATCGCGCGTGCGGCGTACTGGGGCTGGCCCAACATCTATACTTACACCAAGAGCCTCGGCGAACAACTCGTCGCAGCGGAAGCAGGCATCGTGCGCAGTATCGTGCGTCCGAGCATAGTCGAATCTGCCCTTTCCTATCCTTTCCCCGGCTGGAACGAAGGCTTCACGACGACCGCGCCGCTCATCTTCATCGCGCTCAAGGGGCAGACGCTGATTCCCGTCAACGAAAAGCTCGTCCTCGACATCACGCCCGTAGATCAAGTCGCGGCGGTCATGCTCGCCGTCGCAGCCGAGACGTGCATAGAAGAGCCGCGCCTTGTGCATCAGGCGGCGACGGGAGACTCCAATCCGAACGACATGCGCCGCATCGTCGGACTGCTGGGGCTTTATAAGCGCAAACATTTTCAGGAGAAGGAGACGGGCTTTAAGCTCATCAACGAGATCGCGGGACGTATGGAGACCAAGCCCGTCACGCCCGCGCGTTTCGACAAGACCTCGACGCCGATGGTCAATGCTGCCGCGAAAAAAGTCTCCACGCTGCTTGACCGTGTGCGTCCGCGCTGGGGCGGCGGGCGTGTGACGGACGTGATTGATCGCGTCAAAGAGCGCGTTGACCGTATCGAAGAGTTGACGCATGAGACGGAGCAGGCGTTCGAGATGTTTCGCCCGTTTATGGTCGAAAACGCTTACACTTTTCGCGCAGACAACGTGCGCTCTCTCTTCGCGCGGATACGAAAAGACGAGCGCGCACTGCTTCAATGGAATCCTGAACAGCTCGACTGGTACGACTACTGGATGCACACGCATTTTCCGGGCTTGAGGAAATGGGTCTTTCCGACGCTCGAAGACGAGATGCGCGAGCAGCCTAAACGCGTCTACACCTACCGCGACCTGTTAGAGCTTTTCGAGACGACGACCAAGAGGCACGCGACGCGCGTGGCGATGCGTATCGAACGTGACGGGCGCAGTGAGCAGTACACATACGCAGACCTGCGCGAGCTGGCGACACGCGCCGGAGCTTTTCTCGCGAGTCAGGGCATCAAGTCCGCCGACCGCGTGATGCTGCTGAGCAACAACGCGCCCGAATGGGGCATGACATATTTCGGCGTGATGAAGGCGGGCGCGACATGCATCCCCGTTGACCCGACCAGCTCGACCGATGAAGTCGTCACATTCGCACGCGCAGGCGGCGCGGCGGGCATCGTCATCAGCGAAGAGATGGACAGAGAGCATCCGCAGCTCACAGAAAAGCTGGCGGAAGGCGAACTTCAAACACGCATCTGGCGATTCGATGAAGTCTTTGCGATGCCCGACCAGCCGACGGAAGATGAGAGGATAGCTCTACTTCCTTCTCGCGTGCATCCGCAATCGGTCGCGTCACTCATCTTCACTTCGGGCACGACCGGAAGACCGAAGGGCGTCATGCTCTCGCATCGCAATCTGACAAGCATGACTTCGATGCTCTCTTCCGTCTTCGACATGTCAACGCACGACGGCGTGCTGTCAGTCTTGCCGCTTCATCATACGTTTGAATTCTCGACGGGCTTTCTCACTCCGCTCAGTCGCGGCGCGCAGATAACATATCTCGAAGAGCTTTCGGGCGAGGCTCTGGCGCGTGCGATCAAGAACGGCCATGTCACGGGGATGGTCGGCGTGCCAGCCTTGTGGGAACTCCTGCATCGCCGAATCAAAACTAAATTCAACGAGCGCAGTGAATGGATAGGCGGGGCGGCTGACCTGTTGATTCGCGCGAACGCATGGCTGCGTGATAACACGCCGCTCAATCTGGGGCACTTTGTTTTTTATCCGATTCACAAAGGGCTTGGCGGTCGCATACGTTACCTGATTAGCGGCGGCTCCGCCTTGAGCGAGAAGGTGCAGAAAGATTTTCACGGCCTCGGCTTCACGATTCTCGAAGGCTACGGACTGACCGAAGCCTCGCCCGTGCTCACGGTCACGCGACCGCGTAATAGCATGCTCGCCGGAAGCGTCGGCAAGCCTCTGCCCGGCGTCGAGATTAAGATCGCCGAAGCCGATTCGAGCGGCGTCGGCGAAGTTATCGCGCGCGGCCCGAACGTGATGGTCGGTTATTACGAGAACGAGACCGCGACGCGCGAGACGCTGATAGAGCGTTGGCTGCACACGGGCGACCTCGGGCGTTTTGACGAGGACGGCAATCTATATCTCGTCGGTCGCTCGAAAGACATCATCGTAGATTCAAACGGCAAGAATGTTTACCCCGATGAACTCGAAGAAGTTTATAACAGCTCGCCTTTCATCAAAGAACTGAGCATTGTCGGCCTGCCGGACGAAGACGGCGGCGAAAAAATCGCGTGCCTCGTCGTGCCTGACTTCGATCACGACATCTCGCTCTCGCGCGCGGAGACGCACAAAAAAGTCGAAGAGCATTTCCGCGACACCTCTTCGACGCTTCCCTTTTACAAGCGCGTCAAGGCGCTGCATTTCTGGGACGGCGAACTGCCGCGCACCGCTACGCGCAAGGTCAAACGGCGCGAAGTCGTGACGGCGATGCAGACGCTCGAACAGAGCATGCGTGCCGCGGGTCGCGTCAAAGCCGAAGCGACCAGAGACGACAAGCAGGCTTGGCTCTTTGAAGTCGTGGCGGCTGTCACCGGCAGGCCGCGCGCAGAGATAACTCCCGACACGCGATTCAACGACTTGGGCTTCGACAGTCTGATGTATGTCGAGCTTGCGACAGCGATTGAGAGCGCAGGCGGAGCGATTATCTCGCCAGATACTTTGAACGAAGTGCAGGACTTGCGCGAGTTGTCGAATGCGGTCACGCGCCAGCAATCGCGTAAAGAGCCTGAGCGCGTGCAGGCCGAAAAACGCAACATCGAGGACGAAGAGATTTATATCCCCTCGTTCGTCAAAACCGTCGGCAACAAAGGTCTAGACGCCTTGCAGCGCGTCTTCTATGAAAAATTCCTGCACACGAAATACGAAGGCCAGACCAATATTCCGGTTCACACAAACTTTATCGTCGCGCCCAATCACACGTCGCATCTGGACATGGGACTGGTCAAGCTTTCGCTCGGCGAAGCCGGGAAAGATATGGTCGCGCTCGCCGCCGCGGATTATTTCTTCGACAACAAGTACAAGCGCGCGTACATGGACAACTTCACGAACACAGTGCCGATGGAGCGCAGCGGCTCTCTGCGTCAATCGCTGCGTCACGCACGCTCATTTCTAGAACGCGGCTACAATGCTCTGGTCTTCCCGGAGGGCACGCGGTCTCTGTCTGGAGAGATGGCGGATTTCAAACCGATCATCGGTTACTTAGCATTGACCTGTCGCGTGGGCATTCTGCCGATTTACGTTTACGGCACATACGAGGCGATGCCGAAGGGATCGAATCTCATCAAGAGCCGCAACATAGGCACGCGTATCGGTCGTTATCTCTCGTTCGAAGAGCTGGAAGAGATGACAAAAGGGATGGCTCGCGCCGAAGCTTATCGCCTCATCGCCGCGCTCACGCGCCATCAGGTCGAGAACCTGCGCGACGGCACGCGCCACACGTTCGACGCGAAAGCTCTCAGGAAACGCTGGAAGAGCGAGCGGCGCGCAGCCACAGTAGAGCGCGAAGAACACGACACGATAGAACCCATCTCAACAGGCGGAGACTAAAAGACGGTGATAGGTAATAGGTGATACGCGGATTCAAGTAGTAAGTGCAACAAGTGGTAGTTTGAAGAATACCTCATTCGGTGTCTTGTAGCCGAGTGTTTTTCGCGGACGATGGTTGAGCCGCTCTTCTACTTTGGTGATCTGCCTGTCAGTGATCTTTGAGAACTCGCTCTTCTTCGGAAAGTATTGTCTGACCAGCCCGTTGGTGTTCTCGTTCAATCCGCGCTCCCATGAATGATACGGATGGGCAAAGTAAAAGTCGGCAGAGAGTTGCTGCCCAATCTGCTGATGGTGGGCAAACTCTCTGCCGTTGTCCGAAGTGATGGTCTTGACTGTAAATGATTGCAACCGTGTGGTCACGGCGTTTGTGACCAACTCCGCCGTCTTGCGTGCCACTCGGCTCAGGCGCGTCAATTTCGACTTTCGCTCGACCAGAGAGACAATCGCCGCTTGCTGATTGCGCCCGATGATCGTATCGGCTTCCCAGTCACCGAATCGTGCCTTTTCCGCCACCACCTGTGGGCGCTGGTCAATGAGCACACGGTTGGGGATTTGTCCGCGCCGCGAATAACTGCCGTAGCGTTTACGCCTCTGTTTCCGGCATCGCAAGTTCAGATGGAGCGTGCCGCCTCCGGCTTTGTCCGCATAGATATATTGATAAATGCGCTCGTGGCTGATGTGCATCTTTTGTTCGAGTTTGAGGCGTCCTGAAATCTGCTCAGGACTCCACTGTTGACGCAGTAAATTCTCTACTTGCGTCCACTGCTCGGAAGTGATGCGTGGCCTGACTCTGTCTTGCTTGCGCGCCCTCGCCAACTCATTGGCCTGTTTGGGCCGATAGCCGCGCTCGCCCTGGTTGCGCGCAAGTTCGCGGGTGATGGTCGATTGATGCACGCCGAGATTGCGGGCGATAGCAGTTTGGTTGTGGCCTTCTTTCTTCAAGGCGTAAATCTGGTATCTTTGTTCGCGGGTAAGCTGCTTGTAAGTCACTCGGTGCTCCTTTTAACTTGGCGGTTAGAGCGGCACTGATGTTACCGCAGCTTGCCCTTTAACCACGAAGTTCAAAAGTTGCACTTACAAGTTGAATTCACGATAGGTGATAAGAAAGAGTTTTTAGTTTTTAGTTTTTAGTTTTTATCTCATCACCTATCACCTATCACCTATTACTATTTCTTATGGTAAGTACGAAAACAAAATCAAGCGCGACCCGCAAAGCTAAAACATCGGCTAAATCGCCATCGAAGGCTGCGGTCAAAAAAAGCTCTGCGATTGTGAGGCTGCCTCTGCCGAAAACTTTGATTACGGGCGGGACGGGATTTCTCGGCTCGCATCTGGTCAGGCAGATGGTCGCGGACGGCGCGAAGAACCTGCGCGTGATGGCGACACACGCGCCCGCTTGGCTCGCGGAGCTTGGCGTCGAAGCTGTTGAAGGCTCGCTCACAAATGCTGAAGATGTGAAGCGCGCGGTCGAAGGGGTCGCGGAGATTTATCATCTGGCTGGCCGCGTCTCGCGCGATGGCGAAGATTCGCGCGAGATGTATGCGGTGCATGTGGATGGGACGCGACTCCTGTGCGATGCGGCGCGCGTGGCCGGAGTCAAATCAATCGTCATGGCTTCGACGAGCGGCACGATTGCCGTCACGAATGACAAAGACATACTGCCCGGCGAGGAGTGGCCGCCGCCGCTCGACATCATCTCGCGCTGGCCTTATTACGCGAGTAAGTACTATCAGGAGCGAGTCGCGCTCGAACATTTCGGCGGCGCGGGAGCGCGACTCGTAATGATGAATCCGAGCCTGTTGCTGGGGCCGGGCGACGAACGCCTCAGCTCTACGAAAATGATTCTTGATTTCATGGCGCGCAAGATCAACGCGACGCCGTCGGGCGGCTTGAGCTTCGTTGACGTGCGGGATGCGGCGACGGCTTTTCGCGCGGCGATGCAGAGCGGCGCGCATGGCGAGCGTTATCTGCTCGGCGCGGCGAACTGGACGTTTGAAAAGTTCTTCGGTCGCCTCGAACGACTCACGAAAATTGCCGCGCCGCGCTTTTCCCTTCCCTCAAAGCTCGCGGTCACAGGCGCGCAGGTCGTGCATGCGCTCTATAAGCACTGGAAGCTTGCGCCGCCCGTGCAACCCGCAGAGGTCGAGATGGCGGAATATTTCTGGTATCTGGATTCATCAAAAGCCGAACAGGAACTCGGATTCCAGCCGCGTGATCCGGGCGAGACTTTGCAGGAAACGATTGTTTATATCAGAGAAAACTTTCTTGGCGGCGATGCATTCTGAGGAGGAAGTTTCACGCAAAGGCGCGAAGACGCAAAGGAAACACGCAAAGGCGCTGAGTGCGGCTCGCTCTTTGCGTGCTTTTCTCTGCGTCTTCGCGCCTTTGCGCGAAACGTAATCATCGTCTCCGTGCTGCAAGTTATTGAAAAGCTGCTGACTCAGCAACGAACACGCAAAGCTCCCGGCACGATCTCAAAGCTCGCGGGGAGATGTCCCGGCAGTTCCCCATCAATCTCAAGAGCGATTCTTTCATCCTTCTGCACAGGACGAATCGTGACCTTCTTGGCGAGGGTATGATTCACTTGCTGCATTCCTAAATGAGTTCCTATGTAAAGCTGGTGCGCGTTCGTGAGAATTTTGAGCGCGCCGAGATCGCCGATGGTGACGATGTCGAAAAGCCCGTCATTCAATTTCGCTTCGGGCGCGATCTTCATTCCGCCGCCGAAGTAGCGCGCGTTGGAGATGCATACATTGGCGACGGTGAGGCGTCGTTCCCTGTTGTCCTCAAGCTGCACGAGGGCGGTCGTGTTCTGCCTGGTGAGCGTCGTCTGGAGCATGGCGAGCGCGAACGCAGCCTTGCCGCTCAGCCAGTCGGAATCGCTCTCCTTGACGCGGCGTATGACCTCGCCGCTCATGCCAAACGAAGCCACGCCGAGAAAATACCTGCCTTCCTCAACGCCCGCATGATTGATGAAGCTCGCGCGGCCTGCGTCCATGCGCCGCGTGATACCGCAGCGAAGCACACGCGCAGCATCAGCCATGCGCCGTGGAATGTTTAAGCTCTTTCGAAAGTCGCCGCCCGTGCCGCTCGGCAGGATTCCAAGCTCTACGTCCTGACCCGACTGAAGAATCCCGTTCGCCACTTCGTTGATCGTCCCGTCACCGCCGCAAGCGACGATGAGACGCCTTCCCTCTCGCGCGCCGCGCGTCGCCATTTCCACGGCATCGCCGCGCTCTTTCGTGAACGTACAGTTGAACGAGCCGAAATGCGTCGCCAATTCAGAAGCGATGGCAGGCCACTCGCCGCGCGTCGCGCCGCCCGCGGAGGCCGGATTGATGATGACGAGAGGAAGCATAAAAGTGATATGTGATAAGTGATAAGAAAAAGCTTTTATCTCATCACTGTTACTTAGTCAGTTGATATCTATCGTCGCTCATTCCTTGCAGAGAAAACTGTGCTCTGTCTTCTTCTCCGAGTTCCGCGATTTTGCTCATCACAAATTCTGAAATCTCTTTGTAAGTACGCACGTGGTCTTTCTTTTCCAGAAACGCGGCGAGTTCGAGCGGCGCGCCGAAGCGTATGCGAATCTGCGCGCCGCCAGTCCAGTTGGAGACGACTTGCCGCGCAAGTTGATTGCCGAGTCCGGCGATAAAGACCGGAATCACCTGCGGCGCGGAATCTTTTATCAGCTTGCCGACGCCGGGCTGCGCGCGTAGATAGGAGTACGGGTCGCTGCTTCGATTGCGCGTGCCTTCCGGGTGAAAGCCTACGACGTGGCCGCGCCCTTCGCGGCAAAGCTGTGCGAGACGGCGCACGGAATATTTGTCGAACACGCGCTTTTCATTCTCGGCAAAAATCGGCGGGTACATAGACCACCAGCCCATCAGCATGTTGACCAGCATCCCCAACGGCGACTCGTAAAAGAAGCGGCTACGCACCGGAAAGTAGAGCGTCTTCGGCCAGCTCGTCCGGCGAAAGAGGACGGACGATACCGCGTACATATCGAAAAATGAGCGATGGTTGGCGACGAGCAGGAGCGGGCGATCATGCGAGATAGACTCGACATGTTCGAGTCCGTAGACGCGAAGCAGCTTATACGTCGCAAGCTGAATCCAGCGCGAGCCTATATATTTCTGACACCAGGTCCAGAAGAGCTTCCAACGCCCCTGATTCATTCGATGTGCGATGCGGAAAGCCAAACGCTCCATGCCATTCAGCACAGCAAGTTCTTCCGGTGTCGGGTTGATGGCTGGTTCCAAGTTCCAGATTCCGAGTTCCAAGCGCACTTCCAAGCTTTTAACCTGAAACCTGAAATTTGGAACTTGGACCTCTTTTATTATATCGAAAAATACTTCGCCTCTTCGTGATGCACGATGATGGCCGAAGTCGATTGCTCAGGGTCAAGCATGAATTCGTCCGTCAGCTCAACCTCGATGCGCGCGGGGTCGAGTAGCTCAAAGAGCTTCGTCTGGTCTTCCAGATTCGGGCACGCAGGATAGCCGAAGCTGTAACGCGATCCCTGATAGCCCTGATGAAAGAGCTTCGACAATTCCTTCGCATCTTTATCGGCGATGCCAAGCTCAAGGCGTATGCGCTTGTGCCAGAGTTCCGCCAGAGCTTCGGCAGACTCTACGCTCAGGCCGTGAAAGTAAAGATACTCTGCATAATTGTCCGCCTTGAAAAGCTCCTGCGAATAAACGCTCGCGCGCCGCCCCATCGTGACGAGATGAAAAGGCACGACATCTATCCGCCCGGAATCTTTCGCGGCGAAATAATCTGCGAGGCACAAACGCTTTCCGGCGGGCTGGCGCGGAAAAGTAAAACGCACGCGCTCGGTCTTCTCATCATCCTCGTAGATGATGAGATCGTTGCCGGAAGATTGACACGGGAAGTAACCGTAAACCACGCGCGGCGTGAGCAAGCCTTCGAGCTTTGAACGCTCTTTCAGCTCATCATAAACAGGCCGCACATGGTCTTGCACTAACGCGCGATAATCTTCATTCGATTGCTTGCCCTGCTTGAATTGCCACTGGCCTTTGAAAAGCGCGGTCTCATTGACGAAAGTGAACACTTCATCGAGCGGGATGTCTTCGACTACGCGCGAGCCGTAAAAAGGGGCGCGCGGAATCGTTGCAGCGATGCTGACATCAGAGCGAACCGTGTGCGTCGTATCGCCTGCCGGTTTAGTCGTGCGCGTTCGCGCAGCTTTGCGTCCGAGCTTAGCGTCTTCGCCGACGAGGTCTTCCGTCTCATCCGCCTGCGCGTTTCCGTTAGCCCCTGCGGAAGCCGCGACAGCTTTCGCTTCATCTTTCTTCTCAACTACGCCGTCGCCCGTCAACGCGTCCATCGTGTGCAGCCCCGCGAAAGCGTCTTTGGCATAAAAGAGCGTGCCTTTGTAAATCGCCTTCAAGTCGTCTTCGACATAACGCCGCGTGAGGGCTGCGCCGCCGAGCACGACCGGAACACTGATGCCGCGCTCATTCATCAATTCGAGATTCTCTCTCATAATCAGCGTTGATTTGACGAGCAGGCCGCTCATGCCGATGGCGTCCGCGCTGTGTTCCTGAGCCGCGTTCAAAATATTTTCGATGGGCTGCTTGATGCCCAGATTGACGACCTTGTAACCGTTGTTCGTCAGGATGATGTCAACCAGATTCTTTCCGATGTCATGCACGTCGCCCTTGACTGTGGCGAGCACCAGCGTGCCTTTCGTCGTCGCGCCGCCCTTGCGCTCGATGTACGGTTCGAGAAATCGCACGGCGGCTTTCATCACTTCGGCTGATTGGAGTACGAACGGGAGCTGCATCTGCCCGCTGCCGAACAGGTCGCCGACCACCTTCATCCCGTCGAGCAGAAGATTGTTGATAATATCCAAGGCAGAATATCTTTCGAGCGCGATATTCAACTGCTCTTCGAGGCCGATTTTTTCGCCGTCTATGATGTGCCGCTTGAGGCGTTCCTCGACGGGCAGTTCGCTCAAATTCTTCTTCGCGCTCTTGGTCGTCACGCCCTCGAAGAGCGTCGTGAAGACGCCGAGCGGGTCATACGTGCAGATGTCTCCGCCGAATTTTCTCTGGTCGTAAATCAAATCGTGCGCGACTTCGCGCTCGCGTTCGCCGATGCGGTTGAGCGGCAAAATCTTGCTCGCGTTGACAATCGCCGCGTCGAGTCCGGCTTCGACTGCGTCATGCAGGAAGACGGAATTGAGCGCGATACGCGAAGCAGGATTCAGGCCGAAAGAGATATTCGAGACGCCTAAGATGGTGAAGCATCCGGGCAATTCACGCTTGATGCGCTTGATGCCTTCAATCGTCTCAAGCGCGTTACGCCTGTCTTCTTCAATGCCAGTCGAGATAGGCAACGCGAGCGGGTCAAAGAAAATATCGCGCGCGGGAATACCGTACTTTTGCGTCGCCTGCTCATAGGCGCGCTTTGCGATTCTGAATTTGCCAACGGCGTCGCGCGCCATGCCCTCTTCATCAATCGTGCCGATGACGACGCTCGCGCCGTAGTGCTTCGCCAGCTCTAAAACTTTAGCGAAGCGCGGCTCGCCGTCTTCATAGTTGGTGGAGTTCAGGATGCACTTGCCGCCCGCGTGCTGTAAGCCCGCCTCCATCTTCTGCCATTCGGTCGAGTCGAGCATCAGAGGAATCTTGATGTTCGTGACGAGCCGCGAGGCAAGCTCGTGCATGTCGCTCTCGCCGTCGCGCCCGACATAATCCACGTTGACATCGAGAATGTGCGCGCCTTCGCGCTCCTGCTCTTTGGCTAAAGAGACGAGGCCGTCCCAGTTCTCCGCGTTCAGGAGGTCGCGCATCTTCTTTGAGCCGCTCGCATTAACGCGCTCGCCGACGATGAGAAAAGAAGCGTCCTGAACGTATGGCTGCTGACTGTAGATAGAAGAAGCCGCCGGGATTATCTTCGCGTCGCGCTGCTTCGGAGTCACGCCCCGCATTGCTTCGACAACCTGCTTCAAATGCGCTGGCGTCGTGCCGCAACAGCCGCCGACGATGTTGACGCCGAAGTCTCTGGCGAAGTGCGCGATCTGCGCCGTGAAAGTTTCGGGCGTCTCATCGTAATGCTGCGCACCGTCTACGACCGAGGGCAAGCCCGCGTTCGGTATCACAGAGACGGGCAGCGGCGCGTTCTCGCACAGGTAGCGTATGCTCTCGGTCATGTGCTTCGGCCCTGTGCCGCAGTTCATCCCGATGACATCAATCGGGAACGGCTCAAGCGCAGTCAACGCCGCGCTGATCTCAGTGCCGTTGAGCATTGTGCCGAAGATTTCGATTGTGACTTGCGCGATGACCGGGCGACGCTCTCCGGTTTTCTCGAAGTGGTCGAAGATGGCTGAGAGTGCGGCCTTCGTCTGCAATAAGTCCTGACAGGTTTCGACGATGAACAAATCAACGCCGCCGTCAAACAGTCCGCGCACCTGCTCCGCGTAAGCCTCTTTCAAATCTTTAAAAGTAATATGTCCGAGCGTCGGCAGTTTCGTGCCCGGCCCCATAGAACCAGCGACCCAGCGCGGCCTCTCTTTCGTCGAGTAGTCTGCGGCTATCCTGCGCGCAAGCTCCGCTGCTTTGAAGTTAAGCTCGTAAGCCAGATGCGCGATGTTATATTCAGCCAGCACTATCGAGGTCGAGCCGAACGAGTCGGTCTCAACCACATCGCAGCCGACATCGAAAAACGCGGAGTGAACACGTTCAATCGCCGCAGGCTTGCTGATTAGCAGATACTCGTTACAGCCCTCAAGCTGCGGCCCGCCGAAATCATCAGCCGTCAGGTTCTGCAACTGTATGTTCGTGCCCATCGCGCCGTCGAAGACGACGATGCGATCTTTCAATGTGTCAAGAAATTCGCTCATGCTTTTTATCGGTCTTTACAAAGTTGAAGCCCCGCGCTTCACAACGCGGGGCTTTCCTCCGAATCTCTTAAATAGTATCACGGGAAAGACTCACCGAGCTGTTTAGCGATTATTTTACGTGGCCGCAAGTCGCCTTAACTCACCACGTTTGTCTCTGGCGGCTATTGAAACATCGCGTGATGGTCATGTCAAGAGAGCAATGCCGTATAGATCGTGTCAGAAGAGACTGCTTTTTCTTACTACTCCGCACTATTTTATGTTAATTTCTTCCTTGCTTTAGCAAATCATATCTTAACCCAATATTCTATATGAGACGCGCGATCTATCCCGGCTCGTTCGATCCAGTGACCAACGGTCATCTGGATATCATCGAGCGCGGCTGCAAACTTTTTGACGAGATCATCATCGCGATTCTGGTCAACCCGGACAAGCAGCCGATGTTCACGATTGAGGAGCGCCGTGAGATGCTCGGAGAGGTTTTAGCCGCGCTCGATCATGGCAAGTGCCGCCTTCTCGTGGAAGATTTTCAGGGGTTGCTGGTTCAGTATGCTATCGAGCGCGAGGCGGATGCGATTGTGCGCGGGATTCGCGCCATCTCGGATTACGAATACGAGTTGCAGATGGCTCTGATGAATCGCAGGCTTGAGCCGCGAATCGAAACGGTCTTTATGATGCCAGCCGAGGCTTACACTTACGTCAGCTCGCGGCTCGTCAAGGAAGTGTTCCAGCTTAACGGGACGATTGACGGCCTCGTGCCTCCCGTGGTCGAAACGCGCATGAGACAGAAGCTCGGGCGAAACTAGGAATCGGCTCTTTTCATTCATGTTATAATCGCGCGAGTTTCACCCCTTTGCATTTAGCTGTCGGAGATTTTTTTTCGATGCTCATACGGCTGCATCACGCACAGATTACGATTCCGAAGGGCGCGGAAGATGAGTGCAGGCGTTTCTATTGCGGGCTGCTCGGACTCTTTGAGACGCCAAAGCCAGCGTCGTTGCAGGGACGCGGCGGCCTCTGGCTTGAGCTGGGAGAGATTCAGGTGCATGTCGGGACTGAAGAGAATGCAACACGCGCCGCGAGCAAAGCGCATCTGGCTTATGAAGTGGATAATCTCAGTAGCTGGCGCGCAAAGCTTGAAGGGCAACGGATAGAAATTTTAGAAGGGATTCCGATTCCCGGCTATGACCGTTTCGAGTTCCGCGATCCTTTCGGCAATCGTGTGGAATTTCTTCAAAAGCTTAGCAAAGCATAATGAGTAAACCTGTGAGCGATTCTTTTCCTGTTTCGGATAACGTCGCGCGGATGCGTGCCTCTTCGACGCTGGCCGCGATGCAGACGGCAGTGGCTTTGCGCGCAGAGGGCGTGGACGTGGTAGACCTCGGCGCGGGCGAGCCTGACTTCGACACGCCTGAGAACATCAAGCAGGCCGCCATCGAAGCCATGCGTGAGGGCAAGACCAAGTACACGCCGACCGCCGGAACGCGCGCTCTGCAAAATTCGATTATAGATTTTTATGAACGACAGTTCGGCGCACGCTATGAACGGTCAGAAGTGATGGCGACCGCGGGCGGCAAGCAGGCAATCTTCAATGCTGTGGTTTCGCTCTGCCAGCCGGGCGACGAAGTCTTGATCGTCAAGCCCTACTGGGTCACGTTCCCGGAGATCGTCACCTTCGCACGCGCCACTCCCGTTTTCATTGATACGGAAGAGACAGGCTTTGTCCTCAAGGCAGAGCAGGTGGAGCGAGCCATCACGCCGCGCACGCGGCTCATCATCCTCAACTCGCCGAGCAATCCGTCAGGCCGCGTGATTCCTCCGGCAGAGTTCAAACGCATCATAGAAGTTCTCAACGCGCGCGATGTTTACGCCATCTCAGACGAGTGTTACCTCCGCTTTGTTTACCCGCCCGCAGAAGTTTACAGCGCGGCGACTTTGCCGCCTGAGCTACGCAAGCGTTTGTGCATCGCCGGGTCATTCTCTAAAACTTATGCGATGACGGGCTGGCGTATGGGTTACGCGCTCGCGCGTCCAGAATGGGTCGAGGCCATGCTCAAGGTGCAGGGGCATTCGACGAGCAACCCGACATCCATCTCGCAGTGGGCTGCGACCGAAGCTTTTAACGGGGCGCAGGAATCCGTTCAGACGATGCTGGATGAATACAGGAAGCGTCGTGATTGGCTGGTCGGCGCGCTCCGCGAGGTGCCGGGCTTTCACTGTGTCAATCCAGAGGGAGCTTTCTATGCTTTCCCGGATGTGCGCGGCTGTTTGAAGGGCGAGCTGAAAACTTCCGGCGAGCTGGCGGAAAGACTTTTGACGGAAGAGCACACGGTCGTCACGGACGGCGCGGCATTCGGCGCGGAAGGATTTATACGCATCTCTTACGCGACCTCGCTCGAACGATTGCGTGAAGGCGTACAGCGCATCACGCGCATCGCAGAGCGGCGGGTAAAGTAGACCGCATCGCATCGCTTCAAACACGGATATAAAAAAAGAGGACTGAAGATATTATCTTCAGTCCTCTTTTGTTTAGGGCAATCTGAAATCAAACCTTCAGATTGCCGGGTTATGTGTTACCGCTCAGGGCCTCCGCCTGTGAACTGCTCGGGCACGTAGGCAGCCGGCACGGGCTTGTCGCCCGATTGACCGAAGTGCTGGCTCAGTTGAGATGGCGGCAGGAGCTGAGTCGCGGGGTTGCCGCTCGCTATGATGTACCAGTCGCCCTGAGATGGACGCCAGACTGCGATATCCGAAGTCCCGTCCGCGTCGTAATCGCCCGCCACCGGAATATCTCCACTGGTGCCCCATTGCACGGCTATGCTGGTGCCGGTCAGACTCTGTAGGATATACCACGTGCCCTGACGGAAGACTGTAAAGTCTACTCTGCCGTCTCCATCAAAGTCACCGATCACAGGTTTGTCTGAAGCAATGCCCCAAGGCTGTGAGACCACGCCGTTGTCAGAGCTTCTCAGGACATACCAGATGCCTGCGCGGAAGACCGCGAAGTCAGTCTTGAAGTCTCCATCGAAGTCACCCGACACTGGCTTGTCATCGGTTGTGCCGAAGAGCACCACCTGCGCAGTCTGGTCGGAGCTGCGCAGCACGTACCATGCTCCATCACGGAAGACCGCGACATCCGTCTTGCCGTCGCCGTCGTAATCGTTCTGAACAGGCTTGTCTGTGCTGATGCCCCACTGGTATGCAACGAGCTGGAAGTTAGAGCTTTGCTCGATATACCAGGTGGCGTTTGACGGACGGAAGACTGCGTAATCGGCCTTGCCGTCGCCATCGTAATCTCCCGGCACGGGCAGGTCGCCGTTGGTGCCGAAGTGCTCGTACTTGACCACGCCGTTAGTAGACTGGGAAACGAACCAGTAACTATCATTGGGGTCGTCACCTGCGCTACCAATGCTGGGACGGAAGACAGAGAGGTCGCTCTTCAGATCGCGGTCGAAATCGCTGACATAAGCGCGGTCTTCATCAACGATGATGCCGACGCCCTGACCGTCTGCGACAGTTATCCCAACCGGATTGCTCAGGTTGACGAAGAACGTCTCGTTGGCTTCCTTGTTCGTGTCACCGAATATGGTCACGGTGAAGGTGCGGGTCGTTGTGATCGGACCGCCGTCCGTGCCTCCATCCGCGCCTCTATCCGCATCAGTAGGCGGACCGAAGTTCAGCGTTCCGCTCGCCGCCTGATAGTCGGCAGGCGGCGATGCACCCGGCGTCGCCGTTCCGCCTCCGGTCGAGTATTGCACCGAGGCATTATTCGGCGGCGTGCTCGCAGTGGTCAGCGTGGCCGTGAACGTCACCGTGTGCGAACCTGAATTGCCTTCCTGAGTCCGCACATCATTGATGCTGACCGAGCCACTTACGGCATCGTCGTTCTGAATAGTGCCTGTGCCTTGAGCATTGGAGATCGTCGCGTTGACAGGCATGCTGAGATTGACGAAGAAGTTCTCGTCAGGCTCAACGTTGGTGTCGCCATTCACCAGGACAGTGATCTGCTTATTCGTCTGTCCCGGGGTGAATGTCAACACCGTGTCCGGGATAGCCGTGTAATCGCTGGGAGCCGTCGCCGTGCCGTCGGCGGTCGAATAATGCACAGTCACGGTCTGGCCGCTCGCAGCCGAAAGGTTCACGTTGAAGGTGAACGATGTCGTCCCCGAATTGCCTTCCGGCAACGGACTCGGACTTGTGATAGCGATGCTCGGCACCGCGTCATCGTCAGTGATGGTGACCACTGCCGACGCTTGCGCGCCGACAGTCGCTCCGCCCGTCGCGCCCGAGAGCGTGACGTTGAAAGTCTCATTGGCTTCGTTGAGCGTGTCGTTACAGATCGCAACCGTGAACGTGTTGCTGGCCTGACCGTTGGTGAAATTCACCGTGCCGCCGGTGTTGATGTAATCCACACCCGCCGTGCAAGCCGCTCCACCCGTCGCTGTGCCATCGGTCAATGCATAATTAACGGCAACCGCTCCATCCGTGCCGCCCGTGCGGTTGACTGTGATGGTGACGGTTCCGGCAGCTTCGCCGACCGTGTAGGTCGCCGAGCTGAGTTGCAACACGCCGGACTGTGCTACTTCATCGTCAACGATGGTGACCACTGCCGAAGCCTGCGCGCCGACAGTTGCTCCACCCGTCGCGCCCGAGAGCGTGACGTTGAAAGTCTCGTTGCCTTCAAAGACGGCATCGTTGCAAATCGCAACGGTGAAAGTGTTGCTCGCCTGACCGGCTGTGAAATTCACTGTGCCGCCGGTGTTGATA
Source organism: uncultured Pyrinomonadaceae bacterium (assembly GCA_964246305.1). Lineage (GTDB taxonomy): Bacteria > Acidobacteriota > Blastocatellia > Pyrinomonadales > Pyrinomonadaceae > JACMLC01. The sequence continues at coordinate 143,458 of CAXTPS010000007.1, forward strand.
AAGTCCACACCCGCAGCGCAAGTCGCGCCGCCGGTCGCTGTGCCATTAGTCAAAGCGTAATTGACGGAAACGGCGTTATCGGTGCCGCCCGTGCGGTTGACCGTGATTGTCACCGTACCGGCAGCTTCGCCGACCGTGTAAGTCGCTGAGCTGAGCGCCAGCGTTCCCGGTGACGGCGAGCCGAATTCGTCCGCGCCCATGTCGGGCATCGCATCACGCGCTTGCCCGTCAATGTCTATAGTCACGCCGACATTAGTGCCCGCGTTAATCGCCGGACTCCCTGTCAGTAAGTGCAGGTCTGTCGTTGAGGTAAACAACGGGTCAGCCGAAATCGAGTTGGCGTCTTTGCCAGTCGCAGCCTGCCACGCGGCGAGGTCTGCGCGGTCTGTTCCCGTGCCCGTTCCGGCAACGTTGAGCAGTCCGCCCGTGATGCCAAGCGTAGCCTGCGCTCCGCTGACGAACAGGTCGTTGTAGTTTGAGTCAAGATTGGCAAAGGTCGTGGAAGCTGTGCCGATGGCGTAGCTTCTGCCACCTGCGCCGCCGCCCGTCTGCGTCTGACTGTTGAAGAGAATGTTATCTTTCACATTGACGGGCACGTCCGCGCCGGCGAGGGCGAGGGCGAAGCTTCCGTATTGGGTAGCCGTCGCGCCTCTCGCACCGGTCATTGAAACCGAGTTGTGATAAACATTCTGCGTCGCTCCCGCAATCCCGAGCACATAGATGCCAGCGACGAAATCTCCCGCGTTGGAGTTAGCAATCACGCCGGAGACCATATTATTGACGATGGTGTTTGTGCCGCTCGTGCCCGATGCCAGCGCGATACCGGCTGCCGAGAAGGTGTTGGTCTGCTGAACGATGCCGATGTTGTTCCTTGAGACAAGGACGTTGGTGACATCCACAGGAGTCGGAGTAGTGGTGCCGATTCCCTGTGTGCCGACGCCGATGGCGATGGCGTCCGCGTTTTCAGCCGAATTGATTCCATTGATGTTATTCAACGTAATCTGCGCGCCATCGTCGAAACCGATAAAGATACCGATGCGCCCGATGCGAGCGGCGCCAGTTTGCGTCATCTGGTTGCCGGTGATGACGAGGCCGGTATTCTTGTTGGCCGCGCTCGCGCCCACCGAGTAGATACCGTAAATCGAAGACCGCAGATCGCAGTTCTCGACGCGGTTATTGTCGTTGTCAGCCCCGGCAGAACCGAACGTGTTGCCGCCAAAGGAGATGCCGATGATGGTCGCAGTCGCCGAACCGCCGAAGACGTTGACGTTCTTGACAGTGTTGCCCTGCGCTCCGTTTGTGCCGGTCGTAAAGCCGATGCCGCCGCCGCCGCCGGCGTTGGTCACGGTCAGACTGCGGTCGGTGCCAGCCGCGAGCGAGCCGTCAATCGTCACGCCGTCTGTGCCGTTGAACGGAATCATAGAGGTCGCAGACGTTCCCGAAACTGTGCGCGCTGCGCCGCTCGGCTTGATGAGAACCGTAAAGCCTCCGGGAATCTCATTCAACGCGACGGCTCCGGTTTCTCCCGTCAGGTTAGAAGTGATATTGACGGTGATATTACTCGTTACGGTAGCGGCATTGATGGCGGCGAAGACACCGCCCGGATTGGTCAGCGAAGTATAAGTCTCGCCTGTTCCGACATTAACTGCGCCGCCGGTAATCACGGGATTTACTGTGAAGTTGCCGGTAACCGTGTTATTGGCGCCGTTCGCGTCCGCCGTCAGCACCGTTGCCGTCGTCGTGTAACTTCCCGTCATAGTAAAGGCAGGAGCGGCGGCAAACGTCACGGTTACAGTTTGGCCGGGAGTGATCGTGGCGATGGTCTGCGTGTCCGTGTAGGTATAGCCGCCCGGCCCTGTGATCGTGAATTGCACCATCACGCCGCTTTGCGTAGCTGTTCCAACGTTTGAGAAGGAAGCTTGCGGCGTCACGGTTGAGCCGTTAAAGACTGCGCCCCCATTAGCCGGAACAACAATCGCCGTCGCCGCGATGTCATTTGCGGGCGGCAACGTCCCGGCAAACTCGTCCGCGCCAATATCAGGAGTTGTAGCGTTGCGCGTCTCGTTATCAATATCAACCGTCACTCCGACGGCCGCGCCGCCTGATTCGAGCCGCGTCACAGTCCCGTTCGGGATGTGCAAATCCGTGTTGGAAGTGAATGGGGGAGGAGAACTCGTGGCAAAGGAAGCGTTATCGTTTGTGCCAGCCGCCGACAAAGTGCTGGTATAGGCTCTCAGGTTTGTCGCGGGCGTGGTCGCTGCCGGATTAAAGTTGGCGGCTAGATATTCACCCGTGCCGCCGGTCGTGCCGACCTGCGCCAACAGACTCAACGCGCCTGTCGTATTCGGCCCTTGATAATACGCATTATTGTTGATGGTCAAATTCATCGCGCTCGTCCCGCCCGAAGGCAGGAAAAGGACTGCGTGCCGCGTATTAGTGCCTGTCTGGTTACCGCCCGTCAACTGGTTTGAGAAGATGTTGTTTCTGACATCCATGCCGGTCTGGGCTGTGTTGACGATGCCAAACGCGACGGTCAAGTCAGTGTTGGTCGCGCCGGGCAGGACGCCGAACAGGTGAACCGAGTTGTGATAAACCTTGTGGCCGGTGCCGGCGGCGACACGAACGCCGAACGCGCCGAACGTTGTGCTGAATGCGCCCGTGCCTGCGGTCTGGTCGTTTCTCACATCGACCACAAAATTGTTCTGAAGGGTGTGCGTGTTTCCGCCGCCGAGGTTAATGCCGTATGCGCCGAAAGTTCCGCCGTTGTTGTTTCTGACGCGCAGGACTTTATTTTTCTCAAACAGCGCTGTCGTGCCGGTCGCACTGATCGAACCGAACTCAAGACCACGGTTTGCTGTGCCGACGTAGCTCTCCACATAGACAGTGTTGCCACGAATGATGGCGTTGTTGGTGCCTTGCGCCGTGACGCCCATCGAGTAAACCTGATCCGCCGCGCCTGCCGTCGCATTACCAATCGAGTTGTTCTCAATCAGCAAGCCCGGAAAGACCGTCGCGGCGGAGCCTTGAATCGCAACGGCTCTGGCGCACGTCGTGATGTTGTTGTTTTGAATTGTCAGGTTGGTAGCCGTCGCTCCGGCTCCGATGACCGTAGTCACGGAAGCGATTGCCGCAGGAGCAGCCGTGGCATCGGTCGTTGATGCGCCGCCAGTTGCGAGCACGCCATAAGAGGCATTCTCAGTGCCGGTCGTAGATGTGTTGGCAGCGGCGTTCCTGCCCGTCGCGTGGCCGAGAAGATTAAGATTCTTGATAGTGTTGTTATCCGCGCTCGTGACGAGGGTGGCCGCCAGAGCGATGCGGATGACCTGAGCATAGGTGATGGTGCTGACCGCAGTGTTCTGAATTGTCAGATTGCGGTTTGTTCCGGCTGAATTCGGATTGTCGCCGTCGATCGTTACATTATCCGCGCCGTTCAACTCGATGAGGCCGCGCCCCGTGACGGTTGGTCCCGCGATGGTCACGCCGTCATTCGCCGGACGAATTAAAACAGAAGTATAAGAAGCCGCGCCAGCGCCGCTGCCGTTAAGAACATTAGCGGCGGTTTCCGTCGTACTGGCAACGATGTCAATTGTAATCGCGCCCTGATGCGTTCCGGCGTTAATAGCAGCAAACGCCGCGCCCAAAGTCGTGTAGTCCGTCGGCCCGGTCGTACCGGCTGTCGCGGTCACCGTGACGGGTCCGACCAGCTCGCTCTGCCTCACAGGAGCAGCTTGCGGAGACGCGCCCGCATGTCTCACCATAATTGCGGAATAGCCCATCGTTATGACGGATAAGGCAAGAAGTAATACGAGGAGACGCACATGTTTGATGGCTTTTAACTTCTTCATAAATCCTCTTCTATTGTGATGAGTAGTGCTGGCATTTGTCCGGGGAGAGAGACGGTTGGCTGACGCTTTCATACTTCTTTGGCTCCTTGTAGAAATTCAATTACTTGTGGGGTCTGTCGCTCAAGCTTGAGGACATGCACAGATTGCAAATTCCGTTATCCTGTGTAGCGACAGTTGAACGGCGGGCGGGCTGATGCAGCTCGCTTTAATGGCACAAGTTATTTCCCGGCAGGCACACTTGAATCTCTAAAGCCGTGGCGCGGCTTCAGAGCTGGGACAATGCGCGGCATGGGGGAAACCACATTCAGTCTTAAATAGTTCCGGTTTGCGAATGAATTTGACGGCAGTTGATCCAAGTAAAGCTTTGGGGCAAGACCCGTCCGCTGACAATGTAGGCGGGCACAATATACAGGTTTCACAAACTTGTCAACAAAATTGAGTGGGAATATGAACTAAATTCAGTGCAAATAATCTGTCATGTATTTATAACTGTGGACGGCAGAGTTGTTTGTCATACTAAATGGAATTCAAAACAAAAAGGGAGAGAGACTATTAATCTCTCTCCCCGCTCGTATTCGATTTGTCGCTTGAGCCGTTAGTAGATATTGAAATTATACTCGACTCTGATGTACTGCGACACCGCTCTCCCGTCCTTCATCGCCGGCGAAA
>CAXTPS010000008.1:0-17863 GCA_964246305.1 uncultured Pyrinomonadaceae bacterium
CATTTAAATGCGCGCGCGCCGCGCCACCTTTTTTCTTAAATTATTTTCCTGACTTAAGCGGTGAACGAAGAGCCACAGCCACAGCCGCCCGTCGCGTTCGGATTCGTGAAAGTAAAGCCCGAACCCATCACGCCCGTCACGTAGTCAATCCTGACGCCGTCCAAGTATTGCGCGCTGAACATGTCTACGAAGAGGCGCACGCCGTTCTCGTTCATAATGTGATCGCCCTGACGCGATTCCTCTTCGATGTTCAGGCTGTACTGAAAGCCCGAGCAGCCGCCGGGAACGACGCGCACTCTGAGGCCGGAGGTCTCAGGCAAGCCCTCTTCGGCTTCCATAAATTTTTTGATTTCAGCCGCCGCCGTTTCGGTGACTTCCATCGTCATCGGCGGAGCCATCGTGGTTGTTTGCGGCGCAGTCGTAGTTGTTGTAGCAGACATTTTATTTAGTTCTCCTATGAAAAATCATCCTCAGTTAAATTGCCGTTTGCGATTCGATAATGAACCTATCAGCCATCATTAGATGCAAAATCGCAAACCTAAAACTCACTTATTGTTTTACCACATTATCTGGCTTTACCCAAGACGACAAGTTCCGGTTTCATGGCTTCGATTGAGACCTGCCGCGCCACCTCTTCGGCCACGTGACGGAAGGCAGCGGACTGCGCCGAGTCCGGCTGGCTGATAACCACTGGCACGCCCTTGTCACCGCCCTCGCGGACTTCCATTCCCAGCGGCACTGCGCCGAGGAAAGGCACGCCGTACTGCTCCGCGAGTTTCTCGCCGCCGCCCTTGCCGAAGATGTCATAGCGGTTGCCGGTATCGGGCGCGATGAAGTAGCTCATGTTCTCGACCACGCCGAGCACAGGCACGGCCACTGTCTCGAACATGCGTAGAGCGCGGCGCACGTCCATCACCGCGACCTCCTGCGGCGTCGTGACCAGCACTGCGCCCTGCACAGGCACAAGCTGTGCGAGGCTCAACTGCACATCGCCCGTCCCCGGCGGCATGTCTACGATGAGATAGTCAAGCTCGCCCCACAGCACATCCGTCAGAAACTGTTTGACGAGTCCATGCAAAATCGGCCCGCGAACTATCATAGGCTTGTCGCCCGGCTGCAAGAGAGCCATAGACATCAGACGCACGCCGTAAGCCTCAATCGGCACGAGCTTATTCCCTTCGACCTCCGGCCTGGCGTTGCCCACGCCGAGCATCAGCGGCACGTTCGGCCCGTACACGTCCGCGTCCATCAGGCCGACTCGCGCCCCGTTCAAGGCGAGCGAGACGGCTAGATTGACCGCGACCGTGGATTTTCCGACGCCGCCCTTGCCGGATGAGACGGCGACGATATTACGCACGCCCTCGACGGCAATCTTCTCTCCGAGGCCGCGACCTTTCGGTACGTCCGCATCCATCGTCACGCGCACCGAAGTGACGCCGGGAAGCGCGCCGACAAACTCCTTCGCGGCGTCTTCCATCTGCTCTTTGACGGGACACGCAGGCGTCGTCAGCACGATGCGAAACGACACGTCGCCGCCCTCTATTTTTAAGTCACGGATAAATCCGAGCGTCACGATGTCCTTGTGCAAGTCCGGGTCTTGTATCTGCCGCAGAGCGTCGAGCACTGCCTGTTCCGATAGTTGTGTCATATGTAGCTCAAGAAATGTGTAATAGTCAGATCAAAAGATTGGGAGTTCTAAACAACTCGTTTATGATAGCACATTCGTCAACCGAGTTATGGTGAGGTGAACGGGGCTAGAGGATTGTCTTTTTACCCGGAACATATCAACGAATATTTTCTGCGCCCGCGCAACGTAGGCGAGGTGTATGAAGCGAATGCTGTTGGCAATACGGGTTCGCTCGTCTGCGGGGCGACGGTGCGCCTGACGCTCAGGGTTGACGCGTCATCTCATAAAATCACAGAAGCAAAGTTCAGAGCTGCGGGCTGTGGCTATCTCATCGCGGCGGCCTCCGTGCTGACAGAAATTTTAGACGACATCACGATAGCGGAAGCGACCACTCTTCCGACGCTTTTGGAGAGCATCATCACGGAGCAGCTCGGAGAATTTTCGTTTGAGAAGCAGCATTGCGCGACGTTGTGCCGCGATGCTTTCGGCGCGGCGATAACGGCTTATCGCACCTCTTCGCAGACGGAATGGAACGGCGATGAGGCTCTCATCTGCACCTGCTTCGGCGTCTCCGAACAGGCCATCGAGCGCGTCATCGAATCAGCCTCGCTACACACCGTCGAACAAGTCACAGGCGCGTGCAACGCTGGCGGCGGCTGCGGTTCGTGTCATCCGTTGATTGAAGATATACTCGATGTCTACTGGAGAGTGGTGAAATTGCGAGAATAAATCTCTTGGACTTTGTACTTTGGCCTTTGCATGTGTTTGGTCAGTTGACTTATGAATTTCAGAGAGACGATTGAAAAGCACAAATCAAAGACCAAAGTACAAAGCACAAAGCACAAAGAACATCTTTATGAACGAAATCTATCTTGACAACAACGCGACGACGCGGGTCGCGCCGGAAGTCTTCGAGGCGATGCGCCCCTTTCTGACAGACCTTTACGGCAATCCGTCTTCGGCGCACACGCTCGGCAAGCGTATGCGCGCGGCGATTGAGCGTGCGCGGGAGCAGGTCGCAGAACTTCTTGGAGCGAACGGGACGGGCGAAATATTTTTCACCTCGTGCGGCTCCGAATCCGACAACTGGGCTTTGCGCGGCGCGCTCGAAGCGAGGCCGGGCAAGCGTCACATCATCACGACACGCGTCGAGCATGAAGCCGTCAGAAATTTGTGCGAGCGGCTTGAACAGGGCGGTTACGAAGTGACGTGGCTTGAGGTTGACGAAGGAGGGTTGCTCAAGCTCGAAGACTTGCGCGCCGCGCTTCGCCCGGACACGGCTGTGGTCTCAGTGATGCTGGCGAATAACGAGACGGGCGTGCTCTTCCCGATTGATGAGATTGGTCGTGTCGTGCATGAAAATTCGGAGGCTCTCTTTCACGTTGACGCGGTGCAGGCGGCTGGCAAGATTCCGATTGACGTGAGCAAAACGGAGATTGACCTGTTAGCCATCTCAGGACACAAGCTCTATGCTCCGGCGGGCATCGGCGCGCTTTATATAAAAGAGGGGACGCAGCTCGCGCCGCTCATCATCGGCGGCAAACAGGAGGGCGGACGCCGCGCCGGAACTTCCGCCGTGCCGTATATCGTCGCGCTCGGCGAGGCTTGCGAGCTGGCAAAACTCTCTGACGCGCACGAACGCATACGCCGCCTGCGCGATGAGCTGGAAGACGGTATTTTAAATAAAATTCCGCACACGCGCCTGAATGGAGCGGCGGAGCGTGAGCGGCGTTTGCCGAATACAGCGAATATCTCTTTTGAGTACATAGAAGGCGAGAGCATTTTGGCTCATCTCGATGAATTGGGAATTTACGTCTCGACCGGCTCGGCCTGCAACTCGGGCGCGCACGTCTCTTCTCCGACTCTGCGCGCGATGAACGTGCCCTACACAGCGGCGCAAGGCTCGATTCGTTTTTCGCTCGGACGCTATAACACTCAGGAAGAGATCGCGCACACGCTCGAAGTGCTGCCCGGCATCATCAACCGCCTCGCGCAGATGTCGCCGTATGAAGAGGTGCGGGGTTAAAGTCAAACAGTTTTCTTTGCGGCTTTGCGCCTTTGCGCGAAACTATTCTCACGCAAAGGCGCAAAGAAGAAATTGAGTCTCCGGTTTTGTTAGCGGACGAAAGCTGAAGAGATAGCTATATCTCCGCTCTGTCCGAACGCCTCGCTGCGAAATGCTGCGTTAGAGCTTTGCAGGATGTACCAAGTTCCGTTTGAAGGGCGAAAGACTGTGACATCAGTTTTGCCGTCGCCGTCATAATCACCCGCCGCCGCAACGTCGCTGCCGAGTCCCCACTGCTGCGCGCTGAAACCATTGTCTGAGCTGCGACGGATGTACCAGTTGCCGCCCGTGCGAAAGACCGCGAGGTCTGTCTTTCCATCTCCATCGTAATCGCCGGGCACTGCCGCATCCGTGCCGATGCCGAACTGCTCCGCGCGGAATCCGGCGGCGCTTTGCCGTATGTACCACGCGCCGCCGCGAAAGACTGCGAGGTCGCTCTTGCCGTCGCCGTCGAAATCTCCGGGCAACGGAACATCGCCGGTCGCTCCGAATTGCTCCGCGCGGAATCCGGCAGTGCTTTGCTGTATGTACCAGACGCCGCTCGACTGGCGAAAGACGCAGAGGTCGCCGCGCCCGTCTCCGTCAAAGTCTCCGGCGATAGGCAGGTCGCCGTTCGTGCCGAAAGCCTCAGAGTGCACTGCGCCGTCAGAGCTTTGCAGGATGTACCAACTGCCGCTCGACGAACGCCAGACAGCGATGTCAGCTTTGCCGTCTCCATCATAATCGCCGGGCACGGGCGCGTCCGTTGCGAGGCCGAACTGCACAGCCTTGAAGCCGCTCGTGCTCTGCTGCAAGTACCATGCTCCCTGACGGAAGACTCCGAGGTCAGCTTTGCCGTCTCCGTCAAAATCGAAAAGGTTTTTTCCAGCCCTCACAGACGTGTTGCGCAGCACGACGATAGCATTGTGCAGACCACTCGGCGGCAGTCCGATGGCGGCGGCGATGTCGAGTTTGCCGTCCCGGTTGAAATCCGCGACCGTGCCTAGAATCGGCGTATTGCCGATGCCGTAACGCTGGTGCGGGCGGAGCGAGCCGTCGCCGTTGTTCAGGAAAAGTGAAACATCGTTTGAAGCGTAGTTGAAAGTCAACAGGTCGATATTGCCATCGCCGTTGAAGTCGGCAGCCTCAAGATCAGCGCTGATGCGTAGATTCTCAAGGACGCTCGAACCTGTCTGCGTCCGAATGGCCTGAAAGGTTCCGTTGCCGTTGCCGAGCGCGGTCGCAATCGTGTCAGTGCCGAAGGACGGCTGCTGCATAATCATCCCAACGTCAATCTTACCGTCGTGGTTGAAATCGGCGGTCGTAAACTTGTAAGGCTCTGACGTGCTGAGAATCACTGCGCCGAAAGTTAAATCGCCATTGCCGGGAAAAACTTCCATCGAGCCGGAAACCGCCGTGATGATGTCGGCTTTACCGTCGCCTGTAGCGTCTGCGATGGCTAGGCCGTGCGGCAAGCCCGGCGGGTTGAGATTCGGCATCTGGAAAAAGTTTTGATTGCCGTCGTTGCGTAAAATAAAAATTCTCGCACCGACGCCGGGGCTGGTTTCCTCTTCGACGAAAATGATGTCGCGGTCGCCGTCTGAGTCGAAATCGAAAGCGTCAATCGAGCCTTCGCCGCTGGCGAAGAGCTGTCGCACGACAGTCGGCGCGAAGCTGCCGTCGCCGTTATTGAGCGCAGTGCCGATGTGATACGACGGGTAATTTCCGTCCGGCGCGAAGAGCAGGTCAACAAAGCCGTCACCGTTGAGGTCGCGCAGCTTCATGTCCGCAAAGTTACGCGGCGGCGTGTAAGAGGTGGCGGGCGCGAATGTGCCGTCGCCGTTGTTCTTCAGAATCTTCACCACGGCAGCGTTAGAAGCTATGTCAACTTCGCCGTTGACCACGATGTCAACGTCGCCGTCGTGGTCAATGTCCGCGCTTTCGACCGCATCAGATAGAGAAGCAACCTCGTAACGCGGCAGCACGCGGAACACGCCGTTGCCCGAATTTTCGTGAACCGTAATCGCCGCAGAAGAGTTTGCCAGCGTCAACACGTCAAGGTCGCCGTCGCCATCAATATCGAGCGCAGCTACGTCGAAAGTTTGCTGCGAGCCTTCGTAATATTTCGGAGTTTGAAAACCGCCCGCGCCGTTGCTCAAAAGCGTCACGTAACCTTCGGACGCACGCCCTGAAGGGACGGCTGCGATCACGTCCGCGAAGCCGTCGCCGTTGAGGTCACCCGTCGTCAAATCCTTCGGATGAGGAGTGAAATTATCGAATTGATAAACTTCTGCGACTCCGAACACGCCGCTTCCGTTATTGCGACGAATCGTGAGCGCGCCGTAATCGCTTGAACCGGCGCTGTAAGTTCCGCCGCCGATTAAATCCGCGTCGCCGTCGTTATCAAGGTCACGAAGCGCGACCGCGTTTGAACTCAGCCGCGCGCCGGGCGCAGCATCGTAGGCTACAGGCGAAGCGAAATTGCCCGCGCCGTCATTCAACATAGTCGAGATGGAGACGATTCCCGTGTTTAAGTTGGAGCCGCCGACGGCGATATCCAGTTTGCCGTCGCCGTTGACATCCGCCGCCGCTATTTTTTCCGCGCTCAGTCCCGTGCTGAAAGTTGTGGGAGCGAGAAAACCCGCGGCGGCTCCCGTCTGCCCGTTATGCTTGAGCAATGAAAGCGAACCGCCGCCGCCGTAATTTGCAGTCGCCACATCCGCTTTGCCGTCGCCGGTAAAATCCGTGATGATGAGTGCTGTCGGGCCTTGTCCGGTCTGGAATTCGATTGACGTTGCGAGCGTTCCATTACCGTTGTTGCGCCAGACGCGGATTTTGGTCATCTGGTCAAAGTTGCCGCGAACGGTGGCGAAGGCATCGAGGTCGCCGTCCGCGTCGAAATCCGAAAGAGCGACTTCGCCGACCGTCTGCCCCTGCGCCAGTGGATAATAAACGGGCGTAGCGAAAGTCTTATCGCCGTTATTTTTAAGAATCGAAACGCCCGTGCCGCCGTTCTCGAAACCGCCCGCGAAGCTATCGCCGACCAGCACGTCCGCGTCGCCGTCTCCGTCCAGATCGCCCGTCGCAAACGAAGCGGGCGCGAAACCATTACCGAAGATTCCGGTGTCGAACCCGCGCCACGGCGAATCGAACAATGACGGGAGTCCCTGCGCGCGAATGCTCGCCGCAGGAATTATCAAGCAGCCTGTGATGATAGCGAGGCTGATGAAACGGATGCGAGCTGAACTTTTGAACTGCATATAAAACCTCTGCCCTTTTAAAACTCTAATCTTGATATCTGTGGTGGGAGCAAGTGAGAAGCTTTCACTTTGCCGTGCCTCATAACGAAGCGAGCCGCAACTTTAAAATTCAGCTTACGGCTCGCCGTGGCTATAGCTTCTCCGGCTCACCTCAACAAGTAAGACGAGGGCGCGGGCACATCGCTGGATACTCCGAACTGTATGCTCGTCAAGCCGTTCGCGCCGCTTTGTATATACCAGTTGCCGCTCCTGAAAACTGCGACATCAGTTTTACCGTCGCCGTCATAATCGCCCGGCGCGGGAACGTCGCTGCTTATGCCGAACTGGATTCCCTGAAAGCCGTCGCGGCTGCGCTGTTGATACCAAACGCCGCTTCGAAAGACTGCGTAGTCAGCCTTCCCGTCTCCGTCATAATCGCCGACCACAGGAACGTCCGTCGTCACGCCGAATTGTTGCGCGGCGAAACCGTCACGGCTGCCGAGGACGTACCACGAGCCAGCTCTGTAGACTGCCGCATCGTACTTGCCGTCGCCGTCGAAATCGGCTGCGACGGGCTGGTCGCCGTTTTGTCCGAACTGTAATTGAGTAAAGCCGTTGAGACTTCCGAGCATGTACCACGCGCCGTTTGAAGGACGGAAGACTGCGATATCCGCTTTGCCGTCGCCGTCATAATCTCCGGGCTGCGGCACGTCGCCGCTTGTGCCGAACTGTACTGCGCGGAATCCGTCGCTGCTCTGCTGCAAGTACCACGCGCCGTCGCGGAAGACAGCGATGTCTGTCTTGCCGTCGCCGTCATAGTCCGCGGGCGCTAGCTTATCTGCTGCGAGACCGAATTGAGCCGCGGCAAATCCGCCCGCGCTCTGTTGCAAGTACCAAGTGCCGTTCGATGGACGAAAGACAGAGACATCTGCTTTGCCGTCGCCGTCAAAATCGAATGGCGTTCTCACATTTGCCGAAGCGCCAACGGTTATCGTAACCGGCGCGGAAACGGTCACTGCGCCCGCGTTGTCAAACGCTTTCGCCGTTAATGTGTAAGTGTGATTCGCAGTCGCACTCGACCACAAAATCGCATACGGCTGGCTCGTCGCCGTGCCGATTAAAATATTGTCGGCGTAAAACTCGACGCGAACGATTGTTCCATCTGTGTCCGCAGCATCTGCGCTAATAGTGATGGCAGCGGGTTGGCTGAGATTCCTGTTCGTCGCGGGGCTTATTATTCTGACCGAAGGCGGCGTGTTTTGCGTGCCGCTCGCACTGAGCAGAAAAGCGTGCGTTTGATTGTTTATCAAACCGGAGCCGACGATCTGGCCGTCGTTGTTAATGGCGCGTGCTTCCTGCAAAACCCAGCCGGAATTTTGCGGAATCAGCGAATTCAAATTCCGCATCGTCGTGCCGTCGTAAATGAAAGCTCGCGGGTCGCCGAACGATGTCAGATTGATATTGCCGACAACTATTCCGGCATCGTTGATGCCGTAAGCGAAACTCTGCGGCGCGTTGAGTCCGTTGATGTCGCGCAGTTGCCCGTTGCTGTAAAGGAATGCGTGCTGGAAGACATTATTCATCGAATAATCCGCCGAGCCGACCACCTGATTGTTATTGTTGACGGCGCGTGCGTAGCTGTTTCTGCCGCCGAGCGGTTCGATGAAAGTCGGACTGGCATTGTCGCTGCCGATGAGATAAGACTTGGTGATGCCGCCGACGTATTTCGAGCCGACAATCTTACCAGCGTTGTTGATGTCGTAAGCCGAATCGAAAGCGAAAGGGTTTCCGACCAGCGTCATCGAACCATTCTGGTAAATAAAGGCCAGACGACTGGTACTGACGGCTGACGATTCGCCGACGATCTGATTTGCGTTGTTGACGGCGAAAGCCGCGCTGCGATCCGCGCTGGTGTTCGTCTGGTAAACGCCTAGATTTTGCATCGTCGCGCCGTCATAGAAAAATGCGCGTGCATCTTCAAGGCCGTTGATGCCGGAAACTCCGGCGACTTTTCCGGTGTCGCTGATGCCGTAAGCCGTGGCCGTCTGACCGCCCAGCGTTCCGATGTCCTGCATCTGCCCGTTCGTATAGAGAAATGCACGGCGTTGCTGCGCGGCGTTGAGTGCATAGCCGACGACTTGACCGCTCTGGTTGATGTCGTAAGCCGCGCTCCCATTTCCGCCGAGCGTTCCCAAATCCGTTACCGCGTAACCGACCGGCGGCGGATTGGAGTCAACAAATAAAATCGCTTCGGCAGTGCTCTGCTGCGCCCCGCTGGTCGCCGTAATCGTCAAACGATAAATATTTTCGGGCGTGGTGTTTGAAGTCGTCACGGTCAAAGTCGCAGAGCCGCTTCCGGTAATCGTCGCCGGATCAATCGCCGCCGTCGCGCCGTCCGGCAAACCGTAAACGCTCAACGAAACTTCGCCGCTAAAATTATTCTGCGGGTTGACGGTAACGGTGTATGTCGTTGTTCCGCCGGGAGCGATTTGCCGCTGATACGGCGTGACAGACACATTGTAATTCGTGTCAAAGGGAAATCTTCGCAAGCGAACGCGGTAGCTCGTATATGGCGCGCGGTCGTCAAACTGTGAGTAGCCGAAAGTGGTTACGCCGTTCGCCGCTTCGACCGACGGCATCTCTTCCGGCAGAGGCGAAGCCGCGACCGGAAATTGCGCGGGCGTTAAAAGACTGCCGTCCAGACCGACGAGCGTCGCCCAGATGTCCGCGGGCGGAAGCATCGTGCTGTTGCGCGAATCGGCGAAAGTGACGACGAAACGCGAGCCGTCCCATGCTGCGGCAGGAGCGTAAAGCGTTCGCGTTGATTGCGCGACAAGAAAAATGTTGCCTAAAATCGTGCCGTCATTTTTGACGCGACGACCGTAAATTTTATTGCTGTTTTGCCAGACGACGAGCGCCGTGTCGCCGCCAATCGCCAGATGCGGCGCATCGGAGAACGAATTACTGACTGCAAATCTGCCCGGCGATGTGCCGTCCGCTTCGACGAATGCCGCGATGATGGTCGAGTTTGTATTGTCGTGCGAAATATCCTGTTCCCACACGACCAGCCAGCGCGTAGCGAAGGCGCGAACACGCGGACGCAGATCGAAGTTGCTGCCGATTTTAACCGGCGTGCCGAGAACCGTTCCATTGCCGTCAACGCGCACGGCTCGTGTGTTGCGAATCTCCGAAGTTTCCGGGAATGAAACGACAACTAAAAACTGCGAGCCGAGCGCGGCGACATCCGGCGTGTTGCCGATCATAATCGGAAACGCATCGCCAATGACTGTCCCGTCAGCCGCGACGCGCCGACCATAAATCTGCGTATCTAATTCCCAGACGACTAAATAAACCGAACCGTTCCACGCCACCGACGGATTCGTAATCGCTTCCGCACCTTGCACGACCAGAGTCGGCGCGCCGATTTGATTGCCGTCTGCGGCGAGCCTTTGCAGGTAGACGCTCGACGCGCCCGAAACCGTGCTTCGATAACTGTAAGCGAAAGTTCCCGCTTCGGTTTTGGTAAAGCGAATGTTCGTTTCGCGCGGCCCGGCTAAGCTCGCTGGCGCAGCCGTTCCGACGGTGTTATTCGTAATCGTGGCGGAAAATATATCTCCGTCCGCACTCAAAAATTTATCAACCCAGAGAAGTTTCACGCCGCCGTTCGCCAGCGCGGCGACTGCCGGTTGAGACGAGTAATTGCTCCCGACAAGCAACGGAGCCGGAGTCAAAACCGTTCCCGTGTTGGAAACACGCGAAACGGAAATCTGTCCGGCCTGCCCCGAATCGCCTCTGTGCGAAGCGACCACGTAAGCGTTTCCGTCCCACGCGACCGCTGTGTAAAACTGCAAAATATAATCGTTCAAATCACCGTAAAGCTTGATTCCGTTCGGGTCTAAATTCTGCCCGGCAGCGGAAATTCTAGCGGCGAACATCTCGTTATAAGTGAAGCGCTGCTCGCGCCACGCAACCAGAAAGTTCGTCCCGTCAGTGGCGACGCGCGGCGAATTCGCGCCTCCCGAACCGAAAGCGATTTCGGAGCCGAGCGGGTCTAAGTTCATATCGAATCTGCGGGCGCGAATAGCATTATTGTTGTTGGTGGTTTCCCACACGACCAGAAATTGATTGTTGGCAAAAGCAATATCAGCCTGAAAAGGCGCGGTAAAATTCGTGTCCGTAAAAAGAATTTTCGGGGTCACATCGAGCAGCGTGCCGTTTGCCGCGATACGCGAAGCGTTGATGGTTGATTGATTGCCGCCGCTTCCCCAAACAACGACAAAATTCGAGCCGTCGCTCGAAACATTAATATAATTGGCGGGGGAAATTTGTCCGGCAGTCAGGTTAATCGGAATCGCATCGAGAACTCTGCCGTCGGGCGCGACGCGAACGGCTTTCAAGTCGTATTCAAACTGGTTGGTCAAGCGTCTCGTTATCCAGACGACAAGCCAGCTTTGCCCGTTCCACGCCACGCGCGGATAATATTGTTCATAAATATTTTCGTTGACGATAATCGGCGAGGCGTCAATCAAATTCCCGTCAGCGTCGTAACGCGCCGCGTAAATGTCCGTGTCGCTGCCGATTCCGGCATTGTCGTCCGGCACGTAACGACCGAGAACAGTTCTTCTATCAGCCCAAACCGCGAGCGACGAATTCGCGCCCTTAGCGATTTGCGGCTGTAATTGAATTCCTGCGGCAGGCGCGGACGCGACAGGCGGAGCATCCGAATCCGCACGCTGCACATCTGCCTGCTGCATAGTGGCGAGCCTGCCACTGAACGACAAACAAAAAACCGCCACCGCGACACACGTAAGGCAGAATCGCTTCCCTTTGCTCAACATCTTATAAATTCCTCTTTGCAAATTATTATTTTGTGCGGACGGAGCAAGGCCAGCACGTTGTGATATTCAGTGAAAAGTTTTGGAGGATTTTAAGTGCGTAAGGCGAACGCACTGCTTAAAAGGCAATGCGCCCGCTTCGCCCCTCCCCTTGCTCGTTCCTTGCCATAGCGATATTCACCCCTGATACCTTTATGGCAATTTATTAAGCGCCTCTGTTCCGGTTAATTCATTTGCAACCATCGTGCCCAGAGCGTCTGACAGCACAAACACTCGATTGACGGAGCTTTCGGCACGAGCGTGCGGCGAGCGTGCGAGCGATTGTGTTTCAGCGTATGTCAGGTAGGAGGCGTCATGTTTTCGATTGAAACATAGCAGGACAAGCGAAATGCGGAATGCGGATTTCGGAATGCGGATTAAAAGACAAGCTCGCACGCTTTCTTCATTCCGCAATCCGAAATCCGCATTCCGCATTTCTTTGCTTGCGCGACATAAATCTGTGCCGTCGCTTTATACTTTTAGCTTCTTCGTTATACAATTCGTTTCAGAGAGCGAAGGCAAAACTTCAACGCCGCGAGCAACCCTGCTTCCGGCGCAGGGCAACCAAGACGACAAAGGCCAGTTAAAGATTTTGGGCAATTACCAACCATCATTCTCATTAAGCATCCCAACAGCGAAGGGCAGAGATTAAATACATGAGCACAGTCATCGAACCGCCTGTCAATCAGACGGAGAAAAATTTTGAAGAACTCGAAACCGTCACGATTCGCTTTGCGGGCGATTCCGGCGACGGCATGCAGTTGACGGGCACGCAGTTCACGAACACGTCCGCCGTCCTCGGCAATGACATCTCGACGCTGCCAGACTTTCCGGCTGAGATACGCGCTCCTGCCGGGAGCCTGCCGGGCGTCAGCGGTTTTCAGCTCAACTTTTCGAGTCAGGATATACGCACGCCCGGCGATCAACCGAATGTGCTGGTGGCGATGAACCCGGCGGCTTTGAAAGTCAACCTCCCGGATTTGGAAGAAGGCGGGACTCTGATAATCAACTCCGACGAGTTCACGAAAGAGAATCTGAAGAAGGCCGCATACGAGACGAATCCTCTCGAAGACGGCTCGCTCGTGGGCTATCGCGTGCATCAACTACCGATCACGACGCTCAACATGAACGCGCTCAAGGATCAGGTTCAGATGTCGCGCAAGGAGATGGATCGCTGCAAAAACTTCTTCGCGCTCGGCGTGCTCTACTGGCTCTACGACCGCCCGATGGACGCCACGCTCAACTGGATTCGCAGTAAATTTTCCAGGAAGCCTGAGATTGCCAAAGCCAACGAGATAGTCTTGAAGACCGGCTACAACTTTGCCGACACGACTGAAGTCTTCACGACGCATTTCACAGTCAGAAAAGCCTCTATCACTCCCGGCAAGTATCGCAAGATAACCGGCAATGAAGCCACCGCGATAGGCTTTGTCGCCGCGTCTCAACTCTCCGGTCGCCCGCTCTTTTACGGTTCGTACCCGATAACGCCCGCCTCCGATATTTTGCACGAGCTGTCGCGCCACAAAAATTTCGGCGTCAAAACTTTTCAGGCAGAAGACGAGATAGCTGCGGTCTGCGCCGCCATCGGCGCGAGCTTCGCCGGACACATCGGACTCACCGGAACATCCGGCCCCGGCGTCGCCTTGAAGCAGGAAGCTATCGGCCTCGCGGTGATGACAGAGCTTCCGCTCGTCATCATCAACGTGCAGCGCGGCGGCCCTTCGACCGGCCTGCCGACCAAGACCGAGCAGGCAGACCTCTTTCAGGCCGTCTGGGGACGCAACGGCGAGTGCCCCGCGATTGTGCTCGCGCCCGCCACGCCCGGCGACTGCTTCCACATGGCGGTCGAAGCCGTGCGGCTCGCCTTCAAATACATGTCGCCCGTCTTTTATCTTTCGGACGGCTATCTCGCCAACGGCGCGGAACCGTGGCGCGTGCCGGCGATAGATGATTTGCCCGAAATCAGGATTGACTTCACGACCGAGCCGACCGGCTTCATGCCTTACGGGCGCGACGAAGAGACTCTGTCGCGGCCTTACGCGATACCCGGCACGCCCGGCCTCGAACATCGCATCGGCGGAATCGAGAAAGAACACCTCACGGGCAACGTCAATTACGACCCTGAGAACCACCACTTCATGGTCAGGCTCCGTCAGGAGAAGGTTGAGCGCGCGGCCAACGATATTCCGCCGGTCGAAATCTTCGGCGAGCCGACGGGCAAAGTTCTCGTCTTAGGCTGGGGTTCGACCTACGGCTCGATCACTTCCGCGGTCGAGAAGTTGCAGCGCGAAGGCAAGTCCGTTTCGAGCGCGCACCTGCGCCACCTCAATCCGTTCCCCAAAAACCTGGGCGAAGTTTTAAGCAGCTTTGAAACGGTCATCGTGCCGGAGATGAATCTGGGCCAGCTCTGCACAATGATTCGCGCGCGTTATCTCATAGACGCCGTCGCCTTCTCGAAAGTCAAAGGCCGCCCGTTCCAGATACGCGAGATTATGCAGAAGGTGGAAGAGTATTTATAGATGATCTCGCCTGCTACAACTAATGAGTCACGTTCGGTGCATGAAGCGTGTTAAGGCAAGCATATGAACATCAGATTGCATAGCCGGATAATTCTGCTTGTCGTTTTAGCTTCGCTTTTATCAATCACTGCGTTTGCTCAAAGCAAAGACGAAGTAGAAGCTAGAGCGTCGCTGGAACTTAAGCTCAGCACCAACACGCCTGCGCTCTGCATTGGCTCGCCTCTCGTGCTGCGACTGGAAGTGACGAATATCAGCCAGACGGATGTCGAGATAAGTGAAGCTAGAATGTGGATGCAGTTCTCCTATACTTATCCAGATAATGATACAGGTGGCGGAATGGGAATCAATCACGGCGGCGGGATAGGTCGAGGAGGCGGAAGCAGAGAAAAGAAGCTTGTCTTGTCTCCCGGCATGAGTTATCAGAGTACACATGAATTCCCTCTCGACTTTGATTTCTTTCGGGAAGCTGGCACTTATACTTTAGAGACGGCATTGGATTCTGTTTACTCTAATGACGTGAACTTCGAGATTTATGATTGCGGCAAGCCGCAAAAGGTTGAGGAACAAAAATGACGACTAATGGTAACGGGACAAACGGGAACGGCAAAGAAGATCACAAGGTCGAAGAGCTGCTTGCGGAAGGGCAGGCGATGCTCGATGCAGGGGTTGAAGGCATCACGGGCAACGTCTCGGGCAGCGGCCCGTCGCCCGAGAGCGAGCCGGGTTCGGTCGTGGCTGGCAAGGTTGCGCCGCCGCCCGCGAAATTGACGAAAGCGGATTTCGTGTCGGGGCAGGAAGTGCGCTGGTGTCCGGGCTGCGGCGATTACGCGATTTTGAATAACGTGCAGAAGGTGATGCCGGAGCTTGGCATCCCGCGCGAGAAGATCGTCTTCGTCTCAGGCATCGGCTGCTCGTCGCGCTTTCCTTACTACATGAACACCTACGGCTTTCACTCGATTCACGGACGCGCTCCGGCGGTGGCGACCGGCATCAAGGCGTCGAATCCAGACCTCAGCGTGTGGGTCATCACGGGCGACGGCGATGCGCTATCAATCGGTGGCAACCATTTCATACACGCGATTCGCCGTAATCTCGACCTGAATTACATACTCTTCAACAATCGCATCTACGGCCTGACGAAAGGGCAGTACAGCCCGACCTCCGAGTTCGGCAAGCAGACCAAGTCAACGCCGATGGGCACGATTGATTACCCGATCAATCCGCTCTCGCTCGCCATCGCTTCGGAATCAACCTTCGTCGCGCGCTCGATTGACATAGATGTCAAGCATCTCGGCTCGATGGTCGAAGCTGCCGCGCGGCACAAGGGCGTCTCTTTCCTGGAAGTCTATCAGAACTGCAACATCTTCAATGATAAAGCGTTCGATAGCTTCGCGGACAGAAGCGTGCGCTCAGACCGCGTGCTGTACCTTGAGCACGGCAAGCCGATGGTCTTCGGCAAAGACCGCGACAAAGGCATACGCATGAACGGCGCGCACCCGGAAGTCGTCCGCTTAGGCGAGAATGGCATCACGGAAGCTGACCTGCTCGTGCATGACATCTACCTGCAAGACCCTTCGGTCGCCTTCATGCTCGCGCGCATGGAGTTTCGAGAAGGCACGGATTTCCCGCAACCCGTCGGCATCTTCCGCGCCGTCGAACGTGCTACTTACGAAGACATGATGTCCGACCAGATTCAAGCCGCGATCCTCAAGCAGGGCGCGGGCAGCCTTGAGAAACTGATCAATAGCGGCGACACGTGGGTCGTCGAATAAGGTAAAAGGCAAAAGGTCGATGAGAAATGGTAGAAGCCAACGGCACGTTTTGGAAACCTGATGTTGCGTCAGAATTTGATCCGAATGCCGAAGCCGTGATTGCGCCGGGAGATTGCCTGCAAACATTACGCGGGTTGCCTGAAGGTTTTGCAAAGCTGATTATCACCTCGCCGCCCTACAACATCGGCAAGGCTTACGAGAAAGCGATAGACCTGACCGATTATCTTGCCGCGCTGAACCCGATTACTAACGAACTGGCGCGCGTGCTTTCACCGGAAGGCTCGCTATGCTGGCAGGTTGGAAACTATGTTGAGAAGGGTGAAGTTTTCCCGCTTGATATTTTCTACTACCGGCTGTTTAAGGAAAATGGTTTTAAGCTACGCAATCGCATCATCTGGCATTTCGAGCATGGACTTCATGCCTCGAAGCGTTTTTCAGGGAGATACGAAACGCTGCTCTGGTTCACGAAGGGCGACACGTATACATCAACTTAGACCCGGTTCGCGTGCCTTCAAAATATCCCGGCAAGACTCATTTTAAAGGCGATAAGAAAGGTCAGCCGTCAGGCAATCCGCTCGGCAAGAATCCCTCCGATATCTGGCGCATCGTCGCTCATGATTGGGAAACTCAGCTTTGGAACATTCCTAACGTCAAAGCTAATCATCCGGAAAAGACAATCCATCCATGCCAGTTCCCGATTGAATTAGTTGAGCGATGTGTGCTGGCTCTGACTAATGAAGGTGATTGGGTGCTCGATCCGTTTTCAGGTGTCGGCTCTGCCATGCTCGCTGCTCTAAAAACAGACGCCGCGCGTTTGGATGCGAGAAAGAGGATGAGTACATCAAGATAGCGCATCAACGGATTGAGGACTTAGGCGCGGGCAGGCTTCGTTACCGTCAGCTCGGAAAACCTGTGCATCAGCCAACCGGGCGCGAGAAGGTGGTACAAGTCCCGATGGAATGGTTAACGAAGGGAACGAACGGATGAGACTCGCCGCTCGATATTCTTTCAAGCACGGATACGAAGAAGTAACGGCGCGTTACCCTGATTTGCTTGCAGAAGTCATTAAGGCAATTCGGTCAATCAATGCGTCAAAGGCGCGAAGGAAAACATTTCTCCTTCGCGCCTTTGCGCCGAGTGGCCTGCTTCTCCAGCGAGCAGGTTTGAGGTCGAAAGAGCTTAACTCGGTGCGACAGCCGTGGAAGCGTCATTGGCCGGGTTGCCGCGAATCATGTTGTTGCCATACGTCTCGATGATCCCCGAAATGATTCTCAATCCATTCGTGGTGTTCGTGCTGATGTTGCAATTCGAGATGCGCGCTGCCCCGCCCCCGTCCACTTTTACACCATTTGTATTATTAGTCGAGACACAACGCTCAAGGTTCAATTGTGAATTAGCTCCGTTCGCCAGAAAGCCGTCGGTGGCTCCGTCTGCGACGCAGTCGGTTACAGTCACGAGGCCGAAGCCACCGGCTCTGACGCCGAATTCGCCTCGATGGAAGGTGGAATTTTCAACCGACACGCGACCGAAACCGGAGGTGTTGACGACCGAGATGCCGCCTCCCGTGCATTGCGTGACGCTCACATTCTTGACTGTCAGAAATCCATCGGCAGTCGTGGGCGCCCAGTCTATGCCCTGTTGGGTGAAGCCGAAAATCTGCACATTCTCGACCAGCACTGAAGCGGCTTGCAGCACGCGTATGCCGTCAATCCCGGTACCCGCTCCGTCTATCGAGATGTTGCGAAGAATCACGTGCGCGCCGGGAGCGTTGACGATGAAGCCGGTGGT
>CAXTPS010000008.1:17963-144598 GCA_964246305.1 uncultured Pyrinomonadaceae bacterium
CACGTGCGCGCCGGGAGCGTTGACGATGAAGCCGGTGGTTCCGGCAGCCAGCACCGACGAGTACGATTCTCCCCCGTCGATGGTCATTGATTTGGTGATGCTCAGCGTTCCATAACCACCTGCGTCTATCGCGTTGATCTCTCCGCTGGCGGCGGTGACGGAAAAAGCTTTGGAGAAAGTCTTACAGGGCGCGGTGCGGCTGCACGGGTTGAGGTCGTCCCCGACGCCCGACACCCATGTGCGTGTTTGCGCCTGCGAGAACGAGGCACAGGTGAGAGCGAAAATTAGAACTGCGAGAAAGTTCAAGGTAAAGCGTAATTTGTTCATCACGAATCTCCTTAAAGGTGTGGGTGGAAGTTGCGCCGTGAGCGCAGCTTTTAGGGTTTGTGATTCAAACTTAAAAAGTCTTACGTTCTCCTCACTGGAATCGAGGCGCGGCCATCCCGAGAATAAGGCCGCGCGCGTGTCCTTATGATCTGGTGACGGTTTGGGGACTTTCGAGGCACGTATCAAGGAACAGTTAAACCTTTCGTCACATTTTAACGTAATAGGAAGCTCTGAGCACAGGTTTTGTCGTCAGTCTGAGATTATTCGTGAAAGAGACTTCCTTACAATTCCATCAACATTCAGGAGAGATTATCCATATGTCATCGAGACGTTTTCTGAACTTCATACGGGTTTTAACTCTGATTTTTGCCGTCGCCGCCGCACCTTTTTCCGCTCTGGCGCAAACCCCTGCGGCATCAGCGAAAGCGCAAACCGCTTCGGCTTCGCCGGAGATGGAGGCGCGCTTGGCGGCTATAGAAAAGACGCTCGACGCGAAGCGCACACAGTACGGCGTGCCGGGCATGTCGCTCGTCATCGTCAAGGATGATCACGTTATTTATATGAAGGGACTTGGCTTCAAAGATTTGGAGAAGAAGGTCGCGGTGACGCCCGACACGCTCTTCGCCATCGGCTCCTCGACCAAAGCATTCACGGCCTTGACGGTCTTGATGAGCGCGGACGAGGGCAAGCTCTCGCTCGACGATTCTCCGAAAAAATATCTCCCGTACTTCAAGCTCTATGATCCGGAGGCGGATGCGAAGATTACGATTCGAGACCTGCTCTCGCACAGCTCCGGCCTCAATCGCACAGACCTCGCTTTAGCCATCGGCACGCTCTCGCGCGAAGAGGTGATACGCGTCGCAGGTCTCGCGCATCCGACCGCCAAGTTCCGCGAGAAGTTTCAATATCAGAACGTCATGTTCACGGTCGCGGGCGAAGTCGCCGCACACGCGCAGGGCAAATCATGGGAGAGCCTCATACGTGAACGCATCTTCAAGCCGCTCGGCATGAAGGCCAGCAACCTTTCCGTCAAAGAGATGGAAAGCTCGCGCGACTACTCTTACGGCTACACCTATAACACGGACACCAAAGAGAACCGGCGCGTGCCGATGCGCGACATCCCCTCGGCTGCTCCGGCTGGCGCGATCAACTCAAGCGCGCGTGACATGGCACAATGGCTCCGCTTCATGCTCGCGGGCGGCGTCGCCGGCGGCAAGCGGCTCATCTCGGAAAAGAATTTCAACGAGTTCACTTCGACGCAGATGAAGATCGGCGGCAAGATCACTTACGGCCTCGGCTGGTTCCTGCGCGACTGGAACGGGCATAAGATAGTCGAGCACGGCGGCAACATTGACGGCTTTAACGCGGAGGTCGCCATGATGCCGGATCAACATCTGGGGTTTGTGATGCTGACGAACATCACCGCGTCGCCGCTCGGAGATGACGCGCGCGAAGCCATCTGGTCGAATCTGGTCGGCAAGCCTGAGAGTCCGGCGACAGCCACCGTCAAAGCTTCCACGGGCGAGACGAATGGCTCGCAGACCGGATTCGCCGGCACATACAGACTGGTGGAAGCGGGCATGAACATAGAGGTGGCGATGGCGGACGGCAAGCTCTTGATGACCGTGCCGAACCAGCCTCAGTACACGCTCGAAAATGTCGGAGGCCAGCGTTACAAACTTATCTATCCCGGCCTCGAAGGTTTTTATGCGACCTTCCGCCCGTCCAAAGAGAATCCGACGGAGACAGAGATTTATCTCGAACAGCCGCAGGGTAATTTCGTGCTACAGCGTTTGAAGGCCGAAGAGAAAGCGAAGACGGAGAAGGCTCCGAACGACTTCGTCACGGAATCTGTTCCGCCCAAGGATTTGATCGGGACTTATCGTATCCAGAATGGCAAGGCGGTAATCGAAGTTGCGGAACGCGACGGCAAGGTTGTGCTGCTTGCGCCGGGCAATCCGCCGCTCGCGCTGGTGGAGAAAGAGAAAGGCACGTTTTCGCTCGGCGAGCTGCCTGACTCGTACAGGCTGAACGTCAAGCGCGATGCTGCCGGGCACGTCTCCGCCGTCGTCGCCACGCAGCCCGAAGGCGTCTTTACCTTCGAGCGTGAGTCGAAGTTTGAATCGCCGATTCCGGTTGACGAATTGATGGCAAAAGTCATCGCGGCCACAGGCGGTGAAAGCTTGCGTAAACACAGCACGATGGTCACGAAGTTTGAAGTTGATTTCATACATCAGGGACTGAGCGGCGAGGGCACGATTCAATCCAAAGCTCCGAACATGCAGGCGAGCAACACGACCATCATGGCGCTCGGCAAGAAGATAGCGACGACCTTTGATTACTTCGACGGCGCGGGCGGAGGTCAGGACACCAGCTTTACTCCGTCCGAGAAGCTGACCGGAAAGCAGTTAGCCAACGCGAAGCTCGGCGCAGATTTTTACGGGCTGCTCAACTGGAAGACTCTCTTCAAGTCGGTTGAGATCAAACGTATGGACAAGGTCGGCGACGAGGATACATATGTCGTGGTGATGAAGCCTGAGGAGGGCAATCCCGTCACGATGTACATCTCGACCAAAACTTTTCTGCCCCTCAGACGCGTGAGCATCTACTCGGCCAATGATTCGAGCGGCCTCGAAGCTCCCGTCACTGAGACTTACAGCGATTACCGTTCGGTCGAAGGCGTGATGCTGCCGTTCCACTCCGTCACGAAATCAATCTCGGACGGCGATGTCATCGTGCAAGTCAAAGACGTGAAGTTCGATGTTGACATCCCCGACACAGCGTTCCATTCGCAGGCGAAGAAATAACTTCAAGGTCTAAACGAAACAAGCTCGCGCAAGAAAATAAAAGACTTATGTCATCGGCATGTTGGCGCTCTAAAAATGGATAAAGTCGAGCTAAGTGCCAGGCAGAAACTTCAGGCGTTCGTTCAGATGAGAACGCTCGGCGAGGGCCTGGAGGAGCGGGCCTTGCTGTGTGAATTCGATGATGCTGACTGAGGCGACGGGGCAGACGAGGCGGTAGCGGAAACGGCCTACGTCAATGCCGAGCAGGCTGCACAGGATGATGCGGATGGTCGTTTTGTGAGAGACGACGAGGACGTTGCCTTCCGTGTATCGCTGCGTTATCTCTTCCGTCACTTCGAGGCCGCGACGCGCGATCATAACCGCCAGTTCGCCTCCGGTCGGAGGATGCCACGCGGGGTCTGCGAGCCAGCGTATGTAATCGTCGTGATGCTCACGCTCGACGGCCTCTTTTGTTTTCCCTTCCCACGCGCCGTATCCGATCTCTTTCAAGCCGTCCCGCGTTTGCATCTCCATCCCCAGAGCGTCGCAGAGCGTTCGAGCGGTGCTGACGGTTCGCCGCAAAGGGCTTGAGTAGATCGCGCTCCATGATTTTGAAGCGTAGGCGTCGGCGAAAGCACGCGCCATCTCAAGGCCGTCGGGCGTCAGCTCAGGGTCTAAGCCTGAGCCGCAGAAACTATTCTCGCGGCTCAAGTCCGTCTGCCCGTGTCGCAGAAAATATACAATCAGGCTCATATAATATGTCGCAGGGTGTGGAACGATCCTTCTCTGTTTAGGCCGTCAATGCGCGCTTAATATTGGCTCTCGAACGCTTTGAACTCTTCTTCTATCTTCCATTGCAGACGCGCCTTCTCGCTGCCAGCTAAGAATTGACGACAACCGTCGGTGCTGAGCTTCATCGTTTGAACATCTCTAGTGCATTGCGATGCAGGGGAAAATTTTCGTGCATCACTCCAGAGGCTCGCGCCCGGCAGGAATGAGTATTGAAGACTGTTGCGCGCCATCGTCTTAAGCTGCGCGTAGCCCAAGCCCTGATCCTCTGCGGCTCTCAGATATTCGCGCGAAATCTCAGAGCGCGAGACGCCTTCGTCATCCGTCGCGAGCGCGACGGGCACGCCGAACTGTATGTATGTGGCGAGCGGATGCTGTTCGCCGCTGATGCCAAGGATGACATCGTTGCTCGTCAGGCAAATCTCGACGAGGACATTGCGTCGCGCCATCTCTCTCAATAAATCGTAAGGCTCGGTTTCGTGCATGATGTCAACGCCGTGGCCGATGCGTTCAGCCTTTGCGATCATCACGGATTCGCGTATGTGAAAGGTCATGCCTTCGGGCGGGACGATGCCGGGACTGAGTTCGCCCGCGTGGAGCGTGATGTGCGCCTTCGGATAGAGCGGGCGCAGAAAGTTTAGCATCTGCATGTGCAGCGTGAAATCGCGCATCGGTACGAGGGCGTCCTCGGCCTGCACTAAATTCAAGGCCACGACTTTTGAGGTCGGATCGTTCGAGAGCGCGAAGCCCGTCACCATCTGCGCGAAGACCGCGCCCGGAGACGCGCCGCGCGAGACCTGCGCGATATATCGAATCGTCACGTTGCATCCGGCGTCAGCCTGCGGCGTACCGCACTGTAAGGCTTTGTCTTTTTCGGCTTCCGCTTCCTGCAAGGCTTTGATGCCGGTGAGCGCAGCATCAGCGATGCCGCCGCTCTTGAGCTTATCGAGAGTGCCTTGAAAATTTCCGTCCCAGCCGATTTTCTGTCCGAGCTGGCTCGACATAACGCCGTCTGGCGTGAGCATCAGTTCGAGATAGCTGACGTTGCCTCTGGCTGCGCGCTGGACTGCGTCCGCGAGCATGCGTCCGGTCTGCCCGTAAGTCGCCACGCCGAACTTGCCGAACGTATCGAAGAAATGGTCGTGCCCGTTCTGCCCCGAAAATTGCCAGAAGCGCATTGACCAAGCGTCAATCATCTGGCGATAGAGCACGCCGTTCGTGAGAGCCGACGTGGCGAGCAGTTGCCCTGAGCCTTGATCGCACGGAGGCTGCGCGAGCGCGAACGTCGTCTGGTTGACGCACAATCCCTTGTCGGCAGCCCACTCGATATAACGCTCCGCGTAAACGGAACCTGAAAGATGATTGTGCAGGTCGCCGCCCTTCGGCATTTTTAAGAGGAATGCTAACTGCTGCGGCGGGGATTTTCTGATGGACTCAAAAAAGCGCGCGGTCTTTTGTTCCGCATTCCCGGCGGCGTTGCGGCTGCTGGCGGATTGCGCCTGTAAGACTAAAGCGAATAAGAGAAGCAGAGCGAGAGACTGTGAAAGCTTTGCGAATGATGCTCTGAACGGGGAGAGTTTGGGCATTTTAGTAGCTCCTGCTTTTTAACGTGAATTTGACAACGGCGCTGGCAATGAAGTCAGCGGGCAATCTTTGTTCGGGCACTAATGTTATTGAGGCTTACTCAGGAGCCACGATTTCAGTATGCCCGGATGGGCATTGTCGGTTGCGAAATATTCCTGAATCAATTTCTGATACAGCTCGACGCGCTCTGATGTTTTGAGTTCGTAGCCGAACGGCATCTGTCCGCCCTTGACGTAGGAGCTGATCAGGACTCTATCCATAGGCCAGTTGAGAGAGCCTAGATTTTCGGGTTGATGACACGCCGCACAGGTCATAGCGCGCGTCACGACCGTTTCGCCTGCGACTTTTGATAAGCCGTGCTCATGCAACGCTGGCCGGGCTGAGCCGAGGCCGGGACCGAATTTGCTCACGTCCAGATATTTTTCAAAACGTGGCGAGCCGTAGGCCAGAAATCGCTCGTTGACGGTCGCCAGAGCTTGCTCCTCACCGGGCTTCACGCTGCCCGCTTCGGGGAAGATTGGGAGGATGCCGCTCTTGTGGCACTGCACGCAGTTGTCGTCGCCGTAACCCAACTCCCAACGCCCGTTGATGTTGATCGAACCGTCGCGGCGAAACGTGCGGTAAAAATCCTTGAAGTACGGATTGTACGTTCCGTCCGCGCCGAGCACTGCCGAGATGACCGAGACGTTGCGTGTACGCACGCGCGCTCCCCTGTCCGTGATGCCGAACTGAACCCACTTCTCCGGCTCTCCCTTCAAAGGGTCTCCCGGCACGACGATCAACAGCCGCTCGAAACTGTCGTCGTTGTCAGGAGTCCCAAGGTGGCGCGACAGGTAGCTGAAAAAAGTGAGCTGATTGTCCGCGCCCCTTTTTGAATTGAGCTGCCGCAGGAAAGCTTTGGCCTGTTCCAGCGTCTCGTCACGACTGACGGAGCGCAGGAAGCTTTGCGCCAACAGGAAATCCGGAATCTCGACAAACGCGCGCGTCTCGTCGAAGTACTGTTTATCTGGCATGACAAAGCCAAGCTCATGTCCGGGTTGTTGATCGAGGTCGGCTGCTTCGACGTACTCTATGAATTTCCGGTGGCGGCTGGCAAAGCCTTCGTCCTCGGAGAGCTTGCACTGCCGGAGCGTGTTTACGATGCTCCCCAGCACTCTCTGATAAGCCTCAAGAGCTTCGTCCCTTTCATATGCCGCACGCGCGGCTGTGACCAACGCATCAACCTTTGCCGTCACCCATGCGTCGGGCTGCAACTTCACACGCGCGCATGAGGGCGGAGCAGCATAAGCCGCATTCCCGATAAGCAGGAGGCAGACGACGATCAGGCCGGGACGGAAATTCATGCACAGAACTCCTTTGCTGAAACGGACGCAGACGCCGCGAGCGATGCTGTAAGATTTCACGGAGCGAGATTCTATCTCCGAATGCCGCCGCCGACAATCAATTTAGCTGAGGAGCAATCGAACGGCGATTCAAGTCTGAAATTAAAGCGATGCCTCTACTTTGCTCGTTAAAGGGAATCGAAGAAGTTCTCAAATATACTTTCTATATCTCTTGAGCCATGTAACACACGGAGGATTTCAACCCCGCCCTCGAACGATTGGTTGAAAATGAGATAGTTCTTGAAAGTGAAGCTTCGTAGATTAACCAGCAACGTGTCTTGCTCTCGCCCCATCTTCGGATGGTCGCGCATAACAGTGAACCGGCGAGTTATTTCCTTGATAAGCTTACTCGCCGTTTCCGTATTGTATTCGGCGACGTAGGCTCAAATCTCTTTCAAATCTTCTTCAGCAACGGTAGCGACTTTGACTATCGGCATCACTGTTTCCCGGAAGCATTTTGCCCTTGCCTGATGATCTCGTCAGAGAAAGCTTCAAGTTCGGCGTCCGAGGTGTAAGAGGTGAACCGCCCCTCTGAAATGTCATCAACGCCCCGCATGATTTCACGGCGCAAAGCATCCATTCCTTCTTCTTTAGCTTTCAGCAAACGCAAACTCGCCATGACGACCTCATCGGCAGACTTGTACTCGCCGCTTCTGACTTTTGCATTTATCAGTTCTTCCAACTCATCCGTCAACATTATGGTCATCGGTTTATCTCACTTCCTGTCTTCAATATCATGATTTAAATGATGCTCTTTTTATTCGTGAGATTCAAGGAATTAAATATCAAGAGCCGCCGTACAGTTCGTCTATCAGCGTGCCGTATTTCTCGTCTATGACGCGGCGTTTGACTTTGAGCGTGGGGGTGAGTTCGCCGCCGTTTATGGTGAATTCTGCGGGGAGGAGGGCGACGCGTTTGACGCGTTCGTAATCGTTGAGCTGCTTCGTCATGGCGGACACGTCGCGCTGTACGAGTTTGATGGCAGCCGGATGCTGGCTCAATTCCTGATGCGATTTCGGCGCGTTGGAGTCGATGGCTGAAACTGCTTCTATCAATGCTTCCCAGTCGGGGACGATGAGAGCCGATGGATGTTTGCGTCCCGCGCCGAGGACGACGACTTGATTGACGAACTCGCTTTGCAGGATGAGGCTTTCGACGAGTTGCGGGGCGACATACTTGCCGTTTGAGAGCTTGAACAAATCCTTCTTGCGGTCTGTGATGTAGAGATGCCCTCCCTCGTCAAGGCGTCCCACGTCGCCCGTGTGGAACCACCCGTCGTTCATCACGGCGGCGGTCGCTTCGGGATGATTGTAATAACCGCGCATGACATTCGCGCCGCGCGCCAGAATCTCGCCGTCGTCTGCAATCGACACGTCTATGCCGGGGAACGGCAGCCCGACAGAGCCGACGCGATTGTCTTCCGGGCGATTGGCAGAGATGATGCACGACTCCGTCATGCCGTAGCCCTGCAAGATAGGAATGCCCGCTGACTGGAACGCGTAAGAGAGCGTGGGCGAGAGCGGCGCGCCGCCCGAAACGAAAAAACGCAGGCGGCCTCCGATGCCTTCGCGCCATTTCGAGAAGACGAGGCGGCTCGCAATCATCTGACGAATCTCCAAAAGCGGCGGCACGCGCTCGCGCCTGTCTTTCAACTCCGCGTGCTTCTGCCCGACATCCATCGCCCAGTTGAAAAGCTTCGTCTTGTAGCCGCCCGCGCTCATCCCCTTCTTGACTATCTTGTGATAGACCTTTTCAAAGAGGCGCGGCACGGCGGTCATGATCGTCGGGCGCACCTCTTTGAGATGCTCGCCGACCTGATCGAACGACGCGGAGTAGTAGACGGAGACTCCGTTATAACAGAAGACGTAAAAGACTGTGCGCTCGAAGATATGAGAGAGCGGGAGGACTGAGAGCGCTATGTCCGAAGTCAATATCGGCAGCACGCTTGAGATTGCGAGGATGTTAGAGACGAAGTTATCGTGCGTCAGCATCACGCCCTTCGGCTCGCCCGTCGTCCCCGAAGTGTAGATGATGGTCGCCAAGTCGTCTTGATGAACTTCGGAGAGAAGCTTGACGAAAGCCTGCGAGTCTTTGCCGTCCAGCTCCGCGCCGCGACGCTCAAGCTCTGCGAGCGTCATCGCCTGCTCGATCTCAGGCGCGGCATCCTCATCAAAGAAAACCAGATGCTCAAGAGCCTCGACGCCTTCGATGCCCGGCAGCGCGTGCTTGAAAACTTTGCTCCCCGAAACGAAGAGCACGCGCGCGCCCGAATCTTCCAAAATGTAACGCACCTGCTCCACCGCCTGCGTCGTGTAGATTGGAACGTTCACTGCGCGCAGACTCAAAATCGCAAGGTCTGTGATAGACCATTCGGGACGATTCTCAGAGAGGATAGCCACGCGGTCTCCGGCCCTGACGCCAAGCTCCGCGAGACCGAGCGCGATGCGGCGCACGCGCTCTATAAAAGTCGTGGCAGGGATATGCAGCCACTTGCCCGACTCTCTCTTGTTGAGCGCATCCGCCTTGCCGTGACGCCCGATTGCGTCGAGACAGAGCGCGGGCAGCGTGTTTCCGTGCTGTGAGCCGTTTGAGTGCTGGTTCATCTAGTTATAATTTACCGCGAAGTCGCCGCAGACGCAGAGCAAACCATAGAGAGCCAGTAAACATGAGAGAAAAGCTGTCTATGCTCCCTTTTTCGCCTTACTCCGAGCGTTAATTACATGCCTGCAATCGTTTATTGCGCACGTGTAATCTTTGATTACAAGCCTGCATTGAAGCCTCGCAGACGTACAACCGTTCCTCGCACACGTGCGAAGAACGTTTACATCTGTGCGAAGAAGCTTCGCACAGGTGCGAAGCTTCTTTACATAGCTGCGAAGAAGCTTCGCAGCTATGTAAAGAATGGTGTCTGCTATGTCAAACTACCCGTCAGGCGGCGCAATTCCCTGTATTTCCTCTGCGGTAAATTTTCGATTACTCAGAGAGCGCGCTTCCCGGCTTGAGAGCCAGCGTGCAGCGCGAGACGCAGATTAAGCGTTCGCGCTCATCTTTAATCTCTATATTCCAGACGGATACCTGCCTGCCCAGATAAACGGGGCGAGCCTCGGCTTTGACCGTTCCCTTCGAGACTGCGCGTAGGTGATTGGCGTTTATCTCGATGCCGACCGGAGTGTAGCGCGTCAAATCCGTATTGAGCGCAGCCCCTATCGCCGCAGCCGTTTCGGCCAGCACCACAGACACGCCGCCGTGCAGCAAGCCCGTGTATTGATGCACGCGCTCCGTGACGGGCATGGAGAGCACGACACGCTCCTTCTCCGCCGACTCAATCGTGATGCCGAGCGTGTCGAGAACGGTCTGTGCTCCCCTGCTCTTCAAAGAGTTTAAGATATTTTCTGTCGTCATAAAGATTGTGCTTTGTACTTCGTTCTTTGATTGTCTGACTTATCTTGAATTCTGGCATTCGAGGTTGAGTCGCGTGCAAAGCACAAAGACCTAAGCACAATTTACTTTCACCGTCTCCGCTTCTTGCCCTTAATATCATTCCACCATTCGGTGAACTTGGCGCGCGCAGCGAAGTCGTCCTCGTATTCAAAGACATCTTCGTAGTCGTCATCCTGCGCCGCAGCCCCCGCCTCGCCCTTCTGTGTTGGCGAGCGAACTTCGCGCGGCGGCAGATACGGTATGTCTCGCCTGCGACGACGCCTACGGATGACGCGCTCGACGCGCACGCCCGTAGTCGCCAGCGCGGCCATCGTCAAAAACAGCAGCGCGTTCGAGGTCGTGTGCAGTGTGAAGTCGAAGAAGCTGTGAACCAGCACGGCGAAGCACGCGGCGAGCGCGCCCGTCGCCACTCCGCGACGGAAGATGTCAGGGCTGCGCCTGCGCTTGAAGCTCATGCGAAACAGCGCGGCGAGAAAGAACAGTCCCAAGACCGCGCCGACGATTCCCGCGTCGGTCAGCGTTTGCAGGTAATCGTTGTGCGCCTGCTCAGGGCGATTCATGCCGTTCTGCGAGTCGAACGGCGTGTACGCCACTCCGTATGCTCCGAGTCCCGCGCCCAGAACCGGATGCGCCTTGATTATCTCAAGCGTCGTTTTCCAGATTTGCGTGCGCCCGGTCGTCGGGTCGCTCGCGTTCACCGAATCCACAAAGCGCGTCACGGAAGATTCGCCGCCGATTAAAGTCACGCCCACGACAATCGCCAGCAGCAGCGTGAAGGCAAGCCCCACTTTCAAGACGATAGAGCGCACGTGCGCCGCGCCCTCCGCCGACATGCCGTCAACCTTCGAGCCGAAACCGCTCAGAGCCACAAGGAAGAAGATCATCGCCACGAGGCTGATCATCCCGCCGCGCGAGCCGCTCATCAAAAGCGCGATGCCCATCAGCGCGATGGCGGTCAGGTACAGCAATCTCTTCTCGCTCTCAATCGCGCCCGAAAACATCAGGCCGAGCGGCAGAGCCAGCGTCATCTCCATGTAAGCCGCGAAGTTGTGCCGGTTGACGAACGGGCCGAACGGCACCGCGAGTCGCGGCTCGCGTATACCGTAAATTTTCGTCGGGCTGAGGAGCGATTGGATGATGGCGATGAAGGCCACGACGAAGCCGAAGATAATTATCGTGCGAACAATCGTGCGCAGGCGGCGCGGGCTGTCTGTGTAAGCGAGCACGGCTGCGAAATAGATGAAGAGCGCGATGAGCTGTATCAAGACTAATCTCGTCGCATACGGGTCGAGCGAGAGAGTTTTCGACAGCCCTTCTCCGGCGAGTGCGCCGCCCGTATCAAGCGCGCCGCCCAACGGCAAGACCTGTATCAAGCCTAAAAGTATCAGGCCGATGAGCGGCCATTGCAGCGCGTTACTGCTCACGCGCAGCGTGCGCGCGCGCCATGCGTCCACCGCCCAGCAGACGACTATCAGAGCCGCGCCGGCTTGAAAGGCCGCGAGCGTCCAGTAATCCACAGTGCCGAAGGCAAGCGTCGTGAGCATGATCGCCAGACACACCGTAAAGAAGATCAGGCTGCCTGCCCATGTCTGCTCAAGATCGGCGAGCGGTTCAGTTTTTTGCGCCGCCGTCTCTGCTCGCACGGCTGTCTTGTCCAGCGCCGCTTGCTTGGCCGAGACGTTCGAGATTGAAGTCGTCATACCAGATAATGCCGAAGATCGGACACACCTCGCCGCAGAAGGCGCGATTGGTGCGAACGTAAATGCTATCCGTATCCGAGGGCGTAGAAAATTCGATGGTCACTTGCTGCCAGTCGTTTCTGCCGAGCGGGAACGGCGCGCTCGTGCCGAGCACTTTGTTGTCAACGGTGTTCGCCACTTCTATCAGCGGCGCGCCGCCGCTCTTTAAGTCCTGCGTCCGCACATAAACTTCAAAGCGATAGCGCGTCGAAGGCTCAATCACGACGAGCTGTGTGATGTTGTAATAAGCGGTCTTTGAGAATCCGTTGAAGATGATGCGCAGGCTGCGCACGCCGCTGTGATGCTGCGCCGAATCGACCGCCACTTCGGTTTGCGCGACCGGGTTGATCTGCCAGCCGAAGAGGCTTGCGCCCGGAGAGCTGATGGCGGTTTCAAATCCTCCGTTGGCAAACTTCCCTGCGCCTTCACCGCTTTCGACTCCGAGGTCGCGCGCGAGTTCCTGTGCGGCTCTGTACTGCTTCTTGTCAAAAAGCCCTCTTAATAAAAGCTCGCCCGTCTTGCGCTCTTCCTTCTTCTCATCCGCGCTGAGGCTCGTCCACAAACGCACAGCATCTTCGGCGTGCGCGTGCGTGGCGAGAAAAGCGGCGAGCTGTGCGCGTACGGCTGCGCTCTCGCCGACCACGCCCTCTATCGCCTTCACATCCTTATCGTAAATATTCCACGCGGCCTCGAAGATCAGCGAGCGGAACGCCGCCGGATTAGATTCCGCCGCGCGGCGCAGTTCTGTGAAAGCCTCATCCGTGCGTCCCGCGCGCAGCAGCAGGTTGCCTAAGTACCAACGCGGGTAAGCGTAAGCGGGAGCCAGCTCGATAGCGCGGCGCAGAGCCTTTTCGCCTCCCGTTGTGTCGCCAGTTCCCTCGCGCGCACGCCCCAGCTCAAGCCACAGGCGATAGTCGTTCGGCGAAAGCCTGACGGACTGTTCATAGAGCCGCACGGCTTCCGGCATCCGGCTCGGATCGAGAGTCCTCTTTTCGAGATTGCCCGCGACCAGATAAACGAGCGGATCACTCGGCGCAAACCTCATCGCACTGCGGGTCGTCTCGATTCCGCCCTCGTCCACGTCCGGCGCAAAGTCCGCCAGAGTGTTGCCGATGTACCAGCGCGCCCCGCACCACGCGCCCACCACGACGAGCGCGACCGCCACGCTTAAGAGAGCGCGCATGAGCGGCGCACTTACATTAACCAGCTTCAGTTGATCTGCTGTTGCCTCTGCCACTTTAATTTTTCATTTCATAAAACCCGCGTATCACTTCAACGACGTACTGCTGCTGCTCTATGCCGAGTTCGGGATAGACGGGAAGCGCGAGCGTCTCGCGTGCGGCGCGCTCGGCTTCCGTGAAATCCCCCTCGCCGTAGCCCAGATAACCGAAACATTCCTGCATGTGCAGTGGCACAGGATAATAGATGTCCGTGCCGACGCCGTGCTGCTTCAAATGCTCGAAGAGCGCGTCGCGCCTTTGCGTGCGAATGACGTACTGGTGATAGATGTGGCGCACGCCCTCGCGGACGAAGGGCGTAGTTATCTCTTCGGTCAAGCCTGCGTCTGTGAAAAGCCGGTTGTAAATCGCTGCGCGCGTCGCGCGTGCGTCCGACCAGCAGTCGAGACGCGGCAGCTTGACGCGCAGGACTGCCGCCTGCAAAGCGTCCAGGCGGCTATTGATTCCGATGACGCTATGATAGTAACGCCGCTCGCCTCCATGCACGCGCAGGAGGCGCAGCTTTTCAGCCAGCCCGTCATCATTCGTCGTCAACATCCCGCCATCGCCCGCGCCGCCAAGATTTTTCGACGGGTAAAAGCTGAAGCAACCGATTGCGCTCAAGCCTCCCGCGCGGCTCTCGCCGTCATCCGCCCCGATAGCCTGCGCCGCATCCTCCACGACGCGAATGCCGCGCCGCTCGCACAGCTCACGAATCGCGTCCATCTCCGCGCACTGCCCGTAGAGATGCACCGGCATGACGGCGCGCGTGCGGTCTGTGATTGCCGCTTCGATTTTATCTACATCAATATTGTAAGTCTGCGGGTTGATATCTACGAAGACGGGACGCGCTCCGACGCGCGCGATTGAGCTGGCCGTGGCGAAGAAGCTGTAAGGCGTCGTAATCACCTCATCGTCCTTGCCTATGTCCAGAGCCATCAAGGCCAGCAGCAGTGCGTCAGAGCCGTTGGCGCAGCCGATAGCATGACGCACGCGTGAGTACGCGGCTAATTCTTTCTCCAACTCCGATACTTCAGAACCGAGAATGAATTGCTGCGATTCCATCACGCGATCAATCGCCGCTCGCATCTCCTCGCGCAGCTCTACGTATTGCGCGTGCAGGTCGAGCAGCGGCACGTTCATTTTCATCAACACGGAATCGGAAGAAGCGGAACTCGCCGTCATCAAAAAATATTTCTCTTTGGGTAAAGATAAAAAAGCACGGGGCGAGCTGCGCTTTGACCGGCAACCCGCCCCTCAATACTTCTCATGTTTGCCGCGATAACGCAACCGCCGGAGCGCATTACATTCCGCCCGGCTTTGGCCTCTCGCGTGCGACTAAAGTCAGGCGGCGGTCATCCGAAATATTTTCCATTCGCAGCAGCTCTTTCGGCCTGCGCCGGATGATAAATGTCAAACAGGTCTCCCACAACACGCGCGCGTCGGTCAGCCAGCTTCGCCTTTGCAAATATTCCAGACAGCCTTTGAGTTTGAAGGGTTGCAGGTGCTCCAGATAAAAACTTTCGCGGTCGCCTTCGACCATCGCCAGCAACTCTTCTTCATGGCGCAGGAGTATCGTCACAGGGTCGGTCAAACCCGGTCTGACCGCGAGCACTTGCCGCCACGTTTGATTTTCGAGATCCACATATCGCGGCACTTCAGGCCGTGGCCCGACCAGCGACATATCGCCCTTCAAGACATTCCACAACTCCGGCAGCTCGTCCAGCTTCGTCCGGCGCAATGCTCGCCCGACGCGCGTCGTGCGCTCGTCATCCGCGGCTGTAATCTGCACTCCGTCCACAGCGCAACGCATCGTCCTCAGTTTATAAAGCGTAAACTTTTTTCCGCCGCGCCCGACGCGCACCTGTCGAAAGATGAGAGGCCCGCGCGAGCTAAGCATGACGGCGAGCGACAGGAGGATGATAAACGGGAGAGCGATGCACAAACAGATGGCGACGATCAGAGCTTCTACTGGACGCGGGATGCCGCTCCTGATTCGCTCGACCTGTGCAGCAGGGCTATTGATTGGAAAAGTTTCTACTTGCATAGCGTTGACACAAACTCTTGATAGTGCGAATCACATGCTCTAACTGTTCGTCGCTGATGGTCGGGAAGAAAGGCAGGCTGACGAGACGCTGCCAGAGGCTCGTGGCATTCGGAAAATCTTCCGCACGCCAGCCGAAAGTCTCCTGATAAAAAGGATGCAAGTGGAGAGGCCGCCAGTGTACAGAGCAACCGATGCCAGCCCCTTTCAACTCGTCGATAAATCTATTGCGGTTAATACCGAGCTTTTCCAGCCGCAACTTTATCTGGAACAGATGCCATGCGTGTATGCGGTTTGCGTTTGCGACGGGCAGCTCTATCTCAGGCACAGCCCGTAGAGCTTCGATGTAACGCGCGGCTATCTCTTCGCGTCGGCGTCGCAGCTCTTCGGCTCGCGCGAGCTGGCCGATGCCGATGGCCGCCGCAATATCCGTCAGATTGTACTTGTAGCCGGGCGCAACGATCTTGTAATTCCAACTCTCACGATTCAAGGTTTCGTAACGAAGCCCGTGCAGCGACATCAAACGCATGCGGTCGGCCAGCGCGGCGTCTTCCGTCACGGCCATGCCTCCCTCGCCGGTCGTGACGGTCTTGTTCGCGTAGAACGAAAAGCAGCTCACGTTCGCAGTCGCCTCGCCGCAACGCTGCCACGAAGCAGTCGGCTCTGGCCGCCATGCCGCCGGAAAAGCGTGCGCGGCGTCTTCGACTATCCAGAGCTGATGCGCTTTGGAAAAAGCTTGCAGAGCGTTCATGTCCGCCATCATCCCGCCGACATGCACGGGCACGAGGCCGACGATTTGTGCATCGCTTGAGATAGCGGACGGCAAGTCTCCGCTTTGAAGATGCGCCAGCTTGCGCGCGGCATCCTCAACGCTGATGTTTCCGCTCGCGGCTTCGCAATCAACGAGCACTGGAATCGCGCCCAAATGAAAAATCGTTTCGGCAGTCGCGGCGAAGGTCATGGTCGGAACGAGGACTACCTGTTTCGGCTTAAGCTGCAAAGCCTCGAAGGCCAGATGCAGCGCAGCCGTGCAGGAGTTGACGGCCACAGCATGCTTTGCTCCGACCGCCTCCGCGAAATCCGCTTCAAACTGGCGGACTCTGGGGCCGCTGGTCAGCCATCCCGAACGCAGCGTCGCCACGACCTCCTCAATCTCAAGATCGCTGATGCTGGCTTGGAAAAAAGGAACTTGAATCCTGGTCATACAAGATCGAGCCGAAATAGCTTGAATGCTTTGAAGAAATTTCAGAGACGACACCACCGCGCAGTGCAAATAAAAAACAGATGCACAATTCTTTATCTATTAAGCGGTCTCATAAATACTTGCTGATGCTCTCCGGCAGCGTATTACTTTGAGAACATTTCGACCTGCCGCACCTGCCCAAAGGTGTTTATGAGATGGCTTTTATTGTTTATATTCCTGAAGTTGGTCTTGGAACCGCCGCAAAGCTTTTGGCGGGTCTTGCTGGAAATTACTCGGCGGCGAATTATGGACTTATTTCTTTGCCACGCCAAGCAAAATATATCGCCAACGGCTCGGAGTCAGGCGATTGAGGATGACTCTATCGAAAATTCCGAGCGCGTTTCTCTGCTTTTCGCTCCTGCCGAAAGTCCCCGCGAAGCCCAGCGTGCGCGTGCTCAGGGATGAAAATGGCGAGAGAAATTCTCTCATCTCCGCGACCGAAACATAGCGCCACTCTCTGCCCCACTTCACAAACTTGCGGCGCAAGAATTGATGCACGGGCGAGGCCGTCAGGTTCTCCGCAAAGAACAGCTCTCCGTCCTTCTTCAATGCTCTGTGCATCTCGCGTATGGCTTTGGCCTGCGACTCCTTCGCGGCGATGCCTCCGAGCATGGACTTGAAAACGATGATATCGAATTTTTCCGTGTACGGAATATCCGTCGCGTCCAGAGCTTCGTAATTGATAAGCTGAGAGACGCCATGAGTCTTATGCTTGTTGACGGCATTTTCCTGCGGGCCGTGTATGTCGGAGCAAGTCACACGCGCGCCCTGCAAGGCCAGCCACAAAGAAAGCCCGCCGCCGCCGCTCCCTATCTCAAGCACACTAGAGCGCGAGAGGTCTTGCGCCGAATGCGTCTGCCAGAACTCTAAAGCGGCAGACCAGTTTGGCACGTCCCATTCGATAAAGTCGGATAGATTTAATTCATCGCCCATCCACGCACTCCGCACAAAAATTCTATTTCGATTTAGCGATGATAAAAGGCGTCGCGTCCTGCTCACGGCGATAGAAGGCGCGCGGGCGTTGCACGTCATCAACCGTTGCGAGCGCGGCTTGTTTGCCGTCTTTCGGCGTCTCTTCCTGTTCGAGTATGCGCCGTTCCTGCTCGCCGTCCGACTGCATCTGCGGGACTCTGCCGGTCGCGTAGTCCAGCCATTCGCGCAAATAAATCTGGCCGTCACGCGGCTCGACATCCGCACGCGCGCTCTTCAAGCCCTCTTCAACGAGAGCGTAAGTCAGATAGCCGTGCCCCAATCTCTTCGGCGCGACGGCGACCTGCTGGCTCTCTGCCGCCGTCAGAATCGAGATGCCTTTCTCATAAGCGAGTTGTGCAAGTCCCTTCGAGTTCATAGGCCCGCGCCGCTTCTCTTCGGCTTCGAGAGCCTGACCGCTGTTGCATGCGTCAATCACGAGCACGAGTTGCCCGGCATCAACCTTCTCAAGCACGTCTTCCAGCTCGCGGTCTGAGATGCTGTGCGCGAGTATCGTTTGGAGGCTTGCGTTGATTCCCTCCTTAGTCCGCGCGCCCGCGTAACCCAAATCAGACGGAATCAGATAAAAGCTAGGCGCGACGGCGAGGCCGTGGCCTGAGAAATAAACTATCACGACATCTTCCGGCTGCGCCGTTTTGAGTTTCTGCAAAGCCGCCGGAGCATCCGCCGGGAGCGCGCCCTGACTCGCACCGGCCAGAAGTTTGAGAGCCAGCAGGATATTTGCTTTGGTCGCTTCACGATTGACGAGCGGCACGACCTCTATGTGGTCATAGCTTGCGAGCGCGTTCTGCTGGCGGCTGATCTCCGCTCCGAACAGCTCCGCATCTGGCACTGCATAACGCAGGTTGAATTCAGGGTTGGCATATTCGTTGACGCCGACCGTTAAGATATAAGCAACGCCTTTGCGCTCTAAACTTTCCGCGCCGCTTAAGGTCAAGCGCGCATCGCCGCTCTTGACGTTGTCACGATTGAAAGCGTAAGCCGTCAAACGATTCTCACCCGCCATGATGTTTACGCTCGCTTCAAGCGTCACGCTATTTTTTCCTTTGAGCACATCGCCGCGAAAGAGCTTGACCAGCGAGCCGTTGCGAAACAGGCGCACGTCCTGCGCTCCTGCGTCAGCATTCGAGATATTAATCTTCAACTTCACCTCGCGCGTCTTGAGAGTTTCAAGAGCCTCACTTTCATTCTCCAGCGAGAGCGAGAGATTCGGCTGGCGACGATCTCTGCTTGAAATATCCTGCGACAGTCGCGGACGACCTTCCGCGATAATTTTTCCGAGCAAACCCGGATAATAGAACTCGTTAAAGAAGGATTCGAGCGGAGCTATGTCGCGCAGCGCGGGCGAGAGCCGCCAGAATAGTTGCGACCACGCATCCGGCGAGCCGTCGAACAATCCGTCCGCAG
Organism: uncultured Pyrinomonadaceae bacterium; assembly: GCA_964246305.1. Taxonomy (GTDB): domain Bacteria; phylum Acidobacteriota; class Blastocatellia; order Pyrinomonadales; family Pyrinomonadaceae; genus JACMLC01. The sequence goes on from CAXTPS010000008.1 coordinate 36,913, forward strand.
TCACGACCAGCCAATCCTTCTTCCCGCTCCCGATCAACTGCGCGCTCAACGCGCCCGTCGCAAAGTCCCACACACGCACAGAGCCGTCGTCGCTCCCGCTCAAGATAGTCTTGCCGTCCCGGCTCAGGGCGATGGAATTAACATCATTCGTGTGCCCGTCGAGCGTGCGAATCAATTTTCCCGTCGCAATGTTCCAGAGCTTGACGGTTTTGTCCCAACTGCCCGTGACGAGCGTCTTGCCGTCCCTGTGAAAAGCGAACGCGTCGGGAAAATTCGTGTGACCTGTCAGAGTGTGCAAGACCTTGCCCGTCGCCGCATCGAGCAATCTGAAGCCATAAGAATGAGCATCGTTGTTGACCAGCATCCGCCCGTCTGGACTGAACGCGACCGTTTCGCCCGCGCCCGTTATCTCCCTCAACTCTTTGCCGCTCGATAAATCCCAGAGCTTTATCTTTTCGTCAAGGCTCCCACTGGCGAGCAGCTTTCCATCAGGACTGATGCTGACGCTACGCACCTTGTCCGTGTGGCCTTCGAGCGTGTAGACGAGTCTTCCCGTCGCAAGCTCCCACACTTTGATTGTCTTATCGTTTCCCGCGCCCGCGAGAAGCTTGCCGTCGGGCGTCAGAGCCAGAGACGTAACCGCGTTCTTTCCCCACGAGAGCACCGCCGCGGACTTCTGCATAGAGTCTTCAAGTCCAGTGGCGGATTCGTTCTCTTCCGGCCCGATGAGAGTTTTGACTTTACGACCCTCGACCACATCCCAGACCTTGACCGCGCCGTCATCGCTGCTGCTTATCAGAGTGCGCCCGTCAGGATGAAAGACGAGCGAGTTGATCCAGCCCAGATGTCGTCCGAGCAGTCGCGCGCCGTCGTCACTGCCCCACAATTTGATTTGCCCTTCGCCATCGCCGCTGACGATGATTTTTCCGTCGGGACTGATGGCGACCACATGTATTTTTTCAAGATCAGCGCGTCCAGTGTAAGTCACGGAGTCAACGCCCGTCGCCATCTCCCACGAAAAAATCTCGCCGCTCTTATCACCGCAGACGAGCCTCTCTCCGTCAGGGCTGAAGGCGAGGGCGGTTGCGCCCGCGAAAATAAAGTCGCCGTAATCGCTCATCTTGTAGCCGTTGCGCGTCTCGTAAAGCTTGACGGCTTCGCCGCGAGAGCCGACTGCGAGTTTTTTTCCGTCCGCGCTAAAGCAGAGCGCGGAAGGCTCGCCCGTTTGCTTGATCGAACGAAGCTCCGCGCCCGTCGCAACGTCCCACAGCCTGACCGTCTTATCGCTGCTCGCGCTGGCGAGCGTCTTACCGTCATAACTGATGGCGATATTGTTGACCGCGTCCGTGTGACCGCTCAGCGTGCGTTGCAGCGCGCCGCTCGCAATATCCCAAACCTTGATGCTTTTATCATCGCCGCCGCCGCTGATGAGCGTGCCGCCGTCCGGGCTGAAAATGACGCGCGAGACATAAGACTCATGCCCGCTCAGTGTCTTTAGCAACCCGCCGCCAGCGACATCCCAGAGCTTGATCGTCTTATCGTAGCTGCCGCTCGCCAGCAGTTTGCCGTCCGGACTGAAAGCAACCGAGTTGACCGACAGCTCGTGTCCTGTGAGCGTCTTCAATTCAGTGCCGCTACTGATGTCCCACAGCTTGATCGTGTGATCCGTGCTCCCGCTCGCTAAAGTTTTTCCGTCGGGCGAGATGGCAATCGCATTTACTTCATCCGTGTGCGCGGGCATCGTGCGCAGCTCGACTCCTGTGGCCGCGTCCCACAGCTTGATGGTTTTGTCATCGCCAGTGCTCGCCAGAGTTTTTCCGTCGGACGTGAAGGCAACCGAAGTGACTTCGCCGTCATGCTTTTTCTGCACGTAGAGCGCAGGCTTCTCCACGGCCTTGCCCGTCGCGGCATTGCCGAAAGCCGCGTATGGATTGCCGCGACTCTCTCGCTTAAATCTCGCCGCCGCTTCGTCCCTCCCGATGCGTTCTCTGATCAGGCTCGCGATCTCTTTCAATCCCTGCCGCTCGGCCAACATCAAAGCCGTGAAGTTTTTCTCGTCCGCGACATCAACGACGTTGGCGGCAGTCGCGGGCAAGATCGTTCGCACCAGCTCTGCGTCGCCGACGACAACCGCGAGCAGCAGGGCTGTGCGCCCGCTATCATTTCGCACGTTCGCGTCCGCTCCGTTTTTGATGAGCAGCGACACGACCTCCACATTTCGTTTCGAGACGGCGAGCATCAAGAACGTGTTGCCCGTGCCAGTGCGGTAATTTGCGTCCGCGCCTTTCGCCAGCGCGTCCATGACCGCCGCCACATCGCTCTTATTGATAGCCTGAAAGAGCGCGCCCGTGAGACTCTCTTTCTCCTGCGCGGCGGCGTGCTCGATGAACAAAAAGCTGCCGAGACAGAGCATCAAGATCATCAAGAGACGCCAATCGAATAAGTTTTTTGTTGTCATTGAAAGAGGTTGTGTTTCCTTTGCGTCTTTGCGCCTTTGCGTGAGAATAATTTTCTCGCAAAGGCGCAAAGACGCGAAGAAGAAGGAAGCTGAGTCAGAAAATATTCCTGGCTTTACTTTGATGAAGTCTTAGGCTGCACGGCTTTCTTCGATGAAGCAGTGCCGCTCGCATAACGCAGCGGGAGTGTGAGCATCAAAGGGCTGCCGGATTTGGTGGCGACGCGGTAGATAGTTTGCGGCGCGGGATCGTCGCTGTCGAGCAACGTTCCATCGTCGCCCGCGCCCGCCGCCTTCTCTTTTCTAGTCCAGACCTGACCCGTGCCGCCTTCCATCTCGAATCTTTCGGCATCAGCCTTCCAGTCACGCTCCCAATCGGTGACCTGTTGCTCAGGCAAGCGAACGTACTTGCGTTGCAGCGGCGGCACGTCGAGCGGCTGTGCAGAGACGATGATGGTCAACGTTTCCGCGACCTGCGTGGCGCGACTCGGCTTCATCGTGAAATAGTTGGGGCGGTCTTCCTGCGCCGGAATGTCTACGAGCATTCCTGCCTGCACTCTGTTGTTGCCGCCGCGCGTCCGCAGGGTCGGAAATATCAGATAGGGCGCGCTCTGTGTCCCGTCCGAATACTGCTCGCGGTCTATCACGTAAAGATACCCGGAGCGCGGCGATTCGATGCTCAGACGCACCTTGTCATTCGCGCCGAAGAGCTTGTCCGCTTCGATACGCACGGGCGTCAACGTGGATGTTTTGTTCTCCGCTCCGGCTTCTTCCTCCTGAACAATGATTCGAGTCTCTTTGTCATCGGACGCGCTCGAAGGTCGCAGCTCCCAGAGCGTGATGCCGACCTGCGAGAGTTCATTACTCTTACTCGCCGCAGCCTTCGCGCCGTTGGCGAGCCTGTTTTTCCCGGCCTCTGCGACCGCTTTAGCAGTCTTACGCACATAGCGCGGCGCGCCCTTCGACGAGGACGATTTTGTATTTGCGGTCGCGGCCTTTTTGGGTCTGGCTTCCGCATACTCGAAATAGATTTGCCTGCCTTCGTCCTCCGGCTCATCGGTTTGAACAGGCGCAGGAGCGGCAGTCGGCGGCTTGATCGGCTTTTGTCCCAACGCCGCGCCTGTATTTATCAGGACGAACGCGAGCGCGCACATCGTTGACAGGCAAGCTATCTTAACGGTATTTGATTTCCCGCTCATATTTTCCCCTCGACTCAGATTCAATTCGCGTACGATTCGATTCGCGTACGCTCTCAGTGATGTTCCAGCTCAGCCAAGTTCACCAGCACATCGCCTTTCGCTTTGATGATAGTTCGCTTCTTATCTTTCTCGATCTCAGGCTTTGATGAAGTATGGCTGTTGAAAAAATCCTGCAACGCTTTAGCCTGCGCGGGATTTGTGATGACGCCTTTGTCCTGCGGGTTGGCAACGCCTTTGACCGCCTCCAATTCGGGCACGGGCTTTTCAGCCCAGATCATCCACATCTTTTCCGTGCCCGCTTCCGTGTCAAAGAAATAACCTCTGCCCTGACGCGGCGGGCTTTCGATTTTCTGATTGGCGGCGACCGCCGCCGAGCCTCCGCCGAGCGGGAACAGGACGTTGTAGCTAGGCAAGCCGTCACGCGGCAACGGCCCTTCGTTGATGATGTAAAGATAACCGGCCTGCGGACTCTCCATGTTCATCCAGAACTGCCAGCCGTTCTCGAAAATCTCCTGTCCGGAAGTTTCAAAAGGCTCCTGATAAGGTTTGCCGTCGCGCATCTTGCGCACGGTCAGCGAATAGCCGAGCTGTCGTCCCGGCGTTGAGACTGACGGCGCGTTCGAGTTTTGCTGTGGCGGTGATGCGGGCTTTGACCTGAACGCGAAATAGGCCGCGCCGATGGCTGCGACGATGGCGAACATGCCGACGCCCAACATGAGCGGACTCAGACCACGCTTCGGCTGAGCGGCAGCAGCGGCTGGCATCTCGACATGCTGCGGCACGGCTTCCGGCCTCGCGGTCTCGCGCGCACGCTCCGCACGCGTCTGCCCTGAAGTTAGAGCCTCGGTTCCGTCGAGAGCGGCATCGTCTGTCGTCAGCGTGGGCATTGCGGGATCGGAAAGCCGCCTTGAAACCGAAGCATCGAGCACATCAACTTCTGCGGTCAAGGCTCTCGCCAATTCGTCTGCGAAGTCGCGCGCACGCTGTTGACGGTCTCGCGGGTTGAAAGCCAGAGCGCGTAGAATCACGCGCTGCGCTTCTTCCGAAAGGCTGGGGCGCAAGTCAGACGGCTGCACCCGCACGCCCGTGCGCTGCATCTCCAAAAGCTGAAAAGAGGAGTCCGGATTGAACGGTCTGCGCCCAGTGAGCAGTTCGTGCGCGATGATGCCGAGCGCGTAGATGTCGCTCGCAACGGAGACGGGCTTCGCGCTGAGCTGTTCGGGAGCCATGTAAAGAATCGTCCCGACCGTGGCCGCCGTCACTGTCTCAGGCGCGATGAGCGAGTCTTTGATCTTGGCAATACCGAAATCGATGATCTTGATTTGCTCTTCGCCGTCGCTCAAGGTTTGCACCATGATATTTTCGGGCTTGAGGTCGCGGTGCAGGATGCCTTTGTCATGCGCGGCGGAAAGTGCGCGCCCGATCTGCTGCATGAGGTGCGCGGCCCGCTCAAGCTCTATACCTTCGACGCGCAGGATTGCGCGCAGCGGCACGCCCTCGACATATTGCATCACGAGAAAAGGCTTGCCGTCGGAGAGCGCGCCAGCGTCGAGCACGCCGACGATGCCCGGATGCTCGACGCGCGTGAGGGCTTCTATCTCCTGCTGAAACTTACGCCGCACCCATTCGTTCTGCTGCGACTCTTCGAGCAGGACTTTGACGACGACGCGCTTTGAAAGCAGTTGCCCGTCGCGCGCCAGATACACGACGCCGATGCCGCCGCGTCCCAACTCTTTCTCAATCAGGTACCGACCGTTAATCGTTACCCCCACGCCGAGACCGCTCGCCGGAAGCGTCGGCTGCGTAGGAGAAACTTCCGGTGACACATCGCCCGACGGTTCGTTAGCATTCTTCTCATCAAACACCGTCTCGCTGTTCTGATCGTTCTCTGTGTTCATATAAGTAATAGGAATATTTCGCGCAAAGGCGCAAAGAAATAAAAGCATCAAGGCGCAAAGAAGAGATTGAGCTGTTCTCTTTGCGCCTTCGGTTTTTCCTTTGCGCCTTTGCGCGAAACTTTTTGTTTAGTTCTCATCTCAACAATGTCTCACAGCTTTATCTGCCGCCCGCCCTGCTCGATTGATTGCTGCGCGGCCTCCAAAATTTTCACGACGCGCAAGCCCGCGTGAGCGTCCGTCAAAGGTCGTCGCGCTTCTCTAATCGCACTCAGGAATTCTTCGCAGACATGCGCGAGGGCTTCGGTCGAATCCAGTTTCGGCACCCACACATCGCCCGTGCGATAGCTGACCAGCGTGCGATACTCCGCTTCTCTGTCATCAGATGCATCCTCGCTCCGGCTCGTCGTCACGCCTTTATCATAGATGCGGATTTTCTCGGTCGGCTCGATGTCGTCATAGACGATCATCTTGCGGCTTCCGGCCAGCAGCGTGCGGCGAATCTTGACGGGCGCGAGCCAGTTGAAATGAAAGTGCGCGATGAACTCGTCAGGGAAGCGCAGCATGACGTAGGCTATGTTCTCTATCCCGCGCTCGATGTGGCAACTGCCCGTCGCAGTAACCGCCAGCGGCTCGCGCCCGATGATGTAATCCATAATCGACAGGTCGTGCGGAGCCAAATCCCACACGACATTGATGTCGCGCTGAAAGAGTCCGAGGTTGATACGCACGGAATCGAAATAGAGCAGGTCGCCGAGTTCACCGCTCTCGACCGTCTCCTTCATCTTGCGCACCGCGCCGGTGTAGATGAACGTGTGATCCACCATCATTGTCAGCTTCTGGCGCGAAGCCAGCTCGATCAACTCTTCGGCCTCGCGCACGCTCGCCGTGAAAGGCTTTTCGATGAGCACATGCTTGCCCGCTAGAAGCGCGTCCTTCGCGAACTGGAAATGCGTCGCCACCGGCGTCGCGATCACGACCGCGTCAAGCTGCGTGTCCGCGAGAAGTTTTTTGTAATCACCCGTCGCCCGCGTCGCCGGATAACGCCTGCCCAGAGACGCCAGCCGCCGCTCGTCCACATCGCACATCCAGAGAAGCTGCGCGCCCTCGTTCTCCGCGAAGTTACGCAACAGATTCGGCCCCCAGTAGCCGCACCCGATGACGCCGATAGTCGTAGACTTATTCATAAAAGAAATATCTCTAAGACTTACTCAGACGATGCGAGCTGCGCTTTCATGTTTGTTCATGGATTCATAAATGACTTCTGCCACGCTCTCAATCTGCTCGTCCGTCAACTCCGCGAACATCGGGAGCGAGAGGACGCGGCTCGCCTGACTTTCGGCTTCGGGGAAATCCCCCGCCTTGTGTCCCAGCGAAGCGTAAGCCGGTTGGAGGTGAATCGGAATCGGGTAATGTACGCCCGTCTGCACTCCGGCTTCGTTGAGAGAAGTTTGCAAAGCATCGCGCTCATCCGTCTGCACGACGTAGAGATGATAGACGTGGCGCGCATATTCCATCTCAAGCGGCAGCGTGAGGCCGCTCTCTCGCAACAGCTCGTCGTAACGCGCGGCATGCTCGCGGCGCAGAGCGTTCCAGCCGTCAAGATATTTCAGCTTCACAGAGAGCACCGCGCCCTGCAAGCCTTCGAGCCTGAAATTGTAGCCGATGATTTCGTGATGATACTTTCGCTCAGACCCGTGATCGCGCAGGAGTCGAAGCCTGCGAGCGACCTCTTCGTCATCAGTCACGACCGCCCCGCCCTCGCCATATGCTCCAAGATTTTTTCCGGGATAAAAGCTAAAGCATCCGGCACGCCCTAACGCACCGACACGACGACTCTTATACTCGCTCCCGTGAGCCTGCGCCGCGTCTTCGATGACTATCAAATCGTGTTTGGCGGCAAGCTCGAAAATCGGGTCGAGGTCTGCCGGTTGTCCGTAGAGATGCACGGGCATGATGGCGCGCGTGCGGTCTGTGATGGCGGCTTCGATTTTGTGTGCGTCAATATTATAAGAGACCGGATCGGCATCCACGAAGACGGGCATCGCTCCGGCGGTCGAGACGCCTTCGGCAGTCGCAAAGAAAGTATTGGCGGGCACTATTACTTCATCGCCAGCCGCGAGGCCGCATGCCGTCACTGCCAACTGCACGGCAGCCGTCCCGTTGCTCAAGCCGACGCAAAACTTTGCCCCGACGTACTCGGCGAACGCAGCCTCAAACGCCTCCACCTCGCGCCCCAAAATGAAAGACGTGTTATCCAGCACGCGCTGAATCGCCGCGTCCACTTCCGCTTTGATTGAACGATACTGCGCTTTTAAGTCAACGAAAGGAATCATCATAATAATAGAAGTCAGAAGTCAGGAGACAGGAGACAGAATAAAAGCGATTTCAGCCTTTCCCTTCTGTCTCCTGTCTCCTGTCTCCTGTCTCCTGCTTTTCTAATATCTTCGCCGGATTGCCCGCGACGGTTGCGCCGGGCGGGACGCTTTTGGTGACGACTGCGCCCGCGCCGACGATGGCGCGCTCGCCGATTTCGAGATTGCCTAAAATGGTTGCGCCCGTGCCGATGCTTGCGCCGCGATGGACGACTGTGGGCAGCACAGCCCAGTCCGCTTCGGTCTGCAATGCGCCGCCCTCGCCCGTCGCGCGCGGAAATTTATCGTTGATGAAATTTACGCCGTGACCGATAAACACCTCGTCCTCGATGGTCACGCCTTCGCAGATAAAAGTGTGGCTCGAAACTTTGCAGTTGCGCCCCACGCGCACGCCCTTTTGAATCTCGACGAACGAGCCGATCTTCGTCCCGTCGCCGATCTCGCAGCCGTAGAGATTGACGAAATTGTAGATAGCCACATCGCTGCCGAGCTTCACGTCATCCGCGATGAGACAGAACTGTCCTCTCATAAGCGCGGCATCATAACAGAGAGAACTCAGAACTCAGAACTCAGGATTCAGAATGAAGAGCTTTCAAGCTTTAACTTGTATGCTTTCTTTGCGTCTTTGCGCCTTTGCGGGAGAATAAAAGTTCCCGCAAAGGCGCAAAGATAAGAGGCATGCTATACTCACAATCGTTTTCTCACTTGAATATTTTAAGCCGCGTTTTTGCTATGCGCGAAAATCCGAACATCACAGACATTTTGACGGGCACGGTCAAAGGCCCCGGCGAGTTGCCGCACGAATTCCTGTTCATCACAGCCGACAACAAGCGAGCGCGTATCGGCGAATTCGTCTATTACATCGCGCGCGACGGGGATGATGAGAGACACATTATAGGCAACATCACCTCGCGGCGGCTGGTGCGTAATCTGCCGGACACTTTTCTTTCAGACCCGCAGACGCCGCCCGCCGTCGTCTCAGCTCTGATCGGTCTTGACGGCGACGGCTGCGAGCTTTATGAGATAACGGTCGAGACCATCGGCTACTTCAGCGAGCGCATGGGCAATTTCGTCAACCCGCGCATCCCTGCGAATCCGGGCGACCCCGTTTTCTTAGCTTCATCTGAAACACTGTCGGGCGTGCTCTCGCCGCGCCGCGTTGAGGAGATAGGCTCGGCGCATGTCGGCAGCCTCCTGACTCGCAGCGCGAACGAAGTGCCGGTCGTGCTCTCGATCAAAGACGTGGTCTCGACGCATCTGGCAATCCTCGCTTCGACGGGTGCGGGCAAGTCTTACACTGCGGGCGTGCTCGTAGAAGAGCTGATGAGTCCGTACAATCGCGCCTCGGTCCTGATAGTTGACCCGCACGGCGAGTACGACACGCTGCGTTCGATTGAAGGCGACGAGAGATTTCGCGGCACGGACGGCTACCAGCCGGAAGTCAAAATCTTCACGCACGACCGCATCAAGGTGCGCGTCTCTTCTCTGACCGAAGCGGACATCAAGTACCTCCTGCCCGAAGGGACTTCGGACAAGATGCTGCACTACCTCTCACAGGCTTATCGCAAGCTGACTGCGGGCGAGCGCGGCGAGCGCGGGACGTGGGGATACCATGACCTTCGTGATGCAGTCACCGAAGAAAAATACGGCGATGAGGACGGGCGCGGCTCAGGCGGCAACGTCGGCTCGATTGACGCGCTCCTGTGGCGTCTGGACAATCGCTTTGACCGTTCCGATTCTATCTTTTCCGACAACGAGCATATCCCTTTGAACGAACTGTTCAAGCCCGGTCGCTGCACAGTCCTGCAACTCTCCGACATAGAGCAGAACGAGCAGCAGGTCGTCGTCGCCACCCTGCTCCGCCGCGTCAACAAAGCGCGCGTCGCCACAGTTCGGGGAGAAGCGGAGCCGACGAGCGACCATTTTCTTCCCTATCCCGTCTTCACTTTGCTCGAAGAAGCGCACCGCTTCGCTCCCGCCGGACAGACAGTCGTCTCGACCAATATCCTGAAACAGATTCTCTCCGAAGGCCGCAAGTTCGGCGTCGGCATCGGCCTCATCACACAGCGTCCCGGCAAACTCGATCAGGACGTTCTCTCGCAGTGCATGACGCAGGTCATCATGCGTATCGTCAACCCGATTGACCAGGACACCGTCGCAAAGAGCGTCGAAGGCGCAGGCCGCCAACTTTTAGATGAGCTGCCCGCTCTCACCAAAGGCCAGGCCGTCATCTCAGGCGTCGGCGTCAACACGCCCGTCATGTGCCGCATCCGCCCGCGCATCACACGTCACGGCGGCGAAACTTTCGATGCGCCTTCTGAATGGGCTAAATGGCACAGTGGCGAAGAGCGCGAACGCCGCGAGCAGGACAACTCGGTGCTCACCAAACCCGGCTCAGGCAAGAAGATTGAAAAGCTGCGCGGGATTCAGATTTGAAGCTCCGCATCTTAGCGCGCTAATTGGAGTCGATAGCATCTAACCTTGCTTTAGAGTAAATTTGCTTCATGGCAGAACAAGTCCGCATCATTCGTTTGCAAAAACTTTCTGAGCAGGGAAAGGAGTCTGACCTGAAAGAGACGACTCCTGTGCAACGTTTGGAGATGATGTGGCAACTCGCGCTGGATGCGTGGGCATTCAAAGGAGACCCTGTTATTGAACCCAGACTTCCGAGACATATTGTCCGCGTTTTACGACGAGCAGGTTGAGTTCATGATTGTGGGAGCCTATGCGCTGGCCTTTCACGGATTTCCCAGAGCAACGGGCGATATAGATTTGTGGATTCACCTTTCCGATGAAAACGCCCACCGCGTGTGGCGCGCGTTAATACGCTTTGGCGCTCCGTTATTTGATCTCATGATAGATGACCTCAAAACTCCCGGCCTCGCTCTCCAAATCGGCCTAGCTCCACGCCGGATTGATATTCTCACCTCGATTGATGGCGTAGAGTTTGACGAAGCATGGCCTCATCGCCAACACGTTCAGATTGAAAATCTAACTATCCCTGTCATCGGACGCACAAATTTGCTCCAAAACAAAAAGGCGGCAGGTCGCCCGAAAGATCAGATAGATGTCACATGGCTTGAAAGCGATGAAGGCTGAGAGCAAATAATATGCACTGAAGAACGAGAGGCTGTGCGCCGTCTTCTCATCATGTTATTATCCCGCCAGACGCGTTTCTGTGGTTGAGCGCGAATCCTGAAAAAAATGTTGTATCTGTCGCAAGTGCTGGGTCGTTCCATACGCGATCTTGAGGGCGAGCGTGTGGCGACGATCAAAGATGTCATTGTGCGTCTGGGCGAGGAAGACCATCCGCCGGTGACGGGGCTGGTCGCGCGTTACAGGCGCAGGGATTTCTTTATGCCGCGCGGGCGTATCTCGGAGTTTGGCGAGCACGGCGTGCGGCTCAACGATGACATCCTGAACCTGCGACCGTTCGCGCGGCGCGAGAATGAGGTCTTGCTGGCGCGCGATGTGCTCGACAAGCAGTTGATAGATGTGGACGGCAAGCGCGTGGTGCGCGTCAACGATGTGCAGTTGATTGATGCGGGGAACGAGTGGCGCGTGACGGGCGCGGACGTGAGCTTGCAGGGATTGTGGCGCAGGCTCGCGCCGCAGAATTTTATCGGCACGAGTCGCACGGTCGAGGTGATTGACTGGGCGGACGTGGGCTATCTGGCGACGGATGTGGCAACCGTGCAGTTGAAATCTTCGCGCGACAAGCTGTCTCGACTGCATCCGGTCGAGATTGCGAGGCTCGCTGAATCGCTCTCTTATCATCACGGCTCGGACATAGTCGAAGCTCTCGATGACGAGACGGCTGCGGAGATGCTCGAAGAGATGTCCGCAGAGGATCAGGCGCGCATCATCGGCGATATGGACGAAGAGAGGGCGGCGGATATTCTCGAATGGATGTCGCCTGACGAGGCGGCGGACGTGCTGGGCGATTTGCCGGAAGAGAAGGCCGAAGATTTACTCAACCGGATGGAGGGCGAAGAGCAGGCGGATGTCGCGGAACTCTTGCCGTATGAAGACGACACGGCGGGCGGGTTGATGACGACCGAGTTCGTCACGCTGCCGCGCGAGCTGACCGTTAGTGAGGCTCTGGCACGCCTGCGCGAGATGGCGGAAACGCCGAACATGATCTATTACCTCTACGTTACGGAGCGCGAAGAGTCCTGGAGGCTCTGCGGCGTCATCGCCCTGCGGAGCCTGATTCTGGCGGAACCGAACGCGCCGCTTGAAGAAGTGATGCGCGATGAGTTTCAGACGGCGCACGCGGACGATTCGGCGCGTGAGGTCGCGCACAAGATTGCCGAATACAATTTGCTCGCGCTGCCCGTCGTTGACGAGGCTGGCGATATACTGGGAATCATCACAGTAGATGACGCGATGGAGCTGCTGTTGCCGAAAGGCTGGCGACAGCGTATGCCACGCTTGTTCGGATAATTGTGGATTGTGGATTGTGGATTTTGGATTAAGCGATTGATGAAAGTCGTGCTATTCAAAATCCGGCTTCAAGCTGAAGCAGCACGCCAATCCAAAATCTAAAATCCAAAATCGAATGGACGGAGAACCTCCAAGTGGCCGAATCACGCGCAGCGGTAGAAGCCGCCGGGCGTCGCTTACTGCGGCGCGGCGCGCGTGGCGTGCGCCGGACGCTGGCTCAGCGCAAGGGCTTGATCGCGTATCTGGCGATCCTCGGCCCCGGCATGATCGCGGCCAACGCGGGCAATGACGCGGGCGGCATCGCGACTTACGGTTCGGTGGGCGCGGCCTACGGCTACAGGCTGCTATGGGCTTTCATCCCGATCACGATCAGCCTCGCTTTAGTTCAAGAGATGTGCGCGCGTATGGGCGCGGTGACGGGCAAGGGCTTGGCCGACTTGATACGCGAAAAGTTCGGCGTGCGGTGGACTGCGCTGGTCATGCTCGCGCTCTTTATAGCCAACGGCGGCGTGACCGTCTCGGAGTTCGCTGGCATCGCTGCGGCGACGGAGATTTTCGGAGTGCCGCGTTACGTCTCCGTGCCGCTGGCTGCGGCGAGCATCTGGTGGCTCGTCGTCAAAGGCTCTTACAAGAGAGTCGAAAGAGTTTTTCTGTTGATGTCGCTCGTCTTCTTCGGCTACGTCGTCTCGGCTTTTATGGCGCGGCCTCAGTGGAGAGAAGTGGCGCGGGGCTTCATCCATCCGGGCTTCAGCTTTGACACTGCGTACCTGTTCACACTCGTGGCGATTATCGGAACGACCATCTCGCCTTACATGCAGGTCTTCGTGCAATCATCCGTGGTTGAAAAAGGAACGACGACCGAAGATTACTCGCTGACCAGAGCCGATGTGTTTGTCGGAACTCTCTTCGCGATGTCCATAGCGTTTTTCATAGTCGTCTCGACGGCGGCGACGTTGCACAAGCTTGGAATCCAGATCGAGACGGCGGCGGATGCCGCACGCGCGCTTGAGCCTCTGGCCGGGCCATATGCCGCGATATTGTTTGCGATAGGGCTTTTCGGCGCGTCAATGCTGGCGGCGGGAGTGCTGCCGCTGGCGACGGCTTATTCGATCAGCGAGGCGCTCGGTTTTGAAAAGGGAGTTTCGAGAAGCTTTCGCGAGGCTCCTATCTTTCTCGGCATCTTCACTTTTCTGGTAGCCGTCGGCGCGCTCGTCTCGATGATTCCGGGACTGCCGCTGTTTCGCGTGCTGCTCGTCACACAGGTCATCAACGGACTGCTGCTGCCCGTGATTCTGATAGCCGTCCTGCGCCTCGTCAATAATCGAGAGCTGATGGGCGCATACAAAAACGGCCCGCTCTACAACGTGGCCGCGTGGCTGACGACAATCATCGTCTCCGCGCTCTCGCTGCTCCTGATTCTGACGACGCTCTTCCCGAATATTTTTAAGCTTTGAGAAGGAAAGATGTTCTTTGGACTTTGTTCGTTTTGCCCGGCTTGAATCTTTGGAGCAGTTTTCAGTTGAAGATAAGGAGAGGATTATTTAACCACCGCAGGACACAGAGGTATTTCAAATTTGTAATCTCAAATCTCAAATCTGAAATTGTTTAAGGTTCTCTGTCATCTGTGGTGAATCTTCCCGCAGTTTATTTGAAACCCGCTCTAATATCTAAAAGTCGAGTCATGTACAAAAATCAAAGTCCAAAGACCTAAGACCTAAGACCTAATCAGCTAATTCATCGCTCTATAAATTTGCGTTGATTAGTGGTAAAACAGGCGGCTAGATAAACAGCTATGCGACGCACCCTTCTTAAAAGACAGGTAGTTATTTTTCTCGCCGTGATGGCGTTGATCGTGCTGTCGCTGCTGCTCGTCTATCCTTTAGAGTCTTCCTTGCGCCCGTACTTCACGGGGCGCATCTCAGACCCGCGTATGCTTGAAGCAGCGGAAGCTTCTTTCACCAACGTGGTGAAGATCGCCAAGATCATCCTCTGGATGGCGCTCGCCATCGTCCTGATTCGCGGCATCAACAGCCTGATTTTCGGCATCGCTTTTCGTCTACGCAAAGGTTACGAAGCTCCGAATCTGGTACGCAACACCTTCTCGATTGCGGCCTACATCGTTATCTTCATCATCCTCTTCAAGAGATTCTATCCGGCAGTAGACCTCGGTGCGCTCTTTACCACGTCGGCCATCTTCGGCGTCATCATCGGACTCGCGCTGCAAGATACTTTAGGCAATCTCTTCGCGGGCATCTCGCTGCAAGCTGATAAGCCCTTTCAGGTCGGAGATGTGATTACGGTCGGCCACTGGGCGGGCGTGGTCGAGAGCGTCACGTGGCGCGGCATCAAGCTCCGCACTTTTCAGAACCACATCGTGCTTATCAGCAACAGCAGCGCGGGCAAAGAGTCCATCGAAGTCTGCCCGCGCGAGAATCTGAATGCGCGCATCGTCTTCTTCAATACGGTCTACACGGACTCGCCCGCGAAGACGATTCACATCGTGCGCGAGGCCGTGCGCGAGGCCGACAACGTCTCGCAGAAGATTCGCCCCATCGTCCGCATCAAAGATTTCGGCGACAGCAGCGTGGATTTTGAAGTCAAATACTGGCTCGAAGATTACGCGAAGTTCAACGACACAGACGCGCTCGTGCGCCAGCGTATCTGGTACGCCTTTCGCCGCGCCGGAATCAACTTCGCCTTTCCGACCCGCACGGTTCAGCTTGAGCGCAAATCTAAGTCGGACGCGATGCGCGCCGACGGCAGCGAGTTTATTGATCGCCTCAATGCCGTGGACATCTTCGCCCCGCTCTCGCAGGAAGAGACCGTGCGGCTGGCTAAGAATTCCGTGCGCCGCGTCTTCGCTCCCGGCGAAACCGTCATCCGCGTGGGCGACGAAGGCTCAAGCATGTTCGTCGTACACGAAGGCAAGGTCAGCGTTCAGATCAGCGACAACGGCAAGCCGCGCACAGTCAACGTCCTCAACGAAGGAGATTTTTTCGGAGAGATGGCTCTCTTCACCGGCGAGCCGCGCACGGCCAGCGTCGTCGCTGTCGAAGAGACGGAAGTTTTAGAGATCGGCTTTCAAGCGATGAAGCATCTCTTCGACACCAACCCCGACCTCGTCGAATCGCTCTCACACACCATCGCCGAACGCCGCGCTGAACTCAAAGCCCGCACAGAGGATGTCCAACCCGACGACAACGAAGCGGAAGGCTTACTCGCCGCCGTCAAGAGATTCTTCGGCATTAGCTGAAGCCGTTTGAACTCAGGATGTACTAACGATGTGTCCGGCTATCCGCTCCGAGAGCGCGCTGATGGTGGCGGATGGATTGACTGAGAGAGCCGTCGGGATGATTGAGCCGTCCGAGACGTAGAGGTTCGGGTAGTTCCAGACTTCGCCGTATTCGTTGACGACGCCCTGCTGCCTGTCGTCGGACATCGTGCAGCCCCCGAGAGGGTGCGCGGTCAGAAGTTTTCTCAAAGGCCAGCCCCAGAGAAGGCTCGACTTGTACTTGCCGCCGATGCCGTCGCTCAGTTCTTTCAGCGCCTTCTCCATCTCGTCGAACATCCTGCGGCTCTGGCGGCTGTTCCACTTGATGTCTATGTTGCCGTCGGACAACTGCAACTGTCCATCAGCGGCATCCGTTCCCATGCCCAGATACGGTAAAAATCTCGGAGTCACGCCGCCTTGAAATAATTTATCCGCGCCGTCCGTGAAGGCGGAAGCGCGGCTCAGGCCGAGCGTGCGCATGATATATTTTTCAAAGAAGAGCTTAAGATTTTTGAGGCGATTCGGGACTGGAAGCGCGCTCTCCAGGTACCAGAGGAAAGGGTCCGGGAATCCGAGGTCTTGAATGAAGATGCTGTTTTTGTCGTTCGAGCAATCAACCATCGCTGTGATGCTGGGGCCTGAGCCGGGGTCAACTTCACGATTGGACTCGAAGGAGCCTGCGAGTAGGAAATCGCCGTTGCCAGAAAAGCGTGTGCCCAGAGCGGGGCTGAGTTTTGTGAGCGTGCGATGCAGGTCGCGGCTTCGCAGCAGAACTTCGGTCGAGCCGAGCGCGCCCGCAGAGATAATAACTTTTCGTCCGACCACAGAGCCGACTTCAAACATGCCGCTCTTCTCCGAATCAAAATGTTTGAAGTAGACGCGATAGCCGTTCTGCTCGACAGGTTCTATCGGGTCTATCTTTTCGACCATGTGCAGCGGGTAGACTTCGGCTCCGTTCTTCTCCGCGAGCGGAAGATAATTCAGGTCGAGCGTGTTCTTGGCGTGAACGTGGCAGCCGAGCATGCAGTTGCCGCAATAGACGCAGCCCTCCTGCACTAAGCCCTGACGATTGACCTTCTCCGGCCCCGTGTAGACGCAGATATCAACCAGCTCCGCCTTGCGTCCAGCGCCTTCGGCGGCAGCCAGAAAAGCTCGCGTGCGATTGGGCATGTCCATATCGAGCGGAGGCGTCAAAGGTACTGCTTCGAGCATGTCCTTCGCTTTGTCATAAAACGGATCGAGCGCTTCGCGCTTGATGCCGACAGGCCAGCGCGGGTTTTCAAAAATCTCTTTCGGAGTTCTGAGGTGAACATTGAAGTAGACTAAAGAACCTCCGCCGACGCCGCTCGCCTGTATGACATCCATCTTGTTGAAGGTGCGATAATCGAGCAGGCCGTAATCTCTGTCATTCCAGAATGAGCGCGCGACCTGTCCCGTCGTTCTGGGAAAATCTTTGCGTCCCCAACGCTTGCCGCGCTCAAGCACGCACACGGAACGCCCGGCCTCGGCCAGCCGACAGGCATTGATCGCCCCGCCGAATCCGGAACCGATAATCACGACATCGTAAACTTCCTTCATGATATTGACCTCGCTCCTGCGAATGAGACAGTGAGGAAGGCAAAAGGTAAAAGTAATAAGGTAAAAGGAAGGCTGCGACCAACCTTTATTAAAATGCTTTTTATCTTCACTTTTGCCTTTTACCTTTTTACTTTTGCCTCCTTTGCCTCGCGGCTCACCATTGCTTGATCTTGCTTTTGAGATTTTCCACTCGTCTGGGGACTTCGGCTGCGACCGTTGCCGAAAATGCTTTCCATGGATTTTTGGATGCGTCAACCAGTCCCTGTATGCGCTCGTGAAGCGGATTCGGTTCATCGTTGGGTGGGGTGGCCGTCGCTACGCGGACAGCGTATTGGGACGGGCTGGCCTCCTCATTGTACATGCAAAGCGAGGTTAGATTCAGATGCTCGTCCGCGAGGACGACGGCCCCGCCGTGTGTCTGCTGCGAATCAACCGTATCAATGACCCAGCCGCCGGTATTGTAAACATTGACGCCCGGTTGATATTCGTGAAAATCCCTCTGCACCTGAAACGGCTTGTGCGTGTGGCCGAAGATGACTGAAACATCCTGCGGAATATTCCCGTTTTTTTCCACCACGATCTGCTTCAGGACGGGGCCGTTGAGATATAGCTCCATCCCCTTGACTGTGTCAGCGCCAAGAGCTTGATCGCCCGGTTGATTTCTCTCTGCCGATGATGCCGCGAACAAAATCAGCGTCAGGACTTTGCGTAGCATGCGTGCTTCCAGCCAATTCCTCCAGCCCGCGCGATTGGGTTTACGGGACAGCCCTGTCGCCAGATTGGAGATGAGCTTCAGGAGTTGACTCTTGTCCTGCAACTTGTCGTAAATTATCTCGACATCCGGCCCGACAGACCCGGAGCGTCCCATCGTTGACCAGAAAAAATCTATCCACGCAAAATTTTCAGACTCGTAATCCCACGTCAGCTCCGGCTTCGGACTGTCAGGAAACATCAGCCCTCTCATCCTGCTCATGAGCAGGTACATGGATTCCATGAAATGGCCGTGAGTGACGATGACGCACCTGCGCTCATCCTGACTGAGCAGCGCGAGATTGGGATATATCGTGCCGATATCTTTTTTCTCCAGATGCGGGTATCTGTGAATAATGCCGTTGAGGAAGGTTGAAGGCACGGGGCGCGGCTCGAACATGCTGGTGGCGTGCCACGGGATTTCCAGAAACTCTCCGGGCTTTTTCCGCTCCTTGAGATAATTGACATACTGCGTCTCGCGCGCCGTCTCCCACAGGTGGTGATCGTGATTGCCGGGAATAAAAAAAATATCCTCGAAGAGCTGATCCGCTTCATTGACCGGCCAGATCAATTCGATGAAGCGCTCGAAGGCCATCGCCGCCTGATTATCCGTTGTCAAAGCCAGTTCGAGAATATCACCGCCCAGAATCAGTGTCGGCTTCGCGCCGTTCTGATTCTGCGAGATAAGCTCTTTCAAACATTCGACCAGACCTTTTAAAACCGGACTGGCGACGGAAGTGTTGCTCTTCTTATTGTTCGGCTCCAGATTTGTGAGCAGGCTGTTCTGCGCGCCGAGATGCATATCAGACATGCAAACGTATCTGATGTCAGGCATGTATTGCTCCTTTCAAAAGGGTTTAAGAGAAGAAGAAAATTGACGGCTTGAATTAAAGGTAAAAGATGAGAGCAGTGATGAGAAAGACAGGAGACAGGAGTCAGGAGTCAGAAGACAGAATAAAGAGGAAGATTAAAAGCGGGTTGCCGCCTACTCTTCTGTCTCCTGACTCCTGACCCCTGTATTCCTTTCTTCTCTTATCACTGCTTTCATCCCTTTTTACTTTTTAAGTTTCCGCCAGATCGAAACCGATGCGCAGGCGCAGTGCGTGCCACTGTTCGTCCATCAAGAGAAAGTAGCCGAAGAGGCGATACTTGTATTCGCTGTTGTCTGTCGCGGGATTCCACGGCTTGAGCCAGTCGGTGGCGTAAATCAGTATGCCGAGGTAAAGCCCGTCCGCGATCTGCGTGATCTCGTCTATGCAGAAACAGTCGGGCGGAATATTTTTGAGAGGCTTCCAGCGATAGTTGAACTGGTAAATCTTTTTGCCTTTGTTCTCAGGCAGCATGCTCGGACGATTCGGGCGACCGACGAAGAAGAAGGTGTGCGCGTCAAAACCGTAAAGGCGATGCTCTTCGGGCGATGCGTCCTCCATCACGACTCCTGCGATTTTCATCGCGCCTTTGGTGAACCTCTCTTTCGCAGTGCGAAAGGCGACCGTGTTCGAGCAATGGAAGGCAGGGTCGCTGCCCATCGCTTCGCCGCCCTCAGTCCATTTCGCAAGCTCCGTTTCGTCTATCTGCTTGAAACTCTTTCCGGTCCACGGCGAGAAGTCGCGCGCGACAGGCCACACGATATCAAACGTGTTCTCTTTGAAAGCCGCGAGCAAGCCCTGACTCTCCCAGGAGACGAGCGCGCCGCGATAGAAGCCGTTCATCGTCTGCGGCCCGATGCCCGCGTTGAAGAGCGTGTGCAGCTTATCGAAAGTATGCGACGCGGTGTGATGCTCCTTAAAGAGCGTCGTCGAATACGACTTGAGCATACGCATGATGTCGCCCGCGCTCTTGAGGTCGCCTCTGACCTCATCCAAAAGCTGCGCGTCAACATCTCCTTCCACGGGGTCTGCGAGCGTCAGCGTAGTGAATTTATCCTGACTCTTCGCAACGGCAGCCGTGACTGCTTCGGCTCCTGTGACGCTGGTCGTGACGGCTGCGTCAGGCACTCGCAGAAACGGGAAGAGCCGCTGGGCTTCGACGTTCCACTCCTCTTCAAAAAGCAGGAAGTAGCCGAAGTGCTGGTAATGATAACGCGCGTTCTCGGCCTGCGGATCGTAGCGTTCAAGCAGATGCTCGGTCGCAAACAGCACCTGTCCGAGATAGAGGCCGTCGGCTATCTGCACCATCTCGTCCACGAGATATGTGAGCGGCGGATTATTTCCGAGCGCGTGATGACGATAGTTGAGCCTGAAGACTTCGCGCGGCGTGCCCGCGTACATAGAGGGCGCGCGATGCGCCGCAAAGTGTCCGCCGTTCAATTCGTATCCGTACTTGAGATGCTCAGCCGGAGGAGCTTTCTGCAAGTGCCACATAAACGTGAGCAGCGAAATCGCAGCGATGTTGACGGGCGCGTGCTCTATGCGGTCGAAGTGATTGATGCCGCGATAGACTTTGATGTCGTCGGGCACGCTGCCGCCGACCACCTGCGCGCGGTCGCCTTCCGTCATCGGCGCGTAACTCTTGCCGCCCCACGGGCACGCGCCGACAATCGCAGAACCCCAGATGACTCCCAGCAGGTTGCCGTACTCCGCTGCGACGCCGTGCAGGTCGCCCGTGCGAAGTCCCGGCGCGACGCCATAGTAATGCCCGTTCAGGCCATCGAAAATTTTGCCAAGCTCGAAGAGCCGCGCCATCTTGCGAAACGGCAGAGCATTGTTATCGAGACTGTGCTCAAGCTCCGTCATGTAATCGCGCATCACCTCAAGCACGGAAAGCTTGCCGACCAGATCGTTCTTAATCTGCTTGACCAGATCATCCTCATCGTTCGGATTATCGAGACAGGTCAGAGTCCGCAAAGTATCTTCGGAGATGGACGAGCGCGCCTGTCCCGCGACCAATCCGGCGGCGCGCAGGAGTTCGCCTGAAATCTCTATCGTGAATTTCTCGTGCGGCGATGCGTTGAAGCGGATGGAGCTATCGGTCGTTTGAAGCGTCTGCCCGGAAGAGGTTTTGACTTTCAGATAGATGTCGGGCGCGGCGGCGAAAAGCTCTTTTAAAGCTCCTTCGCCGTATTCTATGTGGAACGCGCCGTCCGCATCCGTCATCACTTCTCCGAGCATGTCATCGAAGATGAGGTCTTTGTCGAACGCGCTCACGACTACGCCGGGCACGCCAGCCTTGCTCTCAAGCTCCTGCACACGTCCCGAAATTTCATACTTCATTGCAGCCTCCTTCTCATCAGGAATCACGCGCGAGCAGTTCGCTGTGGTGGACTCCGAGATGATGCCCCATGAACCTGTTCGTGAGGCGATAGTGGTCAGTGCCGTTGTTGTACACGTCGCGCCGAAACGGCAGCAAGCCTTCGTAAACCTTCTTGAAAGTCTTGCGGTCGTAAACCGCGATCACGTTATAGCCGCGATTGCCCGTGATGATGTACTTGCCGTCTGGCGACACACGCGTCGCGTAGATGCCGTCGAGAATCCGGTTGCCCGTCACCGCGAGCGTTTGCAGCATGTAGTGCGTCGCCGTCGCCGTCGCTTTGCGCGCCATCGCGCCATACAGCGTGTGCAGCTTGTCGCGTATCGAGAAGGCGCGCGTCGTCCACTTCGGCTTACACGGCAGGAAGCGGCACTCTGCGAAGCGTTCAAGGGGAATCTCAAGGACGCCATGGCTGCCGCCGCTCGCGATGTAGAGTATGTCGTCCTGCGAGATTTCGATGTCCGAGTTGAGGTGTCCGGGAAACTCCGCCGAGCTGCTCCACGTGCGTGTCACCTTCGCCGTCGGCAAATCAATCTCGTAAATATATTCGCGGATGAAGCCGGGCGACCAGTTGACCCAGTCTTCGTGGTCTGTGATGAGCGAGTAGGTCAGTGCATAACCGACCGGCTTTTGCGGGTGAACGCGGCAGTGCCAGACGTTGTTCTGCACTTTGATAATCCGGCAACGCTTCTTCGGGTCAGGCTCTTCGAGGTCGAAGACGCCGACCTGCCGCACATCTTTTTTCTCCGGCCCCAAATCGCCCATCAGGATGTAACGATGCGTCGGGTCCCAGCGCAGCTCGTGCGCGTTCTCAAGATAATGCGGCCCCAAGTTTTCGGGAGCTTTCAGGTCATCAATGTGAAAGCGATAGAGATGATCGCCGACCGCTCCGAGGAAACGCTCGCTGTCGGGATACCAGAGGTGATGCGTGTTGGCGCGCAGGCGATAGCCGCTCTCCTCGAAGAACATCGTGGACTGGCGCTTATATTCGCGCATGTTGTCCGCATCCGAGATGTCCACGATGAAGATCGTCTGGCTGAAGTTGCCGAGCAGAGCCAGCTTGCCGTTCGGCGCGAGCGAGGGATTGTGCGCCGCGCTGATGCCGTAGAAATGTTGGATATGAAACTTTCGCTCAGGCCAATCGAAACGCAATAGCCCTGCGCTGCCGATCAGGCCGTCAAGATGCGGGCCATCCAGTGCGAAGTAGACACTAAAAGGTGCGTCGCTCACTTTGCCTCCTCTATTAAATGCTCCTCAAGTCTTTCTCTGTTATTAAATGCGCCCTTAAGTCATTCTCTTTCAATCCGCAATCCGAAATCCGCATTCCGCAATGCTTTTCGAGCCGCCCGCTACCGCAGGCAGTTAATGACAGGCACGCTCTTAACCGACAATCGCAGCCTCGCGCTGGCGTACAGCGTAAGAGCCGCGCGGGATGATCGCCTGCGCCCGCACGAAGGGTTTGGCCTGCGTGTTTTCCGTCGTCGGCCCGGCCTTGCCAGCCTTCTTCGCAGGCTTGGCTCCCGCGCTCTTCTCGACAGCCTCGCCTGCGGTCGGCTGCTGCTGGTTCTCGGCTTTCGTCGCGGCGTCGTAAAAATCCTGCCACCAGTTAGCCGAGACCCAGATGGCTTCCGGACAGCTCGAAGAGGAAGAGAGGCCGGGCGTCAGCTCGATTCCGGCCAGCCCGTAAACCGTTTCGACAAACACCGCGCTCGGCACGCCCTGTCCCATCACGAGCGGGTTGGTCGCCTGCCCCGCGCCCCAGACATATCCAAGCCACGGCACGATCAGGCTCGGCAGATCAACGACGCTGCGTTGAGCTTTAATGCGCTTGACGTTCTCGTCTATCGAATCGAAACTTTCGGTAAAGTTTATGAGCGCGACGTTGGGGAACCGCACGGGGTCTGCGTAAGCTTCCAACTGGCAGACCTGCACGCCGTTGTTGAGCGCAACTTCCTCGTTATCTTCGCGCAGGCCGAGCGGAACGGAGATAAAAGTCTCGTCGTCCTGCATGATGCCGACGAGCGACCAGAAGCTCGGCATGAGGTCTCTTCTTAATTGAGCCTGAGCGCAGCGCACGCGGAAATGTGAGACGGAAGAGCCGCCGAGCATAATCAATCCTCCCGGCGCGGCCTTTTTTCCCCTCACGCGCTTGAGCCAGGCCGAATTATTCTCGCTCCTGCGCGCGGGAGTCTCTTTGATACTCTCGTTCTTGGTCGTGCTTGAGGAATTGCGAATCGCGATGGTCATTGCTGTCTCCTATTGTATGAGCCGTTCATAAACCAATCTCGCGTTTGCTCTCTCGCCCGGATTGGTGACCGGCCATGCCTTGGCCTGCATCTTGACCTGCGCCCCGGTCTGGGAAAATTGTATGGTCAGAAAATGGTTGTCAACCAGCGTGTAGTTCCTCTCAACTTCAATCGAGCCTTTGCCGACTCCGGGCACGTCGAACGCTGGATACCTGTCCGGCGGGCCGTGCCATTTGCCTCCGACCGCATCGTCAACCAGAGCCGTCGGCGAAGAGATGATCTCGATCAGGTCAAGTCCCGACGGCAGCACGACACGCGCGACGCGCCCGTAATGTACGTCGCCCGTCAGCATCACTATCGAGTGGCGCGAAGCGGCGAGCGCACGCGCCAGCTCTGCGAATTGATCGTAGTCCGGCAGGTTCCAATCGCTGAAACGGCGCGTGAGTTTTTCGAACCCGCTCGCTTTGGTCGCAAACAATGGCTGCCCGAGCGAGAGCACGCCCGGCCCTTGCAGATTCGCTATCCAGTCTGTGAGCTGGCGCATGTCCGCGGGCGAGAGGAAATTATGTAAGTCCGCGTCGCGGTTGATGCGCGAGTCCGCGATGAAGAAGGAGAGCTTGCCGACGGCGAAGCGCAAGACCGGAGAGGGAGATTGAAAAGCCTCGAAGAGCGAACGCGCGACGCTCCACCACTGGTCGCGCCCGTTCTGTGTCCAGCTATCACGAATCAGCGAAGTCCAGTTCGGCGCGTTGTTCCAGAACTCGTGATCGTCCGAGGTGAAATAGTTTGCGCCCTTCTTGAGCGCGTAATTAAACCCGGCGGCAGTTCCCGTCTGGCTCCACGCGCTCAGATAATTCTCAAAGTGCCTGACTTCCAGCGCGGCGCGGTCGTGCGTGTGCGCGGTGTAGTGAGACCACGGAGCGTCGAGATAGACCTGATCTCCGCACCAGATTTTCACGTCCGGCTGCTCGTCGTGCGGCAGGTTGAAATAGGTGTTGCCGAGTCTCCCCGCCTGATCCTTGTTCGCGCAGAAACATGAAGCCAGAAGCAGCGTAAAAGGTTTCTCGTCAAGATTCGGCAGGTGATCCGGAAGCGTCGTAAATTCCGCGTCGGCCTGCCAGTGGCCGCCCGTGCGCAGCTCGACCGTGTAGCTCTTTCGCGGCTCAAGGTTGGTCAGTATGTCTCGCCTGTAGTCGAGCGTGTACTGGCCGTTCTGCGAACGCCATTGATTTCCGGTCGATTTGAAAGGCTGGTAAACGCCTCCGGGCGAGATGCTCAGTTGAGCTTGATCCAGAGACTCGTTGATGCCGCCCAGCCAGACGGTCGCGCTGGTGGAAGAAATCCCTTGAGGGATGACTAGGTACGACATACTGCATCTCCTTCAGAGAGAGAGAAAGCTGCTTTATCGCAGCGCTCCCATACGCGTTCTGGTAATTGGACTTTTCAAGTTTCAGCAACCGGAGCACGTCAGCAGGAGCGCGCTATCTGATTGCTACTATGTAAGACGGGCAAGCTTGATTACAGTCTGCCAGCATGTTCACATGCGATGAGCGGAACACAAGAGGAAGTCTGGTCAACCGGAGGTCGTGTTGCGGCCAGTGCGAAAAGACTTCGGCAGATGCGTGGGATTATAGCTCTGGCATAAACTAAGTCAACAATAATTTTAAGCAGGCATGAATCGGAATTTGCAAAATGAAAGCGGCGGGTCGGTTTCATACATGGCGAAGAAAAGACAGGGTGAAGGGGATAGGGTGTAGGGTGTAGAAAAAACTAATTGTCTTTACTCTACAGCTACACCCTATCCCCTTCCCTCTCGTGCTTGGCGCGAGTTTTTAGTTCGTCCCGACCGGGCAGGCTTTTGAGGTTGCAGATAAAGCTTCCTGACGCGGCTCAGTCTCAATCGTTGGCGTGCGCGGCTCTCTTCTGGAAGCCTGCTTCGGCGCGGTCTTGACCAGCGCGACGCCCGCCAGAATGACAGCCGTGGCCGCGATCACGCGCCAGCCCAGAGACTCGGACAGGATAGCCCACCCGAGCAGCACCGCTATGACGGGATTGATGTAAGAGTACATAGAGACCAGCGAGAGCGGCAGCTTCTGCATCGCATACGTGAAAGACCCGTAGGCGACGATTGAGCCGAAGACGATCAGGTACGCGAAGGCCGAGAGCGACCTCGTGCTGAAGTGCAGGACGCGCCATTCGCCGAGCGTCGTGCCCAGCAGCGTCAGGGCGCAGCCCGCGATCAGCATCTGCACAGCCGCTGCCATGAAGGGCGAAAGACTGGTTTGATGATGTTTCGAGTAGACGGAACCCGCAGACCAAGAGGCGCAGCCGAACTGTATCGCTAGTGCGCCAAGCAGGTAATAACCGTTGAGCTTTGTGCCAAACAGATTCGGCGCGACGAGCAAGACCAGCCCGCCAAAGCCGATCAATAGTCCGACGAGGGCGCGGCGGCTAGACCTTTCGCCGTCACGAAAGATTCTTTCAAGTCCCAAGACCCAGAATGGCGAGGTCGCTACCAGCAATGCCGCCGGGCCTGACGGCACCCACTGCTCTGCCAGCACGACCATCCCGTTGCCGATGCCCAGCAGCATCAAGCCGACTACGGTCTGGTCTATCCACTCTCTGCCTTTCGGCAAACGCGCGCCCCGTACAAAATAGACAAACGTAAAGAGCATCACGCCCGCCATCAAAAATCGCAGGCCGGCAAAGAGCATCGGCGGCAGAGTCTCCAGCCCGACGCGAATCGCCAGATAGGTCGTGCCCCACAAAAAACAGACGGCAGCCCACGCTCCGTATGCTGCAAATTTCTCCCGACTCGTCATCCCCACACACTTACCCTTTTCAACGCTTGCCCTTTTCAACGCTTGATAGCCAGACGCGGGGTCTCCTTGACCGTCTTTAACACGATGGTCGTCCGCGTCGAGCGTATGTTCTTAAACTGCTCGAACTCCTCTTTCAAAATTCGATACAGGTCGTCCGTGTCACGCGCGCGAACCTTGACCAAAAAACAGTCCTCTCCCGCCAGATGATGCACCTCCAGCACGCTCGGAAGCGCGGCCAAACCGTCAGCCGTCCGCTCGGATTGCTCCAGAGCATACTCGTCGGCTACGCGAACGAAGATAAAGGCCAGCAACCCAAGCTCCAGCGCGTGCGGGTCTATGAGAGCCATGTAGCCTTTAATCAACCCGCGCTCCTCAAGCTTCCTGACCCGCTCCAGCATCGCAGAAGGCGTCATCTCGACGGCACGCGCGAGGTCAACGTTGGTCATTCGACCATCCTCTTGCAGAAGCTCTAAGATTTTTTCGTCCTTCTCATCCATAACTGTTCATAAAAACTCAGCTTTGCCTGTCCTATAAGTTTAGGGAAACCGCTGCCGCTGCCCCTTTCGCCATTTTTTCGAGCTGTCGGAGAATGGCTTATTGCTGTAGAATATATGCCTGTTCGCCTGATTTGTCAAACTTTATATATGATAATTCGATTTATGCCGAACTTACATCGAAATGAAGGGTTACGACACAGGACTTGACAAAACCACACTCAATATTTATTATACGTCCATGCTCAGCAACCGGGGGATCGCAATAAACAGTCCTGTTGGGCTGACTCTTTCGGTGCTGAAATAAGTTTTAAGGAGGAGATTTCACGATGAGTATCGTTCGTTATGACCCGTTCCGTGACTTACGCAGCCTTCAAGACGAAGTCAACCGCCTCTTTTCTACAAATCTTTCGCGCACCTTCGACGATGAAGGCATGGCGCGCGGGGCTTGGAATCCGAGCGTAGACATCTACGAGAATAAAGACCAGATCGTGCTCGAAGCCGAGTTGCCCGGGATGAAGCGCGAGGACTTTGATCTCTCGATTGAGAACAACGTCATCACACTACGCGGCGAGCGTCGTTTCGAGAAGCAGGACGAGGGCGACAACTTTCATCGCGTAGAGAGGTCTTACGGCTCTTTCGCGCGCTCATTCACGCTGCCGCAGACGGTTCAGACCGATCAGGTGGCAGCAGAGTATCGCAACGGCGTGCTGCGCGTGACGATGCCCAAGCGCGAAGAAATTAAGGCTCGCCGGATAGAGGTCGCGGGCGAAAGCGGCGTTGCCAAAACTCCGCGCACCGTCGAAGCCAAGGTTGAAAACGCGTCTACGGAAAATCAGAAGTCAAAACAAGCAACAAGCAGCTAATCGTTCCAAGGCGAGTGACGAGTGATGAGATAAAGAAGCTTTTCTCTCATCACTCATCACTCATCACTTATCACTTGTCTTATGCGTTTAGATAAATTCACACTGCGCGGGCAGGAGGCCATTCAGGCGGCCATCGAATCTGCCGAGCGCAATCAAAATCAGCAGGTCGAGCCGGAGCACTTGCTCTTCGCCATGACCGAACAGACGGAAGGCACTGTGCGCCCTATCCTTGGCAAACTGGGCGCAAACGTGCAGGTCGTCTTGAACGACGTGCAGGCGGCCATCGCGCGCTTTCCGAAAGTGCAGGGCGGGCAACAGTATTTCAGCGGGCGGCTGAGTCAACTCTTCACGGCTGCGGAAAAGCAGGCGCAAGTGATGCAGGACGAGTACATCTCGACAGAGCATCTCTTGCTCGCCATCGCGGATGAAAAGGATGGCGGCGCGGGCAAGATACTGCGGCAGCACGGCGTCACCCGCGACGATTTATTGAAAGTCATAGAGCAGATGCGCGGCGGCGTTCGTATCACGGATCAGAACGCCGAAGCGAATTATCAGGCTCTCTCAAAATACGCGAAAGACCTGACAGACCTCGCGCGTCAGGGTAAGCTCGATCCGGTCATCGGTCGCGACGACGAGATTCGTCGTTGCATCCAGGTACTCTCGCGCCGGACGAAAAATAATCCTGTGCTGATCGGCGAGCCGGGCGTCGGCAAGACTGCCATCGTAGAGGGCTTGGCGCAGAGAATCATCTCCGGCGATGTGCCGGAGACCTTGCGCAACAAGCGTCTGGTCGGGCTTGATCTTGGCTCCATGCTGGCGGGCGCGAAGTATCGCGGCGAATTTGAAGACCGCTTGAAAGCCGTGCTCAAAGAGATTGAGAACGCGCAGGGTCAGATCGTGCTTTTCATAGACGAGCTGCACACGCTGGTGGGCGCGGGCGCAGCTGAAGGCGCGATTGACGCTTCTAACATGTTGAAGCCCGCGCTGGCTCGCGGCGAATTGCGCTGCGTCGGCGCGACCACGCTCAACGAATACAAAAAATATATTGAGAAGGACGCTGCGCTTGAGCGTCGCTTTCAGCAGGTCTACGTCGGAGAGCCGAATGTCGAAGACACGATTGCCATCCTGCGCGGGTTGAAGGAAAAATATGAGACGCATCATGGCGTGCGTATCAAAGACTCTGCGATTGTCGCCGCCGCGACGCTCTCGAACCGTTACATCACGGATCGTTTCCTGCCGGACAAAGCGATTGACCTGATAGACGAAGCAGCTTCACGTTTGAGAATCGAGATTGATTCGCTGCCGCAGGAGATTGACGAGCTTGAGCGCGAGATTCTGCAACTCGAAATCGAGCGGCAGGCCTTGAGCCGCGAAGAGGACGAGAGGTCTCTGGCTCGCCTCAAAGACATAGAGCAGCGCATCGCAGACCTCAAGGAAAAATCTTCCGGGATGAAGGCCAAGTGGCAATCCGAGAAGGAAGAGATCGAGCGCATGCGCAAGGCCAAGAAAGAGCTTGAGGAGCTGCGTGTGCAGCTAGATCAGGCACGTAACGCGGGCGACCTGACGCGCGCGGCTGAGATTCAGTACGGCAAGATTCCAGAACTTGAAAGCAGTCTCGCGGTAGAGCAACAGAAGCTTCAAGAGCTGCAACGCGACGGCGTGATGCTCAAGGAAGAGGTTGACGAGGAGGATGTTGCGCAGGTCGTAGCCAAGTGGACTGGCGTGCCCGTCTCGAAGATGCTCGAAGGCGAGATGCACAAGCTCGTCACGATGGAGGAGCGTCTGCGCGAGCGTGTCATCGGTCAGGACGAAGCTTTGACGGCTGTGGCAAATGCCGTGCGCCGCGCGCGTGCCGGCTTGCAAGACCCGAATCGTCCCGTCGGCTCTTTTATTTTCCTGGGACCGACCGGCGTCGGCAAGACAGAGACGGCCCGTGCGCTCGCGGAGTTTCTCTTTGACGACGAGCGCGCGATGATTCGACTCGACATGTCAGAGTACATGGAGAAGCACGCGGTCGCGCGTATGATCGGCGCGCCACCCGGATATGTCGGTTACGAGGAGGGCGGACAGCTCACAGAAGCCGTGCGTCGTCGTCCGTATTCTGTGATTCTCTTTGACGAGATAGAAAAAGCGCATCCTGATGTTTTCAACGTCCTCTTGCAAATCCTCGATGATGGTCGCCTGACCGATTCAAAAGGGCGCACGGTTGATTTCAAAAACACCGTGCTGATTATGACTTCCAACTTAGGCTCGCGCGAGATACAGGATGTGGGTGATGACGAGAAGCAGGTGCGCGAAGCCGTCCTGTCAACTTTGCGCGAACACTTCAAGCCGGAATTTTTGAATCGCATAGACGACATAGTCATCTTCCATCAACTCTCGCGCGAGCAGATCGCGGAGATTATAGACGTGCAGCTCGAAAAGCTGCGCGCGATGCTCGGCGAACGCAATATAGTGCTTGAGCTTGAAGATTCCGCGAAGCAGCTTTTGGGGCGCGAAGGCTATGACCCGAACTACGGCGCGCGTCCTTTGAAGCGCGCGATTCAAACGCTCGTTCAAAATCCTCTGGCGGTCAAGCTGCTGCGCGGCGAGATCGCGCCGGGACAAAAAATTCGCGTCTCCGCCGACGGCGACGAGATGAACTTCACGACCGAAACGGCGGCGACGACAACAGCATGAGGAGGCACAAGGCAAGAAGGATGACGAAGCACTGGGACCCGATACGCGATCTGGTGACGTTGCAGGAACGCATGAACCGTCTGTTTGAAGATGCGACGGAGCGTCGCGCGCATGTGGATGAAGAGAATGATATTGAGCGTTCGGACTGGACGCCCGCGGCGGATGTTTACAATCGCGAGACGGAATACGTGATAGATGTTGACCTGCCCGGCATTGATCGTGAAACGCTCGACATCAGCATAGACGATAACCGGCTCTGGATTCGCGGCACGCGCGCCATCGAGCAGGACGCGCAGCAACGCACGGAGCGTCCGCAGGGAAGCTTTTTACGAAAGTTCGGCCCGCTGCCACCGACCATTGACCAGCAAGCAATCAAGGCCGATTACAAAGACGGCGTGCTCCGTCTCACGCTCCCCAAACGCGCGGAGCAGAAATCGCGGCGCGTGGAAATCAAGGTACAGTAGGCAGTAGGCAGTAAAAGCAAACAGCCAAAAACATTCGGCTTTGTCTCTGCTGCCAACTGCTAACTGCCTACTGCCAACTCGAATTATGGTATCTTTTCGCAGGGAGAAAAAAAGAAGAAGTATGCAGGAGAACAGGGCGGCTGAGGATGCACGCACGGACGAGCGCGCAGATTCAGCGGCTGAAGAAATTCGTGTGAGGGATCGTCGCCGCATCAATCTTGAAGGCGAAGCTTTTGAAGCGGATGCTTCGGGCGAGTCGGTTGATGAGCCGCGATTGAAGCTGGCGGTTGTCGAACAGCTTGAGGCGAGCAAGCGTGCGGCAGAGCAAAAACTGGTCGAGGTGCAATCGCGTTTTGAGCAGATGCGCACACAGATGCAGCGCGAGATTGATGAGACGCGGCAGCGGCTCAATCGAGCGGCTGATGAGCGTGCGCGGCGTGAGAAGGCGGAGTTCGTTTCCGCGCTCCTGCCTGTCATGGATAATCTTAATCGCGCGCTCGAACTGGCGGACAGCAGCTCGTTTGAATCACTGCTCGAAGGAGTGCGCGGGACTGCGAACGGATTTGAAAATGCGCTCATCGCAGCGGGCGTCGAGCCTGTCGAAAGCGTCGGCGCGCAGTTTGACCCGGAGCTACACGAAGCGGTTGACACAATCGAAGTCGAAGCTGAGCGCGACGGCCTCGTGACGGCTGAATACAGTTGCGGCTATCGCATGGGCGAGCGGCTTTTGAAACCAGCGCGTGTGCAGGTCGGCAGAGCGCGAGGCGGAGCGAGACAAGCGGCGGAATAATTCTTTTGGTCTTTGGACTTTGGTTTTTGGTTTTTGCGCGCGGCTCAAGCTTGAACTTTGAAACTCAAGCTAAGCAAGACATCAAAGACCAAAAGCCAAAGACCCAAGACCAATCTTTAAGACCAACTATTTGAGGAGAAAAAAGTGGCGAAAGAGTTGAAGTTCAGAGAAGAAGCGCGGAAAGCGATGCTTGAGGGCGTGAACACGCTGGCGAACGCTGTGCGCGTGACGCTGGGGCCGAAGGGGCGCAATGTCGTGCTCAGCAAATCTTATGGCTCACCCGTGATTACCAAAGACGGCGTGACGGTCGCTAAAGAGATTGACCTGAAAGACAAGTACGAGAACATGGGCGCGCAGATGGTGCGCGAGGTGGCGACGAAGACCAACGACACGGCTGGCGACGGGACGACGACCGCGACCGTGCTCGCACAGGCCATCTATCGCGAGGGCGTCAAGAACGTGACGGCTGGCGCGAACCCTATGTCTTTGCAGCGCGGCATACAGATGGCGACAGAGGCCGCCGTGGCAGAGCTTGAGCGCATGTCGAAGAAGGTCAAAGGCAAAGAGGAACTCGCCAACGTCGCCACCGTCTCTGCGAACAATGACCGGACTATCGGGCAGCTCATCTCCGAAGCGATGGAGCAGGTGGGCAAAGACGGCGTCGTGACGGTCGAAGAGTCAAAGACGCTTCAAACGGAGCTTGATATTGTCGAAGGGATGCAGTTTGATCGAGGCTATCTTTCGCCATACTTCATCACCAATCCAGACCGTATGGAGTGCGTGCTCGAAGAGCCGCTGATTCTGCTTCACGAGAAAAAGATTTCGGCGATGCGCGATCTGCTTCCGGTGCTTGAGCAGACTGCGGGACAGGGACGCGCGCTGTTGATTATCGCAGAGGATGTTGACGGCGATGCTTTAGCGACTCTGGTTGTCAACAAGCTGCGCGGGACGATCAAGATTTGCGCGGTCAAGGCTCCGGCCTTCGGCGACCGGCGCAAAGCGATTCTCGATGACCTGGCGGTCTTGACGGGCGGGAAGGTTATTACGGAAGAACTCGGCATCAAGCTCGACAGCGTGCAGGTCACAGACCTCGGCACTGCCAAGCGCGTCATCGTGGATAAAGACAACACGACGATTGTTGAAGGCGCGGGAGAGGCGCGTGCGATTCAGGGACGCGTGGGGACGATCAGGAAACAGATTGAAGAGAGCGATTCAGATTACGACCGCGAGAAATTTCAGGAGCGTCTGGCTAAGCTCGCGGGCGGCGTCGCCGTCGTCAAGGTCGGCGCGGCCACAGAGACCGAGATGAAAGAGATCAAGATGCGCGTCGAGGATGCTTTGAATGCGACGAAGGCTGCGGCGCAGGAAGGCATCGTGCCCGGCGGCGGCGTGGCTCTGATGCGCGCGGCAAAGGCGCTCGACAAACTCGAAGTCGAAGACGAAGACGTGCATACCGGAATCCGCATCGTGCGCCGCGCGCTCGAAGAGCCTTTGAGACGCATCGCGGAGAATGCAGGCGTCGAAGGCGCGGTCGTCGTCGGGCGCATCGAAGAGTCGAAGGGCGCGAAGGGCTTTAATGCTGCGACGGGCGAGTACGAAGACCTTGTCGCGGCGGGCATCATAGACCCGACCAAGGTGGTGCGCACAGCGTTGCAAAATGCTGCATCAATCGCGGGGCTGATGCTCACAACCGATGCAGCCGTGACAGACGCGCCGGAGCCTAAGAGGGCTGCTCCGCCGATGGGTGGCGGGGAGGATTACGATTACTAAAAGGCAAAAGTAAAAAGGTAAAAGGCAAAAGTGAAGAAAAGGATGATTCATGCTTTCAACTTCACTTTTGCCTTTTACCTTTTGCCCTTCAACTTTATTTGTTGGCAAGAGAGTTGCAGGTAGGCGATAATGCCAGCGGTCGCTGCATGAAAACGCAACGGCTGATGTGCCCCTCGCATCTAAACCTGACCACTTTGCTGACTTGAAATTTTGGAGCGAGTAAAGGGTAAGAGAGTAAGACGAAACTTTGCAGTCAAACATTTGCCACATCCTTGACACGTGCTTGATTGAAATCGCTTCGCGAACAGACAAGACAGGTTGAGAAAAATAAAATGATAGACCTAGGGGCATACAAAGATAAATTCGGCGACACCGGCCAGCGCATTCTTGAGAACGCGCTTAACGAGTCGCGCCGCCGCGATCAAAATTACGTTTCGGTCGAGCACATTTTAAATGCGATGGTGAGCGAAGAGGCAGACCTCTTCAACTCGACTATGCGTGACCTTGCGATTGACCCGCGCTCGGTCAAGCTGATGATCGAGAAGCGGCTCGAAGCGAGTCGCCAGCACGTGGGTAAGGGCTTCAAGATTGCACAGGACACGACAGAACTTTTCAAGCGCGCGATGGAGCGCGCACGCGCACAGGGACGCAAGACTATAGAGGCGACAGATATCTTTCTCGCTCTCTCGCAGGACGAGGAAGGATTATTCGTGGAGGTCTTGAGAAATCTCGGCGCATCCCCTGAAGCCGTCATCGAGAACGTGCGTGCGCGCGTTCGCATACGCGAACAGGAGGAAGAGCAGTATAAGAAGAAATTCGAGTTGCCTCCGTATCTCAAACACTTCGGCGTCTCTTTGAATAGGCTGGCTCGCGCGGACAAGATTCCGCCGACTATCGGGCGCGAGCTGGAGATACAGCAGATGGTAGAGATTCTCTGCCACCGCGAGCGCGCCAATTCTCCGATGCTGGTCGGAGAACCCGGCGTCGGCAAGACGGCTGTGGTCGAAGGTCTCGCACGCTTGGTCGAGCTTGAGCCTGAGAAGGTTCCCGCTCGTCTGCGCGGCTCGCACATCGTGCAGCTACAGATGGGCGGACTCGTCGCTGGCACGATGCTGCGCGGCATGTTCGAGGAACGCATCAAGGGCATTATTGACGAAGTCAAAGAGCGCGACAATTTGATTCTCTTTATAGATGAAGCTCACACGATCATCGGCGCGGGCGCGGCTCTCGGCACTTCGAGCGATGCCGCCAACATGTTCAAGTCCGCGCTGGCACGCGGCGAGCTGCGCATCATCGGCGCGACGACTCTGACCGAGTACAAGGAATACATCGGCGAAGACGAAGCTCTGGCCCGTCGTTTCCGTCAGGTCAAGGTTGACGAGCCGACGCTCCTTGAGACGCGAGAGATTTTGCTTGGCTTGCGCCCGCGTCTCGAAAGAAATTATTCGGTGACGATTTCGGACGACGCGATCAACACCGCGCTTGAGATGGCTCCGAAGTACATACGCAACCTGCACCTGCCGGACAAGGCTATCGGATGGCTCGACACGGCTGCGGTCAAGGTCGAGATTAACGAGCCGCAGACTCTGGTCGTCAAGCCGGAGCACGTGATTGATGTCATCTCGCAGGAATCGCGTATCCCGCGCGACATGATTTTCCGCGACACGAATGATCGCTTCATGCAGATGGAAGGCGATCTGGGACAGCGCGTCATCGGCCAGAAAGAGGCTATCAAGGCCGTTGCCCAACGCCTGCGTCTCAACAAAGGCCCGCTCAAAGAGTCGCACTACAAGCCTGACGGCGTGCTTCTCTTCCTCGGACCGACGGGCGTCGGCAAGACTGAGCTGGCGAAGGCCGTCGCGGAGTACATGTTCGGCGATGAAGAAAAAATGGTTCGCATAGACATGTCTGAATATGGCGACGGCACTGTCGGAATCGAAAAGCTGATCGGCATGCCGCGAGGCATCGTCGGTTCAGAGCGCGGCGGCATCCTGACGGAGCAACTGCGCGAGAATCCCTACACGGTGCTCCTGCTCGACGAGGTCGAGAAGGCTTCGCCCTACTTGATGAACATCTTCCTGCAAGGCTTTGACGAAGGCTGGATGACGGATGGGCGCGGCAAAAAAGTTTATCTTTCAGACGCCATCGTCATTATGACCTCGAACCTCGGTTCGGAGAGCTTTAAGAAATACGAGAAGCCGCTCGGCTTCGGCACGAAGACTCTCGGCGATGTCAAAGCCATCAAGAACGAAGTGATGAAGGCCGCCGAAAATCGCTTCTCTCCCGAATTTCGCAATCGCATAGACGAGATAGTGGTCTTCTCGCCCCTGACGATGGATGAAGTGCGCGCCATCGCTAACCTGCATCTCGAACGCTTGCGCAAGCAGATGGAGCGTCAGGGCAAAGAGGTCGAAGTCACGACGCGCGCCGTTGACCTCTTGACCGAGAAGGGCTTTAGCCCTGCTTACGGCGCACGCTTTCTCAAGCGTCACATTGACGAGAAGGTCAAGCTGCCGATCACGACGATGTGGAAGGGCAGCACGCGTTTCCTCGTTGACGTGGAAAACGGCGAGGTCGTCATTAAGCCAAATGATAATGAGAGTCTGGTAAACTAACCCGGCTCTTAGTTGCATCTCAAAGACGGAAAGGGTTTCAGTGCTAGTTCATTGAAGCCCTTTTCTTTTATAATTTGGACTTTATGCTCTGGTCTTTGAGCGCGGCTCAAGCTTGAATAATAAAGCTTAAGGCTTCGTCGGGCATCCGGCTCTTCTCTAAAGGAATGAAACAAATGATTCGAGACAGGAAATTTTCTATTGCGCTTTTGGCGGCAATGGTTCTTATTTTTACGGTTCTGGTTCCAGCTCAACAGCCTTCGCTCAAGCCAACTTATAAACATGACGGAAAAATCGAGGTGAAATTTGATGAATCCAAAAATCAAACAACTGTGAGCCTTGATGAGATGAAAATATACGAGAACGATGTCGAATCTTTATCCATGCTCGTGAGTGGTTCCTATGCTGGGAAAACTCCGTCAGCCTCTCCTTCAGAACTTCTTTTTATTTTGTATGCCAGCTCAAAACAGAGGCGTTATCAAACCGAGCCTCAGTTAACCGTCACCGCCGACGGCGAAGTTGTAAGAACCCGACAGATGAAAAATTACGGCGCGCAAACCAAAGGGGATCAGGTGATTGAGCCGCTGCTGACGATGATGCCTTATGAAATTCTGTTGAAGATGGCGAAGGCGGAAAATGTTGTGTTGAAAATCGGCTTAAAGGAATATGCACTGACGGGTAACAATTTGGAAGCCCTGCGCGATTTCGCAACCCGAATGGTTCCATAAATAGATATCAAAGAGCGAAGCTTTAGTGATTGGGAAATAGCCATGACTTACAATATCAATTCCACATTGAAACTCCCCATCGTATTTTTCTCTTTGTTGCTCGTCTGCCTGACGGCTTCAAACACACTGGCGCAGAGCGGCGATAAATCATCTCTGGTTGCGCCGAAGGCTGCGGATGCGGAAAAGGCCGAGCAGATTTTGCAGCGCGCAACGGAAGCGCTCGGCGGCGCGAGCTACTTGAGCGTGCAGAGCATCTCGGCGCACGGCCTCTACACGCTCTACAAAGAGGGGAAGCCGGAACTGCCTCTGACCTTTACCGATTACATCATCTTGCCGGACAAAGAACGCACGGAGTTTAAGGGCGACGGCATCAAGTCCGTGCAAACGAACACGGGCGAGACGGGCTGGATTTTTGACGGAATGACGAGAAACATCAGAGACATGAAGGCCCCGCAGATAGCCGACTTCAAGCTCTCGATGAGGACGAGCGTAGAAAACCTGCTGCGCGGGATGTGGCGCAAAGAGGGCGCGAAGATTTCTTACGCCGGACGACGCGAGGCGGGACTCGCCAAACGCAACGACGCCATCCGCGTCACTTACCCGGACGGCTTTATCGTCGAGTTTGAATTCAGCGCGCAGGATCACCTGCCCGCCAAGGTGGTTTACACAAAGAAGAGTTCGGACAAAGACGCGGAAGAGATTAAAGAGGAAGACCGCATGATGCAGTACCTCAACCTCAAAGGTATTCTCGCGCCCTTCGTCGTAGACCACTACGTCAACGGAATGCAACAGAGCCGCATCAACTACAACTCAATCGAATTCAACACACAGCTTGCCGACAGCATCTTCGCGCGCCCCGCGACCGCGAAGGACGTGAAATAAAGTTTTTGCGTTGCTTATCGAGCACAAAAGCTGAAATATGAACCATCGGAAATCGACATTAATGCTCCTGGTCATGCTGATTTTTACCAGCACTAATGACCGGGTCAAAGCCTCTTCAGCTCATCCGAAATCGTTATTTCCGACGCGTGTCTCATCGAACCCAGTTCCCCTTTTTGTGCTTATACATTTTAGCCCGTGGAGAAATGTATATGGCTCCGATTCCCCGGATTTCGTTCTTTATGAAGATGGAACTGTAATTTATTACAAGCTTGAAGACCCGGAGAACCAGTATACCGGGCACTATCTTTCAGCTAAATTATCTACGGCAGAGTTATCTCAAATCATTGAGAGAATAAACCCTCAAGCCTTTTGTTCACTCGTTGAAAACTACGGCCCTCCGCCGGAGATAACGACTTCCGATCTACCGCGCAGGCTGTTGCTGCTGAGGAATCCTGACGGCTCATATAAGAGAGTTTCGATATATGGCTTTCTGAGTGGTGATAAGAAAGAGTATGTAGCTCAAAATGTGCCGCAGGCTTTAATGGAGACTATAGAGTTCGTTAATACATATGATAGCCCGAAGGCCCAGGAGTGGTCGCCGGAATATTTCGAGGTCACAATCGAACCCGACGACGAAGATTCAAAGAAAACGTTGCAGTGGCACGAAGGCTGGCCCGACCTGAATGACCCTTACAGTATCAAGCACAAAAAATTCGGGAGATATTCGCTGTTCATTCATAAATCACATAACAAAGAGCTGGCCCAGCTTAGCTACAAACAATGGAAATCAAGGGCAGCCATCTTAATCAACAATCAGAGATGGAAGATGGAAGTAAGAACTCCGTTCCCTTCTGAAATGATATGGCTGGAAGATTTCAGGCAGTAATCTATATATTACGGACGAGAATCTGGCGGGGCTATACACTTACGCTACTCTGGCGACCGCCATCGCAATCGCAATGCTGTCGGGCGGGCGGCTCAATCGCGGCGCGTTGCCGGGAGATGCTTGAGTTCTCTCAGCCGCTTCGTCAATTCCTGCATCAACGCTTCTGGAAATTCGCGCCGCCAGTTTTTATCGAACTCGTCAACGTTGATGTCCCTGTGCAATTCGCGCAGGGCTTTCCAGAAAGGCTCGCAGATGTCTGGCGTTGATGTGGCCTTGTGCGAAAAGACAAGCTCGCTCTTGCTCTTTAACCTGCGGTGATTCGGATAGCGCGTGACGCCCAGTTGAACCTCATCGCCCGCACGACGCAGCTCGAAATCATACTCTTCAGGCTCGCGATTCCATTTGACCCTCACACTATTTTTACCGTCGAGCAATGCGAGCAGAGCCTTGATTAAATCTCGCAGCGAATCGTATGGCTGGTGCGAGACGGCTGTCACAAAGCTCTCCTGCCCGGCCTTGAGGCCGATGGACATAAAGCCGCTCTGCGGGCTGTTGAAGCTGACTCTGAGTTTCGGATTCATGCGATAATCTTTCGCAGAGCGGCTTGACATCGCTGCTCAATCTTCGTTATTGGATTTCTCGTTCGATTTCAGAATACTAAACTTTCATTCGTCCGTCATAGATGAAACAGTACCACGACCTCTTGAAATCAATTCTCGCGCACGGCGCGCGGCACGCAGACCGCACGGGCGTCGGCACGATTTCGCATTTCGGCTATCAAACGCGCTTTGACCTGCGCGAGGGTTTTCCCATCGTCACGACGAAGAAGATTCCGTTCAGATGGGTTGCCGAGGAGCTTTTCTGGTTTCTCTCCGGCGACACGAACGAAGCGAGCTTGAGAGCGCGCGGCGTGGACATCTGGGCAGAGTGGGCTGACGCAGAGCACACGAGCCGCTTCAATCGTGAGGCCGGAGACCTGGGGCCTATCTACGGCTACCTGTGGCGTTCCTTCGGCGGACATTATCCAGCCCGCGACGGCGTAGACCAGATAGCGCGGCTGCTCGATAATATTGCAACGAATCCCAACTCGCGCCGCTTGATAGTAACCGGCTGGGACCCGACGGTCTGCGACGAGGTTGACCTCCCTCCCTGTCACACTCTTTTCCAATTCAAAGTCGAAGCGGGACGCACGCTACACTGCCAGCTTTATCAACGTTCCGCCGACGCCTTTCTGGGAGTGCCGTTCAATATCAGTTCTTACGCGCTGCTCACGCATATGGTCGCGCACGCTTGCGGATTGGAGGCGGGCGAATTCATTTACACGCTCGGCGATTATCATATCTATCAGAATCATCTGGCGCAGGTCGAAGAACTGCTCGCGCGTGCGCCCTTGCCCTTGCCGCGTCTTGAGATTAAAGATGTGGACGGAAGCCTGCGCGGCCTCGTGGGTCTGCTCAAGATGCGGTATGAGCATTTGAAGCTCGTTGACTATAAATCACACGGGAAGATAGCCGCGCCGGTCGCGGTCTGAATTTGATTTTATAAAAAATGTCCATCATCGGCATCGTGGCGATTGATAAGAATAATGCTATCGGCAGGGGCGGCGGGCTGCCGTGGCATTACTCTGCGGATTTGAAATTTTTTAAGCGGCAAACGACGGGGCACGCCTGCGTGATGGGTCGGCGGACCTGGCTCTCGCTGAAAAAGCCTTTGCCTCAGCGGCTCAATATCGTGCTCAGCCGCGAAAGCGAGATAGAGCCGCAGCCGTCTCTCATCGTGATGAGAGACAAGCTATCCGTCATCTCGCTGAAAGATTATCTGGCGTGCGACCTCTACATCATCGGCGGCTCGCAGGTCTACCGCGAATTTTTAGCAGAGATAGATCGGTGGATTGTGACTGAGGTTCCGCTCGCGGTGGAAGACGCGGATGCTTTTATGCCGGATGATTTTCTGCGCGGATTTCGCGCTATCGAAACGGCAGCGTTGGAAGACAATCTGATAGTGAAGGTTTATGAAAGATGGTCTTAGGGCTTTGGGCTTTGGACTTGGGTT
Source organism: uncultured Pyrinomonadaceae bacterium (assembly GCA_964246305.1). Lineage (GTDB taxonomy): Bacteria > Acidobacteriota > Blastocatellia > Pyrinomonadales > Pyrinomonadaceae > JACMLC01. The sequence continues at coordinate 77,422 of CAXTPS010000008.1, forward strand.
TTTGGTCTCAGGTCTTTGCACGCGACTCAAACTTGAGTTTCAAAATGCAAGCTGAGCAAGAAGAACAAAGACCAAAGACCAAAGACCAAAAACCAAAGCTCGAAAACCATTATTTGCGTTGGCTCGCCGTCGGCACATCGAGCACATCGTGGCGCGTGATGATGCCTGTGATACGTCCGTACTCTTCGACTAAAACTGCCGGACTCGACTGCAACTGGCGCGTGACATCTGAGAGGCTCGCGTCCACATCCACGACGGGAAAGCTCTCTTCCATTACTTCGCTGACGCTCGATTCGAGCAGGTCGCGGTTGCCCAGAACTCTTGAGAGGATGCGATGCTCGCGCAGAGACCCGACCGCGCGCCCGTCTGCCACGACCGGCAACTGCGTCACGCCCGCTTCGTTCATCTTCACGAGCACATCCGCGATGCGCTCATCAGGCTTGGCCGTGACGAGCGTTTCAGGCCCGCGCTCTCGCTTCGTCTGGCTGACGAGTCCGGCGGTAATCTTCTGCGGCTCAAGCAGTCGCTTCTCTTTCATCCATTCGTCCGAATGATGTTTCGACAGATAATGCTCGCCCGTGTCGCAGACGATAAAGACGACGAGGCCGTTTTCGTCGAGGTCTTGCGCGACACGCAAAGCCGCAGCCAGATTCGTTCCCGTAGAGCCGCCGCAGAAGATGCCTTCGAGCCGCCCGAGCTGGCGCGACAACTCGAACGAGTCGTGGTCTGAGATATTCAGGACTTCGTCAATGTACTCGCCATGATAATTTTTTGGCAGCGTCGCCTGACCGATGCCTTCGACTAGATAAGGCGTGGCTTCTATGATCTCGCCCGTCTCTTGATACGTCTTGTAGATGGAGCCGAACGGGTCTGCGCCGACGATGCGTATGTTCGGATTTTTTTCTTTGAGATAACGGGCAGTGCCGGAGATGGTTCCGCCCGTGCCGATGCCCGCGACGAAGTGCGTCAGCTTGCCTTCGGTCTGTTCCCAGAGTTCCGGCCCGGTCGTGCGGTAATGCGCTTCAGGATTCGCCGGGTGCGAATATTGATCCGGGTAGAAAGAGTTAGGCGTCTCTTTGGCGATGCGCTGTGCGGTCGTCACGTAATGATCCGGGCTGCCGGGCTTCGCCGCCGCCGGAGTGACTACGACATCCGCTCCGAGGGCTTTGAGATAACGAACCTTTTCGGTCGAAGCTTTGTCCGTCATGACGAAGATGCACTTGTAACCTTTGACCGAAGCGGCGAGCGCGAGTCCGATGCCGGTGTTGCCCGAAGTCGCTTCGACAATCGTGCCGCCCGGCTCGATCTTCCCTTCCCGCTCGGCCCACTCGATCATCGCCAGACCGATGCGATCCTTGACCGAATAACCGGGATTGAGATTCTCCATCTTGGCAAGCACCGTCGCCTTCAAACCCTTCGTGATGCGATTGAGCTTCACGAGCGGCGTGTGCCCGACCAGTCCTAAAACATTCTCATAATAGTCCATTTATCTTTACGCCTCCCCGGCGAACTAACCCTCTTAGAGGCTTTCACAAAATATAGCCGCCTCGATTTATCTTCCGCTTGAGATAAATATGAATAACCCTTTGACAATTAAATACCATTCAAGCCGTACTTATTTCAATCCGGAGAGCATATAAAAAGACCCGGCTGCCTCTTGACGAAGCAACCGGGTCTTCTTGCTGGAGCTGTTTGTCCTACTTCACCACTGGCTTAGAACCGTTCTCCGCCGGAAGGTTCATCCGTTCTTTGAACAGGTTGAGCAGGAGCAACGTGCCGATGCCGCCGCCGCCGTCGCCTGCGCCGCCGGAGGCCATGACATCGGGCGTGATGCGTACGTTCTTCTCGCCGATGACCTTGAGGGTTTCGACGAGAGCGACGCCCTGCGCGCCGAGCGCGTTGACCTGTTCGCGGTAAGCGACGCCCTGCGCCTCGCCCATCAGTCGCACCTTCTCTGCTTCGGCGCGGCCTGTGGCGAGGATGTAATGAGCTTCGCCTTCGGCTTCGGCCTTGCGCTGCTCGGAACGCTTGCCCGCGATCTCGACGCCGACCGTTTCAGCCATCAGGTCTTTCTGCTTGTCAGCGTTTGCGCTGGTTCTTTCAAGCTGAATGCGCTTCTCTTCGGCTTCGCGCTGTGCGTCGTACATGTTCTGCCGCTGCTCCGCGAGAATCTTCTCGGTCTGCGTCTTCATCAAATCTTCCGGCAGATGTATGTGGCAGATGAGCACGTTGACGACATCCACGTGATACTTCAAGAGGTGCGCGCGGACGCGAGCCTCTGCGCGCTCCTGCTCTTCGTGGCGATTCTGCAAGTAGGCCATCGCGGAAGATTCGGAAGCCTGATTGCGGAAGATGGAGTCAATCAACGGATGCATCACGTTCTGAATCAAGCGATCAATCCCGCCGATTTTCGCGACCATGAATGGCGCGTCCTCCGGCTTGACGCGAAAGACGACGCGGACTTCGAGCTGCATCGTGAAGCCGTCTTTCGAGATGACCTCGAAAGGATTGAAGGTGTTGACGACCTCCCCGGCAGTCCATTCGACCGTCTGGTTCGTCGTCGGAATCACGATAGGCGTAATCGCCAGCGTGTTGACGTAGTAGCGACCGGGGCCGACGACCGATTCCTGTATGCCGCGATAACCTTCCGGCACAACGTAGGCTTCGTGCGCTCCCTGATCCAGGCGACGGTCAGCCGGGTCGCCCGTCATCAACTCTTCCTTGATCTCTGCGGCGGTGCGCCCGTCGTCAATCTTATCCAGACGGATGGCTGATTGCTCGGCCTGCGCTAGCTCTTCGCGCTCCATGCGCTCGCGCACTTTCGCGGCCATCTGCTTGCGAACTTCGTCCGAAGGGTCTTTGCCAGTGTTCGAGATGATGACTGCGACTTCGCCGGGCTTTACTTCCTTCGCGCTTTCGGGAATCACTTTGAAAAGCAGCGGGTTGATGTAGTAAGTGCCGGGCAGCAGAATATCTTTCTGCGGACCGCGCTGTCCGCCGCGCCCTATGAACTCGTGTGCGTCCTGAAAGTTGTCGTGGCCTTCGACCGGAGTGGCGACGTAATCGCGCGGGTCGAGCGGCGCGCCGTCCAGAGCTTCCACAAGACCGATTCCGTTTTCGTTGATGACGGTCGCATCAAAGAGCCGCACGTAAAAGAGCCCCGGCTTTGATTCGGTGCCGCCTTCGAGCGGGATGGACTGCGTCAGGATGCGGTAAGTTCCCGGCGTCAGGATTTCAACCTGCGGCCCCTTCTGGCCGCCGGCGGCGATGTACTGCTCTGCGTCCTGAAAATTGCGGTGGCCTTCGATGGCTTTGCCGAGCAGGCGGCCTGCGTCAAGCTGCGAGCCGTCGGCGGCAGAGACGACGCCGACCTTCCCCTGTGGAATCATCGTCGTCTTGGCGACTGAGACGCGGAAGAGGTACGGGTGAATAGGCCAGAGGCCGGGCGGCAGCGTGCGTAGCTGTATGCCTTTGACGCCGCCCTGCTTGATAAAAGCAATCGGGTCTTGAAAGTTATTGTGCGCGTTCTGCGCGCGGTCGGGCGCGAAGTTTCTGCCCGGAGGCATCGGCGCGCCGTCAACCGCTTCGACGATGCCGAGTTCATCCGCGCCGATCTCTATCAAAGGGACTTTGCGCACGATGCGCTCGAACGGATATTTAATCAGGTGCAGGCCGGGCTTTAAGACATCCGCCTGAATGCCGACCTCGCCTTCGGTCGCAACCACGCGTCCCGGCGGCATCTTCGCGCCAAAGTAGCGACGCTCCTTAATCGCAATCTCGGTTGCGCCGACGTTGACCAGTATGCGGCGCAGGATGATGATCAGCACAATCAGCGCGATGAACGCGGCGATCAGAAAGGGAACGAAAGACGTGATGTCCATTTTGTTCATTTTGGGAACCTCTTTAAGGGTGATAGATGATGGGTGATAGGTAATAAGAGAAAAGCTTTTTGTCTTTTCCTATCACTTATCACTTATTACCTATCACCTTTTCGTCATCGCCGTGAGTTCGCGGCGAACGTGCGCGAGCTTCTGTTTCAGGAGAAAGCCCGCGCCTGAATTTCTGGCGTCTGGCGGAATGAGCCAGAACTCGCTCTCGATAAGCTGAGCCAGCTCTTCCGCAGCCATGTCCGGCAGCTTCTGCTCGCGCCAGTAGAGCAGAGCCGTCTCGATTGCCTGTTGATAAAATTTCGCGTCGCCCGCGAGAGCCGCTACGTGCAGCATCTCTGCCGTCGTGCGGCGGTCGGGCGCATGTTTCCAATTTTCTGTGAAGGCTTCGGCAAGCTTTAAGTTGACGGGCAGGCCGTCGCTGCGTGCGATGTAAGAAGCGAGCGCGAAAACCTGCTTCTCATTTTCGGCGCGGCGGACGAGCGCGTTCAAGACTTCGTCGTACAAATCTACATCGCCGCTCTCGTGCGCTTCCGGCAATGCGGCTTTGTCGCCTGCGTCAGCGCGCGAAAGAAGTTGCCGCCGCTTCTCAGCCAACTCTTTTTCCGACTGCGCGGTAATTAAACGCGCCTGCTCTTCCGCTACGGAATCCGCAAAAAGGCTTTTGAAGTCGGGCGGCGGCGGCAGCGCCCGGTTCGCACTCTCGCCCGGCGAAACATGTTGCCAGCGATAAATAGCGAAAGAGATTGCAGCCAGTAGGAAAAACGAGGTAATGAGAAAGGCGATCATGCTTGGCTCTGAACGCCCTGCGCGGCGGTTTTCCAAAAGTTTCCGCGCTTCTGTCACGGGGCGTCATTCAGAAGAACATTATACGACAGTTCAGCATCAGAAGTTTAGTTTTTCAGAACTTAGTTTTCATTGACTCAGGGCATTGAAAAATAAAGGATAAGTCGCCAGAGATTGCCCGCGATATTGCGGGCGGAAGCCGAAGAGTATGACGCGACCTTTGCCCAGAGCGACTTCGACGAGCGCGGCCCTGCCACGCAGACGCTCGCTGCCGAGGAGCCAGCCTGAGAGCAAAGGGTCTTTGTCCGCCGGATACCACGCGATGACGTGGACGCGTGCAGCCTCACTTGCATCGCTCAATTCAAAGACCGGCGAGTTTTCGACCCACGCGATTGATTCTTTCGGCATCCCTTTAGCAAGCGGATGCGTGGTGTCGAGCTGCGTGCGCAAGATCGAGCCGGGCGCGTAAAACTCCGTGCGCTTGAGTCCCGCAGTGATGTCGCGCACGGGCAGTCTTAATTGTTCGATGGCGAAATTCGACGCGCGGTTTAAGCAGACGAGCGTCCCGCCCGCTTCGACAAATTCGCGCAAAGCTTTGACGCCCTCCGCGCCCAGCCCGTCCGTGTATTCGTCAGGCATCGTGCCTTTCGGATGGCCTTCGAGAATCACGCGCGGCGATTGGTCAGGAATAATAATCACGTTGTATCTGGCATTTAAGTTACCGGCCTGCGCCTCACTATCTTCAAGCGAAAAGGAAGGCGGAGTGCGCCTTATCTCATACATGAATTCAAACGGATGCGTCCTGCCGTTCTGTTCCAAAGCCCAGCGCGTCCAGCCTTCATCTATCGCAGGGACATGCGACTTGTAAACGGCTAACTTTGAATCGGAACTATAGGCTGCCAACTCATCCTCGTAGGAGTCGAGAGCTATTTTTTTGTATCTGAACGGAGCATAAGCTGGAGTCACCTTGACTCCCATCAATAATGAAAGGGTGTGCGCTGTGACATCATAAGGAGAGATGGGATGACCTGCTGCATCACGCAGGTCTGGATACTGCTGTTTTTCGAGCAGGGCTTTGGCAAAAGCTCCGTAGGGTTGTGCCATGCGTATGAATCCGCGTACAGCTTTTGCGCCACGCTTTCCGGCATTAAGTGGCTCGCCGTAATCTACTTCAACACCGCCTTTTCTTAATATGTAATCGAGCAGTATGTTGCCGTTCGATGGTGTTATTTCAAAGCCATACAACTCGCCCTGCTTGCGCGGCCTGACGGCTTCTCTTCCAATCTCATAAAATCTTCGCAGCCAACGCTCGCGGTTCTCTGCGGCATTATTCATCAGTGAGAATGCGGCTGCCGTCATGTAATTCGTGATGTCGCGCAGGTGCCATTCGCCGCCCGGCCAGAGCGGGGAAAACTTGTCAGTCTCTCTCCGCGCGTCGTAGCCGAACGAGCCGCGCAGGTCTTCAAACTTTACAGTGACCGGCGTGGCGAGTTTGCATGATGCGGTTTCAGATAAGATTCGCACGCCGCCGTGATAATGCGAGTAGGCGCGCGAAGGAGTCCACGCGTCGTAGGTCGTATTGGTCGTGATGCCCTTGAAGCCCGCCGTACGCATCTCCGTGGCGATAGCAGTCCCGAGTTCCGTGTAGCCTTGGACGAGCTGCTTCGGCACGTTCGGCTCGACCGGCTCCATGTAAGGCGGCAGGAAAAGGCGCGCTCCGTTCTCTCCCTGTTGATGTATATCGTTGACTATCTGCGGATGCCAGACATTGAGAATCTTATCAACTGTGAGCTGAGTCTCGACCTGCGTGAAGGCGTACCAGTCGCGGTTGTCGTCATGCCCCGTGTACTTGTGGTAAAGCATGGGCGGCTCAGTTCCCTCGTATGGCGTGCCGAGCGTTTTATCGTACCAATCCTTGATGATGTTCACGCCGTCCGGGTTGAGCGAGGGGACGAGGAGCACGATGGTCTCGCTCAAAATCTTACGCACCTGCGCGTCGTCGGATGAAGCGAGGCGATGCGCGATGAGCATAGAGGAGAGATAAGAGCCGACCTCGTCCGAATGTATGCCGCAGGTGATAAGCACGATGGTCTTGCCGCGCTTGATGAGCCTTTCGGCTTGGCGGTCTGCGCCTGCTCCAAGCCTGCGCGGGTCTGCGAGTTGTGCCTGAATCCTCTTATACTCATTGAGCCGCGCCATATTTTCAGGCGCGCTGATCGTCGCCATCACGAATGACTGGCCCATAGTCGTCTTGCCCAGCTCTTCAAACTTCACGCGGTCTGAGGCCGCGTCGAGCCGTTTGAAATATTCGATGACCTGACTCCAGCTCGCCAGCTTGCGGTCATCGCCGGGACGAAACCCCAGCACATCTTCGGGCGCGGGAACCGAGAGACGCACGAATGCTTCACTCTCAACAGGCGTGCGGCGCAGAGCATTTGCCGGAGCGTTAAAGAGAGAGAGCGCAATGATTATTGAGAGAAGCGTTGGCTTGAGAGCGCGCCTAAACATGATGGGCTTGACTCCGTTTAGCTCAATTCAATGACTGCAAACAGGAGTTTAATGTAAATCCGACGCGCAGAGAAAGCGTAAAACTCCTCTTCTTCTTTGCGGCTTTGCGCCTTTGCGTGTGATTAAAAATTATAGCAAATGCGCAAAGACGCCAAGAATAGATTGAAAATTGGGGTTTGTTAATTGAATTTTTGTAATGCAATATAACTGTAAAATAATCAAATAGAAGCTTGCTCTGCCGCGCGGTTGCGGGGTAAAGTGTGTGCTGCTATAACCCCTTTGCGCTCCCAGTTTTCTGAACAATAAAAGTCGGAGGTCACTTCTGATGGCGTCTGAAGATGTTGTGAAGCCGGATATTGCCGCTACCAATGAATTCCCGGATATTGTCGGGGCTAAACCGAGCAATCCGTACCTAGCTGTTTTTCGCCCGTACATTCCAGATGGAGCGCGGCTGCGCGAGCTGACTCCGCTGCCGCTCATCATCGGCACGCTGCTCGGCATCGTCTTCGGCGCGTCGTCACTCTATCTGGTGCTCAAGGTCGGCTTGACCGTGAGCGCATCAATCCCGGTCGCTGTGATTTCCATCACGCTCTTTCGCGTGCTCTCCAAGATGGGGTTGAGAGACGCGACGATTTTGGAAAACAATATCGTACAGACCGCAGGCTCAGCCGGTGAGTCCATCGCGTTCGGCATCGGCGTGACGATGCCCGCGATCATGATTCTCGGCTTCGATCTGGAATTCACGCGCGTCATGCTCGTCTCCGTCCTCGGCGGACTGCTCGGCATTCTGATGATGATTCCCTTGCGGCGCGCGCTCATCGTCGAACAGCATGGCCTCCTCAAGTATCCCGAAGGCACTGCCTGCGCGGAAGTCTTGAAGGCCGGAGCGTCAGAAGAATCGCGCGCGGCTGCGGCTCAGGGCGCAGTCCTAAAAAAAGGCGAAGTAGCGATGACTGCCGAAGAAGCGACGACCGGCGGCAAGACCATCATCGCGGGCTTCGGGATAGGCTTTATCTATTACGCGCTCGAACAGATCTTCAAGACGTGGCGCGAGTATCCGACCAAAGAATTCGGCACGCCGTTCGCCGGAGCCTCGCTCTCGCTGGAGAATAATCCGGCGCTCCTTGGCGTCGGCTACATCATCGGGCCGCGCATCTCTTCGATCATGACGGCGGGCGGCGTGCTGTCGTTCCTCGTGCTGATTCCGGCGATCAAGTTCTTCGGCGGAGGCTGGATGACGCCGCTTGCGCCAGAGACGGCGCACGTTATCAAAGACATGTCCGTGTCGCAGATACAGAAGGCTTATATTCTGTACATCGGCGCGGGCGCGGTTGCGGCGGGCGGCATCATCAGCCTTTTCCGCTCGCTCCCAATCATCTGGCACGGCCTCAAAGGTGGACTGGCAGATTTGAGGGGAAGCCGAGGCGGCAACGAGAACGCGCCCCGCACTGATCAAGACCTCTCGATGAAGTTCGTCATCGGCGGGATCATCGTGCTGGTCGTCGCCATCATGCTCAGCCGCTCGCTCAACCTGCAATGGAATATCCTCGGCGCGCTCCTGATCGTCGCGTTCGGTTTTCTCTTCGTGACGGTCTCCTCGCGCCTGACGGGCGAGGTCGGCTCTTCGTCGAATCCGATTTCGGGAATGACTGTGGCGACGCTCTTGTTGACGAGCCTCGTCTTCTTAATCATCGGCTGGACTGCGCCGCCTTATTACGTGACGGCTCTTTCAATCGGCGCGATTGTGTGTATCGCTGCATCGAACGGCGGCACGACTTCGCAGGATTTGAAGACGGGTTTTCTGGTCGGCGCGACGCCGAAGTACCAGCAGATTGCGATTCTCGTCGGCGCGCTCGCTTCCGCGCTCGTGCTCGGACCGATTCTCTTGCAGCTTAATCAATCGGGGACGGTTTACGTTCCCATCGCCGCCAACAAAGACTTCTCTTTCCCGGCTGGATTCCACGCCAATCCTGCCGATTACGAAAAGAACGGCAGCGAGCCGAAGCGCGACAAGCTCGAAGGCTCGCAGGCCAACGGCGACACTAACTCATATTATATCTGGCACAAGACCACGACCGAGAACGGCCCGGCGGGACGCTATCTCGTCAACGATCAGGGCGAAGTGAAGTATCTGGCTGACCCGGGCATCAACGGTATTTACGACAAGCGACCGGACGGTTCGGGCGTGCAGAAGTTCACCGCGCCGAAGGCCACGCTGATGTCTTATATCATCAAGGGCATCCTGAGCCGTCAACTGCCGTGGGGGCTGGTGCTGTTGGGCGTGATGATAGCCATCGTGCTTGAGCTTTCGGGCATCCCGTCGCTCGCGTTCGCGGTCGGAGTTTACCTGCCGCTCTCGACTTCGACGCCCATCTTCGTCGGCGGCATGGTGCGCTGGTTCGTAGACAAATATCTGCGCGGCAAGCCTGAAAATAAACGGCTCAGCGAAGAGGAGCTGGTCGCGGAGGGCGACAAGAGTCAGGGCGTCCTGCTGGCTTCGGGCTACATCGCTGGCGGCACGCTGGCGGGCGTCGTCTACGCCTTTATGAACCTGAGCGAGGGGATGGTCGCACGCTTTAAGGGCTATGAAGACTGGGCGACCGAGCACAATCCGCTCTTCGCTTCGGGGAGCCATCCTGATCTGCTTGGGATGCTTCCCTTCCTCATTTTGACGGTGCTGCTCTATTTTGTCGGGCGCGAGTGGATTTTATCTGGGCGCGCGAGGGGCACGCCGCGATAAGATAAAAAGTTGAGGCGGCAACTTTTTCCGCCCTTCGAGCCTCTATTGTGTGGCGCGCTTCTGCTAAAATGTTTGCGGAAGCGCGCCACATCTCTTTTTGCGCTCCACATCTTTTTGTCAAGGCAGGTTTTTATGCGACATATGACATCTCCTTTATGCTCCCGCTCGATTTCCGCCACGGTCTCAACGCTGCTGCTTCTGGCTTTGTGCTCAAGCTTCAATGCTCTTCAGGCGCAGAAGCCACAAACGCCGCAGACGCCGCAAGCGCGCACGCCCTCAGAGACGACGCGTGAATTCTTTAAGGCTCTTTACGAAAAACGTTTCCGCGAGGCTCTGGGGATGAGCATCTACAAGCCCGCGATTGAATCTCTGAGTGCGAAGGAGTTTGACGAGCTGCGCCCGGACTTTGAAGCGATGGCGAAGGGGGCTGACAGCGTCGAAGTCACCGGCGAGCAGATCAGCGGCGACGCCGCGACCGTCTTCGTCAAAATCAAAGATGATAACGGAGAGATGCAGGTCTCCAAGATGGACCTCATAAAATCCGGCGGCGTGTGGATTATCGGCAACGCGGGTGACGCGGAGGCCGTTAAGAAGGCGGGCAAAAACTTTTTCTACAACGTCCGCTTGCAGGCGCATGAGGATGACGCGCTGAATATGATGATTCGCATCAGGAATGCTCAGACTGCTTATAGCTTGCAGCACGAAGGCGTTTACGCGGACATGCAGACCCTCGTCAAAGATGGATTGCTGCCGCCCGACATCATGTCGTCCGATTCGACCGGCTACAATTATCACATCACGCTCGGCAGCGATAAGAAGAGCTTTATCGCCGGAGCAGAGCCTGCGCAATATGGACGCACGGGTAAAATCTCTTACTATCTGGATGCGACCGGCCTCAAAGGAAATGATACGGGCGGCAAGCCGTACACGCCTGAGAAGAAGTAATAGCTATTGCAATCATCTCCCATGAAAAACTCAAACACCATCAGCAAGCTCTCCGGCGCGGCAGTTGATTCACGCGCCGCGTTTATTTTCGTACTGCTGCTCGCGCTCACCGCCGCCTCTTCCGCCGTCGGGCAAACGACGCCAACTGAGACGAATACCAAAGAGACCGTCACCACGACGAATGCCGTCGAGCTTGCGAAGCAGGAGGTCTTGAAGGCGAAATCCGTAGTGCGCGGTCGGGCTGTCTACGACGACACGGGGCGACCCGTGCGGCGCGCGAGAGTGATGCTGGTTGAGATGAATAGTCACGGGCCTGAGCGCGTCGGTATGACCAACGGTTCCGGCGAGTTCCAGATTAAGGAGGTGCCCGCCGGAAGTTACTTCGTGATGGTGGATGCTGCCGGAATCATCACGCCCCTCAGTTTCATTGATCTGGAAACAGCGGATAACGATAAGCTCAATGTCGAAGAGATCAAAAAGCATTTTGAAGAGGTTGTTGTAGACGGCACGAATGAGGTCACGGTCAAGGTGCGCGCTCGTCGCGGCGGCGCGATTAGCGGCAAGGTGACCTACGCGGACGGAGACGCGGCTATCAACGTCCGCGTCAGCGTGATGCGCAAGAAGGACGGACGCATCACGCGCTTTATCACCAACCTCAATCCTTCGACCATCTTCGGGATTCAGACAGATGATCGCGGCATGTATCGCATCGCGGGGCTGCCGCCCGGCGAGTATATCGTCAGCGCGTCCGAGTCGATTTACCACGGCGGAGATGATCGCAGTCAACGCGACGATTACATGGGCATGTCCGGCGTCAACTCTTTCGTCGTCACATATTATGAGGGCGCAACCAAGCAGAGCAGCGCGTCTGCGATACAGGTTGAAGCCGGACAGGAGCAGAACGAGATCAACATCACGCTCGTCGAACGCACGCTGCACACCCTCTCCGGCACAGTCCTCTCACGCCGTGACAGCCTGCCTTTCAGTGGCGCGCAGGTTTCCATCAGCAGCAAGGACGAACCGAGCCAGTCATCGCTTCCTTTCGCGTCGCAGCCGACGGGCGTGGTGACCGATGAGCAGGGTCGCTTCACATTCAAAGAGATACCCGACGGCGTTTACACGCTCACGGTCGAGCCGCCGTATACGGACGAGAATGTTGATGTAAGACCGGACGACGATGAACAGCAGACGCCGCCCGATGCTCCCCCACAACCGGCCACGCCCAGACGCAAGTTCACACGCAAAGTTCAGGACGTGACTGTCTCAGGCGGCGACTTAACCGAGGTGGCAATCATGCTCTCGGAAGGCGCGAGCGTTTCAGGCACGGTGACGGTCGAAGGCGGCAAGCCTCTGCCGACTGAAGCCACAATCATGCTGCTTCCGCTTACTATGGATCGCACCGGCGAGGGGCAGCAGGACATGGAATCAAGGGGCATTCAGACGGACGGAACCTTCGTCATAGACGGAGTTCCGACAGGAACTTTTTATCCCGATGTGGCGACCCCCGGCAGCGACCAATATTATGTAAAAACGATAACGGTTAACGGCGCTGACCTGACGCGTACCCCGCTCGTCGTAGGCGACGGCGCAACCATCAGCGATGTTCGCGTAGTCATCTCGCCAGATGCAGCCACTCTCTCAGGACACATCCTGACTGGCAGCAACACGCCCGCCAATGGCGCGCGACTCCTGCTCGTCCCGACGGATCAGAGCAAGTGGCGCGCACGCACCTCTTATCTCTACACGGTCTCGAAAGGTGACGGCAGCTTCAGCATTAGCGGCGCGCCCGGCGACTATTTAATCATCTTCCTGCGCGCCGGAGACCAGCCGCTCGCCATCAACGAAGCATGGATCAGAAGCCGCGCCGCAAACGCACAACGCGTCTCGCTTCTCCCGAAAGAACACAAGACGATTGATTTAACCGCTCCCGCTCAATAAGGTAAAAGGCAAAAGTGATGAGTGATGAGCGATGAGTGATAAGAGAAAAGCTGTCTCTTCTTTCTTATCACTCATCACTCATTACTGCTTTCAAAACTTTTACCTTTTACCGTTAAATTTCTACCTGCGGCTGGCGGAAAACCGTTATAATAAAACTCGCCCCTCCTTGAGTCCTCTGATTCTCTCTCCCGGCGTTCCCCGAATCGAAAGTCGCTTGATGAAGGGCAAGCGCGCTTTGCAAGTCTCTCTAATTTTTGCGATGCCGGAAGTAATGCGGCTGATGGCGGCGCGGTTGCGCCAGTTTGTGGGCAATCGCCGGAGCGCGCGACGTTATGAAGTGCGGCTCGGCTGCGCCGTGCGTCTGGCGAGCGCAAAGTCCGGCACGAACGGCGCGCGTCATGCCGTCTCTCTGGAGGGACACACGCGCGACGCGAGCGCGACGGGACTCGGACTCTTGATGCCCGCGATACACATCCAAGGACATTACCTGACGGGCGCGGGCAGCACGCTGCTGATAGAGCTTGAGCTGCCCGACGCGACGACGATACAGATGCAGGCCGTCGCCGTGCGCTATGAGCGAGTCGAACAGGTTCAGGAAAAGACGCGTTATCTCGTCGGCGTGCGTGTGACTGGGATGAGCGAAGAGGATAGCGAACGCTTTGAAGCTTATTTGAAAGAGTTGAAGCAGTAAGAAGGTTTCCCGCAAAGACGCAAAGAAGAGCTTGAATGCTTTTCTTTGCGTCTTTGCGGGAAATCTTCTTCGTTCTAATTCATAAGCAGCAAGCTATCTCACCTTATTTGTAGGTCATAACCGACCACCTGATCTCCGGCAGAGCCGAAGCCTATCGCGGTAAAGCCCGCCGAGCTGCGATTGAGATAGAAGTTCGCGCCCCCGCCGCTGCGCCAGACGGCCTGATCGGTCTTGCCATCGCCATCGTAATCGCCCGGCGCGGGAAGGTCTCCCGCAAGGCCGAACGAGACGGCGGCGAACACTCCGTCAGAGCTGCGCAGCCAGTACCAGTTGCCCGCCCCCGCTCCGCTGAATCTGTAGACCGCATAATCCGTCTTGCCGTCGCCGTCAAAGTCTGCGGGCAGGACATAGTCCGTCGCACTGCTGCCGAAGTTCTGTCCGGCGACCGTGCCGTTAGAGCTTCTGAGCACGTAGAATGAGTTGGCAGGAGTGCCCGATTGATTGCGATAGACGGCAACATCAGCTTTACCGTCGCCGTCGTAGTCGCCGCGCAGAGGCGCATCCGTCGCCGCGCTTCCAAAGCTGACGGCGGTAAAGCCTGCCGTGCTTCGATTGATGTACCAGGTCAATGTGCCGCCCACGTTGCGCGTCACAGCCGGGTCAGCTTTGCCGTCGCCGTCGAAGTCCTGCGTGATGCGCGGGTCGTCGCCAGCCGTGCCGAACAGGGCGGCCTGAAGCGTCGCGTCAGAGCTTCGCAGAATATAAAAAGTGCCCGAACGCCAGACGGCTATGTCCCACTTGCCGTCGCCGTCGTAGTCGGCTGGAACTAATCTATCGCCGGTCGTTCCCCAGGCCTGCCCTGCAAAGCCAGCCGTGCTGCGTTGCAGATACCAGTTGAGCGTGCCGCCCGAGTTACGCACGACTGCGAGGTCTGTCTTGAGGTCTCCGTCGAAATCCAGCACGGACTTCGGAAAGTTGAAACCCTGTATCGTAAAGTTCGTGTCCGAAATATCGAAGAAGATGTTGCCGACGGCCTCGACTTTGATGCGCGCCGTGGTCGTGCTTCCGACCGGAAGAAAGACCAGCTCCGAGCCGTCATTCGGAGTCGAAGCTGAAAGCACCGTCGGAAACGTGTTGCCGCCATCGGTTGACAGCAGAATGCGAACAGACGAGACGCTGACCGGGGCATTGTTCGTGTTGGCGACATTCCATGTCACCGTCTGCGCGACATCATTCGCCCACGTGACATTGGTGTTCGGCGAAGTGATGCTGAACGGGCCGCTCGCCGCGTTGACGTTGACCTGCATGGCCGAGGAATTGATGGCTCCTGTCGTGCGATTATCGCGCGCAGTGACGCGGAAGTTCATCGTGCGCGTGATTGACGGCAGTGCTTCACCGACCAGACATGTGCCGCCGCCGACGGGGCACGCTGCGCTCGTCGGAGGCACGTTGGCGTTGTTGAGTATGTACGGCAATGAAGGAAAAGTGCGCGTCGCGCCGGTGGTCGCAAGGTATGAGCGGAAGATCGGGCGCGCCTGCCCGTCCGCATCCGTGTCCGGCGGCGAAGAGGCTCCAAGGTCAAACTCTTCCCAGTTGTAAGAGAGCGTATCGCCGTCGGGGTCGCTGCCCGTCGCCGTCAGCGCGAAGGGAGTGCTGCGAGGTATCGTGTAGTTTGCCCCTGCGCTCACCGTCGGCGGATTATTGCCTGTGGCTGACTGCACGCCGCAAGAGCCTGCGCCCGTCGTTGTGTAATTGACTATCTGCTCAAGGCTCGCGTTGTGAAAGTAGGTGCTCGAAGAACGCAAGTCCTGCGCGCCGCAATTCCACCTGTAGCCCATGATGGTCGAGCCGCTGCCCGGCTCGTAGGCTGTGATCGAAGTGCGCGCTCCCGCGCAACCCGTCCCCGTGCCGTTCATCGTGTGAGTCGCGCCGAACTGGTGTCCCATCTCATGCGCGACAAGATAGTAAGCGACGACATCTCCGGGCGCGACCGAGCGGAAGATAGAGACGCCGCCCGCCTTCGATCCGGCGACGCAGACATTACCAATCGCTCCGGCCTGTCCCTGAAACGAGAAGCCGCCCCCCAGAGTCGTGCCGTCGAAGACATGGCCGATGTCATAGCTGGCCGCGCCGATGATCGTGTCCAGCTTGGTCTGATTCTCGCTGAGCATGCTCGCGATGTTTTCGTGCGTGTAGCCGTCCGTCGCCGTGTCCGTATAAATGATCGAGGTTTCGTTTGCGACCAGCGTCAGGCGAATCGCCAACTCGCGCTCATAAATCGCGACGACGAAATTGATCGTCGTCGTGATCGCGGAGAGCGCGCCCGCGACCGTGCCGCCGCCGTAGGTCGCGGTGTATTCGCCCGTCGCTCCGACCGCCAGCCTGTAATTTCGCAAGGTCGCTCCGTTGACGACCGACACC
This sequence comes from uncultured Pyrinomonadaceae bacterium, assembly GCA_964246305.1. Classification (GTDB taxonomy): domain Bacteria; phylum Acidobacteriota; class Blastocatellia; order Pyrinomonadales; family Pyrinomonadaceae; genus JACMLC01. Next base: position 93,338 of record CAXTPS010000008.1, read on the forward strand.
GAATCATCTCGATGAGAGAAGAGGCCGCGCTCCATCGCTTCGGAGACTTCTCTTTCAGCGACCCCGCACTCCATCGCGAGCGAGCCGGCGGGCGCGTTCTGATGATAGAAGCTGATGTAATCCGACGTATTGCCGCGAGCGTAAGGCTCCAGGTAACTTGTCCCGCGAGCGGAAAGCACGATGGCGTGAAAGCCGTCAGGCGTCAAATCAAAGCGCGCCGTCGCCGTCGGGTCGTCAACTCCCTGCCCGCGATATGTCTTAATGGAAGTGAAGCGCGCCGCCAGCTCTTTCTCCATAATCGGAGATTCGACGAAAAGGAATTTGACAAAGCTTCCGTCCGGCTGAGGCAGCGCGATGATCGAGCCGGAGTTTTTCGCGGCCTCTGTAAATTCCATTGGCGCACTGCCGAGCAATGCCGCGAGCGCGTCATGGTCTACGCGCAAGGTCAAATAAGATTCAGGCTTAGCCACACGCTCCGCGCGATTCGTAATCGCACTCTCTTCAATTATCTGCCACGGACGGCTGCTCTCCTGTTGTGACGCGAGAGCCAAGGCTGCATCGCCGGATGGCTGCGGCGCATTCTTAAAAGCCAACGCTCCGCCGAGGGTCGAGAGAAACAGCAGGGCGCAGATGACGAAGACGATTGATTTACGAAATGATGAGCGAAGGATAGAACTGTGCTTACGAGGGAACATGACGTACTCCTTGTGAATATAGAAGAGATAGAGGAACCTATCTTGATGGAGAGGTTCTGGGCTTTCCTGCTCTGCCTCAAGCGGTATGAGACGTTTTCAAATAGATGCGCGAGATTTTACACCAACCGTGCGGCTTAGCAAAGAGCCGTATAGTCAGTTTCAAAAATGGCAGGGAGTTGGATTTTCTGCTTGACAGACTCGCGGGCAATCGCGTAGTATGCGCCGTCTTTCAATGGAAGGTTTTCCTCTAACCCGCCCCTGTGGTTAGATTTGCAAGCGTTACAGTAATGAGTTTTCAGTTTTTCCCCGTTTGGTCTGTGTCTGAAATGAAGAGTGCGCGCCGCGCACGCTCCATTTCGCACAGGCTTTTTTCTTGTATTGTGTAGTTTCCGTGCGGCGCCCCAAACAAAAAGCGCATCCGGCTCACAAGCAATAACCCTAGGCGGTAGTGTCCAGCCCAACATCAAAGGCTGTAAGCTTCCGCGTTTTACCGAATCGTTAGGAGGATTCGTTTGCTATGTCAAGAATAACCGGCAAGGTCAAGTGGTTCAACAATTCGAAGGGCTACGGTTTCATCGAGCAGCCCGGCTCTTCGGACATCTTCGTTCACTACAGCGCCATTCAGGGCGACGGCTTCAAGACGCTCGAAGAGGGTCAGGAAGTCGAGTTCGAGGTCACGCAGGGTCCGAAAGGCCCGCAGGCCGAGAAAGTGATTAAGGTGTAATTACTCCCCGGCTTTTCTCACAAAAGCAAAGCCACTGGCCGCTTCCGGTCTTGTACCCGGAAGGCGCTAAAAAAAAGAGAGGCGACCGCTTGCAAAAGAGGTCGCCTTTCTTCTTGCCCATCGAAAGTTGATGATGAAAGAGATGCTATCGGGCAGTTCAGTCATCAAACTTCATTCCCCGCGTAGCTGCATCGAAGCGACCTTTCCTTCTTTGGTCAAGATGAGCGTGAAGAACAAAGTCCCCTCTTTGTAGATTAGCCTGTACCGATAAACGCGCAGCTCGCCTTCATCGCTTCGCTCGACAAGCTCAATCGTTTCGAGCGGTCCGTACGCTTTCAGAAAATCTCCGGCAACCCTGACTTTGTCAGGGGAGACAGTGGCGCGCATAGACTCTGTAAGAAGTTTCGAGTCGAGCGTGTTTGTGAGGGTCTTTTGCAGAAGCTCTTTCGCCATCGCGGTCACTTGCGGCTCTTTGTCTGCAATCGCTTTGATGGGCGGCGGAGCAAGCTCCGGGTTATAGATGGCGGCGACGCCGTGCGCGAGCTTTGTGGAGTTCGCCTGTGCCAGATTAGCTAAGATGATGACGGTCAGTTTATCGTCAACGTAGCGCGCGATGTACGAGACGAAGCCCTGCCACGCGCCGCTGTGTTCGATGATGCGATGTCCCTGAACTTCATTCAAAAACCAGCCGAAGCCATACGGAGATGTTTTGCCGCTGTTGAGCTTGACGGGCGTCCACATCTGTTCGAGGCTCGAACGCTTGAGCAGCTTTTCGCCGTAGAGCGCGGCGTCCCACTTTGCCAGATCAAGCGCGGTCAGATAGAGCGAGCCGTCAGCGGTCGTATTCAGTGTGGGTGAAACCCATTCCTGATTTTTCGTTTGCCCTTTGACGAGGCGGTATCCGGCTGCGCGATTCGGAATGATATCCGCTTCGTTGATGATGCGAGCGGACATGCCGAGCGGTTTGAAGATACGCTCCTGCAAAAAGTCGCCGTAGAATTTGCCCGTCACTTTGCCGATCAAAATTCCGAGCGTCACGTAACCCATGTTGCTGTACTGCCACTTCTCTCCCGGCTGAAAGGCGAGCGGAATCGCCTCTGCGCGTTTCAACAGCTCATCTTCTGTGTAGTCACGCCTGAAATCGAAATCCGGCGGGTAATCGGTCAGCCCTCCCGTGTGCGTGAGCAAGTGCCGGACGGTGATGTTCTTCCAGCTCTCCGGCACCTCGCCCAGATACTTGCCGATTTTTTCATCCAGCTCGATCTTGCCCTCTTCGACCAATATCATCACGGCTGTCGCAGTAAACTGCTTGCCGACGGAGCCTGACTGAAAGACCGTTTCGGGCTTGACTGCCGCTTGATGCTCGACGTTCGCATAGCCGTAACCTTTGGCTAGAATGACCTCGCCGTTTTTGACGACGGCCACCGAGACGCCCGGAATTTTCTGCTCCTGCATCGCCGCTTTGATGAACTCATCAACCTTACCGGTGATCTCGCCCTGCGCCATCGCGGGCGCGGCGAGCAGCAGTAACATCATTCCGGCCAGCAACGCCAGCGAGCGTCCTTTAATGACCGGGGGCATAGTTATCCTCCAAGATAAGTTCAACTTATACATTGATTTCACAATCCTACGATGTCCCGATTTAATGTAGCTGATAACGCATGAGAGCCATACTATCCAGCGGTCGGAACGGATGACTTATACGACTCAGCCTGCACGGAAGTTATGCACAGGACGAAAGGCACGCTATCTCGGAATAGATAACATGCCTTTCGTTACTGACTAGACGAATGTCTGAACGCGTAGCAATCAAACGGTTATTCTTCGTCGGCTTTCGCTTTGAAATTCACCCGACCGTCTTCGTCGCAGAGGCACAAGCGGTCGCCTCTCTTTTTTCCGACAATAAGTGATGAAAGAGATGCTATCGAGCATCCTTGATGGATGACTTATCGGGCATTAGCCTCAGCTCTGCATTGGGTAGCGTCCGCTCTGTTACTCTACGTCCGGGCGTGAGCTGCAACTGTCCGCCGGCCCATGCCGTTTGCATATTGTCGAGCGTCATCACATCAACATTCACTTTCAATTCCCACGGGCGCAGAGTCCCATACTCTTTGCGCAGATACTTATTCACCATCGCCTTCAAATTGCAATCGGTGAACTTGACCTCACGCGTCTCGCCCGGCGCGAGATCGTGTACGACTAGCTGGCCGATATTTTGACGCTCTGTGAGAAGCGCGGGCTGACGCCGTTCAGCCTCAGTCCCCATTTGTTCAACAGGCGAGAGGTTGAAATCGCCCGTCGCCAGAATCATCAGGTCAACCGGCTGGCTGCCCAGATTTTTCAGACGAAACACAACGTCTATCTGCCCGGACTGTGCATCATCGCTGGCAGTCCACTCTTTGATCTGGTGATATGAATATGAAGGAAGTGCTTCATCATCCTTGCCAATTGTCGCGGACGACTGTTTGTCACGCTGCCACTCAAAGAATTTTAAGGGCGAGATGGTGACGCTGACAGAGTCGTTACGCGCGGCGGTCTTAGCGGCAGGACTGGACGGCTGGAAAGCAGACCAGATGGCGGTTACTGTCAAACCCGTTGCGAAGGTTAGAAGCGCAATCATGAGGCGTATGAAGTGTCGCATAAAAATTTACTCCCTGCGGCTTCTTATAACACAAAAATCGCGGCGGTGGAATGCCTGAGCTAAGTAGCTAATGGGTCAGATTCAAATGAGAAGAAGAAAAAGACGATTTCGCGCAAAGGCGCAAAGAAGAAAGGGAGAAGGGGATTGGGTGTAGAAAAAGCAAGTTGTCTTTCGCTACACCCTACACCCTTCTCCCTACACCCTTGTTGTTGTCTTTGCGCCTTTGCGCGAGACTCTTTTTCTCAGGAGGCTCTTAACGCAGCTTGTCCAGAAAGGCTTGCGCCTGCGGCGTTCGGAAGCGGTACTCGATCTTGCCTGACCAGTCGTTGTGAAACAGCGAGGCGTCAAAAGCGACCAGCAAGGTGTCGTCTTCCTCCAGCGAGAATTGCAGGCCGCGAAAACGCTCGTCCGTGAGCGGTACGTTAATGATCATTTGCGAATACCGGAGCGCAACCAACCGTAAATTCGTGAGGACAATCGAAGAGGTGTACCATTGACGCCTCCAGTTGGAGTAACTTCCGGGCATGCGAAAGTCTAAATAAGTCACAGAACCTTTGATGCCTTCGTCCAGCAGCAGAAGGCCCTCGCTCTTAAATTGAGCAGTCAAGTCCTCTGAAATCTTACCCGCGCCGAAGAGACGATATAAAAGCGATTTTGCCATACGCGCTTGATTGGTCAAGCCTGAACGAGTTGGAGCGGCGCGATTATTCTTTATCGGCTTTCGCTTTAAAGTTGACGCGCCCGTCTTCAACGCCGATGGAGAAGCGGACGCGCTCGCAGCCTAAGGTCTCTTTGAGCTTGTCTGTCTTGGAGGCTATCAGGTGATGAAAGCGCGGGAAGGAGAGATCGTCCGTCGGCTCGCCGCATTGCCGCTTGGCTTCCATCAAGGCATCGTAGAGCTGTCGCACGGTGTCAACATCCCTGTGCGCATCGTCACAGATAAAGAGTGCGCGCTCGTTTGTCGTGTGCTGATCGGCCACTTTATGCGAAGCCCGCGCGGCGGAGACGGCATCGCGCCCTTCTTCTCTGCCCTGCATCGTGCGCCGCCACATCTCCTTAAAAGAGGTGTAGCGCGCGACCAGCGAGTTATAAAAATAGCGTTGGGCGAAAGTCAGAGTGCGGTCGTCCGCGATGCGCTTGATGACGGATTCGACGCGGCTCTTGGTATCATAGGGCGGACGTTTTGAGGCTCCGTTAAAGAAAACGTCGAACTCGATCTTGAGGCGGCGTATGTCCTCTTCCAGCCGTGCCAGTTGCTGGTCAATCGTCATCTGGTTATCGCGCGCCAGATTGGTCTTGCGGTGTTTCTCAGCCTGACGTGCGAACTTGTTATCTCGAATCGGCACTTCCGGTCTTACCTTTCCTTACAAATCAATTGCCTGCACAACGTGCGTACAACCCTCTTTCGACTCTAGCCGTTTTGCCCGCAAGGTGTCAACGAATTAGTTTTTAGTTAGACCAAAACGCTGAAAACTTAGAGCGTAATGCGACAAAGACAGAATCTCGCGCAAAGGCGCAAAGGCGCAAAGAAAGAACGCAAAGCATCGAATGCTTCATTTCCTTGCGTGCCTTGCTTTACGCCTTTGCGCCTTTGCGCGAGAGTTTCTTCAGTTAGGTGTTAGAGGTCGCAACTGAAAATTGTTTACTCAAAACTCTTTACCATTTACGATAAGCGCATGGCTGAAAGGGATGACTCTTCGCTGCTGCGTGGGCTGCCGTCTGTTGACGCGTTGCTTCGCACGGAGACGGCACGCGCGCTCGGCGATGCTGTGGGGGCGCAGCAGTTGGCCGCGCTCGCACGCGCCGTGACCGAAGAGATGCGCAAAGGATTGCAGGAAACGGCAAAGCGTGTCTCTGCGAATGGCGAACACACGCGCGAGGCTTTATTGACGGAAGCGGTGCGAAGACTTGAGCGCGCCTGCGCGAAAGAGAGCGAGTCGGGGCTGCGCCACGTGATTAACGCGAGCGGCGTCATCCTGCACACGAACCTCGGACGCGCCCCGCTCTCGGAGGCTGCGAGGCATGCTGTCTCGCATGAGGCCGCGCGGTATTGCACGCTCGAATACGGGTTGGAGACTGGACGGCGCGGGCGGCGCGGCGGGCGTGTTGAAAAACTGCTCGCGCAGCTGACCGGAGCCGAAGACGCGCTCGTCGTCAACAACTGCGCCGCAGCCGCTCTGCTCGTCCTCTCTGTCATCGCTGTGGGCGGCGAGACGATTATCTCGCGCGGCGAGCTGGTCGAGATCGGCGGCGACTTTCGCGTGCCGGATGTGATGGCTCAATCGGGTACGCGTCTCGTCGAAGTCGGGACGACCAACCGCACGCGCCTCGCGGATTACGAGCGCGCATTGACGGACGAGACGCGCCTCTTGATGCGCGTGCATCCATCCAATTATCGTATCGTCGGCTTCACAGCCGCGCCCGCGCTCGCAGAGCTTGCGTCACTGGCGCATGACGCACAGCTTCCGCTTTATGAGGACGCAGGCTCAGGCGTGCTGACAGACCTCAGCGCATACGGGCTGGCGGATGAGCCTGTCATCAGAGAGTCTATAGAGAGCGGCGCAGACCTTGTTTCATTCAGCGGTGACAAGCTGCTCGGAGCGGCGCAGGCGGGCATCGTCGTCGGGCGTCGGGAATTGATCGAGAAGCTGCGTCGCGCTCCGCTCTACAGAGCATTGCGCGCGGACAAGCTCGCCCTCGCCGCGCTCGAAGCCACGCTCGAAGCACATCGTCGCGGCACAGCCTTTGATGAAATTCCCGCGCTCAGAATGCTCGCTCTCTCACACGAAGCGATAGCGGAACGCGCACGTGGCTTTCTCTCTCAACTGCGAGAGAGCGAAAACGCATCGGCTTTGAAAAGCGAACTCATCGAAGGACATTCGGCCATCGGCGGCGGGGCTGCGCCGACGACTCATCCGCCGACAACGCTCATCGCATTGACGCACGCAACTCTCTCGGCAGACGCGCTCGAAAGCCTCCTGCGCCGCTCGACGCCCCCCGTCATCGCGCGGATTGCCGAAGATAAAGTCCTGCTCGACCTGCGAACGGTAATGGAAGATGAAGAAGCTTTGCTGTTGGCAATCCTTCTAACTTTGCGCTGAGAGAATTAAGCTCACATTAATTCGGCATAAGCTGGAATTAACCATGACCCCCAGCCCCGTGAGGGGCTGGAACTCTGTGTTGATTATCTTGAACTAATTGTTTCTTTCACACGAGGACGCGGGCGGCGCACGAGTTCGCCTCCGCAGTTTGGACAGATGGCATTCATCTCAGACGTACATCCGGCGCAGAAGGTGCATTCGTATGTGCAGATATAATTTTCTGCTTCCGGCGCGAGCGTCTTGCCGCATTTCTCACACGCGATTCTTCTCTAAGGCCATAGCTCGAAATTCCCTTCAAATGTTTTTTTTAAGCGCGGCTCGCTTACAGGCTTGAAATTTCTCTAAACTTATTTAAGACAAACTGCGGCACTGCTTTTTCTTCCGAGGCGTGACACGTGATGTAGCTCTCAAACTCGGACATACGCACGCCTATGTCGGCTTCGTAAATCTTCCCGTTCAGCCGATTGATGAAGCGAACGCGCCAGTGATTGCGCTCCACGCGTTCCGAAGCCGCATAGCGCAGCCCCTCTATGCCTGTGATTCCGGTCTCGGAGCGGATAAAGAACTCTGCGGCCTGAGCCTGATTTGAATGGCACGCGCGCCCGCGATATTTGTCGAGCACGAGCCGACCCGCGCGATATTCTTCCATGATTTTTCGTCCGGCGTCTTCCGTCACGTGCGCGTAAAAAAGGCCGTGCGGGAGGCAGACCAGATTGGCCGCGAACCTGTCACCGCCGACATGCGACGACTGCCACATATTTTCGGCTGTCGAAGCGCGCAAAGATTTATAGAGCGGATACCCGAACTTCGCGCAACACTTGTCGCGCCTGCCGTGCGTGCAGACTAGAAACAGAGGCTCGCTGACGGCCTCCGCGCCGCCAACCAATTCGCCCGCCGCGAGAGCTGCCATATCGAGCCGCGTCAACTCGTCATAGCTTCGCAGTTGAAGCTTGAAGATGAACGGCGCGGCCTCGCGCGTGTTGACGACGAAGCAGGTGATGCCGCTTTCGGGCGAGCGGTCTCGCTTGATAAAAAGAGCGCGCGAGCGCGGCAGTGTCTTGATGGTTTGGCTCAGGAAAGTCTTGATGTGCGGCGCGAGCGCGCTGTCCTCGACCGCTCGCGGCTCCCACGCGAAAGGGTATTCGATGAGCAGCCAGACCTCCCCGATTGAAGCCGTGCCGAACGTCCGCTCGGCGGCGTTGCGCGAGACTTCGGAACAGTAGAAAAAAGCGCGGCTCATCATTTAAAGCTCACCCGTTAACCATCACGACCAAACCCTGAAGCAGCAGCTCACGCAGAAACACACGCACGGTCTGCTCATCCAACTTCTCCGACGCCGCAGCGCACAGCTCTTGAATCGAGCAAGCGCGACTCTCATTCAAAGCCTGCAAGACGGGCAGAGCATTTTCCGCAAATCTCCAACGCTTTTTATTGCATGAGAACTCTACGACGCCATCAACTGCTTTGAGCTTGAGCGGTCGCGGCGCGTACAGTCGAAGCAGCGCGTCACCGTCTTCGGGCAGCGCATCAGGCGTCGCGCTGCGCGGCAGGCTCAAGTGTGCGCGCGGCTCTGCCGACGCGTCCAGCTCTTCGTAATAACGCTCAAGCAGGTTGTCGGCTTCCAGCTCTTTCAAAAAGTCCCGGCGCAGGTTTTCGAGATGCTTCGCGCGCTCGTCGTCCGAAGCGAAGCGCGGCAAGTCCTGACGAAAAGCTTCGCTCGCGCGCATCCGTTCGGCGAGCCACTGCAAGATGTCTATGCCTGTGCGGTTGTGTATGCCGACCGTGAGATGCAGCGTCGGCTCATCAAGCGGGAGCGCGACGTGCCACCAGCCGCGCGGAATGTAGAGCAGGTCTCCGTCTTCGAGCGTCTCAGTCCAGAGCGGCTCGTCAGGCGCGGGCTTCGGCGCGGTGTTGCCTTCTCTCGTGAGAGGGTAAGGCTGCGTCATGCCGTAGACGCTCCAACGTTTGCGCCCCGTCACCTGTAGGATAAAAACATCGTGGTCGTCCCAATGCAGGTCGAAGCCGCGCTGCGTGCGCCATCCGGCGTAACAGTTGACTTGCACGTGCTCGTGAAAGACGCGCTCCAACCCTTCTGCGAGTTCCCTGACGGGCGCGCAGAGTTCGTCAACAGCATCGAGCACTAAGGTCGCGCCGTCGCGTAGATGGTTTGTTAATTCGACGTGCCGCAGGCGCGGGATAGAGACTTTTCGCTTGCCGCCGCTCGCCGCATAACGCAGGTATGAAGAGGTCGGCAGGCTCTTGCCGTCCAGCATCAGGCGCAGGCGCGGAAAATCCAGCCGGTGACGCATCAGGATTTCGTTAAGCTCCGCCCACGGCAGCAGGCGCGCGAATTTCCCCGGCCACCCGCGTATGTGCCGGTACGACTTTCCCCAAGCAGTCGCAAGGAACTCTTCGGAGAGGCATGGCTCCAACAGCTTTTCTAGATCGTCAAACACCATGCCTCTCATCACACGTGCGTCACTCACTTAGCATCAGTGCTGTCTGCATCCGCGGCAGCGTCCGTGCCGTCAGCGTTATCCCCGATGATGTCCATCCCGTCCGCACTTCCGCCATCCGTCGCGTCCGAGTCGCCCCCGCCGTCCGTCCCGTCAGCATCGGTCGCATCCGTGCCGTCGCCGTCTCCGCCGAGCGAGTCTGAGGCGTCGCTGTCGCCGCCCTTGTCCGCGCCCGCGTCCGTGTCATCCGTGGCAGCGTGAAGTGCCGTAGCTTTTTCCAGTGGCTCGACGGACAATAAAAGCCCCGACGCCTCGTTTTTCTCGACCTGTTCGGCAGTAATATCAGACATGTAGTTTTCCTCCTCTGAATTTTAAGAATTGCGTGTTTGTTGTTTGCGCCCAAGCTTAACACAAGTTGTGGCAATCCACAGAAAGCCGGTTGTGGCAAGCGACATGATTTAGCACAAACCATCTGTGGCTGCCCCTCGTGCATCACAGGCACGGCGGACTGTATTATCCGAGTCAAATATCTATGCCCGAAAATTGTTTGGAAGGAATGTGAGAAGTATCAAGTAATGTTCACGCAACTAAGGCTTGAGCTGGTCAAGCTGCTCCGCTCGAAGAGCTTTTATCTCTCTTTCATCGCGCTCGCAGGCTTCGTCTGTTTGATGCTCTGGGGATTTTATTCTTACGCCGAGCGCAAGACGGGCGGGCAGGCGACGGAGCAGTTCAAGTACACATATGAATCGAAGAGCTATTTTAACGGGCTGACCTTCACGCTCTACTCCTTGATGTTCTCGTTCAGCCTGCTGATTCCGATTTTCGTCGCGATGACTGCGGGCGCGCAGATAGCGGGCGAGGCGCGTACGGGAACCTTGCGCATGATCTGCACACGCCCGGTGTCGCGCGTCTCTCTCTTTCTTTCAAAATTTCTGGTCGTGGCTTTTTACACTTACCTGTTGATGGCTTTCTTCATCGGACTCAATCTGCTGGTCGGGCTTATCTTCGTCGGCTGGGGCAATCTGGAGCTTTATCCCGGCCCGCTCAATCTGGTGGACGAGCCGGGCAAGCTCTTGAGGGATGAAGCCCTCTGGCGTTTCGCTTACGCGAGCCTGTCCGGCACATGGGCGTTGCTGGTCGTCGCAAGCATCGCGATGCTCTTCTCCGTCATCTTTGAAACTCCGGTGATGGCGACTGTGGCGACGGTCGCCATCTATCTCATGTTTTATATCGTCGGGCGTGTGGAATTTTTCGAGCACCTGCGGCCTTACTTCTTCACGACCGATATGGATTTCTGGCGCGACGTGTTCAAGCCGTCAGTGCCGTGGCGCAGCTTCTATCATTACGGCAGTATCTGCGGCATTTATATCTGCGGAATTACACTGGCGGCTATCCTCATTTTTGATCGAAAGGACATCACGAGCTAAAGATGTGGACAAAGCTGATGCTCGCCATACTCTGCGCCGTGATGATTGGCGGCGCGCTTCATTTCAAGCCAGCGCGCGAGCGTGCGCTGCTTGCGACGCGCTCAAAGGAGGGCGCGACCTTGCGCCTGATGACATGGAACACTGGCTATGCGGAGCTTGAAGACGACACGCGCGCGCACACGCAAGACCTCAAGGCAGTGGCCGAAACGATCTTGAGCAATGACCCCGATGCCGTCGCTTTGCAGGAATTGACGGGCGAAGAGCAGTTGAAAATACTGCTCGGCTATCTGCATGGAAAGTATCGGGGCGCAGTCGCCACGCGCGGCGAAACGGATCGCGTCGAAGCCGTGCTCGTCAAAGACCGCGACGCGCGCTTTGAAGAATTACAAAGCGGCGAAAAGCATGAAGTGGCCGCGACTTTTCATCTCAAAAGCGATTTGCCGGAGATGACCTTAGTCAGCGCGCACGCAGATGCTTTCAGCGCGGCGCGGCGTCGCACATTCACAGCCGAAGTGGTTGACTGGGCGCGTGCGCGTCCCGAACAAACCGTCCTCTTCATTGCAGGGGATTTCAATTTTGAAGTCGCGAGCGATGATGAATCGCACTTCTACACGGACAACCTGAAGCACGACAGCGAGTCGTACAGTTATCTCTTAAAATATTTTCGAGACATGGGGCGCGACGCGGGCGACACGGCCATCAACGACCGCCGCATAGACTATATCTTCGGCCCACCCGAACGCGTCCTCATACGCCGTGCCGAAGTCCTGCGCGGCGCGGGAGTCGGGCGCATGGATCACTGGCCGCTACTCTTGGAGGTCACACTGTAAACCGAATAAGGAACTAAGCCACGAAGAACACAGAGGTCATAGAGAAATTTCAAATTCAAAATCTCAAATCTCAAATCTCAAATCTCAAATTTGAAATCTTCTTAAACCTCTGCCCTCTCTGTGTTCTCTGCGACTAAAAAATTTATGAATGATGCCATACTAGAAATTGAGGGGCTGACGAAAAGATATAAACGTCGGGTGGTGGTGGACAAGCTCGCGCTGAGGGTTGAGCGGGGCGACATCTACGGCTTTCTGGGACAGAACGGCGCGGGGAAATCAACCACGCTGCGGATGACGCTCGGCCTCGTGCGCCCGACGGCTGGGCGCGTGCGCGTGCTCGGCCATGATATGTCGCGTCATCCATTGCGTGCGCTGGCACGTGTCGGCGCGATTATCGAAGCCCCCGCGTTTTATGAACATTTCACGGGCTGGCAGAACCTGCGCATGCTGGCGGCGATGTCGGGCGGCGCAAAGCGTGCGCGCATCGAAGAAGCGCTTGAGACCGTGGACTTGCGCGAGCGCGCGCATGATCCTGTGCGCGTCTATTCTCACGGCATGCGGCAGCGTCTGGGCATCGCGCAGGCTCTGCTTCCTGCGCCGGAGTTCATCATTCTGGACGAGCCGACAGACGGGCTTGACCCGCAGGGCATACATGAGATGCGCCTGTTGATTCGTCGCCTGCGAGACGAGCTCGATTTGACAGTGATGCTCTCAAGCCACTTGCTCAACGAGGTCGAGCAGATTTGCAATCGCATCGCCATTATTGACGAAGGCCGACTGATTTATCAGGGCGCGCTCGAAGAGCTTATCGCCGGAGATAAAATCATCAAGCTCACGGTTAACCGTGTCGAAGAGGCTTTCGCGCTGCTCTCAAGCAACGCGTCGCTTTCGGTCGAGCGCAACGGCGACCATTCGCTTTACGTGAAGATGGCGGACGAGCAAATCCCTCTCATCAACGCCCTGCTCGTCGAGCGCGGCTTTCGCGTGATGGAACTCACACCGCAGCGCGAAACACTCGAAGAGGTATTTTTGCGTTTGACCAGATAGCGAGTTGTAAAATCTTGCGGCGCGCTGAAACATTTTTTGTAAATCGCGCGTGTAACCCGGCGGAATGTTTTATTATTTACTCAAGTTACGATGACTATAAAGCACAATAAGGAATTTATCATGAGAATGCGGCTTACGGGTTTTCTGCTCCTGCTTTGTGTGATTGTTTCGATTGCTTCAATACCCGTCAACTCTTCGGCGGCGAGGGAGATTGTGAACTCAACATCATTCGCTCATCCTCCAAACGCGAAGGTGAGCGCGGTCAAAGATATTCACTCGTACTCCAACCCGCAGGAGGTCAGAGTGCGTCATGTCGCTCTCGATCTGAAGGTTGATTTCGACCGGAAGACGTTTGACGGCAACGTGGTTTTGAGTCTTGAGCAGATTTCAAAAGAGAGCCATACGTTAATTCTCGACACGAGAGCTTTGAGTATTTCTCGGGTCGAGACTTCGGCTGACGGGAAGAGTTACGCCGCGACGCAGTTTACGATTGGAACGAGTGACGCGATTCTCGGCGCGCCGCTCAGCATAGAGTTGCCAGCCGGTGCGACGAGCGTGCGCGTGCATTACTCGACCAGCCCGAACGCTTCCGGCCTGCAATGGCTTGAGCCGCAACAGACCGCCGGTAAAAAATTCCCTTTCGTCTTCACGCAGTCCGAAGCGATTCACGCGCGAAGCTGGATTCCGCTTCAGGACACGCCGCAGGTGCGCGTCACTTACTCCGCTCATATTCGCACGCCGCCGAATCTGCTCGCAGTGATGAGTGCGGAGAACGACCCCGGCGCGGCCTTAAAGCCAAATGGCGATTACAGCTTTCGGATGAAGCAGGCGATTCCCTCTTATCTCATCGCGCTGGCGGTGGGCGACCTGCGCTTCAAACCACTCGGCAGCAGAACGGGCGTGTATGCGGAGCCGCCTGTGATAGCTAAAGCTGCATTCGAGTTTGCGGACACGCAGAAGATGGTCGAGACGACGGAGCGGCTTTACGGGCCGTATCGCTGGGAGCGTTACGACATCCTCGTGCTGCCGCCGAGCTTTCCTTTCGGCGGGATGGAAAACCCGCGCCTGACTTTCGCCACGCCGACGGTTCTGGCCGGAGACAAAAGTTTAGTCTCGCTGGTCGCGCATGAGTTGGCGCACTCGTGGTCTGGCAATCTAGTGACCAACGGCACGTGGAGCGACTTCTGGCTCAACGAAGGATTTACGACCTACATCGAGCGGCGAATTATCGAAGCGGTCTACGGGCGCGAGCGCGAAGAGATGGAGGCCACGCTCGGTCGCAGCTCGCTTGAAGAAGAGCTGGCGGGGCTTGATGAGCAGGACGAGATACTTCATGTTGACCTCAACGGGCGCGATCCTGACAAAGGTTTCACCGGCGTGCCGTATGAGAAGGGCTATCTCTTCCTGCGCTCTCTGGAAGAGACGTTCGGGCGCGAGCGTTTCGACAGTTTCATACGCGGCTACTTCAATCATTTTTCATTCCAGAGCATCACCACGGCGGATTTCGTTTCGTATCTCAAAGAAAACCTGCTCGACAAATACCCGCAACTCGCTGCGCGTGTTCCGGTCGAAGAATGGATTTACAAAGCCGGACTTCCGACGAGCGCGCCGCAACCGAAGTCGGATGCTTTCGCACGCGTAAAGAATCAGGCGCAGTTCTGGATGCAGGATAAAATCACGCTCGCGCAGATTTCGACCGCTCGCTGGTCAACGCAGGAGTGGCTACACTTTCTGCAAAGCCTGCCGGACGAGTTGGGCGACGCGCGCATGAAGAAGCTTGACGAGGCATTCCGCCTGACACAGTCCGGCAATTCCGAGATAGTTTTTCAGTGGCTCCTGATGGCGATACGCAATCGCTATGAGGCCGCGTATCCGCGTCTGGAAGATTTTCTGACTTCGATTGGACGGCGAAAATTTCTCAGGCCGCTTTACGAAGAGCTGGTCAAGACGCCCGAAGGACGGACGCGCGCAGAGGCCATCTATCGCCGCGCACGCCCGACCTATCATCCAATCGCCGTCACCTCGATTGACGAGATCGTGAAGCCCAATCCATAAAAATTAGCGCGAGGTATTCAGCAGTGAGCGATGGGAGTTTACCCGTGGCATGCAGCCTAACGACCAGAGAGCTTCAGGAGCGAAGCCATCATGTCTTGCAGAAAGTCCGCGCCGCGCTGATCGAAACAAAAGAGCTGGTAAACGGATACGCTTATCGCCTGCCATCGGACGGAGCATGGATAGGCGAGTTAGCCGATCTCGTCAATCTGGAGCGACAGTGCTGCCTCTTTCTACGCTTCAATATTATCGTAGAGCCTGACAACGGCCCCATCTGGCTCGAACTGACCGGCCCGTCGGGGACGAAAGATTTCCTCACAGCTATTTTCAATCCCGGTTAGAAATAAAGTTGAAAGCCGCTCCTTTCCTTTGCGTCTTTGCGCCACCAGCGCGAGAAAGAGTTTCCCGCAAAGGCGCAAAGATGCAAAGGAAAGAAGCTTAATCCCCTGTAATTTAGAGTTTCAGGAAAACTTGTTGCAGGCGAGGGGTCTTTTCCTTCATAATGGCTTGGCCTGCGAGATTGCCCGCTCGCGCCGGTTGCCCTTCTAAATTCATTCCTCAGTTGGAACGCCCTCAAAAATCTTGAAATACTCGACCACATCATTTCGCACGCTCGTTTTCTCTCTGCTGCTCGCGCTGCTGGCGGGCGTCTCTGTCTCCGCGCTGTGGGACACGGGACTGCTGGCATCCATTCAGGCTGCATTCCTGCTCGCGCCGCCCGAAGGAGCTGCGGAGGCGATCATGCCGCAGAAGTGGATCGCGCTGCTCTTAATCCAGTCGGCAGCCATCGTCGCGGGATTTGCGGTCGAGCGGGCAGGAGCGCGCCGCGCCACGCTCTTTATCTGCGGAGGGCTCGCTGCGTGGTGCGCCGCAAGCTTTCTCGGCTCCTATTTTTTACAGATAGACGTAGTGTTCGCGCCCGCCGCTTTGTCCGTGCTGGCGGCTGCGTTTCTGGTTCAGACCTCAAGGCTGTGGCAGGTGGACGTGATGCTCGCGCGAAGTATGCGGCGCGTGGCAGTGCAGACGCACGCGCTCGAAGGCGGCGCGGCCAATGCGCGTTTGATGAGCGGCCTCAAGCTGCTGGAGTCCGTGCTGCCGCTCGACGAAGCGGTTATCTTTCACCCGGACGAGAACAATCATCTGGCTCCGGCTGCGCGGCTGCGAGCTTCGACCAACAGTTCTTCCGACGCCGCGCGGAATTCCACTTGGCGCGAAGGCGTGGAGCTGTGCGAGCGCGCGGTCAAGACCGGCAAGATGCTCACGATGCTGGCCGAAACCGGCGACGGCACGGCGAGCATCGCGCTTCCGTTGAGACATGAAGGACGCGCTGTAGGCGCTCTGCTCGTGCGCCTGCGCGAAGGATATGATGACAGCGACCGTCCGCTGCTGGCTGCGGTCAGCGCGCAGATGGCGCGCAACTTTCAGCGCGACGAAGCGCGCCAGCAGATTCTCGATAAAGATTTTTTCGACTTCATCTCCGTGCAGTCGGCTGAGCGTCGCCTGTCCTCATTCGGCGTCGTCAGCGGCCTCCTGACGGAGCAGAGGTTCGGCGCGCAGGTGCTCTCGGAGATTTCGGACGGGCAGGCCGTGGCATATCTGGACGGCACGCTCGCTTACATCAACCCTTCGATGCTCAAGGCCACGCGCCTGACTGAAGAGCTGGCGCGCAGGCTCGATCTGTTCGGCCTCTTAGACCTCTTTCGCACAGGGGTTTTTGACGAGCCTTCAATCGCCGTGCGCCGTGTGCTACAGACGGGCGATGCCTACGAACGCGAGCTGCATTTCGTCGATAGGAATCAAACGCTGCAACTTCGCATCGCTCTCATCACGGAGCATGCGCGCGAAGCGGAAGAGACGGAGGAACATACGGCTCAACCGCTCTGCCTCTCGATCACCGTCCGCGACGTGACGCAGGCGAAGGAATATGAAAAGCTGAAGAGCGATATGATCTCGCTCATGTCGCACGAGCTGAGAACGCCGATTACCAGCATCAACGGTTTCGCAGAGCTGCTCGTGATGGACGAAACCATCCCCGAAGAGTCGCGCGAATTCCTTAATATCATCTCAAACGAATCGCAGCGTCTCTCGCGCATGATCAATACCTTCCTCGCCGTCACGCAGCTTGAAGCGGCGGACAAACAGGAGGTCTTGAAAATCCCGCTCAAGATGGACGACGTGGTGCGCGAGACGCTGACCAACATGCATTCGGCGGCAAAGAAAAAACGTATTCGGCTGGTCGAGCAACCCGCCTCGCGCATGCCGCCCGTAGCCGCGGACAAAAGCCTCATCACGCAGGTCATCTGGAACCTCGTCTACAACGCCATCAAGTACAGCCCTGAGCGCACGACCGTCACCGTCTCAACCCTGCTCGAAGCGGATGCTGTGCGCGTCTCGGTCGAAGACAGAGGCTACGGCATCCCGCCCGAATCAATTGATCGCGTCTGGGAAAAGTTTTATCGCGTCGCGCGCGACGGGCAGGAGAAGGATGAAGAGTCAACCGGCCTCGGACTCTCATTCGTACGCGAAGTCGTAGAGCAGCACGGCGGCGAAGTCGCTGTCGAATCCGAAGTCGGACGCGGCTCGAAGTTCAGCTTCACCCTGCCTAGACTCTGAAAAGCGGTGATAGGTGATGGGTGATAGGAAAAGCACTAAAAGCTTTTCTCTTATCACCTATCATCCATCACTTATCACTTTTTATTGATTGTGCCGCGACAATTCTCTGCGCCGCAGGTGCAGCGTTTCTTGTCGTCATGCATCGTCGCGATGTAGTCCACGGTGATCTCTTCGCCTGGCTCTATGTCGCGCAGGGCGAAGAAGAGTATGTGGCCTCGATTGATTGTGATGAAGGCATTGGGCTGGCAGGAGTGGTTGATGTAGTGTGTGCCGTTGCCGCCGCGACTGCCGTCTATGCTCCAACGTTCGTCAAGCGCGCAGATGCGCAGCTTGCGCCGCGACCCGCGCCGGTACGCTTCCGCATCCGATATTTTCTCGCCCGTGTATTCCGCAATCTTCTTGCGTGAGGGGAATTGAATCGTGGCGAAGCAGCCTTTGCCGTTAATCTTTGATTTCCCGATAGCGAGTCCGTGTGCGAGATGCATAAAAAAGTTTAGAGAGTCTGGAGTCTGGAGTGTGGAGTCTGAAGAGAAAAACTTTTGACTCCAGACTCCAGACTCCAAACTTATTTAACCTTTAAGCTGCGTGCGATTCCGTCCGTCTGATTGCGTATGCGCGAGAGCTTGTCGCGCAGCCCTGTGAAGTGCAGCACGTAGATCGTGCGATTGTCCGCCTGCAAATAATAGATGCGTCCGACCATCGGCTTGCCGGAATAGGTATATTCGTAAGAGAGCGTGACTCCGTTCAGGCGTCCGGCAAACCGCTCCTCTTTGCCGTCAATGTAGCCGGGCTTGAAACGTAGTTTATCATCCTTGTCGCTGCTCGCCAGATCGGACGGCGTGACCCCGGCTTCGACCATCTCCTTGTGTACCTGCAAGTACCCGTCCAGACGGTCGCCGTAGATAAACTCCGCGCGCTGCTGCATCTCATCGGGCCTCGAAACGACGCGCCATGTCTGAGAGGGAAGCTCAAGCGTGTAGTTGACCTTATCATCGCTGAAAGTCTGCGTCTGCGCGGAGGCCGTGGCGAGTGCTGCGAGCGCAAACAGGATTGAGGCGGCAAGAGAGACGTTCAGTCGTCGCATATTTATTAACTCCTTTGAAGATTGACGGCTCACTGATAAAACGTTTCGGGACTCTGAATATAAGCAACCGGATGTAAAGCGGAATCAGGTGTCAACTGTCCATTTTGATGCGATGAAAGAGCAGCGTCGTTGTCCAGGAGCAAGGATGAAGGATGAAAGTGTGGCTCGCAAGATGAGTATTTCAAATAAAGCCGAGCAACTGGTCTACACTAGAGCCGCACAAGTTTGAATAGCATTCCTTTCATCCTTCCGCCTTCATCCCTCATCCCTGCTCTTCAAGCACGCTGCGCTGAACAGCCACGAGCCTTTCGATGCCGACTCTTGCCAGCTCAAGGAGTTTGTCCATCTCTTCGCGCGTGAACGGCTCTCGCTCGGCAGTTCCCTGCACTTCGATAAAACGGCCATCGCCAGCGCAGATGACGTTCATGTCAACATCCGCCCGTGAGTCTTCTACGTAATTCAGGTCGAGCAGCGGGACTCCGTCGAGGATGCCGACGCTGATGGCGGCGACCTCGCTGCGGATGGGAAGCCGCGTGAGCTTGCCCGCTCGCATCAGTTGGCGACAGGCGAGCGCGAAGGCTACATAAGCTCCGGTGATTGAAGCAGTGCGCGTGCCGCCGTCTGCCTGCAAAACATCGCAGTCAATTGTGATCGTGCGCTCACCCAGCAAAGACATGTTGACGACGGCGCGCAAAGAACGTCCGATCAAACGCTGAATCTCGTGCGTGCGCCCGGAAGGGCCGCCGCGTCCCGTCTCGCGCGAAGTGCGTTGCAGGGTCGCGCGCGGGAGCATTGCGTATTCAGCAGTCACCCATCCCTGCCCCCGTCCGCGCAGAAAAGGCGGCACGCGCTCTTCGATGGACGCGGCGCAGATAACGCGCGTCTGTCCCATCTCGATTAACGCAGAGCCTTCTGCATGCGGCAGGTATCCGGGCGTCAAACGCACCTCGCGCAGCTCATCCACCTTTCGCCCGTCACTACGCGCGTAGCTCATCGTCCCCCCATATCTCAATCGCCTCCAGCACGGAAGGCGCGCTGCCCAAAAATCTCTCCGCGACGCGTGCGAACCGTGCCGCAGCATCCGTCACATAAAAGTGGTCAAGGTCATCGCACAAACGACGCTCGCTCTGATGAGCCGCGCCACCGTCGCGCCGCGCGAGGTCTTTCGTCTCAAGCAAAGTAGCGACATAGAGCGCGGTCGCTTCGCCCGAATCAATCAGGCGCACGCCTTCGCCAACCGTCTCCTGAATCACACGCCTCAAGATAGGATAATGCGTGCAGCCCATGACGAGCGTGTCAACATCGCTCGCTTTAATATCTTTTAGATATTTCGCGCCAATCGAGCGCGACTCATCAGAGTCAGCCCAACCCTCTTCGGCCAGCGAGACGAAGAGCGGGCACGCCGTCTCGTAAACTTTCGCCGTTTTATCGAGCCGCGCAATCGCTTTGCTGTAAGCCGCGCTCTGCACTGTGGCCTCGGTCGCGATGACGCCGATCCGCCCTTTCGCCGAAGCGGCGACAGCCGCCTGCGCTCCCGGTTCTATCACGCCGATGACATCCACGCCGACGCTTTTCCGTATCGCCGGAAGAGCCAGCGCAGACGCGGTGTTGCAAGCGACGACCAGCAGCTTGATGCCATGCGCGTCAAGAAAACGCGAATTCTCGACAGCATACCTCTCAACCGTCGCCAGAGATTTCGTCCCGTAAGGAATCCGCGCCGTGTCGCCCAGATAAACGAAATGCTCCTCCGGCAAAGCCTTGTGCAGCGCGCGATAAACCGTCAGGCCGCCGACGCCGCTATCAAAGATTCCGATGGGAAGATCGCGTTTAGAATTCATCTACGGATGAGAGCCATGCTATCCAAAACTTCGCGCCGTCGAGTATCGCAAGAAATCACATCCCTGTCACGCGCTACCGCATCTCCGAATCCCGAAGCGTCTCGCGCAGGTCGGCGACGGCGGAATGATTGGGTGCGATATTGTAAAAGCTTAAAATCAGGTCGAATGCTGTGATGAAATAGGCGCGTTCGTTCCGAAAATCTGCGTACACGCGGCCTTGTAACCAGATGGGGAATGACTCTCTGGCATTTCCTGTGAGCAGCAGGGGCACGACCGATTCCTTCTCCGCTTCCGTGCCGAGCAGGCGCGGAGCCATGATGTCGCCTTCGGCTGCAACGACGAAGCCGCGCTCGGTCTCCTTGTTCGCATACTTCTGCCTATAGGCGGGCGTCCCCACGACGATGATCTTGTCGCACTCTTCGATGCGCTCGATAAAGCGCATCACGCTCGCGCCGAAACGCGCATTCTCCCAGCGGTCGAGCAGGACATTGATACCGGACTTTTGCAGGTCTGTGGCAAGGTTACGCTCGACCCAACGCTCCTGCTCCCTGTCGCCCCACGCGTAACTGATAAAGCATTCAGGTCGCGTGAGCTTTTCGCCCTCGACATAAGACAGCAACTGAAAGACCGATTGCTCGAATTTTGATCGCTGAACTGCGAACCAGCGCTGCTCGTCCACCTTGCGCTGCTCATCCTGTTTCAAATGGATCGGCTCTTCTGCCTTCGGCAGCAAAGCTTTCTCGCCGCACTCCGCGCAAAATGCGAAGCCTTTTTCATTGCGCAAACGCTCGCGCAACACCGCACGGTTAATAGTGTGCCCGTTGGAACAAGCACGCGGTTGGTAGCGGAAGACTGTCACGTTGCGCCGTGCCAGAAAACTTTCAAATAAGCCCTCAAAGACCTTTTGCCCGGATTTCGGCACGTTTGCGCCGGAGTAGATAACAAGTTCCAACTCGCCATCTTGATTACTCTCCTGCCTGAAACCGCAGATTGAACCGTCAGCCATCACATAGCGCGCCTGATTCTGCCATTGGTTCGTGCGCGTAAAAGTCTGTGTGTAGCCGAGCAGCACGACCAGCGATGCATACACATTCTCAACCAAGCCGCTCACAATGTAGGCCACGCCGTCCTCAGTCGGCTGATCGTCCCCCAGCGGCTTCTTCTGGTTAATCAATTCCGGGAAGACCAGGTACGACTTTCCGCCGAGCGGGTCTGTTTCGCGGAAGCAGACATTATGTTCGAGGAAGAGTAGTGCAGCCGAGTCAAGCAGAATGTCGCACTGTTCTTCAGCAATCTTCTCCAACTCACGAAACGGGTACTTACCCGCCAGCAATTGCTTCTCGTCAAGTGAACCCAAGCCCTTCTCATTGCGCCGCGCCTCAAGCACGAACGATGCAGCCAGATTATTGAGCAACTCTGGCGCGAGCAGGATGCGCTCTTCGCCCTTCGACGTGCGCAGCCGCTTCACGTAGCCGTAATTCTCAAGATGCCCGGCCGCCGTCAACATCTGCGCGTCCGTGAACTCCCATTCTGCATCAGTCTCTTCAAGCTGCCGCCGCAACTCCTGCGGATTCACAATGATGGGCTGCCCCTCCTTCTGACTCTCCTTCAGGCTGAGCACGTAATCCTTAATCCGCTTGAACGTTACCGTCGTCACCGTCGCAGGCTTGTCTTCCCAAGCAATCAATTCCTTCATTCGCTCAAGAAGTTCATCTAATCCACGCCCCTCCTTTGCGCTCGTGCTGAGATAGCCGCTGATGCCGCGCCTCTGACAAAAATCTTCTAACTCTTCAACCGTCATGTACAATTGCTCGGCTGCCGGTGGGGCAGCGTTGTGGCTGATGGCTGGCATCAGTCTGGAGCGTAAGATGTATAGCGGAGTCGCGGACGTTCTTCAACTAAATTCGGTTCAACCACCTGTCGTGCGTCCGTAAGTTTCTGTCAGCTCGCGCAGGTGGTCGGAGAGCTTGTCTGTCAGGAGTTTTTTGGTAAAGCGCCAGTTCCAGTTGCCGCCTTTGGTGGCTGGAAGGTTCATGCGGCCTTCGTTGCCGAGGCCGAGCACGTCTTGCATGGGCGTGATGGCTGTGTCGGCGACCGAGGTGAGGGCGGCGCGCATCATGTCCCAGTGAATCTCTTTGCCTTTTGAACCGAGATATTTGAGACAGTAATCACGCGTGCGCTGTGCGTGTTCGTCGTTGGTCGCGCTTTTGGTGAGAGACTTGAACCAGCCGCGCGTGGTGTCGTTGTCGTGCGTGCCTGTGTAGACGACGGAGTTGTTGACGTACCTGTGCGGCAGGTGCGGGTTCTGCGTGTCGTCGCCGAAGGCGAATTGCAGTATACGCATGCCGGGAAAATCGAACTCGGCGCGCAGGCTCTCCACGTCCGGCGTAATCAAGCCCAAATCTTCCGCGATAACCGGCAGCTCGCCGAACGCATTGCGAAGGGCTGTGAACAATTCACGCCCCGGCGCGTCGACCCAACTCCCGTGCTCAGCAGTCTTGTGTTCGGCTGGAACTTCCCACGCGGCTGCGAAGCCGCGAAAGTGATCGAGCCGCACGATGTCGAACATTTCGAGCATCGAACGTATGCGCTCAATCCACCAGCGAAAACCGTCAGAGCGCATCCGCTCCCAGTCATAAATAGGATTGCCCCACAGTTGACCCGTCCGGCTAAAGTAGTCCGGCGGGACTCCCGCCACGACACGCGGCCTACGCCCTTCGTCCAGTTTGAAAAGCTGCGGGTTAGCCCACACGTCCGCCGAATCATGCGCGACGAAGATCGGAATGTCGCCGATGATGCGTATGCCGCGCTCGCGGCATAAAGCTCTGATGGCATGCCATTGTTTGAAGAAAAGATATTGATAAAATTTTTGCGCGCCGATCTCATCGCGAAGCTTTGCACGCGCGCGTTCGAGCGCGCCCACCTCACGCAGAGCCAGTTCCGATTCCCAGTCATACCACGCACGCTCGCCGTGCGCGTCCTTGAGCGCGCGATAGAGCGCGTAATCATCAAGCCACGAAGCCGCGCGTTCGCAGAACTCCTGAAAGCTTTGGCGAAGCTGCGCGTCCCCGGCTCGCACAAAATTGTCGTGAGCTTTTCTGAGCAGCGTCGCCTTCAACTTTTTCACGCTGCCATATTCGACGCGCTCCGCCGGAAAATGCGTATGAGGGTTGAGGTCTTCGGTTGAGAGCAATGCTGTCTCGACCAGACGCTGAGGGCTGATGAGCAGGGTGTTACCGGCGAAGGCGGACAAGCCTTGATACGGCGATTCCCCGTAGCCCGTCGGCCCGAGCGGCAAGACCTGCCAGAGCCTTTGCCCGCTCGCCGAAAGAAACTCGATGAAGCTCGAAGCCTCATCGCCCAAATCTCCGATGCCGAACTCGCCGGGCAGCGAGATCGGATGCAGCAGAATGCCGCTTGATCTTGGAAATCTCACATCAACTCCTTAAAGATTCATTGATGAATAAAGGACGCCAGAGTGTAAAGAAAAAGCGGTGTAGAATGCAAAGCCCTGCCTGATTCAAATTGAAATTTGGAACGCGATGGACTCACAAGCGTGGTATGTTTCAGTTCTCCGAAATCACATTTTCCACCTGAGGTGCAGGCCATGACACGAAGAAATTTATCGCTCGTCCTGATGTTAGCCGTCTTAAGCGCGCTTGCTTCTATCGAGGCCGCAGGCCAGAGCAAAGCTCAAAAAATCGGCAGGAAATCGGTCGAAAATTTAAGGCTAAGTTTTACTCCGTACACGGGCGCAGGTCTGGAGAGTATGCCGGTCGAGGTAGTCGTCTTTGATGCGATAGTAAATATCAACAGCATGTGGGTGCGTGATTGGCGTTTGCGGAATCGCTCGGACAAGACCGTCACGAAAGTACGACAGACCCTGTTTGTGTACAGCGAAGGAGAGCCTGACAAGCTTCTGTTGCGTCATGCGATACCTCCTTATTACGGCGTCGGAACGAGCGGCCCGTTCTCTCCGAACGTAGAGTGGCCGAAGGAGCCGTGTCCCGCGGGAAAAAGATTTTGTCCGTGGGGCTTTGCGATGCTTTCGGCGCAAGAGTTGTTCGAGCCGCTCATGAAAGACGGTAAAATAGAGGGCAATTATCGCGTCGCGCTCGGCATAGATAAGGTCTGGTTCGCGGACGGAACGGTGTGGGAGTTTGCGGGCGAGTAACAGTGAAATGAGACGGAAAAAGTCTAAGTAAAGATTGGTGGAGGCGCCGAGAATTGAACTCGGATCCAAAAGTCGCCGCCGGAAGACTCTACATGCTTATTCACTTCTCTTTTCGCGTGACTTTTTAGGGTCGCGCGGTTTTCGCTCTACGCCGAGTCAGTGAAGTGACAAGACCTCCGCGAGAGCTAGTCCGACTTTATCTCACTCGCAACCACGGACCGAAGAGGCGAGCCAGCTCATCTGAGTGACATCTCATTCCGCGCGCATGAGCAACTTGCGGCGAGACGCTCGGTGCTTAATTAGGCAGCGAGAGCCAATTGTTGATTATTGGCAATTGTTTTTTCTCCACGCTTTTTAACGAGCTGCATGAAGGAGCCCGGCATGACATCCGCCGACGTACAGAACTCCTGTCGAAGCCTGTCGCCCCCAAGCTTATAGCGAAAGCTATTTTTGAGTATAGCTTTGATGCCGGGCGCGGTCAAAGAGTTCACCATATCTCATTTCACCCTAAATTCAAACTTGCGTTATAATTCCGGGCACGCAAAGCGACCAATTCCCCGTGCGTCGCTGGTCGGTGAATGCAGGCGAGGCTGCTCGAATCTGAAACCTTCTCCTGCCGGTTAAAAGAGGAACTTAATTTCATGTCTGCAAAAGAATCTCGTGCTCGTGCTGTGCAAACGCGCTCTGCGGCTCAGCCTCCCGCGCCCCGTCGCCGTTTCCTGCGCACCTTCTGGTTTCCGGCTGTGCTCCTGCTGGCGATTGCGGCGGGTGGCTTGACTGGCATCGTCGCCGCATACCAGCTCAATTATTCGCAGGCCGCCATCGAAGTCGCTTCGCTCGCCACTTATCGTCCGAGCGTGGTGACGCGAGTTTATGCAGATGATGGTGTGACGGTGATCGGCGAGTTCGCTTTGGAGAAACGTATCCCGCTCAAGTACGACGAGATTCCGCAGAACATGAAGAACGCCATTCTCGCTATCGAGGACGCGCGCTTTAACGAACACATCGGCATAGACCCGATACGCATCATCGGCGCGACCTTCAAAAACATTACGACCGGCAGCCGCGAAGGCGGCTCGACCCTGACGCAGCAGCTCGCCAAAAATCTCTTCCTCTCGAAAGAGCAGACCATCCAGCGCAAGATGAACGAGTGGCTGGTCGCGCTACAGATCGAACGCTACTACACCAAGCAGCAGATCATGGAGATGTACGCCAACCATATCTTTCTGGGCGCGGGAGCATACGGCGTCGAGGCTGGCGCGGAGATATATTTTAACAAGCATGCTAAAGACCTCTCGCTTGAAGAGGCCGCGCTGCTGGCCGGGATTCCGAAAGCGCCGGGGCAATACTCGCCGACGGTTGATCCGGTCGCGGCCAAAGAGCGTCGTAATCTGGTGCTTGAGCAGATGGCGAAATACAACTTCGCTTCGCAGGCCGAAGTGGAGGCTGCGAAATCGAAACCGATCAAGCTCGCCGATACCGTCTACAATCAATCGCAGGCGCGTTCTTCCGTCTTCGATTTTCCGGTCGAGCAGATACGGCAGGAGCTTGAAGATAAGTACACGACGCGCGTCGCGCAGGGCGGCCTGTCCGTCTACACGACGATCAACGTCGAAGCGCAAAAGAAGGCCGTCGAGGTCGTGCGCGAAGGGCTTCGCCGGTACGACCGCTCGCACGGCGGCTGGCGTTCGGCTTACACAAACATCGCCACGGTCAACAACAACGTCAGCACGGCGACGAAAGAGCAGCTTGAGAATTACAAGTACCCGGATTGGTACGGCAACGAGTACCAGAAAGGCGCGTACATCATTGGCCTGATTATGAAAGTGGATCAGGCGAGGAACGAAGCGACCGCGCGCTTTGGCAATTACACTGCGACGGTCGGGGCGGGCAATATGGGTTGGAGCGGTCGCCAGCCGCGCACGGAATTCAAGCCGGGCGATCTCTGCCAGTTTGAGATTCAAGAGGTGGATGACGACAAGCATCAGCTCAAGGTAGAGCTTTCACAGATTCCCGGCGTGCAGGGCGCGATGGAGACCTTGAACGCCAAGACCGGCGAGGTCGTCGCGCAGGTCGGCGGCTATGATTTTAATACCAGCAAGTTCAACAACGCGTCGCAGGCTTATCGACAGACAGGCTCCGCTTTCAAGCCCTTCATTTACACGGCGGCGATTGAGTGGGGCATGACGCCCGACTCGACTGTGAGCGGCGCGCAGATTACGCGCGGCAATTGGACGCCGCACAACTATGACGGCTCGACCAGCAACGGCGACCTGCCGCTCAAAGTCGCGCTCGCCAAGTCCATGAATATTCCCGCCGTACATCTCCTCGAAACGGTCGGCATACAGACGGGCGCGCAGATGGTGCGCCGCTTCGGCATCACTGTGCCAATGGCTCCGTATCTGCCTTCGGCTCTGGGCGCGACCGAAGTCCCGCTCGACCAGATGGTCTCGGCTTACTCCGCCTTTCCGAACAAAGGCATACGCGTGCAGCCGCACATGATTCGCAAAGTTCTGGATCGCGAGGGCAACGTGCTCGAAGAGTGGGAGAAGACGACCTACAAAGTGATGAACGAGTACGTCGCGCTGACGATGGTTTCGATGATGCGCGGCGTGATTGAGAACGGCACGGCGACGGGAGCGAAAGTTTTAGGCGTGCAGCTCGCGGGCAAGACCGGAACGGTCAACGATCACACGGATGTCTGGTTTATCGGCTACACGCCGAGCTACGTGACGGGCGTCTGGATGGGTTATCCCGGCAGAAAGAAACCGCTCGGCAACGACATGACCGGCGGGCACGGCGCGCTGCCTTTCTTCGTGGATTTTATGAAAGAATTCCTGAAGGGCAAACCGAAAGAGGATTTTCCGAAACCGCCCCCGATACCCGAAGACATGAAGGAGCTGGATCGCCAACGCTCGCGCGAGATGAGCGAAGAACGCTCGAAGCTGTCGGCGGTCGCCAAATCCAAAGTCGGCGACAGCGGCGACACGCCCGCTCCGATTACAGACCCGAAGCTCGAACAGGTGACGCTGCCTCCGGCTCCGCGCGGAACTGAAGACGCGCCGCCCTCTACGCCGAAATCAACCGACTCTCTTCCGAAGAAACCCGACTCCGCGCCGCCTCCACGCAGCGACGGCACCACGCGCCCCCGCGAAGTCGAAACGCCGAAGAAGAAAGGCAAGAAGGGCACGGACGAACCGTAAAAAGCAGTTGGCAGCGAGCAGTTGGCAGTTGGCAGAAAAAGCAGCAGAGGAAAGCTAAGAAGCATTTCCAATCTGCTGCTTTTCTTTTGCTTACTGCCAACTGCTCACTGCCAACTGCTTTAAGAGATTCTTCCCAAATAGTACGGCAACATCCTGCGCCACCACGGCCAGTCGTGGTTGACATCATGTCCCCACAGCTCCAATGAATGCGGGATGCCTTTGGAGTTGAGAATGTTTGATAGGTCGCGGCTGCGCTCAGGGGCTTCGTACGCTCCCTGCCCGGAGACGACGTAGATGGCGTCGGCTCGTCTCAAGAGCGGCAGGTGATAATCGTCGTTCAAATTCCGCAGGTAGTCCGCAGGATTGTTGAAATACACATTGTCGTCCGAATAGCCTTTGAGGTACGAGCGTATGTCGTAGCTGCCGCTCATCGCGATCACGCCGCGAAACAGGTCTGGATGACGAAAGTATGCGTTGGCCGAGAGGAACGCGCCGAGGCTTGCTCCGGTCGTGACCGGGCGCGCGTCCTGCCCTGCGTCCTGCCTGATCAGCGGCAGGACTTCATCAACGATATAACGGTCATAGCGCGTCAACAATTCCGCCTTCAACTGCGGCGAAGCCTTGTCGTTCAAAAGGCTGTAGCGATTGACGCTATTGATTGAGTAGGCGCGCACCCTTCCGGCCTCTATCTGCTCCTTGATTGCATCCACCAACAGAAATCTCTCGTACTCAAGATAATCTGCGGCGGCGGTCGGGAACATCAACAGCGGATAGCCTGCGTGCCCGTAGGCCACCAGCGGCATCTCCATTTCAAGATTGCGACTATACCAGGCGGTTGTGCGACGCTCCATGCGTACTCTCCCTCAGAATTTTGCCACACGGCAAAGATTTAAGAGCTTCTCTTCGATACATCTTTTTGCAGTAATTCAGCGGTGACAGATATTCTCGCACTTCCCGCGCGAAAGCAAGGAGGAAGAGCAAGGATGAAGGATGAAGGCGGAAGGGATGAAAGGCATGCCATTCCAAGCCGCATCGCTCAAGGTCGAAGAGCACGCTTTTCATACTTCATCCTTCCGCCTTCATCCTTGCTCTTACCCCTGCTTGACGCTTGCACACACGTCTGCTATAAAAACTTATCGCGCCCATGCAAAGCCTACAGGCAATGCAGGGCGCGTCTTCCGCAGTAGCTCAATGGCAGAGCATCCGGCTGTTAACCGGAGGGTTGTAAGTTCGAGTCTTACCTGCGGAGCCATTTCTACAGCGCAAAGGCCGCGTAATTCGCGGCCTTTGCTTTTTCATAGAGCTTTTTTTGCCCCTGAATTCACGTTTAATACCTGAATCCGCTCCCGCTACTTACGGGCGAAGCATAGACATTACTGTGCGATTAGCTTGCCCTTGTACATGTTCATCCCGCAGGTGAATTCGTACTCGCCCGGCTTGTCCGGTGTGACTTCGACCGAGACCGTTTGGTCTTGTGGCAAGTGCGCGCGTTTGCCGAAGCCCGGTAGCACGACCTCTTCGCCGCAGGTGGAAGCCTCGCGCCGCGTGAAGTTCAACCTGACGGGTTGTCCCGCCTTGACCATAATCGAAGCGGGCTGGTAGCCGCCCTTCACTGTCACGTCAATTTCCTGCATGCCTTTCTCCCTTGCCTGCGCTTTGACTGTTTCGCCCTTCCAGAGCCAGAAGTACCAGATGATCCATGCGATGATTGCCAGCCCCGCCAGAGTGACGATAATGTTTGTGGTGTTCATGCTCTAACCTCCTTAACCGGCTTGGCCCCAAAGAGACGTAAGCGATTGGCGTTCGTCACGACGGTGATGCTCGAAGCAGCCATCGCCGCGCCGGCGATGATGGGCGACAGCAGGATGCCGAAGACCGGATACAGAATTCCTGCGGCGATGGGTATGCCGAGCACGTTGTAGACGAACGCTCCGAACAGATTCTGTTTGATGTTTCTCAAAGTCGCGCGCGAAACTTCGATAGCAGTCACGATGCCTCTTAAGCTTCCGCCGACGAGTGTGATGTCAGCAGCTTCGATGGCGACATCCGCGCCCGTGCCGATGGCAAAGCCTATGTCCGCCTGCGCGAGCGCGGGCGCATCGTTGATGCCATCTCCAACCATTCCCACAAGTCGGTTGCCGCGTCCGCCTCTCTCTTTCCGCTTACCTCCCTCTGCTTGGAGCAGCTCGACCTGACGGGCTTTCTCTTCGGGCAGCACCTCGGCCAGCACGCGACTGATTCCAGTCTGCCTCGCGATTGCTTGAGCCGTGCGCTCGTTATCGCCTGTGATCATCACGACCTCTATGTTCAGTTTACGCAGAGCGCGTATGGCCGCTACCGAATCCGCTTTGATGGTATCGGCGACTGCCACGATTCCTGCGGGGCGTCCATCCACCGCTACGAACATAGGCGTCTTTCCTTCGTCGGCGAGACGTAACGCGCCATCCTCGAATTCCGCTATGGAAACTTTCTCACGCTCCATCAGCTTTCGATTTCCGACGAGCACGCGCAAGCCTTCGACGCTTGCTTCAACGCCGTAGCCGGGGATGGCATTGAATGCTTCCGGCTCATCAAGGCTGATGCCGCGTTCACGCGCGCCCCTGACGATTGCTTCAGCCAGCGGGTGCTCGCTGCGCCTGTCCGCGATTGCGGCGAGCCGGAGCAGTTCGCTCTCTGAGAAGTCGCCAAAAGGAAGCACGTTCGTGAGTTCGGGTTTGCCTTTGGTGATCGTGCCGGTCTTATCGAGCACAAGGGTCGTCAGCCGCGAGGCTGTTTCCAGAGCTTCGCCGTTGCGTATCAGCACGCCATACTCTGCGGCCTTGCCCACGCCGACCATGAGGCTGATCGGAGTCGCCAGCCCGAGCGCGCACGGGCACGCGATGACCAGCACGGCGACCATCGTGACTATCGAATAGTTCAAGACGGGCGGTGGCCCGAAGTTGAACCAGAACAGAAAAGTCACGACCGCGATAATCATCACCGACGGCACGAAGTAAGAAGAGACCGTATCTACGAGCCGCCCGATAGGAGGCTTGGAATTCTGCGCCTGCTGAACCATCTCTACGATCTGCGCGAGCGCGGTGTCGCGCCCGACTTTCGTCGCGCGGAAGGTGAACGCGCCCGTCTTGTTCACACTCGAACCGATAACAGCATCGCCTGCGCCTTTATCAACGGGAACGGATTCGCCCGTCACCACAGACTCGTCTATCGCCGACTCGCCTTCAAGGATAACTCCATCCACAGGGACTTTCTCGCCCGGCCTCACCAGCACAGTGTCGCCGACCACCACTGCTTCAACAGGTATATCTACCTCACTGCCATTGCGTATGACGCGCGCAGTCTTGGCCTGCAATTCCAACAGCTTCTTGATAGCAGCGGACGAACGGCTCCTGGCTCTCAATTCCAACGCCTGACCGAGCACGATCAGCGCGATGACGATGACAGCCACGTCAAAGTACATGCCCTGCGTGCCTTCCGGGAAAAGCCACGGAGCGACCGCCACAATCGTCGAGTAGAGCCACGCTGAGCCTGTGCCGAGCGCGACCAGCGTGTCCATGTTCGTATTGTGATTGCGGAAGTTATTCCACGCGCCCGCGAAGAACTGATTGCCCGACCACGCGAGCACAGGAAAAGTCAGGATAGCTGATGCGATGCCGATGCACTGATGCCACGGCATCGTCGCCTCACGAAGCGATGGCACGTATTCGATGAGCATTGTGAGAAGAACCGGGATGCCCACCACGGCTGCGAACCAGAACTTGCGCATCATCGTGTGATACTCGCGCGCCTGTGCCTCTTCCTGTGAATCTGTCACCTCCGGCGCAGCGTGACGCATAGCACTATGAATGGCGACCATCCCTTGAGAGGCATGTGACAGGTGGGAATCGGCGGCAACCGGGTGATGCCTATGCGAGCTTACTTCAGAGGACGTGAAACGCTGCGGGTCGGCGTCAAACTTCTGTTTGCACATAGGCGAGCAGAAGTAATATGTCGCGCCCTCGTATTCGCTACGGCCTGCTGCGGACGCGGGATCAACCGTCATCCCGCAAACAGGATCAACTGCCTGCGGCTTAGTCATTGTCGTGATGCTCATTTCTAAATTCTCTTTCTCGTCCTTATCTTCTTCGCATCTTTCACGCCGTGCCCGATGTGAGAGCTTTCGATGAGGCCGCAGATATGACCGGGCGCACGGCCTACCTTGTTCCACTCTTCGAGCGTCGAGGCCAGTTCTTTGCGATAGCGGCGCATCTCGCGCATACGCTCGTCGAGTTCTTCAAGCCTGCGGCTCACGATCTCGCGCACATCGTCGCAGGGACTCTGCCCCTTGCGTGCGTCCTCGACGATGCGTTTGACTTCATCCAGCGAAAATCCTAGAGCCTGCGCCTGTTTGATGAAGGCCAAGCGTTCAAGCACAGACGCGTCGTATACTCTGTAGCCGCTCTCCGTGCGCGAAGGCTTATCCAGCAGGCCGCTCTTCTCATAAAACCTCAGAGCCTCAATCCCGATGCCGCTTTTCTTTGAGACATCGCCGATCTTGAGCATCCCTCGATGCTGCTCCCCGTCCACAACCCGCGCGCCTCTTAAATTACTCGTCCTCATCTTTTCGACCTCGCAAAGTGAATTCAATATCGCAAGTATAAACCCTACACTCGACTACAGTGTCAAGAGCAAGTCTATAGCGGATTGCAAATGAGCGCAGCCCTGCTATGTTCCCCATTTTAGGGACGGGGTCGTTGTCCCGTGCCTTCGCTGTCGGGCGTCGCCGGCATAGTTCCCATGTTGTGTGCGTGACTGTTCATTCCCATCTTGCCCGGTCGGATGCGTATGAAGAACTTGTACGAGACGGGATTGTTTCCGTAGATAGGATCAAGCCGGGCAGGCTTCGAGTAGAACGTGATATCGCTGCCAAGCGCGACTGAGAGCTTGTCGTTGTTCCAGATGTCGCGCGCATAGCCCGCGGTGTAAGCGCCGATGCGAAAACTCGCATGCTCTGCCGTGATGCCCAGACGATTGCGATCCGTGAGCATCAACAACTCGTTCTTATCCACCAGCTCAAGCCTCGTGTAGACGTAGTTCTTATCGAGAAAGTTGACTGTGGATTCCGCCGTGTAGCCGTTCAGATTGGCGGTCGCATCTCCGTTGTAGTTGTGATTGCGCCCCCAGATCAACGCGCTCGCCCAGTTCCCCCGATTGAAGGGCTTGTTGTACTGAATCGAAGCCGTGACGCGCTTCTGATTCACGTTCGGCTCCAACTCTTCGGGACTCTTCAGCACGCCGTAGCTCACTTGCATCGCCCAGTTCGGATTCGGCGCGAAGGAGAAACGCACAGAGTGTGAGTTCCACTTGCGCGCATCGAAGTTGTAGCGATTCTCGTCCGGCTCTCGCCCGTTGAACACAGAGCCTTCGAGCTTGAACTTTCGATAGGTGAAGCCGGAGGTAAGAACTCCAAAGGCGATGTGCGTCGAATCCTGCAAGTGATGCGAGAGCGGCGCGGTCGGATTCTCCGAGGCTGACCAGCGGTGCATGAATGCGACGGGACCCAGCGCGGGTTCGCCCGGATAGCCGAAGTAAGCGAACCACGTGCCGCGCTCCCCCAACGGGACTGTGTAGGTGGCGGACAGTTCCATGAAAAGGTCGTGTGGATGCTGCTTGTCAATCAAGGGCTGCCCCTTGTAAGACTCTCCCGCCTGGAAGAGTTCCGGTGAGCCGCCCGGCGAGAATGTGAACGGCTCTAAACTAAACATGCCGCGCAGTTGAAGCGTGCCCGCGCCGACGCGGCGAAACGCCATCGGCATAATCCAGTTCTGCGATTCAAACTTGGTGATGCCGCGCGGCCCGCCCTGCGAGTTGACGCCGAGCTTCATATCGCCATGCAGGAAAAGCAGCCAGCTGTTAAGGTTTTTGTACCACATGTACATAGGCGTCGTAGCAGGTTGCCACGATGTGCCTGACCCCATCTGCCCCATGCTGATGTTGTTGCTGGAGCTGGCTCCGAGGCGTATATCCATCGCGTTGCCGGACATCACCATCAAGGCATTCGGATCGCTTTCCGACATCCGGCCCGTGCCTTTCATGCCCGGCATTCCCGGCATCGAATCATCTGGCTTCGCAGGCTGACCGTTGCTTCCATTGTTCCCTTGCCCGCTCATATCCATATTGCCCATGTCGGCGGACTTATCCTGAGTCGCATCCGGCTTCAAGGTGTCGGTCGTCGGCGTCTGGTTCTGAGGCATATTCATCTGCATCTGCGGAGAAGCGGACGGCTCAGGCGTCGGGGAAGGCGAAGATGATGGCGTCGGCATCGCCATGCCCGGCATATCCTCCATCTCTGACGGCGACGCAGACGGCGTTGGAGACGCTGAGGGCGACGTTGATGGAGATGGAGACGGCATCGGCATGTCTTTCATGTCCATGCCTTCCATCTCGTCTTTCTTAGGAGCGGGCTGCTGTTTTTTCTTCTGCGGCATCGGTTTCGGTTTCGGCTTAGGCTTGCCCATATCCATCCCCGGCATGTCCTGCATGTCCTGCGCTGGCACGGAGACAGTTCCGGCAATCATCATCGCCATCAGCGCGAGCAAGCAAGCAAGCACAAAGGCGCGCGTCCGCACACTGAATGTAAAAGTATTAGAATTGGTCACGATTCCCTCTCTGAAATATTTGCAAAGCAAGCTATAAAAACGGCAATGCGATTTTATAGCCACGCGTTATTAGATTTGATTGATTGAATCTAAGACGTGCTCGCCTCAGCTTTCTTCAAAGCTGAAACCAGAGAGAGAAGGATTAAATGCGGAACACACTGATGAGGACGTGCCTTGAAGTCGTAGCTCCGGGTGGCGCGTGCTGTTTTGAATGAACCGGTGTAACGAACAATGTGGACGGCGAAACAGAATTGACTAAAGCGAGCGGCGCGGCCAAATCTTCTCCGCATCTGACCTGCTCTGCTTCGCGCAGCGTGGGAAGCTTTGTCGGTAATTGAGAATGGCTGAGGCAATGCCCGCAACCAACGCCGGGCTGTCCGGCTACTACATCAACCTGCCTGACCACATTTGCTTCCGTCTCCTGCTCCATCGCAGACGGCATTTGCATGTCGCTCATCTGCATCTCATCCATCTGCATGCCGTCCATCGCATCGTGTGCATGTTGCATTGCTTTGGCGGGACAGCAAGAGTGATCCTGAGCCATGCGCGGACACAGCGAAGCGGCTAACACATTTCCCCACGCGCCCGCGAGGAGCACGAAGAGAAGGATGCCGGAAGATAGAAAGCGATTGCGCATAAGAGACAAGTGGCTTTCGATGCCCTGAAAGCCCGAACCGTTTGCTACTGTACCATAAACTACCGATGCCGGTTAACGGGCATACTATGTGTGCAGTGGTTCAGTATCGAACGAGTGGAAAAAGAGACGTTCACGCAAAGGCGCAAAGACGCAAAGGAAGAACGAAAGCCTTGAATGCCTCTTGATCTTGGCGTACTTCCTCTTAGGGTCTTTGCGCCTTTGCGGAAACTTTTTTCTCCTCATTTCAAAAACGAACCGCTACCGCAGAGATAGCTCACGCATGGCGTCAACGGCACGTGCCGCGACTGATGACTCGTCCTCTGCGATGTTGGCGAAGAAGCGTAGGACGCTCTGCCACTCCGGGCGATGGTAGAAGTTTAGCATCGCGTCCGGGTCGAAGTTGAGTTCGTCATCGAGCCGGTAAATCAGGCCGCGCGCGACGAACGCGTGCATGTCAGTTGAGCCATAATCCAGCCCCGGCACGTAGCCGCCCGGACGACCGGCAGTCACCGCCTCGATCAGCACGCTTGAATTGCCTGCGAGGACGATGTCCGTCGCGTCTATGTCGCGGGACACAGGCACGCCGGAGCTGCGACGCAGGCGTGAGTCGTTGCGCGAAGCGATCCACGCGTCAAGCCCTGTCCAGAGATTCTTCGGATGAGGCCGCACGAGGACGTTCGACACACGCGCGTTGCCGAGCAGGCGCTCGACGACTGCGCGCAGCCGCTGTTCGTGTACGTCTTTGCAGAGGAAGATTCCGACGGCGATGCTCTCCGGTAGCGGCACTGTGGGCATCGTCGCATAATCCTGCCGACGGCCATGAGCCATGACGCGCTCCATGCGGCAGCCCTCCTCGATATATGTACGCTGTGCGGCCTCGCAGTGTACGACCGCCAGTTCATAAGAGAGACGCGCAACTGGACGCACGGGCATGCCGTGCGTGACGAGAGCTACGGGCACGCAGCACTTTCGCGCAGCAAGGTTGAACGCGATACCGTGCGGGTTGCTGTGGCTCGACATCAACGCGAGGCGGAAACGCCCGTGCCTGAAGATGCTCAGATACCGCGCGTAGTATCCAATCAGCTCGACCACCCGCAAGACCTTGAAGAACTCGTGACGACGATGCAGTCGTCGCGCGAGCCTGTACATGCGGCGCACGGTCGAGCCGAAATTCCGAAGCCGGGTCAATGCAGCAATCGCTCCTGCGTCCGGCAGCAGGCGGAACTTCAACTCGTTCCAACTTATTTCAGGCAGCAGCGGAAGCAGCGGCTCGATGGCGCGACGCTCGTTACTGAGGCGTGCGATCCAGAGCGCGCCGTCCCGTCTCTCGATTGAACGCACCGCGAGAAAGCTCTTCAACCCGGCGGCGAGCGCGAGCAGCGACGGGATTGGAGTCCGGCGTGTGCGTTCTATCAACGCCAGCATGAATCGCAGGATGCCGTGTTGTGAAACGACGTAGCGCACAATCCCGCCGACGACTTCGGCCTCGTCGCAACGCAGTAGATTCCTGACGCCGCGACAGAGCAACCACGCGCGTTCTTCGTTCGCGCTCGTTTGTCGTTCAATATTTTCTGCGAAGCGCAGCATGAGAGGCATTCTATCCGGGCGTCAGCTCGAATGAG
Organism: uncultured Pyrinomonadaceae bacterium; assembly: GCA_964246305.1. Taxonomy (GTDB): domain Bacteria; phylum Acidobacteriota; class Blastocatellia; order Pyrinomonadales; family Pyrinomonadaceae; genus JACMLC01. Next base: position 130,120 of record CAXTPS010000008.1, read on the forward strand.
TGACGGGCGTATGCGAATCAACTTCGCTTCTTACGCTGACCGTTATCTACACGATTCATTTTGCCTTCCATATATCTTTGCCTATCTTACTAATGTAAACCTCTTCACCATTCTCTGTGATTGCAGAAGCCACGCCGCCGGAAAAATCGGTGATGACAATGTAATGCTTCGGCTCTATTACCATCTTTCCGCTTTTATCTATGAAGCCCGTTTTCTCTCCGATTTGCACGCGGGCCAGGCCTTCGGAAAAATCCCATGTGCAGTCATAGAGCGGCGGGACAATGACGGAACCTGTCTTATCAAGGTATCCCCATTTGTCATTTTCAAATCTCCGCCGCACCCAACCTTCGGAGAATGAATGGCCTGAGAACATATCCGAGTAATCGAACTGAGGCTGCAAGACGATCTCACCTGTAGGGTCTATGAAGCCATGTTTACCGTCGAGTGCGACGGCAGCAAGCCCTTCGGAAAAGCTGCTCGCATCTTGAAACTGTGGCTCGATTACGAATTTCCCGGTCTTATCAATAAATCCTGTATGTTTGGAATTCACATCGTCGTCCCAAACCGTATTTACGAGCGCCAGTCCTTCCGAGAAGTCCTCTGCCCATCGGAATTTTGCAGGGATAATCATCTCGCCTGATTTATCAATAAAGCCGTATTTGTAATTCACTTCAACCAAAGCCACGCCTTCGGAAAAACTCGCTATGTTAAGAAACTTCGGCTTGATAACTATTTTGCCGCTCACATCTATGAAGCCCCACAGACCCGGTGAGTCACTTGTTTGCACAGCGCAAAGCCCTTCGCTAAAACCCTTTGTCGAGATAAACCGTGGCTCTATGACAAACCTTCCGCTCTGATTTATGAAGCCCCATTTCCCTTTGATCTTCACATCAGCTAATCCCTCTGAGAATTCGCCTGCATCATCAAACTTTAGAGCGATTACAATTTTTCCAGTCCTATCAATGTAACCGTATTTGCCGTTCTGATGTACGGGAAATAGATTGCTGGATTCCGCGCCATGCGCGACACCAAAACACGCGAGGACAACAAAGCATGTGACAGCAGCCATAAATTTCATTAAGCTCATAATCAACCCGTTAACGTAGATGCCCTCTCAATAACTTTCGTTCGATCTAAGAAGTGCATTAATCAGGATTCGTCGCCGCGCTTCCACTCCCGGCGTCTCTTGAGGCATGCGTCATCGCGCTTCTCGAAGTCCCTTGAGGAGATTGGCGATGGTGGACTCATGGACTCGCCTGCGGGCAGCGGGACTGCTGTTGGCGTTGTGCGGCGCGAGCAGGCAGGTGTCCATCGCGCGGAGCGGACTATCTGCCGGGAGTGGCTCGACCTCAAAAACGTCGAGCGCGGCGCCCGCGATCCGACGCTCGCAGAGAGCATTGATGAGCGCGGCTTCATCAATCACCGGGCCGCGCGCAGTGTTGATGAGATAAGCCGTGGGACGCATGGCCGCCAGTTCTGCGCGGCCTATCAAGTGACGTGTGGTCGGATTGAGATCGCAGTGCAGCGAGACGAAATCCGACTCCTCAAGCAGAGCGCGAAGCGGCATCAGGCGCAGGCCGGTCTCTTCGACAAAAGATACGGGCAACGTTGCAGGGTCAGAGCCGAGCGTCTTCATTCCGAAGGCGCGCGCGCGGCGAACCACAGCCTTGCCAATGTCCCCGACCCCGACCACTCCGAGCGTGCATTCGCTCAGCGACACGACATCTGTTTTTGTCCACAGGCCGCGACGAAGCTCACGATCCATCGATAACAGACGGCGCGCGAAGCAGAGTATATATCCGAGCGTCGTATCCGCCACGGCGTCTGTAAAAGCATCTGGCGTATTGCACACGCGAATGCCGAGTTCCGCAGCGGCGCGCTGGTCGATGGAGTCTATGCCCGTGCCCCATTTCGAGATTACTTTGAGCCGCGTCGCGGCGCGCAGCACGCGCTCAGTGAACTGGTCGTCGCCGCACATCACGCCGTCAAACGTCCCGATGATAGGAAGCAGCTCAGCCTCGCTCAATCGTTCGAGCACCTGTGCGCGGACAAGCTCTAAGCCTTCCGCTTCAAGGCGTGAACGAAACTCCTCAAGCACCGGAAGCATATACGGCGCGCTGATGAGGACTCGCAACGTCATATGCGCGCCCCCGCACGAACGAGCGGCTCACCGTAGCGTCTGACGAGCGGGTCGTTCAACATAAGTGACTCGACGAGTCGCAGGTCTTCCGGAGTGTCCACCGCGTGAGTGTCCACCTCCGTCAACGCCAGACGCACGCGACCGCCATGTTCGATCACGCGTAGCATGTCTATGGACTCCGCCTGCTCCAGCGGAGTCGGCGTGAGGCGCGCGAACTCGCGCAGGAAGTCGCGCCTGAACGGAATCACGCATACCTGTTTGAAGACGGGCGAATCCACGGCGCGCTCGAAGTCAATCGCGGGAATCGGCGCACGCGAGAAGTAGAGTCCGTCCCCGTTTACATTCATCACGACCTTGATGGTGTTGGAGTCAAGATACTCTTCACGACTGGCTATCCGTCGCGCAAGATTCACACACTTTACTGACGGGTCGCGGAACATGGGAGCGATGGCGGCTACGATCATGTCAGGGACGATCATCGGCTCGTCCCCTTGAATCATAACGACGATGTTGGCCTCGATACGCTCTGCTGCTTCTGCGACGCGGTCGCTGGCGCGCTCGTGCGCCGCCGAAGTCATAATAACGTTGCCGCCGAAGCCCTCGACCACGGCGCGTATCTCCTCATCGCAGGTCGCAACATAAACAGCTTCGAGACGCTCACACATCCCGGCGCGGCGAACGACGTGTTCGATCATCGGTCGCCCCAGAATGGAGGCGAGCGGCTTGCCCGGAAAACGGGATGAACCCATACGCGCCGGAATGACTGCGATTATTTTAGCTGCGGCCTTGCTCATCTTTTCGTTAAGCTGTCCGGTCTACGATGAGTTGTCTCAGCTCATCAATCGTGAGGCACGCATTGATTGCAGCCGCATCAATCAGAAGCTTGAGACCCTCGCTCTCCTTTTTGAAAACGGCTGGCAACGGCTCATCTGAGATGCCGTAACGGGTCTTCAATTCGTCCGCGTACAGAAACTCCAACGGCCTCTCAAGCGTTTCGAGAAATCTCTTCCAGCTTTTTCGCATCCCGAACGTCGAGTGTGTGAGCGCGCAGAGATTGCACGCGTACGTTTGCGGAGAGAAAGCTTTATGAGCCATATCGGTCACAGCATTGAAGAGACCGCTCCCGGCATTGTAGACGAAGACCAGCGCGGACTTTGAAGCGTCATCTTTTTTCTCCATCAACTTTTCTCCGTCAACACTCGAAAAGGCCGTGCGGAGGTCGGCGGCTTGCTGTTCTCATCGTCAGGCTTCATGGTCTTTCCCTTTGATGAATTTGCGGCTTCGGATTCCTCGCATTGTATATGCTAGATTGGTATTCATAAAAGCCGGTTCGGTTTGTGAAATATACGTCTTTAACTGTAGCAGCGGTTTGACGAATATCTGTCGAGCAGAGGGGAGGCGTTTTTGTGAAGCAGCGTAAAGTTCCGGGCTGGTTAAGCGCGCCGCTCGTGGTCGGGGCGTTCGGCCTCCTGTGGCTTTTGGAGCGTCGTCGCCCGTTGCGGCGCGAGGTCGAGGCGAAGCTACGGCGCAACGCGCGCAATCTGGCGGTCGCAGGCGTGGCCGCCGTCTCGCTTCAGCTCGTCGAGCGACCAATCATACAGCCGCTCACGGAGCTGGTTGAGAGGCGCGGATATGGAATGCTCAAGCTCGTGCGACTGCCGAAGTGGATGGAGGTCGCGCTTGCCGTCGTCCTCATGGATTACACACTGTACGCGTGGCACGTGCTGACGCACCGCTCGTCCTTCCTGTGGCGTTTTCACGTCGTGCATCATGTTGACCTTGACCTTGACGCTTCAACCGCGCTGCGTTTTCACTTCGGCGAGCTTGCCATCTCGACCGGCTGGCGCGCGGGACAGGTGTTATTGCTCGGCGTCTCGCCGCTCTCGCTCAACGTCTGGCAGACTTTCCTGATGCTCTCAATTCTCTTTCATCACTCCAACGTTCGTCTGCCGTTTGAAGTCGAGCGTAGCTTGAGCCGCGTCTTCGTCACGCCGCGCATGCACGGCATACATCATTCGATGATAGAGAATGAAACGAATGCGAACTGGTCAAGCGGGCTGAGCGTTTGGGACTGGCTGCACGGCACGCTCCGTTTGAACGTGCCGCAAAGCGAGATCGAGATTGGCACGCCTGCTTACCGCGAGCCGCAGGAAGTCGAACTCATCAAAGTTCTCAAGTTGCCGTTCGTCAAACAACGCCCGGCCTGGCAGGTGTTCGGAGACGCGCAGCCCGCGCGCGTTTCTCTGCCCGTCGCGCCGGATCATCTACTGCCCTGACGCGAGGAAGAAGATGCACGAAGCGGATGCGATGAAGATGCACGAAGCGGCAGCGCGCCCCGCGCTTTCCATCATCATCCCGACGCTCAACGAAGCTCACTCAATCGGCGCGACCGTTGCTGCGTTGAAAGAGTTGAGAGGCAGCATCGAGGTGATAGTAGTTGACGGCGGGAGCCGTGACGCTACGCTTGGAATCCTGCGCGATTCCGGCGTGCGAGTCATACACAGCGAGCGCGGGCGCGGGCTTCAGATGCACGCGGGAGCAAACGTTGCGCGTGGCGAGGCGCTCTGGTTTCTGCACGCGGACACGATGCCCACGGCTGATGCCGCAGAGCTTATCCGTGAAGCGATGACGGACGCTGAAGTGGTCTGCGGAAATTTCCACGTGCGATTTGACGGCGAGCGAGGGGCGGCGCGCTTTCTGACATGGCTTTACCCGCAGCTCGGAAAGCTCGGACTGTGCTACGGCGATTCCGGCATCTTCGTGCGGCGCGAAGCTTACCAGAGCATCGGCGGCTTCAAGCCGTATCCAATCTTCGAGGACTTGGACTTGCTGCGTAGACTCCGCCGCACAGGCCGCATGGCTCATATACACGCGACGCTCATCACTTCTTCGAGACGCTTTGAAGGTCGCAGCTTCGCGCTCACCTTCGCGCGCTGGTCTGTGTTGCAGGCGCTTTACTGGATGGGCGTTCACCCGCGCAGGCTGGGACGCATGTATGCGCCGGTAAGAGCAAGGATGAAGAATGAAGAATGAAGGATGAAAGGCATGCTCTTCAAACTTGAGCGGTTTGGCTTAACTTGAGCTGTTCATCCTTGTATGAACCATTCATCTTTGAGAGCCACACTTTCATCCTTCCGCCTTCATCCTTCCGCCTTGCTCTTGCAGCCATTCGGATGTGGCGGGAGCGCGTCGCCGCGCTTCTTCATCGTCGGTGATTTCGGCGCGCAGGCGCAGGAGGTCTGCGTAGGTGTCTATGTCATACCATGTGGGAAGCTCAAGCAATCGCAGCCCCAGATTTCTGGCGTTGCGGGCGGTCTGCGCGTAAGCTTGCGTGGTGCTCCACGCGATATTTTGAAAGAGGCCGCTCGCCGGATGGCGCAGGCCGATAAGATAGTACCCGCCGTCTTCAGTCGGCCCGAGCGCGATGTCACACTCTCCCGCCGCGAGAGCGTTGATTGCCATCTCGATAAAGAGCGTGGGAAGCGTCGGGCTGTCCGCGCCGATGATGACGACCGGGGCGAAATCTAGATTGAAAGCTTGCGTGGCGACCCGTTCGAGTCGCTCTCCGAGGTCTGCGCCCTGCTGCTCTAACCAGAGCAGCTCGCCTCCGAGCAGCGTTTCGAGCGTAGCCCGTCCGCCCGTTGGAGCGTAAGCGATGATGAGCGCGCCGGCAGCATGTCTCGCGTTGCTCGTCACGTCCTGCGCGAAACATGCTGCCAGCGACGCGGCTTCGTCCGCCGTGAGCGCAGGCGTGAGTCGTGTTTTCACCAGACTCGCGCCGGGAGCTTTTATCATGATAATGACGACAGGACTTGACATAAGAAATTGCGGAATGCGGATTGAGAAGCAAGAGCATTTATAGAAGCTTATCGTTCTTAAATCCGCAATCCGAAATCCGCAATCCGAAATTCTTGAGGAGGATATAATGGCATATTACGAAGAGGACGACCTACAGCGTTTTTCGGATGTCAGCAAGCACCGGCCTGATCTCTTTGAAAAGTTCATGGCATGGTATCAGGCGTGTCAGGAGGACGGTGCGCTGACGCGCCGCGAGAAGGCGCTCATCGGTCTCGCGGTCGCGCATGCTTTGCAGTGTCCTTACTGCATAGACGCTTACTCGCAATCATGTCTCGAAGCTGGGTCGAACATGGAGCAGATGACTGAGGCTATCCACATGGCTTCGGCGATTCGCGGCGGAGCCTCGCTCATACACGGGCTTCAGGCGCACAACTCCGTCAACAAGGTGACGATGTAATGCCGCAGGATTTACCGGTTCTTAACGCTCAACCCTCCGTCGCGTCTTCGTCAGTCAGCTTTGATGAGCAGCTCGCGGCGCATGGTCTGAGCTTGCGCGCTTCACGGCCTGAGACTTTGCAGGTCAATGTCGGGAAGCTTTGCAATCAGGCGTGCAAGCATTGCCACGTTGACGCAAGCCCTGCGCGAACCGAGATCATGACGCGCGAAACCGCAGAGCAGGTCATACGCGCCCTGCGCCGGTTTCGTTTTCCGATTCTGGACATCACCGGCGGCGCGCCTGAGCTGAATCCTTCATTCAGATATTTAGTCGCGCAGGCGCACGCGCTCAAAACGCGCGTCATCGTGCGGCACAACCTGACCGTCATGTTTGAAGCGGGACAGGACGACCTGCCGGACTTTTTCCGCGAGCATGAAGTTGAAGTGGTCTCGTCTCTGCCTTACTTTCTCGAACAGCAGACGGACGCACAGCGCGGTCGCGGGGTCTTTGAGAAGTCCATCGCCGCGCTGCATAGATTGAACGCAGTCGGCTACGGAGATGACGCGAGCGGCCTCACACTGAATCTCGTTTACAATCCGGTCGGCGCATTTCTGCCGCCGCCGCAAAGCTCTATCGAAGCGGATTTCAAACGCGAGCTGATGGCGCGCTACGGAGTCTCGTTCAATCACCTCTACACGATCACGAACATGCCTATCAAGCGTTTCCTCGACTACCTGCGCCGGAGCGGGAACGAGGAGCGTTACAGGCGAAAGCTCGTCGAAGCGTTCAATCCGCACGCGGTCGAGGGCTTGATGTGCCGCAGCCTCGTGAGCGTGGATTGGACGGGGCGGCTTTACGATTGCGATTTCAATCAAATGCTCGAACTCGGCGTCTCGCCCGAGCTGCCGCAGACCATCTCTGATTTCGACCTTGAGCGATTCGCCGCGAGGCGTATCGTGACAGGCGCACACTGTTTCGGCTGCACTGCGGGAGCAGGCTCAAGCTGTGGCGGCGCGGTTGTCCAGAGCTGATCGAGGTAAAAGACTGAAAGCATTTCCCGCTAAGACGCAAAGAAAGACCGCTAAGAGATAGCATGCTTCTTAAACTTCGCGTGCTTCTGCTTTGTCTTGTAATTTGGTATAACCCGCGACCGCGATTGACTCAAGCTTAAAACTTGCCATATCTTGACCTCATCACGTAAAAAAAACGCGCGTAATCGGGAGGGGGAAAATGTCTGAAACCACATCGCAATCGGGGATGCCGTATAGAACGCTGGGGAGCACGGGCGAGCGTGTCTCATGCATCGGTCTGGGGGGCTGGCATCTGAGCCTCAAGCACGTTGACGAAGACCTTAGCCTGCGCATCGTCCGTGACGCCATTGATCGCGGCATCAACTTCATGGACAACTCGTGGGATTACAACGAAGGCGAGAGCGAGCGGCGTATGGGCAAGGCTCTTCTCGACGGCTATCGTGAAAAAGTATTCCTGATGACGAAGATTGATGGACGCTCAAAAAAAGAGGCCACGAAGCAGCTCGACGAATCGCTCAAGCGTTTACAGGTGGATTGCATAGACCTCGTGCAGCATCACGAAGTCATACGCTACGACGACCCGCATCGTATCTTCGATGGAGAGGGAGCCAACGCCGCGCTGCTTGAAGCTAAAGAAGCCGGAAAGATTCGCTACATCGGATTCACCGGCCACAAAGACCCGCACATACACCTGCACATGCTCGAAGTCGCGCGCACGAACGGCTTCAAGTTCGACACGGCGCAGATGCCTTTGAACGTGATGGACGCGCATTATCGCAGCTTCTCGAAACTGGTCGTGCCGGAAATGGTCAAAGCGGGAGTCGGCGTGCTCGGGATGAAGAGCATGGCGAACGGAATTCTCCTGCGCTCGAACACTGTGACGCCAATCGAGTGCCTGCACTACGCTTTGAATCTGCCCACCTCGGTCGTCATCACTGGAATTGACAGCATGGAGCTGCTCGATCAGGCTTTTGAAGCCGCGCAGAGTTTCAACCCGTTAAGCGAAGAACAGCTTGACGCCCTGCTCGCCAGGACAGCTCACGCGGCCATCGCTGGCGAGTTCGAGCCTTTCAAGACCACTTCAATCTTCGACAGCACCGCGCAGAACCCGGACTGGCTCGGCGAGGAGCCAAAACGCGTGCAGCAGTTGATACAAGAATAGCTTGAAGCTAAAGAAGCTTACGCAAACCAACATCGAAAAGGTTGACGTGCTGGCAGCCAAGCTTTCAAGTTAATAAAGATGAGCTTGCCCGCTCGAATCTAAAATGCAAAGTCTTGCGCGACGTTCCTCCGCGACAAAAAATGCTGCTACGGATTTAGCGGGCGAGGTCGCGCGGCTTGAAACCGCTCTCGCCGAACGCCGCGACGAACTCACGCTCTTGCAGGAAGAGTTTCGCCGTTTCAAAACGCGCTACACGCAGGTCGTCGGCAGCCGCCTCGCGGAACTGTCCGAAGTCGAACGCGCCATCAAGCAAGCGGAATCACGACTGCTCGGCATCGAGGCGGACGCGGAAGATGAAGCAGAGGCAGAACTTGATACGGACTCCGCCGCCGCACAATCCTCATCGCCCGTCGGCAAGAGCCTGCGCAAGCTCTTCTGGTCAGTCGCCAAAATATTTCACCCCGATCATGCGAGCGACGAAAACGAAGCGCGCCGCCGCCACACAGTGATGACCGAAGCCAACCGCGCCTACCGCGAAGGCGACATCGAAAGCCTACACGCCCTGCTCGGCGACGAAGACCTGCAATTCTTCTGCGCCACCACACACGCACACGAAGAGACCCAGGACCTCGCCGCACGCATCATCACCCTCAAAGAAGAGCAACGCACAGTCGAGTTCGGCATCAAACGCCTCAAACAGGATGCCCTCTACCAGCTCAAACAACGCGTTGACCTCGAAGCCCAACACGGGCGCGACGCCCTCACCGAACAGGCCGCACGCATCAATAGACAGATCGCCAAAGCCAAACATCGCCTCGAAAATTTAGCTCAATAGCTTCCGCTCTTTCTTACCTGATATCAGTCGCAAACTCTTGCGCTGAACCAAACTCCTGAATATATTAACCGCCGCTCTTTAATGCTAGAATCAACTCACGTGAATGTCTCAGCACGTGAATTTCTGTCGGACAAAGCGCCTCATATGACCAAGCCCACAATCTTTATCAGCTACAGCCACATGGACGAAGTGTGGAAAGATCGCCTGCGCCCGCACCTGAAGATGTTGGAGCAGGCCGGACTTGGCATCGTCATCTGGGACGACCGCAGCATTGACGGCGGAGCAGCGTGGTACAACGAAATCAAGCAGGCGATGGACGAGGCCGTGGTAGCCGTCTGCCTCATCTCGGCAGACTTCCTCGCTTCGGACTTCTGCACCAAAGAAGAGATTCCATACTTGCTGGAACGGCGCGAGCGGGACGGCATGTTGCTGCTGCCGGTTCTCGTGCGCCCCTGTGTGTGGAAGGCCGTGACATGGCTGAAAAAGACGCAGATGTTGCCGCGCGACGGTAAGTCAATCAAGAAAGATTTCAAGGATAACGAAGATGAAGTCTTCGCCTTGGTCGCGGAGACAATCTTTGACAAGCTGAACAATCCGAGCTACCAGCCGCCCACGCCGCCACCTCCACGCTGGTCACTGCCGGAGAAAATCGAGATTGACCGGCTGCCGAGAACAGGCGCAGAGCTTTTTGGCAGGCAGAAAGAGTTGGAGATGCTCGACGCGGCGTGGTCATCCGGCGACACAAACATCGTCAGCCTAGTGGCTTGGGGCGGTGTCGGGAAATCAACGCTCGTCAACAAGTGGCTTGAGCGGATGCAGGCCGACAACTATCGCGGCGCGCGGCGTGTCTACGCGTGGTCGTTCTACAGTCAGGGCACGGGCGAACGCGTCACATCCGCCGACCTCTTCATCAACGACGCGCTCCGGTGGTTCGGCGACACAGACCCGACCGCAGGCTCGCCGTGGGACAAAGGCGAACGCCTCGCACGGTTGGTGCAAAGCGAGAAGATGCTGCTCCTGCTCGACGGACTTGAGCCGTTGCAATCACCCCACGAGCACGAGCGCGGCAAGATCAAAGACCCCGCGCTCTTGACGCTGCTGACGGAGCTAGCCCGCAACAATCCCGGTCTTTGCCTCATCACCACGCGCGAACAGGTGAGCGACCTCACGGAGTTCGAGGCAACCGTGCTGCACAAAGACCTTGAGCAGATTTCCGACGAGGCCGGGCGCGCACTGCTCCGCGTCGGCGGCGTGCATGGCATGGACGCCGAACTCGAACGGGCCACGCGCGACTTCGGCAATCACGCCCTCGCCATCGACCTCCTCGCCGTCTATCTGCGCGACGTGCCCAATCATCACATCTCGCACGCCTCAGAGATTCCAGACCTCGACATTCCCGAAGCCGCAGGCAAACACCCGCGCCGCCTGATGGCCGCCTTCGCCCGACGCTTCGGTGATAGCCCCGAAGTCGAACTGTTACGAATGCTTGGCCTCTTCGACCGCCCCGCCGACAGCGAATCACTTGAAGCCCTGCGCGCCGCGCCGCCCATTCCGGGCTTGACCGACCACATCCACAGCCTGTCAGAAGTCGAATGGCTGCGCCTCATCGAAAAGCTGCGCCGGATGAAACTTATCGCTCTCGCCGGTCATCATGGAGTCACTGACCTTGATGCCCACCCACTCGTGCGCGAGCACTTCGGGCAAGAACTCAAGCAACAACAACCCGCCGCATGGCGCGAAGGCAACAACCGTCTCTACGAACATCTCAGGGACACGAGTAAAGAATTCCCTGACTCTCTCGAAGAGATGACCCCGCTCTACCTAGCGATTGCTCATGGCTGCGCAGCTGGCAGGTATCAGGAGGTGCTTGATGATGTGTTCTGGCAAAGGGTTCAAAGGGAAAACAAGAATTTTAGCACCAGAAACCTCGGAGCGTTTGGCGCTGGATTGACTGTTCTGAGTGATCTCTTCGATTATCCCTGGCAGCAGCCTGTGTCAGAATTCAAAGAATATGATAAGGCATATCTGATGAGCGAAGCTGGCTATATTCTCCGAGCATTAGGTCAGTTAAAGGAGTCCCCTCAGCCCATACAGGCTAGTCTGGAGTTTTATATTTCGCAGAAGGATTGGAGAAGGGCGGCTATGGTAGTAAGCAATCTCAGTGAAATCTACCTTACCCTTGGCGACATATCCCAAGCCCTTAACTATGGCCGACAGAGCGTGGAATTTGCTGACCAAAGCGGCGACGGCTTTCAACGAATAGCCAGTAGAACCACAATGGCTGATACTCTCCACCAGTTAGGTCGTTTGTTAGAAGCAGAGAATACTTTCCGCGAAGCTGACAAGATGCAAAAGGAGTGGCAGCCAAAGTTACCAATTCTCTACTCATTTCAGGGCTTCAACTATTGTGTCTTATTACTGAATCAGGGGAAGTATCAGGAAGTGCAAGCCCGCGCTGGACAGACTCTCGCATGGGCAACACCACGTGGTGGGCTCCTTGACATCGCCCTTGACTGTCTTTCAATTGGGCGAGCTTATTTGCTTCAAGAGCAAAGAGAAGCTACAAGCAATTATACCGAAGCTACAGCCTATGTAAGACGAGCAGTTGAGGGATTACGTCAGTCAGGGTCTCTACATATCTTACCGAACGGCCTGCTGGCGCGTGCAGAGTTATATCGGATCACGGGCGAGTTTGAGCGGGCGCAGGCTGATCTGGATGAAGCAATGCGTATTGCCACGCGCGGGAGTATGGGACTGTATGAGGCTGATTGCCATTTGGAGTATGCGCGGTTGTATCTGGCGCAGGGCGAGGGGGAGAAGGCGCGGGAGAGTTGGGCTGTTGCTAAGGAGATGATTGGGCGGATGGGTTATCACAGGCGGGACAGGGATTTGGCGGAGATAGAGGAACAGTTGACGGGTGGAAAGCCCATTTGACGCTAAGAGCTTGCAACTTGGGTGCTTAATAGTGCATCATAGCGCTCGGTAATTCCTTCTCTCTGGCATCAACGGTGATGCGCTACACGCTGGTTAGTCCTTTTGCGATGGCGTTTTGGATAGTTCGAGAGACGGGCTGATCTTAACTTCAGAAGCCGCTCATTTGAAGAGCACCCGAACACGAAGCCTTCGCTGCCTACCGTTACACCGAAGCCACTTAAGATTCGCAGCTTCTCTCAGAACTCCTCTCAACAGGAGAAGGTACACACATTTATGTCTATGAAACTTTACGTCGGCAACCTCTCATTCCAGACTTCGAGTGAAGATTTGCAGGAACTGTTCGCGCAAGCGGGCACGGTCGAGTCCGCTTCGGTCGTCGAAGACCGTGAGACGGGACGCTCGCGCGGCTTCGGCTTCGTCGAGATGGCGAGCAAGGAAGAGGGCGAAGCTGCCATCCAGCAGTTCAACGGCAAAGAAGTCAATGGCCGTAATCTGAACGTCAACGAAGCACGCCCGCGCGAAGATCGCGGCGGACGAGGCGGCGGTGGCGGCGGTCGTGGCGGCTTCGGCGGCGGCGGTGGCAATCGTGGCGGCGGCGGTGGACGTGGCGGCGGCTTCAGCGGCGGCGGCGGCAATCGCGACTCACGCTGGTAAGCTCTGAGCGGTCAACCTAAAGGTTGACCCTGGAAGCAAAAAAGCGTCTCCGGCGAAGCTTAAATTCCGCCGGAGACGCTTCAAACATTTTCAAACAAGAAAGAGGCGCGCTCCCTTTTTTACAGGTCGAGCGCACGCCAAAGGATTTTCATGAATTTTTCCGAACTGGGATTACAGCCCGCGCTGGTGCGCGTGTGCGAGTCCCTCGAATACAAAGAACCAACACCGATTCAAAAGCAGGCGATTCCCATCGTCCTGACCGGCGCAGACCTCATCGGTTGCGCCGAAACAGGCACGGGCAAGACCGCTGCCTTCATGCTCCCGATTATTCAACGCATGTCTGAGCGGGCACGCCCCGGCATACGCGTGCTCGTGCTTGCTCCGACGCGCGAGCTGGCGACGCAGATCGAAGCCAGCTATCGCTCGCTCGTTCCGAAGAAGAACGCGCCGCGCGTAATCACAGTCATCGGCGGCGCGGGGATGGCGCGTCAAACGGATGCGTTGAGGCGCGGCGTGAGCGTCGTGATCGCGACGCCCGGTCGCCTGCTCGATCACATGGAGCGCGGCGCGGTAGATTTTTCTTTCGTCGAAACGCTCGTGCTGGATGAAGCAGACCGGATGCTCGACATGGGCTTCTGGCCTGCGATTCAGCGCGTGCTCGCCGCGCTTCCGGCAAAGCGGCAGACGCTGCTCTTCTCCGCCACGATGTCTGACGCGATTGAAAAGATCGCGCGCTCGAACATGCATTCGCCGAAGCTCATCGAAGTCAGCCAGCGCGGGCGCGCAGCCGAGACAGTCGAGCAGACTGCTTATCCCGTCGCAACCGAATCGAAGACCGCGCTTCTCTTAGACCTTTTAGAGCGTGAACGATTTGAACGCGTGCTCGTCTTCACGCGCACACGACGCGGAGCCGAAAGGCTCTCGCACATTCTCGAAGCGCGCGAGCACAAAGTGAATCGCATTCACGCAGACCGCTCGCAGCCGCAACGCGAAGCAGCCCTGCGCGGCTTTAAGGACGGGCGCACGCGCGTGCTCGTCGCAACCGACATCGCCGCGCGCGGCATAGACGTTGACGCGGTCTCGCACGTCATCAACTACGACGTGCCGAGCGCGCCGGAAGATTACGTGCATCGCATCGGACGCACGGGCAGAGCCGGAAACACTGGCCGCGCAATCACGCTGGTCACTCCGGTCGAAGAATTGTCCATGCGCGCTATCGAGCGATTGACAGGGCAGAAGGTCGAGCGCATCATGTTGCCCGCCTTCGGCGGCGTGGCACCGGCGGCTCCAACCGCAGCCAAGCCCTTTGCCGCACTCAGGCATGGCAGCAGCTCCGGACGCCGCTCATTTCGTCCGCGACGCGCCAGATAACACACCCGAAAATTTTTGAGACAGGGCTGCGCAATTCGTGCGTGTGCAGTCCCGTTTTAATAAATACGGCTGATGTGGAATTGAATTGACAAAGGGAAAGACCTCTCGAAACATATTT
>CAXTPS010000009.1:0-50399 GCA_964246305.1 uncultured Pyrinomonadaceae bacterium
CTGGAGTCAGGCGATGCAGGCTTTTTCGATCATCTTTGCAGGGCGCGTGCCGACGTTGGATGGAAATTCGTTTACACAATTCATCTGATACCCCCCCGAAATACAAATAACGTACTTTGATCGCCCGGAAGAAAGCCCTTGCGCGATTGACGTGTTCGGCCTCGTCGTCTTCTTCAATCTAGAGAACACGCCAAATTTGAAGTTGGGTGAAGAACTAGTGCTTAGTAACTGAAGTCATTTGATAAACGCTGCCTCTTGCCGTACTTTGCCAGTATGCCAAGAAAAGCACAACCCGTTGAATTATCAACCGACGAACAACGCTCTTTGAAAACTATCTTACGGCGCGGTACTACACCAGCACGAGTTCAGACACGCGCCCGCATTCTGGACTTGCTCCATCGCCAGCAACACCCGGAAGCCATTGCTGCGACTTTGGGGCTGAGCACTCAGACCGTCTTCAACATCAAGCGGCGCTACTTAGAAGCAGGCTGCGACGCGGCTCTACAGGACAAGTCGCGTTCGGGCAAGCCGCCGCGCATTCTGGGTGACGCCCGTGCCAAGATCACCGCTCTGGCCTGCTCTGAAGCACCCGCTGGTCATGCCCGATGGACCTTGCGCCTGTTGGCCGACAGAGCTGTCAAACTCGGCTTCGTGGACTCAATCAGTCACAACGGAGTCAAACAGATTCTGAAAAAAACAGGCTCCGACCGCACTTAAACAAGCAGTGGTGCATCGGCACAATCGATGGTCAATATCTGGCTCGGATGGAAGCGGTGCTCCACTTGTACAATCGTCATTTCGATGAAAAGCGGCCTCTGGTCTGTTTCGACGAGCGACCCGTGCAACTTTTGGGCGAGGTGGTCGCACCTTTACCAATGACAGCCGGCAAGCCCAAACGCTGTGACTATGAATACGAGCGCGAGGGGACAGCCTGCCTGCTTGTCGCCATTGAGCCGTTGACCGGAAAGCGTATTGTTGAGACGAGCCGACAGCGGACGAAAGCTGATTACTGCCGCTTCATGCAGCGGGTGGCGGAGATGTTCCGGCCAGCGGAAAAGATCGTGCTCGTGCAGGACAACTTGAATACACACAATGCCAGTTCTTTCTATGAGAACCTATTGCCAGCGGAAGCCTTTGCTTTAGCGCAACGCTTCGAGATGCATTACACGCCGAAGAAAGGCTCATGGTTGAACATGGCGGAGTTGGAGTTGTCTGCTCTGTCGCGCATCTGCCTCTCAAGGCGCATTGCGTCAATCGAGGAACTTGACCGCGAGGTGCAGGCGATCGTCAAAGAGCGCAACGAGTTGGCAATCAAAGTCGAGTGGCAGTTCTCAATCACGCAAGCGAGAGAGAAGTTGAGCCGCCATTACGAGAAGGTGAAGTCCAAAAACTAAAGTTACAGAGCACTAGCGCAACACAATTATCAAATGTTTTCAGTTGGAGAATGACGACTCAATTTTAACGGCATAACGAACGAGTGAATAACTACCGTCTAAATAGCGCTGAATCGCCTCTCCTTCGGCCTGACATAGCGGGAGACTCATCAAATCGATTTTTCAACAAGCTATCACTATTATACAACTCTGAAAAATATCCCCCCCATTTCGCATACTTTTCTCATACAAAATAAAAATGGACGCCGTAACTGCGCCCATAAACCGCTAATAATAATGGAGGCGGCAATCGGAATCGAACCGATGAATAAAGGTTTTGCATTTCATAGAGCATCTTCCGCTGATGCTTTTTTGGCAAATATCACTTAGGCAACAAACGTTTGACAGTTTTCGCTAGCTCATGCATCTGCTCAGGCTTTCGCAGGAAAGCATCAACGCCTGCGCTCCAAGATTCCTGTTCACAATCGCTGGCTGAAAGCATGATGACCGGCGTGCGCTTCCGATGCTGAATCTGCCGTGTGCGGCGTGTCAGCTCGACCCCGCTAATACCAGATAATTCATTATCGAAAATCAGTAGAGCATAATGCCCTGTACTTTGTAGAATCTTAAGTGCCTCACTTCCATCTGCGCATATCTCAACCCAATAGCCTTCATACTTCAACGTATCCTTGACTGCTTCTGCAACCACTCTGTTGTCTTCAACATGCAGGATGGAGACTCGTCGCGTTTGCTGCTTCGTAGCCTCGCGTTGCTTAGCTGTGGGCGCGTAATGGATGATGCTCCGCTTGCGCGTCCTCACAGGTGTTCTTAGACGGAGCAAGTCACGATGCCGAGTTTTGAGCGCGTTAATGAGTGTCTGATGGCTGATACCTAATCTCTTCGCCACACGCGAGATGACGCCGTGCTCAGTCTCTAAAGCCTCACGGATAAACTTTGCTTCAAAGGCATGAACTACCTTTGGTAAGGAAAATTCTTTATCACTTATCCTCGCGCCGGGCAGCCTACGAGTCACAACCCGCGCGCACGCTCTGAGTCTCGCAATCTCTTCGGCGTCCTGCGTCTCTTTGAGTAGTTCATCGGCGCGATTGTAAACATTATAAAGCTCGTTCTCAGATAACCGCTCCCTGCCGTGCTCTTCAATTAGCGTTAGAGCTGCCCGACCGGCATTACTTGATGAGCCGGAAGTTTGAGCCACGCTCATCGCATGGCGAAGAGTGCTTATTGAGCCTTCATGCAAACCGAGCCGTGACGAGATGACACCTTGAATGGTCAAGGCATCGGCCAGCATTGCATATTCGCAGCCCTTCTCGAATGTCCGAATAACATCAGAGATAATGTGATTGGCCTCGTGATACCGATGCTCTGCGACCAACACCCGCACTCGCGTCTCATTTACTTGTGCAAGATTACCAATGTCTTTATGGTGCTCAAAAATCACTTTGGCGCGGTCTAGGTTTTGATGTGCTTCAGAGTAGCGGCCTAGTTGATATAATAGCATGGCGAGGTTGTTGAAATTGTTGGCGCAGTATCTTTCATGTCCAGCCTGTTCGTAGTGATAGATCGCAGCAGTAAACTCTATAATAGCTCTATCTGCATAATCGGCGCGTTGCTCTGCCGTGGCGAGTCTTCTGAGGACTAATCCTCTCTGGCCGTGCCATCTTCCCTTAACGGTGTCCCCGCTGGCTTCAAAAAATTCTCTTGCTTTTTCGAGAATATCCCATGCGTCGTGATAGCGACCTGTCCATACTTCAACGAGCGTGTGACGGATTAGGATTTTTGCTCTCAGGACAGTATCCTTTGTTTCAAGTTCTTTCAGAGCTTGGTCTAACGTGTCCCGCGCTTCATCGTAAGCACCAAGCCGAAAGTAGCACATGCCCAGTTCATAGTGTGCCTCTGATACCTTGGAATACTGACGCTTAGCCTTGAACATGCGGAGTGCTTCAAAGATCAAATCTTTAGCTTTCTCCTGAGCGCCGGAGACATGCTGAACCCTTCCAAGCCAGCCGGAAAGTACGCCACACTGCATTAGAACCTCGGCAGCGATCGGAGATTGCAGACTCTCTACGTCAGGTCGTACCCCGACTCCATACCACAGTTCGCCCAATGCCTCGCGCGCGGTTTCATATTGCCCCGCATGTATAAATTCAGTCGCAAGGCGACAGCCCAGCGATACACGCTCATTATGGGTCAGCGAAGGGTTCTCTAGTTCTTTTAGACGGCTATCTGTTAAATTCATGTGAGGTAAGCCTTTCTGTGTGCTTGCAAAAATATGGCAAGGACATCAAAGCCGCCATATCTTGTTCAAGATACGACGGCGAAGTTGGTCAAATCCCATCAACATCGAAAGGGAGAACGCGATGAAAGCTGTTAGAGCGTTAATGCTTGTGCTTGTACTTTCCGTCTGTGCTTATGCCGGAGACATGGATAACGGCAAAACCGGAGATCAGGGCAACGGCGGCAGAACGGCTGTCACGTATTCGGTGACGGAGACGGCATTGCAGCTACTGCAAAGTATGTCTCTCTTGTTCTAGCACAACGATTAAAAGCTTCACTAGCTGGCTGCCATGAGGTTAAGTGGCAGCACGGTGTAGTGTGCCTGCATATAATAGCAAAAAACATTGCTATGGCTAGGAAAATTTGTAGCGGCTTAAAGTAAGAGCCGGGAATTGGCACACAACTGGCACACAAAACAGAACGGGCAGCTCATCGGCTGCCCGTAAGTTATTGATCTTATTGGAGGCGGCGATCGGAATCGAACCGATGAATAAAGGTTTTGCAGACCTCTGCCTTACCACTTGGCTACGCCGCCGCGCGAACGGGAGAAAGTAGAAAGGCGAAGGGCGAAAGTTTTGAGAGGCTTTCTCCTTTCGCTCTTCGCCTTCGTACTTAAAAAGTTTTGGAGCGGGAGACGAGATTTGAACTCGCGACTTCGACCTTGGCAAGGTCGCACTCTACCACTGAGTTACTCCCGCTTCGGGTGAAAAGGAATTCTACAGATTCATCCCTTCTTGTCAAGTGTGCCCTCGATTATTCAATCATCGAAGTGCGTGTCGGCCCACCTGCGCTTGCGAAACTTATCTTCCGTCCAGAAATTTTTGAACAACTCCAAGCGCGGCGAGGTGACGGGTTGAGCATCGCCTGCGGGCGCGATGGTGACGCTGACGACATCAAAGCGATAGGGGACGCCTTTAATACCGAAGATGCGGCGATAGGCCCGTGCGGCGCGTGAGACCTGTCTCTGTTTGCGTAGGTCAACATTGGCTTCGGGCGCGGCGAACCAGTCGGAGGCGCGCGTCTTGACTTCGATGAAGCAGAGCGTGGCGGCTTGGTAGGCAACTATGTCAAGCTCCGCTTCGACGAGCGCGCCGCGCAGGTTTCGTCCGACGGGCGCGGTGAAATTGGCCGCGACGAGGCGATAGCCGGACGCTTCCAGGTAGGCTGCCGCCATCTCTTCGCCTCGCTGGCCGAGCGCTAGATGTGGAGCAGGCGTGATTAGTTCATCGGGCATGATTATCAAAAAGAAGTTAAAAGGTAAAAGTAAAAAGGTAAAAGGAAGGCGGAAGCTGATTTATTAAAAAGCTTTGGTTTGCACTGTTGCCTTTTGCCTTGCTCTGTGTCTCGGTGGCGAAGTTTTTTTCGCGCGCTTCGCTTCGCGTCTATCTGATTATACGCTTCTTAGATTTTTCTCCAACAACTTATGCTTGCGGCGGTTTGGCTGGCGCGTTACACTTCCCGGTTAGAGGAAGGGGGGTTCATGATCTCCTCGCCATGAATCCTCACAGTCGAGTTGGACAAGGGACTGCAAAGACTTAAGATGCCGGGCGCAGATCAATCCGAACACATTACGACGAAGGAAAACGTCGAGACCGATTCGCACGCTGCTGTTGCAGTGGAGCTGCGCCGCGCTCTGCCTCTGGTCGCCATCGTGGGTCGCCCGAACGTGGGCAAGTCCACACTCTTCAATCGCCTCGCGGGTGAACGCCGCTCGATTGTCGGCGACGAGCCGGGCATCACGCGCGACCGCATCTACGGCGAAGCGGAGTGGAACGGGCACAGGTTCTCAATCGTGGACACGGGCGGAATCGTGCCGGATGATGATGCGATCATTCCCGCGAATATTTTGAAGCAGGCATCGGCTGCTATCTACGAGGCACAGGCTCTCTTGTGGGTGGTTGATGCGCGCAAAGGCTCGACGCCGCTTGATGAAGAGTTAGCGAGCCTCTTGCGCTCGACCGGCAAGCGCGTGTTGGTGGCTGCGAACAAGGCTGATTCGACGCGGCTCGAATCCGACGCCGGAGAGTTTTTCAGTTTCGGTTTTGAGGATGTATTTCCAGTCTCGGCGGAGCATGGCAACGGTCTGGGCGAGATGCTCGACGCGCTGGTCGCGGAGTTTGAAGAGGATGAGGAAGAGTCGGGCGAGAGAGTGCCGCGCGAAGTGAGGCTGGCGATTGTCGGGCGTCCGAATGTGGGCAAGTCGTCTCTGCTTAACCGCTTGCTCGGAGAAGAGCGCGTCATCGTCTCGCCCGTCGCGGGCACGACGCGTGATGCGGTTGATACCGTGCTCGAATCTTCCGGCCACAAGTTTCGCGTGATTGACACGGCTGGCATACGACGCAAAGGCAAGACGGATGAGATGGCCGAAAAGCTCTCAGTCATCATGGCTAAGAAAAGTTTGGAGCGGGCGGACGTGGCGATCATCGTGATTGACGCTTTTGACGGTGTGGCCGCGCTCGATGCGAACATAGCCGGATACGCGCACGAGGCCGGATGCTCCATCATCATCGCGGTCAATAAGTGGGACATAGTGCCGAACAAATTGACGGGCACTCCGGCGGAGTTTGAGCGTAACCTGCGGGACAAGATGAAATTTCTTGAGTGGGCGCCTGTGCTCACTATGTCGGCTCTGACAGGGCAGCGCGTAGAGAAGATTCTGCCGCTCGTCCTGCGCGCCAACGAAGCGCGCGGTCGCCGTATCCCGACTTCGCAACTGAATGACTTCTTCGAGCGCAACGTCTCGCAACCGAGGGGCGGCAGCGCGCCTGCTCCAGTGAGGGGCGGAGTCTCGCGCCTGCATGTTCAGTACATGACGCAGATCGGCATTCGCCCGCCTCGCTTCGTAGTCTTCACGGCGGGCGGCAAGCCCGGACTGCATTTCTCTTACGAGCGTTACCTGATGAATCGCCTGCGCGAAGAGTTCGATTTCTTCGCGACTCCGCTTCGTCTCATCGAAAGACATAAAAAGAGAAAGAGGTAGGCAGTTGGCAGTTGGCAGTAAAGACAAGTCTGACTGCTTTTTTATCTGCCCACTGCTAACTGCCTACTGCTAACTGCTCTATGCCCGACATCAATTTTGCAAAGCTGTTTGAGCGCACCAGCGATCCGGCCATTGTGACTGACGAGGCCGGAGCATGCGTGCTGGCTTGTAATGATGCGTTCGGAAAAATTTTGGGATGCGACGCGGCCTCCTTTGTCGGGAGTGAGATTAATACGCTCCTGCGTGTTGATGCTGAGAAAGAGGATTGCGCCGTGCTGCTTAAAAATGATGAGCAGTTGGGAGCAGTCAAGGTAGAGCGTCTCGATTGCCGTTGGGATGAGCATCCAGCGAAGCTCTTGCTGGTCACGCCGGTGACTCCTGAAGCCGAAGCCGGGGCGGAGAAAGAGTCTGTCACCAGCGAGGAGATGAGCGCGCTCTTCGATTATTTGCGCGAGGCGACGGATCAGCTCGAAGTCGTCAACCGCATCATCGCCGCAGTCAACGCCGGGCGCTCAATCGAACAGATGTTCTCGCTCGCCGCCGAACAGATGCGCGCCCTCGTTCCGTTCGACCGCGCCTCGATTGCGATACGCAATGATGACGGCGAACACCTGCGCGTCTTCGCCGTCTCAGGAGCACACGCAGGCTCTCTGTCTGTCGGCGCGGTCGCGCCCCTGCACGGTTCCGTCACGGAACATGCGCTCGAAGCACGCGAGATGGTCGTCATCTCCGAGCTACGCGAAGAGAAGCGTTTCAATGTTTACACAGACCTCGAACGCGAAGGCTTTCGCTCGTCCGTCTGCTGCCCGCTCTTCTCCACGCATCAGGCCATCGGCAGTCTCAATCTCACTTCCCGCACGCCCGACGCATATCAAAGAAAACACCTGCTCGCGCTCGAACGTCTGGGGCCGCCGCTCGCGATTGCGATTGAGAAGGTCTTAATGCTCGAACAGGCCGAGCGTCGCTCGCGCGAGATGGAATCAGCCGCGCGCAGGGAAGAGCTGGCTGGCCGCATCGGTCGTCAATTATCCGGCTCGCTCGACCCGTCCGCAGTCTTGCAGGAGACGGTTGACGCGCTCGGACACGCGCTTCATGCGGATCGTTGCCACGTCTCTCTGTTTGACGGCACGGAGGATTACGCGCTCGTCGGTTACGAATATCTGGCGCGCCGCGAGGTAGCTTCGATGCGCGGGCATCGCATCCCTTTGCGCTCAAGCCCCTATGCGCAGCAGGCTCTGGCGTCGGATGCGCCCGTCGCTATGAGTGACAACGGCGCAACGGAAGAGAGTGAGCTGACGCAGCTATATGAACGACTGGGTGTGCGCTCTGTGTTGGCCGCGCCGGTCATCGTCGGCGGAGCGCAGGAAGGCTTGCTTGAGCTGCATGACGGGAATCGTGAGCGCGTCTGGACGGATGACGAGAGAAAACTGGTCGGCGCGGTCGCGGCGCAGGTCTCCGTCGCACTGACGAACGCGCGGCTCTATGAAGCCAGCCGCCACCGGAGCGAAGAACTGGCGGGTCTCTATAATATCTCGCGCTCATTTTCGACGCTCAATGACGCTTCGGATATTTACGGGAAACTGACGAAGGCGATTGCCGAACTCGTTGGCGGCGAGAAGTGTTTGCTCTCGACTTACGACCGGCGTCAGTCGGTTGTACGTGCGGAAGCCCCCGGCTTTAATACGCCGCCGGTGATGATCGAAGAGTTTCAGTTCGCACTCAGGCATGACGGCAGCGGCGCGTACTTCTATCACACGGGCGAGAATAAGTATTCGTATCAGGTCGGAGAAGCGTTCTTCTCAAACTCGCCATCCGGCGACGAGCGTTTCAATCAGGAGTTCCTGCATAAATATGATGTTCGCTCAGCCCTGATGGTGCCGATGCTCATCAAGCGCGAGTTGATCGGTTTTATTTACGTTGCGAATCGTCCCGGCGGGTTTCGCGAGAGAGACGTGCGGCTGCTGGAAATCTTTGCGGCGCAGGCCGCGGAGACCATCGCCAACGCTCGACTCTTCGCCACGATTCAGGCGCAGGCCGAACGCGAAGCCATCGTCAATCGCTTGCTCCTCACCTTGCAACAGGCGAGCGACCCGAAGCGCGGCGTCGAAGTCATCGTCGAACGCGTCGGAGAAGTCCTGGAGCTGGATCGCTGCATCGTGACGATGAACGCCGAGAATGACCGGACGGATTTTTACAGCGAGTGGTGCGCCGAAGGCGTCATCGGATTAAGCAACAACAGTGAGTTGCGCGAGCGTTCGCCCGTCAGCCATTGGATACAGGTGCATCGCCAGCCGCTGGTAGCGACGGACGTGCTCGCGCACAGCCTCGCGGTCGGATACGAAGACCTCATCGCACGCATCAATATTCGGAGCATAGCGGTCGTGCCTATCATTCATCAGGGGCGCGTGATAGGAACTCTGAGCGGGCATCAGACACGCGCGCCGCGTCGCTGGGCCGAAGACGACATAGACCTTTTGACGGCGGTCGCGATGCAGATCGGCGGGACGCTTGAGAACGCGCGTTTGATTGCGGAGCTGCGCGAGGCCAACCGGCTCAAGGATGAGTTTCTCGCCACCATTTCGCATGAGCTGCGCACGCCGCTGACCGCGATCAGGGGATGGATAGACCTCCTCAGCGAGAATCCCGCGCTCGAACATGACGAGGAATTGCACGACGGCATCAGCGTCATACAGAACTCCGCAGCCGCTTTGTCACAATTGATTTCAGACCTGCTCGACCTCTCGCGGATACAGCGCAAAGTCCTGCGCCTCGACTGCAAGCCGACCGCGATTAACGAGCCTGTGATGGATACTGTGCAGGCCGTGCGGCAATCCGCCGCCGCGCGCCGCCTTGAACTCAAGCTTGAGCTTAACCAAAATCTTCCGCTCATCAACGCCGACGCGCATCGCTTGCAGCAGGTGCTCTGGAACTTGCTGCACAACGCCATCAAGTTCACGCCCGAAGGCGGCGCGATTACCATTCGCTCGCGTCTACTGGATTCATCCGCGTATCTCATCGGAGACGAAGAGCAGGATGTCAAGCGCTGGGTCGTGCTCGAAGTCGCGGACACGGGCGAGGGCATCCCGGCGGATTTTCTGCCTTACGTCTGGGATCGTTTCCGGCAGGCCGACGGCTCTTCAACGCGCAGGCACGGCGGACTCGGCATCGGTCTCGCGCTCGTCAAAGAGCTGGTCGAAGCGCACGGCGGACAGGTCGAGGCGAGAAGCGAAGGCGGCGGCGCGACCTTCATCGTGCGCTTGCCGGTGACGGATGAGAATCAGAGCAGTTTGAATCTTGAGAGCGGGTTGGAGCTTAAGACTCTCTGAGGTTGGGCCGGCAAAAAGATGGCGCGCTCCATTGAGCGGAGTTATAATGCGCGGCAGCATCAGCTCAAAGATAAAAGGTAAAGAGGACGCGCACGTGCTCAATCGCAAATTTATCGCATCAACCATACTGCCGCTCATGCTCTTCGCTTTGAGTATGACCTGCGCGTCTTCAATCTCAGCGCAGGAAGCGGAAAAGCCTGTTGATTCCTCACCACAGGATATAGCGTGCGCTCATCCATTCGATGAGTTTGAAGCCTCTTCCATGAGCGAATGCGATTGGGGCGCGCGGCTTGATAATCTGGCTATCGAGTTGCAGAACAGTCCCACGCAAAGAGCAATTCTTATCTATTATGATGGCGTGGACGATTCTTACATGCTTGTTACTCAGAAATATTATTTACGCTATCAGGACTATCTCTCAAATACTCGCGGAATTGATGCCTCGCGCTTCAAGTTCGTTGAAGGCGGCTACAGACAGCAGCAGATAGTTGAACTGTGGCTGATACCGGAGGACGCGCCCGACCCTGTGCCGACGGATACCGTCGCGCCGCCGCAGAGAACCGGGCGAACCTATAAATATAATGTGTCATACATCTATCTTCCTTACGACGGACCCGAAGAGATAGCGGAAGATGAGGCTGCGCCTGATGAAGATGCTGCGCCTGCCGAAGATGCTTCGGTTGGTGAAGCTGCGCCGGAAACCCTTCCTCAAGCTGAAGGCTTGGAAGCCGATACCTCTCTTTTTCCTGAGGCCGCAGACCCCGGGCAAGAAACTGAAAGCGCCGATCAGGAAGATGAACTGGCATGGGCTTCGGAAGATTTTGCGAAGGCCGTCAAAGAGCAGAAGGATGCGCGAGCCTGTATCATCTATTACGTCGAGTCAGAAGACGCCGGGCTGCAAAAAATGCAGGCGGCCATAGATCGCGCGAAGAGCCGGCTCGTAGAAAAGTATGGCCTCAAGGCTGACGACATCATCACCATTTATGGCGGTTACCGCGAATCCGATTCGGTGGAATTATGGGTTGCTCCTCTGGAAGACTCATTGCCTGCGCCGACGCCGCATGAGAAGCGGCCTGAAGAGCCGGAAGAAGTGATGAAAGTTCAATAACCATCTTCCGATTTGTCTGCCTTCCAATTTATTTGCCTTCCTATTCGTCTGCGAGCGTGTTTGACTAAGTCTCTCCGACGCACTGACAATAGCTTTCCTGTCATATGAATCAACCAGCCATCGCTTACGACATCGTCGCGCGAGACGGGGAAGCCCGCGCCGGAATCCTGCGGACGCGCCGGGGCGTGATTGAAACGCCGGTCTTCATGCCCGTCGGCACGCTCGGCACGGTCAAGGCCACACGCTTCGAGGCTCTCGAAACGGAGCTTGATGCGCGCATCATCCTCGGCAACACGTATCACCTGTGGCTGCGTCCAGGCGCGGACGTGGTGCGCGAGTGCGGCGGCCTGCATCGCTTCATCGGCTGGGATCGCGCGCTCCTGACGGATTCGGGAGGCTTTCAGGTGTGGAGCCTCGGCGCGCTCAGAAAGATTTCGGAGGAGGGAACAGAGTTTCGCTCGCATGTTGACGGAAGCCTGCGTTTTCTCTCGCCCGAAGTCTCGATGGAGGTGCAGAGCGCGCTCGGCTCAGACATCTCGATGGCCTTTGACGAATGCGCGCCGGGCGATGCCACGCACGAAGTCGCACGCGCGAGCATGGAACTGACCGCGCGCTGGGCTGCGCGCTCGCGCTCGCGCTTCGACGCCTTACAAAGTGAAGGCATGGATGCCGGACGCATCGAAGCCTGCGATGAGTTGAGTGGCAGGCAGGCTCTCTTCGGCATCGTGCAGGGAGCTTCACACGCTGACTTGCGGCGCGAAAGTTTGGAGCGCACAGTCGAGATAGGTTTTGACGGCTATGCTATCGGCGGCCTCAGCGTCGGCGAAGAGAAGAGCGTCATGTACTCCGTCGTCGAAGAGCTTGCGCCGCTCATGCCCGCAGACCGCCCGCGTTATCTGATGGGAGTCGGGACGCCGGAAGACCTCGTCGAGTCGGTCGCGCGCGGCGTGGACATGTTCGATTGCGTGCTGCCGACGCGTAACGGGCGCACCGGACAGGCTTTTACTTCGCGCGGCAAAGTCAATATCAAGAACGCACGTTACGCGCGTGATGTGCGCCCGCTCGACGAAGCCTGCGCGTGTGCTGTTTGCCGTCGCCATTCGCGCGCATATCTGCGGCATCTGTATCGGACGGGCGAGATGCTCGGCGGCATATTATTGACACATCACAATCTCGCGTTCTTCCTTGACACTATGCGGCGCGTGAGGCAATCTATCCGGTCTGGCGATTTCGCGCGATTCCGGCAAGAGTTCAGAGAAGTGAGTTTGAAGTCTGAAGTCTAGCATGAGCGAGGGGGCTTGCCGGACGCTCCGGCATCTCTATGCGAGACTTCAAAGCTGAGGCTTCAGACTGTTAAAAATGTCCATACTGACCATCTTACAAAATGCGGGCGGCGGAAGCTTTATCGTCGCCATTCTGCCTTGGGCTTTAATCATCGGCGTCTTTTATGTCCTGATCATCATGCCGCAGCGCAAGCGACAGCGCGAGCTACAGGATTTGATCTCGAACCTCAAAGCGGGCGATAAGGTCATCACGACCGGCGGCATTATCGGGACGGTCACAGTCGTGCGCGACACGAGCCTGCTGATTCGCAGCGCGGACAAATCAATTCTCGAAGTCGCACGCACCGCCGTCGCAAGTATTCAGGGAGACGAGGAAGAAAAGAAGTGATAGGTCATAGGTGATAGATGATAAGAAAGAGCTTTTGTGCTGTCTTTCTTCTATCACCTATCACCCATCACCTATCATTTATTATTTACAGGTATGAAGAAAAAGAATCTCTTACAGCGCGTCATCATCATAGTCATCATCACGCTCGTCGGGCTTTACGTAGTCATCGGGCCGCGCCACCGTCCTACGCGTGGCGATTTCACCTGGGGCGGCATCAAAAACAGTCTCAGGGATAATATCCATCTGGGGCTTGATTTGAAGGGCGGGTCGCATCTGGTGATGCGCGTCAAGGTCGAAGAATATCTGAAGCGTCTGGCTGAAGGTAATGCTATCGCCGCCGAAAAAGCGGCCAAGGATGCAGGGCTTCCGGTCAAAGCAGTCCGTGCCGAAACCTCCGCCGGAACTTACCGCGTCATAGCCGAAGCCTCGGACGGGTCGCAACTCGATAAGATGCGCGACGAGATGCAGAAAAAGACAGACCTTAACGATTCATCCGTCTGGTCTTCTTCGACCAGCGGCAACACCATTACATGGAACATATCCTCGACGGCTCAGCGCGTACTGGGGCAACAGGCTGTGGATCAGGCTTTGAGGATTATTGACAGCCGTCTCAACGCGATGGCTGTGGCCGAGCCGGTTTTACAGACGCACGGCGCGGCTGGCTCGAATCAGATTCTCTTGCAGATGCCCGGCATACAAGACCCGGAACGCATTAAGTCTCTTCTCGTCGGCGAATCGAGACTTGAGCTGGTGCATGTCATCACTCCGGCCAGCCCCGCGCCCATACAGAAATACGCGACCGAACAGGAAGCCATCCAATCGCTCGGCGGCAGCGTTCCGTCGAATCGCAAAGTGGTGCCTTATGCCGAACGCGATGAGCCGACGACGGCGACTAATCAAAACACAGACCCGAACGCGAAGAAGTCTAAGAGTTTTGTCATCGTGGAAAATCCATCGGTCGTTGATGGAAGCGAACTGCGTAACGCTTCAGCCATCAACTCGCGCGCGGGCGGAGCAGACGATTACCAGATTCAGTTTTCGCTCAAGCCGACGGGCGCGCAGAAGTTCGGCGCGTGGACGGGCGCGAACATCAACGAGTACATGGGCGTCCTGCTCAATGGCGAGATCAAATCAATCGCTTTCATCAAATCGCAGATTTCGGATTCGGGCGAGATTAGCGGACGCTTTACCAAACAGTCTGCGGAAGATTTGGCTTTGACCTTACGTTCGGGTGCGCTGCCCGCGCCGATTGAGTATCAGGAAGAACGCACGGTCGGCCCCAGCCTTGGCGCGGATTCGATCAAGGCAGGCGTCACTTCTTCGCTCGTCGGTCTGGCGATGGTCGTCGCGTTCATGCTCGTTTACTATCGCGGCTCAGGCGTCAATGCCGTCGTGGCTTTGCTGCTCAATATGATCTTGATGCTGGCCGGGTTGATTATCTTCGGCGCGACTTTGACGCTGCCCGGCATCGCCGGAATCATCCTCACGGTCGGCATGGCCGTGGACTCGAACGTGCTTATCTTCGAGCGCATACGAGAGGAGTTGCGGACGGGCAAAACGGTCGCTTCGTCGGTCGATCAGGGATTCGCGCGCGCCTTTGTGACGATCATTGATACGCACGTGACGACGATTATTTCATCGCTGTTCCTGTTCGTCTTCGGCACCGGGCCGATTCGCGGTTTCGCCGTGACGCTCGTGCTCGGACTGCTGATCAATCTCTTCTCGGCGGTGTACGTCTCGCGGACGATCTTTATCTGGCTTCTGAATCGCGAAGGCCGCCGCCCGGACGCGCTCAGTATTTAATGCGGTGAGGGGTAATAGGTGAGAGGTGATAAGAAACTGCTTTTAGTTTTTATCCCATCACCTATCACCTCTCACCTATCACTTTTCATTCAAAGGTTATGATTCAATTTTTTAAAGACGTTAAGATTGACTGGTTGGCGAATCGCCGTATTTTTATCACGATCTCTTTGGCCTTGATGCTGGTAGGTCTGGCTTCCGCAGTGATACGACAGGCAGTGCCGGGCGGGACTGAGGCTTTTAACCTCGGCGTGGATTTTAAGGGCGGCACGGTCATCACAGTTCAGTTCAAACAGCGCCCGTCGGCTGAAGATATCAGCCGCGCGATGGCTAAGATCGGCGTCAAAGATGCCATCGTTCAGCCGATTGCCGATAAGACCGATCAAGACCTTATCAAACTCCCGCAGCAGGGAAGCGGCAGCGGGCAGGATCAGGCGCAGGTTGACATCGGACGCAGCGAGGTCAAGAAGGCTCTGGACGAAACGTTCGGGACTGAAGCCGCGCATGATAAAGACTTGAGCGCAGACCCGCAGGCGGCTTATAAAATCATAGGCACTGACGCGGTCGGCCCGGTCGCCGGACGACAGTTACGCAATCAAGCGATTGCCGTCACACTGCTCGCCCTCGTCGGCATCCTGATGTACATCGCTTTCCGCTTCGAGTGGACATATGGTGCAGCAGCCGTTATCGCTGTCTTTCACGACGTGCTCGTGACGCTCGGATTCTTCTCGATTTTTCAGTGGGAGATCAGCCTGACGGTGATCGCCGCGCTGCTCACGCTGGTCGGCTTTTCCGTCAACGATACCATTGTGGTCTTTGACCGCATACGCGAAAACCGCCGCCTGCACAGGCGCGAATCGCTCTACGATATTACCAACAACGCTATCAATCAGACGCTCTCGCGCACGGTGATTACTTCCGGCCTCGTGTTTCTCTCTGTGCTCGCGATGGTGCTCTTCGGCGGCGAAGTGCTCTTCGGTTTTTCGGTCGCGCTGCTGATCGGCATCGTCTTCGGAACCTACTCCTCCATCGCCATCGCCAGCCCGATCATGGTCTGGTGGCAGAAGCGCGTGGAGGCTGTCAACCTGCGCACTCCGCCGGTTGCGAAGCCGAGCGGGGCGGCAGGGACTCGCCCTCAGACGACGCGCCCGCGTGTGGGCGCAAAGCGGGCTGGAGCTTGAGCCTTAAGCATCGGACATAAGCGGAGCGAATCGCGCCCCGTTTGTAAAAAGATTTTCTTTTACGCTTGACTTTACAAGGCATTGCGGCATAGACTGCCCGCGTTGCTGGCCAATTAAATAGTTTAGAAATCGCGCCCGCGCGTCGTCGGATTAACGGAGCGGAGGCGCGGTGGTCTACGTTGATGTGGCTGGCAATTTCGTGTCATTTCTCGCGCAGTGGCTGGCTATATCACGACATCTGTTCGGACATGTCGGATCGCCGCGGCCTTCCCCCAATTTATATTCTTTAATTTTTAGCGGGCACACGAGCGGCGACGTTTGAGAGGCAATTATTAGGTCTTGAGATTCGCACCCCTGATCCTTTTGGCACCGGCATAGGGAGGACAGATAATATGTTCGAAAACTTAGTCGAGTCTACTTCGCACAAGGATGATCTGGCGAGGAAAGGCTCTTTCATTCTGGGCACGATTGTGGGTTACGTTATCGTGCTGGGCGTGCTGGGCGTGCTGAGCATCTATCTCTATGATGCGCAACTCGACAACCAGACTCTGGAGCTGACGACGCTGGTCGCGCCGGTTCCTGTGCCGCCTGCGGCAGATGATAAGCCTGCCGATGCAGCCAAGCCGACGAAGGTCACGACCGATCAAAACGTGGATGTCAGAAAAGAGATTGTTCAAAACATGAGCGAGTCTCCGATTCCGCCGAAAGAGATATCGTCGAAGGCGAGCGACATTCCTCCGCGGCGGATGGGCGTCACGACGATTCAGGGCGCTGGCAATTCGAACGCCGAATCCACGGGCGGCCCGGTCGGAAGCGGAACAGGCGGAATCCCCGGAGGCACAGGGACAGGCAACGGTGGACAGGTAGTCGCTGATATGGACGCGCCGCCTCCGCCTGCGCCAACGCCGAAGCCCGCCCCGAAAGCT
Organism: uncultured Pyrinomonadaceae bacterium; assembly: GCA_964246305.1. GTDB lineage: Bacteria > Acidobacteriota > Blastocatellia > Pyrinomonadales > Pyrinomonadaceae > JACMLC01. The sequence goes on from CAXTPS010000009.1 coordinate 16,661, forward strand.
ACTGTTTCCGGCGGCGTCCTGAACGGCAAGGCTCTCAGCCTGCCCAAGCCCCAGTATCCGCAGATAGCCAAAACCGCACGCGCCTCTGGCACAGTGGTCGTGCAGGTCTTGATTGACGAAAACGGTAGCGTGGTTTCGGCATCTGCCGTGAGCGGCCCTCCCTTATTGAGAGCGGCAGCGGTACAGGCCGCGCGCGGCGCGCGTTTTTCGCCGACCAAGCTTTCGGGGCAACCCGTCAAAGTTTCGGGCGTGATCAACTTTAACTTTACGCTTCAGTAGTCGCGCGTGTGACGAGTCTCTTTGTTGTCTCCGGGCGTTCGACTTAGCCGTCGCCCACAGATTCCACGCGCTCAAATCAGCTTTGCGCAATAAAAACCTTTGGAGGGGTTCACCGTGACCATTTTAACCAGCCTTCTCGGAACGAAAGCTATTGGCTTTCTAGCGTTTTTCTGGCAGGAAGCAGCCGCTAGTCCTGCTGCCGCACCGCCCGCCGATTCCGGCGGTGGATTCACGATCACAGAAATGCTCAAACACCTCGGCGGCGTCGCGCTCGGCGTGGTGATTATTCTGTTGATCATGTCCGTCTATTCAATCGCGATCATGGTTGAGCGTTTTCTGACCTACAGAGCCGCCAAGCAGCAGTCGCGGCAGTTTGCGCCGCGCGTCGCGCAGGCGCTCAAGAATGACCGTATCGAAGAGGCCATCAATATCAGCGACAAGCATCGCAAGTCGCACCTCGCGATGGTCGTCACTTCCGGCTTGCAGGAGTTTCGCGCGCACGAGCAATCGTCCGAGATTTCCGGCGATGAGATCGAAGCGAGTAAGCGCGCTCTGCAACGCGCCATCGCGATCAAGACGGCTGAGTTCAAACGCGGCCTGTCCGGCCTTGCGACCATCGGCTCGACCGCTCCGTTCGTCGGACTGTTCGGCACCGTGTTCGGTATCATCAACGCCTTCCAGGGCATGAAGAACGCGGAGTCGGCAGGTATCGCGGCGGTCGCGGGCGGCATTTCGGAAGCGTTGTTCACGACGGCTCTCGGAATCGGCGTGGCGATTCCGGCTGTGTGGCTCTTCAATTACTACACCAGCAAGGTGCAGGGGTTCATCGTCGAGATGGACAACTCCGCCTCCGAACTGATCGACTACTTCCTGAAGAACCGCACGCGGCAGTTGAAGCCGTAAGCGGCTTTAGAGGCAAGTCGAGCGGACTTGAAATTTAAGAGGAAGGGCGCGCCTAATCGCTTGATGGCGCGGGCGCGCCGTGCACTCGTCTTTCTCTTTTGAGAGAGAATCGTTAAGCGCAGAGCAGGAGATTTAATTATGGGTATGTCAACCGGCGGAGGAGCAGACCTTAACTCCGAGATCAACGTGACGCCGATGGTGGACATCATGCTGGTGCTCTTAATCATCTTCATGGTGGTCACGCCGTTTCTGCAACAGGGCGTGACGGTCGCCATCCCGCGCGACATGAACAGCCCGGACGTTGATCCGGCGATCATCAAAGAGTCTTCAGTCGTCATCTCGATTCCGAACGATGGCGAATACTACATCGGCAAAGATAAGATGGAGAAAGCCGATCTAGGCCCGAAGATCGAGAAGATGATGAAGAACAAGTCCGATGCCGAACGTATCGTCTACGTCAAGAGCGGTGTCGGCGTCAGTTATGGAAACGTGGTGGAAGTCATCAATGTCATCAGGCAGCAGGGCATTGATAAGATCGGACTGGTCGCCGACAAGAAGAAGAAGGGCGGCGCGGCAGCTCCGGCTAAAGCCGCGTAAGGTTTTTGTCTCTCAACCAATCATGGCGGATGCCTCGTCCAGCAGCAGGGAGGCGATGCGTCCGCCAAACTTAACAGAGGAGTTTTTCTTATGGCAATAGCTCCCGCAGGCGGCGATGAAGCCGTACCGTATATCAACGTCACGCCTTTGATTGATGTGCTGCTGGTGCTCTTGATTATCTTCATGGTGGTCACGCCCTTAAAGCCGAGCCGTTTTGAAGCCAAGATTCCGTCCGAGCCTGATCCGAATCAGGATATGAGCCAGATCAAGCCGAACCCTTTGACGCTGGTCGTCACGATTGCCAGCGATTTCAAGCTCAAACTGAATCAGGACGATATGGGGTCGGTCAATGATACCAGCGATCTCAGCTCGCGGCTTGCCGGTCTCTTTGAGCAGCGCAAGCAGACGGGCGCATATCGCACCGGCACACAAGAGGTCGAAAAGACCGTCTTCGTCAAAGCTCCGCGCTCACTCAAATATGGTGATGTTGTCAAGGTGATTGATGCCATCAAGGGCGCGGGCGCAAATCCGGTCGGCCTGCAAGTAGACGATCTGGCGCAATAAAAGCAGTGATAGATGAGAGGTGAGAGGTGATAAGTAAAAGCTTTTAGTTTTTATCTCATCACCTCTCACCTACCACCTATCACTTAAAAATTGGAGTGAAGAACAGATGAAACTCTCTCAAGGCAAGCTGGCTCTGTTGGTTCTGTTTGTGCTTGTCTCTACCTCCGGCTGTAGCGTCATAAATCGCATTCGCGCTAAGAACGAGCTGAACGAAGCCGCGCGTGCTTATCACGCCGGAAAATTCGCCGAGGCAGAGCAGCATTCCAAGAGGTCGCTGGACCTCGATCCGGAACAGAAGAACGCTCCGACCTTCATCGCCCGTTCGATCCACGCGCAGTATCGTCCGGGCGTTGACACGCCGCAGAACAAACAGAAGGCGACTGATGCCGTCGCGGCTTACAAAAGAATTTTAGAGAAGAACCCGACAGACGAAGAATCCTACAAAGCTATCGCCGCTTTGTACGGCGCGGTGGACGAGGCTCAGCAGCGGCAATGGATCATGCAGCGCGCCAGCGACGATAAAATGGCGAAGGAAAAACGCGCTGAGGCTTATACGATTCTCGCCAGCAAAGATTGGAACTGTTCTTACACGATCACGGAACAGCCAACCAGCAAAAAGACCGAAATGAAGGACGGCAAGCCCGTCATCGTCTTCCAGAAGCCGAAAGAGCAGAAGGATTTCGATAACGCGAAACAATGCGTCACGCGCGGGATGGAAGAGGCGGAAAAAGCCATCAGCTATGACCCGAACAACGACGCCGCGTGGTCGTTCAAAACGAATCTCCTGCTCGAATCCGCCAAGCTGGCCGAGATGGACGGCGATCAGAACAAGAAGGCGGATTTTACCAAGCAGGCCGAGGCGTCACAGAAGCGCACGACCGAGCTGACGCTGGAGAATCAGAAGCGCAAGGATGAAGAGGAGAAGAAAAAAGCGGCTCAGAAACCGCAGCAACCTTCCAGCTAAGCTTCCCGCGCAGACACAGAACGAGCGTACATCGCACGCTCGCACGGCATCTCAAGATAGGTGATACTCGACTTTCAGGTCGGGCATCACCTATTCTATTAGGGTGAAGGGAATAGGGTGTAGGGGGTAGAAAGTAATCTGTTTTTTTTCTACACCCTACACCCTACACCCTATCCCCTCGTTTTTATGATTCGCATCGAAGACATCCTGGAGAAGGTCGGACACAATCACCCGCAGGGCGATCTCGACCTCTTGCGGCGCGCCTACTTTTTTTCCGCGCGCGAGCACAAGGGGCAGATGCGCGCCTCCGGCGAGCCGTATCTGGTGCACCCGCTCGAAGTCGCAAACATCCTCGCGGACATGCGGCTCGACGAAGTCTCGGTCTCGACCGGCCTCCTGCATGACGTGGTCGAAGACACGCTCGTAGATTTGGAGACGATACGCCGTTACTTCGGCGATGACGTGACGCGCCTCGTTGACGGCCTGACCAAGATCGCGCAGATCAGCAACGTCTCGAAAGAGGAGCAGCAGGCAGAGAACGTGCGCAAGATGGTGCTGGCGATGGTCAACGACGTGCGCGTCGTGCTCATCAAGCTGGCAGACCGCCTGCACAACATGCGAACGCTCCATTTCCTCAAGCCTGAGAAGCGACAGCGCATCGCGCAGGAGACGATGGATATTTACGCTCCGATTGCGCATCGCCTGGGCATGGGCAAAATACGCGGCGAGCTTGAAGACCTCTCCTTTCAGCACCTGCACCCGGAAGATCATCACGAGCTGACGGCGCAACTGGAAAAACGTCGCCCGGAAAACGAAGCCTTCATGGACAAAGTGACGGCGGAGATCGAAGAGAAAATGATCGAAGCCGAAGTCCCGTTCGTACGCATAGAGGGGCGCGTCAAGCGGCTCTACTCGATCTGGAAAAAACTGAAGCGGCAGAAGATTAATCTGGATCAGGTTTATGATCTGGTGGCGGCACGCGTCATCATGCCGAACGAAGTGCGCCACTGCTATGCCGCGCTCGGCGTGATTCATAACAACTGGCGTCCAGTGCCCGGTCGTATCAAGGACTGGATCGCCACGCCGCGCGATAATCTATATCAATCGCTGCACACCTCTGTGATGGGAGGCAAGGGGCAGCCCTTTGAGGTGCAGATTCGCACCGAAGAGATGCATCAGATAGCCGAAGAGGGCGTCGCCGCGCATTGGAAGTACAAAGAGAACAAGCGGGGCGCGCATGACGACGATCAGGCTTTTCAATGGCTGCGCTCGCTGGTCGAATCAACGCAGGAGGTCAAAGACTCAAGAGACTTTCTGGACTCTTTAAAGCTCGACCTGTATCCGAAAGACGTTTACGCTTTCACGCCGATGGGCAAGGTAATACAACTCCCCCGCGGCGCGACGCCCATTGACTTCGCTTACGCTATCCACTCCGAGGTCGGCAATACCTGCACCGGCGCGCGTATCAACAATCGGATGGTTCCCCTTCGCACGCCGATTGAGAACGGCGATGTCGTGGAAATTCTCACGACCTCAAATTCGCATCCGTCACGCGACTGGCTAAACTTCATTGTGACTGCGCGCGCGCGCAATCGCGTGCGCCACTGGGTTTCAGAGCAGCAGCGCGACGAGGCCGTAGAGATCGGGCGCAAGCTGTTCGAGAAAGAGGCCGTGCGCTTTCAGCTTTCCGTCAAGAAGTTGACGAATGATGGCGAGCTGACGAGGATTGCGAACGACTACGGGCTTGGTCGCGGAGAAGACCTGATGGCGGCCATCGGTTATGGGAAGATCGTGCCGCGAAACGTCATCGCCAAGCACCTCGGGCCGGAGAAATTCGCAGAGCTTGATACGCAGAAGGAGTCAAGGCTGCGGACAGGCATGCGCGCCGTGCGACGGTTGATTCATCTGGGCGACGATTCCATCGTCGTGCGCGGCGTGGATGACCTGATGGTCACGCGTGCGCGCTGCTGCAACCCTTTGCGCGGCGAAGATATCGTCGGCTATGTCACGCTCGGCAAGGGCGTCGTCGTTCACACCAGCCGCTGCAAGAACGTGCGGCAGTTGATGGTCAACCCCGAACGCATCGTCGAAGTCGAATGGGCCAGCCGCTCAGATAAAGAGGCTTACGCGGTCAAGCTCCTCGCCATCACAGAAAACCGCACGGGCATGATCGCGGGCATCACCGGAGCCATCTCAGACATGAAGACGGGCATCCGCGACGCACGCGCCTCTGTCGCAGACGACGAGCGCGGGCGCATCGAAGTCACCGTCGAAGTCTTCGATGTCAAGCATCTCGATAAAGTCATCAGCTCGATCAAAAACGTTCCCGGCGTGCTCGATGTCGAGCGTTTGCAGGGAGCTACTTAAAAGCAGATTGGCTGCCTCCTCACTTGATGCCAGTGCGCTGACGAAACTTTCACTTATGCTAAAATCTCTTCGAGAGGTTTACTCATGATTACGAAAACTCGCGCGACCATCGAAGATTTGTACAAAGTGCCTGACAATGGTAAGGCCGAGATTGTTAATGGTGAGGTAGTCGCTATGTCTCCCACAGGAGCCGCTCCTAATTACGCTGCGGGTGAGATATTCGCCAGCCTACGCGAGTATGCGCGTCAAACGAAGACCGGACGCGCCGTGACGGATAACGCAGGCTTCAAAGTGAATCTGCCTCAGCGTGATTCGCTCAGCCCGGACGCGGCATTCTATATCGGAGAGCCAAAGGGAATGAAGTTCTTTGAAGGCGCTCCGGTTTTCGCCGCCGAAGTCAGAAGCGCAGGCGACTACGGCGCAGCAGCGGAAAAAGAGATAGCACAAAAGCGTGCAGACTATTTTGCGACGGGCACGCTTGTCACGTGGGATGTAGATTTGCTCGGCGATGAAGTGGTTAAGGTCTATCGAGTCAGCGAGCCGGATAAGCCGACCGTTTACAGGCGCGGGGAGCTAGCCGACGCTGAGCCTGCCGTGCCCGGGTGGTCAATGCCGGTTGACGATCTGTTCGACTAAGCTTGTTAAAAGTCTCCACGTCAAAAGCTTCAAAAGCATCTTTCTCATCTGCCTTTGGCCTTCCACAATCTTTCTGTTAAAATGCCAAGTTTGTTTCAGAGCTTGAGAAAAGGATTGTCCGTACAGTGAAGCAGACCATCAAGACAGAACGCGCGCCGGGCGCGATTGGCCCGTATTCGCAGGCCGTCAAAGCCGGGGGCTTTATCTTTCTTTCGGGGCAGATTCCGATTGATCCGAGCACGGGCGAGTTCGTCGCGGGGGGCATCGCGGAGCAGACCGGGCAGGTCTTGAAAAATCTTTCGGCGGTGCTGGAAGCATCGGGAGTTGGGCTGGCGGATGTGGTCAAAACCACAGTATTTCTGGCTGATATGAATGATTTCGCGGCGATGAATGAGGTCTACGGCAGCTTCTTTCAGGAAAGCCCACCGGCGCGCTCGACTGTCGAAGCGGCACGTCTGCCGCGAGATGCACGTGTGGAAATAGACGTGATCGCGCTCGCCGCAAATGAATAGCTCCACGCGTGGGCTGACGTATCTCTCTTAAAAGATAATCGCGCCCGCGCGTAGAGCCAGACAGGATTTGAAAACTAGATTGAGAAAGCTAACTAAGCTGCTTTCGCTATTTTGCCAGCCTTGATGCAACTGGTGCAAACCTTCTTACGCTGGACGCCGCCCTGCGGAATCTGTACGCGTATGGATTGCAGGTTGGGATTAAAGCGGCGGCGCGTGCGATTGTTAGCATGAGAGACATTGTTGCCGAATTGCGGGCCTTTGCCGCAGACTTCGCATCTTTTAGCCATAATTAAAGTACCTCCGAACGGATGAAAACATTGAAACGGTCTCTTTGTTTATTGCATCTAAAACTCGAAGACCGGTTCAAAACGAGAATTTATAACAAACGAATTTATACTACGTCAAGCGTCGCGGTGCTCTTCGTATCCGCCGAAGCTTTCACATCAGTCGTAATCGTTTAGCTTGAAGGAGCGTAAAACCCACAGTGCATAAAGCCGCCAAACAAACTCTTATCGTCGCCCTTCTGGGGCTTGTCGCGTTCGCCTTCGCCGCGTGTTCCAACACGGGCAGCGGTGCGGGCAGCACGGATACTTCAGTTGCCGCCACCGTCGATGGCAAGAACATCATGCTGGCCGAAGTTGATAAACTCATAAACCAGCAGTATCAGGGACAGCAGTCGAAGCTCTCGCCGCTTGAGCTGGCGCAGGTGCGCTTGCAGGTGCTCGACAGCTTGATTCAAAAAGAGGTCTTGTTCCAGCGAGCCGAGCGCGAAAAGCTGTTGCCGACCGAAGATGAGATCACGCAGTTCATCAACACACAGATGCAACAGGCACAGATGACGCAAGAGCAGTTTCAACAGCGGCTCAAGGAAATGGGGCAGACGACGGAGACGTTGCGCGAAGAGTCTCGCAAAAATCTGGCCGTCCAGAAATTGCAGGATCGAACCAATAGCAAGATCACTGTCAGCGACAAAGAGGTGGAGGAAGCCTACGCCGGTAATAAAGATCAGTTCGTTAACAAGCGCGGCGTAGACCTTGCGGCCATCATCGTCGATCCGTCGGACAATGGAATGCAGAACGATGCTAAGAATGACCTCGAAGCCAAGCAGAAGATTGATCTGATCTTTCAGCAGCTCAAGAGCAACGCGGAGTTTGCGGATGTCGCACGCGCGAAAAGCGAAGACCCTAACACCAATGCCAACGGCGGAGACATCGGGTTCGCAACCGAAGACGACCTCAAGCACAACGGTTTTCCAGCCGAATTGGTCTCTCAATTTTTCAACACGATGGATGTCGGCAGCTATACCGCGCCGGTCAACTTCAACAATCGTTGGTACATCTTCAAGTTAAAGAGAAAGCAGTTGCAGGACGAAAATCTGAATCTAGAGAGTCCGGGCGTGCGGCAGCGGATTGCGGATGTGCTGGTCAACCAGCGCAAGCAGATTCTCAATCAGGCTCTGCTCGAAGTCGCTCTGCATGAAGCCAAGGTCACAAATAACCTCGCGCTCAATATGCTCAACAGCCCGAACAATCTGAGCGGCTCGCGCCCGGCGCAGCAACCCGGCCAGACCGCGCCACCCGTCGCCAGCCCCTCTGCTTCAGCGCCTGTCGCCAGCCCGACTGCTTCAGCCACGCCGAAGGCCACAGCCACGCCGAAGGCCGCAAACAGCCCGGCGGCAAGCGCCACTCCCAAAAAATAGTGATTGGTGATGGGTGGTAGGTGATAAGAGAAAAGCTTTTATCCTATCACCCATCACCCATTATCCATCACCCGCATGTTATTCCGTCTCTCAGATGTACAAAAGTCTTACGGCGCGCAGGATGTGCTGCGGGGCGCATCCGTGCAGATCAATCCGGGCGAACACGTCGGCCTCGTCGGGCGCAACGGCGCGGGTAAGACGACGATCTTTCGTCTGATTAGCGGCGAAGAGACGCCCGACAGCGGCGATGTCGTGCGCGCGAAAGGCTTGCGGCTCGGCCTGCTGGCTCAGCACGTACATTTCGAGCAAGGCTCGACCGTGCATGAATCCGCGCTCGCAGCCTTCGGCCATCTGCAACAGATCGAGCACGAGATGCACTTGCTTGAGCATCGTATGTCGGATGGCGCGGATGATCTCGAAGCTGTGCTTGAGCGTTACAGCGATCTACAGCACAGGTTCGAGCGCGAGGGCGGTTTCGAATATGCCGCCAGAGCCGAGGCGATTTTGCAGGGGCTTGGGTTCGACCGCGAGACGTGGCAGCTTGAGACGGAAAAACTTTCGGGCGGGCAACAGAATCGTTTGGGCTTGGCTAAGTTATTGCTCGCGGAGCCTGACGTGCTCCTGCTTGACGAGCCGACCAATCACCTCGATGTCGCGGCGGTCGAATGGCTCGAAGAGTTTCTTCAAACTTACGCTTCTGCATACGTCATCGTCAGCCACGACCGTTATTTTTTAGACCGCACTTCAAGCCGCATCGTCGAGATTGAGAGCGGGCGCGCAGTCAGTTACACGGGCAACTATTCCGCGTTTCTGATCGAGCGCGAAGTGCGCCGCGAAGCGCAACAGCGCGCCTACGATAATCAGCAACAACTGATCGCCAAGACGGAAGAGTTTATACGCAAAAATCTCGCGGGGCAAAAGACCAAGCAGGCCAAGGCTCGCCGCAACATGCTCGAAAGAATGGAGCGCGTCGAGGCCGTTCGCACGGATCAATCGTCCGGCGACTTTCGCCTCCAAACGGTCGAGCGCGCGGGCACGCAAGTCCTGACCGTCAATGAAGTCGCCGTCGGTTATCCCGGACTCGTGCTGGCGCGCGACATCAACTTCACCTTGAGGCGCGGCGAATGTCTCGGCATCATCGGGCCTAACGGTTCGGGCAAGACGACTTTCATCAAAGCCTTGCTGGGGAAACTGCCGCTCATCGAAGGCGAGCTGCGCTGGGGAACCAAGACTGAAATCGGATATTACGCGCAGCAGCTAGATGACCTGGACGACCGCAATGAGATCATCATGGAACTCAGGCGCGTCGCGTCACCGACTGCGACGGCTGGCGAGCTGCGCTCTTTTCTCGCCAAATTTCTTTTCACGGGTGACGATGTTTACAAGCATGTGCGCGACCTCTCCGGCGGCGAGAAAGGGCGGCTCGCTTTAGCCAAGCTCATCTACTCGCACGTCAACGTGCTGATTCTGGACGAGCCGACCAATCACCTCGACATCCCTTCGCGCGAAGCTCTGGAAACCGCGCTCGACGCTTACCCCGGAACGATTATCACCATCAGCCACGACCGTTACTTTCTCGACCGCGTGGCGACGCAGATTCTCTCGCTCGATGGAGCGGGAGGCGCGGAGCATTACAACGGCGACTACACCGAATACCACGATTGGAAAGCAGCGCAGAAACTCGCCCTCACCGAAGCTTCGCAGCATGAAGCTAAGGAAGCGAGGAGAGAGAAAGCCGTAGCCTCGTCTTCCCCCCAACAGAAGAACAAAGATAAAAAGGGAAGCCGGAACGCCGTAAAGAAAAGCGCGCGTGACCCGCAAGCGATTGAGCAGGAAATCGCGCAGGCCGAAAAAAATCTCGCGCGACTCAGCGAGCAATTAAGCCTGCCCGAGATTGCACGCGACGCCACGCGCCTGAAATCGGTCGGCGAAGAATATCAGGCGGCAGACGCCTCTCTGCGCAAACTTTATGAAGAGTGGGAACGAGCCGCCGCTGAAACCGCCAACGCCTGAGCTTGTGACCAACACCTCACGACGAAGGCATCACTTGAAACTGCGTCAACTGATACCTCGCTTGACACAAGCGCAAACCGTTTGCTACTTTACGGCGTCGCTTGACAGACACTTTGAAAATCAAATTTTAGTAAGTTGTAGGCGCGTAGCTCAGGGGTAGAGCACTACCTTGACACGGTAGGGGTCCGCGGTTCAAATCCGCGCGCGCCTACCATTTTTATGTCTAGTGGCAACAAGCACTTACCCCGCCTTCATCTTCTCTTCCAGAGCCTTATTTGCTTCCTGTTTTGCTCGACTTTTGCTCGGCTACCATCGTGAAACATCGAACTGAGGCTCGCGTTCGAGGGTTTCTATAGCCCAGATCATCGCTCTCCAAGTGGCATGCGCATAGCCGAACGTAATTCTGGACTCATCGGAATTAGATGTAGAGTGCCCCATCAAAGCCGAGATGAGAAGGGTCTGCACGTTCCTTTCAAGGAGCCGGGTGGCAAAGGTGTGGCGAAGGTCATACGGTCTTAAATCTTCGATCTCCGCTCTCCGGCAGGCCGCAGCAAAGCCCTTCTTGAATGACCCCTCGGCGGCGGCGTTGCCCAACGATTGAGATGACGTGGGGCGAAACCGATACCACGCAAGCAAAGGGTAATGAACGACGTTGATAAGAAAGTCGCTCTTTCGCCCCCACGTCCATCGAATTGTTGTGCATCCCTTTATCTTTAGGTGAGCCTTACGATTTTGCCTGCTTCGACACCCAATCGGTCATCAAATCCAAAAAGCCGTCCGCATACCGGAAAAAATGCCAAGGCTTTCCTTCTTCGGGGAAAACGAGAATTCCGTGCGTGGCGCGTGGAAAAACTTTAACTGTGTAGTCTCTGCTTTTGCTGCTTCGCAAAGCCTTTCTCGTAGTGTCAGCAATCTGATTCGCCGGAACTTCCGTGTCTAATTCTCCGAAGATGGCTAGAACCGGAATTTTTAGTTTCTGTATATCGGTGTATGGGTCGTATTTGAATTGCCCTTGCCACGCTTCCTGCAATAGTTCTAAAGATCGAGGTGCGGCGACAAAAGGAGACCATTTTTCTTTGCGCGACTGTTCAATCAGAGCCGCGAATTGTTCCCAACCCTGACCCGTTCGCGCTACTTCAAATTTTTGCCGCATAAAGGCGACTGCCGCACGTGTTTCATCTTCGGAAAAACCTTCGGCGCGTGTTTCGGCTTCGACTCGATAAACTTCCGATTCCCAACTCGGAATCGCGCCGCCGGAAAGAACAATCAGAAACGCGACATCTTTAGAACGAGCCGCCGCCAACTCGACGACCCAGCCGCCGTTGCTCGGTCCATACAAGCCAATCTTTCGGGGGTTGATTTCCTTGCGGGTTTTCAAGAATTGAACGCCCGCCAAAGCGTCTCCGGCTAAATCATCGAAACTCGAACGCCCCCAGTCTACGAGGTCTGCCGACGAAGCGCCGACGCCGCGTTTGTCATAAATCAATGAAGCAATTCCGCGACGGGCAAAAAGGTCGGCGTAAAAACGCGAAAGGTCGCGCGTGTCAGGTCCGCCGCCGTGCGTGAAAGCGATTGCCGGATGAGAGCCTTTCGATAAGGGAATGGTTAATGTTCCGGCGAGAGTAACTTTCCCGTTGCGGAAGCGAACTTCCTCCTGCTTATAAGGCAGAGGTTCTTCTTTTGCCCGTTCGAGATAAAACGTCCCCGTCAGTCCGATGACTTGTAAATTTCCGGTAATTTTGTCATTCCGAATTTCCCCGTCAAAAACCGCACCGATATTCTCCTGTTCAAAATGCGCTTCGGAAGTTTTCAAAGAGATGTTCGACAAAGGCTGCCTGAACATCCCGACCGAAGGCATTGTCATAGTTCCCAGAATACCGTTGGCAGTGTTTTTGAAGTTGAGAGAAACCTTTGCTTCAGAGCCTTCACGCACTAAAGCGCCTTGCCACTCGCCATCAAGGGACGTTTGCGCCGCCTGGGAGGACGCAGCCAAGAAAGAGCATAAAACAACAGCTACGATAAAATTTGCGGTTTTAATCATAATAAAGATTTCATCATGCACGCCCAGCGATACTATAGGAGAAGAATCATAACGCTCGAATTAACGCGGTGGGAAACATTGGGAGAAGCCTCCGACCTTGCGAATGACATCCAGGCTAATTGCGAGTCTGGTTGAATGAGTTGTTGGGCTACGTTTCAATAGACATGCTTCTGTTTTGTCTGACTTGTGACTACCAGCACGTTGCCGCGCCCGTTGGTTCAAAGCTATGTTCCGATTTGCAAAACAATTTTGCCGCGTGCGCGCCCGCTTTCGGAAAGTTGGAGTGCCTGATTGACTTCTGCGAGCGGCAAAACGGTTGCAACGCGCGCTTTCAATCTGCCTTCGTCAATCAATTCGCTGATCGTGGTTAATTGTTCCGCGTTTGGTTTGCAATAGACGCGGGCTGCGTTGATGCCAAATTCCCGAGCTTTTTCTTCGGACGGGAACTCCACCGCCGTTACCAGAAAGCCGCCTTTTTTCAGAGTTTGGAACGCTTTTTTAAAAGTGCCGCCGCCGACCGTATCGAAGACGACATCAACGTCCGTTACGACTTCTTCAAAGTTTTGCTTCGTATAATCAACAAACTCGTCCGCGCCTAAACTGCGGACGAACTCTTCATTGCGTCCCGAAGCCGTGCCGATGACGTATGCGCCTTTTGCTTTGGCAAGTTGAACAGCCAGCGAACCAACTCCGCCCGACGCGCCAGTTATCAAGATTCTTTGCCCTCTGCTGAGATTGGCTAAACTAAAAATCGCCTGCCACGCCGTCAACGCGCCGAGCGGAATCGCCGCCGCGTTCTCAAAATCGAGACTTTGGGGTTTGTGCGCAATGTCGCCCGGCTTGGCAATCGCATATTCAGCGAAACCTCCAGACGTTATGATACCGTAAACCTTATCACCCTCTGTGAAATCTCTGACATCATCGCCGATCTTTTCGATTGTTCCGGCGATCTCGCCGCCGAGCATAATGGGTAATTTCAGACCGAGCCTTTCGCCCAAACCGTTGCGGATTTTCCAGTCAACCGGATTGACCCCCGCGAAGTGAACTTTCACCAGAATTTCGCCCGCCTTCGGCTCTGGACGCGTCACATCGGTATAATTCACAACGTCCTCATTGCCGTATGTATTAATGATAATTGCTTTCATTTCTCTCCCTTATTATATTCAATTGCTAAAACAAGCCATTTCATCATTCATCAAAAACCACCACACGCAATCAAGCCGCGCATAGTAGCCCGACGCCCAAATTAATCGGGCGCGGGCAAAAAGCATGTAACTTAATCGCAGGGAGAAAGGTGAAAGCCATGCTATCCCGCGCTCCGGTTCAATGAGTTGTTAGCACTCAAAGAAGCTCTGCTCTTTTATGCCGCAGATTTCCCGTACAATTTATATGCTTTGCGGGCACTTAAACGCTTCGCGCGAATCAAGCCGCCGTTTAACCTCTCGCCCCTTACCGGATCAATATAATCTCTCCCCGTAAAACTCTCTCCGGAGTTCAGCCCATAAACGCCGATATTGAACATGAAGACGGGTTCGGTCAATGCCTTGAACCAATGGATATTGTCTTTCTCATCAGAGATCGTTGATACGTCGCCTGCTGTTAATAGCTTATCTGAAGTCGGTTTGATAATTAAGTAATGTGGCTCATCCGTCACACGGTCATAATGCCAGCCATGCGCCTCACCGCTCAAAACCATATGCATCGTTGCCATATTCCGATGTCCGTGAGGAACAATCGCTACGCCTTTCTTCATCGCATAAAAGTATGGGGCAAAACTTAAATCGGCGGGTAGTCCCTCGATCCTGGAAAAGCTGATTTCCTCAGCCGATTCGTGATCATCAAAAAGCTTTACGGCTTTTGAGAGATGCTCGTAATCAATGGCCGACAACAAATCCGAAAGGTCAATGCGCGTTAGTAGGCTCTCGATTTGCTGCTGCCATTCAATGGGCTTAACTTGCCCCGACCTCAAATCCTTACTAAGCCGCTCCATCTTAATCAACCATTGATTAGCAATGGTGTTGACATCGCCAGTTAGTGCCCGTGCTTTGCACAAACTACTGACCAAAGAAAGAGTAAAAAATGAACCAAGCGTGTTCTTAATAAAAATGCGGCGTGATGATTTTTCCATAGTCATACTCCTAAAGAAGTGTCAGTGCTTATCGCTCACTCTCTACCCTTCTTACTCACCTTTGAACTCTCACCTTTAGAGCGGGGAGTAGTCACAATTTATGCTTTTTAAGTCCGGCCCTGACCTGTGCGGCAGTCTGAAATTTCTTCGTTCCTTTTGTTTTGCCGTCCCGGTAAGTGCAGTCGCAGCCGCCGCTGACTTTTTCACTGATTGCTTCGAGATAATTCAGTTTTGCCGGACTCGTTCCGGGACGCACATCGTCAAAGATGTAAGTGCTGGAAAGTTTGCCGCTTACGTCATAATGACTGACCTGATAAGAAGTAATGACAACTAATTCCTGAGTTTTATCCTTATCGGCGTTGGCGAAAAAGACTGCTTCGATCTTGGGCGTGTCGCCTTCTTCCTCGAAATTATAGATCAATATTTTCCGGTAAGTGTCGGCGGATTCAGGCATAAATAAATAACCGTCAACCTGTGTGATGGCTGTGCCGTCAGCGGTTTTGCCTGATACCTTATAAAACGCCATCACTGTTTTTTTTACGCCCCACGCCTCGGTTTCAACCGTATGAACCGTTTCCGATTCGGGCGGCGCGTTTCGTTCGGCAAATTGTTGCGCCGTCTCAGTTGCCAACCGCTTGACCGCTTCGTTACTTGATTGGGCAAAATTAACCGAAGCAAGCGCAAAAAATACGGCGGTCAAAAATAACCATTTGATTTTCATAATTTCTCCTCTTGGATTTAACCTTTGACGGTCTACCAAATGTAAAGCAAAACGAAAAAAGGGGCAAAGTCGAAACCCTGCCCCGTAAGGTTTTGAATTGTGAGAATAGTTAAATCTCGGCTTGATCTTCGGGCACAATCTCATCAAACGTACTCTGCTTTGATTTTTGCGCCCGGTTAATTCGAGCGTTAGGTGTTCCTTGGCAGTACTCAAATTATTGAGTGAACTAAAACACCTTGACCTCAACTCCACATTGAACATACAGTTCTCCTGCTCTTCAAAGGTATGTCTGCTGATAGAAGGATCAGCTTCTGGAAAGGGAATAATGAAAATCAGAATCGTTCTGCCAGTAGCACTTTTATTGGCGTTTAGCTCGATAGGTTTTGCCCAATCAACGCCGACTTTTACGCGGTATGCCGTCAAAGTCGAGGCAATCAAAAACGTCAGGGTCAATCTGAAAAGCCACAAGGATGCGAACATGTTCCGCACTAATTTGCGGAACGCTGCGAAAGAAGGTGTGAATTTCGCCGGGCATTACATCTTGGCGACTTGGGGTTGCGGGACCAATTGCACACAAAGCGCGATAATCGATGCTCGCAACGGTAGTGTGTTTTTCCCCCGCATACTTGAAGGCGCCGGTAGCGGCTTCTGTGACTTGCCTGATGACACCGAGGTGTTAGTTTATAAAGCCGGCAGCCGTTTGCTCGTCTTGAGCGGATTTAAAGGCGGCGACCTTGAATCAGAAAATGGACGTTGCGGAATTTATTATCTCGAATGGACAGGCACAGATTTTAAGCAAGTCAAATTTGTGGAGAAAAAGCGGAACGAAACGCCGTAGCGTTCAAAACTGAATTTTGATAGTAGGTCAGTTTGAGATTCTGAGCCAATGGCTACATCGGTCTTATTTTGAAACCGATCTATTACTGAATTATCGGCTTGAAGCGGCTATGCGAACGCGCCACCTAACAACTCATTCAACCGGAGCGCCAATCACGCAGCCTAACGCTTTAACCATTTCTCCCCACTCAAAACATTATAAGTCACGCGCTTCATTGGAAGTTTTCGTCTTTTGAATCATCTCCTGAATTGTGCCAGTTTCGCCAATCTCATAAAGAACCACCAGGCCATCCTCAATGGTAAAGATTTGATGAACTGTTGTATCGGCAAGCACATTGCCTTGCAAATCTTTGATGATCTGATGAACGGTGACGATATGCCGATTGTCTTCATCCGTCTCGAATTTTAATGTCTCCAACTGCGGTTGAATACTCTTAAATTGATTCGTCCAGTATTCGCGCACCGCATCGCGCCCGTAAACGAACCCGCCTTCCAGTCCGTTCGCCCATTTCACGTCCGGGCGCATCAACGAGATGATTGTTTCAATCTCACGCTTGTTAAAGGCATCGTATAAATTTTGCAGAAATTGCTTATTTGAACTCATAATTATTCACCGCAACGAACGCCGTTAAAACAAGAAAGCAGCACAACGCCTGGCATCACCCGCGCCACAATTTAACTTTCACGTGAGACTGCGTGGCGGGGCGTCGGGTGCATGCCGCTGAGCGCGAGTAGGGAGAAAATAGCCAAGTTAAGGTGTTTCATCTAGACCTCCGTTAGCAAGGTATATGAACTTCTTACTAATGAAGTGTAAGAAGTAAGCATCCCAAAGCCCAAATTAATCAGCACGGCGAATAAATGCAACCTGTAAATCACTCAAGTTAGATGGCAATCCTTCAATCCCCGCTCCGGTTGAATGAGTTGTTGGATGACTCCTCAATCATAAGCTACACGATCTTCTTTTAGAAAGCTTGTGCTGTCCAAATCCCCGGCGTCCTTACAGCCAACTTACCCAGTACCCGACTGCAATCAATAAAGAGAGCAACATAAGATACGCAGCCAATTTCGCGTCGAGGAAGATTGCCGTAACGGGGACGAGGAGGAGGAAAACTACGACTCCTGCAATTCTAGCGGTCAATCCTAACGAATGGAGGCCGCCAATCAGATAATTGCGCTCTGGATTTGATGAATCATACCAAGCGGTGAATGTGCCTGAAATGGGAGGGGCCAAGTTGAAAGATTCTGGATTTTCAAACTTTACCCAATCTTTACCGGTATATTGTTTGCCGTCCACAGTGAAATTGTAAAATACTTTCGTCCTATGACTTCGACTTCTGGTGATAATGAGATGTTGAGTGTCCCATGTGGTTGTAGTTTGCTTGCCATTCATCTGGAATGAATAGTCTCCGTATAGTAAATAGCAGAAGTAAATCCCTATGATGAGTGAACAGGAGGCGATCATTCTCGCTCGAATACTCCGATCCGGCGTAAGTTTAATCTTTAGCGGGGAACGGCGGTATTTCCAGACCGAATCACAACTCTTGCATTGCATCGTCCATTCATTGGTATCATTCGTAGCTTGATCTTTCAATCTTCTACCGTAGCCTCCGCAGGCCGGACAACTAAATCCTGAATAAACATTCTCATGCTCACCTGAAATCCTATTATCGTCGGCTATCCCCAGGCTGACAGGTTCATCATCGCTCGACGAGTATTTCCCCGACATACGTAAGCCTCCTTACAGTTTCACCGGATCATAAGTTAAGCGAGCCACCCAACGCCCGAATTAACCCGCGCCGAGCATGCAGCACGCATGCGGCAATCTATCATACAAGCATGAAAGGAATGCTATCGAGGCGTCGGGTTCAATGAGTTGTTCGGCGCGGCTTGAATGGAATTATTCTCTATCGGCAGCTTTCTGAGCCGTCAATATCTCTGCCGGAGTCTTTTTGCCTCTCGCCGTTCCATCAAGATCACTATCGAAACTGACGATTATCAAGTCATTTTGCTCAGCAGCAACATATTGATAAGCGTCATCGAAATCAAGTTTATATTTATCCATTGCGTCAACCAGACTTTGCGTCTCCTCTGGCTTAATGGAAACTAAAGTCACCGCTCCATTAGCGAAAACATCTTGGACAAAATCAAGCAGGGAAGCTTTTCGTTTAAGCCTCGTCAGGATTACGCAGATGGAATGAAAAGCGAAATCGGTGATGAATAGTTGATTCGATGGTATGTGGTCTAGGAATTGACCAACTTCATCGGATTTGGATTGCCCCAGCAAACGCTCAAGCCAGATGTTGGTATCTACCAGATACATCAATCGCCCCGCCAATCCAATGACCTTTTCTGAAGCTCAAGTGATGTGTATTCTTCGCAGTAATCGCTCAACGCGCCCGCCCAATTCTGACGCAATTTCCCTATAAGTCTCCGTTTTCGTTTCTCCAACAAAAATTCCACAAAATCTCTGACTTCTGCCTGTGAGTCTAGTGGCAGTTCTTTTACAAGTTCATCGAGCGGTTTTAATTGTGTACTCATGTGTCTCACCAAAACAAAACATTCTCAAATCAAGAGTAAGTTTACCGCTAATGCAGAAAATTTGCACGGAATGATACAGGCAAGCGCCTAACACCCGAATTAACCGGGTGCGCACACAACTGCGGCACGGTCAAGTTAACGATGAAAGGCCAGCTAACTCGCGCTCCGGTTCAGTGAGTTGTTAGATTTCCTCCACCTCACAAGAATCGTATTTCGTGCCTTTTATGTTCGTGCCCTGTCCACTCGATTATCAAAGACTCGACGCCAAGTATTGCCGTCTGTGATTTACCAAGCTGCAATTTTAACCACTCACGTATCTGAGGCAGAATTTTATCGCAGAATTCATTAGCGGCTTGTTCAGGATAATCTTCTCGACGTACGGCATACAGAATTAGGAGAGCGTTCAACTCACAGCTAACCTGCGCGTCCGCCACAACTGTACCCTCAAGCTCAGGACGTTTTTTGCTGCGACTATCGAATTCAAAACTTTTACCCAGAGCGCCACAATAGACGCTAAGGTTTTCTATACGGTCATGTCTCACAATTTATGCTGTGCAGCATTCACGTGATTGACATAAAGCTTAATGACCGCCGCGTGCATCTCATCGGACTTCGAGAAACAGATCGTTCGGCGATGCCACCGTTTCAGGTGCGTGCGGAAGTTCAAGTTGTGCCGCTCGATGTTGAGCGTTTCCAATTTGCTGATCGTATGCCGCTCAGTCGGCAGCGTCTTTCGATAAGATGGCCAGTCGTCAGTGTAGAAATGCTCCACCGCGCAGCCTGAGAGTTTCTCCAACAGTTGCCGGCATGAGCGGTCAGTGCGCCGCCCCAAGACGTAAGCGGCGATGCGCGTGGTCGCGCGGTTGAGACCAGACCAGCACCAGCATTGGTGCGACTTATCTTTGACAAATGACCAGAATTCATCAATTTCTAAGTCTTTGATCCGTGGCGGCACTCTCGGCTCCATGACTTGTGCAGCGCGCTCGCGGAGGGTCTTTAAGACCGTGTTAGTGCTGATCAAGAGCAGACGCGCGATGTCGCGGATACCGCTGGAGTTCATCGTCATGGGCACGGTCAAGTCACGGATGACAGGCTGACAGCCGCGATACGTGTACTGGGTAATGAACTGGCGGCGACAATCTTTACACCGATACTTTTGTTTTCGATTGGCAGTTGTGCCATTCTTCTTGATGTTCCGCGAGGAACAGCTCGGACAGGTGATTTCTTCAAAGCACACACTTCAAAGAACAGCTTGTCCGAGTCTTTATTTCAGTCCAGCATAAATTCTGAGTCACGACCAACATTTTGAGTTGCGAGAACAGAATGTCTCCTATATGCTTCTTCCATCTTACCCGACAAAACAATAGCTCCCCATCGGCGCTGGGGAGTACGTGATTCCGCCGCGCATTTTCGCCAGATGGGACGCTCTCCAGGGTGAAACACACTACGAAAAAACGAAAGGGCTTTTTCCCCGGCGGCGTTGAGCAGGTTGTTGTCTCCCTATTCTTGATCCTACTTGGCGCGGGTTTCTGCTTAATCCCGATTGTTTTTGGCCTTAATGCGACCGTTAGCAATCGTGGCAACAGGGGGCCGGGAGCGGGAGCCGCACTTATTGTCGGCATCCCCTTTTTGCTTCTCGGATTAGTAGGGCTGTGTAGCAGTATAATAAAGTTTGCCCGCGCCCTCTGGTCATCCGAATAAAGAAGCGAAAATCCGAGCAATATCAAATGGAACAGCCTGCACATTAAGCTGAGCAGGCTGTTTTAGTTTTGAGCTTGAAGCGAATCTATCTCTGCCCTGCAAGTTTGCCGCTCTCACATCTTAGCGCGTCTGTAAGCTTTGCGCTGGAGGCGTGTCATTCCCCGAGCCAAACTGGAGAGCAGAAAAGCCTGCCATGCCGATAGACAGCGTAATCGGTCTTGCCATCGCCGTCGAAGTCTCCCGGTAATATATAATCCATGCTATATAGCCCGAAGTTTTGCGCCTGCAATCCTCCATCCGAACTCCGCAAGACGTAGAAGGTGTTGGCCGGTGTGCCGGCCTCGCTACGATAGACAGCAATGTCAGCCTTGCCATCGCCATCAAAGTCGCCTCGAACCGGTAAGTCGTGCGTGCCGCCAAACTGCAAGGCGGTGAAGCCGAGCAGGCTGCGCTGGATGTACCACGTCGGCACGCCGCTGCCGAGATTACGGACGACGGTAGGATCAGCCTTGCCATCGCCATCATAATCCTGTGTGTTAAGCGGGTAATCCCCATTCCTGCCAAAGGTGACAACACTAAGTGTATTAGTCATGCTTTGCAGGATATAGAAACTAGCCGGGCCGCCCGCCCGCCAGACTGCGATGTCCCACTTGCCGTCGCCGTCATAATCACCCGGCACTAATTGATCGATGAACCCTCCTCCCCAAGCCTGCCCTAAAAATCCATCGGTGCTTCGTTGGAGATACCAGATTAAGTCTCCGGCACCCACGCCTCTCACGACCACGTAATCGGTCTTGTTATCGCCATCGAAATCCAGCACTGCCTTCTGTGGCAATGCGGACACGCCAGCAGAACAGACAAAGAGTAAAGCGAGAGAAAGTGCGATGTGTTTCATGTATATGCTTCTTCCGTGCGACCTATGGAATAAACCCTGCCTGTCTTGAGCAGGATGATTGAGAGCAAGCAGCGGAGTGACCCTGCCATAGAAGCTGCGAGGATTGTATGATTGTATCGACAAAGTGGTTAATGGAATGTGAATCTTTACGGGCGGCCATTAGTATGTCTACTATGCGTTGGATTCGCTGGCTGAAGAGAAGCGAAAGTTGAATGGACTGAAAACAGAAAGCTCCACAGTTGAATGGTTCAACTCACGGACGAATCTAACAACTCATTCAACGCGAGCGGAAATAGCTTGGATGTCATTCGCAGGGCGTGGGTGCTGCTCGACAATACTTCCCTCCGCGTTAAGTCGAGCGTTAGGTTTTGGAAACTTGTTGGGTAGATTTACGTAAAAACAGTCGAATCAAAGTAATCCTTGGAGGAATACTTGTGAAAGCGATTGTCTGCACAAAGTACGGGCCACCGGAGGTTCTTCAACTCAAAGAGGTGGAAAAACCCACGCCGAAAAATAATGAAGTCCTCATCAAAATCTACGCCACAGCAGTAACAGCAAGCGACTGCCTCATCCGCCGCTCCGACTTGCCTCTCATTATGTCGCTCGGGAGGCGGCTGGCGATAGGTTTGACCAAACCGAGAAAATCCGTCTTTGGGGCGGTCGTGGCCGGAGACATTGCAGCAGTCGGTCAAGACGTAAAGCTCTTTAGGCAAGGCGATCAGGTTTACGGCTCAACAGGTCTGAGGCTTGGCGCTTATGCCGAATACGCGTGTATGCCGGAATCAGAGACGATGACCGGCTGTCTGGCACTCAAACCGGCTACGATGAGCTATGAGGAGGCTGCCGCCATCCCTTATGGCGCGATGATAGCATTGCATTTTATGGACAAAGGGAATATCCGAAGCGGACAGAAAGTGTTGGTCTACGGAGCTGCCGGGGCCATAGGAACGACCGCGTTGCAGCTCGCCAAGTACTTGGGCGCAGAGGTCACAGCCGTTTGCAGCACGACGAATCTGGCATTGGTGAAATCTCTGGGCGCAGATAAAGTGATTGATTACACCAGAGAGGATTCCGTTAGCGGCGGGGAGCGTTATGATTATGTGTTTGATGCTGTGGGCAAAAGGAAAAGCTCCAAATTAAAAGTACAGTGCAAGAATGCACTGGCGTCGGGCGGAAAGTACGCCTCGGTAGACGGTGGCATGCCGCGGCCGCGCGCTGAATATCTTGTCCGAATGAAACAGATAATTGAAGCGGGTCATTTCAGAGCGGTCATAGACAGATGCTATCCGCTGGAGCAGATTGTCGAGGCTCACAGATATGTGGATAAAGGGCACAAAAAGGGAAATGTAGTAATAAATGTGGGACAGAGCAACAAAACCTGACAACTCATTGAATCGGAGCCGAATAGCAGTGCTAGTGTCCGCGTTATTTAAAACAATAGACGGACACTAAAAGCGGTAACCCCTCGTCAGAATTAGTTTCGTTCCTATTGCGTTAGGGAATACCAGCGCCATGCCGAACAATTCGATGGACGTGAGGGCGAATAGCCCTCTCATCCCTTCACATGCTAATGCCTGTCTTTCCTGTTTGATAAGAGGAACACTATCCGAGCCGCTTTCACTCAAGCATTTTGCTCGACTTCCGCTCGACCCTCTACACATTCCCTGGCGTCTATCGTTGAGTTCTCTAGTCTTTTCGGTCTAATTTACAGGGGCGCGAGGGGTTGAGAATGCAGAGAATGTAACCCGACGCGCCTTGACACGGTAGGGGGCTGCGGTTCAAATCCGCGCGCGTCTACCATTTTTTTCAGCTAAAAACGGCGGAACAGAAACCAGAGCATCGGTTTTTGTTCCGCCGTTTGTGCCATTACCTTCTTTAGACTTTCTTGACAATAGAGAATCAATCCAACCACTCGGCTACCCCGCCACGATGTGAACAAGTCCCTTGATGATGGCGGCTGAAACTGTATGAGCCATCCCTGCATCTCGCAGTCGCCCCGACGGGCTGAGTAACGCTTTTTGTTGGGCGTGGAATCAGGTCACCGTCGCTGTTGCGATAAGTATTCGTGTTTCCATAATTTTGCGAATTACTGTTTGACGGCTCAACAGGTGACGGGTGTGGAGCAGGAGTCGGAGACGCAGAAGGCTTTGGCTTAACTTCCGCAGTCGGTGAGGGCGTGGCCCGCGTAGTCCCCACGAGCGGAGTGGTGTTTGTGTTTGAGCTTAATAAAGACTGCGGCTGACTCTTATTACTTTGTTCTGGCTGTGAGATTGAGTTTGAGAAGAGAAAAGCAGCCCAACTCAGACCGGCGATGAGCACGAGTGCGGCTATAGCAATCTTCCACAGGCGATTACTTGATTTGATACGCGCTCCGCAGGCTGTGCAGCATGTTTGTGTGCCGGGATTCGGGCGTCCACAACGTGTGCAAGGTTGGTTCATTGGACTAAGCCTCTAGGTGAGCGGTTCGTTTAAGGCGCGTGCGGACGAGACTTTATTCCTGATGTGAGGGCTGTGTCAATATCTAAAGGATTTAGCAAGGCTAGATACTTTAGTGTCTAATGTTTTGATTCAATAACCTACGTTTTTTTGGGGATAAGAAAAGGCCAGCCTGATCAGGCTGGCCTTCTCTTTTATGCCGGGGCGAGAATTTCTTGCGCGACAATATACAGGCTCAAAAAGCGAACAGGCGCGGCAGCCTTTGGGGGCCTCGCGCCTGTTCAAAGGTGGTCACTGTCCTCACCCCAGCAACCACTTGGACGGAAGGATTCACCAACCGTCTAGTTAAGCAGAATATAGCTGAAACTTTCCGAGTTGTCTACCCGCCTCGCATAGCGAAGGCTAAAGGTGCGCGCGTAGGCGTGTTGATTTTGTTGACGCGGTTTTTTATTTGGTGTAAATGAGTGCGGGAAAATTCTCTTATGCAAACCTACGACACAACGCACGCCCCGGAGAAACATTCGACAAAAGTTTTTCAAGCGATGAGTCCGGTCACGGCTGTGCCGGAGTCTGCTGGCTCTGCCACGCGCCAGCACACGCTGCAACGCACGCCGGGTTGTGCTTGCGGCGGCGGCTGTCCGCGTTGCGCGGGCGAGGTGGCGGCAAAGAGAAGCGGCGCGGTTCAGGCTGTGTCGGCTGACTCTGCTGCATCACTCGTCTCGGAGACGCTGAGCGCGCCGGGCGAGCCTCTTAACCAGACCGTGCGAAACAATTTCGAGTCCCGCTTTCAACAGGACTTCGGCGATGTGCGCGTGCATAGGGATGAGAGGGCGGCTGAATCTGCGCGAGCCGTCAACGCGCACGCCTATACCGTCGGGCGCGACATAGTTTTCGCGGCGGGTCAGTACGAGCCTGAGACTGTAGAGGGCAACCGGCTCATCGCGCATGAATTGACGCACGTCCTGCAACAACGCGGAGCAGGCAATCAATCCGTGCGACACGGCGCGCGTGAAAACGCTTTGACTCGCCACAGCGATGAGCATTCAGCTCATTCTTCAACTCAAGCTGAAACAGCGCAGGGTTCTACTTCTTCGCTTCGCGTGAGCCATCCATCGGATGCTTCGGAGCAGGAGGCAGACCGCGTCGCGCAGGCTGTGACGGAGAGGGGCGGCGCGGCGCATGCAGCTCCGCCGTCCGTCAAGCATTCGACTGATTCAGGCTTAATAGTTCAAAGAGACAACGGCGAAGATGCAGCTCAGAATAAAGATGCGGGTAAAAGTGAAGATAAGGATGATGTAGAGTGGGAGGCGGCGCATGCCACCGCCGTTGACAGTACAGACACGCTCACATGGCCTCAAGTCCTGCCTGATAATTATGTCGAGGCTCAGACGCTCAAAAAGAAAGACCCTGAGCGATACAAGTCGGTGGTGGAGATTTGCGATTCGATCAAGGAGTATCGCAACAATATCCCTGTCAGACATTTTAAGGAGAAGGGCACGCAATATGCTGTCTTCGATCTTTCATCAAAGAAACCGGCTGCGCAAGATAATAGCGATCCTTATGCCGATACGAAGCCGAACTACTCGGATGAGTCGGGCGAGGCTGCAAGTTACCGACAGTGGTTGAAGGGCGCGAAGACTCCTGAAGAACAAGCTAAGGTCAAGCAGAATACGAGTCCAGAGGGAAAGCTTGATCAGGCCGGTGTTGACAGCTCGATGAAATCTGATAACGAGCTGAGAATCCAGCTCGCCATCTGGCACGAGTTGCTCGGCGACGAGAAGACGCCCGGCGAAGGCGACCCATCCGCGATAAACGCTTACGACAGCGAAGGCATTACGTGGGGCGCAGGCTTCTCCGGCAAAGGACCGATGCAGGAAATGATGTACAAACATCTCTTTGAGAAAGATAAAGGCGCAAAGGACAAAAGCGCCGGGACGGGTGAAGCTCAGGAAGTCTTCATGCGCGCCGGAATCAGCGTGGAGCAGGGCGACGGCGGCACTTATAAATTCGTAGTCGTTGACGTAGACAATAAATGGAAGCTGCCCGAGTCGGAAGGTAGGAAAGCGATTGCCCGTGATCCGCACCTGCTCAGCCTTTTTGTAAATGTCGCACAGGGCGTGGACTTCATGAAGTCGCCGGATGCAGCCATGCCCGGACGTGTTCGCCAGGCCGTGTACAACGCTCAATGGGAGCAGTTCAAAGCCGGAGCTGGCAACATCAAATCGGTCGTCGAGCTGTTAAAGAATTGGAAGGATGAGGCTCTGGGGTTCGCAGGCCACATCGTACACTGGGGCTTACCCCATCTTACGTGGTCTCAACTGGCGGCCACAGGGGGAAACGCGGCGGCTCTACGCAATATGGTGCTGCCCACCTTGCCCAAGACAGACAATGTCGTATCAGGAGATGCGGCGGCATCATTCATGCGATTCGGTAAAGGATTGATGACCGGCGTGATGACTTCAAGCCTGACAAAAGTTCCGGGGAAAACAAACGTCTTAGTAAATGGCAAGTATTTTACCGCCGCTTAATCAAACGAATTATATTTCGTGAATTCAACTTGTAAGTGCAACTTTTGAGCTTCGTGGTTAAAGGGCAAGCTGCGGTAACATCAGTGCTGCTCTAACCGCCAAGTTAAAAGGAGCACCGAGTGACTTACAAGCAGCTTACCCGCGAACAAAGATACCAGATTTACGCCTTGAAGAAAGAAGGCCACAACCAAACTGCTATCGCCCGCAATCTCGGCGTGCATCAATCGACCATCACCCGCGAGCTTGCGCGCAACCAGGGCGGGCGCGGCTATCGGCCCAAACAAGCTGATGAGTTGGCCCGGGCGCGCAGGCAGCAACGAGTCCAACCGCGCATCACTTTGGCACAGTGGACGCAAGTCGAGCATTTGCTGCGTCAACAGTGGAGTCCTGAGCAGATTTCGGGACGCCTCAAACTTGAAGCACAGACGCGCATCAGCCACGAGCGCATCTATCAATATGTCTATGCGGACAAAGCCGGAGGCGGCACACTCTATCTGAACTTGCGCTGCCGCAAACAGCGCCGGAAACGCTACAAAAGTTACTCGCGACGCGGGCAGATTCCCCACCGCGTGCTGATTGACCAGCGTCCACAGGCGGTGGCGGAAAAAGCGCGCTTCGGTGATTGGGAAGCTGATACGATCATCGGGCGCAATCATCAAGCGGCTATTGTCTCTCTGGTCGAGCGCAAGTCGAAATTGACCTGCTTGACAAAGGTCACACGCAAGACGGCTGAATTGGTCACGCAGGCCATCAGCACACAGTTGCAATCGTTGACAGTCAAGACTATCACTTCGGACAATGGGCGAGAGTTCGCCCATCATCAGCAGATTGGACGGAATCTCGAAGCCGCATTTTACTTTGCCCATCCGTATCATTCATGGGAGCGCGGATTGAACGAGAACACCAACGGGCTGGTCAGACAATACTTTCCGAAGAAAAGCGAGTTCTCAAAGATCACTGAAAGGCAGGTTGCCAAAGTAGTTGACCGGCTTAACAACCGTCCCAGAAAGACGCTCGGCTATAAAACGCCGAATGAGGTATTCTTCAAACTACCACTTGTTGCACTTACTACTTGAATCCAAGTTTACAAACTCTGCTACAGCTTCTCGATTGACGAATCGCGTATGTCGCGTTCCGCGCCGCGCGCCTGCGCCTTGTCACGCGCATCCGCCCGCGCCTCGAATTTTTCGTAAGCGATGCTGCTGGTGAGAGGCGTTCCGGCCAGCCTGCGCGCCGCGAACATGCCCAGCCAGACGGCTGCAAAGCCGATGGTGAAACTCAGCACGACGTTAAGGAAGGCTTGCAGCAAAAACTTCTCTTCGATGAGCTTTGCCGTCTCATACTCAAAAGTTGAAAAGGTCGTATACGCTCCGACAAAGCCGACTGCGATGGCTAAGCGCAGATGCGGGCTGACGTTCATGCGCTCGGTCACAATCGTGAGAAAGAAGCCGAGTATGAAGCTGCCCGTGACGTTGATGACGAAAGTCGCGGTCGGAAACGGCGCGGCTGTGCGCGCCAGCAGAGAGCCTCCTAAATAATAACGGAGCATCGCGCCCAAAGCTCCTCCCGCCGCGACCGCCAGATACTTGGTTAAGGTCTCCACCTTTTTTCCTTTCAAGCAAAAAACTCCTAATCAACTCGCGCTTAGGTTAAAGCGGAATAATTAGGAGTCATCAATCTCGCCTATGGCCGAGATGGTTGCAGGGCGAACTCCATCGCCTCTTTTTGGATTCGGGGTATTCTACAATAATCAGGACGCGCGCTGCCAGATGTTTGCTCCTTTGTTGCGCTTGCTGCGGATGTTTGGTAGGATTTGCGACTTAACGCGGGTAGGAAGTTGCGGCTTTTGAGTCTCATTTGCGCCTACGAAATTTTTCAAATTTTTGATGGGATGCTCCAGAAGACCTTCGTCATGAATCGAACGCGAACATTTACTCGATTCTGAAATTTAAGAGAGGCTGCCGCTCGCGGTGGCGGTCTCGCGACGAAGGCGCTCCTATCGAATCCGATCTGAAAGTAGTTGCCGTTCTAAATCACCGGCACAAACTTAAAATTAGGTTGACGCTTTAAGCGACGCGAGACACGCAGCCCGGCGGCTTGTGTGAGACGCGTGCCATTGGCCTTTGTCCGAAGATAGATGAGAGACATGCTATCTGGCGACGGGCGGTTGGCGTGCAGAAAGCGGAGACCAAACGAGATGAGCGAAATCAACATTCAGATTAAAGATGGCTCGGCGGCTAGTTTGCCCGCGCCCGTCACCGTCGGCGAAGCCTTGAAAAGGCTCGACCGCGAGCAGGCCAAACAGGCTCTGGCGGCGCGCGTCAACGGGCGCGAGGTTGATCTTGCTTACACGATTGACGCGCAGGAGAACGGCGAGCCTGTGCGGATTGAGCCTGTGATGCCGGAGACGCTCGAAGGCTTGGATGTCTTGCGTCATTCGACGGCGCACCTGCTGGCCGCAGCCGTGCTTGATCTCTTTCCCGGCACGCAGCTCGGCATCGGCCCGGCTCTCCTCGAAGACCCGCGCTATGGCTTCTTTTATGATGTCATCGCGCCGCGCGCTCTGACCGACAGCGATCTGCCGGTCATCGAAAAGCGCATGCGCGACATAGCCAAGCGCAATCTGGCGTACCGCCGCGCAGAGATTAAGAAGGAGGAAGCGCTGCGAATTTTCGGGGAGCGCGAAGAGCCTTTGAAGTGCGAGCTGATAGCGGACAAAGGCGGCGAGACTGTGAGCCTTTATTATATTGACGGCTCGCCGTTCCTCGATTTCTGTCTCGGCCCGCACGTGCCGAACACGAACAAGCTGAAGGCTTTTAAGTTGCTCTCGCTCGCTGGCGCGTACTGGCAGGGCGATGCGGCCAAGCCTCAGATGCAGCGCATCTACGGCACTGCTTTCTCCACGCAGGAGCAGCTCGACGCGTGGCTCAAGCAGCGCGAAGAGGCGGAGCGGCGCGATCATCGTCGCTTGGGTAAAGAGCTTGACCTGTTTTCGATTCAGGAAAGTTACGGGCAAGGCTTAATCTTCTGGCATCCGAAGGGCGCGATAGTGCGCAAGATGATGGAAGATTATTTGTACGAAGAGCTGGTCAAGCGCGACTACAGTTTCGTTTACACGCCGCACATAGCCAAGCGCGAGCTGTGGCAGATAAGCGGGCACGAACAGAACTACGGCGATTCCATGTTCGCGCCGACGAAGATCGAAGAGACGGAGTTTCGCTTGAAGCCGATGAACTGCCCGTTTCACATCGGCATCTTCAAATCGCAGCAGCGTTCGTACAGAGACTTGCCGCAGCGTTACGCGGAGATGGGCACTGTCTATCGCGCGGAGCTTTCGGGAACCCTGCACGGCTTGATGCGCGTGCGCGGCTTTACCGTTGACGACGCGCATCTCTTTTGCACGCCCGAACAGGTGCGAAAAGAGATAAGCGATTGCGTTGACTTTGTTAAGCAGGTCTTTCAGACTTTCGGTTTCGCAAAGGTCAAGTTCGAGCTTTCGGTCAAAGGCAGTGATACGAGCAAGCATTATCTCGGCGCGGATGAAGATTGGGCGAAGGCTGAGAGTGCGCTCGCGGACGCCTTGAACGAACGCGGTATCTCTTACGAACGCATCGAAGGCGAGGCGGCCTTTTACGGGCCGAAGATTGATTTGAAGATCGAAGATGCCATCGGTCGTTTGTGGCAGCTCGGAACCGTGCAGTGGGATTTTAATCTCCCCGAAAGATTCGAGCTTGAGTACATCGGCGAAGACAACAAGCCGCATCGCCCCGTCATGGTTCATCGCGCGCTGTTCGGCTCAATCGAACGCTTCTTCGGAATTTTGATAGAGCAATACACGGGCGCGTTCCCGATGTGGCTCGCCCCGGTGCAGGTCGCTGTGCTGCCGATTACGGATCGCATCAACGAGTACGCTGAAAAGCTCACGGGCGAATTGCGCGCGGCTGGCCTGCGCGTCGAAGCAAACGTCCGCAGTGAAAAGATCGGCGCGAAGATTCGTCACGCGCAGATGCAGAAGATTCCTTTCATGCTCGTCGTCGGCGACCGCGAGATGGAAGAGGGGAAAGTCGCCGTTCGCGAGCGCGTCAAAGGCGACATCGGTACAATGACGCTCGCAGAATTCGCAGAGTTGGCGCGCGGCCTTGTCGCGTCGCGCGCAATTAGTAATCAGTAGGCAGTAGGCAGTTGGCAGTAAGAACAATTTTGTCTTTTACTGCCAACCGCCAACTGCTAACTAACATTTGGAGGTGCAGCAATAGCTACAGGTTTTCGAGGTCGTGGTCATCGCCCCGACAATCGTCGCGCTCCAGTCGCGCGCATCAATGAAAGAATTCGCGTGCCGGAGGTTCGCGTCATCGGTGAAGACGGCGAACAGCTCGGCGTGATGGAGACGCGCGAAGCCATACGCAAGGCGCGCGAACAGGGTTTGGACTTGGTCGAAGTCGCGGCCACCGCAGACCCGCCCGTCTGTCGCATTATAGACTTCGGCAAGTTTCAGTACGAGGCGAAGAAGAAGGCGAACGAGGCGAAGAAGAAGCAGGTCGTGATTACCGTCAAGGAGGTCAAGTTTCGTCCCGGCACGGACGATCACGATTACGATTATCGTATGAAGCACGCGCGCGATTGGCTCAGCGACGGCGATAAAGTCAAAGCGACGATCTGGTTTCGCGGGCGCGAGATGACGCACAGAGAACTCGGCTCGCGCATTCTCGAACGTCTCGAAAAAGATTTGGCGGATGTCGGCGAGGTCGAGTCCAGACCACGCATGGAAGGCAACCAGATGTTCATTATTCTTGCGCCCAAACGGCACAAGACGGCTGCGAAGCCCGAACATCCACAGCCTCCACCGCAGCCGCCGCCGCAACAGCCACCGCCACCGGCGGGGACAGCATAAGATTTTAAATCAGTTAGAAGGAGCAATCATGCCTAAACTAAAAACGCATAAGGGCGCGGCGAAGCGGTTTCGCCTGACGGCCACCGGAAAGATCAAGCGCGGCCATTCGCATGCGCGCCACATTCTGACCAAGAAAACAACCAAGCGTAAGCGTCAGCTGGACGTTGACTCGCTCGTCTCCGAAGGCGATCAGAAGCGCGTCGAAGCGATGTTGCCATACGGGCGGTCTTAAGGGATTTGTGCTTTGTCTTATTTATGCGTCTTGAGTTTTTCTGTCACGCACGCGCAAGCGCCGGAACACAATCAAAGAGCAAAGCGCAAAATACAAAGAACAGCTTTTATTTGAAGCTAGGAGGATACTCTAATGCCTAGAGCAAAACGTGGAAATAAGCGTCTCGAACGACGCAAGAAGATATTAAAATTAGCCAAGGGTTATCGCGGCACGAAGTCGAAGCTTTATCGCTCGGCGAAGGAATCAGTCGAGCGCGGTCTGAATTTCGCTTACACCGGACGCAAGCTCAAGAAGCGCGATTTTCGTAGCCTGTGGATCGTGCGTATCGGTGCGGCCTGTCGCTTGAACGGCATCAACTATTCGCAGTTCATGCACGGCCTCAAGGTCGCGGGCATCGAGCTTGACCGCAAAGTGCTGGCGGACATCGCGGCCAACTCGCCCGAAGCTTTTACGACTCTCGCAGGACAGGTCAAGGGCGTGCTGGACAGTGAACAGCAACAAAGAGCGGCGGCTTAGCGGAAGAGGATTTTGGTAATGCCGGAAGGGCAAACGGAAGACCAAAAACAAAAAGTGGAAGCTGCACGCAAAGCGTTCGAGCAAGAGTTCGAACGCTTTGCGCGCTTTCGCGGCAATGCGGGCACTGACGGTCTCAAGCTTCACGATGCCGAATCGCGGCAACGCGAGTTGGGCGAGCTGCGCACGCGCCATACTGGCAAGAAGAGCGCGCTCGCGTCGGTCAAGAAATTGATCGGTCGTGTCGCGCCCGAAGACCGCGCAGCCTTCGGCCAGGAGGTGCAGCAGCTTGAAGCCTTGATTGCGCTTGCGTTTGAAGAGGCCGAAGCGAGGCTCAAAGATTTTATCAGCGTTGCGCAGATAGAGCGCGAGCGGATCGATGTCACTTTGCCGGGCAGTCGTCCGCGCCGTGGGCACTTGCATCCGATCACGCTCCTGCGAGAGCGCATCGAAGATATCTTCGTCTCGCTCGGCTATGCGATTGAAGACGACCGCGAGATCGAGACGGATTATTACAACTTCGACGCGCTCAATATTCCCGAAGGCCATCCGGCTCGCGCTTCGCAGGACACTTTCTACACGACCGGGGGCTTTGCTCTCAGGTCGCAGACTTCGACCGTGCAGATTCATGCGATGGAACGGCGGACTGCGCCTCTGCGTATGATCGCGCCGGGGCGGGTCTTTCGCCGCGACACGCCGGATGCGACGCACAACCCTATGTTCTTTCAGGTCGAGGGATTGTGCGTGGATCGCTTTATCACGATGGCTCACTTGAAGGGCACGCTGTCGGAGTTTGTGCATCGCCTGTTCGGGCCGGAAATCCGCACGCGTTTTCGCCCGTCCTACTTTCCTTTCACAGAGCCGAGCGCGGAGATGGATTACAGTTGCTTCAAGTGCGGGGGCAAGGGATGCCGTACCTGTAAAGGCTCAGGCTGGATAGAGCTTGGCGGCTGCGGGATGGTGCATCCGAACGTCCTGCGCGCGGTGGGCATCAATCCCGAAGAGTTTTCCGGTTTTGCTTTCGGCTTCGGCCTTGACCGCATGTCGGCTCTGATGTACAAGCTCGACGACATACGCCTGCTTTTCGAGAACGACGTTCGCTTCCTCGAACAGTTCAACTAGAGCAGTGATGGGTGATAGGTGATAAGAGAAGACAGGAGACAGAAGAGCAGGCGTAAACCCGCTTTCATCTAATCTTTCTCTTTATTCTGACTTCTGACTCCTGACTCCTATCTTTCTTATCACCTATCACCTGTTACCCATCACCTATGAAGAGCTTTCTCGCCTTTCTAATCTGCATCATCGCGTTGCCTGTCGTCGCTGGCGCGCAGGCACGCGGGAAGGATGCGGGCACATTGTATCCGATTCGGAGGGACGGCAAGGTCGGGTACATTGATCGCAAGGGCGTGATTGTGATTGAGCCGCAGTATGATGAGGGGTGGGATTTTTCCGAAGGTCTGGCTTACGTCAGAGCAGGTAACAGGCGCGGCGTGATTGATCGTTCGGGAAAGATGCTCATCGAATTGAGTCAGGTGGATTTTGCGAGTCCGTTCGAGGAAGGCTTCGCTTCGGTGCAGACGGGCGGGTCACAGCCGCGACGCGGCTTTATAGACAAGACAGGCAAGCTGGTCATCGCGCCGCAGTTCGATGCCGTCGAGAGCTTTGGCGAAGGTCTCGCGGTCGTGATGATTGATCGCAAATACGGCTTTATAGACAAGACCGGAAAAGTCGTCATCAAGCCGCA
>CAXTPS010000009.1:50499-143460 GCA_964246305.1 uncultured Pyrinomonadaceae bacterium
TTGATCGCAAATACGGCTTTATAGACAAGACCGGAAAAGTCGTCATCAAGCCGCAGTTCGATAAGGCTTTCACTTTCTCGGAAGGGCTTGCGCTCGTCGTGGTCAATAACCGGCACGGCTTCGTTGATAAAAAAGGAAAGCTCGTCATACAGCCTGCGTATTACAACGCCTTTCGTTTTTCGGAAGGGCTGGCGAATGTGAAGATCGGAAGCCAGTACGGCTATATCAACAAGCTGGGCAAAGTTTCGATCTCGCCGCGATTTTATTACGGCGGCACTTTCGCCGAGGGACTCGCGCCCGTGATTCAGGACAACAAGTTCGGCTTTATCAACAAAGCGGGCGAGGTCGTCATCGCGCCGCAGTACGAATGGACGCGTGGCTTTGCAGAAGAACTCGCGCTCGTCAAACTCGGCGGCAAGTTCGGCTTCATAGACAAAAGCGGCGCGGTCGTCATCAAGCCGCAATTCGATAACGCGCTCAATTTTCAGGACGGACTGGCGCGTGTCTGGGTCGGCAACGCGCAAGGCTACATAGACAAGACCGGAAAATATATCTGGGAACCTACAAAGTAAAAGATTTGCTTTGCGTCTTTGCGCCTTTGCGAGAAAATTATTCTCACGCTGGTGGCGCAAAGACGCAAAGAAGAAAAATTGTTGAGTTATGAACATCAGTTATAACTGGCTTCGTGAATTAAGCGGCACGTCGTTTGAACCGCACGAGCTGGCAGAGCGTTTGACGATGCTCGGCCTCGCGGTCGAGGGCGTGCATGAGGCGGGTGACGATCACGTCCTGGATATTGACCTGACCTCGAATCGTCCGGACTGCCTGTCGCACATCGGAGTCGCGCGCGAGGTGGCTGCGATGGAAGGCACGCGCCTTCGCCTGCCGGACGCGAAGCCGAAGCCCGTCGCGGGACTTACAGAAGAGTTTGCGTCGGTTGAGATTCTGGATACAGACCTCTGCCCGCGTTATGCCGCGCGCGTTGTGCGCGGAGTCAAGATTCAACCCTCGCCCGATTGGCTGATCAAACGACTCGAAGCCATCGGCCAGCGTCCCATCAATAACGTCGCGGACATCACGAACTACGTGCTGCATGAGACGGGTCAGCCGCTCCATGCTTTCGATCTGGCAAAGCTCGCGGAGCATCGAATCGTCGTCAGGCGCGCACGTTCGTCCGAGAAATTAAAAACTCTCGATGGCGTCGAGCGTGTGCTCGATGCGGAGATGCTCGTCATCGCGGATGCGTCACGCGCGGTTGCGTTGGCGGGAGTGATGGGCGGCGAAGACTCGGAAATCTCGGATGCTACTGAAGAAGTGTTGATTGAAAGCGCTTACTTCAATCCAGATTCTGTCAGGCGCACGGCGCGCCTGCTCGGCATGCACACGGAAGCCTCGCATCGCTTCGAGCGCGGCGCAGATTATGCAAACGTCCTGCGGGCGCAGGAGCGTTGTGTCGCTCTGATCTGCGAGCTAGCGGGCGGGACTGCGACGGAGAATGCGATTGATGTTTACCCGCGCACGCTCGAACTACGGGTTGTGAGCCTTCGGCCTGAACGCGTCAAAGCGCTCACTGGCTTAAATGTTTCTTCCGCAGAGATAGAGAAAATATTGATCGCGCTTGGCTTCTCTATGACACCGAGGCTGTCAAACACGGAAGCCGTGCCGAGTTTGCGCGACGGTGTGATCGAAGAGACGCCTGTGAATTTGCATTCGGAAATGACCTTTGTCGCTCCGACGTGGCGCGTGGACGTGGCGATTGAAGAGGATTTGGTCGAAGAGGTGGCACGGCACACTGGCTACGACGAGATCGCAACGGAGCTTCCGGCCTCAAGTATCGCGGGCGAGTATCAGCCGGGCGAGAGAAAAAAGCGTGCGATGCGTGGCGCGCTCACGGCCTGCGGTTTCGACGAAGCCGTGAGCTTCAGCTTTATTGATGCATCGCATGACGAGACATTCGAGCTTGTACCTGCGCTGGCCGCGCAGCGAGATAAGGAAAATCATTTTGTCACCCTGCGAAATTCGATTATCGAGGGCGCGACGCGCATGCGCCCGACACTGCTCGCGGGACTTCTCGGCGCGGTCAGGCATAATTTCAATCACGGCACGCGCGATGTGCGCCTCTTTGAAGCCGGGCGCATCTTCGCGGCTGCTTCCGTGAGCGGAGAGTTGCCGCTTGAGCGCGAAGCTCTGGCTCTGGTCGCAACCGGCGGAGCGACAGAGGAAAGTCATGCAGGCGCGCCACGCGAGCTTGATTTTTATGACCTCAAGGGTGCGCTCGAAGCGGCGGTGGGTGCTATGAATTTCCTGCCCCTGAAGTTTGACGAGGCGAGCGTGCGCCACCTGCGCGAAGGGCAGGCTGCTGTTATCAGCTTGAGCGACGGGAAGAGTCTCGGCTATATCGGCAGGCTCTCGGAATCGGTTACCGCCGAATACAAATTTCGACAGCCCGTCTATGTCGCGGAAATTGATTTCACAGACCTGCTCGCGGCGAGAGAAGCGACGGTGCTGTATACTCCGCTCGCGCGTTATCCCTCAGTGTCGCGCGATGTCTCGCTACTGGTTGCGCGCCGCACCGGTTTCGCGGAGCTGCTCGAAGCCGTCTCGGAGCAGAACGTGGAGTTCTGTCGTGATGCGAAACTGGTCGGAGTTTACGAGGGTGCAAACTTGCCGGAAGGCAAACGCTCCGTGACGCTCAGGCTCGAATATCGCGCTGACGAGCAGACGCTGCGTGATGAAGAGGTTGACGAGATGCACAAGCGCATCGTGGGGGCGCTCGAAGAAAAATTCAACGCGCAACAGAGAGTCTGAGATGAAACGAAATGTAAACGGCAGACAGCTTGAACGTCCGGCAATCGTTTTTATTCTGTCTTCTGACCCCTGAATTCTGTATTGTGCAATTTGAGTCTTGCGCTCTCGCACGTCGCGGGAGCATAATCAAAAAAGTTCGTCTAACGCGCCGCAACGGTTCCTCTGGAGAAAAGTGATGGTCGGATTATCGGGATTGGAAAAATTCTCGCACCTTGAAGACAAGATTTACCGCACCATCGAGCTGACGAAAACACTTCGTCAGGAGAAGGAAGGCCTGGAGCGCGAGATTGCTTCGATTCGTCGCGAGCTGGGCAGCCTGCTCAGCGAGAAAGAGCGGCTCGAATCACAGGTCGAGCGATTGCTCTCAGACCGCGACATCGTTCGGATGAAGGTCGAGGCGATGCTCGATGCTATCGCTGCGCTCGATCCTGAAATGGCGGAGGCAGTTCGCAAATGAAAACCGGAGATAGCCGCATCGGTCTCGGCAAAGGCAATATGGATACAGCGACGACGCCGACCATCCGTGTCGAGATTTACAACCAGACTTACAACATACGCTCGGACGGCGACAGCGAGTACATCACACAGCTCGCGGAGTTCGTTGATAATCGCATGCGCGAGATTTCTTCCGGCACGCTCACGGTTGATTCGCTCAAGGTAGCGATTCTCGCCGCGCTGCATATCGCCGATGAACTGCATCGCCTCAAGCGTTTGCATGAACAGGCCGACTCTCAACTCGCTTCACGCAGCACAGAATGCGCGGAGATGCTAGACCGCCTGCTCAAAGCTCGCAGCACCGCCGAGCAGCAAGCCCAGACCAGCACCATCGCTTTCACCTAATAAAGTCTGGAGTCCAGAGTCTGAAGTCAAGAGAGGGAATTTTTTTTTGACTCCAGACTCCAGACTTTACACTCTAGACTTTTTTTTATGTTAGTATTCTTTCCGGCGGGGGGAGTTACTTCTGCGGGGTTCGTCACCGAGTTACGATGATTGAGCCAACGTCGTAAAATAGGGAGACCGATGCCGCAAAATTAGCCGGTGCATTCCTTCATCGTTAAGGAAATGCCAGAGGCTGCGGCTCTTTAAAAGGTCACCCACCTGTTCACGCAGGTTCAATTACGGCTGCGGAACGGCCAACGCGGATTTCCCTCCACCAGCAAAGTTGGTGATAGGTGATAGGTGATGAGAAAGAACGGTTTTTCTCTTATCACCCATCACCTATCACTTTTTTATGAAAGAGTAGCAGATGAAAGTATTGATGATAGGCGATGTGGTGGCGCGTCCCGGCAGGCTGGCCGTGCTTGAGCGTATACAGGACTTGCGCGAGCAGCACGCGATTGATCTGGCTGTGATGAATGCGGAGAACGTGGCCGGAGGCTTTTCCATCACGCCGCGTCTCGCGGATGAACTCTTTGAAAGCGGTATTGACGTGATGACTTCCGGCAACCATATCTTCGATAAGCGCGAAGTCATCCCGTACATAGACAAGCAGCCGCGACTGCTTCGTCCGGCCAACTATCCGCCCGGCACTCCGGGCAAAGGGATGTGGGTCGGAGAAGTGCGTGGCACACAGGTCGCCGTCCTCTCATTGATGGGCCGGGTCTTTATGCCGCCCGCGGATGATCCTTTTCGCGCCGCAGACGAGCTTATCAATTCGCTCTCGCCCGAAGTGAAAGTGCGTCTGGTTGACATGCACTGCGAAGCGACCTCTGAGAAAGTCGCGATGGGCTGGTATCTTGACGGACGCGCTTCAGCCGTCGTGGGCACGCACACGCACGTGCAGACAGCGGACGAGAGGATTCTGACTGACGGCACTGCTTACCTGACCGACATCGGGATGACCGGCAGCTACTCCGGCGTCATCGGAATGGATCGCAAAGATGTGCTCGCGCGCTTCACCTCGGTCACGACCAAACGCGCGGAGCATTCCACCGGCGATGTACGCATCTGCGCCGCAGTAATAGACATTGACGAAACCACGGGACGCGCACGCGAAATCTCTCGCCTCTCACTCAAACATGAAGCGTAAAGCAGGAGTCAGGAGTCAGAAGGAAAGGCATAGTTTTTATTCTGTCTCCTGACTCCTGACTTCTGACTCCTCTCTTAGTCAGGCGCAACATCTTCCGGCACACGCTCTGCGGGAGGCTCTGTCATGTGTAGTGCCTCTGCGGGGACGGATGAGAGGAGTTGTTTGTAGCCTTCCGGGAATGAGCGCACGCGACCGTCGCTCCCTGTGACGAGGTGGCCGGTTTCACCTTCGGCGATGACATGCCCGTCTGAGAGGCGGACGATCTCATAGCCGAAGCGCAGCGAACGGCGGCGCAGTTCAGTGATATGCGTGCGGACGATCAGCTCGTCGTCATAGTAGGCGGGGGATTTGTAACGGCAGTAGCTTTCCACCACGACGAGAAAAGCGTTGTCGTTCTCTTCCATCTCGCGGTAAGAGAAACCGCGTGCGCGGCAAAACTCCGTGCGGCCAATCTCGAACCAGACCAGATAATTCGCGTGATAAACGACGCCCATCTTGTCCGTCTCGGAATAGCGCACGCGCAAGATAGTCTCGTCCCACTCAATCTCTTCGCTAAATGCATCGGTCCCGGTTGAATTCGACATCTTCAGGCAACGCCTCCCACGCTTTCAAATAGTGCAGCACGGCTGTGAGTCAGGTACAATAATTTTCCGGTAACTTTGTAGCGGACTATAAGAGCGAAAGGTTTCAGATGTCAAAGAAAATCAGACTCCGTGTGATTGCAGTTCTCATCGCATTTTCGATTCTCGCGGGCGTGTTCGCAGCCCTGCCCGCCAGCGCGCAGCAGACCGCTCCAGCCGTCACGCCCGCCAGCGCGAGGAGCGCGGCGATTACTGCGGCGACAGAAGAAGTCTTGCGCGAGACGAGCGAGATCAGGAGCCTGCCGATCCTGCGTCCGGTCAAAAGCGGAGCGCAGTCGCGCGCGGACATCGAACACATGATTGTCAAAAATCTTGACGAAGAGACAACGCCCGCAGAGATGCATGCGACTGAAATCTCGCTCAAAAAGCTCGGGCTGGTGCCGAACGATTTTCAATATCGCCCGTTCCTCATCGGCCTCCTGTCCGAGCAGGTCGCAGGCTATTACGACCCGAAGGCGCAGCAGTTTTATCTTGCAGACTGGATAGAGCTTGAGGGGCAACTGCCCGTGATGGCGCACGAGCTGACGCACGCTTTGCAGGATCAACATTTCAACCTGCGCCGTTTTGATAAATGGCCGAAGGGAGATTCCGATGCAGAGCTTGCCGTTCACGCTCTCATCGAAGGCGACGCGACGTTGGCGATGATGCAGTACATCCTGCGCAAGCCTGAACGTGCGCGGGATTTTATGAAATCCATGGGCGGGACTGCTGCTTCGGCTAACGAGAAGATCGAGAGCGCGCCGCGCGCCCTGCGCGAGTCCCTGCTTTTTCCATATACGCAGGGAATGCAGTTCGTCACGCGGCTTTACGCGCGCGGCGGCTGGAAAGAGGTCTCGCAGGCTTTCACCACCTTGCCGCAATCCACCGAACAGATTCTGCACACGGATAAATATTTCGCGCGCGAAGCCCCTGTCAAAGTCGAGATGGCGGACATCTCCGTGCAACTGGGCAAAGGCTGGAAGCGCGTTGATTATGATGTCAACGGTGAGTGGAGCTACTACCTGATTCTGGATGAATACCTGAAATCATCGAGCGAGTCAGAGAAGGCTGCGGCGGGTTGGGGCGGCGACCGCTACGCTGTCTATGAAGGACCGAAGGGCGAAGTGATGCTGGCGCAGATGACCGCGTGGGACACGGAACAGGATGCCAACGAGTTTTACGCGGGCTATGTCGAGCGCAGCAAGCGACGCTATCCGTCTTCAACTCCGGTTGAATCCTCCGCCTCGATACAAACGCCCGTGAGGCAGACACAGATGGAAACTAAAGAGGGGCGAGTTTTGATAGTGCAATCCGGCTCGCGCGTGCTCATGCTTGAAGGATTGCCGGCGACAGCAAATATTTCCAGATTGCTGAAAGACTTGCGCTCCGTTCCCAGGCGATAATAATTTTAAGCAAGCTTATTAGCGTTTCGCAAAACATCAGAAGCTCTAAGTGACAAGTGCAGTTACAAATGAAACCGAACGTATGCGTCTCGCGGTTGAAAGTGAGGCTGCGTGTCTCACAGAACTTGCCTTGCGCTCTAAAAGCCATTGGGGTTACGACTCGGAATTTCTTGAGGCATGCCGCGCAGAGCTGACCATCACGCCTGAACACATTGCCTCTCATCCGACTTTCGTGTTGGAAAAGCAGAGAAGGTTGTGGGGATTTTATAGTCTTGAGAGGCAAGCTGCCGGTGATGTGGAGTTGGTGCATCTGTTCGTCGAGCCTGATGCGATTGGTAGGGGCTGCGGAAAGATTCTCTGGACGCATGCCGTCGAGACCGCACGACAGCTTGGCTCTCAAGAAATGGTCATCAACAGCGACCCGTTCGCAGAAGCTTTCTACAAAGCGATGGGCGCGAGGCGCGTCGGAGAGACTGCTTCAACAATTCGCGCAGGCCGCACGCTGCCCCTGCTTCGCTTCACACTCGCAACGTAACTCTTCCTTCTGACTCCTGTATTCTGTCTCCTGACTTCTCTTGGCTTGTCTCCTGACTTCTCACGCTTTGTCTTCCGCCTCCCTCCTGTGATATTTTGAGGCCATCTCGAAGCTTTAGCAATTTTTCATAAAACGGCTGCTGGTCAGAGGGCGCGGGGCAATTGCGCGCAGCCGCCAGCACGGATTCCAAAGCATGCCGGAAGGCGTTGAGCAAATTCCAGTTTCCAAAGAGACACGCACGCGCCTGCGCGATTTGACCGGGGACTTGAAGCGGCTTGAAGCGAAGCTCAGGCGCGGCGGCGGCCCCGACAAGATCGAGCGTCAGCACCAGCAGGGCAAGCTCACCGCGCGGGAGCGCATAGAGCTGCTCTTAGACCCCGACGCATACATGCAGGAGATCGGCCTGCTCGTCGCTTATGACGAGTACAACGGTGCGGCTCCGTCCGCAGGCGTGGTCACGGTGATAGGCTCAATTGACGGGCGCGAGGTCGTCGTCGTCGCCAACGACGCGACGGTCAAGGCCGGTTCGTGGTGGCCTGAGACGATTAAGAAAATCCTGCGAGCGCAGGAGATCGCCATGCGCTCGCACGTGCCGATTATCTATCTGGTGGATTCCGCGGGCGTGAACCTGCCATATCAGGGCGGAGTCTTTCCGGGGCAGTACGGCGCGTCGCGTATCTTCTATTACAACTCGATCATGCGACGGTTTTTGAAGATTCCGCAAATCTCAGCCGTGATGGGGCCGTGCATCGCTGGCGGAGCTTACCTGCCCGCGCTCTCTGATTTCATAGTGATGGTCGAAGGCACTTCGTTCATGGGCTTGGGCGGAGCCAATCTGGTCAAGGGCGCAACCGGGCAGACGATTGATAATGAGACTTTGGGTGGGGCGCGCACGCACAACGCCGTTTCAGGCGTCGCGCATTATCGTGTTCCGGACGACGAAACATGCGTCGCTAAGATCAGGGAGTTCGTGACAGAACTTCCGGTCAAGCCGCAGTCCGCCGTCTCGATCACGGAGAGCGTGGAAGCGGCGCGCCCCGCATCAGACCTCTACGACATTATCCCGGCAGATCATCGCCAGCCTTACAACATGCGCGACGTGCTCGACTGTTTGTTGGACGGCGGACACTTCGACGAGTTTCAAGCGGATTACGCGAAGGAGATGGTCACAGGCCACGCACGCATACGCGGCATACAGGTAGGCATCATCGCCAATCATCGCGGGATGGTGCGAGTGCAGGGCGCGCCGCCGCGCTTTGGCGGCATCATCTACGCGGACTCTGCGGAAAAGGTGGCGTACTTCATAGACACCTGCAATCGTCATCAGACTCCGCTCCTTTTCATACAGGACGTTTCGGGCTTTATGGTCGGAGCCGAAGCGGAGCATTCCGGCATCATCCGTGCGGGCGCGCGTTTTGTCGAAGCGATGGCGACGGCGATTGTGCCGAAAATAGTTTTGACCATCAATCATGCTTCGGGCGCGGGATATTACGCGATGGCCGGGCAGGGATTTGACCCTGATTTTATTTTCAGTTGGCCGACCGGACGCATGGGCGTGATGGAAGGCGATTCCGCAGTGCAGGCTCTCTTCGGGACTCAGCTTGAGAAGTTGAAGAAAGAGGGAGCGAAGCCGGATGATGAGCTTGAGGCAGAGATGTTGAAAGTGCGCGAGAGTTACGAGCAGCAGCTCGATGCCAAATTCGCTGCGGCGCGCGGCTTTGTGGACGCGGTCATCGCGCCGGAAGAGACGCGAGATGCGCTTGAGCTGGC
This sequence comes from uncultured Pyrinomonadaceae bacterium, assembly GCA_964246305.1. Taxonomy (GTDB): domain Bacteria; phylum Acidobacteriota; class Blastocatellia; order Pyrinomonadales; family Pyrinomonadaceae; genus JACMLC01. The sequence continues at coordinate 59,665 of CAXTPS010000009.1, forward strand.
TCTACGCGTCGGCTTGAACTATGGCGGGCCGCACGTCGGGCAATTCGTGCTGCCTCAAGCTTTAATTTAAAGCTGGTCTTTATACTTTGGTTTGTGGACTTTGCACGCGACTCAACCTTGAATCTCAAAATTCAAGTTGAGCAAAACATCAAAGACCAAAGACCAAAGTACAAAGACCAAGAAAGCCACTGACGTGGCTTTCTGTAAAAAATTACGTGCAAAGAGACAGTTTATTGTGCGAAACTATGTCCCCGTTAAGTTAATTCATTTCTTGTTTTTAGCCTTCACCGCCTCTTACTGCCGGTGCAGGTGGCAGGCAGTAGGCGGAAAGGCACGCGCAAGCAGCGCGCCTGCTGTAGTTTGACATACAAGGCGACGGTCTCTATCCGGGCATGAGCCGGGACGTTTGCCAGTAATTTACTCAGTACCGCGCGCTTTTTTTTTTGAAGCACGTGCGCGATACAACACAAAAGGAGAAACATCCGTGAGCAAGAGCAGCAACATTAGACGAAATATCGGTCTGTTGTTTGTGTTTGTCGCCTGCGTGGCACTCGTCTGCGCTGACCTCGTTGTATCGTCAGCGCATAGCCAGCCGCAGAATTCAAACGCAAATATGCAGGATGATGAAACCACACGTGGCGGCATGATGACCTCGAACTCGAACATGTCCGGCAATATGTCCGGCAATACGAATAAGGGACGCAGCAGTCGCCGTAAGAGTCGCCGCAACCGACCCGCGAACACGAATATGGCTGGCGGCGAGGCCTCCGGCAACGCCAACATGTCCGGCGATATGAGCGGCGGTCAGGACGCGAACGCCAACATGTCCGGCGACACGTCCGGCAACGCGTCTGGCGATATGACTACGGGCAACGCCAATATGAGCGCGGGTCGTCGCGGTCGTCGCGGTCGTCGCGGTCGTCGCAACCGTGCCACGAACGCCAGCATGGACGCAGGCGTTGACACTAAAAAGGTGTTGGTAGCGGGAGCCCCATATGTTCCCGGCGAGACGCAGACAGACCTCTCCGGCACCTATACGGGCAACGTCAATTATCCGGAAGGCGGATTAAATGGCCCGGCTACTATCGTCGTCACCGGAAATCAATTTGTGCTGACGCCAGACGGAGGCGGCACGCCCGTCAATGGGACTGTCACGGCTGTCACGACGCGCGGTTACACAGGCGTCACGATGATGTTTGGCGACAGGACGCAGATACCTGCTTCGCAATCGCCGCCACCGCTTCCGGCAGTCTCGCTTCGCGCGCGCATGTCCGGCGGTCGCGTGACGATGATGAGCGTCCCCGGCGAGAAGCGCGAGTTTTCCTTCACGGCGACCGGCGCCAGCGGCACTGGCCGGGTCAAAACCGGGAGCAAGCGTCGCATGAGTAATCGCCGCAAAGGGATTTAGGGAGATACGTTTCGCGGCGTGGATTCAGAGGAAGCCATCGAGCCGCCGACGAAGACTCCCAGAGCTGAATTTAACAACAAGTCCCAAGTTCCAAGACCCAAGTCTCAAGTCAAGAGCTTGATTTGAAACTTGGGACTTGGGACTTGGGACTTTTTTTTATGAAAGAGATGATTCGCGTCGCAAGCGGACAGGGATTCTGGGGCGACATGCTCGACGCGCCAGTGCGTCAGGTCGTTGAAGGGCCGATAGATTATCTGATGCTCGACTATCTGGCCGAAGTCACGATGTCTATCATGCAGAAGCAGCGAGCGCGCGACCCGAACGCCGGATACGCGCGAGACTTCGTGCCTCTGATGAAGCAAATTCTTCCGGCCTGCGTCGAAAAAAATATACGCGTCACGGCCAATGCCGGAGGCGTCAACGTCGATGGCTGCGCCGAAGCCGTCCGCGCGGCGGCGCATGAACTCGGACTCGGCGGCAAATTTCGCATCGGTCTGGTGATGGGCGACGACATCATGTCTCGCCTTGACGAGCTGCTCTCGCGCGGCATAGAACTGCGCAACATGGACACGGAAGAACCACTCTCAAACGTGCGTGAGAGGATACAGAGCGCGAACGTTTATCTGGGCGCGTGGCCGATGGTCGAAGCTCTTAATCAGGGAGCGCAGGTCGTCATCACAGGACGCGCGACCGACACCGGACTCACGCTTGCTCCGCTCATACACGAATTCGGCTGGCGTGAGGACGACTGGGACAGGCTCTCTGCCGGCACAATCGCCGGACATATTATCGAATGCGGCGCGCAAAGCTCAGGCGGCAACTGCCAGTACGACTGGCGTAACATTCCGGACTTAACCAACGTCGGCTTTCCGATTGTCGAAGCCACGCCCGACGGCACGTTCACTGTCACCAAGCACGAAGGCACGGGCGGGCGCGTCAATGTGCAGGGCATCAAAGAGCAGTTGCTTTACGAGATGGGCGACCCGCACGAGTACATCACGCCCGATTGCGTCGCGGATTTTTCGACGATTCACTTGCAGGACGCGGGCGAGAATCGCGTTCGCGTTTATGGAATCAAGGGACGCCCCGCGACCGAATTTCTGAAAGTCTCGATCAGCTATTCCGCCGGATACAAAGCCGTCGGCACGCTCGTCTATTCTTGGCCTGAGGCTTACGAGAAAGCGCAGGCGGCGGATAAAATCCTGCGCGGGCGGCTCGAACGTTTGGGCTTGCGCTTCGATCAAATTCTGACCGAATACGTCGGCGTGAATGCGACGCACGGGCCGCTCGCGGGCGCGCCCTCGCCAGACATCGCAGAAGTACAATTGCGCGTCGGCGTGCGCGGAGAAGATCGCAAAGCGGTCGAGAGATTTACCAAAGAGATTGCGCCGCTGATTCTGACAGGCCCGCCCGGAGTGACAGGCTTTGCCGGAGGCCGCCCGAAGGTCGAAGAGATAGTCGCTTACTGGCCTGCGCTGATTCCCAAAGAAGAGATCACGCCGCGCGTGGAGGTCATGGAAGCTTGAGCCGCGCTGAGGAGTTAGAGTGGAAACGTCTTGAGTCCGAGACGATTGCAGACTGCCGCGTCTTTCAGGTCAGGCGCGACAGAAGCCGCAGCCCGCGCGATGGAGCCGTGCATGATTTCTATTGCATCGAAGCTCCCGATTGGATAAATATCGTCCCGCTCACGGCAAGCAATGAGATCGTGATGATCGAGCAGTACCGTCACGGGACGGAAGAGATTACTCTTGAGATTCCCGGCGGCATGGTTGACGCGGGCGAGTCGCCGCAAGAAGCTGCCGCGCGCGAGCTGTTTGAAGAGACCGGCTACGAGCCGCGCGAGATTACGTTCTTAGGCAAGACGCGCCCGAATCCCGCGATTCAAGATAACTGGATTCACACTTTTCTCGCGCATGATGTGACATTCAAGACCGCGCCAGTCTTCGATTCGACCGAGCAGACAGCCGTCCGCCTCGTGCCACTCGCAGACGTGCCAGCGCTGGTTGCAGACGGTACAATCACACACGCCCTCGTCGTCGTCGGCTTTTACTGGCTCTTGCTCCATCAGAAAAGATCATGAAGATTCAATTAACTAAACTTGCTCACGCGCGTTCCGGCGACAAAGGGGACACGGCGAATGTCGGACTCATCGCTCTGCGCGATGAGTATTACCCGTTGCTCGTGCGCGAAGTGACTGCCGAACGCGTCAAAAAACATTTCGAGGGCATCTGCAAGGGAGACGTGAAGCGTTTTGAGCTGCCGAACCTGTCTGCGCTCAACTTCCTGCTTCACGAAAGCCTTGACGGCGGCGGCACTCTCTCGTTGATGACAGACGCGCAGGGCAAGACTTTTTCGACCGCGCTTCTCAGGATGCAGATTGAGCTGCCCGATACGGAAGCACGCGCATTCGGACTTACAGAATGATGAGAAGCAAGCTATTAATATTAGCTTGCTTCTCATCACTCATCACGTATCACTTATCACCTCTTTTTTATGAGCGAAGCTCTGATTGATATTGATTCCATCCAGCACGGCTATGCGCAGATCGGCGGCGTGCGCTTACATTACGCGCAGAAGGGAAGCGGCGAACAGCTTGTTATTTTGCTGCACGGTTTTCCTGAATGCTGGTATTCGTGGCGGCACCAGTTGATGTCGCTCGGCGAGCATTTCACAGTAGTCGCGCCGGACATGCGCGGCTATAACTTGAGCGACAAGCCGAAGCGTGTCGAGGATTACAGAGTTGACGCGCTGGTTGATGATGTGACGGGGTTGATACGCCACTTCGGCAGGGACGAGGCGGCGGTCATCGGGCATGACTGGGGCGCGGGCGTCGCGTGGGCAGTCGCGCTGAAACATCCTGAGTACGTATCCCGTCTCGCCGCGCTGCAAGTCCCGCCGCCCGCCGTCTGGCGCAGGAACATGTCCATCAAACAGGCTTTGAGAAGCTGGTACATGCTCTTCTTTCAAATCCCGCGCCTGCCCGAATGGTTGATAAGCCGCAATGACTTTGCCTCGCTCGATAAGATGTTCGCCAACACAGTCATGCGACCGGGCACGATTACGCAGACGGACATCGCCGTTTACAAAAAGGCTCTGCGCGAGCCGTTCGCGCTGACCGCCGCCATCAATTATTATCGAGCGAATGTCTTCAACCTTTTCCTTCGTCTCAAACCTGAGAAGAAAGGAGCGAGCGAAGAGGCCGTGCGCGTGCCGACGCTCTTTATCTTCGGCGAGCGCGATCACGCCATCGTGCCTGAGACTGTGCGCGGAGTAGGCCGCTACATTGACGCGCCGTATCATGAAGTGCGGCTTGTGACCGCCGGGCACTGGGTGCAGCAGGAGGCTCAGGCGGAAGTGACCGCCGCGCTTCTGAGCTTTCTGGGCGTGTAAGAAATTTTTTATGAGCGAAACAGACAAAGAAGTGCTCTACGCAGTTGAGGGAACGATTGCACGCATCACTCTCAACCGCCCGGACAAACGCAACGCGCTGAACGACGCATTGATTAACGGCCTCAAGCATGCGTTGCACGAAGCGGACAGGGAAGATGGGGTGCGAGCCGTCGTCATCACCGGAGCGGGCGCGGATTTTTGTTCCGGCGCAGACCTCACGGCCTTACAAAAAATCTCCGAAAGCTCAATCACGGAAAATCTTGAAGACGCGGCATCTCTGATGGAGCTGTTCAAGCAGATTCGCCGCGTGCGCGTGCCTGTCATCGCCGCCGTGCGCGGGCGAGCGCTGGCTGGCGGATGCGGCCTCGCGACGGCCTGCGACATGGTATTAGCTGCGGCTTCCGCGCGCTTCGGTTATCCCGAAGTGAAAATCGGATTCGTGCCCGCGATGGTGATGGCTATCCTGCGGCGCAACGTGTCCGAGAAGCGCGCCTTCGAGCTAATCACACGCGGCGGCGAAATCAGCTCGACGGAAGCCGAGCGCGTCGGCCTCGTCAATCACGTGTTTAACGACGACGCCTTTGAAACGGAAGTGGAAAACTTCGCACGCAGTTTTGAAAAGGTCAGCCGCTCCGCCGTCATGCTTTCAAAGCGACTGCTCTACCACATGGACTCGATGACCTTCGACGCCGCGCTCGAAGCCGGAGTGGATGTCAACGCCATCGCGCGCATGACAGAAGATTGCCAGCAGGGCATCGCACGCTTCCTGAAGAAATAAAAAGGGAAACAAAGAGCGGGGGCAAGCCCTCCTTCCTGACCTATGAGACGATGTGAGTTGAGTGATTCAATTCATGTTGTCTCAAGGGTTAGGAAGGGCGGCTTGCCCCCGCTCTTCCTTCTTTTATTATGCAACTTGGTATTTGCTTGCAAGGGCAGGCGTGTGATGTATATCATGTGCCCGCGCTTGCAATCTGATTTTTATATTTCGGATTCCGCTACACGAAAGGCAAGAATGACAGACGAAGACCGCCAGCGAACAATGGATTTTATTCTGCAACAGCAGGCGAACTTCTCTGTCAACATGCAGAAGCTGGAAGAGCAGCAATCGCAGCTCGCCGTTAATCAAGCACAGTTTGCTGCCAACTTAGAATCATTGCGCGAAGCTCTGGCGCGAACAGATGCAACTGTCGCACGAATCGCACAACAGCAGGAACATATCAATAGAGTGGTAGCTGTTATCGCAGAGTCGCAGCAACATACAGATGAGAAGTTGAATGCTTTGATAGATATTGTGCAAAGCGGTAAATCGTAAACTTTGCAATTGCCGGTCATTGCAGAAACCTGACCGTCAGGTAGAGTGCCTCCAATTGAAAACAGTAATAATATCGGGCTAGACTCCATCCACAAAGGACATGCGAATGACAGACGAAGACCGCCAGCGAACAATGGACTTCATCCTGCAACAACAGGCGAATTTCTCCGCCAATATGCAGAAGATCGAAGAGCGGCAAGCTCAATTCTCAATAGATATGGATGCCCTCAGAGCGTCACAGTCCCGAACAGATGAAGCTGTGCAAGCATTAACTGTGCAGGTTCAAAGCATCTCGCGCCAGCAGGAACATATCAATAGAGTGGTAGCTGTTATCGCAGAGTCGCAGCAACATACAGATGAGAAGTTGAATGCTTTGATAGATATTGTGCAAAGCGGTAAATCGTAAACTTTGCAAGGCCCCTCACGTGAAGCTAGCTTCGGCATCATTCATCTGTAACCCGCTATGAGTTTTTATCTCTGTGTCTCTGTGCCTCCATTTTAAACTTTAACCAGCGGCCAGATGTCCACTTTGAGTTCCTCCGCATAATGAAGCAGCGGCTCGCCAACGGGTGCGGGGAGTCCGAGGGCTTCGACCATCGTGGTGTGAGATGATGCAAGGCTCGCTTGTTTCAAAGGCCACGGGGGATGAAAGATTCTGAGGCGATAGAGCTTTTCCTTTCGCGCGGCGTAGAGGCAGTATCGCTCGGTCAGAAAAAAAGTCAGTGAGTCGGGCGCGGATTCCTCAAGGCTCTCGCTGATATTCCACGTAGCTTCAAGCTTCGCAGGAGCCGCGCTTTTATGCGTGCGCGTCGAAGTGTATTTGATGGTTTTATCCCGCTCTTCCAAAGTTATACGCGCGTTGAAATATGGAAGTGCGAAAAAATTTCGCGCAGCCCAGACCGCAGGGGCGTTGTTGGCATCGAGCGAGAAGAACCACACGCCGGGCACGCCGTCACAGTGAACATAGGTGCGAACGTTAAGCTCGTGAAACGCGCTGAGGCCGGGCAAGGGCGGCGCGAAAGATGGTCGTATGCCCCACATCGTAAACGGCACGACGCCGATCCACGCTTTGCCGTCGAATGTATCAATCGTCAAACGTTTCGGAATCAGCGGTCGCAAAAGTTCCGCGTCTATAGGCCAGTGCATGAAGAGCAGCTTGCCCCACCACTGACGCATGACAGGCCAGCCCGCCGGACGCCTGCGAATCAAAAGGCGATCAATATTATTTGCTTCTCTCATCTTCGGTTCAAAAGCTCAAGCGCGCCGTCAAGCACGGGGTCGCAGATTAGATTGATTAAGCCTGTCTCGTAAGCTTCGACACCCGTCATGCGGCGAGCGGTCGTGAACATCTCAAGCGCGCGAGCCGTTCCAATCAGGCGCGGCAGACGCTGAGTCCCGCCCCAGCCCGTGATGATTCCAAGACGCGCGCCCGGATGCGCGAAGACCGCGCTCGACGAAGCACAGCGCAGGTCGCACGCGAGCGCGAGGTCTAAGCCGCCGCCCATGCAGTAACCGTTGATGGCTGCGATAGTCACAGCCTTCGCGTCTGCTATTTTTTGAAAGAGATGCTGTCCGAGATGCGCAAAGGCTCCGGCGGATTCCGGCGTGAGCGTTGAAAGCTCGCGTATGTTTGCGCCTGAAGCGAAAACGTCTCCAGCGCCCGTGAAGATGATGGCGTTGATGTCCTCGCGTTTTGTGAGCGCGGAGACGGCTTCATCTAATTCTTCGAGCGTTGAAACAGAGAGTGGATTACGTTCTTGAGGGCGATTGAGACGAACGATGGCGCACGAATCCTTTTGCTCTATGGTAATCGCACGTGAGTTTGCTTCGTTCGCTGCTTCTGTCATTCGCGTGGTTTGACGTTGGCGCGTAGGAATCGAACAATATCTTCGGTCGAAGTGCCGGGCAGAAAAACCTCCGCGACGCCCTGTTCCTTGAGGCGCGGAATATCGTCCTGCGGCACGATGCCTCCGACGAGGACGAGGCAATCATCCATCCCTTCCGCTTTGAGCAGTGAGATGATGCGCGGGCAGAGCGTGTTGTGCGCGCCGCTGAGGATTGAGACGCCGACTGCATCCACGTCCTCCTGCACTGCGGCGGCGGCAATCATCTCCGGCGTCTGCCTGAGTCCGGTGTAAATGACTTCCATCCCTGCATCACGCAGCGCACGCGCAATCACTTTCGCGCCGCGATCATGTCCATCCAGCCCGGGCTTGGCGACGAGGACACGGATTTTTCTTTGGCTCATAATTCGATACCGCTATTGAATCAGGCTTGCTGCCGAGCCTTTGTGTTTGAGATACGAACCGAGTTCGGCATAGCTGAAAAAATATCGCCCGACGGGCTGCAACGCTTGAGCTACGTGAGGGAAACCCGCATCGTACAAGAAGGTGATGCCCTTATCGTTGATGGAAAACTCGTCTAAATCTTTAGCCTCAAACTTCAAGTTCTCAAACATCTCAGGAATACTTTTCTTCTCTTCGGCGTCATAATCTTTGTTCTGCGCAACATCATCAAGCGTCTCTTTGATTTCAGCTTGCAGCTTTTTGTTAACCATCGCAGCCAGATTTTCCAAAGAATCCTGTTTGAAAATATCTGTGGCCTTAATCAGATTGCCTGTCTTGAGGTTGATGGCGAGATGTTTTTGCTGCGTGTCCGGGTAAGCTCCCGAACCGCTCTGCTCGAAAGTGAGGTCGAGAATATAATTCTTATTGTAATTAACTTTATAATCGAACTCATAGAGCCACGTGTCCTCCCTGTATTCTTCGATAGAGGTGTCAAAGATATTTTCGACCTGCAAAAGTGAACGCACTTTGTTGAGGACGGCTTGATTGCTCAGTCCGCCTTTGATGACGGGATAGCTGAGAGTGGCGCGTTTCTTCTCAGGAAAATCTCTCGCAATTTTCCCGCGACGAATGATGACGATAGTTTTCTTTTCAATAATAACCGCCTCGTCCCTGCCTTTCATCTTTGCCACGGCAAGATTCGGAGAGCCGCTCAGGAAGAGAAGCAGAGATAGCATCACTGTCAAATAGCGCATTCGGTTTCCTTTTATCCTTTCAAATTAGAAAAGAGAGCATCAGCTTAAAAAGCAGGCTCTTCATAAAGACCGTACACATCGCGCAATGCGTCGCAGACTTCGCCGAGCGTCGCGTATGAGCGCACGGCCTCGATAGTCGCAGGCATCGTGTTCTCGTTTTCGCTCGCCGCCCGCTTCAATCGTTCGAGCGCGTTTGCGACCGCTCCTTTGTCGCGCCGTGTGCGTGTCTGATCGAGCCGCGCCATCTGGCTCTCACGCACGCCTTCGTTAATGCTTAGAATCTGAATCTCCGACGACTCATTTGCCATCTGATATTTGTTGACGCCGACGATTGTTTGCTCGCCGCGCTCGACCGCCTTCTGATATTGATAAGCGGATTCCTGAATCTCTCGCTGCGGAAAACCTTTTTCAATAGCTTCGACCATTCCGCCCATCGCGTCTATCTTCTCGAAATAATCGAGCGCGCCGTCTTCCATTTTCTTCGTCAGCGATTCGACGAAGTAAGAGCCGCCGAGCGGATCAATCGTATTCGGCACGCCCGTCTCTTCCGCGATTATCTGCTGCGTGCGCAGGGCGATGAGAGCAGAGCTATCGGTTGGGAGCGCGAGAGCTTCATCGTAAGAGTCCGTGTGCAGTGAATTAGTGCCGCCGAGCACGCCCGCCAGTGCCTGTATCGCCACGCGAACGATGTTGTTGAGCGGCTGCTGCACGGTCAGCGAGACGCCAGCCGTCTGCGTGTGAAAACGTAGCTGCAGGGTGCGTTCGCTCTTCGCTCCGAACCTCTCGCGCATCACGCGCGACCAGATGCGGCGAGCCGCACGATACTTCGCAATCTCTTCAAAGAAATCGTTGTGAGCGTTAAAGAAGAAAGAGATGCGCGGGACGAATTCGTCAACGTCAAGACCTGCGCGCACGCCCCAGTCAACATACTCGATGCCGTCTCGCAAAGTGAAGGCAAGCTCCTGCAAAGCTGTCGCTCCGGCCTCGCGTATGTGATAACCGCTCACAGAAATCGGATTGTAACGCGGCACATGTTCGGTGCAGAACTCGAATGTATCCGTGACGAGCTTCATCCCCGGACGAATCGGATAAATCCATTCCTTCTGCGCGATGTACTCTTTCAAAATATCATTTTGCAGCGTGCCGGAAATCTTCTTCCAATCCGCGCCCTGCTTCTCTGCGACCACCAGATACATCGCCAGAAAGATTGAAGCGGGCGCGTTGATGGTCTGCGAGACGGTCACTTCTTCGAGCGGAATATCGTCGAACAGAATCTCCATGTCCGCGAGCGAAGAGACCGCGACGCCGCACTTGCCGACCTCGCCTTCGGACAAGGGCGAGTCCGAATCGTATCCCATCAGCGCAGGCAGATCGTAAGCTACCGAAAGCCCGGTCTGTCCCTGATGCATCAGATACTTGAAACGAGCGTTGGTCTCTTCGGGCGAGCCGAAGCCTGCGAACTGTCGCATCGTCCAGAGCTTGCCGCGATAGCCCGTCGGATGTATGCCGCGCGTGTAAGGAAACTCGCCGGGAAAAGAGATGTCGCGCTCAAAGTCTATCTCCGACACGTCGGCTGGCGTGTAGAGACGATTAACCTCTTCGAGCGAAACGGTCTCGAAACGCGCCTTTTTTTCCGGGCGTTTCTTCAGCACAGGAGTCAGCGTTTCCTGCTCCCAACGCTCGACGGCAGCTTGTTCGGGCGATGCAGTTTCTTTCGTTTCAGGCATAACACCTCTTTACGTTTCAACGCGCCGTTGTTCAGCGCGATGCGCTATCTTATTCATAAAATTAAGAGGATTCGATATTAGTTGACGCTCACGGGAGTGTCAACCACATGTTCTTTCGGAAAAGAATCTCCCGCAAAGACGCTGGTGGCGCAAAGATGTTGAGTGATGCTTTATCTTGAATGCTTTCTTTGCGCCACCACCGCCTTTGCGGGAAACCGTTTTTCTTCTCCTCATTTGATACTGAACCGCTACAGATGCTTTAAGAGCTTGTTATATCAATGAGAAAGTTGGTCATATCAAGGTGGCAGTTGGTTGAAACAGTGCGAAAGTCGCTCATATCAGCGTGAAAGCTGCTCAAAACAACGGAAAAGTCGCTTATATCAATGTGAAAGCCGGTCATATCAGTGTGAAAGTCACTTAAAGCAGGGTGAAAGTTGGTCATATCAATGCGAAAGTTGACTATATCAGCGTGAAAGTTGCTTAAAACAGTGTGAAAGTTGATTATATCAACGCGAAACTCTGCCGCAGCAGAGCGAAACTCGCTCATATCGGCGCGCAAGCCTTTCATATAAAGTGAAAAATCTTTGTAAAGAAGGAGCGCGGCGCGAGGTGGCAACCCCGCGTCGCGCAAGAACGGAAGGAACCTTTGTCAGTAGGGAGCAAAGCGGCAGAGCAAGCGGAAGCAGCAGGCAGGGCATAAATCCCGATGGCCGCCAGTTCAAATGAAGCCCTCCCCGACGGCTTCATTCGACCGGCACAATGATTTCGTTGGCGCGCACCATGTTCAGCCGCGTGCGTGCCGCAGACTCTATGGCGCGCGGGTCGTTGCGCAGACGGCCCACTTCAACTGCCAGAGCAGCGTTATTGTTGCGCAACGCTTCGACTTCTGTATTCATCTTCTGATATTGCTGTGAAGCCGAATTCATCTCCGCGTGCGTCCGCAGCGTGACCGACACACAGAGCGCGAACGTCGCTAAGATAATGGTCATAAAGATAACCCACGACGGGATGATGCCGCCTCGACGGCGAACTTCCGTGCGCGTGCCGATCAGTTCGCGTGAGAGATCACGAGCCGGAGCAAGAGTTGGAAGCGGGCGAGACGCAACACGTTGCGCACGCAGGCGATGGTCAGTCCAGTAAGTATTTGCGGCCTTGTTCAAGGAGCACCTCCAAGTCTTTCTGTGTTTCCGATTCTGCGTAAATACGCACCAACGGTTCTGTGCCGGATGGACGCATCAAGAGCCACGCGCCATCATCGAAAATAAATTTCACTCCATCTGCGCGGTTCACGCGCGCGATGGCGCGCCCGCCGATCTCCGACGGTTCGCGTTTCAATCTCTCAGCAAGAGAGGCAGCAATCTCTGGCGTCAAACGAACTCCGATTCTGCCCGATTCGATACGGCCTACGCGCTTGTACAAATCCTCCAACTGCTCGCTCAGGCTCGCGCCGCGCGCCGCGACCGCCTCCGCTGCGAGCAGACACGCAAGGATGCCATCTTTCTCCGGGTAGTGACCTTTGATCGAAAGACCCGCCGACTCTTCGCCTCCGAGAATGATTTTGTCTTCATTGATTAACTCTCCGATAAATTTGAAGCCGACCGGCGTTTCGTAAACCGGCAGGCCGCGCGATTCGGCGACGCGATCTACCAGATGAGAAGTGGCGACCGAGCGAGCCACCCCTTCCGTCCAGCCGCGCGACTCGGCCATGTAGTCAAAGAGAATTGCAATCAGTTGATTAGGAGTAATGAAAACCCCGCCTTTATCAAGCACGCCGAATCGGTCTGCATCGCCGTCTGTTGCCAGTCCCAGCGCGCAATCATTTTTCGCCATCGCTTCGCGCAACTCATCCAGATGACTTGCTTCCGGCTCCGGCGAGCGACCGCCGAACATCACATCACGCCAATCATGTATCGTCTCTACTTCAACTCCATGCATGCGCAAAGCTTCGTTCAGATAACCTCTTCCGGTGCCCCAGAGCGGGTCGAAGGCGTACCGACCGCCCTTTCGCGCAATAACCTCGAAATTGATCTTACCTGCAATATCCGCCAGATAACCCGGTCGTGGGTCATAATCTTCGGCACGGCTCTTCTCATCCGAAGCCGCCTGAGCGTCCAAGCCCCGTTCGCGAATCTCACTTATTAACTGTTCGACGTGCTTTGTAATCTCCGGCAGAGCAGGCGCGCCATCAGCCGTTGAAAACTTCATCCCGTTGTATTCTGGAGGATTGTGCGAGGCCGTGAAATTTATCGCCCCGGCAGCCTTTTCATTGCGAATCGCATATGAGATGGTAGGCGTCGGGGTCGGCCCATTACATAAAAGAGCGCGAAAACCACGTGCGGTAATCTCATTCACGCATTCCGCGGCAAAACGCTCGCCCAGAAAACGGGTGTCATATCCGACTATAATGGGGCTATTCTCAACCGTTCCGCTCGCGCGTAGATGCTCACAGATGGCCTGTGTGACCATTCTCACGCCGACGAATGTAAATTCATCAGCGATTATTGCGCGCCAGCCCGATGTCCCGAACTTGATTGCCATTGAACTTTAAACCGGATTGCCTTGTGTCTTTTTGGCGACGAAAACCCAAGATAGTGTGCCGATGAAAGGCGAACGCCCCAAAGTAATGTGCTTATAAACTCCTTCAATTCTTTGCCTATCAATCATTTAGGGGCAAAGTGACGGGACTGTAACATCTGTCGCATTATAGTGTAAAGAGTTTTCTTTACAACAAGTTGGGACTGTAAGTTCAATATTTACTTGAAGTAAGGTTAAATCATAGTGCCTCTAGGTAGACAATAGGCGAACGGAAATCCGCGATGTGGGCACCACAACGGGATATCTTGGTAATAGGGCAGATAGCAGGTGGAAATTTTTATCACAATGTGGAAAACCGTATCCCAGACAGTTAAAGGTGAGCGAGAAAAGCATTTGATGTCTGATCTAATCGTATTCTGTAATTAAGAAGAGTTTCTATATATTGCCGGGTTGGAAAAAAACCTGTGGTGTCAGAATGCAACAGGGCTGAGGGTGGCCTGTATTTTGGCAGTTAATGACACATATGCTCTTGATTCGAAAATCATATTGCCAAGAGCTTTGAGGAGCTAAACTCTGCTATTCCAACAGTTATATCGACCAGTGGCTGGAGGCGGCACAGGTCTTGCTATTGAGAAGTTGCCATTTCACTTTCCGCCGAGATGCGACAGTTTAACGGCGTAAGTCCCGCACGCTTCTGTATCTTAAAGATAAAAAGGAAAATCATGAAAGCTATCAAACACGTTGAAAAAGGCTTGACCGTCGCTGCTGGCGGAATATTCAATGCGATTCAGTCAGTTAATAAATACAAGCCGAATCCGTCCTTCACCCCCAAATGGTCTGAAAAGCCGCTTCTCAAATCATGGCAAAAGTCAAAACCGACACTTGGTTGGCCGCGCACGACCGATTCGCTCTGCCCGCAGTGCGTGATTGAGGCGCGCGAAGCAATTATCAGCGGCAAAAAAGATGTGAGCGTGCTACTTAATGAGAAGGTCGGCGAGATTAAAGCGCAAATCGTCGAACGCGACGGCGAAATTTTGATGGTTAAGGATTGCCCCGTTCATGGTCACATTGAAGACCTCATGGCGATGGACTCGAAGTTCCTGACGCACATCGAAGCTATGTTTCCGGGTAGAGACATTGAGGCTCATAGTGACGAGAAGCTTCACAATCATGGCTCAAGCACGATCAAGTACGGTCGCGGCAGTGTGCTCACAGTGGATTTGACTAACCGTTGTAACATGATGTGTGATCCGTGCTTCATGGATGCTAATCAAGTCGGCTTTGTGCATGAACTGAGTTTTGAGGACATTAAAGAGATTCTCGATAACGCCATTTCTATCAAGCCACGTCGTCAGATGTCGGTGCAATTCTCAGGCGGCGAGCCGACGATATCTCCTTACTTCATAGAATCGGTCAAGTATTCGCGCAAGGTCGGTTACAACAGCGTGCAGGCGGCGACTAATGGAATCGAGTTTGCCAAGAGCAAAGAGTTCTGCCGCGAAGCTGCCGAAGCTGGCTTGCGTTACGTCTACCTGCAATTCGACGGCATCGGTAACGACGCCAACAGCCACCGTCAGGTAGGTAATCTGTTCGACGTGAAACTGCGTGCGATCAATAACCTGCATGAAGCTGGCGTCGAGATCGTGCTGGTGACGACGCTTGTGAATGGCATCAACAACGATCAGGTCGGCTCAATCATCCGTTTCGCGCTCGACAATCCTAAGAAGATCGCTTTTCTTTCGTTCCAGCCCGTTTCGTTTACGGGTCGTGACGAAGAGATCACGCCTGAGCGTCGTATGCAGCAGCGTTACACGCTCTCTCATCTCGCGCACGATGTTAAAAAGCAGGTCGGCATCACTGAACCGACGCGCGACTGGTTTCCGCTTTCGCTGATGGGCGCATTCGCAGACTTCGCAGACCTCGTACATGGCCCCAATGCTGAATGGGGACAGGTCTCCTGCGGCTGCCATCCGAACTGCGGCGTCGGCACGGCGGTGATGATTGATAAAGAGACGAAAGAGATGAATCCAGTGCCGGAGTTTCTCAACATTCCCGGCCTCGTCAAAGACATGCAGAAGATCACCGACGCGGCGCGCGGCAAGTGGATGTCGAATCTGATGATGGGTCTCACGCTCTTGAAGCACTATAATCCCTACAAGTCGCCGACGCATTTCACGTTGTACGAGCTGTTCAAGAAGTTCGACAAGTCTTTCGGCCTGACCGGCAAAGACTACGGCAAAGTTGACGGAGAGCGTACGAAGACTGACATTGAGAAGCGTCGTTCGGATCGTTGGAACTTTCTTTTCATCGCTGGGATGTGGTTTCAGGATTTGTTCAACTACGATTTTCGGCGCACGGAGATGTGCATTATTCCTTACGGCACGCAGGAGGGCGAAATCTCTTTCTGCGCTTACAACACGGGCATCGGCTGGAGAAATATCATCGAGCACATGCACCAGAATGCGACCGTGGCCAAGTGGTATCAGGATCACGGTCGTCATGAAATCTTTGCGAAGGGCAAGGAAGTCACCCTTAATGACGCGGCTCACAGCATGATTCTGAACGAGATTGACTTGCAGCGTCCGAACAAGCCGACGATGGAAGGTCCGAAGACGGCTGCCGAAGAGGCTGCGATGATGCGTAAGCTTTACCAGCAGATGGTGCTCGATAAGCAGAACATCAAGGGCGAGAAGCCGGTTCAGATTCAGGGCATAGGCCGCAGCAAGAAGTCCACAGTCGCTTCCGCTTAAAAGCTTTTGAGGTCTTTCTTTTACAGATGAACCCTGCGAACGCCGAGACACGTTCGCAGGGTTCATCTCTGGAAACCCGTCTGGCCGCTTGACCCAGACCGTTTATGGCGTGTTAAATTGTCAGCGAAGGCATTGACTGAGTTTGGTCTAGTCTAATTTTGAATGGGAGATTGGTACGGAAGTATGGCGATAGTAAATGTTAATCAAGGTGAATCTATCGAGAGCGCGTTGCGTCGCTTCAAGCGTCGTGTGATGACCGAAGAGATTATCAAGGATGCGAAGAAGCACGCGTTTTTTATGCCGCCGGGACAGAAGGCAAAGCTCAAGTCTGCTCTCGCGCGCAAGCGTAATAAGAAGAAGGGTCGCCCGCGCATCTCGCGCGACTAATAAAGCTTCATTCCTTTTTGCATTCTTCTGGCGGGGAAACTGTAGCGACCTTGGTCAGCCGTCAGGGAAATTCCCTTTAGAAGCATCAGGTTAAATTCCTAAGCGTCAGGTCAACCGTCTGAGCGAACGGCAGCAGTGAATCACACGTCCGCTTGGCCGGTTTATTTTTGTGATGACACGCATTCTGTTGACTAACGACGACGGCATACACTCGGACGGCCTCATCAAACTCGAAGAGGCTTTGCGCGAGGTGGGAGACGTGTACACGGTCGCGCCCGCGTCCGAGATGAGCGGCGCTTCGCATAGCCTGACGCTGGCTCGCCCCTTACGCATCCGGCGGATTGACGACAGGCATTGGACTGTTGACGGCACGCCGACAGATTGCGTGACGCTCGCGCTGAATAAGATTATCGCGGCGGACGAGTTGCCTCAGATTTGTGTGTCGGGCATCAACCACGGCGGGAACTTGGGCGATGATGCGACGTATTCGGGCACGGTCGCGGGCGCGCTCGAAGCCACCATCTTAGGCGTGCCCGGACTCGCTTTCAGTCTGGTCGCGCGAGAGAATTATGATTTCACAGAGGCCGCTCGCTTTGCCGTTACAGCCGTGCGAAAAGTTTTGGCTGAAGGCTTGCCCGAAGGCACTCTGCTCAACATCAACATCCCACGCGTAGAGGTCAAAGGCGTGCGCGTCACGCGGCAGGGAATCAAGAACGCACGGCCTGTCATCAGCGAACACATAGACCCTCGCGGCAAACCTTATTTCTGGATTGGCGAGGAATATTTCCACTCCGGCGCGGCAGATGACGGGACTGATTATAAAGCCATCGAGCAGGGTTATATCTCCGTCACGCCGCTCAAGAGCGATATGACGGATCACAGAGCGTTGACTGCGATTGACACATGGAACTATCTCAACGCGAGCGAAGTTTTACAGAGCAGCTAGTCGGCTCGCGCTCGTTCTAAACAGATAAGATTGCAGCAAGGGTTAAAAGCGTTGAGTTCCGCACCACTGCGTCCCACCTCGTCACAATCCGACTATCGCATCCCGCGCGAGCGTATGGTCGAGCGTCTGCGCTCTCATTATCACATTCGTGATGAGCGTGTGCTCAAAGCCGTGCGCGCAGTGCCGCGACATCTCTTCGTTCCGGAGGCTTTACAGAGTCGCGCTTACGGCGATCACGCGCTGCCGATTGCGGCGAACCAGACTATCTCACAACCTTTTATCGTCGCGCGCATGACTGAGCTGCTGGAGCTTGACGAGCGCAGCCGCGTGCTTGAGATAGGCGCAGGCTCAGGTTATCAAACAGCGATACTCTCAAGATTGGCCGCGCAGGTCTTCGCCATCGAGCGCATCGCGGAACTTGCGCGCGGGGCGCAGGCTCTCATTCGCAAGCTCGATATACACAATGCGACGGTCAAGTGTTTCGACGGCACGCACGGCTGGAGCGCGCATGCTCCGTATGACGCGATCCTCGTCGCGGCGGGCGGCCCGCGCGTGCCTGAGCCTCTGCTGGCGCAACTGAAGCACGGCGGTCGTCTGGTCTTGCCGGTCGGCGAAAAGCGTGACGCACAAACTTTGGTTCGAGCTATTAAAACGGATGATGGAATTACTTATGAGGATCACGGCGCGTGCGCCTTCGTCCCACTCATAGGTCATCACGGTTGGAGTCAAACATAGTTCCGAGTTCCAAGTTCCAAGTCAATGATCAGTTCTTAACTTGAAACTTGGAATTCGGAACTCGGAACTTTAGTTTCGGAGCAGAGATTTGGTCGCAAGAATAATAGAGATACTGTCGGGTATTATCGTTGCCGTCATCTCGACGCTTGGTTATTCGGGCGTCGTGCTGTTGATGGCTATTGAGTCTGCGTGCATTCCTTTGCCATCGGAAATCATCATGCCGTTCGCGGGCTATCTGGTATCCAAGGGGCAGTTCAATCTGTGGGTGGTCGGGTTGGCGGGCGCGGTCGGATGCGTGCTCGGCTCGCTGGTGGCTTACTGGGTAGGGATGTACGGCGGTCGCCCGTTGATTGAAAAGTACGGGCGTTATCTACTCGTCTCGCGTCACGATCTTGATCTGGCCGACCGCTGGTTCGCGAGCTATGGAGAGGTGATTATTTTTACGAGCCGCCTGCTTCCGGCGATTCGCACTTTTATCGCTTTTCCGGCGGGCGTGGCGCGCATGAATCTGACGCGCTTTGTCATTTACACCTTCGCGGGTTCTTTGCCGTGGTGCATCGGGCTGGCGTATGTCGGACAAAAACTGGGCGAGCAGTGGGACAAGAACGATACGCTCAAGACATGGTTTCATCGTTTCGATTTCGTCATCGGCATCCTCGGAGTTCTGGTTGTCGCATGGTGGGTTTGGCGGCATATCAAGCACGCACGCGCGGATAAGGCGGCAGAGAAACAGCCGAGGGGCAGCGCGCCTGAGTCTCGATAACAGCGATTCATCAAGCGTAATCATGCGGCTCTGTTTGACACCTGCCCGTGCGTCACCTAGAATCCATTGGCTTTGAAGTTGCCTGTCGGGGCGTAGCGCAGCCTGGTAGCGCGTTCGGTTCGGGACCGAAAGGTCGGAGGTTCGAATCCTCTCGCCCCGAAAATCAAATTAAAAGAGCAGCCATTCAATCCGGGAGGGCTGCTTTCTTTATATCTGCTTTGTTTATGCCTCCTCTCCTGTGCCTAAATCTTTCAGACCAAACGCACAGGGGAGGCGTCTAACGTCTCAGTTGAACATTCACGCCTGTTATCCGGGCGCAGTCAAGAGAAATAAGAATTGTATTGTCTTTTTGAAATTTGTGATGTATACAGGAGGTATCCGGTTTAGTGCGGAACTGGAATGCCCCTCCGCTGAAAAGCAATCAACTCACTCATGTTTTAGTAGCTTAACCACGTTAATTCGTGTCGTTAAGAGAGTCGTGTCCTGACTTGATCTGAAGTTTCTTGAAACGTAATTAAGCCACGCCCCAAAGTTAACAACCCCTCGCTTGCAGATGTTGACGACGCGGACTCCCGCGCCCGAAAGAGAGTAATCTTATGAGTAAAAACTTTCCCGATTGCTTAAGCACGCGCCTATTGAGAATCATGGGCTGCTGCTTGCTGATAATAGTGTCGAGCGTGCTCGGCATGGCGCAGACGAGAAACATGCCCGACGTTCCCGTACTGATTAGTCAGGACGGCTCGACGCGCGCCCTCTCTGTCAATCCGTACAGGTGGCGCGGCAAGTTTCCGACCCCCTCGCAAACCGTCTGGAGTCCTTCGGACGAAACCCGCGTGACGCTGTTTTTGACCAATCTCGACCTGATGAAGGACGAGGGAGCGAATGCTTTTCGCGCGGATGCAGAGGACGCAAGCGGTCGCCAGTTTCCTTTGACCGTCGAGTCCATCAATCCCGTCGTGGGATTCGAATGGATTCAAGCCGTCGTCGTCAGGCTCAACAGTCAGCTCGGAGATGCGGGAGACGTGCTGGTGCGTGTCACGTGGCGCGGCATGGCGACGAATCGCGTGCGGCTGGCGATAGGGCACGCGGGGGGCGGGCCGAAAGATGATGAAGGCTCTGCTCCGACGAATGCTCCGCTCGTTCAGCCCAAGGCGCAACAGGAGCCAAACGTTAATCAGCTCGGCATCGGGATGCCGTTTTCCGGCAACCGCATACGCTTTATGGAGCAGGCGACCTTCGGACCGACCTCTGACCTCGATCTTCGCCTGCGAAGAATCGGCATCAGCGCGTACATAGCCGAACAACTCGACCTGCCGTATCCGGGCGTCGCGTATCCGACCCTGCCGCCGCAGCCGATAAATATACCGGCGACCTGCACGGGCGATTGCATCAGAGACAACTACACGATGTACCCGTTGCAGCGTTGGTTTTTCCAAGACGCGATGTATGGCAAGGATCAGTTACGTCGTCGCGTGGCGTGGGCTTTGAGCCAGATTCTGGTTGTTTCAGGTGTGGACACGCAGCAGCCGAGCCAATTCCTGCCGTATCTGCAAGTGCTCGACCGCAATGCCTTCGGCAACTACCGTACGTTGCTCGGCGAGATGACGCTCAATCCGGCGATGGGAAATTATCTGGACATGGCGCGGAGCACGCGCACGAATCCGAATGAGAATTACGCGCGCGAGATTTTGCAGCTCTTCTCGGTCGGACTCGATAAGCTGAATCCGGACGGCACGCCGATGCTCGACGTGAATGGCAATCCCATCCCGACTTACGACCAGAACGTGGTCAACGGCTTCACCAAAGTCTTCACGGGCTGGAGCAATGCGCCGCCGCAGATACCGGGCATTCCGAATTTCATTGACCCGATGACGCTGAACGCCGGTAATCATGACACAACATCGAAACTCCTGCTTGATGGCGTGACGCAGCCTGCCGGTCAAACCGGAACGCAGGATTTGAATGCCGCGCTCGACAATATCTTCTATCATCCGAACGTCGGCCCGTTCATCAGCAAGCAGTTGATACAGCATCTGGTGACGAGCGATCCGACTCCGGCTTACGTCGGGCGCGTAGCTGCCGTCTTCAATGACAACGGCTCAGGCGTGCGTGGCGATTTGAGATCAGTCGTGAAAGCCATCCTGACAGACCCGGAAGCGCGCGGCGATGTCAAGACCGATCCGAACTACGGATACTTGAGAGAGCCTGCCTTGTATGTCACAAACATTCTGCGGCAGTTCAACGTGCGCGCGGCGAGCGGCGCGGCTGGCAGCCTGAGCGACGGCTATCTTGACCCGCAGACGATCTCAATGAGTCAGGATGTTTTCCGTCCGCCGACAGTCTTCAACTACTATCCGCCCAACTACATCGTGCCCGTGAGCGGAATCAAAGGGCCTGAGTTCTATCTGATGAACACCTCGACCGCGCTCAGGCGTGCGAACTTCGTCAATACGATAGTCTTCAGTACCATTCCGGCCACGACCGGCACGAATACGAATGCTCCGTTCGGTACTTCGATTGATCTATCGGAGATGCAGGCTCTCGCCGCCGCCGATACGAGCGGCGTGCAACTTGTGGATGCGCTCAATAAGAAGATGATGCACGGCGCTATGTCTCCGGAGATGCGCAACATCATCACGACCGCAGTTCTGGCCGCTCCAAGCAATAACCCGCTGCTGCGTGCGCGGACGGCCATCTATCTTGTCGCGACTTCGTCGCAGTATCAGGTGCAGAGGTAAAAGCTATGTCACAAACAAGAAGAGAATTTTTAAGCAAAACCGGATGCGCATTGAGCATGGCGGCGCTCGCCACACAAATCGAGCACTTCGGCCTGATGAGTGCATTGGCGCAGGAAAACAACACCGATGCCGTCACCGATTACAGGGCGCTCGTCTGCATCTTTCTGAGCGGCGGCAACGACGGCAACAATGCTGTCGTCCCGAATCACAGCGACGCTACGATCAGCAACTATGCTGCTTACAACGCCGTGCGCGGAGCGTCCGGCCTGGCGATTCCGCAGGCCAGTTTGCTTCCGATAACCGTGCCGCGCATCAATAACCTGACCTACGGCCTGCATCCGAACATGGTCGAGCTGCAGACGCTCTATAACACGCAGAAGCTCGCGGTCGTCACAAACGTCGGGACGCTTGTGACGCCTCTGACGAGAACGACCTATCAAAACAACAGCCTTCCGAAGCCGTACCAGTTGTTCTCGCATTCGGATCAGGTGCAGCAAGCTCAGTCGTCCAACTCTTCGACCAGTTCAAATACAGGCTGGGGCGGGCGCACGGCGGACAAGACGACCGGCTTGAACTCCGGCGCGCAGGTGCCGATGATCACTTCGGTCGCAGGGACGCAGCTTTTCACGAGCGGCGCAGTGACCAAGCCTCTGGCGGTCAACCCCGCGCCGACCGCGCTCAACCAGTTGTTGACTTTGAGCGGATTCGACGCTACTGCGCCATCGGTCGCGCGACGTAGCGCCTATGACCAGTTACGGACGGTTGATCTGTCTTCTAACGTCGTGCATGCAGCGCATGATGTGACGCAGGAGGCGATCAACGCGAGCAACGCGCTCAACCGTCCGAACCCTGTGCTGACCGCGACCTTCCCGAACACGTCAATCGGCAATCAGCTCAAGCAGGTAGCGAACCTGATCGCCGTTCGCACTCCGCTCAGCATCAACCGTCAGATTTTCTTCTGCCAGTTGGGTGGGTTCGACACGCACTCCGGAGAGCTTGCCTCTCATGCAACGCTGTTCACGCAGCTCAGTCAGGCGATGAAAGCTTTCTATGACGAGACCGTGGCGCAGGGCATCGCGTCGGGGGTCACGACCTTTACCCTGTCGGACTTCAGTCGCACCCTCCTGCCATCGGGCGTGGGCGCGGGCGCGGTCGGCTCGGATCACGGCTGGGCTAATCACATGTTCGTGATGGGCGGGGCAGTGCTCGGCGGTAATTTCTACGGCATGAACACGTCGAACGGGACTCCGTTTCCGACCCTGCAACTGAGCGGGCCGGATGATGCGGACAATCGCGGGCGTTTTATCCCGACGACCTCCGTTGACCAGTACGCTGCGACGCTCGCCACATGGTACGGGCTGGCTGCGGCAGACCTGAGCACGGTCTTCCCTCTGCTCAGTAACTTCGGGTCGAACAATCTCGGATTCCTGCCGTAGCATTTCGAGAAGTTTTGAACGGAGGAGAGCGCGTGTGACTTTTGACTCTTAAGACAGGCTGCGGGACTGCTTTCTGGTCTCGCAGCTTTTTTTCTTTATGAGATTGAAGCTGCTTAAAGTATGATGTGCCTACCCTTGGCCGCAGCCGTGATAAAAAAATCCAGAAGGGAAATTCTATATGCCCAACCTCTCGCATTCGCAGCGCAACAGTAAGCTTGTGATCATCTGTCTGGCGTCTATCTTTGCCGCCTATATTTTTCTTGACCAACACAAGGTGAGCGCGTCGGCTTCCGGCCCTTCGCCTTCTTTCACCAACGCGCCGGGCGAAGGCAACTGCACGGCCTGCCATACTTCGTTTGCGGTCAACAGCGGCGGCGGCAACGTCGTCATCACCGGACTTCCGGCGAGATATACGCCGAATCAGACAGTCCCCATCACCGTCACAGTCAACCACACGAACGCAGTCATCTATGGCTTCGAGCTGACTTCGATTGACGCACTTGGAAGACAGGCGGGCACGCTTCTCAATAACGTGCAATCGTCACAGATGCAAATCGTTCAGGGACTTGTCGGCGGCAACATACGCGATTACATAGAACACACTGTCGCAGGGACGGCTCCGACACAATTCAACACCAAGTCATGGACATTTAATTGGAAAGCGCCCGCCACGCGTGCCGGACGCATCACGCTTTACGCGGGAGGCAACGGAGCGAACAGCGACGGGACTCCAATCGGAGATTACATCTACACGAACTCTGCAAGCACGACCTCCGGCCTTCCGCCCTCGAATTTCGATGGCGACGCGAAGAGCGACCTCGCTGTCTGGCGTCCGACGGACGGCAACTGGTACATCATGAACAGCTCGAACAATGCGTTCAGCGCGCAAGGCTTCGGCCAGAGCGGGGATAAAATCGTGCCCGGCGATTTCGATGGAGACGGCAAGCATGATGTAGCAGTCTTTCGTCCCGCGAACGGAACCTGGTATATCCTGAACAGCTCGAATGGCGCGTTCCGCGCTAACGCCTTCGGAACGAACGGCGATATTCCCGCTATCGGAGATTTCGACGGAGACAGCAAGAGCGATTTAGCAGTCTTTCGTCCGACTGACGGCAACTGGTACATCAGCCTCAGCACCAACGGCAATCTGCGCGTCGTGGGTTTCGGCACGAACGGCGATAAGCCTGTCGCCGGTGATTACGATGGAGACGGTAAGAGCGATGTGGCGGTCTATCGTCCGACGACGGGCGGTTGGTACATGCTGAATAGCTCGAACGGAGCGGTCGGTGGAATACAGTTCGGAGCGGTCGGCGACAAGGCTGTGCAGTCGGATTACGATGGCGACGGCAAGACCGATGTGGCTGTTTACAGACCAAGCACGGGCGCATGGTACATACAGCGCAGCACGGCTGGCTTTACCGGCATAGGCTTCGGCATCAGCACAGACGCGCCCGCGCCGGGAGATTTCGATGGCGACGGCAAGACGGATGTCACAGTCTTCCGCGATGGTACGTGGTACATCCTGCTCAGCACGACCAGCTCATTGCGTGCAGACCAATTCGGCTCGACCGGCGACGTGCCTGTGCCGTCGGGTTACATTCCAGAGTAAGTTTATAAGGCAAGCTAACAAGAGAGACGGCGCAGAGCTTCTGAATAAAAAGCATCTGCCTCGTCTCTCTTCTGCCTCGTCTCTCTTTAAGTTTATGAACCCTCTTTACGGTTTGCTGTCCCCGTCTCCCACGACCGGTTGATCGCCGTTCGCACCGAAGGCCGCTGTGATGTCTACGGCAGCGTTGTTGTTGCTCAAAAAGAAGGTGGCAACGCTTGGACGCCAGACTCCTATCGTGTCTTTGCCGTCGCCGTCGAAGTCACCCGCAACCGGCAGATCGCCAGCCGTGCCGAAGATCGGCGAATGGTCAACTGGCGGATTGGCGATATTGGAATCCGTCAGGAAGAATTGTCCCGCGCCCGGACGAAAGACTCCGACAGAATCAATGCCGTCGCCGTTCCAATCGCCCGCGACTGGCAGGTCGCCGTTCTGTCCAAAGTTGATAGTGACTGTCAGAGGGAGGGGAATACAGAACGGATTGCACACGACAGTCAGCTTTCTTATCAGGAATTGTCCCGTGCCCGGACGAAAGACGCCGGGGTCTTTGATACCGTCGCCGTTCCAATCACCGACGACCGGAATATCGCCCGCCTGTCCGAAATTGATGGTCAGGTCAATTCCGCCGGGCGTGTTGGAATTTCGCAGGCGGAACTGGCTCGTCGCGGGATTGTAGACGCCAATCGTATCCGGGAAGGTTGATTCGATTTTTGTTACGAAAGCATCCGTGTTGAACTGCGTCACGCCGGGCGATGAAGGCTTGACCGTGCCCGCCGTCGTCGGAAAAGCGTTTGAGGCAGTCGTGCCAGCCAGATAGACGTTGCCCTTCTTATCAACCGCGATGCCGTTGCCGAATTCCTTGCCGCTTCCGCCGCCGTTACTCTGGCTGCCTCCCAGAAAACTCGAATAGAGAATCTTCGTCGGGGCGACAGTCGCCGCCGCGCTGAACTTCGTCACAAACGCATCGCCGTCCGCGCTTGTTAAAGCATTCTGAAAAGCGTTACTCGTCGTCGGCCACAGGTAAGGATTGATGCAGAAGTTTCCCGCGTTGAAGGGGTGTCGCCTGTGATGTAAGCGCGCCCGGTTGCGTCAAACGCAATCGCACGCCCTTCATCGCAGGATTGTGTCCGCCGAGATAGGTCGCGTAAAGAATTTGCGTACCGCTCGTGTTGAGCTTGAGCACGTAAGCGTCGCCGCACTTGAGCGGGCCTCCAATCAGACATGCATCGTCGCCGCGCAGCTCCAGTTCTTGCTGATAAGCTCCGCTGGTCGCAGGGAAATCGGTCGAGTCCGTATTGCCTGTGATGTATACGCTGCCGCTCGAATCAACCGCGATGCCGTCGCCGGAATCGCCTTTGCCCTCCGCGATGTCTATGAACTCCGTGTTGCCGCCGATGTAGGTTGAGAAGAGAACCCTCGGATCAATCACGAGCGGCAAACTGTGGTCGTAGTCTGCGATCTCAAAACCGACCATGACGGATTGCGGATTGCGGATTGCGGATTACGTTTGATGATGAAGCGTCCGGCAATCTCCTTGCGCTCGCCGTTCACATCCTGATAGATAAAGGGAGCGGCATGCACCAACTCTTTGTCGCCTAGCCCCAGGTGCAAGTCGCCCTGCTTATCCAATGTGACGTTGCTCGCGCCCGTGAAGGAGAGCTTGATGGCTTGCGGGTCTGCCTGCGGCGCGACGATGAAATCGTATTCGAGCTGTTGCTGCTGCCCGTAGTAAATCATGTCAACGCCCGGATAGACTCCTTGATAAGCGACGCGCGCGTAATTGCTCACGTCACGTTGCCACTGTGCGCGTTCTCTTCCGATGAAATAGTTACTCTTACCGGCAAGCTCGTCGCTTCCCTCGATACGAGGCTGCGGGTTCGCGTCAACCAGCTTCATGCGCAAGACCTGCCGCCGAACCCTCTTCGCGCTCTCGAATTTTCTCAGAGCGAAGACCGCTTCATTATCTGTCAGGAACAGGGTATAGCGCGGATTGCGCGCCATAAACTTAACCGCCTTATCGGTCTGGCCGTCGTTCTGCTCAAAGCTCAAGGGCAGCTTGCCGAACTCCGACGCCACCTGCGCTCTGTCCGGTTGAGAGGGTGCAGGCAACCGGGCTGTAGAATCGTTGAGTCGGGTAGTTGAATAAGTTTGATTCGCTGCCGCTGAGTGCGGAATGCAGGCGACTAACAAACTAAATAGAGCCATCGCGGCGCTGGCGATTCGCATTTTATTGATGGGTGAATTTTGCATCCGGGTCATGCTCCTTTAATTTTGTGGGTGGAAATTCCGTCTCGATTACTCATGTGTTGCAGCCTGTCATCAGCCTGACAGACATCAAAATACAGCCGGATCGCGCCCGGAATCTTTAGGAAACCCTGAGAGTTGCCTGAGTTTTTTATGAAGAAGTTTTGAAAGCGTAGGGAATTGAGGAATCAATAGACCACTAGCAAAAGACAGCGAGTAGTTGCGGCTCTGCCGCCAGATGTGCGGAAGGTCTGAGACCTTCCGATAGCATCTCTCTCATCTATCAAGGGGCTGCGCCCCTGAGTGCGGCATAGCCGCGAAAGAAAGGAAAGCTTCAACGGTGAGGCACAGCCTCGCCGCACATCTGGCGGCACAGCCGCGACACGTCCGCTTTTGCAAGAGGTCTAATGAAAATTAACCACAAAGGACACAGAGGAACACAGAGAAAATCCAACATTCGCAATCTCAAACTCGTAATCTCAAATTCCAAATTTCAAATTTCAAATCCTTTAAGCCTCTGTGTCCTCTGTGGTGAAAATGCTTTCGTTAATTTGTTACGGCAGCCTGAGTTTCAGTTTGCACCGTCTTCGTGTTTTTACTTTTACCAGCCATCTGCGCTTCCGCCTCGTTGATGATGTGCGTGGTTTGAAGCACGGTGTCGGGGTTGAGCGAGATTGAGGTGATGCCGCGCTCGACCAGAAAGCGCGCGAACTCCGGGTAGTCCGAAGGGGCTTGCCCGCAGATGCCTATCTTTTTCCCGGCACGATGTGCGGCCTCAATCGCCATCGCCACCATCTTCTCGACCGCGCCGTTGCGTTCGTCAAAGAGGTGAGCGACCATCTCGGAATCTCTATCGAGTCCGAGCGCAAGCTGCGTCAGATCGTTCGAGCCGATTGAATAGCCGTCGAAGACGCGCAGGAACTCATCCGCGAAGACGACGTTAGCGGGCAGCTCGCACATCGCGTAAATCTCCAACTCGTGCTCGCCCTGCTTGCAACCGAACTCTGCCATCAGAGCCACGACGCGTTCCGCTTCTTCGACCGTCCGGCAGAAGGGAATCATCGCCTTGACGTTGATGAGTCCCATCTCTTCGCGCACTCGTTGCAGCGCGGCGCATTCGAGCCTGAATCCCTCCTGATACCTTTCGTCGTAATATCGGGACGCGCCGCGAAAGCCGAGCATCGGATTCTCTTCAATCGGCTCAAACTCCTGCCCGCCGATTAAGCGCGCGTACTCATTCGACTTGAAATCGCTCATCCGAACGATAACGGGCTTCGGATAAAAAGCGGCGGCGATGCGCCCGACGCCTTCGGACAAACAGCGCACGAAAAACTCGCGCGGCTCTTCCTCGTAGATGCGCTGCGCGATGGCCTTCACGTCCTCTTCGCGCTTGAGATTGGGATAACGCACGAGAGCCATCGGATGTATGCCGATGTGATTGTTGATGATGAATTCGAGACGTGCCAGACCGACTCCGTCATTCGGCAGAGAGGCGAGCGCGAAAGCGTGGTCAGGGTCGCCGACATTCATCATCACCTGCGTGCGCGGTCTGTCTTCAACCTCCATCGTGCGCCGCTCGACGATATATTCGATGTCGCCTTCATAGACATTCCCCTGCGCGCCGTCCGCGCATGAAACTGTCGCTTCGATGCCGGTCTGCAATCGCTCGGTCGCGTTGCCGGTGCCGACGATACAGGGCAGCCCAAGCTCGCGGCTGATAATCGCGCTGTGACAAGTGCGGCCTCCCCTGTCCGTGACGATGGCGGCGGCGCGTTTCATAATCGGCTCCCACGCGGGGTCTGTCATCGAAGTGACGAGCACATCGCCTTCCTTAAAATCAACCAGCTTGTCGGGGTCGAGCATGACATGCACGCGTCCCTGCCCTATCTTCTCGCCGACGGCCATGCCGGTTGCGAGCGGCTCTGCGTGCTCGCCGGTCAGTTTATAAGTCTCTATATAATTCTCGCGCCGCATCGCGTGAACCGTTTCGGGTCTTGCCTGCAAGATGAAAAGCTCGCCCGTGCGCCCGTCCTTCGCCCATTCGATGTCCATCGGCTGCGGGTGTCCGGCGCGATTTGAATAATGCTCTTCGATGATGCAAGCCCACTGCGCGAGCTGCAAGACATCGTAATCGCTGAGCGAGAAACGCTGGCGTTGAGCCTCTACGACGCTGACTTCGCGCGTGCCTTTTTCGTCAAGACCGTAAACCATCTTGATCTCTTTACTGCCGAGCCGACGGCTGACAATCGGACGCGCTCCCGCCAGCAGCGTCGGCTTGAAGACGACCCACTCATCGGGCGTAGCCTTGCCCGCCACAATGGCTTCGCCCAAACCCCACGAGCCGTTAATCACCACCGCGTCACGAAAGCCGGATTCCGTGTCGAGCGTGAACATCACGCCCGAGCACGCGAGGTCTGAGCGCACCATCGGCTGCACGCCTATGGCGAGCGCGACATCGAAATGGTCAAAGCCGCGCGCCGCTCGATACGAGATCGCGCGATCAGTCCAGAGCGAGGCAAAGCAGCGATGACACGATTCGATGAGACGTTCTTCGCCGCGCACGTTGAGAATCGTGTCCTGTTGTCCTGCGAACGAAGCGTCGGGCAAATCTTCTGCGGTGGCGGATGAGCGGACGGCAACTTCGCAGGCGGCGCGTTGCGTGCGCTCGCAGAGGCGGCGATAAGCTACGAGGATGGCTGCATTGACTTCAGGCGGGAGCGGCGCGTCGAGCATCAGCGCGCGTGCCTTGCGCCCTGCGGTGTTGAGAGCCTTGATGTCTTCGTGGTCAAGTCCGCTCATCAGCTCTCTGAGGCGCGTGCCGAGTCCGTCCGTTTCAAGCAGCAGGCGATAGGCTTCGCTCGTCGTGGCAAAGCCGTCAACGGAGCGCACGCCGCGCTGCCTGAGCGCGCGAAACAGTTCTCCGAGGCTCGCACACTTGCCGCCGACCAGAGAGACATCATCCGCGCTCACTTCGCTTAAATCGAGCACGAGTGGATTCGGTGTTTTCATCCTGACTCCTTTTTCAAACTCGAACAGACGCACATAGCTAGAGGGAAAGCTTGGTCAAAGGGATAAAAGAATGTATGTGGGAGCACAGAGTGTGTTATAGCTTCACATTCGTTCCTCTGCTGCAACTGATACTACCTTAACTTCCAGAAGCATGGAAGATTTCTTGATTAGAAAGTAGACCGTAATTCCTCAATCCCAAGCCATTGGTTCAACAAATTAAGGCGCACACTGACGAGTGTGCGCCTTACACTGACGAGTGTGCGTTATACACTGACGAGTGTACGCCCTGCACTCGTCAGTGCATAACATAATCACGCGAGTGTATGACATACGCTGGCGAGCGTATAACGTAATCACAGGAGCGCAGGGCGTACACTGATGAGTGTATGGCATACACTCGTCAGTGTACGCCCTGCGCTCCTGCTCTTGCGGCATCAAATGGCAAGCTCATGCTTTAATTTCGGGGCTTTATGGCTCAGTGAATACATAGTTACTGCTGTTTGACTGTTATTTCTTTCAACACGAAATCATCCGGGTCAATCCTGACGGTGGTCGGCGGCTTGGCGACGGGAATTCGCGCCCCGAAGTTTTTGGTGTTCGGCTTGATGGTTACGCGCTGCGTGCCGTCGGGCGTGACTATCTCGACTGTCAAAGGAGTGGTGAACAGGTCATCGTCCTGAACCTGATGGAGGGCAATCTCGACAAAGCCCTGCGTATCGCTGAACGGACTCCAACGCCAGACGGCTTCGTAACGTGGATGGCCGACGCCGTACACCCATCGCGTGAAAAAATCTTTGAGGCTCATGCCCGAAGCTTTTTCCATCGCCGCGCGCAAATCTTCTGTCGTCGCGGTCGAGTTGCGATGCGCCGCGTAGTAATCGCGTATCCCCTCAAAGAAAATTTTGTCACCCAAAAGGCCGCGCAGCATGTGCAAGACCCACGCGCCCTTCTCGTAGTTGTTGCGATTGAGCAGGTCGTTCAGGTTTTCAGTCTCGCGGTCGTGAATCGGAGTCTTGTGCGCTTTCTCGTAAACGAAATATTTTTCGGCGGCGTCTTTCATGTGCGCTTGAAACTCGTTCTCGCCCTCGTGCTTTTCGATGAACAGAGCCGCGAAATAGGTCGCAAAGCCTTCGCTCAGCCAGAGGTCTGCCCACGTCGCTTCGGTCACTGAATCGCCGAACCACTGATGAGCTATCTCGTGCGCGACGACGCCTTCCACGCTACTCGAAATATTGTATGTGTGGCTGCGCGGCGTCGCGCTCTCGAAATTGTTGAAGAGAGAGCTGGTGAAAACTATCGCGCTCGAATTTTCCATCCCGCCGTATCGAGTCGCACCGACTATCAATCCGAGTTTTTCGTAAGGATACGGCGCGACCGTCTCTGTAAAATATTTCAAAGACTCAGCGGCGGGAGCAAAGCCTCGCGTGGCGAATTTGCTATCTGATTGCGGCACATAGTAAGAGAGCTGCGTGACGGATTTGTCTTTCGAGTCGGAGCGCGCAAACTCTCCGGCGCAGATAATCATGCAGTAAGGCGAGATGGGCACGGCTTCGTTCCAGACCCACGTCATCATCTTGTTCGAGACGGAGCGGGTTGATTCCAGTTGTCCGTTGGCGACGACCAGATCGCGCGCGGGCGCAGTGATGGTGAAGCGGATTGTGGCTTTCGCCGATGGGTGATCGAAGCAGGGAATCCAGTTGTGTACGCGGTCAGGCCAGTTGTCGCCCGTTGCGGAAGGTTTGCCGTCTTTATCGGCTATCAATATCAATCCGTCCTTCGGTCGCCCGTGATACGCGACCGCGATTTTTAACTGCTCGTCCTTCTTCGCGGCCTGCGCCAGCGTGACGAGCAGCGTGCCTCCGCTCTGCGAATATTTAGCGGGCTTGCCTCCGACCTTGACCGAGTCAACGGGCATCTCCCCGAAATCGAAATCGAGCACTGAGACTCCATCTTTCAGGATGAGGACGGTGATTTCCGTGTGCGCGCTCGAAATCCCGGAGAGCTTTTCATCAAAGGTGAGCGAGACTTCATAATGCAGCGGACGCCATGTATCGATTAGACGCTCGCGGCGTTCGGCGTGCGCCAGCGTAGAGGTCGTAAGCAGCAAGAGCGCGAGCAAGAGCCTGCGCCATTGGATAAGTTTGAAAGGCATGCTTTTTATCATCAGATTTTTGTTTCAACGAAGACGCTCAATCAACGTAGGCCAAGCATCAAGAGGGCTGAGCGGTCAGAGACTTTGCCGCCGCTCTGCTGCCAGACGCGATAAGCCGCAAGCTCTTCTTCCGCGACGGGACGATTACCGAGCCGTGCCGCTGGCGTTCTCTCGAATGCGCGGTCTGTCAGAGCCATGTGGCTGACGCGCGCGTGCAGACGCTCAGGCGCGGCGAGCGCGGCCTCCGCAGATTCGACATCCGGAAACAGCTCTTCGTATGCGAGCAGATGCCACACATGCCCGGTCGCGGCGTCTTCATCCAACGCCACGACGCGCAGCAGCCCGTAACCGCTCTCTAACTGAAAAACCAGATCATCGCCCGGAACAAATGTTAATGCCACGGCCTCTCCTGAAATTTAAAGCTTACATGATGATCGCTTCGCCTGTAAGCTTATCATAAGGTTCCAAGTTCCAGGTTCCAGATTCCAAGTTAAGAATCTGTCTTTAAGCTTGGAACTCGGAACTCGGAGGCTTGAACCTTTGCGTTCGCAAATCTACAATCGCTTGAACCGAGATGAGCGAAGCTGACGGGAACAAAGATTATTACGCGATTCTGGGCGCGGAGGAAGACGCGAGCCGCGTTGAGATAGACCGTCTCTATCGCCGCAAGGCCGTTCAGCATCATCCTGATCGCGGCGGCTGCGAAGAGGAGATGAAAACTCTTAACGAGGCATACGGCGTCCTCAAGGATGAAGCGGCGCGCAACGCTTATGATGCCGGGAGACAGCAGGCGCGTTTTGAACAAACGGAGAATGCGGAACGGGACGTGCCGGAGCACGCTTCGCCACCGGTGCAGCTAGATGCGATTACGCATCAGGTCGGGGCGGCGATCATCTTTATCATGCTCGGATTGGTGCTCCTGTTCATCGTGCGCTTCCAATATGTTATGTTCCTATGGCCGCTCGCGCTCCTGGCTCTCTTTATGGTTCTCGTCGGAATCGTGCAGGCGCACGCGGTGATGGACGCGATGCGCAGCCGACTCAAGGCGACGAATCCGGCGCGCCGTTTAGTGCTGGTGCAGGAGGCTTTGTTCTGGTCTCTCGTGTGCGGCGGCGGTTACGGTGTCTATCTGCTCCTGACATCGGTTTGAAGAATGTTTGAGTTATGCACATCAACGGACTCGACCTGCTCTTTCTCGAAGTCAATCGGCTTGAGGAATCCGTCGCTTTTTATCATGAGCAGCTCGGCTTTGAAATCGTGACTAACAATCCCGAGGCGGAGCCGCCGATGGCGACCCTGCGCGCAGGACGCTTGAAGCTCACGCTCGTGCAGCAGCTTGAGACGATGCTCAGGCGCGGGCGCGGCGTCCATTTCTTTCTCGGCGTGACTGACGTTGAGGCTTATTACGTGGAGTTGACGCAACGCGGCGCAGAGGTCACGCCGCCGGTTGACGAAGGCTGGGGCGGGCGCTTTGTTACACTGCAAGACCCTGATAAGTACAGATTCTTTTTCGTCGAGTGGGCGCATGATGAGAGAATAAATGTGCCGGATATGGCCTAAGGAGCGCGATGAAATATCTGCTGCGAAATGTTCTATTGATGATTGCTCTATTTGCCTGCGCAACTTTCTCGCTCGCTCAAAAAAATAAACCTTCCGTCGCCGCGACGCCTGCTCCCACTCCTTCCGAGCGTGAAGCACGCGCCGCCAACTGGGTAGAGTTCACATCTGCGGCGGGACGCTTCTCGATTCTGTTCCCGGATAAGCCGAAGGAGAACACGGAGCCGATGGGAGCTGTAGATGCATATACCGTTACCCTACAGACGTTCGCCGAATATTCTGTGATGTGCGCGGATTATCCGGAGCCGATTGAAAACGCTGTGGTTGCTCACAACATTCTCGATAGCGGTGTGAAGAGCGCGGTCGCCGCCGACTCACAGATTCTCGAAACGAAAGAAATTTCGCTGGAAGGCAATCCCGGCAAGTATCTCAAAGAGCGTTTGCCCGACGGCAAAATCCTGAGAGCCAAAATATTCCTCGTCGGCCAGCGTCTTTACGAGATCGCTATCACGACGCCTGTAGAATCTGGGGAGCCGGTTGAGCGGGTCAGGTTTTACAATTCGGTGGCGAGCAAATATCTGGATTCTTTCAAGCTCATCGCAGGCCAGCAATGATTTTCCACGACCGCAGTAGTTAAATCATTAACCCTGAGGAACGGAAGATGGGATTACAACACATCGAAAATCTGTTGAGGCGTTATCGAGGGCAGCGCATTACGGTAAAAACACGTTCGGGCGGCCTCTATGAAGGCACGGTCGTGGAAATTACCGGCGACTATGTCGCGCTGGCTATCAAGGGCGAGGATGACAGCACCGATCAGGTCTTTGTGCTGCTGCATAGCATCGAGGCCGTGCTGCCTGCCGCAAGCGAAAGTTGACTTGAGCGCTCGATTCGTCATATTGTCCCAATACCACTCCCTGATAACGCATAGAAATATTTTGCTTGTGACCCGCGAAAAGTTTGGCGGGCATTCATCATGAAGAATCGCTTGAAGGAGAGCCAAATTATGAAGAAGCTTTCGAGCTGTATCGCCCTTTCCATCTTCGCAGCGTTGCTGCTTTCGCCTTCGCGCGCACAGTGTGCGGTTGCTCACGCCTTGAGGCCTGGAGCAGTCGCGCAGGAGAGCAAGAGCGAGTTGTATGAGAAGTTTCATAAGAACGCGGCGGGCGATATCAACGCGCAGAGAATCGCCTATGAAGCCGGAAAAGAGTATTTGAAGAAATATCCGAATGATACGGACGGCAAGGCCAAAGAGGTTAAAGATTGGGTCGCGCGTTTCGAGGCGCAGTTGCCGGTAGAGGTGCAGGTCAAGGTGTTTAGAGAGAAAAATTATCCGGCGGCTTTCGAGCTTGGCAAGCAACTGCTGTTGAAAGACCCGGACAATCTCAAAATCCTGACCGCGCTCGGCTACGCAGGGATGCCCGCCTCCGCCTCCGGCAACTCGGATTTCATAGCAGACTCGATGACGTATGCGAAGAAGGCGATTCAACTGCTCGAAGCAGGTAAAGCTCCTGCGGATTGGAAACCTTTTTCCGGCAAGGACGAGACGCTCAGTTGGCTCAACTATTCGCTCGGCCTGATGGCTTACAGAACGATGCCTGCTGATGCCGCAGCCTATCTCTCAAAAGCCGTGCAGTATGAGGCTCCTCCGAAGAAAGACCCTTTGCTCTATTTTTATCTGGGAACTTTGTACAGTCAGGAATATCAGAAGCAGAGCGACAGCTACACGGCGAAATACGGCGGCAAGCAGGAGACGCCGGAGAGCAAAGCCGAGTTTGAAAAGGTCAACGCCCTGCTTGACCCTGCCATTGACGCATACGCGCGGGCAGTGGCTTGGGTAGACGCAGACCCGATGAACCAGCAAAAGTTTCAGCAACAGAAAGCCGAATGGATGGCTAAGTTGACCGACCGCTATAAATTTCGGCACAACAATTCCGACGCGGGCTTGAAAGAGATGATCGACACGATTCGCACGAAGCCCATGCCCGGACAGCAGGGAATAACGCCTATGTCCATGTAACTAGAAATTTGGTAGTAGTTCAGTTTCAAATGAGGAGAAGAACAAAACGGTTTCCCGCAAAGGCGCAAAGACGCAAAGAAGCTCGCTAAGGTTTGAATGGCACTTGCTCTTGGCGTGCTTCCGCTTTGCGCCTTTGCGCCTTTGCGGGAAATGTTTTTCGTGATGATAGATAGTCCGGGAAATTCAATCCGAATCACTATCTAGAAGTTTTTGATTGACTGAAAGCGAGCCAAACTCATTATAATGTTCGCCCACAAGCGTCAAATCACACAGGAGGGGTAAACCGCAGATGATGACTATCAAGGACGTGATACGCGACCGCGAGCCTTATTCTGTGCGCGTGACGGAGACGGTGCTGGATGCGGCGGAGTTCATGGCGGGCCGCAAGATTGGCGGCGTTTGTGTGCTCGACGAAGAGGGGCGGCTGGTCGGCATCCTCACCGAACGAGACCTCCTGAATCGCATCGTACTGCACAGGCGCGACCCCGCCGACATCTCGATCAAAGAAGTGATGAGCGAAGTGATGGCCGTCATCGAAATGCGAGACACGCCGCACGAGGCTCTGGAACGCATGGAGCGCATCGGTCGCAGGCATCTGCCCGTCGTGGACGGTGAACGCTGGGTCGGCATGCTCTCGATGCGCGACCTGATGCGCGTCGAGCTGAGCGAGCAGGGCGACGAAATCAAACTGCTTCACGAATATATCTCGCACTGATAAAAGCAGTGATGGGTGATAGGTGATAGGAAAAAACAGGAGACAGGAGTCAGAATACAGGAGTCAGAATAAAGAGGAAGATTAGATGAAAGCGGGTTTTCGCCTCTGCTTTTATCTCCTGATTCCTGATTCCTGATTCCTGTATTCCCTCTTCTCTTATCACCTATCACCCATCACCTATCACCGCTTTAAAGGGGGAGTATGCACCGCATTATTTACGCCATCATTGTCATCGGTCTTTTATACGCCTCTGCTTGTGGTCAAGCTCCGCCCGGTAAAGGCGCGGGCGAGATGGGCAGCACACAAACCGATAAGGTGAGTTTTAAAGTCGAGACTGTGGTGAGCGGCCTCGTGGTTCCGTGGTCAATCGTCTTCACGCCGGATGGCCGCATGATTTTTACGGAGAGACCCGGACGCGTGCGCGTGTTTGAGAATGGAAAGCTGCGTGCGGAACCTCTGGCTACCATCTCGGATGTCGAGCCGAAGAGTGAAAGCGGCTTGATGGGACTCACCCTGCATCCGAAGTTCTCTGAGAATCATCTGCTCTATCTGGCTTATGCTTATGTGAGCGACGGCAAGACGCTCGTGCGCGTAGTCCGTTTCCGCGAGACTGGAACTGCTCTGACGGATCGCCTGCTGATTATCGAAGGCATCCCGGCGGCGCAATTTCACGCGGGCACACGCCTTCGCTTTGGCCCCGATACCAAGCTTTACATCACGACCGGAGACGCGACCGACAGAGACATTGCGCAGCAGCTCGATTCGCTCGGCGGCAAGATACTGCGCCTCAACGACGACGGCAGTGTGCCGACTGATAATCCATTCGTCGGGCAGAAGGGTGCGCGTCCTGAAATCTGGTCTTACGGGCATCGCAACCCGCAGGGCATAGACTGGCAGCCCGGCACGAATCTGATGCTTGAGACGGAGCACGGGCCTTCGGGATTCGACGGGCCGGGTGGAGGCGATGAGGTCAACATCATCGAGCGCGGAAAGAATTACGGCTGGCCTACGATTCATCACGTGCAGACGCGCGCGGGTTTGGAATCGCCGCTACTCGAATACACGCCCGCAGTCGCGCCCGCGAGCGGGATATTCTATCGCGGCGCAGCCTTTCCGCAGTTTAAGAGCAACTTCTTTTTCGGCTGCCTGCGCGGCGAAGCAATCATACGCGTCGTGCTTGATGGTCGCCGCGTCGCGAGTCAGGAAAAATTATTGCTCGACCAGTACGGTCGCATACGCGACGTAGCGGAAGGGCCTGACGGCGCGATCTACTTCTCGACTTCAAATAAAGACGGGCGCGGCACTCCCGCCAAAGACGACGACCGCATTCTACGGCTCGTTCCGACGAAATAAAGTTCCGAGTTCCGGGTTCCATGTTCCAAGTCAAAGACAAGTTATTAACTTGGAATATGGAACCCGGAACTCGGAACTTTTAGTTAGACTTTCTGAGCCAGAATAGCGGTCTTTGACCAGCCGATTGGGTCTAGGGGCGGAAAGCGGTAGTGTTTGACGATACGAAAATAGCGATGTGTGTTTTCGGCGACGGCTTGCGGCGGGTGAGCCTTGAACCTGAACATTACTTCTAGGAGTGTGGTGACGGGTGACGGCCTCACGGGTAGATGCAGCATGTAGCCGCCGGGCGCAAGCACGCGCGCCAACTCGCTCAGTCCATCCTGCAACGGAACGTATTCGAGCGCGCCGCTCGTCACAACCATCTCGAACGAATCGTCCGCGAACGGCAACGCAAGCACGTTGGCCTGTGTGAATGCAAGCCTGCCCACATCTCCGAATTTTTCCGCCACAGCTTTTTTCGCGGTGACGATAGACGAAGCAGAGAGGTCAACAGCAGTGATTCGCACCGGACGATTGACAACTTGCAGGAGCGATAAAGTGAGCAGCCCCGTGCCGCATCCAGCGTCGAGCACACGCGCTCCGGACGAGAGCGGCGGCAGGTGCTTCTCTAAATATTTCTCCAGCGACCGCCCGTAACCGTTGAACTTAAAAGTCACGTCATACAGGCTCGCAATCCGGTCGTAAAATGTTCCCGCGCCGTTCTCAGTAATCATCTCTTTCAAAGCGTTTCGCCTCGCATCTGTGCTTTGATGCATTTAAAACCGGAGGAGTACAGGGGGCATGCCTCTCATACTATAACAGAAAAATTATCTCTAAACTCTCACACGCGGCTCAAGATAATAAATTACCGCCGGACAAAATCCAACCATAAGTTGAATTCGTAAATAGATTGTATTCCCCCAAATTTGTCGAAGCAGGCGAGCAAGAGGGGGATAACTGTGTTTGAAACGGATAAGGAAGTGCTTGAGTGGTATGAAAAGCAGCCGCGCGCACTTGATCGCGAGTTCTTCGACGGCATTCGATGGAAAGAGATTTCCGGCCATCCATTGAATAAAGAGTTCGTGCCGATACTTCTTTACATGAGGGATGTCGAAACTTTTACGGAAGTTTATTACAAAGAGCTGATGCGAACGCCGACGGGCAAAAATCCCGTCATCAAAAGATTCATGGAACGCTGGAGCGTGGAAGAATCGCAGCACGGCGAGCTGCTCAACCGCTTTCTGGAAGAAGCGGGCTTCCCGTCGAGTGAGAATTGGCAGGCCGAGGCGAAGGCTGCGATTCCGGTTCGTTACACGATTGAGAATTACCTCACCACGCTTCTGACCAATTGCTTCGGCAGATATTTTTCCGGCACGCACATGGTGTGGGGCGCGATTAACGAGATAACTACGCTGCAAGGCTACAGGCGTTTGTGGCAACTCGCGGGGCATCCGGTGCTCGAACATATCCTGCGTGCGATAGCGCGTGAAGAGGCCGCTCATGCAAATTTTTACTGGAGCATTGCACGGCTGCATCTCGAACGCTCTCAATATTCCAAACGCCTTGCGAGATTTACCATCAGCAAATTCTGGACGCCCGTCGGGCAGGGAACCAAACCACAGCGCGAGACCAATCAACTCATCCACACGCTTTTTGAAGGCGACGCGGGCGTCAGCTTTTTTGAACGAACTGTCAGCAGGCGCATCAAACAGCTTCCCGGTTTCGCGGGTCTGACGACCATCAGCGACACGATTGCGGGAATCTCACTCGATAGCGCTGCTTGAGAGAGCGGGATTCGCACGTGCTTTATCAAACGCCCGTCAAGCGTCGGGTGCGTCTTGTCACCTGATGTGAGCCATCTGTCACCATTATCTTTTCTTGACAGGCCGCGTTCTATAATCTGCCGGACGAACTGAATTTCCCGCGCCGGTTTCCTAACGGCTGGCAGTTGCGCTAAAATATCAGCACAGCAATTTCACAAATAAAGCTTTCAAAGAGAGCAGACAGCAGGCTGTGTGAGCGGCCTCGTTCGTCTCTCCGGCAAAAGCGCACGCCTGTTCAGCAGAGCATGGTCAGGATAAAAGCCGCGCGTTTTTTCCCGCCTGCTTGAAACAGGGAAAGGAACCTGAACATTTTGCGAACCAGATTCTATTTAGCATTGCTCTTAGCCCTCTTCTGCGCCTCAGCCGCACACGCGCAATCGAAGTCTCATCCGAGCGATAAGTTCAAACAGCTTGGCGAGGAGCTGCCGACGCCGAACGATTACCGCGCGGCGTCCGGCGCGCCGGGCAATCGCTACTGGCAGCAGCGCGCTGATTATTCGATTGATGTGGAGCTTGACGACGCACACCAGCGCATCAGCGGCAAAGAGACCATCGCCTATCACAATCTCTCGCCGGACGCGTTGACCTATTTGTGGCTGCAACTAGACCAGAATATCTGGACAAAAGATTCCGACACCTACAAGACGGCGACCGCGCCAAGCTTCACTAAGCTTCCGTTTCACACGATTGATAACCTGCTGGCGCAAACTAATTTCGACGGCGGATACAAGATCACTTCGATTCGGGATGCGAAGGGCGCGCCGCTCTCTTATACAATTGTTAAGACGATGATGCGCATTGACCTCCCCGCGCCGCTCGCTCCGGGCGCGTCTGTCTCATTTTCAGTTGACTGGAATTACAACATCAACGACCAGAAGGTAATCGGCGGGCGCACCGGCTACGAATTTTTTAAGGATGATGGGAACTACATCTACGAGATCGCGCAGTGGTTCCCGCGCATGGCCGCTTACAACGATGCGAGCGGCTGGCAGCACAAACAATTTTTAGGCGCGGGCGAATTCACTTTGGAGTTCGGCAACTATCGAGTTCGCATCACAGCGCCGGATGACCACGTCATCGCCGCGACGGGCGTGCTGCAAAATCCGCAGGAAGTTTTGACGCGCCCACAGCGCGAGCGGCTTGAGCAGGCGAAGACTGCGAAGGAGCCTGTCTTCATCGTAACGCCGGATGAAGCGAAAGCAAATGAAGCGAGCAAGCCACGCGGTACAAAGACATGGGTTTTTGCAGCGGACAACGTGCGCGATTTCGCTTTCGCTTCGTCTAAAAAGTTTATGTGGGATGCGCAGCTTCACGACGTGAACGGCAATCGCGTGATGGCTATGTCCTACTACCCGAAAGAGGGCAACCCGCTCTGGCAGCGATACTCGACGCACGCCATCATGCACACGCTGAGCGTCTATTCGCGTTACACTTTCACCTATCCTTATCCGGTCGCTATCTCCGTCAACGGCCCCGTCGGGGGGATGGAATACCCGATGATCTGCTTTAACGGGCCGCGACCCGAAACCGACGGCACATATACTTCGAGCACGAAGTTCGGTCTCATCTCAGTCGTGATACATGAAGTCGGCCACAATTTTTTCCCCATGATCGTCAACTCGGACGAGCGCGACTGGACGTGGATGGACGAGGGCTTGAACACGTTCCTGCAATACCTCTCGGAGCAGGAGTGGGAGACGGGCTATCCTTCGCGGCGCGGCGAGCCGAGGAACATCACGGAGTACATGGCGAGCGAAAATCAGGTTCCGATTATGACGCAGTCCGATTCGGTCTTGCAGTTCGGCAACAATGCTTACGGCAAACCCGCGACCGCGCTCAATATCCTGCGCGAGACCGTGCTCGGTCGCCAGCTTTTCGATTACGCTTTCAAAGAGTACGCGCGTCGCTGGAAGTTCAAACGACCGATGCCCGCAGATTTTTTCCGCACGATGGAGGACGCGTCCGGCGTTGATCTGGATTGGTTCTGGCGCGGCTGGTTCTATTCGACAGACCACACGGACATCTCGATTGAGCGCGTGAAGCTCTACACGATTGACACGCGCAATCCTGAGATTGAGAAAGAAAGAGCGCGAAAGGAAAAGGCTGATCGCCCCGAAACGCTCTCGGATCAGCGCAACAAGAGCATCACTAAGCGCGTCGAAGAATTTCCGACGCTCAACGATTTTTATAACACCTATGACGAGTACAAGGTGACGGAAAGCGACCGCAAAGAGTTTCAGGATTATCTGGCGACGCTGACACAGGAGGAACGCACGATGCTGACCTCCGGCCTCAACTTTTATGTGATTGACTTGAAAAATATCGGCGGCCTCGTGATGCCTGTCATCCTGCAAGTTGATTACGCGGACGGGACGACGGAAGAGCTTCGCATCCCTGCGGAAATCTGGCGGTACGATAATTACAATGTCTCGAAGCTCATCGTGACGAGCAAAGAGATTAAGTCAGTCACGCTCGACCCACATCTTGAGACGGCGGATGTTGATCTTGAGAACAACTCTTTCCCGCGCCGCCCTGTGAAATCAAGATTCCAGATTTTCAAGGACGCGCAGAAGACGCCGAATCCGATGCAGCAGCTTGAACAGAAGCCGCTGCCGCCCGCATCCGGACAGCCATGAGAAAGAGTCTTCGCATTTCGATTTTGACAGTCATGCTATCGCTCCTCGCGTGGTCTGCGCTTGCGCTGCCCGCCGCTCCGCCGCCGCACACGTTTCACACGAGCCTGATGCAGTTGGAGTACAACTCGCAGCAGCAGTCGCTCGAAGTTTCGATACAGGTCTTCGTGCATGATCTGGAAAATATCCTGAGCCGGCGGAGCGGCAAGAGTATCAGACTTGATAAGACGCCGGAGGCCGCACAGTTGACGCTCGCTTACTTGAACGATGCCGTCAACCTGAAGAACCGCGAAGGCCAAACCAAAAACTTCACATGGGTCGGCATGGAGCCGGAGGCGGACGCCGTCTGGCTCTACGTCGAAACCAAA
This sequence comes from uncultured Pyrinomonadaceae bacterium, assembly GCA_964246305.1. Taxonomy (GTDB): domain Bacteria; phylum Acidobacteriota; class Blastocatellia; order Pyrinomonadales; family Pyrinomonadaceae; genus JACMLC01. Next base: position 102,291 of record CAXTPS010000009.1, read on the forward strand.
ATGCCCGAAGGCCTGGAGGGCGCGCAGGTGCGTGACCGGCTTTTCTTCGAGCAGCTAGACGATCAGGTCAATCTCGTTCACGTCAAATACGAAGGAAAAAAAGTCGATCTGGTCTTCAAGCCCGGAGAAGATTTTAAAGTCATCGCTGAAAAAAAGCCTGATTAGAACAAATAAACTCTCCTAATTTCCCACAAACATCCTCCGCAAGATGTCCAATCTCTCTCCGTTCAGATAGCGACCTGTTTGAAGTGTTCTTCGATAAGGAGATGCGAGAGATGAAAAAAGCTGTGTTTCTGTTATTTTTGTTTGGGGCGAGCACGCTGGCTCTGTCGCTGTTCGCTTCGTCATCGGGCAAGGCGTGGGCGAACGTCAACTTGCCCGCAGGAATGTCTGCGCTGCCTGAGCCGCCGGAGATGAATGCTCAGGGCTTCGACGTAGAGGTGCTGGTTGACGGCATCCCGCTGCCGGAGTATTACGCGCGCGGCAGAAATTACGTGGAGGCTCTGGAAAACGCAGAGTATGAATTGCGTGTCAGAAATCCGACGGGCGTGCGTGTCGCGGTCGCGCTCTCGGTTGATGGATTGAACTCGATAGACGCGCAACACACGTCCGCCGCCAATGCCAGTAAGTGGGTGATTGAGCCTTACGGCACGATTACCATCAGCGGCTGGCAGATGAGCGGCGAACGCGCACGCCGTTTCTATTTTACGACGGAGCGAGAATCCTACGGCACAAAGCTCGGGCAGACATCGAATCTGGGCGTTATCTCGGCGGTCTTTTTCCGCGAGCGTCGCCCCGTCGCAGTCATTCAGCAGCCGCGCAGGGGTCGTTCGATTGAAGAAGGTGATGTTGACGAGCGTGCTGAAAACAAGGAAGCTCCTTCGTCGTCTTCTGCGGGGCAGGCGCGCGACAGTAATCGTGCCGCACCGAAAAGCGCGGGCGCTTATCCAGCACCTGATGACGACTATGCCGCGACGGGTATCGGACGCAATGTGCGCCATGATGTTCGCTGGGTGAATCTGGATTTGGAAGACCGTGCGGCAGGCGAAGTTACCATCAGGTATGAATACCGCACTGCGCTCGTCAGGCTCGGCATCAATCCGCGCCCCTATCCTTATCCGAACCCGGATACACTGCGACGACGCGAGCGCGCGACGGGATTTAAAGATCGTCGCTATAGTCCGGAACCATAAAGGCAGGGCTGATTTTCGTGGAGGCAGGGCGTCCCGCATTGCCTCCACTGTGATTGGCAATTTCTCACTTCATATCCGATTGTCATCAACTGCGCCATCGGTTAAGCTAGCCCCGTCTCTAGAGCGACGGGGCTTCACTCGCGAGCCGATATCCTGCGCGCCCGCGCCAGTCCCTACCCGATTTTGTGTTTCGTCCAATCATCTCTAATCCTGCGCCGCCGTTTTTTTCGCGGGGGAAATCTGAAATGAGAATATCAAGAGGTCGTGCGAAGTCTCTATTAAGCGCAAGCACATCTGTTGAAAAGCTGAAGAGATGGGGAGCCGATGGCGACCTACCTGAACCGGCGGACTTCGACGGCGATAGTCGGAACGATTTTGTGATCTTCCGCAATGGCATTTGGTATCTCATTTATTACGGCAGCGGAGCCGCCAAGGCTCTCCAATTCGGCACAGCGGGAGACATCCCTGTGGCTGCCGATTACGACGGCGATGGTAAAGCCGACTTCGCAGTCTTTCGTCCATCGAACGGCACATGGTATATCTTGAAAAGCTCAGACAGCACTCTGCAAGCGATTCAGCTTGGGACGAATGGGGACAAGCCTGTGCCCGGCGATTACAACGGCGACGGCAGAGCTGACCCGGCAGTTTGGCGGCCTGCAACCGGAACTTGGTACATCTCTACCAACCCTGCGACTAATTACGATGCCGTCGTCTGGGGACAGAATGGAGACATCGCTGTGCCCGGTGATTACGATGGAGACGGCAAGAACGACCGCGCCATCTTCAGACCTTCGACGGCGACGTGGTGGATTTACTATAGCTCGAATGGCGACTATCTTGCGCAGCCATTCGGAACGGGAACGGATCAGCCAGTGCCAGCGGATTACGATGGAGATGGGCGAACCAACATCGCTGTGTTCAGACCGGGCACGGGCCTGTGGTACACGTCTCTTGATGCGAACACGAATTATGGCGCGCAGTTGTGGGGGCAGGCCGGAGACATTCCGATTGAGAGTTCTAATGTTCTATGAAGGGCAAGCTGTAACTGATAGCGGTTTTAAGTTGTAAGACGAAAAGCAGATTTCCCGCAAAGGCGCAAAGAAAACCTTTTAAATCTCTTCTTTGCATCTTTGCGCCTTTGCGGGAAACTTTCTTCGCTTACTTGCTTTTATCTTTTAGCGCGCAGGTCGGTCGTGTAAAGCTGCTTGTAAGCGCGGTAGTTTGCCATAACCTTGAAAACATAGCCTTTGGTTTCCGTAAAGCCGACTTCCGAGGCGAGGATGCCGCCGTCGTGGTGGCCGGAGCGCTTGAGCCAGCGCGCGACGTTGTCTTCGCCGCCGTTGTAAGAAGCGATCACGGCTTCGGGCAAATCCGGGAAGAGGCGCGTGAGTTCCGATAGATATTCGCTGCCAATCTGAATCGAAACCGCCGGGCGATAAAGATCGTCGTCCTGCAAATTGTTGATGCCCGCGCGCCGCGCATATTTCGAGGCCGTATCTACCACCAACTGCAATAGTCCGCGCGCAGCCGCGGGCGACTTGGCGCGCTCACGAAAGCCGCTCTCCTGTCGCATGATGGCCAGCAGCAGTCGCGGATCAACCTTTCGCTTGACCGCCTCGCGCACGATCACGTCACGATAAGGCGCGGGATATTGAGCAGCCTCGCGCGAGATTTCCACATTCGCACGCGTCACGCGAGCCGTCACCTCCGGCCTCTTCGCAGATTCTTTGATGGCAAGCAGTCTTTCAGTCGCCAGCCAGCCATGATATGAGTCCGCCCTGTCCGTAAGAATCAAGTAAGCATCAATCGCTTCCTGCGTGCGCCCTGCCTGTTCAAGACAATAGGCTTTGAGATATGCAAGCTCTTCGGTCGTAGTCATCACGCCGCTCTGCAATGTGACGCGGCGCAATTCGTCGAGCGTCTTCAGCGCGTGTTCCCAATCGCTCCCGGCGATGTCCAGGCGAAGCCGCCCGAAGAGAGCATTGGTATCCGTCGCCGTGCCGGGAAAAAGCTGCCGCGTGCGCGCGATCCATGTAATCGCTTCCTGCGTGCGTCCGGCCTCGCGCAGAGTGTCAATCACATTCAGGTACGAGCCTTCGACGCGCTCGCCCTGCGGGTAAGTCTCCGTGTACTCGCGATAGCGCGCCGCCGACTCCGCTGCGCGACCCGCGCGCAAGAGCGCAGTGGCGAGCATATAAAGACCTTCGCGCCCGTCCTTCACCTGCGCGAACTCGCGCGTCAATCTCTCGAAGTAAGGGAGCGATTGCTCGTAATTGCGCTCCAGAAAATATGTGCGGCCAATGCCGTAGAGCGCAGCCGATACATTCGGGTCGGCTGGATAACGCTCAAGCAATAATTGCCAGTGCTCGCGCGCCTCCGCGAACGCTCGGTTGTTCATGTAGACGTTGGCGCGCCTGAGATGTTCTGCGATGCCGAGCTGTTGAAGCTTTCCATCCGCGCCGCGACTCTCGCGGTCGAGCTGACGCACTTGAGCCAGCTCGTCATCCCTAAGCTGATAACTCGAAGCGGCAACGCGGGCTGCGAACGCCTCGCCGCGAGTGACCTGCGCGGGCGAAGCTGCCAGCGGGTCGCCGGAATTTAAGAGAATAAGAAGGGAAATAATGATTCTCATAGACAGCCTCTCAAGAAGCATAGATTACACAAGTTCAGATGTTGGGATGAACTACGTTGTTGCACTTATATATTTTCTTTGCGTCTTTGCGCCTTTGCGCGAACTTTTATTGCTCACGTAAAGGCGCAAAGAGAGCACGAGCACGATGCTATTCTTCATTGATAATCTCAAAGCTCGAAACTATCTCCGCCGTTGGCCTGAACGTGGCGGCGACGCTGCAATATTTTTCTTCGGATAACTCGATGGCTTGAGCGACAGATTTTTCGGAGAGGTTATGCCCGCGCAGGATATGTCGAACTTCCATGCGCGTGTAGGCGCGCGGGTGCTCGTCTCTTCTCGTGCCGCTGACTTCGACGCGATAATCCGTCACCTGCTCGCGTTTCTTACGAAGTATCGAGACCACATCCACAGCCGTGCAGCTTCCGAGTGCGATGAGCAACAACTCCACAGGCGACGCCGCGCTCGCGCGCTCGTGGTTTGTATCCAAGACCTGCGCGTGCCCGGACGGACTGATTCCGACGAACAGATCGTCACCCGCGAAATGTATGATTGCTTTTGTGCTATCCATCAAAAATCCCCCAGACATTTTTCAGAATATCACTTAAACCAAGCGCCGGTCATGTTCATAATATGTCGCGCGGACACTTTCTTCACACAATCTCTTTGATTTCGTTAGTCGTTAAAAAATATAGTGTGAAAAAATGGCAACCAAACTAAAGAGTTAGCGAATCGGAAGATACGGCTGCAAAGTGCCCATGTTTGAAAACATGATGCGAGCTGGCAAGACAGCCGATAATCGTTGATTCTTAAAAAATAGTTAGCAACTACTCTCCCGCTGCCGGTGAAAGAAATAACCCCCCATCGAAGAGTTGCGCGAGCGTTTTGTGGAAGCAGGCGCGAGCGGCGCATGAGTTGGGAATCAAAAACAGTTAGTTCTTCATTATTGGAGGGAAGAGAAAGATGAATAAGTTTAGACGTATAGCTTCGTTGGCGTTGGTTCTTGCGCTTGCGGGAATGAGTGTGATGGCGCAGACGCAGAGAAGGGCTTACCGCGTCAATGACAGGCAGATTCAGACGCTGCTCAATCGCATCGAAAATCGCTCGGATGTTTTTCAGCGGAGCTTTTCTGATGCGGTCAATGGCGGTCGCTATGGCAACACCAACCGTCAGGGTAATATCAATCAGACTGTCAACGATTTTCGGACTGCGGTTGACACACTGCACACCAATTTCAACAACCGGCGCGATAGTACGCAGGACGTTCAGAGCGTTCTTGACCGCGCCACCACAATTAATGACTATTTAATGAGTTCGCGTTTGAATGGAAGGGCGAACACCGATTGGGAGAACGTCCGCACAGACCTGACCGAGCTGGCACGTCTCTACAATGTGTCATGGAACTGGTCTGCACAGACCTATCCGAATACAAACCCGAACGGTACGGTTTATGGACAGGGCAGAGGGCTTGACCGGATAACGGGCACGTTCCGCCTTGACACTTCGCGCAGCGAAGACCCGCGCGGTGCGGCAGAACGCGCCACGCGTAGCCTGCCGACGCGCGACCGTCAGAGAGTTCTTGATAATCTCACGGCGCGGCTCGAATCGCCTGAGAGCATCGCTATTGATCGTCGCGGACGTAGCTTTACCATCGCATCCACGCGCGCTTCGCAGATTACATTCGAGGCTGACGGAACAGAGCGTGTCGAGACGCTGGATAATGGCCGACAGGTGCGCGTCATGGCGTCATACACGCGCGACCAGCTTGTTATCAGCCAGACGGGTGATAGAGGCAACGATTACAGTGTGACGTTTGAGCCGATGGATGCCGGGCGTCGCCTGCGCATTACTCGCCGCATTAGCACGGACAGGCTCACGCAGCCGGTCGTCGTCGAAAGCATCTATGACAAGACAGCCGACACGGCTCAGCTAAACATCTATGACGGCGGCGGTTACTCGAATAACTACCCGACGAACGGAACGGGAACCGTCAACGGCGGCTTTACAGTGGCAGACGGAACGCTGCTCGTCGCCACGCTTAACGACAACCTGACGACTAAAGACTCGCGCGAGAACGACCGCTTCACGATGACCGTCACGAGTCCGGCGCAGTACGAGGGAGCAATCATCGAAGGCTATATCACAGGCATCGCCCGTTCGGGTCGCGTCACGGGTCGTTCGGCCTTGACCTTTAACTTCGAGCGCATCAGGTTACGCAATGGCAACACGTACAGGTTCGCCGGATTCGTTGACAGCGTGCGGACGGCCAACGGTGAGAATGTCCGCGTGGATAACGAAGGCACTGTGCAGGAAGGCGACAATCGCACTTCGACCACGGTCAAACGCGCGGCCATCGGAACAGCCGTCGGCGCGATCATCGGCGCGATTGCCGGAGGCGGCAAGGGAGCAGCCATCGGCGCAGCCGTCGGCGCGGGCGCGGGCGCAGGCTCCGTCTACGTGCAGGGCAGGGACGATCTGGAACTGCTGAGCGGAACGGAAGTGACTGTCCGCGCCAGCGCGCCCAGATAAAACTGAGCTTCACTTTCATCAACAGCGTGGAGAGGAGATTGATTTTTCCTCTCCACGCTTTTTTTACAGAGCGCAAGAGAACGTCTCGCGCAAAGGCGCAAAGAAAAGCAAACAAGAAGCAAGCAGCATTCAAGCTCTTTGAGTTCTTCCTTTGCGTCTTTGCGCCTTTGCGCGAAACTTCCCAGTCCTTCTCACAAAAGTTTTCAACCTCTCAAGCGAAAATGTTAGGATTCACGCGCTCTAATTTTTTCTTGCGAAGGGGAAGAAATCGAAGTGTCGAACGCTACGATTGCTCTCAGGAACTTACCGGACGACGTGCGGCTGCTGCGCCTTGAAGCATTGGTCGCGGCCAGCGAATCGCTCAATCGTGCTTCCGGTTTGAATGACATTTTGCACGTCATACTCGATCTGGTCTCCGCGCAGCTTGAATGCGTGCGCGGGACTGTTTTTCTGCGCGACCAGCGCACGGACAAGCTGCACGCGAGGCAGATGATCGGCTCGGAGCACATAGAGATAGTGCTCGAACGCGGCATAGGCATCGCCGGTTACGTTGCGGAAACAGGCGAGAGCGTGTTGATTAACGACGTGCAATCAGACCCGCGCTTTGATTCTTCGACCGATGTTCGCACTGGTTTTGTGACGAGAACGATGCTCTGCGTGCCGCTCAAAAAACCCGAAGGCACGCTCGTCGGATCATTGCAGGCGATCAATGCGCGTGCGGGACATTTCTCCGATGCAGACCTCGCCTATCTCGAATCCTTCGCCTCGCTCGCAGCCGTCGCCGTCGAGCGTGAGCAGTTGGCGCAGGAAGCCGTGCGCTCGCAGATGCTCTCGACCGAACTAAATCTCGCGCGAAAAATTCAGCAGCGTCTTCTGCCGCCGTCCGGCCTCATCAACCTGCCAACGCCTCTGACCGCATGGGGCACGAGCCAGCCATGCTACGACGTGGGCGGTGATGCTTATGATGTAGTCATGCTGCCGACTGGCGAATGCGCTTTCTGGGTCGCGGACGTGAGCGGGAAGGGAATCGGCGCAGCTCTCTTGATGAGCACGCTGCAAACAGAGTTGCGCGCCTACGTGCGCGCCGAAGCAGACCTCGCTCAACTCGCTACGGAACTCAATGCGCGTGTGACTGACGTGGCTCCGCTCGGAACTTACGCGACGCTCTTTCTGGGAGTGCTTGATACGGAATCTGGTCGCTTGCGTTATGTCAATGCGGGACACCTGCTGCCCGTCTGGATGAATCGCGGGATTACTGATGAAAGAGAGTTTGAAGCGAGCGGAATGCCTATCGGGATGTTGCCCGGAAGCCAATATGAAGCGGGCGCGACCGTGTTTCCGAAGGGCGAGCGGCTGGCGATTTTCAGCGACGGCGTGACAGAAGCCGAGAACACTGAGGGCACGCAGTATGAACAGGACGGACTGGCAGACAGCTTTGCTCGTATCAACGCGCAAAGCGTCGAGCAGATAGGCCGGGAGTTCTTCACAGACCTTGATCGCTTCCGCATCGGCGCGCCCGCCAAAGACGATACGACATTTTTGGTTGTGGGGCTTGGATAAGAATTCAAACAGGCATGGACAGGATAGACAGGAAAAGAATTTGAGATAGCAGATTTGAAATCTCAAATATTCCATTTGTGTGTGAGCTTTAAATCTCAAAACTTTTATCCTGTCTATCCTGTCTCTCCCTGTTAAATTTTCTCTCATGATTGAGTCACTGCCGGAAGAGATTGAAGCTCATCGTGATCGTATGTGGCGGCGCGAGGCTGAGTCGCGTGTGGAGAATGCGTTCGATGCTGAGAAGCTGGTTGAGGGCGTCGGCTTCTGCGCGGCTCTGACGGATGTGAGGCGGCCCGGCCCGTCACTTTACATCGCGGTCTGCGGACGCCGCGACGCGCACATGCCGCGCAATGTGCAGAAGGACGCGGAGGCAAGTCTGGCTTGGACGATCAAGGATGAAGTGATGAAGCGCGGGCGTGTCTATTACGCGAAGCTCGCGAAGGGGCGCGCGATCTTCGTTGCGCCGCGACTCGTGCCGCACTTCAACGCGCTGTGGGGCGTGCCGCGTCGTGCTGAGCGCGAGAGGTTATCGCATGACGCGCGTTGCGTGCTCAAGGTCTTGCGTAGCGAGTGGGAGATGGCGACCGCAGACCTCAGACAGGAGTCCGGCATCAAGGATCGCAAACAGTTCACGCGCGCTCTCGACGAATTGCAGTTGGCTCTGAAAGTCGTGCCGGGCGAAGTCTTATATGAACCATGGTTCACGTACATCTGGACGCTCGCGGAGGGACGTTTCCCGAAAGAGCTTTCCGCGAAAGTGAACCGCGAAGTCGCCCTGCGCGAAGTGGCGCGCTCATTCCTCGACGGAGCAGGCATGACCCTGTGCGGCGAGCTTGCGAAAGTCACCGGCCTCTCGCGCCGCGACGCTGGAATCGGCAATCACGCGCTGGTCAAAGAAGGCTACGCCGAAAGGCTCGCGGTCGGAGTTTATCGTTTGAAGAGAGAAGAGAGCCAATGAAACAAACTTGAAAGAAGTGCTATTAAGGTGTTGGCTTGGATAAGTTGGGAAAAGTTCAAGCAGAAGGGCTGTCGGTTCCGCGCATCTCTTTTTCGACATCTTCGCGGACTTGCTGGTCGAGGCGTGCGGATTCGAGCGCGAGGGGAAGATGCTCCTGTGTCGCGCTGAGGCGTTGGAGGGCGGCGTTGGTCTCCGTCCAGCTCTGGCCGCGACTGGCTGCCGCTTCGATCATCTGTAGGCGCGCTTCGGCTTCCGAGCGGCGGTCTGCCGCTTCCTGACGGATGCGCTCAAGGCGTGTGCGGTCTGCCTTCAGTTCTTCCTGCAAGGTCGCGTTGGTTTCCCCCTGCATGTACGAGGTGCGATTGAGACGACGTTCGACGAGGAGCAGGTCGCGCCGCGAGCTGGCGGCGACTCTTGAAGCGGTCAGGCGCGCGGCGAGCGTCTCACGATAAGCATCCGCGAGAAGGAGATTCTGCGTCTCAATCTGCTTGAGCGATTGACGCTCGGCGGTGGTCATCTCCGAGGTAAACCATGAAACCTCATCCGCCGTGATGCCGTCTGCGGCCAATCTCTCGCGCAACTGCTTGAGCCAACGCTTGCGATAGAAGACTAGAAAGATGGCTACGATCAGCCCTGCGATTGACCCGCCGATGAGCGAGGCGATGGCTAGAAAGACATAGAGCGCAGCCGTTTCCGTCGCCGTTGAGAACATATACAGCGCTGCGAAAAGAATCGGGCCGGGCAGCGCGAACAGAAACGGTGCGAGCCACGGCGCAAGCCTCAACACGCGCGCCATCATCCGCTCGCCCGCCGTCAATTTTTTCTCGTCCTCTGTTTTACTCATCGGAAAAACGCAAATCGCTTAAACAGCATCTAATCCGTGCATCCGGCAGCTTATTTCTCAAAAGCATGTGGTTGAAAATATAACCCGCCGTGATGCATGTTAGCCAGCCACGACCAGAGACTTTCGCCCGTCGTCTACTTTTCCAGACGGATGCCGTGTATTATGATTCTGATTCCCCATGACAGGAATTTTTCAGGAGAAGCGATGCGCCATACCATCAAGAGAATCACAGCCGCCCTTTTGGCTACATTCATAATCTGCACTCTGGCTGCCCCATCACTGATGGGACAGAGCACGCTGGAGCCTGTGAAAGATGAGTCAGATTCTTCCGGCAAGAAGGATAAGAAAGATAAGAAGGAGAAGAAGGAGCAGGTCAGGCCGATCACGATTCAGGTCACACCGCGCATGCACGGGCTTGAGAAGATGCAGAACGAGTCGGAGGACTTTATAACTCTGGGCGACATCACGATTCGAGAGGATGGAGCGGAGCGTAAGGTTCTCTCGACGCGGGGCATCGGTAACACTCCGCTCGCTCTGGCCGTGTTAATACAGGATGACGTGGTGCCTTCGATCAGCAATGAGATAAAAGCGATTGGAGAATTTATACGCACGCTGCCGAAAGGTTCGCGCGTCTTCATCGGATATATCAAGAGCGGCTCTTTGCAAGTGCGACAGAAATTTACGACCGAGCTTGATAAAGCCGTCCGCACTTTGCGCGTTCCAATCAGCTCCGCGTCCGTCGCTCCTTACAATCCTTATATCGAAATCATCGAAGGGCTGAAACGCTTCGAGTCACTACCGTCGGGCAGGCGCGCGATGCTCGTCGTGACTGACGGCCTCGATACGTCAGGAGGCGTGAGAAGCTCTTCTGCCGGGATGAGCCTGGATTTACAGCGAGCCATCCGTGAAGCGCAAAGGCGAAGCGTCGCCATCTATTCATTCTATGCCCCGACCGTGACGGCTACTGCCAGCCGCGATCCGATTCTGGTCAACAACGCGCAAAGCTCGCTGCAAAGATTATCGGATGAGAGCGGTGGCCGCGCCTTTTTCCAAGGGACTGGCGCGCCCGTCAGCTTTGATCCGTTTTTGAGCGAGCTGGGCAAAGCATTGCTTTTACAGCTCGCCGTCACATTTCTTTCGACCAATTCGGACAAGAGTTTTCATCGTCTCGAAGTCGCGTTCTCAAGACCAGATGTGAAGGCAGACTATCCCGCAGGATATTCACGTTAGAATTATTTGAAATGGAAAACGGAAGGCGCGCTTTACGTCACGCGATTGGTAGAGGAATGGAGTTGCGCCTTCGCCTGACCTCTTTCATCTGCGCTTCAAGCAGGCGCAGGTGTAGCTCCAGAAAAAACTTGCCATCGCTGTTAAGCTTGATGCTCTCTGCAAAATCCTTCCCGGCGGCCTCTCTGTCACCCAGCAGCAATCTGGCGTACCCGCGCCCGGCGTAAGCGAGCGAAGCCAGACGCTCATGCGGACTCAGCTCAAGGCTCTTATCGAAATCGGCGATGGCTTTGTTAAATTCTCCCAGAATCAAATGAGCCTCTCCGCGTTTGAGAAATGCCTCTGTGTAGTCCTGACTGTACTTGATGGCCTGATCGAAATCGGCCAGAGCTTCGTTAAGCTCAAGACTGTTGACGCGTATAAAGCCCCGGTTGTAATAAGCGTTGGCGATGTCTCGGTTGTTATCCGCCAGTTGCGGGTCAATCCGCGCGCACGCTTCATAATCCGCAATCGCGCCGTTCAAATCACCTTTTACCCTGCGCGCTTTTCCTCTATGAAAAAATGCGTCGGCGAGCTGCGGGTTAAGCTCCAGGGCTTTTTCATAGTTGGAAATCGCGCCTTCGATGTCGCCGCGACTGAAACGCGTGATGCCGCGCTTGACATAATCTTTGGCGGCGCGCGTGTTCTGTGCCGGTGCGGTCGAGGTCAGCAGTAGTATCAGGAAGGGAAGAATCAGAATGTGTATTCGTTTCATATCAGCCTTCTCAACACAGGAACATGAGAAACGAAGCAAAGGCGGCTCTGTCCGGGGAGTTATCCTTAACCGAATTTAGAGCCGCAAGTGACGCACATACGATACTCCTCTTTTATCAGGAGGCCAATCCAAAAAAGCGGCAAGCAGAAGAAAAGTAGCAGCCCGAAGACGACCCAGCCATCCGTGGAAATCCTCCTCGCAATCTGCGGCGGATAGGTCGAGCCGCAATACGGACATCTGAATCCTGCATGCTCCGGATGCATCGCCGCAAAGGGCTGAACCGGCGCAGATGCGTGCGCGCTGCCCCACAAAGGTTGCGGCGGAACATACTCCGCCGCTTGCGTAGCCTGCGGCCTGCGGCTATAGCCCGTCCCGCAGTAGCGACAGACCAGTGTGCCCTCCGCGTTCTGTTGCCCGCAATAGCTGCATGTAATCATGTTTGAATCTACCCTGGAAAATAGTTTGAGAAGAGCGCGATACCGCCTCTTTATCTTTCAACAGGGACGCCTTGCAGATGCCTTGCGCGGCTAGAGTATAGCAAAATGAATGTGTTGTCTCGCGCGAAAAAGTGGCTGCTGATTTGAAGTTGCCCTGTGAGTATGAAAAGAAAAAGCACAGAGAAACGAAAGCGCGTCTCTCTGTACTTTTATCTCGAACAGGGTTTTGTCAAGTTCTCTGAAAAGACCGCTTCCTGAGAACTGTTCTTTAGTGCGTGTCGAACGAGGCGACGGGTAAGTCCGCAGTAGTTCCCCATTGTTGAACGATGAGTGAGGCGTCGGAAGTCTTGCGTATGTAGAACACGCCCGTGCCGCCGGCATCGCGGTAGACGGCGATGTCGCACTTGCCGTCGCCGTCGTAGTCGTTCTGCACTGTGAAGTCGGTCGCGCTGGTGCCAAACGTCGCAGCCAGCAGTGAACCGCCGCTGCCGCTCAGACGAATGTACCAGTTGAACGAGCCGGCTGTGTCACGTGCTACGGCAAGGTCAGTCTTGCCATCGTTGTCATAATCTCCGGGCACGATAAAATCGTTGGTCAAGCCCCATTGGATGGCTGCGAATCCGGCAGTGCTTTGCTGTAGGTAGAAGGTCGCGGGGCCATTACCTACCTGCCCGCGTTGAACGGCGATATCGAATTTGCCATCCCCGTCATAATCTCCGGGCGCGGTGAAATCATCGCTGAGGCCGAAGTTCTCGGCGCGAATCGTCCCGGTCATGCTTTGGAGAATGTACCAAGTCATTTGTCCGCCCGAGCGACGCACGACGGCAAAGTCAGTTTTGTTGTCGCCGTCATAATCTCTGGGCACAGCCTCGTCTCCGAGCATGCCCCATTGCTGCGCGGCGACTACGTTGTCCGAGCTTCTGATGTAGTAGAAAACGCCGTTGGTCTCTCTCCATACGCAGATGTCAGCCTTGCCGTCTCCGTCATAATCGCCGGGAACCTGAAAATCCGTGGCGTTGGTGCCGAACTGCTGCCCTATGACGCCGCCGCCGCTTTTCAGGATATACCAGACGTTCGTGCCGGGCCTGTAGACGGCAAAATCGGCTTTGTTATCATTGTCAAAGTCCATCTGCTTACGAAGCCTTGCCTGAGCATTCGCGTCAGGAGCATGCAACAAAGCGACCATCAGAGTCAGGCAGAGCGCAGCCCACAGGCCACGACAGTTCAAAAACTTTTTCATCGTGTATCTTCCTTTTCGAACATAAAGAATAGGTGTATCCCTTCAAAGCGGAGCTGCCGCGAGCTGCCATCAGGGATTGCGTAATTGCAAATATTTATCATCGAAAGCCGCAAAGCAGGTGAAACCCGCTCAATCTGACCCATACTCTCATTAAAGGCCGTGCCTTTAAGATTGGATATGAAGATAAGCTCAAGACTGGTAATCAAAAGCTTGACCGAAATAACTGCAAAGGTCGAATACCAAAGCTCCAGAATTAACAGGTGATGGCTTAGGGGCTAAGCCTCATTTTTCGGTTTGGGACGCAGAGAATGAAAAACTATAATGGACACGAATCTCCGCAGGGAAGCCCTGAGGCAACGACGCACATTAAGCCTCTTACAGCCTTAAATGTCAATAGCAAACGCCTCCCGTTCGTGGCTTTCTTAACACTTTAGACGCCACAAATGGCAGTGATGTCATTTTAAATTGCATCAATAGAGCGAAATTTTTTAACCGCCCGTAATCCGTCTTTAGCGGCTTCAGACCGGCGGCTGGAATCAGCGCGAATAAAGTGCAACATAAAAGCGGGAATCCGAACTTTTCCAGCATTTTCGAATCTCTTAACTGTTAACGGATAACTACGGCAGGAGATATAGCGCGGGATTTGAGACTCCCCAACATCAACAACTACGCGGCGGGTAGTTATGAATCTGAAAGGGGCGCAGAGCGCAAATTCGGATGCTCCGCGCCCTCATCATGACAACTGATGGGGCGGCTAGAGGGTCTCGAACCCTCGACCTCAAGATCCACAATCTTGCGCTCTAACCGACTGAGCTATAGCCGCCATATGTGACTGCGCTGCATCAGCAACAGAATATCAAAAAGAACAGAGCCTAATCTCAATGCGCGCATTTGATAGTCGCGTTGTGCTCAAAAGTTTTTACACTACCCAGCGAATTTGTTCAAGCGCAGTGGCCTTGAACAAAAGGAATGGAAATGCCCCCGGCACGGCTCGAACGTGCGACCCTCTGCTTAGAAGGCAGATGCTCTATCCACTGAGCTACGGGAGCAAACAATCTGAAACCATCGAATGTTATCACGCAGGACAAGGTTTACGTCAACTCCGGGTATAAAATAGTCTTGTGTAGCTTCAGGTACTCAAGCTCAAGCTTGCGCCGAGTCTTATATACTTCGTTTTGAGATTTTGAGGTTGACGCAAAAAAGACTGCCGCCCAAGAGGGGCGGCAGTCTTTTAGAATTAGCGGGCGCGCTTGAAATTTCTTACGCGGCGACGCGGTCGTTGCCGGTTTCGGCGAAGACGCGACGCCCGTTCAATGCGTCGTCAATGATCTCACGAACGGCAGAGGCATCAGGGTTAACATCCATTCGGTCACAAGCTTTCAGATGTCGGCTGATCCCCTCCCTAGCGATGTCCAAGGCCGGTCCGCCCAATTTGGAAAAGCGGCGTGCCTGTATATGATCTATTTTCAGAATCCGATCGCTAAGCGGTAAATGTCTATCGAAAATCACTTCTCTTTGCTCCTCCAGTGCTCGAAAGCTCTTGAATTTTACTCTTAATACAATAAAAGCTTTCGCTCAAATATTTAAGATAACTTTAGATGAATCTTTACACGCTTGGGATGCAAAATTGTTGCATTTACCAAGAGATTCTGTACGGATAGACACACTAAACCCTCACCCCTCACAGATAGACCCAAAATTGTCCGTCCAACAGAACCGGAGATTATAGCCGCGATCCTCCAAAAAAGCCAGAACTTTTTTGAACTGCTGAGCCGCAGAAGCCAGCCTGCTGACGACAGGCTTTACAGCACCCGTATGTTGCTGTGTTTTATGGGGATTAGGTGAGTGGGTGGTAACCGGGTAAAGTTCGAAAGGGATACTGCGTGGGCGTCAAAACCTCTATGATACGAAGAGTGTATTGCACCGGTTTAGCAACTTATATCTCCTTAAAATCGGTCAAAAAGTCAGCGCCGCCTGCCTCTCAACGCGAGGGTTAATCAAAACCCTTGCGTGAGTCACAGGCGGCGCATTTTTTGGCCGTAAATAGTAAGAAGCAGAAAGACTACCAATTACTTTTTGGGCACGACCGAATCCTTCATGCCTTTTCCCAGGCGAAACTTGAGCGTCGTTTTAGCGGGAATTTGAATCGGTTCGCCTGTTGCTGGATTGCGTCCTTCACGCGCTTTGCGGTCGGAGAGGACAAGTTTACCGAAGCCCGGCAGCACGAATTCACCATTATTCTTGACTTCGTTGCCTGCCAGACTGGCTAACTCATCGAAAAACTCTTTGGCTTGCGCGCGTTTCAGCCCGAACTTCTCGGCAAAGTGATTGACAACTTCGGATTGAGTCATGCGTTTCTTGGTTCCTGCGGCATTTGTCGCCATGGCGTGGTCTCGTTACCTCCAGTGGATTGCGGGAATGGAAAAGCTTCTAAAGCAACATATATCACACCCGATGGCCTCGCGTCTTCACAATTTCGGCTTTTTTCAGTGATTTTTGCAGCTTTTTTTTGCAGGGATATTTGAGAAAAGAGAAAGAGCCGCCATTTCGGCGGCCTCTCATCCATGCGAAAACTTATCGGGGCGAGAGGATTCGAACCTCCGACCTCTCGGTCCCAAACCGAGCGCGCTACCAGACTGCGCCACGCCCCGCCATGCAAAAACTCTTCAAATCTAAAACTCTTGAAGCGCGCACATTCTACGGTCGCATGAGAGGCATGGTCAAGCGCGTTCATGAAAAGTGTTCGAGCAGGAAAGCGCGTGCGGCTTTCAGGGCGCGTGCCCGGTGGCTGATCTTTTCCTTGATGACGGAGGAGAGTTCGCCGAATGTTTCCTGATAGCCGTCTGGAATAAAGACCGGGTCATAACCGAATCCATTCGTCCCGCGTGGCTCGAAAGCAAGGTGGCCTTCGCACGTCCCTCTGAAAGTTTCGACCTGCCCTGCTTCTGAATCGTTGAGAGCTATGACGCAGACGAAGCGAGCGCGCCGCTCTGTGTCACCCGTTTGTAAAAGCTCTTTGAGAAGCATGTTCGTGCGCTCTGCCTCAGACGCTCCGACTCCCGCGTAGCGAGCCGAGAAGATACCGGGCGCGCCGCCGAGCGCAGCCACCTCAAGACCGGAATCATCAGCAAGCGTCAGGAGTCCGGTCTGTGCAGCGTAGCCCTGAGCTTTGAGAATCGCGTTAGCTGTAAAGCTGTCGCCATTCTCTTCGACTTCCTGCGCGGACGGAAAATCGTTGAGGCTGCGTAAGCGGAAAGGAGAGCCTGCCAACATGTTTTGAAACTCAAGCAGCTTACCTGAATTGTAAGTTGCGATCAGGAGTTCCGTTCGAGCCGTCAGGTTCATCTTGTGTTTGTCTTCTGGCATGGCTTCATCGAATTTCACACATCAGGAGGTTCGCTCGCAAGATTATTTTGCACAGAAAGCGAATTCGCGTTTACAATCACAGAGGCCGGTGCGCCAATTATTACTACTCGCTTAGAACCGTGAACGAGGATTCCCGACATTGGATACAAGCCTTCCTTTGACAGAAGAAGTCCAGCGCGACGACGCTCATCAGTCTCTTCGTCACTCTAACACGCGCGAGCAGCGTCTGACTTATGAAGCGAGCGAGCCTCGTTATGAGCTTGGGATGTGGCTGCAAGCTCTGCGCCGCTTCTTTCACTCGCGTAACCATCCGTTTACAGAATCGGAACAATCTGTTGTCCTGACGCGAGATTGGGACAGCGAATTAAACATCGCGCGGCAGACGATGCTGCGCGTCTCACAGCTTATGCTGCGCGTGGTTTATCTGGAAGATGCGAAGGCCGCCGCGGCAGGTCATGCGGGCGAAAATCTTCTTGACGATTTAAGTCTCGCGGACTCCGCTCAAAGGGTTGGGAGTGAGCAGGCGACAAGCCCGCTGGTTGATCTGGCAGAAGCTGTGAGCGACATCTGTGTGCTCTGCGAATCGTTGTTGGAAGCAGGGCAAGTCAGTTTTTATACATGGGCAACCGTCGGGAAAATCCTGATACGCGAATTGAATCGCTCGGAGGCAGCGCGTGAGCTTGAGCGCGCAGCATCTCACGACGCCGCAGCGAAACTGGCTGCACCGCTGCTCAATCTGGCGCAGTCAATCAATCCGGCGAGCGCGCTCGGCTCCGACATCCTGATAATCTTTTCCGATCTGGCGCGTCTGCTCGAAAGACTGCGCCTCGTCGAGACGGCTCTGCGGCGCGATCACCCGCTCAAACAGACGATGCCCGTTTTCTGTCTGGTCTATGAAGAGGCGCGCGGCCTCCTCGATTTTATAGAGACGCGTGCGCTCCGCACGGAGGATTTGGCGAGCGAGGTGTTCGATGCTTTGGACGGGATGAATTATGCGATTACGATGGAGCTGCGCAAAGTGTTTTCGCGCGAGTTGGTCGGACTCGGCTCGCTGCGACAGTCGCCGCCGATTTACGCTAAGGTCGAAAACGCGCATGGACTCTTGCGCGATTGCTTCCAACAATCAATCGTCGGACTCGCACAGTTGTTCAGCCCCGCGCTCGACGTAGCCAGACTCTTCAGCGCGTTTCAAACGAAGCTCGATCAATCGTTGATGTTACGCGACGATCTGTGGACGCTCCTGCAACTCGTGCGGCGCGCAGAAAAAGAGCGCGACCGTTATCCGATCTCGCGCCTGCTTGAAAGATTAAATTCTTTTCGCGACGGCAGCCTGCGCTATCTGATGTACAAAGACTGGGAAGCCTCCGAGCGTTTTATGGAAGAGGTGGCGGCGGCGCGAGGCGCGGTCGAGGTGACGCCTGTCCTTCATCGTTTCAGCGCGTATCTTGAGACTCTGCTCGGACAGGTCAACATGCGCGCAGTGCTCGCAGATCATCCTTTCGATTACCCGTCCATCGAAACTTAAAATTTCATTCATCGGAAAATCAAACACCAAGACACGAAGACGCAAAGTTAAGTAGAAATATTTTCTTTGCGCCTTCGTGCCTTCGTGTCTTTGTGATTTGAAAGACGCGCTTAATTTTTTGTGGCGAACTGCGTGGCGAGCACGCCAAGTTGTCCGAAGGATGAGCGTGTCTTTCTCTCAATCCCGCCCTCGACTAACTGCGTCTCACTGACGGCGTAAGGCATGCGGCTAAGCGACTTTTCCAGTTCCGTTTGATTCGGCGTCCCGGATTGAATCGCGCGCTGGCTGGCGATGAAGTTGATGAACGCGCGCGACGGCGCGGCGTCTTCCGTGTAGGTGATGACGTGAGCTGAGCCGACTGCGGACGCGATGCCGATGGACTGTTGGAAATTCTGCGAAGTGTTTAGTGTTTGATTCTGCTCTCGAATCGTCAGGCATCGGCGCACGCTCGGCTTGGCTCCGAACAAAAGATAACCTGCGACAAAGCTGGCGGCTCCGCGCGCTTCATCCGTGGATGAAAGCATTTCTGCATCACCTATCTTCTCGACTTGTGGCTTTGGCGTTCCGAATCTCTTGGTGACAAACTCTCGCAAGGTTTTCTCATCACGAACTTCGACGATGAGCACAGTGCTGTTGCCAGTGCTATCAAGACGCGCCGTGACGACCTCTGCTCCGATTGATTGCAGGAACAGGTCAGGGTCTTCGATGCCATACGGTTTGAGCGCGGCTTTGAGGAAAGGCGAGACCATCACAGCGAGAATCGGGTCGAGCTGAGATGAGACTGAGAAATTAAGTCCGCGCCATGCCGTCAACGCATCGCGCGTCGCGTAGCGCGTGACGGAGTAAGTATCGTGCGGCAACAACTCGCCAGCGCGCATGTTTGTTGCCGGAGCCGTTGCGAGCGATTCGCGTAAACGCTTTGCGGCATCGTTTCTGACGGAAATGAAATAAGAATCTTCTATCTCGCCGTTCACCAGACGCGTGCCCCAACCGATGCTGCCCAGAATCTTTTTAGCCATCTGCGGCAAGATGTTTGCAGCAAGGCTTTGCGTCTGCGCGTCCTGAGCCGTCTGCCCGATATAGAGCGCGGCCATAACCTCGAAGAGCTGCGACGCGCCATCTGATGAGATGTAGCCGAAGGCGAGCGTGTCTTTGCCGTTCACCACTCGACGGCGCATCGCCTCCATCTCAGGGTTCCCGGCGAGACTCGGACGCTCACCGCGCCTGACCGCGAGGCACGCTCGCACAGCCGCCTCGTCGTTACCGATGACAGCGAGGCTTCCTGTCATCGCTGCGATGAGGCGACGGTCGCTAGTCGTGCTGCTCCAAGTAATCCAGTGAGCGTCGTCCGCGTCTTTCTCTTCGACGCGCGGTTCGCCGTAAGCTCTGCGCGCGAAGTTGCCGACGCGCTTCTCAATCGCCGCGCGCGTGCGACTCGCGCCTGTGTGCGTCTCTACGACGACTGCTATACGCGGCCTCACATTCAAGGACTCGCCGCCGTCCGCAGCCTCTACTCCCAAAACCGTCGCCGCAACCTGCGCGCGTGAAAACACCACAGCGTCCGCCGGGCCGATGCCTGTCCATGCAGCGATACGGCTGAGCCATCCGACCTCGCCGAGTCCGGACTTGATTCCAGCGTTCGCGGCCAGAGCCTTCCATCCGTCCGTGTGCGTTAGCCCACTCGCGATCTCAGGCAAGCTGTCGGCTTCGAGATAAACCAGAGAGTCGGCTGGAACATAAGCCGCCATGTCTGCCTTCATCGGACGATTCCACCACACCCATACAGCCGACAAAACCAGCAGGGCGAGTGCGTATGGAAGCAGACGACGAATAAGTCTCATGAAATAATGGCGGCCTTAGCCAGCGCGTGAATTTGATTGCGTGCTCAAATCTTACAGCACCTCAAGCGTCGGTGTACAATCAAGTCACAATCATATAATGAGATGAATCAAGAGCAGGCCGAATAGTAATACTTTTTCTTTGCGCGCTTGGCGTGGTTTCTCTTTGCGTTCTTTGCGTTAAAAAATAACTTGATCGCAAAGAAATGCAAAGGAGGAAAATACAAAGGAACGCAAAGAAGAATCGAAGCTTTCATGTCACCTGCGAGCAACAAACGCACCGGCTCGCAGACACCAGACGCAAGCTTAAAAACTACGAAGTCTTCACGCATTAAATCCCCTGAGCGGGTTTATAGAATGCGGCTTCACAAGCCTGTCAGTCAAAATGACCACGCCATATTTGGCTGTATACCTTTATATTTCATCTAGTTAAACAATAAAAAATTGCGGTTGACAATGTTTTGATAGTGTTGTACTCTCATTTTGACGGTAGACATTCAGACTTCCGTCTAAGAGGGGTCACACCTTTTTGAAAGCGTAAAATCGCTCGGCTATAACGGCAACGGTTTCCTGTTGCCTTCTTTCTTTGAAACTCAACCGATAAGGGCACACCCTGCGCGAGCAGGGGTCGCAAAGCCGACGGGAGTCAGGTTCTGATGAAGAGCTTTTGACTTGGCCGGGTTGCCGAAGTGAGATGGTCAAGCGCGTGCCACGTGCGAAAGTTTTCCGCCTCCGGCACGGTTTGCCCTTCCCGCTTTCCATTCGTCTTCAAGGCTCAGGCAGTCGAGGCACGTCGCTCCCGCGAGCTAGAGTGTTTCAGGAATCGCTGTCATCCCCACGCAACATTGCTTTAGAGCCAACTTCTCCGGCCTGCTTAAAAAGACGCGTGAAAAACACCGAAGCAAAATTGAAATCAACAGGTGAGTCCAACCACAAACCCGCGCGCGTCCGCCTGACGCGAGCGCGTAAAGCTCGCATGCGTCTCAGACGTTTGCACCAGATGCGATCTTCCACGAGAGCGCAGAGGAATCAATAAGACATGTTGAAACGAGGTCTCGGCAAAAAGAATCTGGTCGGTTTGGATATCGGCTCAAGCTCCGTCAAAGCCGTCGAGCTTGATGGCAAACGCGGCAGTCTGCAATTGGTCAGTCTCGGTTACGAGAACTTGCAACCGGACTCGATTGTTGACGGCCAGATCATGGAACTCAACAACGTCTCGAACGTCATCGCGAATATCTTTCGCGATCACCAGATCAAAACGGATCGGGTGGCGGCGGGCGTCAGCGGACATTCGGTGATCGTCAAAAACATCGTTGTGCCGCAGATGAGCGAAGAGGAGTTGAACGAGTCTATAGACTGGCATGCCGAAGAGCATATCCCCTTCGACATCTCGGACGTGAGTCTTGATTATCAGATTACGGGCAGGTCTGCGGACGCCTTGCAGGTGCTGATGGCTGCGTGCAAGCGCGACAAGATTGCCAATCTCAAGCAGGCGATACAGCTCGCGGGCAAGCAGCCTGCGGTGATAGATGTTGACGCCTTCGCTTTGCAGAACTGCTATGAGGTGAACTACCAGCCCGAACCCGGTCAGGTCGTCGCGCTCCTCAACGTCGGCGCTTCGACGATGAACATCAACATCCTGAACGGAATTAAATCCGTCTTCACGCGTGACGTGACGGTCGGCGGCAACCAGTTCACGGCCGTCTTGCAGAAAGAGCTGGGACTGACGCACCCGCAGGCCGAATCGGTCAAGCGCGGGATGCCGCTACCCTCCGAAATCGAGCCGCGCGCCATCGAGCCGATTCTCGAAACCGTCTCCGACATCCTCGCGCTTGAGATACAGAAGACGATGGACTTCTACCGCGCGACTGCCGAGGACGGCGAAGCGGCGGTGCAGAGAATTTTGATTTCGGGCGGCGGTTCAAAGCTGCCGAATCTCTCCGCTTACATCTCGAACCGTTTCGAGATTCCGGTCGAAGTGCTCGATCCGTTCCGACAGATCAAGGTGGACGCCAGACGTTTCGATCCAGATTACATGCGCGAGGTCGTGCCGGAAATGGCCGTGGCTGTCGGGCTGGCTTTGAGAGGAGTTGACGCGAGATGATTAACATCAATCTTTTGGATTCGGTCACAGACCGTCCGCGCGGCGTAGCCGTCGTTGAAAAGAAGGTCGTGAGTCAGGGTTCACAGACAGTGCTGCTCGCAGTGGTCGTCGTCGCACTACTGATGGTAGCTCTGGTCGGCCACTATTTTCTGACCTTGAGAGCGAAGAATATTGCTCAGAAAGAGTTGGAGAACCAGCAGGCGATTGCGGCGCAGATGGCTGCGATCATCAAAGAGCAGGAAGACCTTCAGGCCAAGACCAAAGCCATCGCCGGTCGCATAGATGCGATCAAGGCTTTGCGTTCTTCACAGCAAGGGCCGGGCGCGGTCTTGAGAGCGCTCAAAGAGCGTATAGACGGCGCGCCGGGCTTGTACCTTGAGAGCGTCGAGCAGAAGGGCGAACAGCTCGTCATCAGAGGCAACTCGCCAAACGAGGGAACGGTCACGCAGTTTGGCCGCAGCCTTGAATTCTCATTCGGCCTGTTCTCAAACCTGAGCATCGAGACTGTTCGCAAAGAGGTGCCGCTGGCTCCGGGCGTTTACTCGAACACGAGCGCGCCCGGCAGTGGCCCTGAGACGCCCGCGCAGGCGCAGGCCGTGACCAAGCCCGAAACGGTGGACTTCACCATCAAGTGCGCTTACACGCCGGGCAATCTGGCGCAGCCCGTCAACGCCTCAGCTCCGTCGAGCGCGAATCCGCCTGCCAATCAGGTCGCACAAAAGTAGTTGCTTAAACGGACGCGCCACAGGCCGCCGTGCGAGAAGGGAAACGAGTTATGTTAAAGAAACTGCAATCACTGGCTTGGTATTTACAACTGGCAATCTTCAGCGGCATCGCGCTCATGATCTTCGGCCTCTTCTGGAACTTTGTGACCAGCGGCATGCGCCTTGAGACCAAAGAGCTTGAAGATCAGATCGCTGTGCTCAAACAGCAGAACGAAGCGGCACGCATCGCTTCGCAGCGCATCAACGAGTTTCGCGCGGATTACCAGCGCAAGCAGGAAGAGTATGAAGAGTTGAAGGCTCTCCTGCCTGAGCAGCGCGAGATTACAAACGTGCTCCAGAACTTACAGGATCGCGCCCGCGCCACGAACCTCAGCCTGCGACGCTTCACGCCGAAGGATGATTTCACGAAAGATTTCTGTAGCGGCAAACCCGTCGAGGTCGAAATTACCAGCACCTTCGCCAACCTCCGCGCATTCTATGAGGAGTTAGCCAAGATGCAGCGCATCGTCTCGATCACGGACTTCAACATCAAGCAGTCGCCCGACCAGACATCGAACAAGACGATTGATGCGCAGTTTCTGCTGACCGCTTACTACCTTTCGCCGCAGCAACAGCAGCAGGGCAAACCGACTTCCCCACAGCAGGCGCAAGGCACGCAGCAACCGGCAGCCCCCGCGCCCGCCAAATAACTTTAACCTCTCCGCAAAACATTTTTGCGGCAACAGGATGAGAGCAAACTATGAAGCACTACACACAGATCATTCGTTACGCAACGACCGGCATAGCGTTGTGCGGCGCGCTTCTGCTAAGCGGCGCGGGCCACAGCAGCTCGGCTCAGGAACGCGATCCCTTCAGGAAGTACCAGCCGCCGAAGAAGCCCGTATACTCAAAGCTGTCTCCGGTGCAGATCACGCCGCCCACGATACAGGAGCGCGTTGATCGCTATAAAGCGGAGAAGATGGCTGCGATGAACGCGCAACGTCCCGCGCCCAAGCCGACCACCGCGCTGCTCCTCAGCGAGATGCAGGTGACCGGAATTTTCCGCACGCCGCGCGGTTACGCCGCGATGGTCGAAGCGACGCCGATCAAGCTCTCTTACATCATCTATCCCGGTGAGACTTTCTATGACGGTCAGCTCGTCGCTATCGAAGAGAACCGCCTCGTCTTTCGCCATGAAAAGCGTTGGAGCGACAATCGGCGCGATGTGGTAGTCGAGACCAAGCCGCTCAGACAGGCCAATGCCGTCGTGGATTCGATGACCGCTCAAAAGGATTCGAAGGATTCGAAGACTGCGACGCTTGAAGCGGACAAGAGCCTCGCGCCGAAAGCTAAAGCGGCTGAGAAGCCTTAAATTTTTTTGGGTTTCGTGACGGATGAGAGCCTGAGACTTATCAGCCCACGAAACCGTGGTATGTGCGGCATGCATTCCGAAAGAGCTTTAAGCCGTCGAGGCCGATGCTCAATCGAAAAGGATGAAGCCCGCACCGGTAAAACTGGCCGGACGGTTCTGCATTGTGCGGCGCGTGCTTTATGGGGTTCGATTTGTTTGAAACCCTTCGAGCGCAGCGCGTGGCGGAGACCGGAACGGTCATTCCCCTAAGGAGGGAAACATGCCTGCTTTGCATCATCTTTATACGGCCACACGCAGAGGCGCGCTCGTCCTCTTGTTCGTGTGTTCGTTCTCGCTGCTCGCTCTGGCGAACGGCAACAGCGCGCCGGTAGCAACCGACGTGCGTGCCACTACGAGCGGCGCGCAAACGCTGATTACGATTTCCGGCACCGCGCCGATGGCTTACTCCATCAAGCGGCCAGACGCGCGCACCGTCGTCATAGAACTTCCGGGCGTTGATGCTTCGCGTCTCTCGCCGACTTACGCGGTCACATCAACGCTCGTCGAAAAAGTGACGGTCGAGCGCGAGGCGAACGGAAGCCAGCAGCTCAATCCGAGTCTGCGCGTCGAGCTTCGCGCGCCCGCGCGTGACCGCTCGCAGATGGCGGATAACAATCTGGTGCTTGAGCTTTCGCCCGAAGGCGCGGCGGACGCGAACACGAAAGCAGCGGAGCCAGTCCCGACGCCGACGCCCGCGCGTTCGTCCGGCGGGATGACCGCCTCGAACGCGTCTCCGCAGAGCGCACAGGGACAACAGTACGGCTCACCCGGCTTCGTCGGCGAGCCGATTAACCTCAACGTCGTCAACGCGGACATACGCGACATCCTGAACTACATCACAGAGCAGTACGGCGTTAACTTCGTAATTGATAGATCGGTCGAAGCCGTGCCCGTGACGATCAATGTCACGGACGTGCCGTGGAACGTCGCGCTCGACGCCATCCTGCGCGCCAATGGTCTGGGAATTGACGTGAACGGAAATATCCTGCGCGTCGCGACCAACGAAGTGCTCGCCACGGAAACCTCCACGCAGCAGAAGATCAGAGAAGCGCAGTTGGACAACTCGCCGCTCTACACAGAATTCATTCGCTTGAACTACGCACGCGCTTCGGGCACGCTCGCAACTGCTGCCGGATCGACCGGCGGCTTTGCCGGCGGCACGGTCGGCACGGGCGGCAATCAGAGTTTTTCGGGCGGCTCGGGCGGCGATGCCACGGGCGGCGGCGGTGATTCCGGCATCCTGCCGATTATCTCGCGTCGTCTCTCTCGTCGCGGCAGCGTCGAAGTTGACGGTCGCAGCAATACGCTCATCATCACGGATGTGAAAGAGAATATCGAAGCCGTGCGCCAGCTCGTCCTGTTACTCGATCAGCCGGAGCCGCAGGTCGAGATTGAGACTCGTATCGTCATCGCCAACCGCAGCTTCAGCCGCGACCTCGGTGTACAGCTCGCCGCGACCATCTTCAATAATGGTAAAAACAGGCCGGGTGTCTCCTTCGGCACGCTGCCCAATGGGTCCACAGATGCCGGGCCACAGTCGGGCGTGCCCGGCGGCGTGCCGGGAACTATCGTTCCATCGGGCGGCCTCGGAGCCAACTTGCCTTCGACCGTCATCGGACTGACCACCGGACTCTTCGGCACGGCTCAGATCAGCGCAGCCATCACCGCCGCCGAGACCAAAGGACAGGCCAAGGTCGTCGCCAGCCCGCGCGTGACGGTGCTCAATAATCGTCCCGCGCAGATCGAGAGCGGCCAGCAGATTCCGGTCGTCACTCCGCAGACAGGCGCGGGCGGCTCAGGCGGTGCGCTCGTCTTCACGACGACATTCGTCTCCGTTCCGCTGCGTCTCTCTGTAACTCCGCAGATCACGGACGTGGGCACGGTCATCCTTCGCGTGGTGGCGGAAAACAACAGCGTCAACACGGCGATTGCGGTCGCGGGAACGCCCGGCATCGACACGCAGCGCATGCAGACGGAAGTGCTCGTGCCGGATGGCGGAACGACGGTTGTCGGCGGAGTGCTGGCGGACAACGAGAGCGAGCTTCAGAATCGCACGCCGGGACTCGGCAGCATTCCCATCCTCGGCAATCTCTTCAAACGCAAGTCCACGACGCGCCAGACCAACGAGATTTTGTTCTTCATCACGCCGCGTATCTATCGCCCGGACTATCAGGGCAACCCGACGAGCGGCACCGTGAGCAACGGAACGCGCTCGACCACGATCTTGCAGCCGGTGCCGCTTGGCAACCCGTCGAGCAACTCGCAGTCGCCGTTCGGACAGCAGCAGCAGCAACAGCAGCAAGCACAGCCAGCTGGAAATCAGAATCAGCCCGCAGGCTCGCAGCCGGAAACTCGCCGCCCGTAACCGAGAGGAGCGCTGACTATAATGTTCAGAGAACCACTTGAAGCGATAATCGAGCGCACGGATGGATGCATAGGTGCGCTCATCATGGGAACCGACGGCATCGCGGTGGAGAAGGTTTTGACGCCGGAAGGCCGCGATGCAAATCTCGACGTAGCTGCCGCAGAATTTACTTCACTGGTTCGCAACGCACAGCGCTCCGGTGTCGAAACAGGACTCGGCAGCTTACGCGAACTGGTCGTTTCCTGTGAGGAAGCTGTGATCGTGATGCGTCTGGTGAGCCGCGAATACTTCATCGTGCTCGCGCTCAAGCCCGACGGCAATCTCGGTCGCGGACGCTTTGAACTACGCAAGGCCGAGCTGGAATTAGCGCGCGAGTTTGTGCTCTAAGCCATCCGGCAAAGCCTCGCTTTATCTACGACAGGCTCCTCTGCCACGTAAAGCAGGTGAGCCTGTTTCTCTTTGCGAAAAATAAAATCCCGGCGCGGATTTACCGCCCACGCGAAGAAAAAACGCTCTGAAATGCGCTTCCCATGCATGTAGCCGAAAGTAACAGGCCGCTCCGGTTATGACCTCAGAGCAAATCTATAGATCAGTAAAGAACGCTGTCTTTTCGGCTTTTTCTGAATGGGAACAGCAGTTGCTCTAAGACCAGCCGCACGCAGCCGTTTTTGAGCGCGCTGCTTCATCCGCACAGATTCGGCTCAAGCGCACGAGAGTCATCAACAAAGAGGAAATGAGAGCGATGTCATCTTTCAACAGACCCGATTCAGTTACACGAAGTAACCGACGCTCGTCATTCAACGGCGAAGCGGGGCACACACTAATCGAGATCATGATCGTCGCGGCGATCATCATGGTGATGCTGTCGATAGCTCTGTTCGGGATGACGGGACATAAGAACGCTTACAAAGCCGACGATGAGACGATGCGTATCCTGAGCGTCCTGCGTGAGGCGAGCCAGCTTGCCCTGACGCAGCGTCAACCGATGCGCGTCGAGCTTGATGCGACGAACAAGACCATCAAAATTTTCGATGAGAACCTTGCGGGTACGGGAGACGATCAACAGGTACGCATAGTCTATCTCGAAAACTCTGCGACTATCCGCGAAGATGTCGCGCCAAGTGGAATCACGGCTCCGAGTCCGCCGAACTATACCGCCGCCGCCTTCACCGGAACTGCTCCAAAGGTCTGGAAGACGTGGTTCAGGCGCAATGGAACGGTCACGGATAATCAGGCGAATCCGGTTCCGACCAGCGTGACGATCTATATCTGGCCGCCCGATCCAACCAATGCCAATCAGGCGAAGAATAATAAACAGGTGCGCGCCATCACTATCTTTGGCGGAACCGGAGTCATCAGGTTCTGGAAATATAACGGAACCACCTTTGTTGCGAGCTAACGAATATGTCTACACATAAAAATCAGGCAGGCTTCTCTTATATAGACGTTCTGATCGCCATCACGCTCTTGATGATCGGCCTCCTTGCGCTGGTCGCGGCAGTCACGGCCTCCGTCGTCCAGTCCAGAGCCGGAGAGCAGAACCTGATCGCCAAGCAATACGCCGCCTCGACGCTGGAAGCCATCTTCTCTGCGCGCGACATCGGCGTGCTCGGCTGGGAATCGGTCGGCAACGTCGGCAGCAATCCCGTCGGCGGCGTGCCGAAAGGCGTCTTCGTCGTCGGTCGCCAACGCGTCTACCCTGATGACGGAGTGGATAACATCGCCGGAACGGCTGATGACACGGGCACTGCCATCAAAGGTTTTGACCGCGAGATCGTCATCACAGACCTTTGCGACCCGGATCGTCCCAGCCCCAACTGCAGTCCGGCTGGAACCTACGACGTGATGCTGCGCAAGGTCGAAGTCACAATCTACTATCAGGTGACGGGCGGCTGGCGTAAGGAAAAGAGCACCACCATTATCAGCAACTCGCTGGTCAATCAATAAAGCCTTTGATGGAGAGCAAGCCGATGAATAAAAGAATCTCAGAGCAGTCGGACAAAGAAATTGCCGCCCATGGCAGGCAGGCGGGCTTTACCCTGATCGAGATGCTCGTCAGTCTCACGCTTTTCCTGATTGTCACAGCATGTATCTACGGCCTGCTGGAAGTGACACGTTCGGATCGCACCACCTCCACGCAACGCGTCGAGACCATGCAGTCCGTGCGTAACGCCCTCAACACGATAGGGCGAGACGCGCTCAACACCGGATTCAAATACAGGAATCTCGGATCGTTTATCCCCGACAATACACAAAATACCGTATTCGGCCTGACCGCAGACGGCAACGCCACTGCCGACCGCATGATGCAGATTCTGTCAGGGAACAATGTCAACACAGACTCGCTTAATCCGACGCCGAACTACAAAACAGATCAGATCACATTCATCTACGGCGATGAGAGCTTTAATAGCGGAAAGACGTTGACGGTCAACTGGGTGGACTGTGACGGCGAGCAAGTGGTCGTCTCATGGCCTGCTCCGGGCGCAAACCCGACGCCGACGCCGAACATTCCCGTCGTCAATGATCTGATGATCGTCACCGGACAGAATTCTTCGGCTATCGGAATGGTCACGAGCACCTCCGCTGGCGGCCCTGTCCCCGCCTCTTACTCAACGTGCTTAACGTATGCCCTTCCTGCCGGCACTGTGAGCACGATTAAGTTCGATTCCACAGACCTCTTAGGAATCAATCAATCGGCGGCGGCAAACGTCATTCGGAACGTGAGCGCTCCGGCTACGCTCTCGCGCGTCAAGCTCGCCACCTATCGCATACTCAGCGACGGGACGCTGGTACGCACGGAGTACGGAAACTTCACCGGCGGGAAGCAGGACATGCCGCTCGCTTATAACGTCGAGGACATGCAGATCAAGTATGTGCTGAAGGACGGAACGATTACGGACGACCCGGCGGCTGGCCCCGACGGGGTGCTTGGAAATGCCGACGACACGCCGACGCTGATGATGGATGTCAGGCAGGTGCAGATTAAAATCATCGTCTGGAGTTATGAGAAGGATAAGCGCACCGGTCAAAACTTCAAGGTCACGCTCAGCTCCACCTTCAATACGCGCAACATCGGTTACGACCCGCAATAAGTAAGGAATCTTTAAGAACGGATTGCTGAAAAGGAAAATAGTTATGAAGATCGCAGGCATTGATAAGCAGCCGGAGCGCAAGCAGAGTTTGGCGCGCCACAGTGAGCGCGGCGCAGCCACTATCATCGCGTTGCTGGTGATGGGACTGCTGACCATTTTCGTCGCGCTCGCGCTCTCTCGCACGACCGCCGAGTCCCTGATTATGGGCAACGATGCAGCCGAAGCACGCAGCTTCTATGCGGCGCAGGCGAGCATCGAAACCATGTCGCGCAACTTCAACAAGATATACGACGTGCGCCTGTCGCCGACTGCCTACGACATCAACAACGTGCAGACCACCATTCCGCAGGGATTCACCGGATTCACCTTTACTCAAACCCTGACGCGTACCGGGACTGACGAGGTCACGACGCTCGCCGGAGGCCCCTATGAGGGACTGACGGCTCTGCGCGATCCGTGGAATCTGGACACGACCGCCACCGGGCCTTCGGGCGTGCAGGTTGATCTCCGGCGCACTTTCTACAGCAATCGTATTCCGATCTTTCAGTTCGGCGTCTTCTACGACGACGACATGGAGCTGTCGCCCGGAGCCGCCTTCGCCTTCGGCGGACGCGTTCACACCAACGGCAACTTTTACATCAGGGGCGGCGGGACTGTGCAGTTCAACTCGCGCGTCTCGGCTGTAGGGCAGATCGTGGTTGATGTCGCGCGCAACGGCAGAGCCAACATCGCTAATCCCTCAGCTTCTGAGGCGAGCGCGGGATTCGGGCAGAACATTTATATCAAGGATTCTCAGGGAGTATTCCAGCAACTGAAGATGGGCGAGGCCAGCGTCCTCGGCGGCCCCGATGTCACAAACTCGAACGCGGACGTGCCGGACGGAAGCTATAACCCGCTCTGGTCATGTAAATCGCTCGTTCCTAAAAGATATGCTTGCAGGCCGGCTGATGACATCTTCGACGGCAACCTGGTTTCCAATGTCACGGCACTGAAGCTCCCGCTCAAGCTCGGCTCCGCCACGGATAACATCGAGCTTATCAAACGCGGCGTGGCAACCGATAGTCAGATACTTTCCATCTCGCGCTATTACAATAAGCCGGGCATCCGCATCAGCTTGGCCGATAGCCAGTCGCGTCTGCCGGGCGGTGGCGGAGGAATACGTCTCGATGCTAACTACAATCTGCTCGGACAGCTAAACGGAGGGTCTGCAAAGTTCGGTTACAAGTCTAAGCCGATGATCGGAACCGGCCTGACCTACAAAACCACGCGCTTAAATGCCTATCGTTTCTACAGGGGCACGAGCTACACGACCGGCGGCATGCCCGCTACCCGCGAGACATGGATCAAAGTTGAGATCGTCAATGTGGACGCGGCGACGCTCGCAATTAACACCACGGACATCACCGAAGACTTTCTGAGCCTCGGCTTTACAGAGCACGCGCCCAATGTGACGACCGGCGGTACTACGGTCTTCAAGCTCAAAGACTGGTCGCTCACCAATCTTAGCGGCTACGATAACGATCCCAATACCGGCACAGACTCGCGTGCGATCATCAAGTTGCAGCGGTGGGCGATTCCCGGCCCGCCCGTCAAGCGCAGCGCGTATGCTGATGTCAATAACATCACGAAACTTAAAACGACCGGATACCCCAATATACCGGGCACGATTGATTCGACAGGAAAACCCGTCTTCGATTATGCCGGGACCGCGCCGAACGGCTTTAGCTGTCTTTCCAAAAACAGCTACTATGTTGATTCCAACGAAAACGGCATCAATCAGATGGATGCGACCGTTGACGGCGACACCAGCGAGAAGGTTGTGCCGTTCCCGATTGAGATGTTCGACACGCGCGAAGGCATCTCACAGGAGACGACCGTGCAATGGGCTGATCTATCCGCGATGGACGACATCTCGCCCAACGGCGTGATGAGCATGGTGGATATTGATGTCGCCAACCTGCGTAAATTTCTGAGGGGCGATTACGACGGGCAGTTCCCGAACGGACTGAGCAGCACTAGCGTGCCGCGTGACCGTGGCTGGATGATGTACGTCTCCGACCGTCGCGGCGACAAGGACAATGACGGCGAGTATGACATGGAAGATGTGTACGGCCCGAACGATAACGTTTTCCAGCTCCCGGAGGATGTTAACGACAATCAGGCTCTTGACGTAGATTACACTTGGGAGGGTGGCACATACGCAACCACCACCAAAGCGGACATGGCAGCCTTCTTCGACCACAAAAATTATCGTCGGGGTGTGCGTTTGATTAACGGCAGCCAGCTTCCGGGCGATATGTACAACGGCTTCACGCTGGCTTCCGAGAACGGCGTCTACATCTTCGGCAATTACAATGCGACAGGGGTCGCCACATACGGAACCCCGACGCCATCTATTGATTACCGGCCAAGCGGGGTTGCGGCCACCGGAGCGCCGTGGGTTGTTAACAATACACAAGTTCCTTCATCAGTCGTGGCCGACGCTGTCACGATACTTTCAAATCCGTTTGAGCTGGCTCCGCAACAGTACGTGGCCGGATGGTCTGACGGCGCGAGCTTCGGCGCTCCCTTTTATTCGAAAGAGACCGCCGCCAATCCTCCAAATCTGACGGTTGACTATCCCGGTCGCCCTGCTAAAGAGACGACCATCCGCACTGCGATTCTACAGGGCGACACGATCAGCTCGATTCTTGATGTCCCGAATCAGGGCGGCCTGTTTTCGGAGAGACTGAACGGCAGCATCAATAACTTCAAACGCTTCCTTGAAGACTGGCGCGCGACCACCGTGCCGAACGTGAACTATTCAGGGTCGCTCATCAATCTCTTCAACAGCCGCAACAACAACGGGACTTTCAAGTATGGTTCGGCCAGAGTCTACAACGCGCCGAATCGCAACTGGGTCTTTGACGACTCATTCCTTGACGCCACGCGCTTGCCGCCCGCCACGCCCTTCTTCCAGTATCTACAGGTGACGGGCTTCCAGCGTATCAACAACTAAACTCGAAACGCGCGATGTTTCAGGAAGAAGGGAAGGGTTAATCCTTCCCTTTCTTTTTTGTTTCAGGGAATTTTCACGTAAGGCATGCCGCGCATGATGATGCGTTGGCGGCGAGCGACGCGGCGCGGGTTTTTCTGCGGGTTAAAGATCGTGTTCGGGTTCGGAATAATGGCTGAGAGAAAAGCCCCTTCACGCGGCGAGAGTTCGGCGGCGGATTTTTTGAAGTAATATTGCGCGGCGGCCTCTGCTCCATAAATTCCGTCGCCCCACTCGATGACGTTTAGATAAAGCTCAAGGATGCGACGCTTGGACAGGTCGCGTTCGAGAAAATAGGTGATGGCGGCTTCGCGCCCTTTGCGCACGAAAGATTTTTCCGACGAGAGAAAAAGATTTTTCGCCAACTGCTGTGTGACGGTCGAGGCTCCGCGCTTAAAGCTTGGCATCGCCGGAATCCAGCTCGATTGATCGTCGCCCTCTTCCTTGGCCTCTTTCGCGGCCTCGCGTTGCGCCTCCTCCCACGCGCGCTGGATGGCTTCATAATCGAAGCCGTGATGCGTGGTGAAGTTCGCGTCCTCGCCCGCCAGCACGGCGCGTTGCAGGTTGACGGAGATTTTATCGAGCGTGACCCACGTCTGTATATGCTTTGGCTCGACGCCATTCGCACGCGCCTCACGTATCCGCGCCTCGATCATAGATGTCGTTTCGGGATTGTGATCGCGCAACTGCGAGATGTTCGGGAACGTGACCAGTTCAAAGATAATCCAGCCGAGAAAAAGCCCGATCAGCGATAGAAATGTATATTTGAAGATACGGCGAATCATTTAGGTCAAAGAAAAGATACATGAAGCTCACGCAAAGGCGCAAAGACGCAAAGAAGACAGGGAGTAGGGGATAGGGTGTAGGGTGTAGTGAAAGATAACTTGCTTTTCCTACACCCTACACCCTATCCCCTACACCCTTGTGCTTTCCTTTGCGCCTTTGCGCGAAATTCTTATTTTCATCAATGACACTAAGCTTCGGCTTCCAGAGCTTGCGCCTCTTGAGTAGTCCCGAAAACTTTTCGCACGGCTCGAATCGTATTGCAATGAATCTCGACCGTGTCGTTTATATCTTCGGCGTAACCGCCGGACATTACGGTCACGACCGGCACGCCGCGCCTTCTGCCTTCCTCAAGCACGAGAGCGTCACGCGCATATAATCCTTCAATCGAGAGCGAGAGCCGACCGAGCCTGTCGCCGATGTATGGGTCTGCCCCGCCGAGGTAAAAGATGATGCCGGGCGCGTGCGCGAAGATGCGCGGCAAGTGCGTGGAGAGAGTTTCAAGATACGCATCGTCGCGTGTGCCGTCCTGAAGCTCTACGTCGAGCGTCGAGCGCGCCTTAAAGAGCGGATAGTTTTTCGCTCCATGCATCGAGAAGGTGAAAATGCTTTCGTCTCCTTCAAAGATCGTCGCCGTGCCGTTGCCCTGATGCACGTCGCAATCAATAATCGCGGCGCGCTCGATCAAGCGGTCGCGCTTCAACGCGCGAATCACAATCGCCACATCATTCAGGACGCAGAATCCTTCTCCGCGATCAGCGAAGGCGTGATGCGTCCCGCCTGCCAGATTCGACGCGACGCCCTCCGTGAGCGACAGCCTCGCCGCGCTCTGTGTTCCGCCCGCCGCCAGAAACGAACGACGCACCAGAGCCTTTGACCACGGCAGCCCGAGCCGCCGCAGCTCGCGCGGCGTCAAGAGTCCGGCGCGCAATCGTGTCACGTAATCCACTGTGTGAACCAGCAGCACGTCAGCGAGCGTTGCCGGTTGCGGCTCAATGATGTCGGACGGGCGCAGAGTGCCTTCGTGCAGGAGGCGGTCACGCACCAGCTCGAATTTGCGAATCGGGAAGACATGCCCCTCACCGATGTCTGCGTAATAACGCGGAGTATAAAAGACACTCATTGCGATTGCGGATTGTAGAATGCGGAATGCGGATTTACGGCTTTATATCAAATTCAAAATCTGAAAGCTGAAATTTCAAATCTGAAATTCTCAACTCTCAAATCTTAAATCTCAAATTTGAAATTCTTCTTACGAAGATGCCCTGTCTTCTTTGCGCCTTTGCGCCTTTGCGGGAGAATAAAAGTTTCCCGCAAAGGCGCAAAGAAAAGAAGGTGAAATTTTCACTGAGCCATTTCTTAACGGCGGTGAATTACATGCGCATGCGTCTTCTATGGCGCACGACTCTGTAACGTCTTCGCACCACGCGTCGCACGTGACGGCGGCGCATCACACGTCGCATGTGGCGGCGTCTCACGCGGCGGCGAATATGTCTGCGGACTCTGCGGCGCGTGCGAACCCGTGCAACGCCGACCGTCTAGTTAAGCTCAAGAGCAGAGCTATTGAGCGAATCGGGCTGCGTCTCGCCCAGAGTCTCCGCTTCAGTAAAGATGAGGACGCCCAGCAGGAAAACTGCGAGACAGAATGTAGCTAAAACTTTTTTCATCACTCATCTCCTTTGTTTCAATCTAACGTTTACGCTGGCGCGGGTCTAAGTATTCGCGCAAGCCGTCGCCAATAAAATTGAAAGCCAGCACCGTCAGCACGATGGCGATGGCCGGGAAAATCAGTACATGAGGCGCGGCCTGCAACCTGTCCAGGCCGCGCGCATCCTCGATCATCACGCCCCATGATGGAGCTGGCGGGGGAACTCCGAGTCCGAGAAACGAGAGCGATGCTTCGGACAACACCGCGCCCGCCATGCCCAGACTCGCCTGCACTATAAGCGGCTGAATCGCGTTCGGCAAGACATGCAAAAAGAGTATACGCATGTCGCCTGCGCCGAGCGCGCGAGCTGCTTGCACGAAATCATATTCGCGTATCTTCAAAACCTGACCGCGAATCAGCCGCGCATAACCGACCCAGCCGATAATACACAGCGCGAGAATCAGCTTGTTAAGTCCGGCTCCCAGAAACGCCACGAGCGCGATGGCGAGCAGAAGTCCGGGAAAAGCTAAGAACACATTGAACACATAGCCCGACATGATGCGGTCTATCCAACCGCCGAAGTAACCCGCGAGCGCGCCGAAAATCGTGCCGACGACAGACGACACGAGGACGACCACGATGCCCACGCGAAGCGAGATTCGCGCTCCATAAACCACGCGCGAAAAAACATCGCGTCCCAGTGCATCCGTGCCGAACCAGTGCTCCCCGGAAGGCGGCAGGTAGCGCATAGGCAAATTGATCGTCGCCAAATCCTGCGTCGCAATCCACGGCGCAAAGATGGCCGCGAAGACCAGTATGCCGACGACGATGAAGCCGAAGATGGCTAGGCGATTCATAATAATTTTGGATTTTGGATTTTGGATTTTGGATTAGGAAATGACGAGCTGAGATTTGAGTTTGAAAACCGAGTGTCTCATATTTCACAACTCAAATCTGAAAGCTTAAACGTCAATCCAAAATCCAAAATCCAAAATCCAAAATCACGAGACTCTGATTCTTGGATCGAGCCAGCGATAGATCATGTCGGTCAGCGAATTTGCGACGATATAGGTGACGCTGATGACGAGCACGCAGCCCTGCACGAGGCGATAGTCGCGTTTGCCTATGCCGTCATCAATCAGCAGTAAGCCCAAGCCCTGCCAGCCGAAAATCTTTTCGGTAATAATCGCTCCGGCTAGAAGCACGCCGAGCTGCAAACCTAAGATAGTGACGACCGGAATCAGGCCGTTCTTCAAGACGTGCTTGTAAACAACCTTTCGCTCGCTCAACCCTTTGGCGCGAGCCGTGCGGACGTAATCCTCGCTCAGCTCTTCAATCACGGAGGAGCGAACCATGCGCGTCAGAATCGCTGAGAGCGCGGCTCCCAGAGTCACTGCGGGCAAGACTATGTCCGCCCATTCTTCGCTCCCGGTCGGAGCAAACCATCCGAGCTTGACCGCGAAGAGATAGACGAGCATCGGCCCGATGACGAAACTCGGCAGGCTGATGCCGATGAGTGCGACGACCGATGAAACGTTGTCTATCCATGTCCCGCGATTGCTTCCCGCCACCACGCCGAGCGGGACGGCGATGGCGACCGCGATGAGCAGAGAAGCGAGAGCCAGCTCGATGGTCGCCGGATAACGCACCAGTATCAACTCCATGACGGGTTGATCCGTGCGAAAAGAACGTCCCATGTCTCCATGCAGGAGCGCGCTCCAGTAATCCACGTAACGATTAGTCGCCCCATGCCACACGAAATGTCTCTCGCCCTTTTCATCCTGCGGAAAGGAGAAGAAGAACGGCGGGCGATCAAGCCCGTGCCGCGAGTTAAACTGCGCGATCTGTTCGGGCGTCGCTTGGTCTCCGAGAATCGCCACCGCCGGATCGCCCGGCACCAGCTCGATCAGCAGCGTGACCAGCGACACAACCGTCCACACGACCAGCAGCAGGATGCCGACGCGCCGCAGCAGGCCAAAGATTTTATGCTTTAACGAACCCAAGCTTGAATTCTCAAAAACTGTGGAGAGCGGAATGGAAAATCGAAGAGGATAATATCATAAGAGCGGTGATAGGTGATGGGTGATAGGTGATAAGAGAAGAAAGGCTAATACAGGAGACAGAAGACAGGAGACAGAATAAAGAGGAAGATTAGAAGCGGGTTTCCGCAGCTTCTTCTGTCTCCTGACTTCTGTCTCCTGCTTTTTCCTATCATCCATCACCGCATTTAAAAACGTAGCCCGATAAGATTCGCATCGCTTCCTGCACGGTGGCCCCGACAACCGCCGAACAAGTTTTGTTTGC
The DNA here is from genome assembly GCA_964246305.1 of uncultured Pyrinomonadaceae bacterium. Taxonomy (GTDB): domain Bacteria; phylum Acidobacteriota; class Blastocatellia; order Pyrinomonadales; family Pyrinomonadaceae; genus JACMLC01. The sequence goes on from CAXTPS010000009.1 coordinate 139,839, forward strand.
ATGTCCTACCGGGCTACGAGTTGTGGCTGCCAGCTTGCCTTACGGCGCGCCTTGGGGTTGCAACCGAGCTTGATGGTTTTAGCTGTGGCGTGGGCGCATGCCCAGATGGAGGGCTGCGATGCCGCCGGTCAGATTCTTGTACTCAACCTCCTCGAAGCCGACCTCGCGCATCAATTTTGCGAGACGCTTCTGGTCTGGAAAACGAGAGACTGAGTCGGGTAAGTATTCATAAGCTGCGCGCGAGCCACTGACGATACCGCCGATGCGCGGCAGAACGCGCGTGAAATAAAATTGGAAAAGCTTTCGGAAACCCGGCACGACCGGAGTCGAAAATTCAAGAATCGCGGCGCGACCTTCCGGCTTTAAAATCCTCCAGAGTTCCTTCAATCCGCCTTCGACGCTCGATAGATTGCGAAGCCCGAAAGCGATAGTCACGGCGTCAAATGAACTATCTGCAAACGGAAGGCTGAGCGCGTCACCTTCGACAAAAGGAATCTCGAACCTGCCGCCGGACGAAGCTTTGCGCGCCGCTATCTCAAGCATCGGGCGACAAAAATCGGTTCCGACGACTCTGGCCTTTGTCGCTTCGGCCACAGCCAGAGCCAGATCGCCGGTGCCGCAGGCGACATCCAGCGCGCATGCCCCATCTTTTGAAAGAACAGCCTTAAGCTTCCCGGCCACCAGCTTACGCCAACGCTTGTCAGTGTTGCCGGACAGCAGATGATTCAAGAGGTCATAGCGTCCGGCAATCTCCGCGAACATGTCGCGCACACGCGCGCTATGTTCGCTCTCCGACGCCTTGCTTTGTGGTGCTGTCATTAAATCAGTTTAGAGGAATGGATGGTTGCGTTTGGCTTGCGATAATTTTACAAATCAGCTACGGAGTTTTTGACGGCGGCGCGGCGTTCGAGGGCTTTGCCGGGAGAGCCTCGCCCAACACTTCGACTTTGCCCGCGCGCTCAAGGTCTGATTTGATCTGCGTCGCGCTCCCGACGGCGATGCTGGCAAACGACGCGTCACGAAAGAGGCGAGCCGCCACGCGCTGAACATCTGCGGGAGTCAGCTTAGAGAGCGCGCGCGTCTGGTCTGTGTCTGAATCGAGCCTGTACGATTCGCCGTCGAGCCACATGTCCGCGAGCGTGTTCGGCTCGGTGATTCCTTTATTGATAATCGCAGTCGCTTCGCTTCTGACGCGCTCAAGCTCTGCGGCTGTGACCTGCGTTTCGACGAGAGCGCGCAGAACGTTGCGCGCAGCCTCAAACGCCTGCGCGGCTTCGGTCGAACGCACGGTCGCTCCCATGACGAACATGCCGGATAAGAGATGCGATTCGTTACGCACGAAAAAGGGACTCCGGCTCAGTTCCGGAAAAGCCGCTTGCCATCGGTCGCGTGCAAGCAGTATGAGCAACGCCGCCGCCGCGCTATCCTTGTCTGAGCGCGGGATGCTTCGTGTCGCAAGCCTGACTTCTACGCTCTCCGCGCCGGGCATGTCTAAAATTAAAGTGCGTGCGTCGGGCGCGTCCGGCTGGCGGAAAGTTGCCGGCACGAGCTTGTCACTCTTGCGCCATGCTCCGAGGAGTTGACGCAGAGCGCGCATCGCTCGATTCTCCTGCACGCCGCCGATAACGACGAGCGTCGAGTTATCTGGCGTCAGGAAACGATCACGTGCGAGTAGCAGGTCTGCGCGTTCGACGCGTGCCAGCGAATCGGGCGCGCCCGCGACCGGGCGTCCGTAAGGGTATTCGCCAAAGAGCCTTTTAGAGATGGCGCGGTCTGCGATAAAAGATGGCGCGACGCTCATCTCACGAATCATCTTGATGCGAGCTTCGCGTAAGCGAACGACGTTCCCATTCGAGAGCTGTGTGTTGACGAGCGCGGTGCGCAGGAATTCCAGCATCCTCTCGAATTCCGACGCGCGCCCTGTCATCTTTATATTTATGCCGTCATAGTCGGTCGTGACTTCGAGGCTTCCGCCAAGCTCTTCTGTAAAGAAGTCGCGCGTCTCCGGGTCTGGAAAAAGCAGGTCGCCGAGCAGCGCCATCGTGCCCATCTTGCCCGCCAGATCAAAGGCCGAGCCGCTGTTGACGCGCAGCCTGAGCGTGATATTAGGATTGCCCTGCTGTGACCAGATGAGTACGTGCAGGCCATTGAGGAGTTCTTCGCGGTGCGGCTCAGGAGTATTTTGCGCGGCCTTGAGCGCGCCCGGCGCAATGAGCGCGAGGGACATAAAAATAGCCAGAAGCCCCGTTTTTGCTGAGCTAAATGAATGGATGCGAACAGTCATAAGATAACGTAAAATATGGCTTCGACCACCGGCGGCTGAATCGGAACTTTTGATGCCGTATAAGCCTGCGGCGTTTGTGAATTCTGTAGACTATGCCGGGGAGTGACCGCTAGGAGTTTAGATGCCGCGAGGCAAGCGCGTCAACCGTTTGGCCTCTGGCTGCATCCAAAGACTGTTTCCGGCAGGGTTTGCAGGAGAACGACTCCTGCCCGCTTCACACTTCATTAAAGAGTTGTATAATGCGGTTCAGGCATCTGTTGACTCCGGGAGAATGAGGGAAGGGGCGAAAGCAACCGGAAGACTTAAGGCCACAGAAGATCGGGGATTCTAAAGCCACGCATCGGGTTTAAGAGGAGTTAAGGGAAGTTAAGGATTTAAAAATCTGCTTCGACGCGTCGAGCGGTTTGATGAGGAAAAATATGAAACAGTGTTCTACATGCCTTGAAGAGTTTGCTGATAAGTTTAGCTTCTGCCCTGTGGACGGCACTCCGCTTTACGCTTCAGCCGCCAGAAAAGTCGAACCCGCTCATACCGAATCCGATGATTCAAAATTCGAAGATACAGTAGCTTCACAACCCGCCGCCGATGAGAGCTTTTCTGTCAACGATGCGGCGGAAGACGAAGGCGAAGCGTTTAATGATGAAGGCATCCCTGAGTCTATGGCGGCATCTGTGGCTGCGGCTGACGACGGTGAATATCACCTGACGATTATGGATGACGAGGGGCTGGTGAGTCGTCTGACGGCGGAGCTGCGCGAGGTCGCGCATGAATCACAGCTCACATGGCCCGAGTTCAAACGCGATCCGTTCGGCTTTTCCAAACGCCTTATCGGAGGCTATGGCCGGATGGCCGGCGGCTTCTTCTCCCGTCCGAATGTCGCCATCGCGCTGATTACCGCGCTACTGTCGCTGACAGTGCTGGCAGTCGCAATCGCTTGGATTGACCGGTCGCATGCTACGGGTCCCTCGCGTTTCGGCGTCGGCCTCTTTGCCGCGCTGGCTCTCGGCCTGCTGGTCGCACTCTTCATCGGCTGGTTCACGAGAGGCCGCTCGGCAAGCCTCAAGGGGGCTACGGTCGGCTCGCCGGAATATGCGTCCGAGACAGACATGCCGACGGTCGTCACGGCGATGTGCGCGGCTCTGGTCTTCGCGCTTTTTCTGGCAGGAGGTTTCGTGTGGCTTGACCGTCACAACAGGAACCAGCAGATGATGGCCGACAAGCGTCGTGAAGACCTTGAATATCAGGGAATGGTAGACATCCCCGATGAGCAGGAGAAGGTTGAGAAGGGAGCAGCCGGCACCAACAAAGGCAACGGCGGCGGCTCCAAACCCAAACAGG
>CAXTPS010000010.1:0-98022 GCA_964246305.1 uncultured Pyrinomonadaceae bacterium
ATTTTGAGGTGGGCGGGGAGCAGTCGTGTCTGGCGGATGCGTTGACTATTCAGGCGACGGTGTTGGCAAGGCTGGGGGAGGATGAGCGTTCGCTGGCGTTGTTTGAGCGCGCGGTGGAGGTGGCTGCTAATGCCGGGGCGTTGGAGAACGCGGGGCATGCCGCGCTCTCGTTGATTGAGGAGCACGGGGGCGAGCGGCTGAGCGAGCTTGAGGCGTATGCCGCGTACAGGCGCGCCGACGAGTTTTTGAAGGGCACGCAGGACGCCGAAGATATTTCGCGGCTGCGCGCCTGCGCGCGGGTCGTCACGCGGCGCATGATGGGAATGCAGATGTCGGAGGCTGACTTCTCGCTGTACGACGCTTTGCATAATTATGAGGCGCGATTCATCGAGGCAGCCTTGAAGCGAAGCGGCGGGAGAATATCGCAGGCGGCTAAGATGCTCGGACTATCGCATCAGACCCTCTCGAACATTCTTAAAAACAGGCATAGCAAATTACAGAACAAGCGTCTCCCGCCCTCCACTCGCCGCCGGAGCATAGTTCGAGATGCGGCAGGTGCGCGGCCAGCCAAATCAAAAATCATCTCGATTCTGTATGTGCAAAAAAACAGGATAGCGGCAAAGGCTGTGAAGGATAGGCTGGAGCTGGAGGGATTCTGTGTTGACGTATATGCGGACGCAAACTCCGCGCTCGATATGCTTCAAAGCAATCGGCAGTATGACCTGCTCATCTGCGATAACGAGTTGCCGGGGATGGACGGCATCAAGCTGGTGCGACGTGTGCGTTCACTTACGCACCGGCAGCGCACGCCCGTCATCATGATCTCAAACGCCAATGTTGCGGGCGAAGCATATCGCGTGGGCGTCAACCTGTTCATACGCAAGCCGGAAGAGACGCTTCAGTTGACCGCATACATCAAACGCCTGCTCTCGAATTGAAGGTGCGGATGCGCGAGACGGGCGCGGGTGGGGCGTCCGCCCTCGCGCATCGCAGGCACACCCGTTTCGGGGAACAGGTGTGTTGCAGAGCCGACGCGCTTTCAGGGGTGGAGGCGCGGCGGCAAACGCGGCTCTTTGCTTCGCAGACAGCAGAGGGTCGTGCCCCGGAGACCGCCGCGACTTCTCCTCGACGGCGGTCTCTATTATTAAACCTAACTGATTCAATCGCACAACTCAAATTTCTGACTCCTGCAAGTAGTAGGTCAATTTAAAATGAGGAGAAGAAAAAGACAGTTTCCCGCAAACGCGCAAAGGCGTTGAGAGATACTTTATCTTGAATGCTTTCTTTGTGCCTTTGCGGGAGATTTCTTATCTATGAGTTTGTATCTGAAATTGGACTACTACCGGCTCCTGCCACTCGTTGACACTTCCGCAAGCTGCGCTTTATATTGTTCGGCAACAATCGCCCAGAGATATACAGAGTGAGAGAGACGGCTCAGACACGGCTTTCGATTTATTAGAAAGTCTGGTCGTTGCGTTACCAATGAGCAAGCAGGCATCGAACAAAGCAGCCCAGACTTTAATCGAAGACGAAAAGAGCGCGCTCGTCGCTCGTCTCACCGAGATATATTCGCTCTCCGCAGAGATCGTCGAACTCTTCTACACACAAACCTTTTCGCCGAACGCCATCAGCACGCCGCCGGATGTCTGCACTGCTTTCTCAAGCATGCTGCGCCGCCACTGGGAGCTATGCTGCATCGTCACTTACCTGTGCGATGACGACGGCCACCTGCGCGAGATGGCGATTCACATGGACCTGAATGTGGTCGAAGAGAAAGCGCGCGAGATGAGCCGCGCCTTTTCGAATGCGGTCGAAGAACGGAAGAGAGAATTGCAGGTCTGGCTCGATGTGGCAGACGAAAAAGCAGGCGATGAAGCCGCCAATCAAACTTCTGATAAAGAACGTGCGCGATTGCGACATCTACTGAAAGAGGCGGGCGCGGGAGCCTGCATCGCTATTCCGATTTACGCGCAGTTGAAACTTATAGGCGTGCTCGTCGCGGCGACGGATAAGCCAGAACATCTGCGCGAAGCTTTGAACGGCATTCGTTTCGTCGCTGCGCCAATCGTCATCGCCATCGGCAACGCGAGCCGCGAGGCGGAGATGATTGAGCAGCATCGCCGTATAGAGCAGCTCGTGCATGAATTGCGACAGCGCAGCCATGATCTCGAAGAGGCCAATCGAGAGCTGCGCCGCGTGGCGCATTATCGCTCGCTCTTTCTGGCGCGCATGTCGCATGAGCTGCGCACGCCTTTGACTTCCATGCTCGGCTTTGCGGAGATACTTCTGGATCAAGAGACTCTGACCGAAGCGCAAAGCCGCTTCTGCTCTAAAATTCAGTCTTCCGGCATGCAGCTTCAGACGAGCCTCAACCAGCTAGTGGATTTGTCGCGCCTCGAAGCGGGGCAGACGGAGCTGTTCCTGCATGAATTTTCACTGCGCGAAACCCTGCGCGAATCATGCGCGGCGGTGGCGCGGCTGGCGCAGAAGCAGGGCGTCAAGATTGATTACGTCTTTGCGTCAGACCTCTCCACAATCGTTTCGGACGAAGGCAAGTTGCGACAGGTGCTCTATAATTTTCTGGCGCACGCGATCAATCGCAGCCCCGAAGAAGCTTCCGTCATCGTCCGCGCGGAAAAGCGTGTGCCCTGCCGCTTCTACATCGTGATCGAAGACGCTGGCGAGCGCATCGAAGACATCTCGCACATCTTCGACCCGGTGGACATAGAAGCTCCGAGCGAGCACGCGACCGGCATGAACGAACTCGGCCTCGTCATCGCGCGCCGCCTGATAGATGTGCTCGGCGGCGCTGTCACGCTCGACACGCCCGAACCGCACGGCCTCAAAGTCACCATAGAACTTCCCGGACGACCGACGGAAAACCATAAGCGGTGATAGGTGATGGTTGATAGGTGATAAGAGAAAAACGATTCTTTCTTATCACCTATCAACCATCACCCATCACCGCTTTTATGATAAAGGCGCAGCCGAACCTGAGAGCTTATTCAAAGGAGGACTGATAGATTCTCCCTTTCGACTCTCTCTCGGGTTTGGTCGCGCCTTCCGGTCGCGGGCTGCTTGAGCGCGCGATTAGTGCGGCCAGTCGCCTGTGACTTTCAGGCTGTTATAACTGTCCAGTAAATTAGGCTCGACGGGCGTGCCGTCCGCGCGACGCGTGATCGCCAGAAAAGTATCGAGCGCGATGCCGCCGTCTTTCGGGTCTTTGATGACCGGGCAGATGGCGTAGGGCACTACGCCCTCTGAGCCGTCGCGGGCGACGGTACGTTTGACCGCGTAACCCTTGCTCACGAGACTGTCTATGTCGCTCACGGTCTTGATGATCGGAGTTCCATCGAGCGCGAGTCCGTTCTTTTGAGCCAACCGGCTCAGTACCTTTTGAGCCTCTCTGTCGTTGAAGGCGCGATCCGTGTAGCTCACCCAGACGTGGAGCCACAATCCGAGCGGGTCGTTGCTGAAATAGCCGTTACGCATGTCGAGGATGACCGATTGACGCGTGTTGCCGAGGCCAATCGGATTGCCGCCTCTGGTCGGAAAGATATATTCGATATAGCTCTCGGCGATACTACGCGCTCTCTGTCCCGCCGAATTATTAGTGAAGGCTGAAGCGTTCAAGCCGCCCATCACTGTGAAGAAGTTGGGAGAGCCGCTCGAATTGTAAGCCGGGAGCGTCAGCAGCGCTCTCACGTTTCGCTGGAACGAGAAGAAAGGGGTGTCGAACACCGAAGCATTGTCCGCGCCGTTGCGTCTGCCTTCGATTCTGGTCGGGTCAATGCCGTTCTGCTGGTAATAGGCGTCCGTGAAATCATAAAGACGGTCTTCCGGCTTGGCGTTCGCAATCAGTGGGAGCGCAATCATCGCGGCCAGCGCGAAAATAAGTGTAATGATTTTTTTCATCTCTAATATCCTCATCAAGTTTTGGGTTTAAGCTTTAAGGCTAACCGTGCAATTCTTGCCTCGCGCCAGCCAACATCGGGTCAACAAAAGGAAGCGTGATTAAAAGAGCTTCCGTCGCCAACATCTCTCACTTGAGCAAGAGACGTGCCAGCAGCTTTTCACGCTAAAGATTCTTCAAAATGCTCGAAATAAAGGTATATTTGAGCAGTTGACCATCTTGAGGCGGGATGTTTCAGCGCGTGACACTTGTGTGGCATCATGTTTCGTAGTGAAATTATAGCGACGGCGAGAGGCGTCATCGAGTGATACTGACATAAAACCTACAAAGTTTTTTCTTAGACTGTCACGCATCTGCGTAGGCGCGTGCGTTTTGATTCTTTTCGATTGCTTATGTCAAAGCCGTTTGAGAACCAGGCGGAAAGAGAGATCGAAGTGCGCGAATGCACGACCGTCGAAGAGTTCGAGCAGTGCGTCGCGCTGCAACTCTCTGTCTTCGGTTTTCCGGACGTGGAGGTTTCGCCGCGCCGCCACTTCATAGTCTCGCGTCGCGCGGGCGGCTGGGCGCTCGGAGCTTTCGTCGGAGATGAGCTGGTCGGCTTTGTGCATCAACTGATCGGCGTGCGAGGAGTTGAAGTCTACGGCTATTCGCACATGCTCGCGGTCAGGAGCGAGTATCAGAATAGGGGCGTGGGCGCGCGTCTCAAGTGGGCGCAACGCGAGCGCGCTCTCGCTGAAGGCCGCACGCTGATTCGCTGGACATGGGACCCGATGCAGGCGCGCAACGCGCATTTCAATCTAAACCGTCTGGGAGTCGTCGTGCGCTCCTACGATGTCAACTTCTACGGCACGGATTACAGCGTGCCCGCCAGCGAAATGAGCAGCGCGCCCGGCATTGACAGCGACCGCCTGTTCGCGGAATGGGAGTTGGACGCAGAGCGCGTCAGGCGGCTCGCACGCGTAGATGAAACGGAACCGAACGAAGCCCCGGCTGTGATGATAGAGATTCCGCCCGACTGGTCTACGCTCGTCAAACAGGACGCAGCCGCAGCAAGGCGCGAGCAACTGCGCGTGCGCGCCGAATTTACAGAAGCCTTCGCAGGCGGCCTCGTCTGCAAAAGCTTTGCACGCGACACGGCGCATCCGCGATACCTTTTATATGGTGATAAGTGATGGGTGATAGGTGATAGGAAAGAACAGGAGACAGAAGTCAGAATAAAGAGAAAGATTAAATGAGAGCGGGTTTCCGCCTCTGCTTCTGTCTCCTGACTCCTGTATTCCCTTTTCTCTTCTCACCTATCACCTATTACCCATCACCTGAAGAAAATGACTTTCGCACGCTTCGACAAATACGTTGACCGTCATGCGCGCACCTTTACGGAGCGATTGCAGGCGATGTGCCGGATGCCTTCCGTGGCCGCGCGCGGCACGGGGATGCGTGTGATGGCGGAGACCGTGGCGCAACTGATGCAGCGTTCGGGAATCGGCACGCGGTCGTTCACGATGGGCAGCGGCTATCCGGTCATCTACGGCGAGTGCGGCGCGGGCAATCACAAATATCTGGTCTACGGGCATTACGATGTCGCGCCGGTCGGGCATCTGACCGATTGGACTTACGGGCCGTTCGCTTCGACAGTGGTTGACGATAAGCTCTACGCGCGCGGCGCATCGAACAGCAAGGGCGATCTGGTCGCGCGGCTCGCGGCCATCGAAGCTTATCAAAAAAGTTTCGGCAAGCTGCCCGTCTGCCTGCGCTTCGTGGTCGAAGGCGAAGACGGGCTTGGCAGTCCGAGCCTCAGACGCTTCGTGGAGGAGCATAGCGAGATGCTCGTCGCCGAAGGCTGCATTTGGGACGAGGGATACAAGGATACTAAAGAGCGTCCGGTCATCAGCCTCGGCTTCAAAGGCATCGCTTTCATAGAGCTTCACGTTCACGGCGCGCGGACAGATCTGCACTCGAAGTGGGGCGCGATTGTGCCGAATCCCGCGTGGCGTTTGGTGCAGGCTCTCTCGACTATCACTTCGCCGAAAGGCGTGATTACGATAGACGGATTTTCGTCGCACCTCGCTCCGATTTCGCCCGAAGACGCAGAAGCTTTAAAGACCGTCGAGCTTGACGAAGCCGGACTCAAAGGCGAGTTCAGAATCAGCCACTGGCTGCGCGGACTCAAAGGCCACGCGCTGGCGAAAGAGCATATCTTCGGCGCGACCTGCACGATCTGCGGAATTCAGACAGGGCACACGGACGCAGGCCCGAAGACCGTCTTGCCGAGCGCAGCCATGGCGCGGCTCGATTTCAGGTTAGTTCCAGACCTGACTTCCGAGATCGTCCTGCGACTCCTCAGAGAGCACTTGGACTTGCGCGGCTTTCAGGATATCGAGATCGTGGAGCTGGCAAGCTCGCCTTACGCGAAATCTTCTGTGGCTTCAAGAGTCGCACGCGCCGCCATCGAAACAGCCGAGGAGATTTATCACGAGCCTCCGGTCGTCTATCCGCTCGACCCGTCAAGCGGGCCTGTCGGCGCGGTCTGCGGCGTCAACACTCCGCCGACGCCCGTCGTCTCCTTCGGCACGAGCCACGCCGCCTCTAACCCGCACGGCCCCGACGAGAACATACGCCTCGACGATTTCCTGCAAAGCATCAAATACTTTGGCCGCATCATTCATCATCTGGGACAACAGTCCAAGCACAAGTCCGGCAGCCGCGATACGCAATCGCTCGCCCTATCAAAAGGCTGAGCTTGCCATTTATTCCTGTGAGTTTATAGTAGCGGCGGATGTGAAACGACAATCAAGACGCAGATGCGAATTAGCAACGTCACAGGAGCTACGGAGTAGCAGTATAACAGTAGCCCATAGCGTGAGCTATGGACTCCAGGACGGGCAATGTATTTTGAGCTATCGAAGATAGCGGCATAAAATCGTTAATGATAAAACTTGATGTTATGTCGCCCTCTGACGAGGGCTTAATACTTTCGTTCTCAACTTTCTCACAGCTCGCGCTGTGGGCTACTGTTATTTCGTCACTGCCGTGACTTAAAGAAAGGGTGAAAATCAGATTGGCAGTCAAGCGACAAACAATTGAGGATGAGATAGAAGCTTTGCGCGCCGAGCTTCGCCGCCATGAAGAGCTTTATTACATTCATGCTAATCCGGAGATTTCGGATGCCGAATATGACGCGATGCTCGCACGGCTTCAAGAGCTTGAAGCGGAGCATCCGTCGCTGGTCACGCCAGACAGTCCGACGCAGCGTGTCGGAGGCCGCCCGGCAGAAGGCTTTATGGAGTTTGTGCATCGCAGGCCGATGCTCTCGCTTGATAACAGTTACAATATAGACGACCTGCGCGCCTTCGACGAACGCTGCCGCAAGTTAGCGGACGGGCGCGCCCTTGAGTACGTCGCGGAGCTGAAGATAGACGGCCTCTCCATCTCTCTGCATTACGAAAGCGGCATGCTCACGGGCGGAGTCACACGCGGCGATGGTCGGCGCGGCGAGGATGTGACGCCGAACGTCCGCACGATTCGCAGCGTCCCGCTCAGTTTGAAATCGAATGGACAACAGGTTCCGGCGGAGCTGGAAGTTCGCGGCGAAGCTTACCTGCCGCGACAGGTCTTTGAAGAGATCAATGCGGAGCGTGAGGAAGAGGGCGCGCCGCGCTTTGCCAATCCGCGCAACGCCGCTGCCGGAACGATTCGCCAGCTCGACCCGAAGATAGTCGCCGCGCGTCGCCTCGAACTTTTTCCGTATGAAATGCTGGCGGGCGAGCGCAGACCCTTTGCGACGCACTGGGAATCTTTCGAGTGGCTTGAGCGCGCTGGCTTTCGCGTCAATCCGAATCGCGCTCTGTGCCGCACGATTGATGAGGTGATCGAGTTCTGCGACCAGATGGAACTCAAACGCGACGAGCTGAATTATGAGATTGACGGCGTGGTCGTCAAAGTCAATTCGACGGCCTTGCAGGAAGAGTTCGGCGCGACCACGAAGGCTCCGCGCTGGGCTATCGCTTACAAATATCCCGCGCGGCAAGCGACCACGCAGGTCGTCTCAATCGTCGTGCAGGTCGGCAGAACGGGCGCGCTCACGCCCGTCGCCAATCTGCAACCGGTGCTGCTGGCGGGCACCACGGTCGCGCGTGCGACCTTGCATAACGAAGATGAGATACGGCGTCTGGACGTGCGCGTGGGCGACTGGGTGTTGATCGAAAAGAGCGGCGAGATCATTCCGAAAGTTCTGAAGGTCATCGAGTCGCGCCGCACGGGCGAAGAGCAGCCTTACGCCCTTCCGACTGAATGCCCGGAGTGCGGCGGCATTATCTCGCGCCCGGAGGGAGAGGTTGTCGCGCGCTGCGTCGCCGCAGATTGCCCCGCGCAACGCAAGGCGCGCATTCTGCATTTCGCTTCACGCCGCGCGATGCGGATTGAAGGACTCGGCGAAGTCCTTGTCGAACAGCTTGTCGCCAAAGATTTTGTGCGGGATGTCGGCGATATTTATCAACTGAAGCTTGAGGACGTGGCCGCGCTTGAGCGTATGGCGGAAAAGTCCGCATCAAACCTGATGGAACAGATTGAGGCGAGCAAGTCGCGCGACCTGCCGCAACTGGTCTACGCTCTGGGCATACGCCACGTCGGCGAACGCACAGCCGGAATCCTCGCCCGCCACTTTCGCACGCTCGAAAGATTAAGCGCGGCGACTGTCGAAGAGTTGGATGAGATACACGAGATTGGCCTGACCGTGGCCGAGAGCGTTCGAGACTGGTTCGATGATGCTGGCAACGTCGCCTTGTGCGGGCGACTGCGCGCATCGGGCGTGCGGACGGAGCTTGAAGGCGGCGCGAGCGTGACGCTGGACGAGAATTTCGCTGGCAAGCTGTTTGTTCTGACGGGCAGGCTTGAGACGATGACGCGAGACGAGGCGCGCCTGCTCATCGAATCGCGCGGCGGGCGCGTCACTTCGACTGTCAGTAAGAAAACAGACTATGTCATCGCGGGCGAAGAGGCCGGGTCGAAGCTCGATAAAGCGCAGGCCCTCGGCCTGCGTGTGATTGATGAGGCCGGGTTGAAAGAGATGTTACAGTAGCAGCTATCGAATAACTTTGATTTTGAAATTTGGAGATAACATGCAAACAACTGTGCAGTCGGATAAACTCAAACTCGTCTACACGCTCTTCTGCGACGATGTGCGTTTAGAGGTGGGCAACAAGCTCTCTTTGATGGGCGTCTTTCAGAACATCATGGTGCAGCAGCTTCCCGTCTCGCTCATCAAGTTTGCGGTCGTCAACCATTTCAAGGGAGAAGGGAATTACCTCTCGGAGGTGCGGGTCCTGACGCCTGACAAAAAGCAGCCCGTCGTCGTCTCGCAGCCCACGCCGTTTGAGATCGCGCCCGGCGGATTCGCGGACAACATCAGCTTCTTCGTCAACATCACGTTTCCGACAGCCGGGCAATACTGGGTGCAGACGCTCGTTGATTCTCAACTCTTTAACGAGCAACCGCTCATCGTCACAGACGGGCGCGGACAGCAGGCGACCGTGCCAGCTTCCGAAGCAGTCAACTAAAAAAGTTCCGAGTTCCAGATTCCGGGTTCCAAGTTAAGAGCTTGTCTTTAACTTGGAATTTGGAACATGGAACTCGGAACAATTTTTTTATGGTGCGGATGAGTGGGATCGAACCACCACGATCTCTCGATCACGGGCTTCTGAGACCCGCGCGTCTGCCAATTCCGCCACATCCGCAAAAGTGGAAAATCAATATACGAACACAGACGCGCGGGTGTCAAGCGCACACTTCTTGAAGCGCGCGTGATGCTCTCAAAGAGCCACACTCCGGCGTCTTGCGTAAGCCCGGTTGCGGGCGAGTGTGCGCGGTTGTTATAGTTAATCGAAAATTTTTTCATTGTCATTCGGCGATGGCGCGTGCAACACGTATGGCCGTAGAGCTAACGGAACGATTGGCGGAAATTCGCCGCCGCATAGACAGCTCTGTGCGCGCCGCGAATCGCGCGCCGGAAGAGGTCTTGTTGATTGCGGTCAGCAAGACGCATCCGCCGTTTGTCCTGCGGCAGGCGATTGAAGCGGGCGTCGGCGCGCTCGGCGAGAACCGCGTGCAGGAGGCCGAAGCGAAGATTGAAGAGCTTGGGCGAGAGAGCGTGCAATGGCATCTCATCGGACACTTGCAGGCCAACAAAGCGCGCCGCGCCGTACAGCTTTTCGATGTCATACACTCGCTCGATTCTACAGCGCTGGCTCGGCGGCTTGATCGTCTTTGTCAGGAAGAAGGGCGCGCAGAGTTGCGGGTTCTGATTCAGGTTGATCTGGCGGGCGAGGCTACGAAGTCCGGCGCGAGCGAGGATGAGTTGCCGGAGCTGGTTGCGACCGTGGCGACGTGCGAGCGTTTGCATTTGCTTGGATTGATGACGCTGCCTCCTTTCTTTGAAGAAGCGGAGCAGGCGCGCCCCTTCTTCAAACGCTTGCGCGGGCTGCGCGATGAGCTTCAATCAAGGGGAGCGTTCGGAGCGAATCGCGGCGCGCTCTCGATGGGCATGAGCCACGATTTCGAGGTAGCGATTCAGGAGGGCGCGACGATGGTGCGCGTCGGGACTGCCATCTTCGGCGAACGCGCCGCGCCGCAAGCCATTTGAAACGTAGAAGTCTTGTTACGGCCCGGTCTTAGATTTATAACGATAAAATTTATGTTGTATGCCATCGCTTCAATCTATCTAGTCGTCTCGTATCTAATCCTCGCTGCCATCACAGTCATCATTGTGTTGATGACCGTGCGTCTTATTATGAACGCAGCGGATGTCAATCCGTTCACAAAGCCTGCGATTGCCGTGCGGCGCATGAGCGATCCGTTAATCAATCCGGCGCGCCGCGCACTGATGAGCTTCACAGTCCATCCGAAATACGCCCCGTTGATTATCATCCTGCTGGCAATCCTGCTCGGATGGCTGGCGACAAAGCTCGCGGTAAATATTTTGGGCACGGTGTTGGGTGTGATGATAGCCATCAAGGCGGGCGCGTTTCCGGCAGCCATAGGCTATGTAATTTACGGTCTGCTCTCGCTCTACACGCTGATGATTTTCATACGCGTAGTCTTCTCGTGGGTCAGCGTCAGCCATTCCAATCGCTTCGTGCGGTTTTTGTTCGAGGCGACCGACCCGTTGCTCGTGCCGTTGCAGCGCATGGTTCCGCGTGCAGGCAGGTTCGACGTTTCGGCTTTTGTCGCTTTGATAATCATCTGGGTCTTACAGGCTGCGGTGGCCGGAACGCTGCTGCGCGGTCTGCCGCTGCAACCCTTCGGATAAATCTGTAGACGTTTAAATGTGTAGACGTTGGAGGACGCGTGCTGCGATACACAGAACGTGACGGAGCCTTAACCTTCAACGTCCGCGTCGTCCCGCGCGCCGCGCGCAGCGGCGTCGCAGGCGAGCATGACGGAGCATTGCGCGTCCGCGTCGCCGCACCTCCCGTTGACGGCGCAGCCAACGAAGAACTGCTGCGAACCCTCGCACGCGCTCTCGGTGTCCCCGCACGCGATGTCGAAATCACGAGCGGCCACACGTCGAAGCTCAAACAGGTGCGCATTCAAGGCGCAACACGCGAAGCTTTGGACTCTCTCTTGAGCGGCGACTCGGCAGCTTGATGGGTTGTGTTATAACGCAGGGATTGAACAGTTGCAGTAGATAAGGAGCGGTTGCGGGCTGTAAAATGTGCGTGATATAGTCTGTGCCCGCTCAAATTTTCAGAGTCTCATACCGAAGGAATCTAGCTGGAATGTCTGGACACTCGAAGTGGCATACTATTAAGCATAAGAAGGGCGCGCTCGATGCCAAGCGCGGCAAGGTTTTCACGAAGCTGATTAAAGAGATCACGGTCGCGGCGCGCACGGGCGGCGGCGATGTGGCTGCGAACGCGCGTTTGCGCAAGGCCGTCTCGGACGCGAAGGGTTCGAACATGCCGAACGATACGATTGATCGCGCGATCAAACGCGGCACGGGCGAACTCGAAGGCGTCAGCTATGAGGAGATTACTTATGAGGGCTACGGCCCCGGCGGCGTCGCGGTGATGGTCGAGTCGGTGACGGACAATCGCAATCGCACGGTCGCGGAGGTGCGGCATATCTTCTCGAAGAACGGCGGCAACATGGGCGCGTCCGGCTCCGTCAGTTATCTCTTCGATAAGAAGGGCTACATCATCGTCGATAAATCAGCCAAGTCCGAAGACGAACTCTTTGAGATCGTGACCGACGCGGGCGCAGAGGATTTGAGAGACGACGAAGACAACTTTGAGATTATCACTGCGCCCGAAACTTTTGACGCGGTGCTCACAGCCGTCAAGGGCGCGGGCGTCGAGCCGCAGCTCGCGGAGGTCGAACTGGTGCCGCAGACTTACGTCAAGCTCGAAGGCAGCGAAGCGCGCCAGATGCTCAAGCTGATGGAGACGCTCGAAGACCACGAAGACGTGCAGAAAGTCTCCGCCAACTTCGACATCAGCGAGGCCGACATGGCTTAAAAAAGGTAAAAGGAAAGCGGAAATCAATTCACAGGTAATAAGAGAAGAAGGGAAGACAGGAGTCAGGAGACAGGAGACAGAAGAAGAAGGCGTTAACCCGCTGTTAATCTTCCTCTTTATTCTGTCTCCTGTATTCTGACTTCTGACTCCTGCCTTTTGCCTTTTTACTTTGAAGTGATTCTGATACGTCAACAGCAAAGGTGTTTTCGATATGAGCACAGCCAATAAACAAACGAACGCGCAGCCGGTGGCGGACGCGCAGGCGGATGGCCGCGCCGAACAGTCTACGCAGCCGGTGGGCGACGAGCTGGGCGGCGGCGGAAATATTGACAAGATCAGGGAAATTCTGTTCGGCAATCAGACGCGCGATTACGAGAAAAGATTCGCGCGGCTCGAAGAGCGTCTGCTCAAAGAGTCGAGCGATCTCAGAGAGGACACGAAGAAGCGTTTCGACTCGCTGGAGCTTTACATCAAGCATGAGTTGGAGGCTTTGACAGACCGCCTGACGGCGGAACAGAACGCGCGCAACGAATCTCTCGAACAGCTTTCGCAGGGCGTCAAGGAGACATTTCGCGCCTTTGACAAACGCGCGGGACAGATGGACGAACAGTCCGCTAAAAACCAGCGCGAGCTGCGCCAGCAGCTTCTGGACCAATCCAAAACTCTCGGCGACGAGATCAGGCAGAAGCATGGCGAGCTGCTCTCCGCGCTCGAACGCGAAGCGGTGGAGCTGCGCACGGACAAGACAGACCGCTCGGCTCTGGCTGCGCTGTTCACGGAAATAGCCATGCGCCTCAATAATGATTTCAAGATTCCCGGCGCGGAATAAATCAAACTTCTTTTCTTTGCGCCTTTGCGCCTTTGCGGGAGATTAAAAGTTTCCCGCAAAGGCGCAAAGGCGCAAAGAGGAAATGAGTTCTGACTCTTAACTCTTGATTCTTAATCGGGTGACAGACAGTTGATGATTGAACCTTCATCTCCTGATGTGCTTGACGAGGCCGGGCAGAATAATCATCCGGCGCGTCAGGATAGCCTGAGCGAATTGCGCCACCTGCTCATCGGCCCCGAACAGCAGGAGATAAATGAGCTACGCGAGCGGCTGAATCAACAGGAGAGCCTGTTGCCCGAAGACATCAGCCGCGTCCTGCCCGAAGCCGTCACGCTCCGCACTCGCCGCGACAAGAAGGTGACGGAAGCCCTCTTGCCCACCGTCGAAGAAGCGATTGGCATTTCCGTCAAGAACAATCCGCAGACGCTGATTGACGCCCTCTTTCCCGTGATGGGGCCTGCCATCCGCAAGGCCATCGCCGAAACTTTGAGCGGCATGACGCAGGCGATGAACAAATCGCTTGAGCACAGCCTGACGCCGCAGGGTTTGAGGTGGCGACTCGAAGCGCGTCGCACCGGCAAGAGCTTTGCCGAAGTCGTGATGTTGCACACGTTGCTCTACAGAGTCGAGCAGGTTTTTCTGATACACAAAGAGACCGGCCTCATGCTGCAACACGTCGTCGCGGGAAGTTCGGGCGTGCAGGACGCAGACATGGTTTCGGCCATGATGACGGCGATTCAGGATTTCGTGCATGACTCTTTCAACGTCGAAGAGGGTGGCTCGCTGGACACTTTGCAGGTCGGCGAACTCGCCGTCTGGATCGAGCGCGGCCCGCGCGCAGTCCTCGCGGCGGTCATACGCGGCAACGCTCCGCAGGAATTGCGCGAGAGTTTTCAAAAGACGCTCGAACAGATTCACTCTGAATTCGCGCGCGAGCTTGAGACGTTCGAGGGCGACGCCGAGCCGTTTGAGCCGAGCCGTACATATCTTGAAGCCTGCTTGCACGCTCAATATGAGCAAGGGCAGAAGGACAAAGCTAAAAAGCTCGTCTCTCCGATTCGCATCATCGGTGCGATTTTTTTGATAACCGTTTTGGTGTTAGGTTTTTTCTACGTGCGTAGCCGCTGGCGTTGGGGAAATTATCTGGCGCGGTTAAAGAGCGAGCAGGGCATCGTGATAACGAATGCTGAGAGGCGTTGGGGCGGATACACAATCGCGGGCTTGCGCGACCCGATGGCCGCAGACCCGCAGGTTTTACTCAAAGAATCAAAGCTTGACTCGTCGGATGTCGAAAGCCACTGGGAGCCGTATCATTCGCTGTCGCCGAAGTTCGTCTTGAATCGCGCGCAGTCTTTGCTCAATCCGCCGCCGACCGTCGGGCTTGCCGTGACGGGCAGTACGCTCTACGCCTCGGGTTCGGCGAGTCATCAATGGATAGTCGAAACGCGGAGGCTCGTGCGCGTCATTCCGGGCCTCGATAAGTTCGACGAATCAATACTTGTTGACACGAACCTGCAGGAAGCATTAGTAGTTAAAAGCAGAATCGAAAATCGTGTGATACGTTTCGTGCTCGACACGACCGAGTTGGCTCCCGGTCAGGGCGATGAATTACAATCCTTGAGCGCGGACATCAAAAAACTTTATGAACTCGCGCCAGCCGCCGGAAAGAAGATGAGCGTCGAGGTCGTCGGACACACGGATCAGCTCGGAACGGAAGAGACCAACTTGTCTTTGAGCCGCGAGCGTGCGGAAGTCGTGCGTCTCAGGCTCGCAGCTTTGCTGGGCGATGTATTTCAAGTGAGCGCGAACGGCGCGGGCGCGACGCAGCCCGTGCGCGAAGAGCAGACCGAAGAAGGTAAAGAGGCTAATCGCAGCGTGACCGTGCGAATCACGTTGACGGATACCTAGTCAGGGTCTTTGTACTTTGGTCTTTGGCCTTTTGCGCGCTGGCTCAACCTTGAAGCTCTAAAATTCAAGTTGAGACAGACATGCAAAGACCAAAGCACAAAGACCTAAGGCCAGCTTTTAAGGTTAACTATGATTCAGAAAAAAATATGCATGCTGGGCGGATTCGCCGTCGGGAAAACGAGTCTCGTCAGGCAATTTGTCGAGAGCATCTACTCGGACAAATATCACACGACCGTCGGCGTCAAGATTGATAAGAAATTAATCAAAGCCGGAGGGCAGGAGGTGAATCTTCTGCTCTGGGACATACAGGGCGAGGACGGCGTGCAGAAGCTGCGTTCCTCTTACCTGCGCGGGGCGGCAGGTTACTTGCTTGTCATAGACGGCACGCGCCGCTCTACGCTCGACACGGCCTGCGCCATACAGCAGAGCGCGCAGGAGCTTCTAGGCTTAGTCCCGTTCGTCGTCGTCATCAACAAAACAGATCTGGTGGACGAATGGGAGTTGGATGAAGAGGCGGTTACGGGATTGGTGCAGAGCGGTTGGATTGTGTACCGGACGAGCGCGAAGACCGGACAGGATGTCGAAGAAGCCTTTTTAACTCTCGCGGAAAAAATGACGGAGGCGTAAATGCTCAACCTGCCAACACCCATCAATGACTTTATGCTCAAGCTCACGAGCGACACGCGCTCGCCCGCTTACCTGCTGGTGCAGGATGACGGGAGCCTCAGCGAGTGGGGCGGCAACCTCGCGGTCTACGGCATCCATGACCTGCTCAAAGAGATGCCCGCCAAAGAGCAGGTCTATTTCCTCGAAGGCATGCTGCCGCTCGAAAAATCGCCGACGTTTCTGCCTTACATGAAAACCGATTCGGGTCTTTACGCGGACATCTATCTGGTCAGCGAAGACACTGGAACATGGGTGCTTTTTCTGGATGCGACGTTTGATGCGCGCAAGCGCAAGGCGATTCAACAGAAGGCCAACGACCTCAGCCTGTATGTCGTCGAGCAGCAGCGCGAGGGCGAAGTCCTGCAACAGGCCAAAGACGAATTGGAAGAACTGGTCGAGCGTCGCACGAACGCTCTGGCGAAAGCCAATTTTAAGTTGAAGCTCGAACTCGAAGAACGTCTGCGCATCGAAGAGGCTTTGCGCGCGAGCGAGTCCAAGTTTCGTCGCGTCGCGGAATCAAACATGATCGGCATCATGTTCTGGGACTTGAACGGCACGGTGACGGACGCCAACGATGCCTTTCTTGAGATGATCGGCTACTCGCGCGAAGAGCTGGACGCGGGACAAATCAAGTGGGACGAGATCACGCGCCCGGAACTCAGACATCTCGACACCTTGGCGATTCAGGAGATGAAAGAGACGGGTGCGTCCGTCCCTTTCGAGAAACAGTTTATACGCAAAGACGGCCAACGGCTGCCGCTGCTTTTCGGCGCAGCTCTGCTCGAAGGCTCGAAACATCAGACGGTCTGCTTCGCTCTGGACTTATCCAAATACAAATAGAGCTATCTCAAATGAGGAGTGTGCCCCATGAGTAATGAAGGCTTCTTCCAGCTTGGCTTGATAGATGTCGCGGGACGCCCCGTAAATGAAACGGGCGTCAGGGTCAGCTTTATCAGGACGATGGAAAATAAAACCGTCTCCTCTTCGTCGAATCTCGATTTCCCGCCGCAGCACAGCTTCGCCCTGCCTGCCTTTCCGCAGGAGAAAAATCTCGTCTGCGAAGTGACGACGCCGCGCTTTCGACAGCGTCGCTCAGCCGTCTTTACGCTGACGGACGGTGAGACCATCGCACGTAACCTGACGATGTTCAGGCGTTCGGATAAATTTGCCGCCAGCTTCACAGCGTGGGATCAACTCCCCAGCCTCTTCCTGCCCTTGAAAAACACGCTCAGCAAATCTTCAGCCGTGAAGTTCAAAGGCAAAGGCGGCAGGTTGTTGGGCAAGTTCACGGAGGCGGTTTATGATGGCGTGACGGAGAAGACGGAGGTCTTCGCCAAAGCCGCGCTCTTGAACATCTACGCCAAGCTCACGGATTTGAAGGAGCCGACCGGAGGCACAGAGCCTTGGTTCTCGTTCGTCAGGGAGATCATAGAGATAGGGCGCGAAAGATTCATCGCCATCGTTGATCCCAGAATGGGCGATATCATCCGCGCCATGAAAAGCAACCTCGACGCCTTCAAAGACTACCGGAACACGCCCGCGCAAAATCACTTCGGGAACATCCCCGCAGCCTTCCAGCCGCAGAAGTCAAAGATGTTCAGCCTCAAATCAACCGAAGACCACGGCAACATTCAACTGACAATGTGCCCCGGCAAAGACGCCGCCGGAAACGACCTGCTCATCCTCGACGCAGACATTGACGAGGACGGCAAGCTCGTGGCGCATCTGGCCGATCTCTTCAAACATAAGCTCTCAGGAGGCACAAATCCCTTCGACATCTATGAATACCTGTCACTGACAGACCCGAACAGACCTCTGGGCTACGAACTGGTTTAGACGACAGGCAGGCTTTTTTTAAGCGGGGTAGTGGTTCAATTACAGATAGCAAACTCATAAATCACATGACATCTCGCGCAAAGGCGCAAAGGAAGAGCGCAAAGCATTGATTGCCACTCGCTCTTGGCGTGCTTCTGCTTTGCGTCTTTGCGCCTTTGCGGGAAACAATTTTTTTCGCCATCTAACTTGTAGTAGAATCCTGCATCATGCGCGTTTTAGGAATTGATCCGGGGAGCGAGACGACCGGCTGGGGCGTCGTGGAAGGCGACGGGCGCACTTATCGTCTCGTCGAGTATGGCATGATCAAGGCTACGCCGCGCGAGAGGTTTGCCGCGCGGCTTTTGAAAATCAGCGACGGTATCGAAAGCGTCATCGAGCGTTTTCAGCCCGACGCATTTTCGATTGAAGAAGCCTTCTATGCCGCCAACGTCAAGGTCGCGCTCAAGCTCGGACAGGTGCGCGGCGTCGCGCTGGTGGTGGCAGAGCGCGCCAGGATTGAGATTGCCGAATACAGCCCGCGACTCATCAAGCAGACGGTCGTCGGTTACGGCAACGCCGAAAAGCATCAGGTGCAGGAGATGGTGCGCGTCCTGCTCTCGCTGGCAAAAGTCCCTGAGCCGCATGACGCTGCCGACGCGCTCGCCATAGCCATCTGCCACTTTCATCACGCGGGCGCACAGCAACGCATCCTCGCAGCCGAAGCACGCATTAAACTCGCCACCTCGCTCAACGCGACCCGTCGCCGCGCCTCTCGCTAAGCTTGCAGTTCAAAGCTTAAAACAGCGCCGCCCCGGCTCGCCTCTATTCTCCAACCTCAACTTGCAAAAGGAGGCAAGGAGATGTGTGTTCAATTCCCGAAAAATTTTAAGAACGTATGTTCCCGGCTCACAGCTGTTCATCTGCCGTTAATGTCATCGTTGCCGTTGTTGCCCCTGTTACTCTGTGCCTGCGTGTTGGCTCTGCCCGTTGAGACGTACGCACAGCGCAGGCGTCCGCCGGGCTTTGGAGCGCGTGCGGTCGTCGTTGACGAAAGGCTCGCGGTGCTTCGTGACGGGCCGCAGCTCTCCGCCGGATTGGTGCAGCGATTGGGGCGCGGGCGCATGGTTTCCGTGATGGGCGCAAAGCGCACGCGAGAAGGAATCACTTTTTATCGCGTGGCTGTGACGCGGCGCACGCGCGGCTGGCTGCAAAGCGAAGCGGTCATTTCGCCCGCGCGCAGAGGAGATGACGAGCGGCTGCTGAATCTCATCAGGGCTTCAAAAGATTTCGACCGCATCTCTCGCTCGACCATTTTTTTAGAAATGTTTCCGGCTTCGACTTTGCGCCCGGCGGTCTTGATGATTTTGGGCGAGGCCGCGGAAGAGGCCGCGCAAAAACTCTCGCGCGAGGCCGCGAGGCGACTCGATGAAGATGAGATGAAGGCTAATCGCGCGCCCGCGTTCAGCTACTTCATGAACTATAACGGGCTTGATCGCTACCGGCGGCAGGGAGTCGATTTCATTTTTAACGAAGCCACAAAGCAATATCATTACGACGGCGCGGGCTGGCGCGAGCTGGTTCGTCGCTACCCGCGCAGCGCGGAGGCGGTCGCGGCGCGGCAACGTCTGGCATCACTCAATAAATGAACCGAAAGCTTGAAATCAAATCGCCGGACAAAGAGCCGCGGGGACAGAACCATTCTTCCTGACCTGTGAGGTGTTGATGGTTGAGAGGCAAGCTCTCAAACATGTATGTCTCACAGGCAGGGAAGGGCGGCTTGCCCCGCACTTAGAAGACGGACGAAGACGGGCGCGGCCAGAGCATAGAGAGACATGCTCGAAGTCATCCGCTGCCTCAAGATTCTGTTGCCGAGCTATTTATGAGACTGCTTCTACGCATTCGCAATCTGAATGTTTGTCGCTCAGCTATTCTTATTTGATTGTGCGCCTGTATACGCGCGGGGTCGTCCCTGTCCAGCGGCGAAAGGCTCTGTGAAACGCGCTCGGCTCGGAGAAACCGAGCAGGTAGGCGACTTCGCAGATTGCCATCTCAGGCTCTCGCAGGTAGCGCACCGAAAGATCGCGCCGCAGCTCGTCGAGCAGGTCTTGATGCGAGGTCTGCTCTTCCTTCAATTTTCTTTGCAGCGTGCGCGGGCTGAGGCCGAGCTGTTGGGAGACGGCTTCGAGTCCGGCATCGCCGCCGCTGATGGCCTGACGCAAGAGGGCGCGCACTTCATCACTCAGCCCGCCGCGTCGCGGCAGCTTCGCTAACAACTCTTCTGCGTGACGGTCGAGCACGGCGCAGAGTTCCGCGTCTGCTTCGACCAGCGGAAGCTGTAGCAACGCGTTTTCAAAAACCAACTCGCTGGCAGTGCTTTCAAAATGCACAGGCGCGCGAAAGATGCGTTGGTGTTCAGACGCGTCCGTAGGCGCGTGGTGTTGAAAGCGCACTTCGCGCGGAGTCCAATCAATGCCCGTCACGCGCCGCCCGAAAGTCATAATCAGCGCGAGCGTCATCTCGCAATCCTGCCGACACTCCGCGCCGTTCAAATCCACGTAGTGATAAACAAGCCTTGACTTTTCTCCATCAGTCTCCAGCCTGAACTCTGCGCCGTCATTCCAGATCATGTGATACCGCACTGCGCGACTCAGCGCATCGCCGAGCGTCGGGCTATTCATCACGGCATAGCCCACGATGTCGAACATCTTAACGCTCGTCCGCTCTCCGACATGCAGGCCGAAGTCGTCATCGCCGCTGAGGCGCGCTCCATGTTCATAGAGAGCGACGAGCTGTGAGAAGGGAATGCGATTATCCGGGTCGTCCAGCACCGCAGGATTCAGCCCGACGGCGTGATAAAGCTCCGACGGCTCAACGCCTGCGAGCTTCGCGGCATCAATAATTTTACCGACTGCTTTGACCGAAATTGTGGACATAAAATGTGCTTGGGTCTCTGGTCTTAGGACTTTGGACTTTGTTCTTTGTGCTTTGCTGTCTTATCCGGCTTGAATTTTAGAGTTTCAGGTTTGAATCGCGTGCAAAGACCAAAGACCCAAGCACAAAGTCCAGTCTTTAGCTAAATTGTCGCCAAAGGTCAATCGGCTGACGCCGTGGGTCATTTTCTTTCGCGTTTCGTTCGGGTAAAGTGGTAGCTGTTCTGCTACAGGTGTTTTCGTCCCGCAAATAATTTTACCTCTCCCGGAACATTGGAGAAACTATGATACGCCAACTGCTCTCATTAATTCTGTGTGCGATGCTCGTCTATGCGTTCGGGACATCGCGCCCGCAAAATGTTTTAGCCCAGACTGCGCCCGCTGCCAGCGCGCAAACACAGGTTGACCCGGCGTTGCTTTATCCGGGCTACAGCGTGCCGCAGTACAAAGAAGCGACGATGCAGTCGCTTTATGTGACGATGCGCGACGGCGTCAAGATAGCGATTGACGTAGTGTTGCCGAAAGACATGCCCGCCAATGCGAAGCTTCCCACTGTGATGCAGCTTACACGTTACCATCGCTCGGATGAAGGCGACGTGCCGAACGGCTACGAAAAGTTTTTCACGTCGTATGGTTACGCGTGTGTCTCTGTGGATGCGCGAGGGACGGGCGCGTCCTTCGGCGTCTGGTCTATGCCGTGGTCGCGTGACGAGATAGCGGACGGCGGCGAAGTCGTGGCATGGGTCGTCTCGCAGCCGTGGTCGAACGGCAAGGTCGGAGCTTTCGGCAACTCATATAGCGGGACGAGCGCGAAGCTGCTCGCCGTGCCGAATCATCCGGCGGTCAAGGCCGTCATTCCACGCCACTACGAATATGATGTCTACATGGACGTAGCTTTCCCGGGCGGAGTCTTTAATGACTGGATGGTCAAAAATTGGGACGAGGGAAATCACGAGCTTGACCTGAAGCCCGGCGTCAAGCCGGTTGATGCCGACAAAGATAAGAAGATGCTGCTCGAAGCTATGAAGCCGCGCGCGGGCAATCTTAATGTCTATGAAGCCGGACGCGCGATGACGTTTCGGGACGATCAAACATTCGGCAAAGGCACGATAGATGATTTCAGCGTGCATAGTTTTCGCGGTGAGTTAGAACGCTCGAACGTGGCGATCAATAATTGGGGAAGCTGGCTCGACGCGGGCACGGGCGATGCGGTCATCAGCAGTTTTATGACTCTCAAAAATCCGCAGCGCACATTGGTCGGCCCGTGGAATCACGGAGCTTCACAAAACGCCAGCCCCTATCTCTCTCCGACTTCGCAGGGCGTGCGCCAGCGTTTCGAGTGGCTGCGCTTTTTCGATTACTACCTCAAGGGCGTCACTGCGGCTAATGCGATGCCTGTCAAGACGCTTTTCTATTTCACGATGGGCGAAGAAAAATGGAAGGCCACGAAAAGTTGGCCGCCCGCCGGAAGCACGAGCGTGCGCTGGTACATGTCCGCAGACAATGCGCTCGCGCCGATTGCTCCAAGCTCAAGCGCGGGCGAGGACAAGTACACGGTTGATTTCGACGCGACGACCGGGAGCAAAAATCGCTGGACGACGCAGCTCGGCGGCCCCGTCATGTATCCGGATCGCGCGGATGAAGATAAGAAGTTGTTGACTTACACGAGCGCGCCGCTTGCAGAAGAGATGGAGATTACGGGTTATCCTGTTATCAATCTGCAAGTCGCTTCAACCATTAGCGACAGCGCGTTTTTCATCTATCTCGAAGACATTGACGAGGCGGGCAAGGTCACTTATCTGACAGAAGGAGAGCTGCGCGCAATTCATCGCAAGGTCTCAAAGGATAAGCCACCATACTGGATGATCGTGCCGTATCATTCCTTTAAGAAGAAGGATGCGATGCCGCTCGTCGCCGGACAGACGAGCGAGATTAATTTCGGTCTGTGGCCTGTCTCCGTGCTCATCAAAAAAGGCCATCGTATACGCGTCGCCATCGCAGGCCACGACAAGAGCGTCTTCGCGCGTTACCCCGCGACCGGCACGCCCGTCTTTACCGTCGAGAGAAACAAACGCAACGCCTCCTTTATAGAGCTGCCGGTCATCAAGCGCACCTCCACACCACCTGCGCCAATCAATCTCCTGACCGTTGCAGTCGGCAACATACCGAAGCAATAAAGTTCATCTTCTTTGCGCCTTCGCGTCTTTGCGTGAGAATAAAATTTCAAGCAAAGACGCGAAGGCGCGAAGAAAACTTCTTACAGAAATTTTCAGGTTGATGAAGATAATGCTATCGCAACTTCGGCTGCGACGCGGGCGTTATTTGCCAGCAATTCGATGTTGGCGCGAAGCGTTGCGCCGCCGCTTCGCTCCGCCATGCGAGAGAGGAGGAAGGGCGTCAACTCGCGCCCGCCTATACGCTTGCGCTCTGCTTCACCTAAAGCTTCGTCGAGCGTTTCCTGCAAGAGGTGCGCGGGAACTTCCGCCGCTTCGGGCACGGGCACAGTCAAGAGGGTTGCGCCTGTCAAATCTAAACAGCGACGCGCGGTAATGATTCGTGCTGCTTCATCTGCCGAATCCGCGCGGGCGTCTACGGGCAGGCCGCTCTGTCTCGAATAGAAGGCTGGCATCTCGTCGCATCTGTACCCGATGATCGTGACGCCGTAGGTCTCAAGCCACTCGCGCGTCGCCGGAAGATCGAGCACGATTTTCGCGCCGGAGCAGACGACCGCCATCTGTGTGCGCGCAAGCTCAGGCAAATCCGCCGAGACATCCGGCAGCGCGCCGCGATGCACGCCGCCGATGCCGCCCGTCGCAAAGACCTGAATCCCCGCTACGTGCGCGATCCACATCGTCGTCGCGACAGTCGTCGCTCCATCCAGACCGCGCGCGACCGCGACAGGCAAATCGCGCCTGCTGACTTTAAGAATATCATCGCCCTCTGCCAGATGCCGTAACTGATCTAAGCTTAAACCGACCGAGAGCCTGCCTTTGAGAATGGCTACGGTCGCGGGCGTCGCGCCGCTCTCTCTGACAATCTCTTCGAGCCGCCGCGCCGTCTCAAGATTCTGCGGGCGCGGCAAACCATGCGCGATGACTGTTGATTCAAGCGCGACCACAGCGCGCTTCTCATTCAACGCGGCCTCAACTTCCGGACTGATATTTAACAGATGACGGTCAAGCATCAAAAGCGGTGATAGATGATAGGGAAGAACAGGAGACAGAAGTCAGAAGACAGGAGACAGAATAAAGCGAAAGAATAAAAGCAGGTTAACGCCTTTCTTTCTGCCTCCTGTATTCCTTTCTTCTCTTATCACCTATCACTTATCATCTATCACTTTTTCCTTTCCTTCTCATCAGGCTCTTTCTCGCCGCGTTCCTTGGCGTCGGGCAGACCTGCTTCGGCGGCTGCGTTCTCGATCTCGGAATTTACCTCGCCGCCGATAAGGACAGACATGCCCGTAAAGTAGAACCAGAGCATGAGTATGATGACCGCGCCGAGCGAGCCGTAGGTCGCGCTGTATGAATCGAAGAAGTGCAGGTAAGTGCGAAAGCCGAACGAGACCAGCAGCCACAGCGCGACGCCTATCACGGAGCCGGGCGTGACCCACTTCCAATCCTGATCTCGCAAGTCTGGCGCGAAGTAATAGACAAGGCTAAAGGCGATCAGGACGAACGCGAGCACGAACGGCCACTGCAAAATCTTCCACGCGGTAGTGAAGAGATCGCCGAGGCCGAAACTGGCGGCAACCTTCGCGGCAATCGCGCTGCCATACAGAAGCAGCGCGAGCGCAGCGATAATCAGGACTGCGAGCGCGATGGTCAGGGCGATTGAGATTAGACGCGACTTCCACCAAGGGCGTGTCTCCTTGACGTTATACGCGGCGTTCAGGGATTCACTGATCGCACCCATCCCGTTTGAAGCAGCCCACAGCGTCGCCAGCACGCCGAACGAGAGCTTGCCGCCTCCTGCGGATTTACTCACCTCGTCAACCGTCGTGTAAATCAGTGCGGACGCGGACGATGGAAGCACCGCGCTCAGATACGTGAGCATGTTATGGCGCAGCTCCGTCCCGGCGTCCGCGAAGTAGCCGAGCAGTGTGGTCAGGAACAGCAGGAGCGGAAAGAGCGCGAGCAAAAAGAAGTATGATAGTTGCGCCGCGCGACCGAACACGTCATCTTCAGTCATCTGCTGCCAGACGCGCTTGCCTAACTCTTTCCAGGTCAACTCGCCTTCAAGTTTCCACATCGAAGCCATCGCTTTTGAGCCTCCCGACCGATTATGCAACACTCATCTGCCTGAGCCAAGATGCAGAGCAATTAGCAGACCAGACAACAAGGTCTTTGTACTTTGGTCTTTGGCCTTTGCACGCTACTCAACCTTGAGTCTCAAAATTCAAGCCGAGTTAGACATCAAAGACCAAAGCACAAAGACCAGCCTTTTATATTTTACCGGATAGAGTCGGCGTGCTACTTGTCGAGCTTGAAAAAGTTACGTATGCGATCAAGGACATCATGCTGTGTGCGGTGCATGCGCTGGCGCATGGCTTCTTCGTTGAGTCCCTCGCGGATGCCGTCAAGCTCTACGCGGCGGCGAGCGAGGATGTGCGAGATGTCTTCGGCAACTTCCGGTCTGCTGCGAAGGATGTTGTGGAAAGCATCTTTGTCGAGACGATAACATTCGACATCAGTCATAGCGATAACAGTGGCCGTGCGCGGCTCGCCCGTCATCAATCCCATCTCACCGAAAAAATTGCCCGCGCGCAGCGTCGCTACCTTCTCGCTCAGCTTACTGCCCTCTACCGCCACGCGCACTTCCGCCTCGCCGCTCGTCATCACGTACAGCCAGTGAGCCTCCGCGCCCTGCCGAGTCATCGCTTCGCCATGCACGAAAGGAGCCGCGACAAGCTGCTCTGCCAGCTCATGCCGCTCGGCATCGGTCAGCGAGTGGAAAAGCTCGACTCCCTTCAAAGCTTCAACCCGTCCCTCTATCTCCCGTAGATGTTTACGCTCGCGGCGCGTCTCGTCATCCTCCGTGATAAAGAGAGAATGCGCGGGAATCGAGAGCGGAATTGACGCGCGGCGCAACGCAAAGTAGATGCGCTGGCGCACGACCGAGCTGGTCGGATCGTCCACGCTCAGATCCGTGAGCCAGTAACGCACAGCATAATTGCCGTAGCTCTCCTTGAAATCCATGAAGATGCAGTTCGGCGCAGGCTCGCGCGCGACGTTCGGAATCGGCTCGGCGCTGAGGGCCGCTTCGACAGCATCTATCACGTCCGGCGGCGCAAAGCGGAAGTCAACGTTAAAGTAAACCCACATGCGATGCTGGCGAGCTTCGCCCGCGCGCCGCCCGAGAATAGTCACCTGTCCTTTCATCAGCACGCTGTTCGGAATCACTATCGTGTCCCAGTTGCGCGTTTCAATCGAGGTTTGCCGCCAGCGAATCTCTTTGACGCGGCCTTCGTTCGTGTCTATCCGCACCCAGTCGCCCACTCCAATCGTGCGCTCCATCTGCAAGGCCATGCCGCCCATGATATTGCCCAGCGTGTCCTGCAAAGAGAAACCGATGACGGCTGTAATCACTGCGGAAGTAGCGACGATGCCCGTCAGGTCAACTCCGCTGCGCGAGAGCAGTGTGAGCGCGATGATGATATAAGCGAAGGCCAACAGCAGGTCGCGCATGATGCGCGGCGGCTTGAGCCTGACCGCATCAAGCAGGACATCGAAGACGAGCACGCTCGCCATGTTGACGATGGCGACGCTTGAGATAAAAAGCGACGCCCAGCGCGTCCACCGATACGGCGCGTGCGTCGGCAACGTGCCGTAGGTTGCGAACATGGCGGCTATCAACAAGCCCGCGAAGGCGACTGCGAAGAGCAGTACGGCATTACGTATGCGCAATCGCTCTGCCGGGACGAGCGCGAACAGAAACGCTGCGGTCACCATGAAACAGACTGCGACCCAGTGGAAAAGCCCGGCCATGCCCGCCGCCGTTTGTAAGTTAGTCCAGAAACTCATGCCTCTTATGAATCTCCGCGTGAAGAGAGAACAGCATCAATCGTCGAACACTTGCCCGAAAAGCGCGGGAGCGAATCTTAACACGGCCTGAAGTTTATATTATGGGAAAGTTTTGGCAGGAGTTCAGATGGATAAAAAGAGCGGGGTGAGCCGCTCTTCTTAACCCGATCATTTAATCAGCGTGCCGGTTCGATTCCAGCGCGTGTTCTGGAAAAAGTCCATCAGGAAATTTCCGCTCGACGGCGCACTCTCGTCATAAGACCAGTAGACGAACATCGCGCGCCCGACGACCAGCTCGCGCGGAACAAAGCCCCAGTAACGGCTGTCCAGACTGTTGTTGCGATTGTCACCCATCACGAAGTAAGAGTTTGCAGGCACATCGAACTCGTGGCCGGGGTCTTCGGCCTCACGGTCTTCGCTGATATAGACGCTGTACGGCTCGCCCTTGTGCGGTGGTTGATCGCCCGGCACGTTGGTGTCGAGCGGCTTATTGCGTTCATCCCGATCTCTCGTCGCCGGGTTATCGTTATGATCCAGCGCGCGGATACGGTATTCGGGCAGCTCTTGATTGTTGACGAAAACACGCTTGTCGTGAATCGCTATGTGCTCGCCGGGCAGACCGATGACGCGCTTCACATAGTTGGTTTTATAAGGCGTGTTGTCAGGCCTCCGGTCGCCCTCCGGGTTATTCGGGTCGCCGGGATATTTGAAGACGATGATGTCGCCGCGTTTGATCTCGCG
This sequence comes from uncultured Pyrinomonadaceae bacterium, assembly GCA_964246305.1. Lineage (GTDB taxonomy): Bacteria > Acidobacteriota > Blastocatellia > Pyrinomonadales > Pyrinomonadaceae > JACMLC01. The sequence continues at coordinate 27,333 of CAXTPS010000010.1, forward strand.
TTGCGGCAGTAAGGGAAGCGATGAGCCGGGAGCAAAGATGAACTTGTTGACCAGCAGATGATCGCCGATGGTGATCGTGTTCTGCATCGAGCCGGTCGGGACTTTGACCGCCTGCACGATGAACGTCATGCCGAAGAGCGCCATGATGATCGTCACGACGCCCGACTCGAAATACTCACGCACGAAACTCTTTGGCGGTCCCGGATACGTGTGCGGCTCCGTCTTAGCGGATGGCTTATCTCCGTTTTTGCCCGTCTCGCGGGCGCGCAAATCGGTCGCGGGCGCGCTCTCTTCAGTCCGAACAGGCGGCTCGGCTACCCCTGTGTTCGTCAAATCGTCGGTCATAGAAAACATCCTAGAGAAGGCGCGTGGGTTGGTCAAGTATAGCGGGAAACAGTTGGCAGTTGGCAATTGGCAGTAAAGACAAGACAGGAGTCATGTGCCGCCGCTTTTACTGCCAACTGCTAACTGCCAACTGCCAACTGTTCCAGAGCGTTGCGTGCGGCGATGGCTTCGGCGGACTTGATGGTGCGTCCCTGCCCGCGCACGCTGCCGCCCTGCCAGCGCACTTCGACGCAGAAAGTCCGGCGATGCGGTGGCCCCGTGGTCTCGATGACCTCATATTGCGGAGGGTCGCCCTGACTCGCTTGCAGAGTCTCCTGAAGCAGCGTTTTGAAATCGGCTGCGGCTGCGGCTTCGGGGTCTACGCTGGCTAATTCGTCGCTCAGCGCGCGATGCACAAAGTCTTGCGCCGCGCTGAATCCGCCGTCAAAAAAGATCGCCGCCAGCACCGCTTCAAAAGCATCTGCCAGCAGAGCAGACTTGCGCCGCCCGCCTGTCTTCTCTTCGCCCTTTCCGACGCGCATGAAATCTCCGAGCGAGAGCTGCGCGGAGGCTTTGGCGAGCGTGGGCGCGCTCACAAGGCGATGCTTCATGCGCGACAACTCGCCTTCCGTCACATCCGTGTAAGACTGGAACAGATAATCTGCGACGACCAGACCGAGCACGGAATCGCCTACGAACTCAAAGACTTCGTTATGCAGGCGGCGCGCCTCTTCCTCGCGTCCCGGCGAGACGCTCTCATAAGCCCATGAGCGATGAGTGATGGCGCGCTCCAATAATGCGCGGTCAGTGAAATGATAAGCGATGCACTCTTCGAGCGCGTCCATGTCCGGTACTGCTGCCTTGGCTTTTTTCACCATGTCTTGATTGTAACAAACGCCGGTCGCATCTCAGAATAAAAGATGCGACCGGCGTTTGCCTGCTCAAAAAGGGAGCGCGACACAATTGAACCATTAATTTCTACGTGAGCGTGTGCCCCCGGCGCTCGCCCTGACAGCCACGGTCTTCTTGCTCGCCGTCTTGGACTGAGTTGTACTCATAGGCTTCGTGCCGTTCGCGGGCTTCGTGTTGGTCGCAGGCGTTTTGCTCGGCGTCGGAGACGGAGTCGCCGTCGGCATCGTATTCATCGCCGGCTTAGTAGAATTCGCTGGCGTAGTCGTCGCATCGGTCTTTACGCCGCTCGCATTGTTGGTGTCGGTCGGCATCGCACCCGTTGTCGTGCTGTTAGCCGCGCCCGGTTGCTGTAGCGGTTTCGTCTTGATGTTCGCGATCAAGGCGTCAAGACCTTCGGTTGAGCCGTGACGGTACGTGTAATAGTCAGTCAGGTTCTTCTTCAATTCATCTCTGGTCGTCTGGGTCTTGGGATCAGTTCCGCTATAAGCGATAGCTCGCGCGATGGCGTCAATCAACGGATCGAGAGCCAGCTTGACGTTTTCAAGCGCAGCCTTTTTTTCCGGTGAATCCGCACTAGCTTCAGGGAACCGGGTGGTGTAATCCTGCCGCATCTTCTCATAATTGGCTTCGTGAATAATTGCCATTTTGAGATACGTATCAGGGTCGTTCTTGAACTTATCGTACTGCGCGGCTTTAATCAGATAGCCGAGCGCATCGTCCGACTTATTGTTTTTCGAGTTGTATAGATAGAGCGAGTAGCTGAGCCAACCGAGGTGCTCATTCTTTTGTGCGTAGGGCTTGCCTTCTTCGGGAACTTTGCCGGATTCGATCAACTGGATAGTCTTTTGCGAAAAACCACCCGCCTCAGCATTGTTGGCATTGTTGCCCGTCTGGGCAAGCTGCAAACCAGCCCATGAAATCTTGAGATTAGTCGTCAGGTCGTCCGGCTTTTCGGCTGTGATCTGCTTGCCGAGCGTAAAAACTTCAGTCCACTTCTTCTCGTCAAAGGCGGTCTCAAAAGCCTTTTGGCGCGACCCCCTCTCGTATTTATCGACGAAGGTGGTCAGATACTTGATGATGGCCGGGTCATCATTCGGATACTTCTGCAAATACTCTTTGGCAGCTTCATAAGCGACCGGCTGGTTGGTTTTGTAGTTGTCGGTAACTTTTTTGTACAGGGCGGCCTTTGCTTCCGGGTCTTCTTGCGGCGCAGCCGCAGCAGGTTGAGCCGCAGCAGCAGCGGGCGACGAGCTTGGCTCCTGTGCGAGAGCGGGAACTGCCAACAGCATCGCCGCCACAAGGCCGAGCATCAACAGTTGAGTTAACTTTTTCATTGGTCGCATATCCTCCAGCGCAATATTCTAAATCAGATTCTTGAGCAGCTCTTCACGGGGGTTTTAAAGCAAGCGGGCCTTCTGGGCGCGCGAACATTCAGATGCGGTTGCAATCGCTGACGGTTGCCGATTCATCGCATCGTCAATGGAGAGACAGCCGCAACCTGCTTGCAATATTCAGGTGAAACCTAAAAGTGCGTTGGGCGCATAATCCTGCAACCATCGCCCCGGTGTCAAGGCCAGAGCCATTCAGGGCGCATCATATTTTTATCACGTTAAAGACAAAAAAACCGCGCCGGACTTTCTCTGCTCTTACCTTTACGAAAGTCCGGCGCGGAACGGTTTGCCCGCACGCTTCAAAATAACAGAGCCTTATGGCTTTGAAGTCGGCACGCGGCGTGGCCTTTGCGCGTCCTGCGAGCCTTGCGCGGGCGAGGCTGTTGGCGCGGCTGTTCCCGTCTTTGTTTCATTCGATCTGGACGGCACGGGCATCAATACGCTCTTGACTGTGCCGCGCGAATCGGTCTGCGCGCCAGCCTCATCCGTCGGGTCAACTCCATCCCGCACGGCCTCATCCGCCTCGGATTCATCGCTCATGATCGCGGCCTTCGGATCAACCTTCGGTCGTGGCGCGAGCGCCTCTGGCGTCATCGGATAGCGCATGTTGGTCGGCGTGCCGAAGCGCGAGTTGAGACCTCTATAGATTTTTCCGGCAACGGAAGCAGCGACGCGTCCGCGCGCTCCCGAGCCGCGCATGACGACCACCACGGCCAGCTTCGGGTCATTGACTGGAGCATAAGAGGTGAAGAGTCCGAGCCAGCTTCCCTGTCCGATGCAGGTTCCGGTTTTTCCGGCCACCGTTTGCATCGGGTCGTAAGCGAGCTTGGCCGTCCCGTAATTGACCGCGCCGATCATGCCCGGCACCATGCGGTTCAAAGTTTCCACCGGAATATTTATCTTACGGCGCACCTCTCTTTTGAACTTGACCGTCTCTTCGGGCGAGCGCGGCACGTGCGGCATCAGCAGGTCGCCGCCGTTGGCAATCGCCGAAACCAGCGTCGCCAGTTGCACCGGCGTGACTTCGAAATCATCACCGTGCGAGCACATGTGGTTGACCGCGTAGCCGGATTTGAAGAGCGGCACGCGCCCCGGCGATTCGTTCGGATAGTTGACGCCCGTGCGCTCACCGAGTCCCAGATCGCGCGCGTAAGTTATGATGCGTTCAAAGCCGACGCGTCCTCCCACGCTCTGAAAATATGGATTGTCCGAATAGGCGAGCGAGGTCGTCAGGTCAACGCCGCGCCCGGAGACGGGAACCAGCGGATCGATCACGTTCTCGCAGAGACCCGCGAGTCCCGTCACGAGCTTGATGGTCGAGCACGGTTTGTAGCCTTTCCGTAAAGCCCATTCCTGATTGACGACTGTGTAGACGCGACCAGACTTTGGATCCATCACGACGACGGAGCCTGCATTGTTGCCGAGAGCTTCAACCGCGACGCGGCGAACTTCTAAATCTTCTCCGGTCGTTTCATCGCGCGCGATATTCGAGGCGCTCTCGTCTTTGAGAGCCTGCTCTATTGCGCGCTGGCGTGCGATGGCTGCCTGACGCGTGGCCTCTGCGCGACGCGCTGCTTCTATCGCTTCGCGCCTGCGTTCGGCTGCGAGGCGGCGTGATTCTGCCAGCCGCTCACGTTTAGACTGAGGGCGACCTGATCTGCGGTCATCAACTCTGCGCGCCGTCTCTTTTTTGCTTGAGCGTGCGTCGCGTGCGGACGCACGGGCGTCACGACGCTTATCTGCGCGCGTCTCTCTGGCCGTCGCGACGTGCCTTTTATCTGCGCGCGTGTTCCGGCTGTTTTTGGCTTTTGATTTTTTATCTGCGGCTCGCGCAGCCGTCGCCTTGCTTTTGGCGGCGCGGCGTTGCGCGTTAGCTGGCGACGAATTGGTAAGCAGTATGAATGCTGCGATTAGGAAGAGAAGGGGCGCGAAGTGCGTGCGGGTTGTCGGGGTACGTGTTTTTTGGGTCATCGGCAAAGCCTCGCTGTTGAATGTCTGTAAAAATGTTGAGCGAGCTAACGAGAGGAGGAATCGGCAAGCCCTTGATTGGAACGAAACGAGTTTGCGCCGAGCGGGCAAGAGCGCGGCGCGGCGCACCGGACTTTTCTGTTAAGACAAAAGTTGAAGGATTCAGATCCTGCATCCAAAAAAATGCTCCCGTCGGCGTCAAACGATTTTCTTCGACCTTCGGTCTTTAACAGTTGAGTTGGGAGAGTTCCCATCAGGCGGCCTCCGGGGAGTTTGCGTTGAGACCGCTGCAAATATAACATCAGAAGCGACGAACGGCAACGGGATTTTAGATTTTGGATTTTGGATTGGCGTGCTTCGCTAGCTGAAGACGGACTTTGAGGGCTTAGTTTTCGTCAGCCGTTTAATCCAAAATCCAAAATCTAAAATCCAAAATTCTTATGAACGCATTGAGCATCTTTTACAGTTTTCGCGCGCGGCTCCTGCTGGTGCTGGCCGCGCTGCTCGTGACGACGCTCGGCGTGCAGTATTACCTGAACCTGCTGGCCGAGCGGAACAATAAGCGTGTGCGCGAACAGCAGGAGCAGGCTCTGATTGCCGGAGTCGTACTCGGCGTCAAAAGCATTTCATCAAATGACCGGCTGGTGGAGCTGCGCCGCAATGCCAATCAGCCTGTGCTTGACGAACAAACCGGGCGCGTTGCCAACATCGTCGTCGTTGATAATTTCTGGCACGTCGTTGACACGCTCACAGGCGAGTCTCTGCCCAAACAGGCGGATGACGGAACGTATCAATATCATTACCTGTGGGAGATGAAGCTGCCGCCTTTGATGAACGCCCGACAGCTTACCGATGAACATATCCCTTTTCCTGTGACAAGCGGCGCGGCTGCCGTTCCGGGAGAATCTCACGCGGTCGCTCTGGAGACGGAGGCCGGGCGCTGGTACGTCATCGTCGTGCTGGCTCCGCAAAATCCGATGCGTGGCATCTGGAATCGTCAGGCCGCGCGCCCGCTCGTCTACATGCTCGCAGTCCTGCTTGTCGCCACGCTCATCACTTCGATACTCGTCTGGCGATTCACACGCCCGATACGCGACCTCTCGGATGCTGCGCGTCGAGTGGCTGCGGGCAATCTGGATTTTCGCGTCAGCGGCTCAGACCGTCGAGATGAGATGGGACAGCTCTCCTCCCGTTTTAATGAGATGATCGCGGGCTTGGGGCGCACGCGCGAGCTTGAATCACAGCTCAATCAGGCGCAGCAGTCAGCCGTCGTCGGGCGTCTCGCTTCAGCCATCGCGCACGAGATCAGAAATCCTTTGAACTACATCAACCTGACGCTCGATCACCTGCGTAACGCGTTCGCGCCCGAAGACGAGAAGAAGCGCGAGACGTTCGAGCGGCTCGCGGTGCAGCTCAAGAAGGAAGTCGCGCGCATCAATTCGCGCATCTCGGAATTTCTCAACTACACGCGCCCCGCCAAGCTCGAATTGCGCCCGCTCGATTTACACGCGACCGCCGAAGACGCGATGCGCCTCGTCGAAGTACAAGCGTCCGAAAACGGCATCGCCACCAGCATAGAGCAGCGCGGCGATGTGCCACGGGTCTTGGGCGATGCTGAGTCGCTGCGTTCAGTCCTGACTAATCTTTACATCAACGCCCTGCAAGCTATTGACGGGCAGCGCGGCAGTCTCACCGTCAGGCTTTCAAGCGAGGACGGCGGACGCAGCGCGCGTGTAGAGGTCGCGGACACCGGCGCGGGCATCCCACCGGAAAATATCTCGCATCTCTTCGAGCCTTATTTTTCGACCAAGGAGACCGGCACCGGACTCGGTCTCGCTATCGTCAAGAAGGCGATAGACGATCACGGCGGCACGATTGAGGTACAATCGGAGCCGGGCGGCGGCACGACATTTACGATTACTTTACCAACGGAAGGAAAGGATAAAGGATGAATCCGGAAGCCAGAATCCAGAAGCCGGAATGAAAGGCTGAAAAGCTTTTATTCTGACTTCCGGCTTCTGACTCCTGACTCCTGACTTAATCATGGCTCGTAAAAGCATACTCGTCGTTGACGATGAAAAATCGCAGCGCGAAATCCTTGAGATGATTCTAACGGGCGAGGGTTACGATGTGACGACCGCCTCTTCGGGCGAAGCCGCTTTGAAGTTCGCCGCCGACCGTCGCTTTGATCTAGCTCTGACGGATCTGAAGATGACCGGCATGGACGGCATAGAGCTGTTGCAGCACTTGCTGGGGCAGGACTCTTCGATCATCGTCATTCTTTTGACGGCGCACGGCTCGATTGATTCCGCGAAGGACGCGTTGAGGCGCGGCGCGTTCGATTATCTGCAAAAGCCTTACGAACGTGAAACTCTTTTGGAGACGATTCGCCGCGCGCTTGCCAAGCTCGACGCGCTGGACATGGAGATCATCTCCGCTTCGCCTGAGATGGAAGCCGTCAAGAAGATGATTCTCAAGGTCGCGCGCTCAAGCTCGACCGTCCTCATACGCGGCGAGAGCGGCACGGGCAAAGAACTCATCGCGCGTGCGATTCATAATCAGAGCCAGCGCGTGACGGAGATGTTTCAGGCCGTCAACTGCGCCGCGATTAACGAGAATCTTTTAGAGTCCGAGCTGTTCGGGCACGAGAAGGGCGCGTTCACCGGAGCGCACGCGGAGAAGAAGGGCTTATTCGAAGTGGCGGATCGCGGGACGCTTTTTCTGGACGAGATAGCGGAGCTTGATATAGCAATGCAGGCGAAACTCCTTCGCGCTTTGCAGGAGCGAGAGATTCGCCGCGTCGGCGGCACGCGCGCCATCAAGATTGACGTTCGAGTCGTCGCCGCGACAAACCGCGACCTGCGCGCGATGGTGGGCGACGGCAGGTTCCGCGATGACCTTTACTATCGCATCAACGTGCTTTCGATTGATGTGCCGCCACTTCGCGAGCGGCGCGAAGACATCCCCGTGCTGATAGATTTCTTTTTGAAGAAGCATACGCGCAACACTTCGCGGCTCGTGCGCGGCCTGACGCCTGAGACGCGTCGTTTGATGCTCGATTACAGCTGGCCCGGCAACGTGCGGCAATTAGAATCAGCCATTGAGCGCGCCATCCTCTTATGCGAAGGCGACCTCATCACGGTCGAAGATTTGCCGCTCGAAGTGCGACAGGAATCGCGCCCCGTCTCGGATACGGCCTTCAAGCTTCCGGCTGGCGGCATCGCCTTCGAGGATGTCGAGCGCAGCCTCATCACGCAGGCGATGGAACAGACCGATTACAACATCACCAAATCCGCCAAGCTGCTCGGCCTGACTTTTCGCACGCTGCAATATCGCCTTGAAAAATTCGGAATCAAGCGACCGGACGGCAAGGAGAAAGACGAGGATGAGTAAAGCTCAGGCAAGATAATTGTGCATTCCGGTCTCAGGCGCGCAAGGCTGTACAAGCAGATTCGTTCAATGACCGCCCTGACGATTTATCAATAGTGTGAGGTGGCTTATGCGATTAATGACGGCTTGCTTCTTAACCTTCATGTCTCTCTTGATTGGTGGATGCAGCACGAACAGGGGAGATAACGAAAAACTCAGCAACAACGGGTCGTCCGCTCAATCCGCTCCGTCAGAGCAGAGAAGACAAGACTTAGAGGTTCAAGCAAAGAGCGGCCAGAACGCGAACATACAAAAGGTCTCGCTCACGGATGCGGACAAGGCTCAATCGTCGAACGTGGCGATGGAGCGCAAGATCATTCGCAACGCAGAGCTGAATATCGAGGTCTCAAATCCGACAGAGAGCCAGCGTCGCATCGCTTCCATCGCGGAAACTCGCGGCGGCTTCGTCGTCACTTCCGAGGCGACTCAGCGTCAGGACAATGACAAGTCGCGGCCTGAGATGACTGTCAAAGTCGTGGTGCGCGTGCCCGCCGCGCAGTTCGACCCGGCGATTAACGAGATTCGCGGCGCGGCCAGCCGCGTCATGCAGGAGAAGACCACAGGGCAGGACGTGACCGAAGAGTACATAGACCTCGAAGCTCGCATACGCACCAAGCAGGCTCTCGAAGCTCAATTTCTTGAAATCATGAAACAGGCAAAGAGCGTGACGGACGCGCTCGAAGTGCAGAGCCAACTGGCGGAAGTGCGAACGGAGATAGAGCAGGTTGAGGGGCGTCGCCGCTATCTCGAAAATCAATCGAGCCTTTCGACCATCACCGTCAACTTGCAATCGCCGACGCCCTTAGTTTCGACGAGCGGATTTTATTACAGCGTCCGCACGGCTTTCGCAGACGGCATAGACCTCGCGGCGGCGATTACGCTCTTTCTGGTTCGCGCTTTCATCACGCTGCTGCCCGTCGCGCTCTTTATCTTTTTACCGATGGCTCTCATCGTGCGATATTTCATACGCCGCGCACGCCGCTTGCATCTCGCGCAGGCGTTGACGCGTGACGAACCTTTACCATCATCGAAAACAGTTTGAGAAGGAAACTTTTATCGCCTATGCGTCGAACAACTCTCTCGCTTTTGTGTTGCGTCACGCTCTCGCTCCTGCTCGCGGCCTGCTCGCAGAGCGGGAACAAGCCTGCGGATGCTCCCGCCGCCACGTCTACGGCGACGCCTGCCGCCGTACCCGCACAGACGACTGCCGCTTCGTCTGAAGCAGCAGCCCCGCCTGCGGAGGTCGTGCAGGCCAGCGCGTCCGGGGTGGAACTCAAAGCGGGCGGCGCGGCTGTAACCACAGTCAGCGTTCGTGTCGCGGACGGTTATCACATCAACGGCAACCCGGCGTCGAAATTTCAGATAGCGACGACGCTCGACGTTGAAACGGGCGAGGGCATCACCGCCGGGCAGGTCGTCTATCCGCCTTCAATCAAGAAGACATTCGAGTTCTCCAAAGAACCCATCGTGGTTTACGTCGGTGAAGCTCTGATAAAGCTACCGCTGCGCGCAGAAGCCGGAGCAGCGAAGGGCAGCCGCACACTGCGCGGCAAGCTCAAAGTCCAGCCCTGCGATGACAAGGTCTGTTTCCCGCCGCGCACTCTGGATGTTTCGCTGCCGGTGAACGTGAAATAGCGAAAGAGGGTGAAGGGGATAGGGTGTAGGGTGTAGTGAAAGACAACTTGCTTTCCTACACCCTACACCCTATCCCCTTCACCCTTGTTGTCGCGACTTTGCGGGAAATTTGTTTTATCTTAAAAAGCCGTTAAGATATATTTCATGGAACGCGCATGGATTACTATTGCCGGTGTGCTTGGTATCACGGCGGCCATTTTTTTGTGGCGCGGCAGTCTTGATGGAGCGTTCGTGGCGGGCGCGCTCGGCGCAGTCGCGTGGTTCCTGAGCCTCCGCAATCGCCTGCGTCAGGCGAACCTCGCGGCGGAAGAAGCATCTAACGTGGAGACTGATTATCTCGGAGAGCAAGATGAAGATTAAAATTTACGCCATCACATTTATACTATTCGCAGTTGTTAGCACAGCCGCTTCCACTGCCCGCGCCGCCTCGGACGACTCGGAAGTGCGCGGCGTGGTCGAGCGGGTTTTCCAGCAGCTCAAATCCGGCAATTACAGCGCGCTCTATGATGTGCTCCCGTCCAATTCTCGGCGTCGCGTCACGCGCGAGCGTTTCACCAGCATGCTTGAGCGCACGCGCGACATGTACGACCTTCAACGCATAGAGATCGGCGCGGTTCGCACTTCCGGCGACATCGCTGTGGTTGATACTGTGATGTACGGGCGCGTGCGCAAGCCCATCGAGAGCGATGCCAAGATAGTCGCACAGCAATATCTCGTGCGCGAAGACGGACGCTGGCGCGTGGCGACGGGCGACCGCGCGACTGTCAATCGCTTTCTGGCGGCCAATCCGGGCTTTGCGAAAAAGTTTCCCATCCGCGAGCCGCGCGCCTACGTCAAGCGCGACGGACGCTGGGTGGATGTCAGCTCGCTCATGAAGGCGGCTGCCAAGCGCAAAGCAAAATAATGAATTTTAGTCGAAGCGGCTGTGACATGCAGCCGCTTCTATCCTCACAGATCGTTGACACTCAAAAGGCGCGTGTGATAAATCCGGCGTCTCCTCGCAGGTCGTAGTAAATTTATGCAAGGCTCTTTTGCCTTAGTCGCTCCAGCACGGTTGCGGCTCGCATAAACACGAAAGACATACTTAACTTTGGCTTTCGATCTTATTTCTCTTAACCCCTTTGGAGGCTCGATATGAAAATAGCTCGAATCTGCATGGCGCTTGTCGCCACACTGATGTTTGCATCAATCTGCGCCGCGCAATGCGGCCCCGCGAAACCGAAAGGAGCCGCCGCAGGCTCGCTCGACCAGATGGTGATCGCACAGGAACAGATGATTATTGATGCGATCAAGAAGAGAGACGCCAACGCTTTCAAAAGCTATGTGGACATGGACGGCACTGTGGTCGGCAGCGACGGGATGCATAAAATGTCTGAAGCCATTACGATGATGTTCGGCGAGGATATGAGCTTCGCTTCTTACACCCTCGAAGACCCGCAAGTGAAAATGGTTGGTAAGGACACGGCCATGATCAGTTATAAGTCCAGTGCGACTATGACATATAAAGGAAAGACAGAAAGCGGGACGAGCTTTGAAACGACAGTCTATGTCCGGCGCGCCGGAAAATGGGTCGCCGTCTTTCACCAGTCATCGGAAATGGCGAAGCCCGCCGAGAGCATGACGGGGCAGAAGTAAAGAATGAGAAAGGGCAGGCGATTAAACCTGCCCTTTCTTATTTTATCTGCTGCTCTGAAAGCTCAAAGCATGTCTGCGAATGAAAGCTGCGCGTCGTCGTTTGCGGCTTCAGCCGTCTGGCGTCGCGCTCCCTTGCGGTGTGTGCCGTCGAGCGCGTCACGCACGGCTGGCAGATGAAAGCGCAGGAGTCTTGAAGTAAGTCTGATAGAAGGGATGCGCCCCTGCTGCGCTAGTCGTCTGATTGTAGCTGCGCTCACTTGCAGGACGGCGGCAAGCTGCTGCGCGGTCAGAAATTCTTCACGCTCAGGGTGCGAATCATGTGTGGCTGCTGTTCCGCTCATCCTTCAGCTCAAGAGAGAATCGGTCGGCCTGCTCGCTTACTTCAATTACTTAGTGACAGGCTTGAGTGAAAGCGCTATGCGATAGACCGCCGGGCCATCGATCTCTATATCCTTCGACGCAGGCTCCGCGCCGTCCATCTTGACGGTCACGCGATATTTTGCAGCTTCGGGCATTAACCGAAAGACAAACTGCCCGCTCTCGTTCGTCAAACGCCCGTCAATCTTTTTCGTCGTTCCGTCCGCTTCAATGCGCGCCAGTTCGATTCGCGCGCCCGGCACGCTGCGCCCGATTGGGTCGAAGACGCTGCCGCGCAGGAACGCGAGCGTGCCCTCGTCAATCGTCAGGACGAGTTTTTCATTTAGCTCGCGCGTCTTTCCGGAGCGCACTTCGATATTGCTCAGCGTGCCCGTGCTGAAACCGGCCTTGCTGAAAACTAAGCTATACGTGCCCGGGCTGAGTCCGGTGATGATAAACGCGCCCTTGCTGTCGGTCGTCGCCGTCGCGGCCTCGCGCTCGCCCTGCCGCGCGACGACGCTGATACCTGAAGGCGACCCGCTCACAACTTTTACTTTGCCTTTCAAGCTGCCCGTCGAGCGATCCTGTGCAAGCGCAGCCGAAGCCGCTACAATAATCAACAGAAGAATGCTGATGGATTTTTGGAAACTCATTTCTCGAATTCTCGTAAAATAAATACGGTCAGGCGAAAGCGACGGCTGCGACGGCTATTGTAACATGAAGCCAAGGAGAGGTCAGCGCGCTTCCTTCCAGAGTTGATGCGCCTGAGAGTTGATGCCGCGAGCCGCGCGTGATGTTGCCTGTTAACACATAAACTGTTTTGAAAATCGCTCTAAATTTAAGCCCGCCAATCTCGCGCACGCGCGCGCTCATGTGCTGCGCGGCGCTGCTCGTCATCTTCGCCTGCTCTGTCTCTCCAGCACAGACTTCGCAAGAGCCTGATGATATCGAAGTGCTGCGCGTGGACACAGACCTGATTCCGGTCGATGTCACCGTGACGAATGCCGCAGGCGAGACGGTGCGCAATCTCAGGCAGGAAGATTTCAAGCTTTACGAAGACGGGATAGAGCGTCCGATCTCTTTTTTCAATGTCGAGAAGAAGGGCGGCGCGCTGAGACCCGTCGCCATAGTCTTTGCGCTGGACATTTCCGGCAGCATGACCGCCGAAGAGATTGAGCGTATGCGCGTCGCCGTTCGCGCCTTCACTAACCGGCTGGCGGATCGCGCGTCGCTGTTTGCCGTCGTCACGTTCGGGATGAACGTCAAGACCTTGCAGACCTTCACCAACGACCAGCAGAAACTTGAAAAAACTTTTGACCGCATCGCGCGCGACCCGAACGGACTTTCGACGCATGCTTACGACGCGGTGGACGATGCCGTGCGCCTGCTCGTCAGAAAAGCTCCGCGCACGCGCGAGCGTCGTTTGTTGAAGCGTGGGGTCGTAGTCGTTACAGATGGATTCCCGGTCGGCGATACGGTCGCGCCCGCGACGGTCATCGAGCGCGCCAACGCCGCCGACGTGAGCATCTACACTGTCACGCTGCCGTCATTCTCGCGCGTGACCGTTTCGCCCACGCGTGCGCCGCTGCCGACGCCGCTCGATGTCAGCGGGCTGACAGAGAAGACGGGCGGCATCAACGTCTACGCGACCGACAAGAATTTCGAGCCGCTCTTTCGTTTGCTGGCCGAAGAGGTGACTTCCTCTTACGTGCTGGCCTTCTATCCAACCGAAGAAAAACGGCGCGACGGACGCCTTCATACTATCCGCATCGAAGCGCCGCGCGGCCTGACTCTGCGCCAGAGCCGTCCGGGATATAAGAGCGGTGATAAGTGATAGGTGATAAGTGATAGGTCATAAGAGAAAAGCATTTGCCTTCGTCTTATCACCTATCACTGTTTTTAGAATTCGTCCTCTTCTTCGTCCTCGTCTAGATCGTCCTCTTCGACGATATCCAACTCGACGGGATCGAGTCCGACGACCTCCAGTTCGGTTCCGCACTCTTCGCACGCAACCGTATCGCCTTTGTCCGCGTCCGTGTCAACGTGGACATCTACATCGCATTCGGGACATGTTCCGGTCGGCACTATTTCTTCCTCCAAGCTCCAATGAGGCAGTGAGGCAAACCCACACACTAAAATCCTACGGGAGCCTCTACCCTGTTTTTTAGATGAACCGCCGACAATCTAACCGCGTGAGCCGGATTTTGCAATACTGATTTTAAAAGAAAGTACGGTCTTGGGTTTTCGGCCTTTGGTCTTTGCACTTCGCTTAAGCTTGAGTATCACCGTTCAAGCTTGAATTAAGATAAGCAAAAACCGAAGGCCAAAGACCCAAGACCGCTCTGAGCTGAATTAGCTGACTGAAGGAGTGGCTTTCACGATTTCCGCCAGCCGCTTTGCTTCTGGCAGAGCTTCAATCGCGCGTAGAATTTGCAGGTCGCCGTCCAGAAGCACGCGGTTGCCGGCGTCGCCAGCATAAGCCGCCGTGATAATCTCGTTACGCAGCCGCACCTTAACGAACTCCATCTCTTCATCTATCTGCGAGGGATTGAGCCGCTGCTTCGGGTCGCGTTGCAGGAAGTTGCGGAAAGCTTCTATCACGCGATCCGTGATCTGGTAATCGGTCGCGCGCGGCATGCGTCCAAACTCAGTCTTCTCGATACGATAATCTTCAAGTCCCTGAACCTGTCCGCCCGCCAACTCGCGCGTGAAATAGAACGCGGCCTCCGCGATGCGTGCGCGCAGGAGTGTTGCTGCCAGCGGCTTTGCCAGTATGTCCGGCGTGATGCCGCCGCCGTTATAAAAGACACGCCCGCCGGCGGTCGTGACCGCGGGGCCGGGCGGCGTCGGCGTCGGCGTGGCCGAAGGCGTCGGTCGCGGCTGTCCGTTCGCGGGCTGCTTGACCTCCGGCGATTCTTCGTCCTCGCTGTGCCCGACGTAATAATCATAGAGCGAGCCGCTTGAGTAATCGCGTTGGAGCGAGCGGCCATAGGGCGTGTAATACCGCGCGGTCGTCAAGGTCAGGCCAGAGCCGAACGGCAGGTTGAAAACTTTCTGCACCAAGCCCTTGCCGAAGCTCGTTTGGCCGACGATGAGGCCGCGCCCGTGATCCTGTATCGCGCCCGCAACTATCTCCGAAGCTGATGCGGAGTTGTGATTGATGAGCACGACGAGCGGCACGCTTTCGGTATCGTCTCCGACAGATGTGTAAACGTCCGGCTTGGCGTAATCCGTGCGCCCGCGAACAGACGTGATGACCTCGCCGCTCGGAATGAAGCGGCTCGCAACCTTGATCGCCTGATCGAGCAGGCCGCCCGGATTGCCGCGCAGGTCGAGCAACATCTGCCGCATCCCCTGCTCCTTGAGCTTGCTGATGGCCTCGCTCAACTCTTCATCCGTCGTATGCTGAAAGCCGCCGGTCAAGCCTATGTAGCCGATGCCCGGTCGAATCATGTATGCATTGCGGATAGAAGGCAAAGGCACTGCGTCGCGCTTGATAGTAAATTCCATCGGGTCGTTTGAGCCGACGCGCTCGACCTTGACCTTCACTGGAACGCCGCGCTCACCGCGCACATTTTTTGAGACTTCCGCGCTCGTCCACTCGCGCGCGTCCTTGCCGTCAACCTCTGTGATGCGGTCGCCATACTTGAGACCGCTGCGCGCGGCGGGAGTGTTTTCGACTAGAGCTTGAATATAAACTCCGTCGCGGTGCTGTAGGATGGAGACGCCGATGCCGTAAAAGCGCGAGTCCTGATCTTCTTTGAGCTTCTGATATTCGGCGCGCGTGAAATAGTTCGAGTGCGGGTCGAGCGTCCAGAGCATGCCCTGTATCGCGGCCTGCGTCGCTTTCTCGTAGTCAATCTCGCCCGCGTAATTCAAGTCAACGATATTGAGCGCGGCGCGATAATCGCTCTCGATATTATCGGCGCTGGTCGCGGCTCCGGCTGGCTTCGGCGTCAGAGCCTTGCCGATGCTCCGGCGCGAGAGTCCGCCGACGAGCGCAGCCGCGATGACGACCGCGATGGCGACGATTCCAAACTTTCTTCTCATCAAACGTTCCATGACGTAACGGCCTCAAATAAACTCACACCTCAAAGCCTGACCGGCTATAAATATAACACAGCTCTTAGCGCGCATCGAAAGCAGGCGTGCGGGGAACGCATGTGATATATTCATCGCTCGTCGGCAAATGGCCTGTGGGTTAAGAGAGTTACGCGCCATTTTCGATTATCGTTAACAGAATTTGAGCAGAGGAAAAGCACGTCAATGTCGCCGTCTCTTTCCATCATTGTGCCCGCCTACAATGAAGTGGAGCGTTTAGGCCGCACGCTTCGCACGATCAACGACTATCTCGAAGGGCAGTCTTTTGAAAGCGAGCTGATCGTCGTGGATGATGGCTCAAGCGACGATACCGTGCGTGTCGCGGAGCAACATTTAATCAAATCGAGCCGCGTCAGCTCTCAAGTCATTCCCGTCTCTCCGAATCGAGGCAAAGGCCACGCGGTCTGCACGGGCTTGCTCGCAGCCGCCGCGCCCATCGCGCTCTTTACAGACGCAGACCTCTCGACGCCGATTACAGAAACCCCCAAACTCGTCGAGCCGATTGAGCGCGGGCTGTCCGATTTGACCTTCGGCTCGCGCGCCCTCGACCGCGACCTGATAGGCGTGCATCAGCCATGGCGTAGAGAGCAGGGAGGCCGCGTCTTCAATCTGCTCGTGCGGCTCTCGACGGGGCTGCCGTTCTGGGATACGCAGTGCGGCTTCAAAGCTTTTCGCCTGAGCGTCTGCCGCCCGATTATCGAAGCCGCGACGATTAACCGCTTCGGCTTTGACGTAGAGCTTCTTTACGTCGCGTATCTCGCAGGCTTGCGCCTACGGGAAGTGCCCGTGCGCTGGGATCACAACGAAGGCAGCAAGGTCAGCGTCGCGCGCGACAGCCTACGCATGTTCGACGAGGTTCGCACGATTCGAGCACAGGCGCGCCGCAGCGTTTACGATCAAGCGATTAAAGCAGCCCGGGCGCAGTCCGCACATGAGAGTCAACAACCGGCAAGCGCAGGCGATAACGCTGCTTTATCCGCAGACGAGGTGGCAATAAGACAGTAATAGGTGATAGGAAAAAACAGGAAACAGAAGACAGAATACAGGAGACAGAATAAAGAGGAAGATTACAAACGTATTTCCGCCTGTGCTTCTGTCTCCTGACTCCTGACTCCTGTCTTCCCCTCTTATCACCTATCACCCATCACCTATCACTAATGGAGAGCTATGAACGCAAGATTGAATGTCAACATAGATCACGTCGCAACCGTCAGGCAGGCGCGGCGTGCGCCTGAGCCGAGCGTGGTTGCTGCGGCGATGATGTGCGAGCAGGCCGGAGCCGACGGCATCACCGTTCACCTGCGCGGCGACCGCCGCCATATACAAGATGGTGACCTGCACGCGCTCAGGCAATGCGTCACGACATACTTGAATATCGAGATGGCCGCGACCGAAGAGATGATAAAAATCGCGCTCGAAGTTCTGCCCGACGCAGTGACGCTGGTCGCCGAAAAACCTGACGAGGTGACGACCGAAGGCGGCTTGAATGTACGCGACAATCTCTCTATCGTCCGCGCGGCTGTGAGCCGCCTGCGAGAAGCGGGCATCATCTCCTGCGTCTTCATTGACCCAGACCCGCAGCAGATCGAAGCCGCGCATGAGGCTGGCGCGCAGCAGATCGAACTCTGCACGGCAGAATACGCTGACGCCACGCTCGGCGCGCGAATTTCGCACACCGAGAGCGCAATACGCGCCGCGCAGGAGCTACGCAGGCTGCGCGAAGCCGCCACGCTCGCCATGCAGTACGGCCTCAGAGTCGCAGCCGGACACGGCCTCACCTATCGCAACGTCGGCGCGGTCGCCGCCATCGAAGAGATTACCGAATACAACATCGGCCACAACCTCATCGCCCGCGCAGTCTTCACCGGCCTCGAACGCGCCGTCCGCGAGATGCGCAAAGCGATTAAAGAGCGAGGATGAAGGCAACTTCAAGCAGACAACAGATTTCATGCAAAGTCGCAAAGAAGAGCTTGAGTGCTTTCCTTTGCGTCTTTGCGCCTTTGCGGGAAATTTCTTCCTGCTAAAAAAACTAAGAGCGACAAATGCACTCGCGGCTCCCGATCCGCTCCTGCTTCGTCGCTCTCAGTCGTTTTCGGCCAGCCTTATCAGCGACCGAAACTCAATATGAATATGAGTTCTTAACTTGCCAGCGCGCCCTGCTCCGCGTTCGGCATCGCAAAGCCCATGTGCTTGTAAGCCGCGCGCGTGACGACGCGACCGCGCGGCGTGCGATTGAGTAAGCCGATTTGAATCAGGTACGGCTCGATAATCTCTTCGATTGATTCGCGCTCCTCGCTGATGGAGGCGGCGATGGTTCCGACGCCGACCGGGCCGCCGTCGAACTTTTCGATAATCGCGCTCAAAAGTTTGCGGTCAACTTCGTCGAGACCGAAACGATCAACCTCCATCTCGTCGAGCGCGCGGCGAGAGACTGCCTGAGAGATACGGCCATCGCTCAGGACTTCCGCGTAATCGCGCACGCGTCGCAGGAGGCGATTGGCGATACGCGGTGTGCCGCGCGCACGCCGCGCAATCTCACGCGCGCCCGTCGCTTCTATCTCGACGCCTAAAATTTCCGCTGAGCGATGAACGATGATCTCCAAATCCTTCTGCGCGTAAAAATCCAGATGCTGGACGATGCCGAAGCGACCGCGAAGCGGAGCCGTAATCAATCCCGCGCGCGTCGTCGCTCCGACTAAAGTGAACTTCGGCAGCTCCAATTTGATAGAGCGCGCGGCAGTGCCCTGACCTATCATCACGTCTAGCTGGTAATCCTCCATCGCGGGATAAAGGACTTCTTCTATCTGCGGGCGCAGGCGATGAATCTCGTCTATGAAGAGGACTTCGCCCTCCTGCAAGTTTGTGAGAATCGCCGCGAGGTCGCCGCCGCGCTCAATCGCGGGCGCACTGACGCTCTTGAGCGGCGCGTTCATCTCTGCGGCGATGATATTGGCGAGCGTCGTCTTGCCCAGTCCCGGCGGGCCGAAAAAGAGCACGTGATCGAGAGCCTCATGTCGCGC
This sequence comes from uncultured Pyrinomonadaceae bacterium, assembly GCA_964246305.1. GTDB lineage: Bacteria > Acidobacteriota > Blastocatellia > Pyrinomonadales > Pyrinomonadaceae > JACMLC01. The sequence continues at coordinate 46,105 of CAXTPS010000010.1, forward strand.
GAGCGCGGCCTTCAGGAAAATCTTGAGATTACTCGTGACCTTCGTCTGGCCTATGTATTCTTCCAAACGGCGCGGGCGCAAAGACGGCTCCGCCTGCACATCTTCGGGCGTCGCTTCGCCTGCGACAGGGCGCGCCTCATCCGTTAATTCTGTTTCAGCGATAGCTTGTGACATCAAAAATCCCCGTTGTTTTCAAGAAGCAAAACCGAACTTCCAACAGGCACGCATTATACCGTCTCTGGGCGATTGTTTCAAGCATGAAACAGGAAATTTTGAGTAAAAAAAGCCAGCAGTGACGCTTAAATTTGAAGCATCAATGCTGGCTCTGAAAGATGATTGATAGTTTAGCTGTTAACGGTCGGACTGCGCAGGCGAAGCTATTTGCAGTCTCGTCACAGAGCGTTCGAGGCGCGCTTGCGCTACTTCAAAATCCGCTTCCGTGCCGCTCAATGAAGCGAGAGTTTTTTCGGCCTGCTCGCGTGCGAGGCGTGCGCGTGCGGCGTCAATCTCTTCGGGACGCTCCGCGACTTCGGCTAAGACCGTGACGCGATCCTGATTGACTTCGACAAAGCCGCCGGAGACATGCAGCTTTTCAGTCGCGCCGCTGCGCGTGTAAGAGAGCACGCCCGTCTGTAGCTGCGAGATGAGCGGCGTATGTCCCGGCAGGATGCCAAGCTCGCCATTCAACCCCGGCACGTACACAGCATCCACCGTCTCAGCCAGCACGCGACGCTCAGGCGTCACAACTTCGAGTGTAATCTGTTCAGGCATAAGAGCGAGGGTGTAGGGTGTAGGGTGTAGGGTGTAGAAAAACAAATCTTGCGTTTGTCTACACCCTACATCCTACACCCTACACCCTATTCCTTTCGTTATCCTTGCGCGGAAATCTGCTTGCCTTTTTCGACGGCCTCTTCAATCGTGCCGACCATGTAGAAAGCCTGCTCCGGAAGATCGTCATGCTTGCCGTCAATAATCTCGCGGAAACCCCTGATGGTATCTTCGAGCTTGACGTACTTGCCCTGTAGACCGGTGAACTGCGCGGCGACGAAGAACGGCTGCGAGAAGAAACGCTGAATCCTTCGCGCACGCGCCACGATGAGCCTGTCTTCGTCCGACAGTTCATCAATGCCGAGAATGGCTATGATGTCCTGCAAGTCTTTATAGCGTTGCAAAATTCGCTTCACGTCCTGCGCCGTGTTGTAGTGCTCTTCGCCGACGATGTGCGGGTCTAAGATGCGCGAAGATGAAGCGAGCGGATCAACCGCCGGATAAATTCCGAGTTCGACGATCTGGCGCGAGAGAGCCGTGACGGCGTCAAGGTGCGCGAAGGTCGTCGCGGGAGCGGGGTCTGTGTAATCGTCCGCCGGAACATAGACGGCTTGAATCGAAGTGATCGAGCCGGTCTTAGTCGAGGTGATACGTTCCTGCATCTCGCCCATCTCGGTCGCGAGGTTCGGCTGGTATCCGACCGCCGAAGGCATGCGCCCCAAGAGCGCGGAGACTTCAGAGCCTGCCTGCGTGAAGCGGAAAATGTTATCGACGAAGAGCAGCACGTCCAAGCCCTGATCGCGGAAATATTCTGCGACCGTTAAGCCTGAAAGAGCGACGCGCAGGCGCGCTCCGGGCGGCTCCGTCATCTGGCCGTAGATGAGCGCGACCTTCGACTTTGAGATAGCATCCCTGTCAACTTTTTCGAGGTCGAACTCGCCCGTGTCGTGCAGGTGCTTATTGAAAGCTTCGCCAAACTGGATGACTTCCGATTCGACCATCTCGCGCAGGAGGTCGTTGCCTTCGCGCGTTCTCTCGCCGACGCCCGCGAAGACCGAAAAGCCAGAGCGCGCTTTGGCGATGTTGTTAATCAGCTCCATCACGATGACCGTCTTGCCGACGCCCGCGCCGCCGAAGAGTCCGATCTTGCCGCCGCGCAGGAACGGCTGAATCAGGTCAACGACCTTGATGCCGGTCTCGAACATTTCGAGGACGGTTGACTGCTCGTCAAAGTTCGGCGCGTGGCGATGAATCGGATAGCGCGTCGTCGCCTGCACAGGCCCCAAGCTATCCACAGGCTCGCCGATGACATTCATCACGCGCCCCAGAGTGCCTTCGCCGACGGGCACGCTGATCGGGCCGCCAGTGTCAATCGCGCGCATCCCGCGCACCATACCGTCCGTCGGCAGCATGGAGACTGCGCGCACGCGTCCTTCGCCCAGGTGCTGCTGCACTTCGCAGACGACATCAATCGGCTCGGGGACATCGAATCCCTCGGAAGTGATGCGCAGAGCCTGATAAATCGGCGGCAAATAATTCTCTTCAAATTCCACGTCAACGACCGGGCCGATGATCTGCACGACGCGACCCGCGTTTCCGTTACCCGCACTCGAATTCCCGTTAGGCGTAGCCATACTTTCTGTTTAGACTCCTCTTAAAATCGGCCTGTAAAAGCGAAAAAAACCGGTGTGTGAAAAGCTGGACAAGATAACATATTGCTCTTGCCTGTTGCAAAGCAGGGCATCCCGGACGGGCTGCGGCTTAAGAGTATGGCGCTATGAATTGGGCTGCGCCCCGATAAAAAGCCGCGTCTCTGGAAAGAACAGGCCGACGAGAAACCACGCTGTAAAAAATGCCAGAGCGAACGCGAAAGTATATCTCCTACTTCGCGGCAGTGGTTGACCTCCTCGTCTTCTCAAACACATTATTGCGAAAAAGGCTATATCAAATATGTAAAGCGCTATCCATGCTGACAATGACATCGCAAAACTTTCCTCCGGGCTGCGCCTTTGGCAGGAATGCTTTCATTGGGTCAATGGATTATCGAATCAACGGTTAGACCGCTTCGTCATCAATCCGAATCTTCATACGGCGCAGTGTGCGCAGGTCTTCGTCCGTCAGTTCGAGCGCGGCCTCATTATCTTCTTCTGTCTCCGACTCCTCGCCGTCATTCGAGCGCAGGCCGATCTCCAGCCGCAGGGTCAGCTCCATCTCATAGCCCGCATCGCGCAGCCGCTCGATAGCGTCCGCGACCTGCGACGAATTCTCGACCGCAGAGTTGATGGCTGCGCCTATCTCCTGCACGATCTCTTTGGCTGTGTCGTCAATCTCCAAAATATTTCTCGACTGCTGAAAGCGATAGCGGTTGTGTTTGATTACCGGGCGATGCTACGCGACGCGCGCCCTCACGGTCAACTATTAAATGATTAGGTCTCTGGTCTTTGTGCTTTGGTCTTTGATGTGTTGCTCAGCTTGAATTTCCAAACTCAAGGTTAGCCAGCGTGCAAAGACCAAAGCACAAAGACCAGAGGCCAAAAAAGCAAGTGATTGCCGCGCACAGTTGGCGTATGCTAGGCTTCGATTCTATACCCTCGATGTGAATTGGTTTTTCGACGAAGAGACGGGTGAGTCATGTCAACTAAAACAAGCTCCGAGCGACGTGCGCGCTTCGAGACCACGTCCGGCATAGAGTTGCCGAACGATTTCAATACCTCGAACACGGAAGCCCTCGATTACGAACGCGACCTTGGCTCGCCGGGAGACTTTCCTTACACGCGCGGCACGCGTCATAACATGTATCGCGGTCGCTTCTGGACGATGCGCCAGTATGCAGGATACGCGACGGCTGAAGAATCGAACGCGCGCTATAAATACTTGCTTGAGCACGGGACGACTGGACTCTCCATCGCCTTCGACTTGCCGACGCAGATCGGGCTGGATTCGGACGACCCGCTCGCGGCTGGCGAGGTCGGAAAAGTCGGCGTCGCGATTGATTCGCTCGAAGACATGCTGCGCCTTTTCGACGGCATCCCGCTCGATACCGTCTCGACTTCGATGACCATCAACGCGACAGCCTCGACGCTTTTGTGTCTCTATCTTGCCGTCGCGCGCAAGCAGGGCACAGCATTTGAAAAAATCAACGGCACGATTCAGAACGACATCTTGAAAGAGTACATAGCGCGCGGCACATACATCTATCCGCCGCGTCCTTCCTTGAGACTCATCACAGACACCTTCGCTTTCTGCGCGCGTGAAGTGCCCAACTGGAACACGATTTCGATCAGCGGTTATCATATACGCGAAGCAGGCTCGACCGCCGCGCAGGAGATAGCTTTTACTCTCGCAGACGCCATCGCCTACGTCGAAGCGGCGATTGAGACAGGCTTGAAAGTTGACGAGTTCGCGCCGCGCCTCTCATTCTTCTTCAACTCGCACAATAATCTGCTGGAAGAGATAGCGAAGTTTCGCGCCGCGCGAAGATTATGGGCGCGCACGATGCGCGAGAGGTTTCATGCGCGCGACCCGCGCTCGATGATGCTGCGCTTTCACACACAGACCGCAGGCTCTTCTTTGCAGGCACAGCAGCCGGAGGTCAACGTCGTGCGAACGACGATTCAAGCCCTTGCGGCAGTCCTCGGCGGGACGCAATCGCTGCACACAAATTCTCTTGACGAAGCTCTCGCCTTGCCGACCGAAGACGCCGTGCGTCTAGCTCTTCGCACGCAACAGGTCATCGCGCACGAGTCCGGCGTCGCGGATACGGTTGACCCGCTCGCAGGCTCCTACGCCATCGAACAACTGACCAACGAGCTGGAAAGCCGCGCCGCAGATTACATTGAAAAGATAGACGCGATGGGCGGGATGCTGTACGCGATTGAGAACGGCTACGTTCAGCGCGAGATACAGGAAGCGGCCTACGCTTACCAGCGCGCGATAGAGACGAACGACCAGATCGTCGTCGGCGTCAACCGTTTTCAGAGTGAAGGCGATTCAAAAATCCCCACCCTGCTTGTTGACGCAGGCATCGAGCAATCACAGGTCGAGCGCGTCCGCGCAGTCAGACAAAGACGCGACGCTGACGCAGCCGAAACCACTCTCGTCAAACTCGAAGAGACCGCACGCGGCACCGAAAACCTACTCCCGCGCATACTCGATTGCGTCGAAGCGCACGTCACCGTCGGCGAGATCAGCCACCGCCTGCGCCGCGTCTGGGGCGAATACAGAGAAGCCGTCACGGTGTAGAATATCTAGTGAGAGGATCAAGCCTATGTCGCAAAGATTGAAAGCCATTTATCGTGAAGGCGTTTTTATCCCACAAACTCCGTGCGATTTGCCGGAGGATTCAGAAGTCGAGCTGATTATCGAAGAGCCGCGCGTAATTCCGCCCGCTGTGGCTGACCCGTTGGAGCGCAGGCGTATCCTCAAGCGCATGGTCGAGCGTATGCGAGCCAATCCGATTCCCGCCAACGCGTCCCGCTTCACACGCGAGGAACTGCATGAACGCCGTTGATACAAACGTCCTCATCTATGCGCGTGACCCACGCGATTCTGCAAAGCAGGGCACAGCCATCTCCTTGCTTGCTAATCTGGATGACGGAGTTCTGTTATGGCAGGTTGCATGCGAATACATTGCTGCCTCACGCAAGCTTGAGCAGTTCGGTTATGACCAGACGCAAGCCTTAGCTGATTTAGCTGACATGCGCGAAGCTTGGAAAACGATTCTCCCGTCTTGGAGCGTATTAGATAAAGCAGAGAGTTTATTAACACATTATCACCTCTCTTTCTGGGACGCTCTTATAGTTGCGGCGTATCTTGAGGGCGGAGTGACCCGCTTACATTCGGAAGATTTTGATGACTCGATGCGAGCAGAAGGATTGGAAGTCGTCAACCCGTTTTGAAGTCACAAATTGTGACCTCAAACGCGAGACGCTGGGGGCGATGTTGCTGCGTGTAGGGTGAGCAAGGCGAAGACGTCACGTCGCAGAATAGCTAGTGAGAGGGGCAAGCGCATTTCACGATGAGCATTACGACGCCAACACAAATTGTAACTGCCGAAGAACTCTTCCGAATGCCGAATGACGGCGCGGGGTACGAGCTTGTCAGGGGTGAGCTTAGAAGAAAAGGAGGCTCTCAAGCTATGTCACCGGCGGGCTTTAAACATGGAGCGATTGTCGCCAGACTGACGGGCGCGTTGGTGCCGCACATAGAGGCGAATGACTTGGGCGAAGTGACGGGCGCGGAGACCGGCTTCAAGCTTGCCAGCGACCCTGACACCGTGCGTGCGCCTGACGTTGGTTTTGTGCGGCGCGAGCGGATTCCCGTGGGAGAGTTGACGGAAAAGTTCTGGCCGGGCGCGCCAGACCTCGCCGTGGAAGTTATCAGCCCGAACGATACGCTGTATGAAGTGGATGAGAGGGTGGAAGACTATCTCGCCGCAGGCGTGCGCTTAATCTGGATTGTGAATCCTAAGAAGCGCACAGTCACTGTATATTATCAAAATTCCCAACCGCTAACGCTCGGCGAAAACGACATGCTGGATGGCTCGGATGTCGTGCCCGGCTTTCAATACAACGTCGCCAGATTATTTGCAGGCAAGCGTTGATTTCATCCTGAGATTAAAAGATGTGCAAACTCAAATATTATTTGCTCTCCCTCTTTCTGCTCTTCATCAGCTTTTTAGCCGCCACGGAAACAAAGTCTTTAACTCTGTTCACCCCAGATTCTTTCCATGCTCAGGAAGAGAAGGCTGTGTGGGAGAAGTACAAGGCCAACGGAGAAGAGTTCTCGGTGATGCTGCCGGAACTGCCGGGCGTGATTTCCAGTGCCACCTGTCTGGATATATTATGCAAGGAAAAGAGGCAGGAACATGTCTACGCTGCATACTCCGAAGGGGGCGTGTATCTCGTCACTTCATATCAGAACCCGAAGCACCGTCAACCGTTTGACGCTATTATCAACGACAGTCTGGATGCTTTTAAGGACACGTTTGAGGTCGTCTTTCAAGGCGAGGTGAAGCTCAGGGAGTTCGCCGGTAAAAAGTATCTTTTGACAGCTAAGAGCGGCGGTTACGATAGAGTGATGACGTTTTATCTCACGCGCGATCACGTCTATGAAGTCGCAGCCGTCCACGAAAAGAGGGACGACCCTGCGGTTCAAAAGTTTTTCGCGTCATTCGCTCTGGGAGACAAGACCGGGAAGGATATTGGCAAGGGAGCGAGACCGGACGAGATTGCTTCTATCCCCGTCATTAAACCTGCGACCCCTAAACCTGCGGCCTCGCCCGACAGGAATATTCCGGGTGTTTCTGGAGGCGGAGTCGGACCCGCAATCGGAACTGGAACCGGAATCAAAAACGTAGGTGGAGGCGAAAGGGTAGGGGGAAACGTAGGCGGAGGCGGACCCGGAGGGGGAATCGGAGGCGGAGCAGGCGTGCCGCGAATATTCAAACCGAATGAGGTGATGCGCAAAGCTTTCATCGTCCTCAAGGCTTCTCCTGAATATACGGAAGAGGCGCGTCGGAATCAGGTGACAGGCACAGTCACATTGCAAATGGTCTTAAATTCAGCGGGCAGAGTCACCAATATACGCACCGTCAGCGGCCTGCCGAATGGCTTGACGGAGAAGGCCATCGGCGCCGCGCGGAAAATCTATTTCATCCCGGCAGTCAAAGACGGCAAGCACGTCTCGCAGTACATACGGGTTGAGTATAACTTCAATATGTATTAACCGTTGTTTTCAAGATAAGGAAACTAAGATGGCCAGAAGTTTCAAGTATCGTGTCTGCCAGATGCAGATGGCGCGCGTAACGTATGTCAACGGACTCTGGCAGGGCTTGCAGGTGCCGGAGGTGGCAGGCGCGGATACCGTCTTCAACTCATGCCCGACGGTCTGGGAATATCTGGAATCAGCCGGAAACGAAGGATGGGAGCTTGTGACCGCTTCGGAATATGCCGTCAGCCACGGCGCAGAAGTCTCGAATGTGGTCAACTTGCTGTTTTTGAAAAAGGAAGTATCTTAAGCATTTCATGCCGCACTTGCTTGAAGTCAAAAAACTGGAGACGCATTTCCCGACGCGCGCGGGATTGGTGCGTGCGGTTGACGGCGTGAGCTTTTATGTTGATAAGGGCGAGCTGCTCGGACTCGTGGGCGAGTCGGGTTGCGGGAAATCCATCACGGCACTGTCTGTGATGCGCCTTATTTCTGAGCCGGGGAAAATCGTCGGCGGAGAGATTACTTTTGACGGCGAGGATTTGCTGGCGGCTTCGTATGAGCGCATGCGCGAGATACGCGGCGATGACATCGCGATGATCTTTCAAGACCCGATGACTTCGCTCAATCCAGTCTACACGGTCGGCGAGCAGATTGCCGAAGCACTGCGCCTGCATCGCAAGCTCTCGCGCGGCGATGCAAGGCGGGCTGCGATTGAGGCTATGAAGGAGGTTGCGATTCCAGACCCTGCGCGGCGCGTGTCGGATTACCCGCATCAACTTTCGGGCGGGATGCGGCAACGCGTGATGATTGCGATGGCTCTGGCGTGCGACCCGAAGCTTTTAATCGCGGATGAGCCGACGACCGCGCTCGATGTGACGATACAGGCGCAGATACTTGAGCTGCTCGATGAACTGCGGCGAACGCGCGAGCTGGGCGTGCTCTTGATCACGCACGACCTCGGCGTCGTAGCGGAAGTCGCAGACCGCGTCGCGGTCATGTACACGGGACGCATCGTCGAAGAGTCTCCGGTCGAAGAGCTTTTCGCGCGCCCGAAGCACCCGTACACAGAGGGCTTGCTGCGCTCCGTGCCGAAGCTGACGGCGGCTGCGGCTGGCAAGGCCGCGCGGCTTGAGACCATCGAAGGCATCGTGCCGAGTCCGACCGCGCTGCCCGACGGATGCCACTTCGCGCCGCGCTGCACGCATCGTATGCCGCGCTGCACTGCGGGAGAGATTCCGCTCTATGAGATTCAAGGCGGCGTCAGCGTGCGCTGTGTGCTCTATGACCTCGCGGCGGCGGTCGCGGCAGACCAGCGTGAGGGAACGCAGGCTGCCCTGTAAGATTTGAGATTTGAAATAGCAGATTTGAGACTTTTAATTTGCTGATTTTGAGATTTGTAATTTCAGGTTTGGCAAGCATCGTGTTTCAGATATACATTTGAAATTTGTTGTCTCAAATTTTGAAATTGGTGTTCTTAAATCTGCAACTAAGGAAACTCTTTTCATCTCAGTGAGTCAAGAACAGGAACAAATCGGAAGCGTGCCTGAGGGTGAAGCGGCTGCGGCGCGTTTGCATGATGCGTTTGAAAACCGGAGCGAGCGGCACGAAGAATTAGTGCGTGTGCGCGCTCTCGTCAAACATTTTCCGGTTGAGGGAAGTGACGATGTCGTGCGCGCGGTTGACGGCGTGACGTTTGAAATCCTGCGCGGCGAGACGTTGGGGCTGGTCGGAGAATCGGGCTGCGGAAAATCCACTGTCGGTCGCTGCCTGCTGCGCCTGATTGAGCCGACGCGTGGCGAGGTTCTGTTTGAAGGGCGCGATGTCCTCAAACTGGGGAAAGCGGGACTCAGAGAGCTGCGGCGAGAGATGCAGATTATTTTTCAAGACCCGTATGCGAGCCTCAACCCGCGCATGACTGTGCTGGCAACCGTCTCAGAGCCGCTCAAGATTCACGGGCTGGGAAATAAAACAGAGCGTAGAGAGCGCGTCGCGGAACTCCTGCGCAAGGTCGGCCTCGACCCGGATTATATGAATCGTTACCCGCACGAATTCTCCGGCGGGCAGCGGCAGCGCATAGGCATCGCACGTGCGCTGGCTCTGAATCCGAAGCTTATAGTCGCGGATGAACCCGTCTCGGCTCTGGACGTTTCAGTGCAGGCGCAGGTCGTCAATCTCTTGCAGGATTTGCAGGAAGAATTTGGACTGACGTATCTCTTTATCTCGCACGGCCTCGCGGTGGTCGAACATATCTCGACCAGAGTCGCCGTGATGTACCTCGGGCGCATCGTGGAGGTCGCGAGCGCGGCGACGCTTTACGCGCAGCCGCTTCATCCGTACACGCAGGCGCTGCTCTCAGCGATTCCGATTCCAGACCCGAAGCGAAAGCGCGAGCGTATCATCCTGAGCGGAGATGTGCCGACGCCGATTAACCCGCCTTCCGGCTGTCGCTTTCGCACGCGCTGCCCGGCGGCGATTGACGAGTGCGCGAAGATTGACCCGGACTTGAGAGAGATAACGCCCGGCCACATGGTCGCCTGCATACGCGTCGAGGGCTGGGCAGACGCGCCGCCCGCCGCTTAAAGTTTTCGCGTGCGTGTGTTATCTGAAACCCGGACTGCGAGGCTGGCGTATAAGAGAGCATTCAACGGTCTTTGGTTCGGCTTTTTCAGTCTCAATAAAATTCATGACAGAACTCGATTAACATGATGCGTGGCGGCAGTAGCTCAAAAAAATTTTAAGCTGACTGCCGGACGCTTACGATAAAGAAAGGACTCCCCATATGCGTCGTATAGTCGGTGTGATTATCGCTGTCATAGGCGTGCTGACGGTAGTGGCAGGCATTATTGTGCATGGCGGCAGGTCGCTCATCGGTACAGGCATCTTCGCCCTTTTGGTCGGCGGCATCGTCTTCGGCTTGAGTTTCATGGGAAAGCCGGAGCCGGGGCCGGATGCGCCGCCGCCGCTCTCGCCAGCCGAGAGGATAACGGGCGCTTTTTATGGTTCCGAGAGCGTCTTTCAAAACCTGCGCTTCTATCCGCGTTGGCTCGCTGCGTTCCTCGTCATAGTTCTCTGTAGCATCATTTATCAAGTAGCCTTCACGCAGCGCATGACGCCCGAAAGAATCGCCACTGTGACTGCCGATAAAGTGATTGAAGGCGGCTGGATTCCCGCCGAGAGGCAGGATCAATTCAGGCAGCAGTCAATTAATGACGCCAAGTCGCCTATCGGGCGCATCGCCGCGCCCTTGAATGCAGCAGGCGGTATCTTCATCTTCATGGTGATTCTGGCGGGAATCTATTTTCTGTTAGTGATGATCTTCGGCGGTCGCATAGGCTTTATACAGGCTCTCGCGGTCGCAACTTATTCCGCGATGCCGCCGATTGTGATAACGAATCTGCTCGGCCTCGTGCTGCTCTACATTAAGTCGCCTGACGACATAGACCCTATCAAAGGACAGCGCGGACTCGTGCGCGCAGACCTCGGCGTACTCTTCTCGCCAGCCGAACATCCTTTCCTCTACACGCTCGCAGGATCGGTCGGCCTCCTGACGCTCTACGGCCTCTGGCTGCTGGCGACGGGTTTGCGTAACACTGGCGAGAAGGTCAGCACGGGCACTGCCTGGACTATCGCTCTGCTGCTCTGGTTCTTGGGCGTCCTGCTCGCACTTGGAGCCGCCGCGCTCTTCCCAAGCTTCGTATCTTAAAAGCCAGGGTGTAGGGAGAAGGGTGTAGGGTGTAGTGAAAGATAATTTCTTAACTACACCCTACACCCTTCTCCCTACACCCTGTTTCTTTACTCGTATCTGAGCGATTCGATTGGGTCGAGGCGCGCGGCCTTCCACGCGGGCCAGAGGCCGAAGATGAGGCCGATGCCGACGCTCGCAACAAAGCCGCCGATGGGCGCCCAGATTGGAACATAAGAGGGAACAACGAGCCTGATGGCGAGCGTGGTCAGCCACCCGATGCCGAGTCCGAGCAAGCCGCCCACTCCGGTCAGCGTCATGGCCTCAATCAAAAACTGCCAGAGAATATCACGCCGCCTCGCGCCGATAGCCTTTCTCACGCCAATCTCTCTGGTTCTTTCAGTGACGGAGACGAGCATGATATTCATCACGCCGATGCCTCCGACCATCAGGCCCACGGAAGAGATGACTACCATCGCTATCGCAACGCCTGCCGTAATCGCGCGAAATTGTTCGAGGATGGATTCGGAGGTCGCCATTCCAAAGTTATCCGGCTCGCCGAAAGGGACTTGACGGCGCACGCGCAACAAGTCCGTGATCTGATCCTTCGCTTCCTCCATTCGCCCTGCCCGCGCGACGGCGAGTATAAAAACGTCGTCGGCATTGGGCTTGATCTTGCGCGCCACATTGAAGGGCACATAGATACCGTTGTTCTGATCGCTGTCGCCGCCGAAGAATGACTCGCGTTTTTCCAGCACGCCGACGACGCGAAACTCGCGCCCGGCAATCTCTATCGTCTTATCAACCGGCGAGCCGAATGGGAAAAAGTCGTCCGCGACCTGCGAGCCGATGACGGCGACCTCTTCGTTCGAGTCGTTCTCAAACTGCGAGAAGAAGCGTCCCTCTTGAACGACCTCCGTTCCCGCGCGCTCATACTCCGGCAGCGTGCCCTGCAACTGCACGTTCGCGGAAGTCTTGCCGCCGCCCGTCACCAGAATCTTCTGGCCGAAAAAATTACTGGTAATGTCCAGAAAGGGAACCGCCAACTCGACAGCGGAGAGCTTTGAGATGGCCGTTGCGTCATCGTAAGTCAGCTCCTTACGCATTCTCTCTTCGCGCGAGAGGCGACCGATGTGTATGCCCGGATTGAACTTGGCGATAAATATCGAGTTCGTGCCGAATGACTCGACCTCTTTTTTGACGGCCTCATCAATGCCGCTGATGATCGAAGCAATCGCCATCACAGTCCATACGCCGATGACCACGCCCATCACCGTCAGCAAGGAACGCAGCTTGTTGGCGCGCAAAGTATTGAGCGCCATGATCAGGTTTTCGTAAATATCGCTGCGAATTAATTTCATAAAAGCATTCCGGGCTTTGGTCTTTGTTTAGTGCTATTCAATCAGCTCTCTAAAATTTATCAATCAACTAACCAAACATATACAAAGACCCAAGTCCAAAGAACAAAGACCATTTTTTAATCTGCTCGCAAAGCTTCAATCGGATCGAGCTTCGATGCTTTCCATGCCGGGAAAATTCCCGCGAGTATGCCGAAGCCTGCGGAAACGGAGATGGCAAACGTGAAGGCCAGTATTGAAATGTAAGCGGGAAAGAAGATAGCCGTTAAGATTCGTCCGACAATCCACGCCAGCAATAGCCCTATAAGCCCGCCGATCACAGAGAGTGTGATGGCCTCGACCAGAAATTGCTTGAGAATGTCTTTGCGCCTCGCGCCGAGAGATTTCCTGATGCCGATCTCTTTGGTTCGCTCGGTCACAGAGACGAGCATGATGTTCATGATGACGATTGCGCCGACCATCAGGGCTATGAAAGGCACTGCGACGGCTACGATGGAGATCGTGCCAAAGAGACGGTCGCGCAGACCCGTTATCGCATCCGGCGTCACGATGCCGAAATTGTCTTTCTCATTCGGCCCCAGACGGCGGCGCGCACGCATCAGAAATCTGGCCTCCTCGACCGCGTCACCGAAAAGCTTGTCTGTCTTTGAAGTGATGACGAAATAGAGCGAGCGAGTGCGAACTAATCCGCCGAAGTTGTTCGCATAAGTTTTCAGAGGCAGCGTGATGAACATGTCCTGCGGGACGCCGAAGATAGTGCCCTTCGCAACCGCGACCCCGACCACGCGGTACGGCAGTCCGGCAATCGTAATCTCCTGCCCGATGACCGTGCCGGTCGGAAACAGCTTGGTGGCGACATCCGCGCCGATGTAGGCCACGCGCATCGCTGCGTCATTCTCAGGGTCTGTGAAGTAACGCCCGTCTGCGATGTCCTGATTCTCTATGTCCGCGATAATCGGGGTCGCGCCGTCCACCGAAACCTCCTCCAAAATTTCGGTTCCGCGCTTGACCTCCGAGCGAGTCTGCCGCGCCTTCGCGCCGATCTTGCCGAACAGCGTGCCGCGCGATTTCAGATACTCGAAATCCTCCATCGTCAAATCTTTGTTGCGACGCTGCGCGGCGGCTATCGTGTCAGTGTCCTTGAAATCCTCGAAGGGATTGAAACGCTGAACGGTAAAAGATTTAGCCCCGATGCCCGCTATCTTTTCGTCCACGTAAGTATTAAAGCCCTGAATCAGCGAGACGACGACCATAAAAGCCGTGACGCCGATAATCATACCGAGCAGCGTCAGAGCCGAGCGCAGCTTATGCGACCAGACTGCCTGCAACGCGAGTTTTAAGGTTTCGATAAATTTCACGACAAGTTATTACGGCTTAACACTGTGTTTGTTTCAAGCTGGCTAGCTGTACGAATATTTAGATGCTATCCGCTCAAATAGGTTTCTTCAAGTCGCCCACAGCCCGCTTCAACGGCAAGCATAATGAAATGAGATAAGCCGGAACCATATTCCAGATAACCCCGCACACGAGCATCACCATAAATAAAATGGCGAGCAGAAAAACTCTCTTGACGACACCGCTCCTCACAGCGAGTGTCAGGACAGTAAAGAAAATCAGAAGGAGAAGTGCGTAAAGCATCTGTAAAAAAAACCGAATCTGCTATTCGTAACGCAAAGCCTCAATCGGGTCTAGCCGCGCTGCTTTCCACGCAGGCCATAATCCAAAAACCAGCCCGATGCCGACGCTCGCAACGAAGCCCGCGACGGGCGCCCACAGCGGCACATAGGACGGAACCACAAGACCAATCAGAAACGTCGTCGCCCAGCCTACAGCCAGTCCCATCAGACCGCCCAACCCGGTCAACGTCATAGCCTCAATCAAAAACTGCCAGAGAATATCACGCCGCCTCGCGCCGATGGCCTTTCTCACGCCAATCTCTCTGGTTCTTTCAGTGACGGAGACGAGCATGATATTCATCACGCCGATGCCGCCGACCATTAAGCCCACGGAAGAGATGACCACCATCGCTATCGCGACGCCGAAGGTAATGTCCCTGAAATTCGAGATGATGGAATCCGCCGTCTCGATGCCGAAGTTGTTCGGCTCATCGAACTTGACCTGACGGCGCACGCGCAGCAAGTCCACTATCTGATCTCTGCCTTCTTCAACCATGCCGGGACGCGCGACGGCGAAGAGCGAGACCTCGTCCGCGCTCGGCTTGATTTTGCGCCCGACGTTGTAAGGCACAAAGATGATATTGTCGGCATCATCTGTGCCGCTGCCGCCGCCGCCAAACTGCTCGCGCTTCTGTATCACGCCGACGATGCGAAACTCGTTGCCGCCGATCTGAATCGTATGCTCGACGGGCGTCATGTATGGAAAGAAATTGTCTGCCACGCTTGCGCCGATAATGCAGACCTGTTGATTGCTCTCATTCTCGAACTGCGTGAACCAGCGCCCCTCGTTGATGATGCGCGTCCCCGCGCGCTCGTACTCCGGCAGCGTGCCTTCCATACGCACCGCAGCGGAGGTCTTGCCATTGGCCGTCACCAGAATCTTTTGTCCGAAAAAATCGTTCGTCAGATCGAGAAAGGGAACGCACAGCTCTATGGTCGGAAGCTTTGAGATAGCGATGGCGTCATCATAAGTCAGCTCCTTACGCATTCTCTCCTCGCGCGAAAGACGACCGATGTGTATGCCCGGATTGAACTTGGAAATCTGTATCGTGCGCGTGCCCCACGATTCGATCTCGCGCTTCACGGCCTCATCAATGCCGCTGATGATCGAAGCAATCGCCATCACAGTCCACACGCCGATGACCACGCCCATCACCGTCAGCAAGGAACGCAGCTTGTTGGCGCGCAAAGTATTGAGCGCCATGATCAGGTTTTCGTAAATATCGCTGCGAAGAAGAAGCATAAAAAGTAGGAGTCAGGAGTCAGAATACAGAAGTCAGAATAAAAGCGGTTGCAGCTTCTCATTCTGACTTCTGACTCCTGACTTCTGTATTCTTATTCATATCTGAGTGATTCAATCGGGTCTAGCCTCGCGGCTTTCCATGCAGGCCAGAGGCCGAAGATAAGGCCGATGGATGCGGAGATGCCGATGCCGACGACGATAGCCCAGAGCGGCACATAAGCCGGAAGCGGCGAATACTTGTTCATCAGGATGCTCAAAATCTCTCCGATGACGAGGCCGATGAAGCCGCCGAGTGCTGTCAGCACGACGGCTTCAATCAGAAACTGCGAAAGTATATTTCCGCGCGTCGCTCCAACAGCCTTACGAATCCCGATCTCTTTAGTTCGCTCGGTGACGGAGACGAGCATAATATTCATCACCCCTATGCCTCCGATCATCAGCGCGACGAAAGAGACTGCCGTCAGCACGAGCGCGGTCGCGCCCGTCAGTTGATTGTAAATGTCGAGCAGCGAGTCCTGCGACGAGATGCCGAAATTATCTTTCTCGTTCGGCGCGACGCGCCTGCGTCGGCGCAGGATGTCGCGTAACTCTTCCATCGCGGGCTTGACGTAGGCTCTGGATTTCGGGCGCACGATGATGAAAAAGACAACTTCCGGGAAAGGCAAGTCACGATAATATTTCTGAAAGGTATATATCGGAACGAAGATCGAGTTGTCGCGCGATTGCCCGAAGAAATTGCCGAGAGGCTCCATC
Organism: uncultured Pyrinomonadaceae bacterium; assembly: GCA_964246305.1. Taxonomy (GTDB): domain Bacteria; phylum Acidobacteriota; class Blastocatellia; order Pyrinomonadales; family Pyrinomonadaceae; genus JACMLC01. The sequence continues at coordinate 62,296 of CAXTPS010000010.1, forward strand.
ACGCCGATCACATGAAACGGGTAGCCGCCGATCTTAATCTCCTTGCCGAGCGGGTCTTCATTCGGAAAGAGCGCGTGAACCACATCAACGCCGAGCACGCAGACGTTCGAGCGTTCCTGTAAATCAAGGTCTGCGATAAAGCGTCCGCGCGCTACGTACTGCGAATGCACGAACTCGTATTCGGGCATCACGCCCAGCAGGATAGGCGTGTCCGATTGCTTATCCGCATAGCGCACGGTTTCCGAAATCTTGCGTTGAATCGGAGAGACGCCGGCGAGGGACGGAGCTTCGCGGCGAAAGGCTTCCGCATCATACAGCGTCAAATCCTTGCGCTGTCGTTCTTCCTGCCCCGGCTGGCGTCCAAAGCTCGGATTAAACTTCGAGACGAAGATCGTGTTCGACCCCAGAGATTCTATCTGGTCTGCGAAAGCTTTATCCAAGCCCTGTATGATCGAGACCATAAAGATGACCGTCACCACGCCCACCGTCACACCCAAAATCGTCAGCGACGAACGAAGCTTGTTCGCACGCACCGTCTCGACCGCCATCGCCGCAGATTCTTTTACGTCATCGAAAGTCATAAAAAGCAGGAGTCAGGAGTCAGAATACAGAAGTCAGAATAAAAGCGGTTCCAGCCTTTTCATTCTGAGTCCTGTGTCCCGAGTTCTTCTTCCATTCATTCTGCCCTCAAAGCTTCAATCGGGTCGAGGCGCGCGGCGCGCCACGCAGGCCAGAGGCCGCTGATGATGCCGACGATGGAAGAGACGCCGACGCCGAGCACAGCCGACCAGATGCTGATTAAGAGCGGAAAGCCCATCAGAAAAGAGAGCAGGTACGCGAGCGCGAAACCCGTGACCACGCCGATTGCCCCGCCGATGGCAGTGACCGTCACGGCTTCAATCAGAAATTGCCGCAGGATGTCCGCGCGCCGCGCGCCGACGGCTTTGCGTATGCCTATCTCTTTCGTTCTTTCGGTGACGGAGACGAGCATGATGTTCATCACGACTATGCCGCCGACGACGAGCGAGATGGCTGCGACGCCGATGGTCACGAGGTAGATGTTCGAGGTCGCTTTGCCGTAAAGGTCTAAAAATACATCCTGAGATTCGAGCGCGAAGCCGTCGTCCTCATCGCTGAAAGACTTGCCGCGACGATTACGCATGATGGTGCGCACCTGATCGCGCGCTTCTTCAAGGAGCGTGGCGGCCTGAACCTGTGTGTAAATCGTGATCGAATCGCGCGCTCCGAAAATCTTTTGATAGGTCGGATAGGGAATGAAGACGAAGTTGTCGCGCGAGAAGCCGAAAACCTTGCCCTGCTTTTCGGCGACGCCGACGATCTGAAATAAGCGTCCGGCGACGCGCAGGTCTTTGCCGACGACCTGTTCGGGCGCCGCATCGTCGAACAGGTTCTCAAGAATGTCTGCGCCGACGACGCAGGTCTCGTCGCCCGCCTCGCCTTCGCTCTCAGACCACATGCGCCCGGCCTCGATTGACACGTCCTCTATATCGAACATCGAGAGCGTGACGCCGCGCACGGGCACGTCTTCGGATTTCTGATTGCCATGCTTGACCAGCTCGCGCGCGTTCGCGGCAATCCCCGTGCGCCAGCACGCAGGGCACAGCCGCGCGATGGCTTCGGCATCTTCGTCCGTGACATCTTTGCGGCGATTGAATTTAATAAAGTCTTCGCGCGAAGTGATGATGAGAGGTCTCTTGGCGACGGTGAAGACGGTCGAGCCTTGCGATGAGAAAGTCGAAGCGACGGTTTGGTCAAGCCCTTTGATAATCGTCACGACCGCGATCACAGCCGAGACGCCGACGATGATGCCGACCAGTGTGAGCGCCGTCCGCAGCTTGTTCGAGCGCAGGCTGGCGACCGCCACGCGGAATGATTCCCAGAATTGCGATAAATGAAGAAGCATAAAGAAGTCTGGAGTCAAGAGTCTGGAGTCTGGAGTCAGAAGACAAAAGCTTTTGACTCCTGACTTCAGACTCTTGACTCCAGACTCCAGACTCCAGACTTACCGAATCCGCTCGTCTTTTTCAATCAGGCCGTCACGAATCGAGATGACGCGATGCGCGCGTGCGGCGATGTCCGGCTCGTGCGTGACGACGATGATCGTGTTGCCCTCTTCGTGCAGCTTCTCGAAGAGGTTCATGATGTCGTAGCTGGTCGCGGTGTCGAGCGCGCCGGTCGGTTCGTCCGCGAGCAATATCGAGGGATGATTGACGAGCGCGCGCGCGATGGCGACGCGCTGCCGTTGTCCGCCCGAAAGCTCGTTCGGCTTGTGCATCATGCGGTCTGTCAGGTCAACCGAGGCGAGAGCTTTTTTCGCCTGCTCATGTCGCTCGGCAGAACCGATGCCAGCGTAAATCAGCGGCAGCTCGACATTGTGCAGAGAGGTCGCACGCGCCAGCAGGTTGAAGGTCTGAAAGACGAAGCCGACCTCTTTGTTGCGTATGCGCGCAAGCTCGTCGTCGTCCATCGCTGAAACGAGCTTGCCGTTAATCCAGTATTCCCCTTGAGACGGCGTGTCGAGACAGCCGATGAGATTCATCAGCGTGGACTTGCCCGAACCGGAAGGGCCGATGATGGCTAAGTATTCGCCCTTCTGCACATCGAAAGAGACGCCGTGAAGCGCATGCACCTCTTCGGAACCCATCTGGTAGGTCTTCCAGATTTCGCGCATGGAGATAAGCGCGGCGGGCACTGCATCGCGCGCGAGCAGCTCGCCGTGGGCGAGCGCGCCTCCCGGCAAAGTCGGTTCAAGTGTGGCTGATGCGTCGCTCATTATTTCCCCTACTTCGAATTATCGTTGGATGCGCCGCCGGGTTTGTTCTCTTGCTTCTTCACGGTCGAGCCTTCTTTCAAGGTCTTCAAGATTCGGCTCGGCCCGGTGATGACTTCCATTCCGGCTGTGACGCCGCTCGTAATCTCTATGTCGGATTCGCCGGTGATGCCGGTCGTGACTTCGACGAACTTAACCTTCTTGCCGTTCTCCAAAACGTAGACGCCCTTGAGGTCTTTGGGTTTGTTGTCTCCGACCGGCGTCGGCTGCGGCGTGTTGCCCGCGATGGACGGAGCGGGCGAAGCTCCCGGCGATGCGCCCGGCCCGGAGGTCGGAGCTTTTTCGACGATGGCCTGAAGCGGCACGGCGATGACGTTGTTCTTGACCTTAGTCGTAATCGTCGCCGTCGCACTCATGCCCGGACGCAGGCCGTTGCGAATCTCGTCAGGCGCGTCCTTGAGCTGAATCACCACGCGAAACTCTTTGGCTTCCTGCACGTTGATCGTGTTGGAGAGTCCGCCCGTGGTCGCGGACTTGCCGACAGCGAGCGGCGTCTTCTGCGTCACGGTTCCTTCAAGCTCTTTGCCATTAAAAGCATCAACCTTGATCTTGGCGGGCTGTCCGACCTCTACGTTTGAGATTTCGGTCTCGTCAACCTTGACCTCGACGTTGATGGTTGACATGTCTGCGATGGTCAGCAGCGGCGTTGACGAGAGGCTGGCGACGGCGAAGGTTCCGACCTTCGAGGGGATGTCCGCGATGACGCCCGTGAGGGGCGCAAGCTGCGTGGCTTTGCTGCGCTGGCTGCTCTCTCCGCGCAGGATGGCCTGCTGCTGTGTGGCGCGCGACTCGCTGGAGCGCACGCTGCCGCGCGCCGACTCGACGCCTCTCTTGGCATCCTGCACGGCGATGCGTTGCTGGTTGGCGCGTGCGATGGCTTCCTGCACGGCGATCTTCTGCGCTTCGTAACGCGCCTGCGCGCTATCGTAGCGATCTCTGGCGGCGTCATATTCCGAACGCGAAGCGACGCCGGATTCGACCAGGTCGGTCGTGCGCTTGAGTTCGCGCTGAGCCGTGTTCATGTCTATCTGGAAGGTCACGAGCTGCTGTCGCTGCTGTGAGACACCGGCTTCGGAAACGGTCAAGCCCTGCTGCGCCTGCGCGACCGCGTTTTCGGCGGCGAGAACCTGTGTGCGAGCGTTCTGCACATCATTCAAAGCGCCTTGAGAAGCGGCAAGCTGCGCTTCCTGACTCGATTGAAGCTGCGTCGGGTCGAGGCGCACGAGCGGTTGTCCCTTCGTCACCTGATCGCCCTCTTTGACGTAAATCTCTTCGATGCGTCCCGCGACCTCGCTCGTCAGATTGATAAATTGAATCGGTCGAATCTCACCCGAAGCCGTCACGGTCGAGCGCAATTCAGGCCGGACATCTATCTTGACGCTCGTTACTTCCGGCTCGTCCTTACGGCTCGCGAACACGCTGATGATAACAATCAGTCCGAGCACGGCGACCGCCGTCACTGCGATAATGATCTTCTTTTTTCGGCTCAATGCCATGTCTGTAATATTCCTTTGTGCTTAAAGAAGAGATTGCGATGCCCCGCCGGGAAACGCGCGCTGATCTGCTAAATCCGGTGCGAAATCTATCAATGCTACCCGCGCTCGAAAAGCTTCTACGTTAGAAACGCGCGAACAGTTTCATTATAAACAACGCGCGAACAGTTTCATTATAAACAATTAGAGTCGTGAGTCTAAAGTCTGTGAGTGTCCCGCAAGGGACTTGATGAGAATAGCCCGGAGATTTATCGCCGGGAGCCAGAGTTAAAAGAAATGAGTCCTGTGGGGGCGATTGAGTGGCAGTTTCAATCGTCCCGACGGGACTCACTATTGTTTTCGCGCATCTTCCAGCCATGAATGGCCGGGCTATTTTCATCAAGTCCCTTGCGGGACTTTTTAGAACGCTTTCTCAGTTTGCTTATGAGGCAGGTTTCTCTTCGACGGCCTTGAAGCCTGTGCTATTGATCACTTCACGAAGCTTGGCTTCATTTACTTTCTGATCGTCATACTGAATCACTGCCGTGCCCTGCTCGGTGCTGACCTCTACTTTCTCGACTCCCGCCGTCGCCTGCAAAGCTTTGGCAACGGAGGCCGAGCACATCTGGCAGTGCATGCCCTCGACTTTAATCGTCGTCGTCTTAGTCACGGCAAAGACGCTGACTGCGCCGAGCGACAACACGAGCAGAAGTCCTAAAAGAATAGCGACTCTATTTTTTCTCATTTCTAGCTCTCCTACAGTTTTGAGTGGTTAATGAATACCCGGTTAGAAATGCTTTGATACATTTTAGTCTGGCCGGGTTTGATATGGAGCAGAGGTTTTATCTTCTGCTCGAACTCTTCGTGCAACAGAATATTTTCGATCACCTCTCGAACGTTACCCTCCCGGTCAATGATGACTGTCAGGGGCAGCGCCTCTCCCTTGAAGAAAAGCTCTCTGGTCTCTTTACTACCTAACACAATCGGGTAATTGACTTTGAGGCTTCGTGTGAAACTGCGGACTTCACTGTTCTTCTCCGGCGGATAAGTGATGCCGATTATTTGTAATCCCTGCTTGCTGTAATCGCGCTGCCACTTTACCAGATCAGGCATCTCTGCGCGGCACGGCGGACACCACGTCGCCCAGAAATTCAGGAGCACGACTTTGCCCTTGTACTTCTTTAAGCTTATGTTGCGCCCCTGAATGTCTTTGAGCGATAAGGCCGGAGCTGCGCCGCCCTGTCCGGCTGCGACCGCCGACAGCATAGCGAACAGGATTCCACAGAGCAATAGTCTTTTCATCTTGCGACCTCAGAACAGATACTTTACGCCGGGCAGCACATTAATGTTCGTTCGGAGCACGAGCAATCCCGTATTACGAATGACGGGAATTTGTACGTCCCTCTCAAAGATGAGTCTCGGTTGAGAGGCATATTGCAGGCCGCGAGATAAATAAGAACTGCGCCACACTTCGCCATAGAGGAGAAGTCTATATGAATAAGTCAAAAGCTTGTCAAGCCGATGACATGTTTGGGCGGCAGAGTTCGATATTAAGCCGTGCCTGCTTTCGTGTATCTTCCATGCGCCGTTCTCCGCTCTTGAACTTTGAGTTTGTCTCGCCTTTTCGTTTCGCGCTACAATGCAACTGTTTCTCGCGTAAGCCCCGGCGCGGTTCGGGTGGCGGGTCGCGCCCCGAAAAGTTTTCTCACATACAAGTGAATCGCCCGAGGAAAGATTTTTATGACGGTCTGCGACAGGTGCAGTACGGAAAACCTTGATGGAGCGCAGTACTGCGACGAATGCGGAGCGTTTTTGAATACTGCCGTGCGTGCCAAAAAGTCTGTGGATACAGGCGACACGGGCGGCGGGACGGATGATAAACTGATGAGCGAGCCTATGAGCGAGTCTTTGAGCGGAGCCTTGAGCGAGCCTGCTCTGTCTGAAAAACCGAAGAGCGAGGCCAAACAGCCTTCACGCGCGTATGCCATCTCGCAGGGTTCGATTGCCCTGATGGAGGGCGCGCACGCCAAACTCGTCATTGAGCGCGGGCGTTCTGCCGGCAAGCAGTTTCCGCTGAGCGAGGACGAGTCGCAGATCGGACGCTGGGATGCGGACGGAGGTATCTTCCCGGACGTTGACCTGGACGCAGACGACCCGGAGGCGAAAGTCTCGCGGCGTCACGCGCGCATCATGCGTCGCAAGGAACAGTATCTGATCGAAGACTTAGGCTCGACCAACGGCACTTTTATCAATCGCGGGCGACGCCTCTTGCCGGGCGACCGCCAGCCCTTGCGCGACGGCGACGAGATTATCGTCGGCAAGACGTTTTTACGCTTTCATGTCGTGAAGTAGAGCGGAGAGATAAACGAGCATCGCTTTTGAGGCTTGATGCGAGTCGCCGAAAGCGTGCCGGATGAATTAACCAGAGCCTCGCTTAAACGTTCATCTTAAATTAGAGATGCCTTTTTGTTTCGAATGCGGCGGACAGGTCGCGCCGGATGACCCATTTTGCGGCAACTGCGGAATCGCGCAGAAGCCTACCTTTGCGCCTACAACGAATCCGGGAAATATTGAGAAGGTAAATCCGTCTCTGGCCGTCACCGCTGCGCCGACGGAGACGGAGACGGAGACGCAAGCTTCTCAAGTTCCTCAAATTATAGATGTGTCGGAGGAAACGTTTCAGAGCGTCAATGCTCATGCCGCACCCGCGCAAGACCCTGAGAACGAAGCCTCGCCGCCGCGAGGCAACACTGCGCCGGAACTGCGCGATACGCTTGTCGGCGCGGTTGACGCGTTGATTCCGCATGAGGCTGAGTCTGACGCGACGGGCGCTGACATAGACGAGGTCGAGACGATAATTTCTAAGTTGCCCATCACCGATGGCCTCGCGCAGCCGGAAGCTTCAGAAGCTTCGGAAGAGGTCGTGAGCGGCTCTGCTTTTGCCGAGACGAATCCTGATTTCGCCGCGACAGGCTCTGATTTTGCCGACATAGATTCAGATTTTGAAGAAACGATTCCTGCTTTTTCCGAAGCGAGCGACGCGCCGGAACCCATCGAGGCGGCACGGCAGGAACCGGTCGAAGCTGCTCCGCCTGCTGAATCTGTGAATGAGCCTGTCGAATCTGCGAACGAGCCTGCCGAAGAGATCGCTCCCGCTTCCAGGACGCCTGAGCCAGCCGCCACGCCGCGCCCTGATGATGCCACGGTCAAGCCTGAACCGGCGAGCGCGCCCGAAACACTTCCGAGCGCGCTCAATGCTGAAGCTTCGTCTGATACGGAAGCTTCGCCCGATACGGAGAGAAGCGATGCCGCTTCATCCGGTGAAGAGAGAAACGATGCCGCTTCATCTGATACGGAGAGAGATGTTGCCGCTTTACATGACACGCTGCCGCCCGAAGCCGTGAGCAGGTCTACGGGCGAATTGAGCAGCGGAGCGCGCTCTATGGACGCAACCGTCCCGTCCGGCACGACCGCTGGAAACCGCAGGCAGGTCAGCAAGCAGCTCGAAGCGGGCACGTTGCTCAACGTCCGTTACGAGATCGTGCGGCGCATCGGCGGCGGCGGGATGGGCGCGGTCTATCTCGCAAAGGATCGTCATCTGGGGGACGCCCCGCGCGCCGTCAAGGAGATGATCGAAACTCATCTCGATGAATCGCAACATGAAAAAGCTATCGGAGATTTCAAACGCGAGTCACTGCTCCTGACCTCGCTTGAGCATCCTTCGATTCCGACTATCTACGACTATTTTTATGACGATCAGGCGGGGCGTTTTTATCTCGTCATGAAATATATTTCGGGCGGCGATTTCGCTTCGCGCCTGCGGAATGCTCCCGGTGGCCGGATAGATGAAAAGACCGGTACGATCTGGGCTATGGAGGTCGCGGACGTGCTCGACTACCTGCACAACCGTCGCCCGCGCCCGATTATTTACCGCGATTTGAAACCCGCGAACCTGATGATTGACGGCAACTCGGGGCGGGTGATGCTGATTGATTTCGGCATCGCGCGGTGGGTCAACAAGACTGAGGAGAAGGGCGTGACGGCGGTCGGCACGATGGGTTACGCGCCGCCCGAACTGTTTAGCGGTAAGGTCGAGCCGCGTTCGGATGTTTACTCTTTAGGCGCGACACTGTTTCACCTGCTGACCGGCTCTGACCCGCAGGACAACCCGCTCCTGATTTTTGACTTTACCAAAAACCCGCGCCCGCGCCAGATCAATCCGGCCATCTCGGTCGAGATGGAGCGCATACTGATGCGCGCGGTCGAGTACAAACCGGAAGGGCGTTTCCGCTCAGCCGGAGAGATGCGCGAAGCTCTGGCCGCGCATCTTGAAAGGCTGCGCGTCGGGGATGTCTCTTACGGGATGGTGACGGCGGCGCAGGGAGCCGGAGAGACCTTGCAGGTCGAGATGGTCTTCTGCGGGTTCTGCGGAGGGCGCATCGCCGCGGACGATCTCTTCTGCGCGCACTGCGGAGCCAAGCAGCCGCTCGCGGGCATCACTCCGAGCGCGGCTTTACAGGCCGCACGCTCGACTGCGAAACTGGTCGTCGCGGGCACGACCGAGCTTGACGCTTCGTTCCTTTTACAGAAGGACAGCAACCTCGTCGGTCGCTCAGACCCGCATTCGAACATTTTTCCCGAAGTCGATCTTTCGCGCTTTGACCCGGAGACGAAAGTCTCGCGGCGTCACGCGCGCATCTGGCGCAAAGGCGAAACCTTTCTCGTCGAAGACCTCGGCTCGATCAACGGCACTGTGCTCTTAGGGCGCGATAACGATACGGTGCGTCTCGCGCCGCATCAGCCGCGCGTGCTTGAGAACGGAGACAAGCTGCGTCTCGGCGAAACGATGTTACATTTTTTAGTAGGATGAAGAATTAGTTGGCAGTTAGCAGTTGGCAGTTAAGCAGTAAAGAAGGTTTCTTACTGCCAACTGCCAACTGCCAACTGCCCAACTGCCCACTGCTTATGGTTGAAACTACAGCCTTGCCGCAGACGGATGCGGCAGAGAGAGCGCGTGACGCGCAACTCTATGCCGAGCTATACCGCGCGCCGTTCTCTCTGCGTTGCGGAGCGGTCTTGATTGATTACATCATCGTCGCAAGCATCGTCGTCTTGAGCACGCTGATTGCGCGGATGATGGGCGGCGGCGCGCGTCTCGCGGGAGGCGCGGCTGAGACCGTCGGATGGGTGGTTGCCATCGGCGTGACGCTTTTGAACTTCGTCGTCCTCACGGGTCTGCGCGGTCAAACGCTGGGCAAGTGGGCGACAGGCTTGCGTATCGTGCGGCTCGACGGAAAGCCGTTAGGCTTTCTCCCGTCGCTCGTGCGCCATGTGGTGGGCTACCCCGTCTCGCTCATCACACTCGGACTCGGATTTCTCCTCGCTGTCTTTAACGCACAGGGGCGCGCCCTGCATGACATCCTTGCGGGCACGGTCGTCGTGCTCGACAGGGCGCGCCGCCCGCGCAAATTGCCATGAGTTTTCGCGTCGTCAGCGAGGAAGCAAGTCAAATGTCCAAGCCTTGTCGGATTTGCGGAGCAACCCCTTTGCCGGAAGCGCGTTTCTGTCGCGCGTGCGGCGCGCTTCTGAGTGCGGTTGCCGCGCCGGATACGGGCAACACTGTCTCGCCTCTGGCGCAAACCATCCCGTTCACAAACGAAGTTCGACCGACCGACGGCATCTCGCCCGAAGACAACGGCTACGCAGGGGCAGATACGGGAAGGGTCAAGCAGGAAGAGATAGATCGCCTGATCAGGCAGACGCCTGACGGGCGTGAAAGCGGTTTAAGAGCCGATTCCGGTGAAATGCATCGAACAGGCGACGCCCCTGTTGATCCACGATATGCCGCAACAGTCGTTGAAGCTGAAACGGCAACGCCTGCATCGAATAATGTGGCAACGCCTGCATCGAACGTTGCGGTAGCGCCTGCATCGAACGTTGCTGGCAAAGCTGCTACAGCCCCTTCAACTTCGTCTACGGCACGACGCATCTGGCAGGCCGCAGCCGCGCTCCTGCTCTGCATCGCGCTGACGGCGGGCGCGCTCGCATACTTTTTCTCGCGCCGGCCTGCGACAAATGATACGGGCGGCGCGTCTCCGATCTCCATCAGCGATCAGAAGAAGCTGGTGGAAGAGCAGTTGGCGCAAGCGGAGACGCTGCTCGCATCGGGCGATACGGATGGAGCGGTTGCGAAACTGCGTTACGCGGTCAAGCTCGATCCGGCTAACGCAGAGGCGCACAGGAGGCTCGGCCTCGCTCTTGAGAAGAGGGGCGAGCGGCGCGAAGCTATAAATGAATATCGCGCAGCCGTCGAAAACGATTCGTCAAACACGGCTGCCTTGCGCGCTCTCGCGTCCGCGCAATTCAGCGAAGGTCTTTACAATGATTCGGCAGAGAGCTACGCGCGCATCATCAACGCGATGAACGATGCCGATGTGGATGATAACCTGCGGCTTGATTATGCAGACGCCCTGCGCCTTGCCGGACGGACGGAAGAGGCTCGCGCTCTTTATCAAAAAGTCACAGGCTCCGAGTCGCTGGACCTGGCTCAGCGCGCGAGCAGAAATCTGGCACAGCTTCCGCCGCCGCAAGTGAACGGCAGCAACGCGAGCGATGAACGCGACGCCCGTTCTCAAAGCGCAGCCCAGAATCGCCCGTCTAATGAAGGCGCAGCAACGCAGCCCGGCAACACGACGCCTGCGCCCGTGCAGCCGATTGCGCCCGCGCCAGCGAACACGGCGGCGAACAATCGCGCCGAAAGCAATGAGGAGCGGTTTTATACACAAGCTCTGAACATTGTGCAGGGGCGCGACGTTAAGTCACTACAGCGCGCGGAACTGCTCCACGCCCTACAGCTTTTCCAGAACGTCAAAAGCGGGCCGCACGTGGCCGACGCACGGAAATACGAAGACCGGCTCGGCAAAGAATACGACCGTCGAAGGAAAAAAGATTGAAAGCAGTTGGCAGTAGAAAAATGTTTTCACCTTTCCTGCTGCCTGCTCCCAACTGCTAACTGCTAACTGCCAACTAATTTATGCCTGAACTGATAGTCAAATATCCCGACCGCGCGTCCGACACATTTCCTTTGGGACGCCTACGCATTACGATTGGCCGCTCTGCGCGCAACGACCTGTGCATCCCTGACCCTTTCGCTTCGCGCGTGCATGCGGAGGTGCGACGTGAAGGCGACGGCTACCTGTTGCAGGATTTAGGCTCGGCCAACGGCACGCTCTTTAACGGCGAGACTGTGAACGGCAGCATTCCGCTCGCGCCCGGCGACCTGATCAAAATCGGTGAAACCGAAATCCTCTTTGACGACGGCTCCTATGCCTCGACGCGCGGCGCGAAGATGATTACAGACCCCGGCGCAGGGCCTGAGCCGGAAGCGACCATCGCGCTCAACTCATCCGACCGCACGACCTCCGGCCTGCTGGAAGCCATTGAAGGAGCGCGCACGGAGCCTGACTACAAAGCCGAAAGCAATGAGCATAAACAGAGCGACCTGCTGGCCTTGATTAGCAAAGTGGGCGTGACCCTGCTCGCCTCCGCCACGCTCGGCGAGACTCTGAACCAGATCGCCTCGCTCGTCTTTGAAGCAGTCCCTTCGGATCGCTGCCTGATTATGATGCGTGATGAGGGCGGCACGGAGTTGAAGGTGGCGGTCGCGCGCCTGCGTGATCGTGAAGGCGAAGTGGGAGAGATACGCGTCAGCCGCCACGTCCTCGAAGAGGTCGTCGGGCAGGGCAAGTCCGTGCTCACCTCCGACGCGCAGCACGACCCGCGCTTTGCCAGTAGCACGATGACCATACAGGGGATACGCTCAGTGCTCGCAGTGCCTCTCGGCGTCGGCGAAAAAGTCTTCGGCATCATCTACGCGGATTCTCCGATTGCCGAAGGTAGATTCACTGAAGATCATTTGAAGGTTTTGACGACGCTCGCCTCGGTCGCGGCGATACGGGTCGAGAACGCGCGCCTTTTGGAAGAGCAGATGAACCGCGAGCGGCTTGAGCATGAGCTGCAACTGGCGTCCGAGATACAGCAGCGTTTTCAACCGACCTCGCCGCCCATCGTTCAAGGCTATGAGCTTCAGGGCATCAGCTTTTCCTGTTATGAAATCGGCGGCGACTATTACGATTTTATAGAGCGCGAGGACGGGCGACTGGTGGTCGCGCTGGGCGACGTGTCGGGCAAGGGAACTGCCGCAGCCCTCTTGATGTCATCGCTTCATGCGGCGGTTCACGCGCAGGCAGCCTCGCATTCTTCGCTCGTCGAAACCATCACCAACGTTAATCGTTATCTGGCGGAGAATATTCCGTCCAATCGCTTCGTGACGCTCTTTTACGCGGAGCTTGATCCAAAGTCAGGCTCGCTCTCGTTCGTCAACGCGGGACACAACCCGCCGATCATCGTTCACGAATCGGGCACGGTCGAGCACTTGGACGCGGGCGGCTTGCCGCTCGGCATCATCCCGAACGCGGAGTACCGCGAGGGACGCACGCAGTTACAGCCGGGAGACGTGCTGGTTATCTATTCCGACGGCGTTTCCGAAGCGGTTGATCCGGGCGGCGAAGAGTTCGGCCCAGACCGCCTGTATCAAGTCGTGGCACAGCACCTCAAGGCATCCGCCTCCGGCATCCGCGACCGCATCGAGGCCGCTCTCTCGAAGTTCGCGCAGGGGACTCCAGCCAATGACGACATCACGCTCGTCATCGTCAAAAGACAGGCCGCGCGCGTCAGCGTCTCCGCCGTCGGGATGAGATAAAAAGTTCCGAGTTTCATGCTCCAAGTTAAGAACTTGTCTTTGACTTGGAACTTGGAACTCGGAACTGCTTACTCGATGACGTATGGAGTCGAGACGGGTATATCGCCGCTTGCGCCGACAGAGTTTGCAGTGGGATTCGGAAACACGTAGAAGTTGCCCGCGCTCGAATCCCAACTGCCAACGTCCGTGATGCCGATGCTATTGAATGCTCCCGGCGCGGGAGTCTTATCCTCTCCCCATGTCACGCCCTGAAAAGCATTGTTCGCGCTCAGCAAGAGATACCAGCCCGCGCCTGAGCGGAAGACTGCGATGTCAGCTTTGCCGTCACCGTCGTAGTCAGCCGGGACCGGCTTGTCGCCGTTTGTCCCGAACGACACGGCGCTGAACGCTCCCGTCGAACTCTTGAGCATGTACCAGTAGCCGTTCGATGGTCGGAACACAGCCACATCCGTCTTGTCATCATTATCAAAGTCTGCCTGCACCGGCTTGTCTCCATTCGTGCCGAAGAGAAACACCGAGAGCGTGCTGTTCGAGCTTTGGAGGATATACCAGCCGCCATCGGATGGACGAAAGACTGCGACATCCGTCTTGCCGTCTCCATCGTAATCGCCGGGTACAGGCTTATCTCCGCTCGCGCCCCAGAAGACGCCGTAGAGCGAGTTGTCGGAACTCTTGAGGACGTACCAGCCGCCGGTGGGAGCGCGAAAGACAGCGAGGTCGGATTTACTATCGCCGTCATAATCGCCGGGGACGGGGACATCGCCGAAGGAGCCGCCGCCCCACTGCTGCGTTCTGATTGTGCCGTCGATGCTTTGCCGTATCATCCACTCGCCGGTCGAGGGACGCCAGACGGAGAAGTCTGTGATGCCGTCGCCATCGTAATCAACCTGCTTGGTATTGAGCGTGTAGTTACAGGTTCTGAGCCAGACTTGAACGCCGAGTTGTCCCGTCGTGCGCGCCGCTGTGTACTTCAGCAAATCGTCCTTCCCGTCACCGTTGAAATCGGCTACGGCGCCGGAGTTCGCCACCGGAAGCGCGGGGTAATCGTTTCGTGTGAAGCTGCCGCTGCCGTTATTGAAGAGAATGGAAGAGCTGTATCCGCTGAATTGCCCGCCGCCGGTAAAAGCGAGCACGTCCGGTTTGCCGTTCCCGTCAAAATCTCCGACCATAAAATGGTTGTTGACAGCCGTATAATCAGTCCTCGTAAAGCCGCCCGCGCCATCATTGAAGAGAATCGAAATCATAGTCTCGGTAGAGCCAGCGGCGACAATATCCAGCTTTCCATCGCCGTTGAAATCTCTCGCCGAGTTGAAGGTAAGGTAAGCAGTCCCAAAATTCGTCGTGCCGCCCGGTACGAGAGCGCCCATCCCATTGTTGAGATAGAGCTGCACGCTCGTATTCGTGCCGTCGTAAAATTTTAAGGCTGCGTCGGTCTTGTTGTCGCCGTTAAAGTCACCGAGCAGATAGTTGTTCAAGGTAGCGAAGGACATTTCCGAAGGAGCTGTAAAATGGCCTGCTCCGTCGCTAAATCGAATTTGCAATTTCGAAGGAAGGATATTGACGAGATCGGCTCGCCCATCCAAATCAATATCTCCGACTCGCATATCGTAGCCGTTTATCGCGCTGGTGACGGCGGTGGCGAAAACTCCGCTCCCGTTATTGAGCAGCACCGAGACGCTGTTATCGGTAGTAAACCCGGAGCCGAGCGTGACCAGATCGAGCTTGCCGTCATTGTTCATATCGGCAGCCGCCACGCTGTTGCTGGACCCCGCCCCGATGAGATACCAAGTGGGCGCGCCGAGCTTTCCCGTCCCATCTCCGAAGAGGACGGACACGCGGTCGCCTGCGTTATTAATCGTCGCCAGATCAGCTTTGCCGTCCGAGTTGAAATCAGCCGTCGTCGTCGTGTAACCGATCAGCGTGCTATTGAAATACCCGTAGTTCAGTTTGAAGCCGGGTCTCCCGCACTGCGCGAAGACTGAGCCGCTCGTCAAAGCGGTCGAGGCCGCGAGACATATCGCCAGCGATAGAAATATGTTGCGTATTCTTTTTAAGCGAGGTGTCATGGGAATACTCCTTCTTGAAGAAACAGTCTGGGCGCAAGCAGCGCTCTAGCAACTAATGTCAGGCTATTTAGAGTTGGAAGTTACACCATCTCGCAGGGGTTGTGGAGATGATCCTGCCACAAAAGAGTTGTGGCTGCTTCTTTTTACAGCTTTACACGGATAACCATCGCGCGCAGCATATTTAAGCAGGGATACTATAAATTATTGCGACCGCAATAGCAATTAGCTTTTGACTCTGGCTGCGGGCTAAGTTGCTGAAAAATCATCCAGGAAATCCTGCACATTCTGAGGCAGGTCTGTGTACTCTCCCTGAGAGCTAAACCACCTCGTCCGTTCATCCGCATCCATCCTGACGTAAACGTGGCCGTCGCGCAGATTGATGGCGAAGCCTGCGTGCTCGCTATCGCAGTTGTGCTGGCGGCAGACCTTGACCGCGAGATAATCTCCTATCTGTTTGATGGGAGTCTCGACCTCATAACCTCGTGTCAGCAGATTGAAATCTTTCCGGGAAAGTAGCTTCGACAGCGGCATCTGAATTTCCGAAAGCCGGAAAAAACTTTTCGTGACTTTGCCCTTCCTTTCGGTTGGGTACTTACCCGCCCAACTTCTCAAATTTCCCGGACGGGTTTGCGCCACCATCATGCCGGAGCAGCAGAGAAGAATTGCCACGACGCTCAAAGTTTTCCGCTTCATTAAGATTGTCTCCTTCAACAAAAATAATTTACAGTCGCGAGAGGCTCTCGCGGATTCTCACTGCGCTCTTTTCGCCCACTCCGTCAACCATCTCAAGGCCACCGCCCGCGACGAATTTTTTGAGGTCGTCGAGTGATGCGATCTTGAATTGTTGA
Organism: uncultured Pyrinomonadaceae bacterium; assembly: GCA_964246305.1. Taxonomy (GTDB): domain Bacteria; phylum Acidobacteriota; class Blastocatellia; order Pyrinomonadales; family Pyrinomonadaceae; genus JACMLC01. The sequence continues at coordinate 78,294 of CAXTPS010000010.1, forward strand.
TGCAGTGTGGCTGCTGTCTTGAGGCCGATGCCGCTCACGCGCAGGAGGTCGAGGACGGTGGCGGGCGTTTCAGCCGTCAGCTTTTCCCATGCCTCGAACGTGCCCTTTTCGAGCAGCTCGATAATCTTTGCGCTGATGGCCTTGCCGATGCCGGGCAGCGCCTGCAACCCTCGCGCGCCCTCTTCCGTTGCAATCAACGCAAGCGGAGTCGGCCACGTCTCAATCGTCTCGGCTGCATTGCGATAAGAGCGCGTGCGAAAACGGTCATCGCCGCGTATCTCCATCAGCTCGGCGAGCCGGTAAAACTTTCGTGCGATAGTTTCGTTATCCATCTTCCGCTTGAATAAATTTCTGAGCGATGAAAATCGCAAACGTTTCGGCTCCCTTCGTTCTTTCAACCGCCCGTCTCGACTCGGCGGCGCATTGTATCATCATCTGATTATTAGTTGGGATAGCCGCGCGCCTTGACAGCAGGCATCTCAAACCGTTACTAATCAGGCATCCATTTTATGCGGAATGATGATCTAAGTCCCTCTCTGAAAAAACCATTTCCCCGTCGAGGACAACCGATGAGATTAAGAAAACTATTGTGCGCGCTGCTGATGACGGCATTCGCGTTGCCCGTTCTGAATTTATCAACCGCACGTGCGGATGAAGGTATGTGGCCTTTCAATAACGTTCCGCGCGCGGACATCAAGCGCAAATACGGCTTTGAAGTGACGGATGCGTGGCTCAAGAAAGTGCAGATGGCTTCCGTTCGTTTCAACAACGGAGGCTCAGGCTCTTTCGTCTCGCCGGAAGGTCTCGTGCTGACCAACTATCATATCGTCGAGGACATCATCGGAGAGATCAGCACTCCCGAAAAGGATTACAGCAAGGAAGGCTTCCTCGCGCGCACGCGTGCCGAAGAACAGAAAGCTCCGAGCCTTGAACTCAACGTGCTGATGAGCATCGAAGATGTGACGGATCGCGTCGCAGGCTCCGTCAAGGCTAACGCCACGGCAGCCGGAGCCGCGGATGCGCGCCGCTCGGAGATCAGCGCCATCGAGGCCGAATCGCTCAAGGCGACGGGGCTTCGCTCCGATGTCGTCACGCTCTATCAGGGCGGTCGTTATAATCTTTATCGCTACAAAAAATATACGGATGTGCGCTTAGTCTTCGCGCCGGAATTTCAGGCAGCCTTCTTCGGCGGTGACCCTGACAATTTCAACTACCCGCGCTTCAACATAGACATGGCGCTGGTGCGCGTCTATGAGAATGACAAGCCGCTGCACGTGGATAACTATTTCAAGTGGTCGAAAGCAGGCGCGAAAGAGAACGAGCTTGTTTTCGTGACGGGCCATCCCGGCTCGACCGCTCGCCTGAACACCTACGCGCATCTTGAGTACCTGCGCGAGACAGGCATCCCGCTTCTCTTGCGCTATCTTGAAACCAGACGCGGCGTGCTCAAGAAATATATGGAGATGGGCGACGAGCAGACGCGCCGCGCACAGAACGAGCTGAACAGCGTCGAGAACAGCATCAAGGTTTACAAGGGACAACTGGGCGGCTTGAGCGACAAGTCCGTGATGGATAGAAAGCTCAAATCCGAAAACGCCATGCGCAAGTCCATTAGCTCCGACGCGCGGCGGCAGAAGGAATACGGCGACGCGTGGGATGCCATCGCGGCGGGACGCAAAGACGAGACCTCTTACGAGCGCAATCGTAGACTCTTTGAAGCCGCCGCCGCTTTCGATACGAAATATTACGGCATCGCGCGCAACCTCGTGCGGATGGCAGCGGAAAGCGAGAAGCCTAATGCTGAGCGTCTGGCGGAATTCACGGACGCGCGTCGTGAATCGCTCGAACTCGGACTCTATTCGCCCGCGCCGATCTACGACGATTTCGAGAAGATGAAGCTAACGTCTTCGCTCGGCTTCATGGTCGAGGTGTTGGGCGCAGACAACGAGCTTGTGAAGAGAGTGCTTAACGGCAAGACGCCGGAAGCACGCGCAATGGAGCTGGTTGACGGCACGAAGCTCAAAGATGTCGAGTTCCGCAAACAGCTCGCGGCTGGCGGACGCGCGGCTATCGAAGCTTCCACCGACCCGATGATCATGCTCGCGCGCAGTATAGACAAAGAGGCGCGTGAAGTTCGCAAGCGTTATGAAGAGAACGTCGTCGGCGTCGAGCGCACCAACTACTCGAAGATCGCGCGTGCGATGTTCGAGAGCGAAGGCGACAAGCTTTACCCTGATGCCACCTTCACGCTGCGCCTCTCTTACGGCGCGGTCAAAGGGTACATGGAGAACGGAAAGAAGGTCGCGCCCTTCACGACCCTCGCCGGTCTGTATGAACGCTCCAACAGCTTCAACCAGAAGTTTCCGTACAATCTGCCGTCGCGTTGGACGGATAAGAAGTCTGCCTTAGACCTCAAGACACCGTTCAATTTCGTTTCGACCAACGACATCACCGGCGGCAATTCCGGCTCGCCGACCATCAACAAGAACATGGAACTCGTCGGCCTGATTTTCGACGGCAACATTCAATCCATCCCCGGCGATTTCTTCTACGACGAATCGGTCAATCGCGCCATCTCGGTTGATTCGCGCGGGATGCTCGAAATCCTACGCAAAGTCTTCGAGGCAAATGAGCTGGCGGACGAGCTGACGAAGTAGTTTATGCACTGCTGGCAAACAGAAAAGGCGCGGCTGTTATCATGCCGCGCCTTTTTATTATAGACTCACCGAAAATTATCTCTTGAAGGTACAACGATGAGCGAAGAATACGAAGAGCCTGAGATTGAAGATGCGCTCGCGGCTGCTCTGCGCGTGGCGGGGCTTGTGAAGAACGCTGAGAGCTATGACGAGCTTGCCTCTGCCATCTCCAGTAGATACGCGGACAGAGCGGAGTTTGAACGCGCGGTCGAGATAGCGGACACTATCAACGATCCGTACACGCGAGACATGACGCTCGCGTCGGTCGCGGTCAGGTGCGCCGCCGACGGGCAGGAGGATACTGCTTTCGAGCTGATCGAATCGCTCGAAGATTTTTCGCATCAGGCCACAGCCTCATCTCAGATAGCCATCGCGCACGCCAACGCCGGAGAGTTCGACCGCGCCGTCGAGATCGCGGACGGGATGGAAGACAATTCCGCGACGCTCGCCGAGATCGCCTCGCAATGCGCGAGTAAGGGTGAATACGAGCGCGCGTTCGAGATTGTGTCGAGGCTGGATTTTCCGCTCTACGCAGCACTGGCTCTGACGCGCATCGCGGACAGTTATATTCAAGCCGGGCGCGTTGATGAAGCCGTCGAGCCGCTCTCACAGGCTCTTGACGAAGCTGCATCCATTGACGCGGGCGACGAGAAGGCGACCACGCTCTCCGAGATTGCTCTGAAATTCGCGGACGCAGGACAAGCGGAAAAAGCAACAGTCATCCTGTCACAGGCTCTCGCGGTAGCGGAGAAGTCGGAAGATATTTATAAAGACACTGCCTTATCGCAAATCGCCGCGAGCCATTCGCGTCTCAAGCAGTACGACCAAGCCGTCAAGGTCGCGGAGAAGATAGACGACGTTTATCAAGCGACCTCCACGCTCATCAGCCTCGCCGTCATCGAGCATGAGGACGAAACGAGACAAACAGAAGCCCTGCAACTTCTTTCCGACGCCTATGATTTAATCCGCGAAGACGTGCCCGAAACACAGCGAGACGAAACGCAGCACAATAACCTGCTCGCGCTCTTAGCCGTGCGCTACGCCGATTTCGACCACGCAGACCTCGCTCTCAAAGCCGCGCAGAGCATCGGCACGCCGGAAGAAAAATTTCGAGCTATGACAGCCGTCGCCATCCGCCAATCACAATCTGGAATCTATGACGAAGCCCTCGCATCCGCGCGCGGCATAGACGAAGACACACACAGAGCCAACGCCCTGCTCGGAATCAGCCGCGCCATGATCGCCACAGACGAAAAGCAACAGGGTATCGAGCTTCTCTCTGAAACAGTAGCCGCAAGCCAAAAGCTACCCCGCGCTTCAGACCGCGTACAAATCCTGACCGAAGCCGCCACCGCCTACGCAGACGCCGGACAAACAGAACACATCGCGCCCCTGATTCAACAGGCATTGCTCGACACAAAATCGGTCGCGGGCGAGTACGGGAAAATCTCAGCCCTGCTCTCAATCGCTGACGCCTGTGAGAAAACTGAGTATGAGTTGAATGACGAAGCCAGAGAAATTTTGTGGGATGTCTCGACCCTATAAAGCCGCGCTGAGCGGCAAGCATTCAAGGTTATGGAAGAAGATAACGATGAAAGGCATGCTATCGCAGAGTCTAATCGAATGAGCTAGTAGTCCGCGACGTGAGCATTACCTTGCATGATAAACCTGCGTTACAGCTACCAAAACGGCCTCTTCAGCCAGAGCTTCACTTCCCACCTGTTTCAACTCATCAGCATAACGAGCCACGGTCTCGAAATTAGTGGATAACGCAAGAGGTAAATCCGTATAGATGAGATTAAGGCGGTCTGGAGTTTTCACGCCCGCTTGAGAAAGATAATTGCCATCAAGCCCACGCACAATCGTGCAGCCGCCGAAGGCATAGGTGAATTCTTCCTCGAAAGACAGAAGCAGATTGCGATAGGAAGCCGCCGGTAAATCAGGAACGTACACTTCGACTCTTACCCGTTCGAGCAATGGCAAGGAATTGCTCCTTCCGTTTGGAGAATTCTTTCATACGCTTCAAGGCTTCCTTCTCGGAAACTTTGGCGCGGGGCGGGCGCTCAACTTTGAGGTCTTTAATATCCTTCGCTCTTTTCATATCACCTCCGCAAGCATTTTCCTATATCGGAGGAAGATGTCAACACAGCTGCCTAACGCTCGAATTAACTGGGCGCGCATTTAAGGGCGATGTGATTCAAGTTAACGATGAAAGGCAAGCTAACTCACGCTCCGGTTGAATGAGTTGTAAGGTCTACAGCGTTGACAGCTTCTTTCACACTAACCATAACAACCTCCTGTAAACATTATTTTCGTAAGCCTAACTATACGCTAAGCCTTCTCCAGGCCGGCATACTTTTCAATCAGCTTCTTCTGTCCGAAGCCGGGAAAGCTGACGGTCAGTTTGGCAGAATCGCCTGTGCCTTCGCGGCGGAGGACGAGGCCGCGCCCGTATTTGGGATGGCGGACGTGTGAGCCGGGCGTGAAGTCGCCGACCTGTGCGTTTGAAGATGATGAAGTGCTTGAGGTTGATGCGCCGCTGGATGATGAAGGTTCGCCGCCGGATAGAGGCTGGCGTTTGATGATCGGTGGTGATTGCGTGCGGGGCTGTTGCGGGTTGACCTGTTGACCTCGCTTGCGGAAGAACTCCGCGATGGAATCCACGCTGTCGTAAGTCTTGCCCGTATAACTCGTGCGCTCGCGCGTCTCGCCGCGTAGTGCGCTGGCGGCGCGCTTGTTCTCAAGCGTCGAAGAGCTGCGCGCGAAGGAGAGCCATGAGGGGCCGCGCGAGAGGTCTTCCATCAGGTCGAGCGGCATCTCGTTGAGGAACTGCGAAGGCTCCGCCGCCATCTCTTCGCCGTAGACGCGACGCTTCATCGCGTGCGTGACATACACAAACTTTTCTGCGCGCGTGATGGCGACGTAACAGAGCCGCCGCTCTTCTTCCAACTCCGCCGGGTCTGTCGCCGAGCGCGAGTGCGGGAAAAGTCCGTCTTCGAGTCCAACGATGAAGACCATCGGGAACTCCAAACCTTTCGCCGCATGGATAGTCATCAGAGTGACGGGCGCGTCGCCTTTGTATTGATCCGTGTCCGAGACGAGCGCGGCGTGGTCTATGAAATCACGCAAGCCGTCCTGCTCCTGCCGGTCGTAATCAACCGCCGCGTTGACTAGCTCCTGCAAGTTCTCGATACGCGCTTCGGCTTCGTCGGTGTTCTCCGCCTTGAGAGCGTTTGAATAGCCCGTGTCCAGAATCGCTGCCTTGACGACATCGGAGACGGGCGATTCGGAGGCGGCAGCATTGCCCGCCGCGCTGACGAGGTCTGTGATGATCTTCTGAAAATTCCTGAGCGCGGTGACGGCGCGCGGGCTGAGTCCTTCGCCCTTGTCGGTGAGAATCGAGATGGTTTCCCAGTGCGAGACCGCGTAGTCTTTGGCGCGGCGGTCGATCTCGTCCAGCGTCTGCTTGCCAAGCCCGCGCGGCGGCGTGTTGATGACGCGCATGAGAGCCATGCTGTCGTGCGGGTTGAGTGCGAGCTTGAGGTAAGAGATGATGTCGCGCACTTCCATCCGCTCGTAAAACGAGAAGCCGCCAACGATATTATAATCGAGCCGTGCGCGCCGCAGAGCCTCTTCAAAGACGCGCGATTGGGCATTGGTGCGATAGAGCACGGCGGCGCGCAGGGAAGGCTCGACGCGGCGGTGCTCTTCGATCTTCGCGGCGACGAAACGCGCTTCTGCATCCGAGTCGTAGGCTTGATAATAACGTATGCGCTCGCCCGAAGGATTGGCCGTCCACAGGCTCTTGTCTTTGCGCTCGGTATTGCGCTTCACGACCGCCGCCGCCGTGTCCAGAATATTTTGCGTCGAGCGATAGTTCTGTTCGAGGCGTATGATCTTGGTGTTCGGGTAATGCTGCTCGAAATTCAAAATGTTGGAGATGTCCGCGCCGCGCCATTTATAAATTGATTGATCGGGGTCGCCGACGACGCAGATGTTCTGCTGCTTCTCAGTCAAAAAGCGTATCAGCGCGAATTGGAGCGAGTTCGTATCTTGATATTCGTCAACGAGAATGTAGCGGAACTTATTGTTATAAAGCTCGCGCACTTCTGCGGAGCGGCGCAGCAGTTGGACGGTCTTAATCATCAGGTCGTCGAAGTCGAGCGCGTTGTTGTTGACGAGGCGTTCCTGATAAAGCTTGAAGACGCGCGCGATGGCTGCACGCTTCTCGTCGCCGTACTCGACGCGCGCGGCGTAGCTCTCCGCATCTTCGCCGCGATTCTTAGCCGCGCTGATCGCGCCCTGCACCGCGCGCTGCCCGAGCTGCTTGTCGTCGTAACCTAAATCTTTGACGCAAGCCTTGACGAGGCGCACGGAATCATCCTGATCGTAGATGGTGAACGAGCGCGTGTAGCCTGCCTGCAAGGCTTCTATGTGCTGGCGCAGGATACGCACGCAGAGGCTATGAAAAGTCGAGATGAGCGGCGCGCTTTTCAGGTTTGAACCGCGCAAGAGTTTCTCTACGCGCTCGCGCATCTCCCCCGCGGCCTTGTTGGTAAAAGTGACCGCGAGAATATTGTACGGCTGCACGCCGCGCTCCGCGATCAGGTACGCGATGCGAACGGTGATGACGCGCGTCTTGCCCGAACCCGCGCCCGCTAAGATAAGCAGCGGCCCGTCCGTCTCGACGACCGCTTCGCGCTGCTGCGGATTGAGTGTTGAAAGTAAATCCATAAGAGCAGGAGTCAGGAGTCAGAATACAGAAATCAGAATAAGAACGGTTTCATCCTTTCATTCTGACTTCTATATTCTGACTCCTGAATTCTTCATTTAATCAATTTCTGTATCGCCTTGAACTGTTCGTGCCGCGCGTCGCGCAGCAGCTCGAAGATCGCCATCTCTGTCGAAGAGGGCAGCGCGCCGCTCTGTTGCATTTTGGCGAGAGCGAGTCGCTTGTTCTCAGCCGCGCGAGCCGTGATGCAGTCGGTCAACAAGTGTACTTTGTAGCCGCGCGCCAGCAAATCGTGCGTCGTCTGATTGACACAGACGTGCGCTTCTATGCCGCAAACCAGAATATGCCGCGCGCCCGTGCGCTCAAGCTGTGCGACGAACCGGCTCGCTCCGCAGGAGCTGAAAGCTGTCTTCTCTATCACTTCGAGCATGTCAGGCAGCACGGTCTTTATCTCATCAGCCGTCTGCCCGAGGCCGCGCGGGTACTGCTCCGTCACGATCAACGGCACGTCCAGAAGCTGCACGGCGTGCGCGACGAGCGCGATGCGCGCCGCCGTCTCCGCGAAGTCCGAAATTTTTGCGCGGAAAGCCTCTTGCATGTCTATCACGACCAGCGCGGCCTGCGCACGGTCGAGCGTGTTCTCATGTCTCATCAAAATCAATTTCTCCGAAACGATATTTAAGCACAGGAGATGTGCGGCGTAAAACTTCGGTCTTGACAAAAAAAATAGAAGCAGGGCAGTGACGCTCCTGCTTCTCCAAAGCTGGTACACCCGGAAGGGCTCGAACCTTCGACCTTTTGATTCGAAGTCAAACGCTCTATCCAACTGAGCTACGGGTGCGTGAATTTTTAAAGAAGAACCTGACGCCCGCTCGCGCCGCGTGTCAAGAGGCTCACTGTTTGGGCGGCGGCGCGGGCACCATTTTCTCTTTCATATCTTTGTCTGTCATAGCTTTGCCGGGTGCGGCGGCTCCGGCTTGAAACTGTTTGCGTATGAAGGCCACGAGGTCGTTGATCTGTTCCGGCTTGAGCCTGTCTTTGAAAGCAGGCATCCCGTCGCCGCCGTTAGCAATTCGCTTCGCCAAATCCTCATCGGTGTGAGTGAGCGCGTGACCGCTGTTCAGCGCGGGTGCTTTCAGACGCTTGTTCTCAATCTTGACCATTCCGCCTTCGCCATTCTCCTTGTGACAGAGAGCGCAGCTATCGGCGTAAGTCGCACGCGCTGCGGCTAACGGGTCGGGCGTCTGGCTCGGAGCGGCAGCGATAGATGATGTTGGAGCGGGCGTCGGCTGCGTTCCGGTGTTCGTGTTGGTGTTCGTGTTGGTGCAGGCCAGTACAAAAAGCGTCAGAGCGGCGATGACGAAGGCGAGCTTGACAGGTTTCATGCGTGTGCTTCTCCGTGCGAAATCGAAAACTAGAATTTTTGAGAGCGGCGAAAGTATAGCAAAAGATTTATAGATTTGCTCATTGATTCATTTCTTCTTAAGCGTCACGACCCATTCGGCTATCTCGCGCTTCTCTGTGTCGGAGAGTTTGGCGGCGAATGATTTCATGGGCGGCTCAAGCCCGTAGGCCACAGGGTCGTTGAGCAGGCCGATGATGTCCTCGACCGTGCGGCGCGGCTTCGTGTAGACGCCCAGCAGTTTCGGGAAAGGCTTGACGCCCTGCCCGCGTGCGCCGTGGCAGTTGGCGCATTCTTTCATATAAGCCACGGGCGGCGAATCGGCTGAGACGGCCTGCGCGTTTGGCGAAGCAGTGGGCGACGGATTCGGCGTCGCGGCGTTTGTGTCTGGCGCGGCGGGGCGTTGCGGCTCGAAAGGTTCCGCGCGGAAGGCAGCTTCGTCCGCCGCCTGTCTTTCAAGTTGAGCGCGCACTTTCGGGTCGCGCGCATCTCCGAGATAAGCGAGCGCGGTCATCAACGCGATGAATATCATGCAGAGCGCAAACAGGGCGACGCTCATTCTGCGCGGGTGATAGGCAGCAGTCTTGCGACGTTGCCTCTCAGCAATAAACGGAAGCGATGCGAGGCCGATGAAAATCATTCCCGGCAACAGGGCTGCCATCACAGAAGCTAAGGGGCCGGGCAGATATTTCAACATCTGAAAGAGCCAGAGAAACTGCGCGCCGGGTCGCGGCAGATAGCCGGGCATGGCCTCGCTCACGGCTGGCCCCAGCGGCGCGTGATATTTCAAAGCGTAAAGCGCGAGCGCGAGAAAAACTGCTCCGGCGGCAACTGCCTGACGCGCAAACTGCTCCTGCTTCCATGTCGCACGGCGCACATCTTCGACAGCCTCGCTCGAACTTCGTTCGTTATCATTACTCGAACTTCGTTCAACGGCATCGCTCGAACCTTTCTCACGAAAGATAAAGAGTCGCGCCGCGATGACGAGCACGATGAGCGTGGGAGTCACCAGCGCGTGAAGCGCGAAGAATCTCGAAACCGTGACGGTCGAAATCTCCAGCCCGCCGAGCAGCCAACGGTGAATCGCATCACCCAGAAGCGGCAGCCCGCCCGCGATGCCTTCCGCGACGCGCGTGCTGAAGAAAGCGCGTGCATCCCACGGCAGCGAGTACCCTGTGGCTCCGCCCGCCATGACGAACGTGAGCAGCAGGACGGTTGCAAGCCACGCGACCGGCCTCAGCCTGTAGCTTGCGCGCCAGAACATCTGCGCCAGATGCAGGGCCAGAAAAAGCGTCAGCCACTGCGAGCCGTAGTGATGCAGCGCGCGCATCCATGCGCCTGCGGGCAAGACCTTTTCGATGTATGAGACGGTGGCGTGCGCGCTCTCTGCGGACGGGACGTAGTAGAAGGAGAGCAACGCGCCGGTCAAGACCTGCACCGCGAGGAGCATGACAACTATGCCCGCCGTCGTTCTCGCCCACGCGCTCAATCCCGTGGCGGGTTCTTCAAAGGGCGCGTTGAAAATCTCCGGCAGCCTCGTCCAACGATTGAGCCAGTCGCGCCACCTTGACGTGTGATGTGGTGGTTTGTGAGCGTTCATGCGCGCGGCACACGCTCCTTTATGTTGTTGACGAAGGTTTGATACTGGACTTGTAGCACGCCGTCTTTTTCGCGCGAGGCAAGCGGGTCGAGTCCGCGCCGAGCGGGGCCGCTGACACGCGCTCCGTCCGGCGCGAACGAGCTGTCGTGGCAGGGACAGAAAAAGTCGTTCGTCTCATCCCGCCAGACCACGTTGCAGCCTTCGTGCGGGCACATGCTCGACAGCGTTTGATGATTCTGCGCCGGAAGCACGAAGACCTGTTGCTCTTCGAGCGTGACAGACCAGCCCGCGCTTCTCTCCGCGAGGATGGTACGCATGATCGGCTTCTCGCCTTTGAGCTGAGAGACCGGAGCCACATCCAGCCATTTCGCTTCGCGCTGAGCCGCAGCCGCCGGGCGCAGAAAACGAAAGGCCGCCGCCGCCATCACTCCAGCTATGCTCGCAAAGATGCCGACAGGCAGCAGCGTTAGAAACTTTCTGCGGCTCTGATTGTTTTTCTTTCTTTCCGTAATCTTATCGTCCGTCATAAGCTTTGTAAGGCAAAAGGTAAAAGTAAAAAGGTAAAAGAAAGGCTGAAACCAACTTTCATTAAAATGCTTTGGTCCTCACTTTTACCTTTTGCCTTTTTACTTTTACCTTTTTCCAGAGTTGCATTCCGCCGTGTCTCGCATCAGAATAGATTGTCACGCACGGGGAATTCTACTTTATTCTAACAGGACTGCGCGACCCCGTCCCGTGGCAATTCAGGAGTTTCGAGAGGTACAAGGCACCATGAGCGAGAAGACACAGAACACGGATCGCACGGGTTTGCGGCTGGCTCCTAACGCCGAAGAGCAGCAGGAGCAGAGACAGCATCTGCCGATGCCTAGACAGTTCGTCAACTTTACTTTCTATCGCGCGCGTCCCAGGTGGCGACTGCTCGATGCGGAAGAAAAAGAGCGCGGCAAGCGTGAGTTCATCGAGGCGTTCGAGGATTTCGGGCGCGAGATGTTGATGCACACCTATTCGCTGGTCGGCTTGCGCACCAACGCTGAGCTGATGATCTGGCGCATAGGCTATGCGCTCGACCCGATGCAGGAGATGACAGCACGCCTCAATCGCACAGGGCTTGGCAGTTACTTGGAAGCGACGCAAAGTTTTCTCTCGATGACCAAACGCTCTATGTACATAGATAAGGACAACCCGGAGCATGTCGAAGACCGCCTGCATATCGTGCCGGGCAAGTCGAAATACCTGTTCGTCTATCCGTTCGTCAAAACGCGCGAGTGGTATGCGCGCAACGGCGAGCAGCGACAGGAGATGATGGACGAGCATATACGCATCGGCATGAAATATCGCTCGGTCAAGCTTCACACGACCTACTCGTTCGGCCTCGACGATCAGGAATTCGTCGTCGCCTTCGAGACGGATGAGCCTTCGGACTTCTTAGACCTCGTGCAGGAGCTGCGCGAAACCAAAGCGAGCATGTTCACCCTGCGCGATACGCCCATGTTCACCTGCCGTCAACGCTCTCTCGAAGAGTGTCTGGACGCGTTGGGTTAAGACGAAAAATTAAAAGTCAAAAGAGAAATGGAAAGTAAAAAGTCTTGAAGGGGTCTGGATGTTCGAGCTTGGCTTAGGACTGTTGCTCGCAGCGCTGTTCATCGGCGCATATCTGCTCATCACAAAATTTCTGCTGGCGCAGGACGGGCGCGAGCTTGGCGGGCAGCCTCCGCGCCTGACGCTGGATGAACCGGATAGCAGTCATGCCCTCGGCACAGGAAAATCCAGACATGCCCTCACCGCGGGCGAGCTGAGCGAGCATCATGCGGGCGGCGCGCGGAAAGGCTCAGAAGAGATATAGACGCTCAACTCTTTGCGAGCTTTGCGTCTTCACTCTTTGCGCCTTTGCATGAGTCAAACAATTTCCCGCAAACGCCGCACAGGAAAAACACGCAAAGCTCGCAAAGAAGTAGTTGAATTTTGACCTCTAACTACTTCTCACCGTGCAAAAGGGAATCAGATGAAAGTCGCGCGAAAGTTTTTGATAAGCGGAGAAGTGCAGGGCGTCGGCTATCGCTTCTTCGCACAGCGCGCCGCCGCGCGTCATCAGGTCTTAGGCTATGTGCGAAATCTTGAAGACGGGCGCGTCGAAGCCCACGCCGAAGGTTCCGCAACGGATGTCGAAGCCTTCAAACACGATCTGGCGGCAGGCCCTGCGTTTGCCTCCGTCGCCAATATCGAAGAGATTAATCTTGAGCCGACCGGCACGTATTCTTTATTCCGAATAGAAAGATGAGACAGGAGACAGAAGACAGGAGACAGAAGGGTAAGACAGCAACTTGCCTTTCTTCTGTCTCCTGCCTTCTCAAACAAAATGGACGCACTCAAATCCCTGATCCGCGAAGTCCCGGATTTCCCGAAGCCCGGCATCAATTTTTACGACATCACGACGCTGCTCAAGCACCCGGAAGGTTTGCGCAAGACTGTAGACGCGCTCGCAGCAGAGTACGAGGGCGAGAAGGTTGACACCGTCATCGGCGTCGAGGCGCGCGGCTTTATCTTCGCGCCCGCGCTGGCCTATCACCTCGGCGCGGGCTTTGTGCCAGTGCGCAAGCCGCGCAAGCTTCCGGCAGAATGCGCCTCGATCTCTTACGATCTTGAGTACGGGCAGGACACACTGGAAATTCACCGCGACGCAGTCGGCAGCGGCCACCGCGTCATCATCGCGGACGACCTCCTCGCCACCGGCGGCACAGCCCGCGCTGTGGTTGATCTGGTCGAGGGACTTGGCGGCACAGTCGCCGGACTCGTCTTCGTAGTCGAGCTGGAATTTCTGCCCGGACGCAAAAAGCTCGAAGGCTACGACGTGCGCTCTCTGATTAAGTATCAATCATAGAAGGGAACCCCAGGTGTGTGGCACTATAGTTTACTGAGCTTCCGAAGTTCAGATGTGTGCCTATAGAGTGCCAGTTACACAGCGGAGGAGGTTTTCCAGTTTGTCCGGTGCGCCTGCCACCGGCAGCTTTATCTCACGGGATGCAATTATTGAGTGGCTTTCCGCGAGAGATTGGAACCCATTCCAACTAAACTCAATCCGCGCCAGCCTTCCGCCGGGGTCAAAAGTAAACGCATCGTAAGCGCTTTACAATTAGCTTAATCAATTACTGTCAGGGAGAGAAATTATGCTGAGACGCAACCTGTCGAGATCAATTCTTGCCAGCTTGATCTTCACCTTCGCGATTCAATCCACTTTCGCGCAGCAACCTGCGCGGGCAGATGCTCCACCACTTGTTTTTGGCAAGCCGATTGAACGCGATTTAAAAGGCGGCGAAGTGCATTCATACAGTCTGAGCGTGCAAGCCGGACAATATCTGAATGTAGTAGTAGAACAAAAAGGAATTGATGTCGTCGTTACGCTATTCGATCCCAAAAACCAAAAACTGACCGAAGTGGACAGCCCGAACGGAACAAGTGGCCCCGAATCATTTTTTGTGCTCGTCGAAGCCACTGGAACGCATCGTCTTGACATCCATTCGCTCGAAAAGAACGCGCCCGTCGGACGCTACGAGGCGCGGATCGTTGAACTCCGCGCGGCAACCGACAAAGACAGGATGAAAGTCGCCGCGGAAAAAATATTCACCCGGGGCGAGCAACTACGGATGCAGGAGACGGAAACGGCCGAAGCCCTGACGGGCGCAATCAAAAACTATGAAGAAGCCTTGCCGCTTTATCGCCAGCTCGGAGACCGTCGGCGGGAGGCGCTCTCGCTCTACTACATCGGTCTCATCTATTTTTACCTGGGCGACAAACAGAAGGCGCTGAAATACTATCTTGACGCATTGCCGTTGGAGCATGCCAACGGGGACAAAGCCGAAGAGGCCAACTCGCTCGCCAGCATCGCCAGTACCTACTCCGATATGGGCGATAAACAGACGGCCTTGAAATATTACAATGATGCGGTGCCGCTGCTGCATGCCGTCGGGGATAGAGTGGGAGAGGGTATCGCGCTCGATGGAATCGGCGTCTTACATGCTAAGTTAGGCGAGTATCAGGAGGCGCTGAAACTGTACAACGACGCGTTGCCGTTGCTTCGCGAAAGTGCGTCCAGGGACGCGGAAGCAAATACCCTCAACAACATCGGCAGTCTCTATGCCGAATTGGGCGAGAGAGAGCTTGCCTTGAAATACTTCAACGAGGCATTGCAACTTTTTCATACCTTTCGCTATGAGACCGGAGAGGCAAGGACGCTTAATAACATCGGAACGTTCTATTCCAAGTTAAGCGAATATCAGAAGGCTCTGAAAATCTACAACGACGCGCTGGTGTTTGAACGCTCCATCGGGGACAAGAGCGAAGAATCAAAGACGCTGGACGTCATAGGCCGGACGTACTATGAGCTACGCGACTATCAACAGGCCTTGAAAGCTCTCAACGAAGCGCTGCTGCTTGAGCGTGCAATTGACTACAAACGTGGCGAGGCCAACACGCTAAGTAGCATCGGCGCTGTTTACTCTGCCACGGGAGATAAACAACAAGCCTTGAAATTTTACACGGACGCGCTGCCGCTCAGGCGTATGGTCGGGGACAAGAGCGGAGAAGCCTTGACGCTCCACAAGCTGGGTGAAGGTTATTCTGCCAATCCACGTTTCGGAGTTTTCTTTCTCAAACAGTCGGTCAATGATTATCAGTTCTTGCGCTCGAACGTGCGCAGCCTCGACAAGAACATTCAACAAACCTTTCTCAAGTCAATAGAGGCTCCTTACCGCACCCTCGCCGACGTTCTGCTCAATCAAGGCCGGCTGAACGAGGCGCAGCAGGTACTCAATTCTTTCAAAGACCAGGGATATTTTGATCTTAACTCGAAAAAACCGATTGCCCCGCTCACTTTGACCGAGCGCGAAACGATACTCGCCGCGAGCTTCGATCAAAAACTCGAAGCAGTCGTCAATGCAATCCGGCGGCTTGAGGCATTCAGGCGCGGCCTCCACGAGCGTCCGCTGACTTCGGCTGAGGCAGGCGAGATTGCAGCCCTGGAGAAGAGTTTGCAGACGGCAAATGATGATTATAGAGCTTTCCTGCGTGGCGCCGAGAAGCAATTTGCAGCTCCGCCGGACGAGAAAGATAAAGCTCCCGATGTGGCCGACTTGCGTGAGATGCAACCGGCTTTGAAGGAACTCTCCGCTGCGAAAAAACACCAGACGGTTGCGATTTACACGCTCGTTGGCGTGGACAATTACCGGGCGCTCATCGTTACACCCGACAACGTTTTCACGGTTTCCACTCCGATAAAAGGCGCCGACCTGAATCAAAAAGCATTGCGGTTGTGGAGTTTGCTGCGGACACCGAAATATGATGCGCAGCCCGCGGCAAACGAGCTATACAAAATAGTTTTCGAGCCATTTGCCGCGCATCTGCCGAAAGATACGAAGACCATCCTCTGGAGCCTCGACGGAAATCTGCGTTATATACCGATGGCGGCCCTCCATGACGGGAAAAAATATTTGGTCGAGCGTTTTGAGAATGTGGTCTTCACCCGTGCAGATCGCGCCCGGATGACCAGACCGCTAAATCCTGACCTGGCTGGAACAGGCTTCGGCAGTTCTGAAGCGCATAAAGTCGAATTGCTTGGTGGAACTTATAATGCGTCAAAGCTACCCGCCGTGAAAGTCGAACTCGGTCGAATTTTTAAGACTCAAAACCCGAAGGGCATCATCGCCGGTACTGTTCTACTGGACGAACGATTTACACAGCCGGCGATGCTTGCCGAATTAAAGGTGCGGCGTCCTTTGGTTCACATCGCGTCGCATTTTCGGTTTGAGCCGGGTGACGAGGCGCGGTCGTTTCTGCTGCTCGGCGACGGCTCGCCCTTTACGCTCGACGAGATGAAACAAAGCCCGGATTTATTTTCGGGTGTTGATCTGTTAACGCTTTCTGCGTGCCAGACCGCGGCCCAGCGCGCGGGGGCAAATGGGAGAGAAGTGGACGGATTTGCCGAACTGGCGCAAAGACTGGGCGCCGGTGCGATAATGGCATCATTGTGGGAAGTCTCAGACGTTTCGACCGCTGAGTTAATGACAAGCTTTTACAGAAACTATCGCGGCTCGGCGGGCGAAAACAAGGCGGAAAGCTTGCGCGATGCGCAGCTTGCCCTGCTCAAAGGCAACTATAGTTCGAATGTTGGAAACGATGGCCGTCTGCTCGAACAGGAGAACGCGGACGACGTACAGGTTGATCGAGCGGATCTGCATTTGTTCCGGATCAACAGCAAAGCTCGATTCGCGCATCCTTTCTATTGGTCACCGTTTATTCTGATCGGCAATTGGAAGTAGAGTTCCCGGTGCGGCAGTTCACGCGTTGGCCGGGCGAGTTCACGAAACACAGGTCGTGGCTGATGCTACCATCTCCAGATCGTTGCGCGAGAGTTCGGATTCATAAAGGGCGCGCTGGACTGCGTCCCGCTGCATCTGTTAACTTCTTCATCACGTGCTCCCGTAGCTCAGCTGTATAGAGCGCGCGCCTCCTAAGCGCGAGGTCGTTGGTTAGAATCCAACCGGGGGCACCAAATTTTTTTAGCATGCCTCTCATCGCTCAACGCGATACGTTTCTTTCTTTTGAACATTCAGGCGCATAATTGAGACAATTGTTTGCTATTGATTCGAGCGGGAACGGAAATGGAACTCGCAGTCTTCATCATCGCGCTGACGCTGGCCTGCATCGCGGGCTTCGAGTTCTTTTATCTGATGTATCAGGACGCTGTGAATCGTCAGCAGAAGCGGCGCATACGCCAACTGGAAAGAAAACTCGTCGAGATCGCGCGCGAGCTTGAGCAGACGGAAGCTCTGCTCGAAGAGACGCAGGAACAGGAAGAAGAACTCTGGCCTGAACTGATTGACGACGATCCCGTTCGTTAACGTTATCCACAAAAAGAATCTCGCGCTGGTGGCGCAAAGGCGCAAAGGAAGATCGCAAAGCTGTTGATTGTCACTGACTCTTTGCGTCTTCTTCTTTGCGCCTTTGCGCCTTTGCGGGAAACTGCTTTCTTTTATTGCTCGTCAATCGAAAGATGAGCGATGGTTGCGCCCCAGCCTCCGGCAGCAGGCGGCGCGTCCGTGAAGCCCTTGACGAAAGGAGTGCGCGCGAGAATCACGCGCACCAGCTCGCGCTGCACGCCTGCGCCCTTGCCGTGAATGATGCGTACGCTCTTAAACTGACGTTGCCGCGCTTGCTGTAAATACTCTTCGACCACGCGTTTGACATCACGCGGGGCGATGGTGTGCAGGTCGAAGATATCGCTTATCTCAAGCTCGACCGGGTCTGGAAAAGGATTGAAGGGGTCAAGCTCTTCATCTTCTGAAAAGATGTCCGGTTGACGCTCGACTGAATCCGCCGCGCGCTGCGCTTTGTGAAAAAACGCTCTCCACCTGTCTCTCAATCGCATCCAAATTTTATCCCTCGCCGCGAGCGCAGATTGCGTTCCTTGACACTCGCGCGCACGCGCTTGTAAACTCGCGCTCTTTCAAGCTCCGTAGGCAATCTTATAACTAAACCGCTCGCGCACGCACGAGCCTCGTGTGTCTTTGCGCGAAGCGAAGTAAGCACTGGATTGAGATGCTATCCGATTCACACTCCGAATTTGATTAACCGAATACAGAAAGGATTTTATAGAAATGGGCAGGCGAAACAAGATTACTGTGGTGGGAGCGGGCAACGTCGGCGCGACCGCCGCGCACTGGCTGGCGAGCAAAGAGCTGGGCGATGTCGTGCTGGTTGACATCGTGGAGGGCGTGCCGCAGGGCAAGGCTCTCGATCTGGCCGAGACCGCGCCGATTGAAGGCTTTGATGTGCGCTTGACGGGCGCGAACAATTACGACGACACGAGCGATTCCGATGTCGTCATCATCACGGCTGGACTGCCGCGCAAACCCGGCATGAGCCGCGACGACCTGTTGAAGACCAACGCGGAGATCGTCGGGAAAGTGGTTGACGAAGTGGCGCGTCGCTCGCCGGATTCAATTCTGATTATCGTCTCGAATCCGCTGGACGCGATGTGTCAGGTCGCGCTCAAGCGTTCGGGCTTTCCGAAGCATCGCGTGATAGGGATGGCGGGCGTGCTCGACTCCGCGCGCATGCGCTGCTTTCTGGCGGAAGCTCTGGAAGTCTCGGTCGAGAATGTGACGGCTTTCGTGCTCGGCGGGCACGGCGACACGATGGTGCCTCTGCCGCGTTATTCGACCTGCGCGGGCATCCCCGTGACGGAGCTTCTGTCGGCGGAGCAGATTGCGGCCATCGTCAAGCGCACGGCCAACGGCGGCGCGGAGATAGTGGCTTTGCTGAAAACAGGGTCGGCTTATTACGCGCCGTCGGCGGCTGCGGTCGAGATGACGGAAGCCATCTTGAAGGACAAGAAAAAGATTCTGCCGTGCGCCGCTTATCTGGAAGGCGAGTACGGCGTCAACGGTCTTTACGTCGGCGTGCCGTGCAAACTCGGAGCGCGCGGCCTTGAGCAGATCATTGAGATTAACCTGACTGCCGAAGAACGCATCGCGCTGCAAAAGAGCGCGGCCTCCGTGCAGGAACTCATAGACGTGCTCGGTATCTGATTCAGAGAAACCGGAAAGCTAAAAAGGGAGAGGCTCGACTGAACATCGAGCCTCTCCCTTTTTCACCTCACGTTGTCGCTTGAGTGATGGCTAGTAAGCGGCGGGCACTGGCGTATCGCCGCTCTTACCGAATGCGACTGGTGACAGGCTGGAGGAATACCAGCCGCCGTTGCTCGGACGCCACAGAGCCGCATCCATTCTTAAATCTCCGTTGTAGTCACCCGGCACGGCTTTGTCTCCCGCCGCGCCCAGTACAATGTCGTATCGCGCTCCGCTCAGGCTCTGCCGGATGTACCATGTGCCATTGCTCTGGCGAAACACAGCGATATCAAATCTTCCGTCGCCATCATAGTCCCCGGCAACGGGTTGATCGCCGCCGGTTCCCCATGCATACGCTATCGGCGTGTTGTTTGAACTCTGCAAGATGTACCAAGCCCCTGTACTATCACGCCAGAACCCGATGTCGGCCTTCTCGTCATCATCGTAATAGCCGGGAACGGGTTTGTCCGTGCTGGTCTCTATTCCTAATGTCTGTACCTCAAAGCCATTGTCCGAGCTGCGCCGGATATACCAGACGCCTTGCGATGGACGAAAGACAGCGATATCCGTTTTGGCGTCGCCGTCATAATCCGCAGCCACAGGCACATCACCCGTTGAGCCGAAATGCTCTGCCCGGAAAGAGCCGTCGGAGCTGTTGAGGATATACCAGTTGCCGTC
>CAXTPS010000010.1:98122-143150 GCA_964246305.1 uncultured Pyrinomonadaceae bacterium
ATACCAGTTGCCGTCTGAGGGGCGAAAAACTGCGACATCGGATTTTCCGTCGCCATCAAAATCCGAGCGGACGGGCAGGACAATCGGGTTGGCCTTATAACGCACGAGAGCGAAATCACTGGACTGTAGGTAAATGTCATTAGTGTGACCTGCGACCAGCACTTTGCCGTCGGCTTGAATAGCAACTGCAAAGGCCACCGCGGCACTGTTTGACACATAAGTAAAGACCTTGCCTCTGTTGCCGAAAGCGAGATCAAGGCTGCCATTACTCAGGTAACGCGCCACAATAAGGCATCCTATTCCGGTGTAGCCCACCACCACGATCTTTCCCCCTGCCGTTAGGCCAACGTCAGTAGCGATTTCTTCCCAGACATTAGGGTTATTGGGAGTGACTGTTGAGCCGCCGTTGCCAAAAGTTGTATCAATGCTGCCGTTGGCATTAAATCGCGCCACTCCGAAGAGGCGAGCGGCGGTCTGCGGGTAGTAGGTGTTTCCCGCCGCTACGATCTTACCGTCCGGCTGGATGACCATGGCACGTAATTTGGCTCCGGCATTTACTCCGAATGGCTCAACGACAGCTATACCATCGGAATCGAAGGTCGTATCCAGACTGCCGTCAAGGTTGTAACGTGTGAAAGCGAACTTAGAATTGCTGACAAGGCTGGAACCTCCGGCCACGATTTTACCGTTCGAATCGAGCGACAGAGCTGATATATCATCCACTGAGTGTGCGAACTGGCCGATGATGTCAGTCGTGAGTTTGCCGTCACCGTCGAAGGTTGTATCGAGACTCCCGTCGCTGTTATAGCGAACCAACGCGAAATCCTTATCCCAGCCGAAAGGATGTAGAACATTGGAATACCCCCCGACCACGATCTTGTTGTCGGGCTGGATGACTACCGCCGTTGCCACGTCTTCCGTCGTATTGAAATCGGTGACGACTTTCCCCCCGTTCCCGAATGTGGCATCAAGCGTGCCGTCGCTGTTATAACGCGCGGTAGCAAAATTGGCACTGGGAGAGTAGCCGAAGCTTCTCAAAGATATGCCGGCGACAACGATCTTGCCGTCCGGTTGAAGAGCCACGCTGTAGGCAGTGTCTTCGGTGTTAACGAAGTCTGTGGAGACTTTGCCGTCCGTGCCGAAAGAGGAATCAGGACTGCCGTCGCTGTTGTAGCGTGCAATGGCGAAATTAGTGTCGTAAAGATTTAGATTGCTGTTGATGTAACCGTGAACCCCGACCACCACTATCTTACCGTCCGGCTGAACCACCATGTCATATACGATATCCACCTTATTGAAAAAATCTGTTGTGACTTTGCCCGCGTTGCCGAACGGCATGTCCAGTTCGCCCGCAGCCTGCGCCGCTCCCGTCAATGCCAGCGAGACGAAAAGCACGGCAACGATGAAAGCTATTGGTTTGTGCCGGTGAAGGAATCCCGTGGTGCGTTGTCTGCTCATCATGTCTCCTTATGTAAAGAGTCGAATGGGAAATAAGATAAAATCTCAGGCTCAAAGAGCCAGCCCTTGATAAGAATATAGCAATCTTTCGGGTTTATCTTGCGAGTCAATTTGCGACAATCATCAGACTATCTCAATTGAATGTATGAGACAAGAAAATTTCGGCGAGGCTCGTCAGTGAGCCTCGCCGAAAAAGTTTCTGGATTAGTTCGCTTGAGATTGGATTGAAGTCGTTTACTGCAAGAGCGGGACGGCGGAAACCAGCCGGTTGATGACGCTTTGAAGCTCGTCGCGCTTGACGGGTTTGACGAGGAAGCAATCGCAGCCCGCGGCCAAAGCCTCGTCGCGCTCTGCGTCCGTGTCGTGTCCCGTGAGCACGATGGAGGGAATGTCGCGCCACCGTGCCTCTTGCTTGAGCGCGACGATAAGCTCGCCGCCGTTCATGTCCGGCATAGCCCAATCTGTAATCAGCAGAGCAATCTCAGTGCGGCGCAGGACTTCTAAGGCTTCACTCGCGCATGAAGCCATCTCGACCTGATAGCCCATCCGCTCGACCAGCTTGCCGAGCAGCAGCATGATCTCAGGCACGTCGTCAACCACCAGCACGCAACGCTTTTGCGAAAAAGTTTCGACACGGCTCGCGGGTAACACCAGCGAATAGATCGTGCCGATGCCGAGCTGGCTTCGCACTGTGACGTTGCCGCCATGCGCGGCTGCTATGCGGCGCACGATGGCGAGGCCGACTCCGTTGACTCCTGCCCTGCGCCCGCCGGGAGCTTGCCAGAACGCGTCGAAGACGAACGGAACTTCTTCCGCCGGAAAACCCGCGCCTGAATCCGTGAGGTTGATGATGACGAGGCGGCGTCCTTCGTCTCCGACGCGCGTGCCTGTAATCTCCTGCGCTTCTATCCTGACCGCGCCGCCGTCCGGCGTAGCCGCGAGCGCGACCATCAGTAGATGAGAAAGCGCGCGCCGCGTCTGCCGCACGTCAACATGAAGGGCAAGCTGTTGATCGCTCACCTGCACATTCAATTCGACGCCCCGCAGCGCAGC
Organism: uncultured Pyrinomonadaceae bacterium; assembly: GCA_964246305.1. Classification (GTDB taxonomy): domain Bacteria; phylum Acidobacteriota; class Blastocatellia; order Pyrinomonadales; family Pyrinomonadaceae; genus JACMLC01. Next base: position 100,634 of record CAXTPS010000010.1, read on the forward strand.
TTCGCCACGCAAAGGCTCTACGATTCCTTCGAGCAGCGGCGCGGCTTTGACCTCCACCGGATTTAATGTGAGCGGCTGCTCCTGTTGCCTCGCCACCTCTAGATGATCGTCCACCAGACGACGCATGCGGTCGCCGTTCTCTATCGCAGAGTTTAAGAGCTGCCTGTCTTCCAGATCGAAAGATTCGCGCGCCTGTATCTTGCTCTCGAAAAGCTCTAGGAGTCCGAGCACGCTCGTCAGCGGCAGACGTATGTCGCGCACTAAAGTGGCTACGAAACCGCTCTTGAGACGCTCGATCTCACAACTCATGTCAGCCTGTGCCTCCAGGCGCGCACGCAGCAGGACGACCTGCGCCGCCGCAGCCACGTGATCCGCGAGCCACATCAAACTCAACATATCTTCGCGTGTGTAAGCTTTTGCCTCGTCGCTCGAAAAGCAGACGAGTCCGAGCGTGTGCCCGCCGTAGATGAGCGGCAGGGCGAGCGCGGACTTGGCCTCATGCCCGAAATGATCCGCGTAATCACAGCCCAGCTCGCCTTCATCAAAGACCTCGGACGCTCCACCCGCCAGCACGCGCGCCAGCAAGTGATGAGCTTCGGCAAAGACCTCCGCCAGCCGCTCCGTCTGAGCCGACCGCGCGGCTCGCCAGATACGCAATCCCTTGCCGTCCGAGTCCGGCAGCACGAGCGTGCAGTAGTCGAACTTGACCAGCCGCGTGACATCCAGCCGCGCCAGAGCACAGACCAGAGCCTGCGGCGTCTGCGCACAATTGATTTCGGAAGTGATTCGAGCGGAAGACACTGGAGACAGAAAGCCCCTTGATTGAAGCATTTAGCCTTAGCTCCTATGGCGTGTGTCGGGAAGAGCTATTTTTTTAGCGGTGACGGCAGCGAACAACCTGCCTTAAACACAGTTTATACAGGTTGGCCTTTGATGGCAAGGAAAAAACCGAACAGTGGTTCAGCTTGAGCGGGGAAGCGATTTACAGGCAGCGAAATTCTATGCTTCAACTCACAAATGAGCCGTGTGAGATTTAAAAAGCGAAAGCGCAAGCGTCCTCACTACGCTTGCGCTCTCTAGCGTTAGACATTCAGCCTCACGCCCATTGAAAGCGATATTACTCGACTTCAAGGGAGATGGCAAACTGGTGACTCTTCCGGCTGCTCCGAACAATTATGAGGGGGATGCTTTCGATATTTCGATGCGTCCCGGCATTTCTGAACTCCTTGTTATCTGAGTTTTTTGAGGTTACAGTTTCACTTATTTGAAACGGCCTGCTCGATACCGGAGACTCTCACTATGAAAGAACTCACCATCCACCACACTCCTGCAAACGAACGAAGCGGCGCGCGTGTGCGAGTCAGTTATCGCGCACCTGAAGGAGCGCAGGCGCAGGAACAGGAGACTGATTTCGGTTTTACCGTGACTGAGAAACAGCGCAACGACATACAGTGGTATCTGGAAGAATATCTGATATATCCATGGGGGCGAGTTTGGAAAACGCGCTCAAGGCGTCGAGGAGTTGATGGTGCAGCTCGGCATGCAACTCTTCGATGCGGTCTTTAGCAGCCGTGAAGCTATGGCGCTCTACGCGCACGTCGCTGACGAGCTTGCGAACACGCGCTTCATCATCCACGCTAATGACCCGGAAGGCATCGCGCTGCCGTGGGAGTTAATGCGCGATCCGGCGCGCGGAGAGTTCGGCGACATCGCGCGCCTCGCACGCGCTTTCGCACGCAGCCAGCCAGCCCGGTCTCATTTTTCAAACGCCGCCCGCGCCCGACGGTGATGAGACGTTCAATATCCTGATGATCATCTGTCGCCCCGGCGGGTCTGAAAGCGACGTGCCGTTTCAATCCGTGGCGCGTCCGCTGCTCGAACTTTTCCGTGAACATCGAGACCGCATACGCCTCGACATTCTACGGCCTCCGACATTCGAGCAGCTTGCGCGCGTGCTGAACGACAAGCCGAACTTTTATCACGTGCTGCACTTCGATGGGCACGGCGCTTTCCCGCAGGGCGCGGGGACGCACGGGCTGCTGTTGTTCGAGGGCGAAGATGATGAGGCTCGCAAGGTGACGGGCGCGGAGCTGGGCGGCCTGCTGGCAGGCAAGGGCGTGCCCGTCGTGCTGCTCAATGCATGTCAATCAGGAATGACGCATCCCGAATCGATTTATCCGTCGGTCGGTAACGAACTGCTCAAAGCCGGGACGCGCGGCGTAGTGGCGATGGCTTATTCCGTAATTCGATGAAGCAGAGCGTTGGTATCGCCAGAGTCTGGAAATTAAGGAGCATGTCGGCGATGAACATGGACAGGCGAGTACGCTTCACAACTTGGGAATGCTTGCAGAGGAGCAGGGTAACACTTCAGAAGCAATCCGGTTTTATGAGCAGGCAGAAGCCCTCTTTGCCCGCCTCGACGACGATTATAATCTGGGGATAGTGCGCTCTTCTCTCAAACGGGTGCGGGATAGAGAAAAGGTTAGAGGGCAAATGTGAAAAACCAGTAAACTTTCGACTTACCGATGCTTTACCTCATTCCCTGAATTTCTCCTGTCCTATCGTTTGAGCCAGCCGAAGAGGCCGTGGATGATTGTCTCGCGGTTCTCTTCGTAGATGGCTTTCGTCAACGGAATTGACATCGGGCAGACGCGGACGCAGTTCTGTGCGTTGCCGCAGTTGGTGATGCCGTCGTCGCCCATGATGCCTTCGAGTCTTTCGTCGCGGGTCATCTTGCCGCTGGGGTGCATGTTGAAGAAGCGAACTTGCGCGATGGCCTGCGGGCCGATGTAATTGTCGCCGTCATACTGCGGGCAGGCTTCGAGACAGCAGCCGCACGTCATGCAGCGCGAGTATGCGTAACGCTCCGCGACATCCTCTTGAGACATACGCGGCCCCGGCCCCAAGTCGTATGTCCCGTCAATATCAATCCACGCCTGCACGCGCTTGAGGTGATCGAACATCTGCGTGCGGTCAACACGCAGGTCGCGTATGTTCGGAAACTTGGACATAGGCTCAAGCGTGATAGGCTGTTCGAGCTGGTCAACCAGAGCCGAGCAGGATTGTCTCACGCGACCGTTGATGACCATCGTGCAGATGCCGCAGACCTGCTCCAAACAGTTCATGTCCCATGTCGGAGGCGTCGTCTTTTGTCCATCTTTGGTGATGGGATTTTTTTGAATCTCCATCAGGCACGAGATGATGTTGAGATTCGGGCGATAGGGAATCTCGAATGTCTCCCAGACTTGCGGCGCGTCCGGGTTCTCGCGGCGGCGGATGCGTATCTCGACCGTCTTGAGCGGAGGGCGGTTAATGGCTGCGTGTGTGTGTGGTTGTGCGCTCATAAAATTATTCTGTCTTATCGTAAACTGCTTTCAGCGAAAGCGTGCAGGCGATGGACGGCAAGGTCACGAAGCTCTCCAGCCCGACCGTCGCCGTGTAAGTCCAACTGCCTTTAGTTTGCCTGACATACTGTTCAACCGGATGTGTGTCCTGCGAAATCAAAATGTATTCCTGCAAAGATTCGATGTGCTGGTAGGCCAGAAACTTTTTTCCTCTATCAAATGATGCCGTGCTCTCCGAAAGAACTTCAATCACCAGAATCGGGGTGAGCCGAACATCAGTGTGCTCATCGTGAAATTGAGGCTCGCCGCGGAACACAGACACATCCGGGTAAAAGAACTTGCGCGAGTCGGGCATCCTCACTTCCATATCACTCGGCAAGGCGCGGCAGGGACGATCTCTAAGCTGCGAAACTAATTCAGAGACAAGATTGGCAACGATTGTATTGTGCCGCAGGCTCGCGCCCGACATCGCGTAGACCTGACCGTCTATGTACTCGCTCTTATATTCCGCCTGTCGCTCAAACGTCAGGTACTCTTCGGGCGTCACATAAGTTTGCGGTTGTAAAGACATCGCGGTAATCCTTGAAAATCACACTTTGTCGGATTTCCCCCCTGCGTCCTCCAAAGTTTTGTCCTGCTCGCGCCGCGTTTCGGCTTCGCCGTGATTCACGTCGCGGACTTCCTCTTTGTTCTGATTCCAGACCGCGGGGCCGGATAAATCTTTCGGTTTCAGCTCAGAGCCTTCCAACGGGACTTGCGGCGCGCCGCTCTTCGGCAGCAGATTAGAGGGTGGAAGCGTAGAGCCTTTCGCGTCCGCAGCAGCCGTCGCCGTCTCCTGCTTGTTATGGCTGTAATCGCGGATGCGCGGCTTGATCAGCGAAGTATCAACGGCTTCATACGAGAAGACCGGGCCTTCGCCGGAAAATTCCGCAATCGTAGTCTTCAAAAAATTCTCGTCATCGCGTTTCGGAAAGTCAGGCTTGTAGTGTGCGCCGCGCGACTCATTGCGATTCAGCGCGCCCAGGGTAATGACGCGCGCGAGCTGCATCATGTTCCAGAGGTGGCGAGCGTGCGGCAGAGCCATCGTCGCCCACAGGTTTGAATCGTTGATCGAGATACGGTCGAAGCGGTCTATCAATTCGAGCAGCTTGTCATCCGTCGCTTTGAGCTTGTCGTTATAACGAACGACAGTCACGTTGTCCGTCATCCACTTGCCCATCTCTTCGTGCAGCTTGTACTGGTTCTCCGTGCCGCTCTGTTTAATCAACTCCTGATTAATCTCTTCCTGATGCTTCAACTCCTGCTCGTAAATATTTGAAGAGTCCGAGCCGTTGCGTTCGACGTTCTTGGCAAACTCGATGGCGGCGGGGGCCGCGATGAAGCCGCCGTAGACGCATGAGACGAGCGAGTTCGCGCCGAGGCGGTTCGCGCCGTGAATCGAGTAATCGCATTCTCCGGCAGCCAGCAGTCCGGGAATATTCGTGCGCTGCTCGAAGTCAACCCACAGGCCGCCCATAGAATAATGCACGCCCGGAAAGATACGCATCGGGACGTGGCGCGGGTCATCGCCGACGAACATCTCGTAGATTTCGAGAATCGCGCCGAGTTTCCTATCCAGAGTCTCAGCCGGAATATGCGTCAGGTCCAGATAGACTTGATTGTCGCTGCCGATGCCCATCCCGTCGAGACAGACTTGAAAGATTTCGCGCGTCGCAATATCGCGCGGAACCAGATTGCCGTAAGCGGGATATTTCTCTTCGAGGAAATACCAGCGTTCCTTTTCTGGAATCGAAGCCGGAGCACGCACGTCTCCCTTCGCTCTGGGAACCCAAACGCGCCCGCCCTCGCCGCGCGCGGACTCGGACATCAGACGCAACTTATCTTCGCCCGGAATCGAGGTCGGATGCACCTGTATGAACTCGCCGTTCGCGTAACGCGCGCCCTGTTGATAACAGGCAGAGACTGCTGAGCCTGTGCAGACCATCGAGTTGGTTGACTTGCCGAAGATTAAGCCCGGTCCGCCCGTCGCCATAATCACAGCGTCTGCTTTAAAAGCTTTCAGCTCAAGCGTCTTCAAGTTCATCGCCACCAGACCGCGACAGACCTGATGATCGTCGAGGATGAGAGACATCATCTCCCAGCCTTCGTACTTCTGCACTTTGCCTTCAGCCTCGCGCCTTCTGACCTGTTCGTCGAGCGCGTACAAAAGCTGTTGCCCGGTCGAAGCTCCCGCGAAAGCTGTGCGGTGATGCTTCGTGCCGCCGAAGCGACGAAAGTCCAGCAAGCCCTCCTTCGTGCGAGAGAAGGGAACGCCCATCCGGTCGAAGAGATAGATAATCGCCGGAGCCATTTCGCACATGGCTTGGGCGGGCGGCTGGTTGGCTAGAAAATCTCCGCCGTAAACCGTGTCGTCAAAATGCTCCGCCGTCGAATCGCCTTCGCCTTTAGTGTTGACCGCGCCGTTGATGCCGCCCTGCGCGCAGACTGAGTGCGAACGCTTGACCGGCACGACCGAGAAGAGGTCAACGCTGTGCCCTGCCTCCGCAATCTTCATCGCCGCCGCGAGTCCCGCGAGGCCGCCGCCGACGACCGCGATCTTGATTCCATTTTTTCCAGCAGTTGCCATCTCTGCAACATCTCCTTACTTAACTTTCGTTACCGGCTGGTCTGGATGAGCCGGGTTTGGCACTAATCTTTGTCCTGTGCAATCAACCTGCAAGTCCAGTTTCTCCAGAACGGTCTGACCAATCAACACCTCGTCGCCAAGGACAAGCGCCTCTTCCAGCGTATCTCTGCCATTGATGTTGAAAATGACAGGGCCGGTTACGTCAACAGTTTCTTTGCGTCCGTCCGCATACTCGGCCACGCGCTGGCCGCGAATAGCAAGACCTAGCTGCTGAACTATATGCGTTGGAATTACGCTGCGCACCGCTCCGGTGTCTACGAGCGCATCGGCTTCATAATGTCGAACCTCTTCTGATGTGAGTTGCCCGCGTCGAGCAAGCTCTTCATCAATAGCATTTATAACTTGTGCCTGTACTCTGACTTCACCCATGTCAATATAAAATGGCTCCCAGCAAGCCTCCCGGACGCACGAACGCGACCATCGCATTGATGCCGACAAAGAGCAGCGCCGCGCCGAACCCGATGCAGGCGTAGCCCGTCAGGCGTTGAGCCTGCGCGCCGATGGCGATGCCCCAGTCAACCAGAAAGAGCCAGATGCCGTTGGCAAAGTGCCAGACGGTCGCGGTGATGCCGACAAGATAGACGATGAAGATCGGGATCATCCGAAACTCGTGCGAGACGATCTGGAACGCCTGATCCGGGTGATGCGCTACCGAAGTCGTATTGAGTCCGAGCACGAGACCGAAACGAAAATTCATCACGTGAAAGAAGATAAAGAGGAAGAGTATGCCGCCCGTGATTCTCTGAATCGTATAGAACCAATTTCGCGGGTACGGGTAATTGAGGTTGTTCGGCCTCGCCTCGACCGTAATCACCATCCCGTAGACCGCATGATAGATGAGGGGGATAAAGATAAACGCCGTCTCGACCAGCAGGATAAACGGGATGGCCTGCAAATCTTTGACCGCGTCGTTGAAAAGCAACGCGCCCTGAGTCGGGTGCGCGGCCTTCGAGTTGGTGTAAAAATGCTCCAACAAAAACGCGCCGAGCGGCACGATGCCCGATAGCTGGTGCAGCTTTCGCAGGATAAAAGTTCTGCTCACACGAATCGCCATACGTTTACAACTAGCTCCTTCGCCGGAGGGCTTCTTGTAATCTTCTCAAAGGCAGGTTAATAAAGATTGCTTGGAACGCCTGAAATTATATGTAGAAGCGTCACAAAAGCAACTGCCTGCGCAGAGTCTTGACAGCTTTTCTCTCATCACTCAGTCTACACGGTGGTATCATAGCTCTCATGCCAGATAAGGTAAAATGAAATATACAGCTCATATTGGTTAGCATTACTTATAAATAGCTTTGCAGATAGAAACGCTCAAAATATTTTGCGACCTCGTGGAAACGCGCAGCTTCTCGCTCGCGGCGGAACGAAACTTCGTCACACAGTCTGCGGTCAGCCAGCAGGTGCGCGGTCTCGAAGAGTCGTTCAGGCATCGCCTTTTGGAGCGCGTGCGCGGGCGGCGCGAAGTGCGCCTGACCGGCGCGGGAGAAGTTTTTTATCGTGAGAGCCTGAATGTGCTGGCGGCATACAGAAATTTGCAGGAGCGCGTGCGCGGCCTTGACGGGACTGTCTCAGGGACTGTGCGCGTGGCGACCGTCTACAGCATCGGCCTGCATGAGCTGCCGCCCGCAGTGCGCCGCTTCATGGCGCTCTATCCGTCCGCGAAGATCGATCTCGAATACAGCCGCACGACACGCATCGTGCGTGATGTGTTGAGCGGCGCGGTCGAGCTGGGCGTCATCGCGTATCCTGAAAAGCGGCGCGGCCTCAGCGTGATTCCGCTTCCCGGCGACAGGTTAGTCCTTATCTGCCCGCCCGGCCACAAGCTTGCGACGCGAAAAAAGATCAGAGCCGCAGACCTCAAGGGACATGACTTCGTGCTCTTCGAGCGCGACATCCCGACGCGCCGCGCCATTGATCGCATCTTCAAAGCGCACGGCGTCGCAGTGCATCGCGTCGCGGAGTTTGACAACATAGAGACCATCAAGCGCGCGGTCGAAGTCGGTTTCGGTCTGGCAATCGTCCCGCGCCCCTCAGTGCTTGACGAACAGAAGAGCGGGCAACTCTCGGTCGTCCAACTCGTCGAGCCGGAATGGACGCGCGAGGTCGGCATCATACACCGGAGCGACCGCACGCTCTCAACCGTCGCGCAGAAGTTTATCGAGCTACTAACGCACGAGTCCCAAGTCCCAAGTCCCAAGTCTCAGGTCAAAAGCTGAATTTGAGATTTGAGATTTGAGATTTGAGATTTGAGATTTATGAAAGATGAGCTAACAACAAAATCAGTTGTAGAGCTTGCGGCGTTGATACGCTCGCGGGTGGTTTCGCCGGTTGAGGTCGTCGAGGCACATCAACATCGAATCGAGCGATTGAATCCGCAGCTTAATGCCGTCGTGACGCTCGCGCCGGACGCTCTGGAAAAAGCGCGTTCGGCTGAAGCTTTAATGATGCGTGGCGGGGCGACGGGCGCGCTGCACGGCGTTCCCGTCACGATTAAAGATACGATTGAGACTGAGGGGTTGCGGACGACGGGCGGCTCTGTAGTCCGCGCTGATTACATTCCCGCACAGGATGCGAGTGCGGTCAGGCGTTTGCGCGCGGCGGGCGCAATCATCATCGGCAAGACGAACGTAGCGGAGATGGCTGCGGCTTATGACACTGAAAACCCCGTCTTCGGTCACGCGAATAATCCTTATGACCTCTCGCGCACGACGGGCGGGTCGAGCGGCGGTGAAGCGGCGGCCATCGCGGCCTGTCTCTCGCCGGGAGGTTTGGGCAGCGATTTGATGGGTTCGATTCGCGTGCCCGCGCACTTCTGCGGCATCGCCGGATTGAAGCCGACTGCGGGACGCGTGCCATCTGACGGACACGTTCCACAGTCGAGCGGCGTGGCTTCGCTCGGCGCAGTCATCGGGCCGATGGCGCGTCGCGTCGAAGACCTCGCGCTGCTCTTTCATGTCATCGCAGGATCGGATGAGAGTCAAGCTATCTACGCTCTCACGTCCGGCGATGCGCTCAAAGCTGATGTGCGCGGCTGGCGCGTCGCATGGCACTCGTTTGATGGAATCACGCCTGTGACTGTGGAGACGCGTGGAGCGGTCGAGGCTGCTGCGCGTGCGCTCGAAGAAGCGGGGCTGCGGGTCAGAGAAGAGAAGCCGCCGTGCGTCGAGCGCGGTCAGAGTTTATGGTCAAGGCTCTTTGCACGCGACGCGCTCTTGCGGATGAAGGAAGAATATCTGGGGCATGAAGAGCAGGCCGGGGCGTTCGTGCGGTACCTGCTCGACTCATCAAAGAATGTCGCGCCGCCTGCTTTCGATGAGTTCACGCACGCGTTGAGAGAGCGTGACGGGTTGAGCGCGAAGCTATCTGAATGGATGTTGGAGACGCCGTTGATTATAGCTCCCGTCGGCGCGATGCCTGCCTTTGAGCACGGCACGCGGAAGGTGTTAGTTGACGGACAGGCTCTCAGTATTTTTCGCGCGTTCAGCTACGCGCAGACATACAACGTGTTCGGCTTGCCCTCGGTCTGCATTCCAGTGGCGCGCACGCGCGAAGGCTTGCCCCTCGGCGTGCAGATTATCGGCAGACCTTTCGCGGAAGAGGCTGTGCTGGCGGCTGCCTCCATCCTGGAAGAGATGCTCGGCGGCTGGCGAGCTTCACCGCTCGCTCTTTAATAGAGACGAGCAATCCGTTATAGTTCTCAAAACAGTCTTGAGTCTTAAGTCCGGAGACAAAAAGCATTTGGCTTCGGACTCCAGACTCTAATACTCCAGACTATTATTCAGGAGGCGCAAAAATATGGATGGCATATCAATCCTGTTCCTTTTTTTCATGATGTTCATAGCGATTGCGGTGCTGGTCGTCGCTGCGAAGACGCTCAAGATCGTGCCGCAGGCGACCGCGATGATAATCGAGCGTCTGGGCCGCTTCAATCGAGTCGCGGAGGGCGGGCTGAATATCATCGTCCCGTTTATAGATAAACCGCGCGGCGTGTACTGGACCAACGTGCGTCCCGGACTGACCTCCATAGATAAGCGCGAGCAGTTCATAGACCTCCCGCCGCAGCCAGTCATCACGCGCGACAACGTGACGATACACGTGGACTCTGTCGTCTACTGGCAGATCACAGACCCGATCAAAGCCGTCTACGAAGTCGCAGACCTTTTGGGCGGCATCGTACAGCTCACGATCACGGGCATGCGCGCCGTGATGGGCGATATGGATTTGGATCACACGCTCTCACAGCGCGACCAGATCAACGCCAAGCTGCGTATCATCCTTGACGAAGCGACGGACAAATGGGGCGTCAAGGTCACGCGCGTGGATGTGAAGAACATTAACCCGCCCGAAGACGTGCGTATCACTATGGAAAAGCAGATGACGGCAGAGCGCACGCGACGCGCTCTGGTGCTGCAAGCAGAAGGCGACAGGCAGGCGGCCATCACTCGCGCCGAAGGAGAAAAGCAGGCTGCCATCACACGCGCAGAGGGCGAGAAGGAATCCGCAGTCCTGCAAGCGGACGGCGCGGCGCAGGCACGCCTGCGCGCCGCCGCCGCAGAGTCCGAAGCTATCTCGCGCATCTCTCAATCAATGGAGGGGCATGGCAATCCCGCGCAGTATCTGATCACGACTCGCTACATCGAATCGTTGCGCGACATGACGCGCGGCAACAATTCTAAAGTCATCTTCATGCCGGTCGAGACCACCAGCATGCTATCGAGCATCGGCGCGATCAAAGAGATGCTCAGCGAGACTGGCGAGAAGCGCGCCGCAGAGCCGGATAAAGTTCCGCCGCCGCCGCGCCCGCGCGAGTTGCCGAGATAAAAAACAAGTTTCCCGCAAAGGCGCAAAGACGCAAAGGAAGACAGGTTGCTTTTCTTTGCGCCTTTGCGGGAAACTTTCTTATGCGCGTGCCAACTCATGCCTTGAGATAGCAGTGTAACGTGACCCGCCCGCTCCCAACTCGCTACGCATCACGACCAGCTCATTAGCTGTGAAAGCCGCGCTCTCAAACTTCATCTCCTGATGCAGAGCCGCGAGCCTCTGTGTCTCTGCGGGCACGCGCAATCGTGCGACGGTCAGATGCGGATGAAAGCCGCGCGTCTCCCGTGCAAAGCCAACACGCGCACATTCCTCATCAAGCTTTTGTTGAAGCGTCGTGAGAAGTCCTGACGAATCGCTCACGCCGAGCCACAGTACGCGTGGCTGCCCGCGTGGCGGAAAGACCCCCGTGTTTTCTATCGCCAGCTCGAAAGCTTGAACGCTCGCCGCCGCCAGCGTCGCTGCCTGTGAGAGAGCGTCTACACGCGCTCTTTCAATCTCGCCTAAAAATTTAAGAGTAATGTGCAGAGCCTCTGCGCGTCCCCAAGAGGCACGCGCCGACGGCATCGCTTCGCGCAGTGCGGTGATGTGTGAGGCGACGCATGCGCGAACTTCCGGCGGCAGCTCGACGGCGCAGAAAATTCTCCAACGCTCATTCGTCGTGCGCGTAGGGTTTCTCTCATCCTCAAAGCTCATTTGACGGGCAGCAGAATCAAAGCCGGCGTAGCATTCTTCTCGACCGTGGCTTTCGTGAAAGGAAAGACGCGCGGCGTGGCAGCGCGCCAGTCCGCGAGCTGATCCTGATAGTGCTTGCTCGACGGGTCGCCGCTCTCGCCGAGCGTGATGCCCTGCCTGCTCGTGTCCCAATCATTAAGCGTCGCGATGAAACGCATTGAGACGGATGAGCCGACATTGGGGCTTGACGGGCTGCCCTGCTGCGGGAATGGATCGATAGCGAATTGCAGGCCGATGAGAGGCGCGCCTGCGAGCGGATGCGAGAATTTTATCTGCTGGTAATTGCCCCAGGTCCACTTCGATTCATCCGCGCCGATATTCTTCGTCAATAGCTCGCGCGCGTCACTCTCGCAGGCGCGAAAAAGTTCCGTGTAATTCTTGAACTCTTTGGGCAGCCAGTCGCGCGGCTGTTCTGTGATGATGAGGTCAATGAATGAATTGACGTTTGACCAGCGATACTGTTTGGCGCGCTCTTCGCCCAACGCTGCCGCGACTATGCGCTGGCGAAACCTGTCGCGCATGAGCACAGCCCGAATCGCTCCGCGCGAGTCCGCGTCCGTCCGCCCGTCCCAACCGCCAAGCAGCTTTAAGGTCTCAAGCCATTTCTCATCGCCCGGAGCAGGCGAAGCTGTTGGTTGCTCTCCGGCAATCTTGATGGCTGCACGCGCAAACGACATGGCGGGGATGCTGTACGTATCTGCCTGTATGTCCCGGAAATCGTCGGGCGTCAATTTTTGTTTCGCCGCCAAGAGGTTATAAATGCGGCGTGCGCGATACGGCGCAGCCCAATCGTGCGTGAGGAAATATGGATAACTGCGTCCCGCGACGCGCTGGTTCGCTGTGACGATAAAGCCTTCGGGCGGATCATAAGCGTGCGGCAACTGATCGAACGGAATAAAGCCAGTCCATTCTCCGGCATCGGTTGAGCCGTCATAAGGCAGGGAGCCATCGCCGCTCTTTCGTATCGGGATACGCCCCGCGCCGTAGTATCCGATATGTCCGTTCCTGTCCGCGTAAATGAAGTTCTGCGTCGCGCCGCCGTAAGTCTTGAAGGCCGTGCGAAATTCATTCCAGTCGTGCGCGCGGTTGAGCTTGTAAAAAGTGTCGAACTCGGTCGCGTTCGGGTCGAGCGCAGTCCAGCGCAAAGCGTAACGCGCGCCGTCTTTCTCAAAAAAGATGGGGCCGTGCCGCGTCACTGTGACCTCAAACATCTGCGTGTCCGTCGAAGCGTCTGCGAATCCCTTGCGTACCTTGATCTCTTCGCGCCGCACAGTCGCTTCGCTGAGGCCGCCCGGCGTAGAGTATTTTCGCGGATTATCTTTGTCGAACTTTTCGAGATAGAGGTCTTGCACGTCCGGCCCCAGATTGGTCGCGCCCCATGCTATCTGCTCGTTGTGGCCGAGGATGATTCCGGGTAAGCCGGGAGCCGTGACGCCCGCGACGCGCATCCCCGGCATCGAGAGATGCGCCATGTGCCAGATCGAAGGCACGGACGCAGGCAGGTGCGGATCGTTGGCGAGCATGGGCTTGCCCGTGCTCGTGCGCGTGCCGCTGACGACCCAGTTATTACTGACCGCTCGGTCTTCCATGTAAAGTCCGACGCGAGAGAGAGAGCGCGCCATCGTCTCGCTCGTTTCCGAAACGGCACGCAGCAGAGCTTCGCTCTCAACCAACGAATATTTCATCAGCGGGTCGCCCGATGGATATGAAGCTTTCTTTTCATCAGAATCTTTGCCGATGACGAGGACATCGAGCGGCGATGTTTCCGTGAGCAGCAGCTCGCGTTTCTCCTTTGGCAGGTCTGCCAGCGCGGCGCGCATCAAATCCGTTTGCCATGAGGTCGAAAGCGTCTCCGCGAAAATCTTTCCGATGACCAGCGAATCCGCAGGCGTCCACGCGCGCGGCTTGTATTGCAGAATCTGAAATTCCGGCGGCATAGACTTCTCATCGCGCGATTCGATAAAAGCGTTGACGCCGCGCGCGTAAGCTTCGAGCGCAGCCCGCTCCGCGACAGGGAGTTGCGGCAGCATTCCTTCCGACAACTGCGCGAACCCGAAAATACGATGCTTCTTATCTTCCTCTAACGCCCTGCTCCCGAAGATTTCCGACAGCTCGCCGCGCGCAGTCCGCCGCAGCAAGTCCATCTCCCACAAACGGTCGCTCGCCGTCACATACCCCTGCGCGAAATAGAGATCGCTCTCATTCGCGGCCTCTATATACGGAATCCCGCGCTCGTCGCGCCTGACCGTCACACGCTCTTTCAAGCCCGCGAGATTAATACTCGTCGGCGCAGATGTTTGAGCCGCCCCGCTCTGCTGCGCCGAGACATGCGCGCCGTGTGTCTTGATTGTGAAGAATGAAAGAAATGCGAGCAGGAGATAAACAGCAAAATGTTTTTTCAAAAGTTTTCGCCTCATATCTGAGATTTGAGATTTGAGATTTCAAATCATCTCGTCGGGTCAACCACGATGATGCGCGGCTCCGTCATCTCTTCCATCGCGTAGCGCACGCCCTCGCGTCCCGCGCCGGAGAGCTTGACGCCGCCATACGGCATGTTGTCCACGCGAAAAGCGGGCGCGTCGTTAATCATCACGCCGCCGAATTCCAGTGTTTGCGCGGCCCTGTAAATGCGCGGCAAGTCGCGCGTGAAGACGCCCGCCTGCAATCCGTAACGCGTGTTGTTGGCTGCCGCCAGAGCTTCATCGAAGTCGCCGAAAGTCTGAACGGTTGCGACCGGCGCGAAAATCTCTTCAGAGCAGACGCGCATCTCTTCATGCACGTCTGCCAGCACGGTCGCTTCGAGCAACGCGCCGCGCCGCGTGCCCCCGCAAAGCAGACGCGCGCCCGCGCTCACGGCTTCATTAACCCAACTCTCCGCGCGCCGCGCCGCCGCTTCGTCAATCATCACAGAGAGCTGTGTCGCTTCGTCCATCGGATCGCCTGCGCGTAAATTTTTCGCGCCCTCCACAAACAGATTCGTCCACTCGTCCGCGATGCTTTCGTGTATGAAGAAACGCTGCGCGGAGATGCACACCTGTCCCGCGTAGCCGAACGCAGCCGTGACGGAACGTTTCACCGAATATTTTATGTCAGCCGTCTCGTCAACGATCACCGGAGCATTGCCGCCAAGCTCAAGCGTCACCTGCTTGTGCGGCGCACGCGCGCGTATCTTCCACCCGACCTCTGCGCTGCCGGTGAAAGAGACCATCCCGACGCGCTCGTCGTCGAACACGATGTCCAGCAGCGGAATATCCATCGGCACGATTTGCAGCGCGGCCTTCGGCAGGCCGGATGCGAGGAAAGCTTCGCCGAGCATGAGCGAGGAGAGGGGCGTGCGCGGACTTGGCTTGATGATAATCGCATTGCGCGAGGCGAGCGCGGGCGCGACCTTGTGCGCGACCAGATTGAGCGGAAAGTTGAAAGGAGTGATGCCGAAAATCACCCCGCGCGGCGCACGCTCAGTCCAGCCGAAACGCCCGCGTCCCATAGCCTGCGTATCAACGGGCACGACCTCGCCCGCGAAACGTCGCGCCTCTTCAGAAGCGAAGATGAAAGTCGAGACGCTGCGGTCAGCCTCGCCGCGTGCGGCAAAGATGGGTTTCGCGCTCTCCTGTGCAATCGTGCGCGCAAACTCTTCAATGCGTCCCTTGATATAGTCCGCGATGCGTCGCAAGGCTTCCGCGATCTCATAACGCGGTAGTGCGCGCATCAACGCGGCGGCAGAGACTGCGGCGTCGATGGCTTCTTCAACATCCGCGCGCGTGGCATAAGAGACTTCAGCCAGACTCTCGCCCGTGTAAGGCGCACGCACCGGCTGTAGATTATCCGTCGCGCGCCACTCTCCGCCGATGAGCAAAGGTTTTGTAGTCATGATTGATGAAGGCTTATAGTAACATATCCATTCCGCAAGGGATTAGCCACAGAGCACACAGAGGGGAAGACAGAATGCGCCGTTATGCTGAATTCTCTTCATTGCAAATTTCAAATCCATCTTGTATCTTCTTTGTAGATACGAAAGGAGCGTTATCATGAAAGTGCAAATCCAAAAATGGGGCAATAGCCTTGCTTTACGCATCCCAAAATCTTTTGCTGTCGAATCAAAGGTTGAGCAAGGCTCGATGGTCGAAGTCTCTTTGGAGCAGGGCAAAATCGTTGTCACTCCTATATTGGAATCGGAATTCGCTCTTGAAGACTTACTGTCCAAAATCACTAAGCGCAATCTCCATGAAGAAGTTGACACCGGAAGCTCTCGCGGTAAAGAGGTTTGGTAATGGCATACGTTCCTGATCGCGGAGATGCTGTTTGGATTAGCTTAAACCCGCAGGCCGGGCATGAGCAATCTGGCAGGCGTCCGGCTTTGGTTCTTTCGCCTGTCACATACAATCGGAAAGTTGGCTTAGCTATTTTTTGCCCGATTACGAATCAGATCAAAGGCTATCCTTTTGAGGTTGTGATTCCCACAGGTTTGAAAGTCTCAGGGGCTGTATTATCGGATCAAGCTAAGAGTTTAGATTGGAAAATGCGAGAAGCAGAATTGATCGCCAGGCTTCCTGCTTCTGTGATAAGTGAAGTGTTAAAGAAGCTCAAAACATTGCTTTGAGCAGCCACAGGAAAGCATACTTAATTCTCTGTGTGCCTCTCTATGCTCTGTGGTTAATCAATAGTAGATCAATAATTCTGTGTGAGACTCTGCATTGACCATCCGGCGCGTGTGCCGTTACAATTCGTGTGTTGCTCATTCTAAGCTTGCTCAGAGAAACGGTCTCAAGTCATGTCGCTTCGCAAATATGTTTTACGAACAAGCCTGTTGCTGTGCTGTGCTATGCTGTGCGCGATTGCGGTGCAGGCGCAGCAGCGTCCTTTAATCACGGAGGACGTGGACATCATCCCGCCCGGCTCTTTGCGCGTCGAGGCCGGAATTGATTTCTTGCAGGACACGAAATTTCCGCTCTCAGGCTTGACGGGCGATCTGACGCGCGTCGGCGTCATCGGCATCAGCATAGGGCTTTCGCCGAACGTTGAAGTGCAGATAGACGGCGTGGCGCAGAATGTTTTGAGCGTCAATTCACAGACCGTGCCGTCGCCGATTCAACTAGGCTTTGCGCCGGGCACGACCACTACGAACGACACGGGCGATTTCACGCTCTCGACCAAAATCAAGCTGCGCGCAGAGACTAAGCGCGGCCCGTCACTGGGCTTTCGCTTCGGCGTGCAACTGCCGAACTCGAACCAGTCGCGCGGCATCGGCGTCAATCAAACCAACGCTTACGGCGCGTTCCTCTTCGGGAAAAAGTTCGGGCGGGACGCGCGCGTCAATCTCTTCGGCAATCTGGGGATAGGCATTCTGACTGCGCCGCTCGAAAAGTTTACGCAGAACGACGTGCTGCTCTACGGGTTTGCCGGAATCATACGCGTTCACAGGCAGTTCAATATCGCGGCGGAGATCAACGGTCGCGCCAATACGCGCAGCGGTCAGGCTCCGCTCGGCACAGAGTCTCAGAGCGAAGCGCGACTCGGCATGCAGGTTAAAGCCGCAGGGCTGCGGTTCGACATCGCGGGCATCGCGGGGCTTTCAAAATTCAGTTCCCGCTCAGGCGTCACCTTCGGCGTCACTTACGACACGCCGAGTGTTTTCACTCCGGCGAAATAGATCAAGTTCCGAGTTCCGAGTTCCAAATTCCAAGTCAATGCGATTCGGAACTTGGAGTTTGGAACTCGGAACTCGGAACTTATGTTCACTTGGTTGGGCGACGCTTATCATTGGGTTCAGCATTCCTTTGCCTACATCGTAACGTGGCTGGAGCAGTTCATCATAGGCGTGCCGATGTATGCAGCCGCGCCCGCGATGATCTTGATCGGCGCGCTTGATTCCTCGCTCCTCTCGCTTCCCGAAATCAACGATTATCTGGTCGTGATGCGTTGCGCCACAGACCACAAGGCGGTTTTCTACTTTCCATTATTCGCCGCCGCCGGTTCGGTCATCGGCTGCCTGCTGCTCTACACGATCTTGAGGCGCGGAGGGCAGGCGGTGCTGCGCCGCCGCTTTCGCAGCGATCACCTGGAGCGGGTCGAGCGCGCTTACGCTCGCTTCGGTTTTCTGGCGATAGCCGTCCCCGCGCTCCTGCCGCCGCCGATGCCTTTCAAGATTTTCGTGGCGACGGCGGGCGCGCTCGAATATCCGCGCTGGCGTTTCGTGCTGACGGTTCTGATCGCGCGCAGCCTGCGTTATTACATCGAGGGCGCGCTGGCGGTCTTTTACGGTGAGCACGTGCTTGAGTTTATAAAAAATTATGGGGCGGCTATCTTAGGCATCGTGCTCGTCTTCTGCGTGATCGGCCTGATTGTCTATTTCATCATGCATCGCGGCGGGGGAAAGATCGAGCCACCCGCGAGCGAGATTCTTAACGCACAGGCGAAGAGCGACGGGTAGAGAATTTATTTATTTACTCATCTGTTCAGTGAACCATTTTTCAATGAGTAAATGAGTAAATGATAGATTTCTTTGAAGAGGATTGATAATAAATTTTGAAATGGCTCTTGCATAAGATTAGTAACGGCCTGATGGCGGTCTCGAAATATTTGGTGGCTTACGGGCCGTTCGGGTTGTTTGCGATTGCGCTGTTGGATTCTGCGTTGATACCGCTGCCGGGCGGGCCGGATGCTGTGATGCTGCTGTTGACGACCGCGCATCCGGCGTGGATGTTGATTTACGCGGCTGCCGCGACGCTCGGCTCTGTCGCCGGATGCGTCATTCTCTATTACATCTCGCAGCGTGCGGGACGGCGCGCTCTAGCCAGATTTTCCGAGAGCAAGCAGGCGCGCGTCAAAGAGTTGCTGGATCGTTACGATGTGCTCTCAGTCCTCATCGCATCGCTCCTGCCGCCGCCTTTTCCGTTCAAGCTCTTTGTCATCTCGGCGGGCGTCTTTCGCGTCAACGTGCTGCGCTTTGCCGTCGCCGTCGCGGTCGGTCGCGCCTTTCGTTACCTGCTCGAAGGCTATCTCGCGGCGCATTACGGCACGCAGGCGAAGGAACTCCTCTCGCGTTATTATCCGGCCATCGGCATAGGGCTCGCGGCGCTCATCATTCTGGCATTCATCGTGCGCGGCTTGCTCAAGAGCAAAGTATTTAATCGAGCAGATGCTGGAGAGACGCCGGGAGAAAATGAGACAGCGGTTTAATCCTTTACGTCTTTGCGCCTTTGCGAGAAAATTATTCTCACGCAAAGGCGCAAAGATACAAAGAAAAGCAATTGAGATTCTTTAGCTATTGATTCTGAATTGCCGTGCGGCTGCGAGGTCGCGCACGCCGTGTTCGCTCATACGCTCAAGCATGTGCAGGAAGATTTCGGCGGTGGCGCGTGCGTCGCCGGCGGCGCGATGGCGGTTATGAATCGAGATTGAGAAATGCTCCGCGACCGTTTGCAGCCTGTAGTTCATCAGGCCGGGAAAGATACGGCGTGAGAGGACGACTGTGCAGAGATTAGAGTTCACCATCCGGCGACCGGGAAAAACGCGCGACAGCTCGTGATTCAAAAAGCGCACGTCGAACGAAGCGTTGTGCGCGACGAGTACTGCGTCGCCCGCGAAGTCGAGCCATTCGGGCGCGACATCCGCGAAGCGCGGCGCGTCCCTGACCATCTGATTCGTGATGCCGGTCAGATTCACTATGAACGGAGGAATCTGCATCTCAGGATTAACGAGCGTCTGAAACTCTGCGACGATTCGTCCCTGACTGACGCGGTAAGCTCCGATCTCTGTGATGCGACAGGGCGGCGTCTTGGCTCCCGTCGTCTCAAGGTCAACGACGACGAAATCCGATTCATGCAGCAGTCGCGCCTCCGCGTCTTCGCACAGCAGCTCGACCGTCGCGCCGTCTCGCAGGCACAGGCGATGATCGTCCTTGATCATGTCTGCGACGAGCAAGGCGGCCAGCTCCAAATCAATATCCGACAGTTTCAGGACGAGGTCTGCGATGTCCGCAGCCGTAGCCCGACCGCCGCACACGCGTAGCACTTCGACGGTCTCTTGGACAAGGGGAGAGTCGGAAACGAGGTTAAGACGCACTGCCATTAAGTCGCATTGTATAGCAGACAGGCGTCAATGATAAAGCATAGACGTGATACTCTGTGTAGAACCAATCAGGCTTTGCGGCGCGTAGCAATAAGCGTAGAAGTTCAGCCGCGCAAATTCTTTCAAGCCGCGGCGCATAATTTGATTGAATGGAGAATGTGATGGAAAATCCCAATATCAAAATCGTCGAAAGCTATATCTACGCTCTGCGCGATAAAGATTTAAGCAAAGTCCCGTTCGCTTCCGATGTGGTTTTTGAAGAGCCTTTGATGCCAACGCTCGTCGGTGCAAAAGCCGTGCTCGCATATCTGCCCAACGTGTTCCCTCTGGTCAACGACGTGAACATCAAGCGGCACGTCGCGGAAGGCGAGTATGTAACGACGCGCTGGGAAGTGGATACCCCGATGGGCGTGATTCCGATATGCGAATGCTTTCGCATCGTGGACGGACAGCTCACAGAGATCAGCGCATACTTTGACCCGCGCCCGATTACGAATCCGAGGCAGTAGAAATAATTTCAGGAGAAACGCTTGCAAGCCGAAGAGGTGATCGAAAGATTCAAACGCACGGGCGCGCTGCTCGAAGGCCATTTCGTGCTGTCGAGCGGCCTGCACAGCGAGAGCTATCTGCAATGCGCGCTCGTCCTGCAACACCCGTGGGAAGCCGAAGCTTTTGGCCGCGCGCTCGCAGAGCGTTTTCAGGAACAGAGAATTGAGACCGTCGCTGCGCCTGCCATCGGCGGACTCGTCATCGGCTATGAAGTGGCACGCGCGCTCGGCGCGAGATTCATCTGGACGGAGCGTGATGCCGCCGGACAGATGACGCTCAGGCGCGGCTTCACCATCCGTCCGGGCGAGAGCGTGCTCGTCATCGAAGATGTCATCACGACCGGCGGCTCGACGCGCGAGACAATCGGAGCGTTAAGCGCGGCGGGCGCACGCATCGTCGGCGCGGCCTCTATCATTGATCGCTCAGCCGGACGCGCAGACGTAGGATTAGCACGCGTCGCACTCGCCACACTCGAAGTCCCGTCCGTCGCTCCCGCATCCTGCGAAGCCTGCGCCAGAGGCGACGTGGCGACCAAGCCGGGAAGCAGAAAAACAGTTGGCAGTTAGCAGTTGGCAGTTGGCAGACGAAGAGATTTGTCGCTCAATGTTAAGCTCAACGTACTTACTGCCAACTGCACACTGCCAACTGCCAACTGATTTATGAATTACAAGCTGACGCTGCAATACGACGGGACGGATTTTCACGGCTGGCAGATACAGGACGGGCAGCGGACTGTGCAGGGAGAGTTGGGGCGCGTCCTCTCTTTGCTCGACGGTCGCGCGGTGACGGTGCATGGTTCGGGTCGGACGGATGCGGGCGTGCATGCCGAAGGGCAGGTGGCGAGCGTTCACCTGGAACACGAATTTGCGGCGGAGAAGCTGCGCGCGGCGATCAATGGAAATCTTGAGCGCGATGTGCGCGTGCATGAAGCAGAGATCGTCCACGATGATTTTCATGCACGTTATTCCGCGCGCGGCAAAACCTATGTCTATCGCGTCATCAACTCGCGCATCGTGTCGCCGTTCTGGATTCGCTACGCACACGGGGAAGCCAGACAGCTCGACCTTGAACGTATGCGTGAGTGCGCCCGACTGTTTACGGGCGAGCATGACTGGACTGCTTTTTCGTCCGCGCAGACGGACGCACAGTCGCGCGTGCGCCTGGTGACTTTGCTTGAAATCAATGCTATTTGGGATGAGCGTGCGCGTGCGTCTCTGATTGAGATTGAAATCAGCGCGAACGGATTTTTGCGTTACATGGTGCGCTCGATAGTGGGCGCGTTGCTGGCCGTCGGGCGCGGCGAGATGGACACGTTGATGATTTCAAATGCGATTGAAACGGGAACGCGCACGCGGGAAATCGTCACAGCTCCGGCATGCGGGCTGACGTTGCTACGCGTGCGATATGATTGACACTCTCGCGTGCGCGAAGTAAAAAGGTAAAAGGCAACCTGGGACTTTGTGCTTTGGTCTTTGCACGCTATCGCCAGTTGCGACCTGAAATCTCAACGTCCGCGAAAAGAAACAAAGACCTAATTACAAAGACCAAAGACCCCTTTTAATTGATGCTTACTGATTTTGCAGAAGTGGTGCAGCCGGGAACGCGCGACGAGGTCTTGTTGTCCGCGCTCGAATGGGAGCGTCTGCCGCGACATGTGGCGATTATCATGGACGGCAACGGGCGTTGGGCTGCGCAACGCGGGCAGCCGCGCATCGCAGGGCATCGCGCCGGAGTCGAAGCCGTGCGCGCCGCCGTTGACACTGGGGCGCGGCTCGGACTCGGCGCGCTCACGCTCTATGCTTTCTCGACCGAAAACTGGAAACGCCCGCGTCTGGAAGTTGATGCGTTGATGCGTATGCTGCGGCGTTACCTGAGATTGGAGCTTGATGAGATTGACCGGCAGAACATACGCTTTCAGGCCATCGGTCGCATCAAAGCTCTGTCTGATACTGTGCGACGTGAAATCACGAGGGCGACCGACCGAACGTCGGGCAATACCGGAATGGTCTTGAGCGTCGCTCTGAATTATGGCGGGCGCGCGGAGATAGTTGATGCCTGTCGCGCAGCCATGCGAAGGCTGATGGAAGAGGGCAGGCGACCCGAAGA
This sequence comes from uncultured Pyrinomonadaceae bacterium, assembly GCA_964246305.1. GTDB lineage: Bacteria > Acidobacteriota > Blastocatellia > Pyrinomonadales > Pyrinomonadaceae > JACMLC01. Next base: position 122,942 of record CAXTPS010000010.1, read on the forward strand.
ATTAACCGAGGAAGAGATCGCACAGAGCCTTTACACAAACGGCCTGCCCGAGCTTGACCTGCTGGTACGCACGAGCGGCGAGATGCGTATCTCGAACTTTCTTTTGTGGCAGACCGCTTACAGCGAGATACACGTCACCGAGACCCTGTGGCCTGATTTTCGCCGCCTGCATCTGCTCGAAGCCATCGCTGATTTCCAACGCCGTGACCGTCGCTTCGGCGGTCTCAAACTGGTCGCCAACGCAAAATAAGGGTGAAGGGGATAGGGGGTAGGGTGTAGAAAAACTTTTTCTTACCTACCCCCTACCCCCTACCCCTTTCACCCTAACTAAATGTCCCGAATCATCACCGCGCTCATCGCCCTGCCCATCCTGATCGCTTCAATCTATTTTCCGTGGCTCTGGCCTTTGTTTATCTTGATCGCTGTGTCGGCGATGGTGCTTGGACTGCACGAGTTCTGGTTGCTGGCGAAGGGGCGCGGGATGAAGCCGGATGTGGCGGTCGGGTTTATGGGAGCGGCTGGATTGTTCGTCGGGTTTTTCTTTGACGCGCCGGGCAAGGCTCCGCAACTTCTGCTTTTGACTTTGATCGTGTTCGTCATCGCGGCTCTGGCGTCAGAGATGTTGAAGGGCGCGCCCTTCGACAAGATGATCGCGTCCACCGGAGCAACCCTGCTCGGTGTGCTGTACGTGGCGTTGCTCGGCGGCCATCTGGTCTCTCTGCGTATGGGGTTCGACGAACGTCTTTCCGCACATCTGCTCTTCTTTTTCTTTCTCATCGTGATGGGGTCTGACACGGGTGCTTATTATACTGGCAGAACTTTCGGTCGTCATAAGCTTGCGCCGAAGATAAGTCCGGGCAAGACGTGGGAGGGAGCCGTAGGCGGCATGCTGGCGAGCCTGCTGGCGAGCGTGGCGGCGCACTACTGGTTCTTCCCTGAATTGAGTTTGAAGGCCGCGCTGCCTCTGGCGGCGGCGATGAATGTCTTCGGCGTGGCAGGTGATTTGACTGAGAGCGCGCTCAAACGCAGCGCGGGCGCGAAGGATGCGGCAAACATCCTGCCCGGCCACGGCGGCCTGCTTGATCGCCTCGATAGCTTGCTCTTTAACGCGCCGCTCATCTACTATTTCGCGCTAGTCTATTTTTCATAGAAGAAATCTCCCGCAAAGGCTTTAACAAGGGTGTAGGGTGTAGGGTTTAGTGAAAGACAGTTGTGCTTTTCTATGCCTACACCCTACACCCTACACCCTTTCTTCTTTGCGCCTTTGCGGGAAATCGGCTTTTTTTCTTTAGCGGCACAGAGAGTTGAGGGGTAATTTGTGACGCGCTTTTCATCATGACGACAAAGAAGCTGTTCATAGTCATCGGGGGCGTCGTGGTCGCGGGAGCGTTGCTGATAGCAATCTTCGTCGGCGCGATTGTCGGCCTCGCCGTTTACTCGATTGGCAAGAGCGAAGCCGCTGCGACGGCGCGAACATTTTTGAAAAAGAATGAGAAGCTGAAGCAGGACATCGGGCAGGTTAACGACTTTGGCCGCTTTGTGACGGGCAACATCAATTCACAGAATGCGGGCGGCGAAGCGACGCTGTATCTGAGGGTCATCGGCGAGCGGCGCACTGTGAAGGCTAGAGTTGACCTGCTGTATCAGAGCAATCGCGCGTGGCGTGTGATAGACGCTTCTTATCAAAACGATAAGGGGCAAACGATTAAACTCTTAGACCCGTATGAACCCGCCGCGCCGGAACCGTAAAGCTTAATGAAGACCAAAGCCATCAGTATTCTCGGCTCGACCGGCTCAATCGGGCGCAACACTTTGCGCGTGGTCGAGTCTCTCGGCGCGGAGAGTTTTCGCGTCGTCGCGCTCGGCGCGGGGCGCAACATGCAGAAGCTGGCAGAGCAGGTCGCGTCGCATCTGCCGGAACTCGTCTCGGTCGAGTCCGAAGAGTGCGCCGAAGAGCTGCGCGCAGAGTTGTTCAAGCAGGACGTAGACCTGCCGCGCATCCTGATTGGCGAAGCGGGACTGGTCGAAGTGGCGACACATTCGGACGCGGAAATTGTCGTCAGCGGGACGGTCGGCGCGGTCGGATTCGTGCCGACCCTGCGTGCGCTCGAAGCCGGAAAGCGTGTCGCACTCGCCAACAAAGAGACGCTCGTGATGGCGGGCGAGCTGATGACGCGCGCGGCGCAAAAGTCCGGCGCGGAACTGCTGCCGGTTGATTCCGAACATAATGCTCTGCATCAGTGCTTGCGCGGCGAGGCGCGCGGGGAAGTTCGCCGCTTGATACTGACAGCTTCGGGCGGCCCGTTCCGCACGCGCAGCCGCGCAGAGATGCAGGCGGCGAGCGTCGCCGAAGCTTTGAACCACCCGACGTGGAGAATGGGCGACAAGATAACTATTGATTGTGCGACTTTGATGAACAAAGGGCTTGAAGTGATCGAGGCGCACTGGCTCTTCGGCTACAGCGCAGACCGCATTGATGTCGTCGTCCATCCGGAATCTGTCGTGCATTCGATGATTGAATTGGTGGACGGCTCGGTCATCGCGCAGATGGGCGTGACGGACATGCGCCACGCGATTCAATATGCGCTGACTTATCCGCAAAGATATCCGTGCGATCTGCCGCCGCTCGACCTGACGAAACTCTCCGCGCTCCATTTTGAATCTCCTGACGCCGAACGCTTTCCCTGCATCGCTCTGGCTTATCGCGCACTGCGCGAAGGCGGCACGCTTCCGGCTGCTCTGAATGCGGCTAACGAAGAGGCAGTGCAGGCTTTTATCGAAGAGCGAATCTCTTTGACGGACATCGCGCAGGTCATCGAAGAGGTGATGAACGAGCACATGATAGAGAAAGTCGAAAGCCTCGGCGTAGTGCTCGAAGCAGACCGCGACGCGCGCCAACTGGCGAGGCAGAAGATTGCACAGAGAAATGCTCTTGGGTCTTAGGTCTTTGGACTTTGCACGTGACTTAACCTTGAGTTTTATAATTCGAGATGAGTAAAACAAACAAAGACCAAACCATAAAGACCAATCCCAAAGTTTTACCTTTTGCGCTTTGCCCTGTAAACTGATGTGCAACTGATGTGTGCGCAAGAGAGTCTAAAGCTCGATTGCGAAAAGGTTTCGCTGAAAATTTTTTGAGAACGAGAGTTACGGACAGATGACTTATTTGATTGGCGGCCTCGCCTTTATTTTTATCCTCGGCGCAGCCGTGGTGATACACGAGTTCGGTCATTTCATTGTCGCGAAGCTGTTAGGCATTCGCGTCGAGACCTTCTCGGTCGGATTCGGCCCGCGCCTCCTCGGAAGAAAGTGGGGCACGACCGATTATCGCGTCTCTGCGATTCCGCTCGGCGGTTATGTCAAACTCGGCGGCGATGAATCCAACGCTCCGATTGAAGGCGAGGGAGCGAGTGACATTCCGGTCGCGGAGCAGTACAGCCTGCGCCCGCGCTGGCAAAAGTTTTTAGTCTCGGTGGCAGGACCCGTGATGAACGTGCTCACGGCTCTGACGATTCCGTTCATCGGCGCGATGTGGCAGGGCGTGCCGGTGATGCCCGCTCCGATTGTGATGAGCGTGGCCGAGAACGGAGCCGCCGCGCAAGCCGGAATCAAACCCGGCGACCGCATCGTCTCATACGACGGCAAAGATAATCCGACGTGGGATCGTATCGTCAACGACACGCTGCTCGCGCCCGACCAGCAGCTTCCGCTCGTCGTCGAGAGAAGCGGCCAGCGCATTCCCCTAACCGTTAAGCCGACGCGCCGCACGGATGATCGCGGCAACGCGCTCGGCAGTCTTGACCTGGAGCCGGACGCGGGCGCAAAGCCTGTCATCGTCGGCGCGGTCGAAGAGGGAACTCCGGCATCGGAAGCGGGGATGCAAAAAGGCGACCGCATAATCAAGATCAACGACGAGCTGGCGCGCAACAAAGAGCAGGTCACGCAGTTCATCACAGACCACAAGTCCGAGCAGCTTCGCCTGACTGTCGAGCGCGCCAACGGCGAGCGTAAAGAACTGGCCGCCACGCCTCGCCGCCTGTCGGACGGCAAAGAGCGTCTGGGCTTCGGTTTCGGCAAAGAGCCATTGGAGCGTGTCGGGGCGGGCGCGGCTGTGAGCTATTCCGTCAGCACTAACGTCGAGATCATACGCCTCACAGCAAAGGCTCTGGGGCAGGTCTTTAGCGGTCAACGCTCCGTCCGCGATACGCTGTCGGGGCCAATCGGCATCGCACAGGAATCTTCGCGCGTCGCCAACGACTTCGGCTGGGAAGGCGTCTTTTTCATGCTCGCTTTTATGAGCCTGAATCTGGGCGTCTTTAACCTGCTGCCGATTCCTGTGCTCGACGGCGGCGCGATCTTTATCCTGCTCGTCGAAGCAGTGCTCGCGGTCGTCGGGAAGAAGTTATCCATGACCGTCAGGGAGCGCATACAGCAGGTCGGCTTCGTCGTCCTACTGCTCCTGATGGGCTTCGTCATCACCAACGATCTTTTGAAAGTGGCGTCGAGCCTACGCAAAAGCGATCCGCCACCCGCCACCGCGCCACAGAAATGAGTTCCAAATTCCGGGTTCCAAATTCCAAGTCAGAAACGGCTTGAAACTTGGAACCCGGAACTTGGAACCCGAAACTTTTTTATGCGAACTACCAGAGCAGTCAAAGTCAAACACGTGCAGATCGGCGGAGGCGCGCCCGTCGCTATCCAGTCTATGACGAAGACCGATACGGTTGACGTGGATGCGACTGTCGCGCAGATAGAAGAGATGATGCGCGCTGGCTGCGAGATAGTGCGGCTCGCCGTGCCGGATAAAGATGCCGCTCTCGCGCTCAAAGAGATTAGAAAGCGCGTGCCCGATGTGCCGCTCGTCGCGGACATACACTTTCATTACAAGCTCGCCCTGCTCGCTTTAGAAGCCGGCATTGATAAGCTGCGCCTGAACCCCGGCAACATCGGCGCGATTGAGCGCGTGCGCGAGGTCGTGCGCGCGACCAAAGAGCGCGGCATCCCGATTCGCATAGGCGTCAACGGCGGCTCGCTCGAAAAAGACCTTTTAAAAAAGTACGGCACGGCGACTCCCGAAGCGATGGTCGAATCCGCGCTGCGCCACATACGGATTCTCGAAGACTTGGATTTTCAAGACATCATCATCTCGCTCAAAGCCTCGGATGTGCGCCGCACGGTCGCCGCGTATCGCTTGTTATCCGAACAGGTTGATTACCCTTTGCATCTCGGCGTGACGGAAGCTGGCACAGCCTTTAGCGGCTCTATCAAATCCGCCATCGGTCTCGGCATACTCCTGCACGAAGGTATCGGCGACACGATACGCGTCTCGCTCGCGGCAGAGCCGCAGGAAGAGGTGCGCGTCGCGTGGGAGATTCTGAAATCTCTCGAACTCAGAAAGCGCGGCGTGACGGTCGTCGCCTGCCCGACCTGCGGGCGTCTCGACGTGGATGATTTCGTAGGCATCGTGACAGAGATCGAACGCCGCCTCTCGCACATCGAAGAACCCCTCCATCTCTCAATCATGGGCTGCGCGGTGAACGGGCCGGGCGAGGCTCACGACTCACAACTCGGCGTCACCTTCGGACGCAACGTCGGCATGATCTACAAAAACGGCGTCCCCATGCGCAAAGTCGCCGGCGCAGACATCGTCGAAGCCTTTGTCAAAGAGACCGAAAAGCTCCTCGCCGAAGGCGTTGCGGCAGAAGCCGAAGAGCCTGAACAGCAACTCGTCTTGATTACATAATTCAAATCTCAAAGATACGAAGACATCAGAGAGCTGGCGATGGTTAAATTTTCTGCTGCTACCGTAGTTGGCTCTGACCTGTTGCCTCAATGCGCATATCATACCCAATTACAACTCGCTATTGAGCGTGTTATGCCGCCTGAGGCAGTCTAATAGTAGTTGGTACGCATGTATTTGAAGGGAGTTATATTTATGACAGATCAATATCCTAAAGATTGGATGGATGGTCCTGAGGTTCCTCCACTCGTTATTCGCGAAGACTGCGTGCTTACTAGCACACATGCGGGGAGCGTATATGTGGAATCCGGTCAACTCACGCTAGCAGGCGTGATTCAAGGCTCACTTAATATTCAACGGGGAGTTACTTCCTTCATTACTGGCAAACAACAGGGGTCGGTCAGTTTACAATCTGGCTCACTTGTCACTGTTCACGGAGCAATTGAAGGGTCTACCAGGGTCAACCGTGGCGCAACTCTGATAATCGAGGCCGGAGGCAAACTTGCTGGCGCACTTTCAAACGACGGTTTGGTTATTCTGCGCGGTGTATTCGGTGGGACGCGAGACGGTGTGGGTGAGTTTAGGATTGAGGGACAGGGTCGCATCAAACAACACACTATTAGGGATGGGATACATTATTACGAATGGTAGCGCACAGTCATCAGGCTGCGGCCCAACAACTCATTGAATCGGAGCGCGAGTTAGCTTGCATTTCATCGTCAACTTGGCCGTTGCATAGTTGAATGCACGCCCGGTTAGATTCGGGCATGAGGCCGCATTTGATTGGATGTTATTTCTATAAGGAACATTCAGCGCCAGGATAATCTGTTGACCCGTTGGCTAAACAAGCGCAAAAAATGACGTTTGGGGAGAGGTTGAAATGAACAGGACTGAATACAGATACGCCGGTAAAAAGCTTGCCTCCATATTATGGGTAGTTTCATTTTTCCTGACATCTGTGGTGGTGATACAGGCACAGCAGATGATCGTTCCCGTCAGCGACAGCCTTCCTGCATCGCCTTCTGCCGGGCAATCTGCAAGCGAGGAAGAGGAATTTATTCAACCGAGCCGACCGAGTATCGCCAATCCCGCCGAATTTCAGAGGCCGGGTGTGCTTCAACTTGAGTACGGGTACGATGGTAACTTCCGCGCAGATGATTTTCGCGCACAACAGGCCGCGCCTCTCACTTTACGTTTTGCCGCCAGCAAACATCTTCTCTTAGATTTCAGTCTCGATTCTGTCATATCGGAGACGGATGAAATGAGAATGCGCACGACCGGTATCGGCGACATACGGCTCGGCTTTCAAGTGCTTGCGCTCGAAGATACCGAACAGCATCCGGCGTTGGCTTTCGCTTACTACATAAAACTGCCGTCGGCAAGTGAGAAGAAAGGGCTTGGCACGGGACGCTTTGACCATCGGATTGTCGCCCTCGTGAGTAAGAAGGTGGGCGAAACGGATATAGATTTCAACGTCGCATATCTCAACGTCGGGCGAGAAGACAGTAACCGTCGCGCTTCCGGCGGACAGGCGGCGCTCTCTTTCTCTCGTGAGTTCGAGAACGATTTCGGCTTCGTCGCGGAACTCGCAGGGCAAAGCTCGGATGATGTGCAACCGCGAGGGATTTTTGCGCTTGGCGCGCTTACTTATAAAGTGAACAGGCGATTTCAGTTCGATGCCGGAATGCGTTTTGGTCTCAATCCGGAAGCCCCGCGCATCGGTGTCTTTGCCGGATTTACAGTCGGTGTCGCTGATCTTTTTAAGAAGAAATGATCATAATATCGCCGTCAAATAGTTCCTGTATCGGCGAGTAACTTATGAAGGGCTTCATTTATAAATCATGGGTTGGAGGACTAAATACAGGTAGGCAACCCGACCCGCCTCAGCGTGCCTCTCATTCAGCAGATTCATATTTGCGACCGATGCCATACGCTATCCCGCTATATTGCAGTGTCTTTCAAATTTGAAGATTGAGGACAAAACAATGTCTGCCCAATCAGTTGATAATGCTTCTTCCCTCGAACGCCCGCGCGCTTTCCTGACGATTATTTTTGGCGGTTTGATTGTAGGCGTGCTGGACGGCACGGCTGCGTGCATCAGCGCAGGTATGAATGGTATCACTCCGGTTAAGGTCTTTCAGTACGTCGCCGGCGGATTGCTCGGCCCGGCCTCTTATAAGGGCGGGTGGGCGACAGTCGTGCTCGGTGTCCTGATTCATTTTCTGATCGCGCTCGTCGCCACAACGGTTTACTGCCTCGTCAGTTTCAAAATTCCGTTATCAATAAAACAGGGAGTGGTCTGCGGGATGATTTACGGAGTCGTGGTTTATTTCTTTATGAGCCGCATCGTGACGCCGCTCTCTGCCCTGCGGACGCCCCCGTTCTCGCTCAGGCAGTTACTGATACATATCTTTATCGTGGGGCTGACGATTGCGCTCATCGCGCGCCGGGCTGCCGGAAAGAAGTCAGAATCGCCTTCCACTCTTTCTACTGCGATTTAGTAGAAGTCTGCGTGCTGTCCAGATATTTAATCAGGATTACTTCGTTGTGCTGTTCGTTATAAACCATCTCGTCCACCATCTCGCGCGCAATGAGAATGCCGAAGCCGCCGGGACGCATGCCTTTTTCTTCGCGGTATCGCTCGTGCTGAATCGGATCGTCTTCTGGATTGAGGATGGCCGCGTGATGTAGAGATTCGAGCTTGAAGCCTTCGCCGGGGTCTTTGATGCGATAGAGAATGACGCGCGGCGTGTGCAGGAATCCTACTTCGACTGACTGCGCGGGGTCGTTCTTGCCGCCGTGCTCTATGGCATTACGCAGCATCTCGCGGAAAGCGTAGGTTACTCTCTCTCTGGTCTCCGCAGGGATGTCTGTGTTCAGTTGCGTCATCATTCTTTCGAGCGGGTCAATCGCCGCCAGGTCGCAGGGCACGCGCAGCTCTATCCATTCGGGGCGCGCCGAGAGGACTTCGATCTTGATCTCCTGCGGAATCATCTCGAAGACGGCCTCGACGGATGAGAGAAGCTGAGACACGTCAAAGGGCTTGGCTAAAAAATCGCACGCCTGATCGCGCAGCGCGCTGATGGCGGTGTCGGGCGTCGTCAGCGCGGTCATCACGATGACAGGCAACTCCTCATTGCTCTCGCGCAGGCGCGAGAGCATCATCAGCCCGTCCATCTTCGGCATCATCACATCGAGCAGAACCAGATCGACGACCTCGTTCTCGATAATCTCCAGCCCCTCGAAAGCGTCGTGCGCTTCCAAGACCTCATAGCCCTCGCGCCTCAGCGCAAAGCCGATCAATGAGTGTAGCTCAGGGTCGTCATCCACAATCAGAATTTTTTTAGCCATTATGTTCACCCGGACGAAATTTAAAATAGAGCTGGACAGGATAAGAATTTGAGATAAGCAGATTTGAGATTTGAAATCTTAAAGCTCATTTCAGATTTGAAATCTCGAATCTCAAATCTTTTCATCCTGTTCATCCTGTCTATCCCTGTTTTGAATAATCTTATTCTTCGGACATCGCCAGAAACAGCGCGTCGGTGGCGACCTTGCGGTTGATATTGACTTCGAGCAGGCGGCGATGCTCTTCAATCTGTGAGAGCCATCTGGCCGCCCTGCGACTCTCAAGCCGTCCTCCGATGTGCGAGAGCTGTTCGCGCAGATCATCATGGGCGAGGTCTTGACGGGCTGCGCCGAGCGAGAGCGACCATACGTCATGCACGAGCGTTTCCAGCATGCCGAGTCGCGGCTCGTATTCCTCTTTCCGTTTCGCATCGGTCAACTCTTCCGCCGCACGCAGGAGCCGCGCGCGGTCTTTCGTCACGGCCAGCGCGTCCAGCACTTCAAGCATCGCCGTGCGTTGCATCAGATAAGCCTTGAGGTCTGTCGAGAGCGCGCGACCGATGCTGCCGCGAGCCGCGTACGCTATCAGGCGCGCCTCCTCCTGAGATAACTTTTTGTCTCTGTGCCGCAGATATTTTTCAATCTCCGCGACGGCGAGCGGCGCAAAGCGAATCACCTGACAGCGCGAGCGGATCGTCGGAAGCAGCGATGCCGGGCGCGACGTGATGAGAATCAAATGCGAAGTCTGCGGAGGCTCTTCGAGAGTCTTGAGCAGAGCATTTGACGACTGTTCGTTCAACCTGTCCGCATCCTCTATGAGAAAGATGCGCGCCCTGCCTTCGTATGGACGAAAGTTTGCTTCCTGTTCAAGCTCGCGCATCTGGTCAACTCTGATCAGGCGATTGTACGGGCGCACCAGCCAAACGTCAGGATGCTCGCTCCGAATAAGTCTCTTCTTATTTTCCTCATCGGAAGTGTGCGCGTGAAAGCTCAATTCAGTAATGCGAACGCATGACGCGCAACGGTCACAGGCTTCGACCTCTTCAAACGGCCTCTGACAGTTGAGCGATTTTGCCAGCTCAAGCGCGAACAGTTTTTTGCCCACGCCCGCTTCGCCCACGAACAGCAACGCCCCCGGCACGCGCCGCGCCGCGAGCATCCGCCGCAGGCTCTCTTTAACACGCTGGTTTCCGACTAAACGAGAAAACATAAAAGTTTCAAGTTCCAGCTTCCAAGCTCCAAGTCAATCGTCTTCTCAGACTTGGAACTTGGAATCTGGAACTCGGAACTCTAAAGTTGGCATGACCACTTCCATCACCTTCGCGTGAGTCTCATCGACCGAGCCGCTGGCGTCAATGATGCGGACGCGCTCCGGCTCCGCTTTCGCCAGCGCAAGATAGGCGCGGCGGACACGCGTGTAAAAGGCCGCGTCTTCGGAGTCCAGACGGTCGCCCCGGCTGCTGCCATCGGTTCGCCGCTGTGCGCGTGCGATGCCCTCCGCGACGGAGAGATCGAAGATGAGCGTGAGGTCAGGCTTGAGACCTCCGGTGGCGAGCGCGACCACGTCCGCGATTAACTCTGAAGAGAAGCCGCGCCCCGCGCCCTGATAAGCGACTGTCGCATCCGCGTAGCGGTCAGAGAGCACGATGTGGCCGGAATCCAACGCGGGACGCACCAGCGTTCGCACGTGCTGCGCGCGGTCTGCCGCAAAAATCAACAGCTCGGCCAACGGGTCAACGCTCTCTTCTTTATCCAGCAAGGCGGCGCGCAGGCGATTGCCCAAAGCCGTACCGCCCGGCTCACGCGTCGCCACGACCTCGTGCCCGCGCAGCCGCAACTCGCTCGCAACGAGGCGCAACTGCGTAGACTTGCCACAGCCGTCAATGCCTTCAAAGGTCAGAAAAGCTCCGCTCACGGTCGCGCACCCGCTCTCAAAATGTCGAATCGTAAGAAAGCGTCAGGAGTCTGTCCGGCCAGTCGTATCAGCGGAAGTTTCAGCAGGCGTGGCGGAAGCTTGCAGCGGCTGGCGCAGCTCTCCGCTCGCGCGCCGCGAATGTGAAATAGTCGAGATGGCATGCTTGAAGATCAACTGTTCCTGCGAGCCTGTTTCCAGCAGCAGCGAAAATTTATCGAAGCTCTTAATGCGCCCCGTCAGCTTTGCGCCGTGCAGCAGGTAGATTGTGACCATGCTGCGCTCTCTGCGCGCCATGTTCAGGAACGCGTCCTGTATATTTTGCAGTGCCGGTTTGCTCTCCACCAACACCTCCTGTCTGATTGACAGCCTGACAATGAAATGTAGGCGTCAGCTTACAACACGCGTGAGAGCAGTGACAAGTAAAAGAAGAGAGAAAGAGGGTAAAAGGGTAAAGGGGAAGCGGGTCAAAGGAAAAGAGGCTCGAAGGAAGTTTCTAATTCTTTCTCCTTACCTTTGACCCTCTTCCCCTTTTACCCTTCTTCTTTTATCCTTTGAATGATTTCCCTTTGCACTTGCGCGTCGTCGCCGAAGCCTTCGACCCATTCGACGCCCGCCTCGCGGCGAAACCACGTGAGTTGCCTTTTGGCGTAATGACGTACGTCAAGCCTCGTTTGCTCAATCGCGCTCTCAAGCGTGCGCTGGCCTTTGAGATATTCCACGACGCGGCGGTAGCCGTGCGCGCCGAGCGCGTTCGAGCTTGCGGGCACGCCGCGTTCGAGCAGAGAGCGCACCTCTTCGACGAGTCCGGCGGCGAAGTGTGCTGCGGCGCGCGTGTTGATGCGGCGATAAAGTTCCTCACGGCGCGGGTTGAGCGCGAAGACACGTATCCGCGCCGCGCTCTCGTGCGGAGCTTTACGCGCGGGCATTTGCTCAAACATCGGGACTCCTGTTTGCAGTCGCACTTCGAGAGCGCGCTGCACGCGAGGCCAGTCGAGCGGATAAAGTTGTCCGGCGGATTGTGCATCAATGCGCGAGAGCATTTTGTGTAGATGGAGCGCGCCGCGCCGCTCTCTAATCTCTGTCAAACGTTTGCGTAATCTTTCATCCGTCGGCGGGCTGGGGAAAAACGGTTTACGCAGAGCGCGCAGATAAAACCCTGTGCCCCCGACGAGCAGCGCGACACGCCCGCGCGCTTCTATCTCTTCGATCTTCGTTGCAGCCTCGCGCGCCCAATCTCCGGCGGTGTAATTTATTTCCGGCGGCACGAAATCTATCAGGTGATGCGGCACGCCGCGCCGCAAAGCGAGCGGGACTTTGGCCGTCGCAATCTCGATCCCGCGATAGACCTGCACGGAATCGCAGTTGATAATCTCGCCGCCGATGCGCAAAGCAAGCTCGATGCCCAGCTCGCTCTTGCCCGAAGCGGTCGGGCCGACGACGGCGATAATATTTTTTTGCGTTGGAGCAGCAGGATTCAAGCGTGTGAGTAAATCAGACGAAAAATAATGACCAGCCAGATAAGCAGGAGCAACAACAGCGCGCCTAAAACTTGTCCGCGTGAAAATCGCATCAAGATAAAAGAAGCTTCCTCAAATCCTCTTCACCGGGACGCACGAGTGCGCGCCCCTTTGCTTCAAAGACTGGCACGAGCCGCTGCTTCGTCAGCCTGTACATCTTTCTAAACGCCCCGAAATCATTAGCCACATCACGTTCCGAATATTCAATAGCATGCCTCTCAAGCCACCGCCGCGCGCTCGCGCAGAGCGGACAACCGGGAACGACGTAGAGCGTAACTTTAGTTTGACTGCTATCCATGTTTGAAATCAACAGTGCAATGAAAGTCGCACACTCACGAGCGTGCGGCATAATCTCCTGAGTGTCCGTCGCTCGCTCGCCAGTGTCCGTCGCGCTCTCGTGAGCGTCTAATGTGCGCTCGTAAGCGTCGAACGTACACTCGTGAGTGTCTACCATGCGCTCGCCAGCGCACGCTATGCGCTGGCGAGCGTATAAGCTACGCTCACGAGCGTATGACATCATCACCCCAGCACTAACTGACTCATCCGGCACGAGTTAAAAGCTTAATACATCTTCGTTAGCTCAATCCCTGTGTAATAAGCTTTCAGAATCTTATCGTAACTCAAGCCCTGTTTCGCCAGTCCATACGCCCCGACTTGACAGAGGCCGACGCCGTGACCCCAGCCGCGCCCCGTGAAGGTAAAGCCCGCGACGCGACCCTGCGAATCATAACGGCGGTCTATCACGAAGAGCTGTTCGCGTAGCCCGAGAGCCGAGCGTATGCGACCGCCGCGCAGGTGAGCAGCGCCGTTCGTCCCGACCAGCTCCAGGTCTATCACGCGGCGCGACGAGCCGCGCTGTGCGATGCGCAAGTCAGTCATCGTGCCGATGCCTCTCGCCCAGCGCGAGAGGCGCGCCTGCGTTTGCGTGAGAGAGAGTTCCGATGTCCAGTTTGTGAACGGCGAAAATCTTTCCGCCGATGCTCCGTTCGGAGCCGGTCTCGCTTCCAGAAAATCCACCTGCCCGCCCGCGTTCAAATGAAACGTCACAGGCTCGCCTCCGACCAGAGAGATAGAGTGCATCTGGTACGCTGCGTTGTCACCGAAAGCGCGAAAGAGATAAGCGTCGCTGCTGACCGCTATGCTCTGGTCACGATTTTTGTTTGAGCGAAGAATCAGCGCGCCGCTCGCGGTGGGCTTCGCGGTTCCTTTCTGAAGCTGCAAAACGTTATGCGATTCGAGCAGCCGCGCGATGGCGCGAATCATACGCCCGCGCGGCATCACCTCACGCGGCCTCAAGGTCGCATCAGGATAGAGAGACAACGCGCCGTCGCGTAGCAGCATGGCAACGTCTGCGCGGTTCTGCGCGGGCACGTCTCCCGCGTCACGAAACGCGAGCAGGTACTCCACGTCCGCGTTGTCCATCAAAGTATCTGCGCGGCCTTCGCCGTAAAATGCTGACGCGAGCGCGCTGCTGAAACCGGGCGGGCGCGTCGCTTCATCACTTATCGCGGGCGCGGCCTGTCGCGTGAGCCTTGCGACGGCGTTGAGCCAGCCGCGAACTTCCGCTACGGATGAGGGCTGGGCGAGCCACGCATCAGTCAGGCGCGTTGACGTGATTTGAAAGCCATGCACGGCGAGCGCGGCTGCATCTCGCGGGAGAGCGGCGTTCGCTTCGTCTCGTATCTCGGCAGGCTCGCGCGAAGTCTTGACTGTGAAAGCGGCGAGCGCGGCTTTGCCTTCGAGCGCGCACTCGCGCCCGCGCAGGTACGGCGTGGCTTCGTTGAAAATATTTTCGACATCCTCCGTGCGCCCGCCGCAGGTCGAAGTGTAGAGCGCATTGATGGCTTCGCCGCGATAGGTGGCGACGATGCCGCGCGTCTCTTCGACCGCGCGCGTCGAGAGCGGATGCTCCGTCGTGAGGCCGCCGTAGACCTGCGAGCGCGTCGTCGGCAGCAGGTCGAATCCTTGAGAGGCAAACTGGTTGAGATTCTTGACCGCGTAAGTGCGCGCGGCGACGGCCTGCGCTTTCAAAGCTTCAATCGCCGGATAGCCGCCGGGCGAGAGTTCGTTCGGCACGACGCCGCGCACGTAATCTTCGAGGCCGAGCACATTAACGACAGTCAGCGTGCCGCGCGCGTTCGGAAAAACTTCTAGGCGACCACGATAAGATTTTTCATTAAAGCGGACGGGCGCGCTGCGTTCGTCGCCGGACGCGAAGATGACTGGCGCGCGTGAGCTAAAGAGCGCGCCCGCGCCGCTCGCATACACAGCGAGTTCGCGCAGGGGCGCGCCGGTCAAAGCTGTAGAGCGCACGCCGCTCCTGACAGAAGACGGCGCGGAGGAACCTGTCGCCGGATTGCTCTTCGCATTAGCAGAATTGCTCTTTGCGATAGCAGGATTGTTCTTCACATTACTTTGCGGAATGCTCGCAGCCTCCGTCGCATCAACCCTCGCGCCCTGTGCGTTGATGATGGCGGCAGAGGCAAAGCCCGCGTCTTCGATTCGCGCACGCAATTCCTCCGCGTCATCGCGCGACAGGTTTTCTCCGGCGAGCAGCCGCCACGTTTTAGTTCTGGCGTCGTAAGAGACTTCGGAATTTTCGCCCGTCTGCGTGCGTATCTCTTCCGCCGCGCGGTCTGCGTCAACGCGCGTGGCGGCTCCCGCAATCTCGACACGATAAGATGAAGCGGCGTCGGCTGGCGGCATCGGCGCGAGTGCCCGCGATTCGACCCGCACGCGCGCCACGCTGAGCGGCGTCGGAGGCTGGCTCTCGCTCGTCGTGCTCAGAAGCTGTGGCCCTGTGGTCGAAACCGTCACCGAGCGCGCATCCGTGCTGAGACCTATACGCACGGTCGGCTCGCCCTCAAGCCTCGCGGCTTCCACAACAGGCGCGCTCGTCGCGTCGGGCTGCTTACTCTCAGCCGCACGACGCGGCCTGGTCTGCTGCTGTGAATCCTGCGCGACGAGCAACATCGGAGCGATTAAAGCGAATGAGAGAAGTAAGGAGCAGAAGATTTTGGAAGAAGCAGAGACCTGGCGGCGAAAGCCTTTATCTTCCTTTGCGCCTTTGCGCCTTTGCGGGAAATAATCTCGCGCAAAGGCGCAAAGGCGCAAAGGAAACTGAAAACTGAAAACTGAAAACTGAAAACTCATCTTGTCCATCCCGGTTGATATTACTACATTTCAGTTAGCTTGCCCGTCAGAGATTGCGTTGAAGATGAAAGGGAATGTGCCCCAAGTTTGGCCCCTGTGTTGTGGACGAAAGCCGAAGAGGACGACGCGGCCTCTGCCCAGCGCAACTTCCGCGAGCGCGATGCGTCCGGCGATGCGTCGTTCGCCGAGCAGCCAGCCTGAACGCAGTAAATCCTTCGCGGCATAACGCGCGATGACGCGCACTGCGTTCGCGTCCGTCGCTTCAAACGCAGAGCTGTTGATAAAGTACGCGTCGGTTTGCTCACGAAGCCCGTGCGCTATCGTGTCTTTGATATTGACATCGAGTTTTAAGATAGAGCCGGGGCAGTAAAACTCGCTCGTCTTCAAGTCTTCGAGGACATTACGCAAGGGAAGCTTGAAACGCTTTATCGCCAGCTCGGTCGAAGCGTCAAAGCAGATGAGCGTGCCGCCTTCCAGCACAAAGCGGCGCAGTTGCTCGACGCCCTGCAACGTGATGCCGCCCGTGAATTCCACAGGGTAACTGCCCGCCACGTTGCCTTCCACGATCTCTTTCTCGCGTTGCGACGGCAGGATAATGACATCGAAACGCGCGCGAAGATTTCCGCCACGCACGTCTTTATCAAACAGAGATTCATACGGGACGTTGAAAGTATCAAAGAGCCAGCGTGTCCAGCCTTCGTCCGGCGAGGCCAGATAGCTTTTATAGACTCCGAGACGAACGGGACGCTTGAGCGGATTCGGAACCGGCGAAGCCTCGCCGCGCTGCGTGGCAAGCCCCAAGCTCTTTCGCACTTCAGCCGCATCCGTCAGAAGTTTTAAGTGTCTCTCATCAGGCGTTGATTCTCTGATGGCAAGCGCTTCTTCCGTTTCGACGCCCATCTGCATCGGCAGCGTCCAGCCAGCGACATCATACGGCGGCTCGGCCTCGCCCGTCGGCGTCAGCCGTTGCGGGTAGACCTGCGGCTCGAACAAAGCCTGTACGTTCCAACGCTGCGGCTGCGCCATGTAAATCAGATAACTGTTGAGCGGGACTTCTGTGAAACCTTCGGCCTGACCGCGCATTGAGATGTGCAGCTCGCGCGTCATGCGATTAACTTCGACTCCCTGCGCGAGCAGAATCTCAATCAAACGCGCGACCGATTCGTCGTTGCCCTGCCCGGCGGGAATCAGATAAGCCAGCGGATGATTGGCCGCAGCCGTTTCGCTCGAAGCGTTCCGCCCAAGCTCGTAAAAGTTTCGCAGGTAACTCGTGCGATACTTCGCCGCCATCGTGAGCACAGATCGCGCGGCTGTCATCTCCAGAGCCATTATCTCGCGCGGACTCCAGACGCCGCCGCGCCACGGACTCGGATAATTCGTCGCCGCTTCGAGCGCGGACGGCATCCCGCGAGTCTTTGACTTGGCGAGCTGCTCCTCCTTCACCAAAACCGGCGTCATCAATTTCGCGCTCGCGGCCTCGGAGAGAATGCCGATGGAGTTGTGATAGTAAGGCGAGGTGCGAAGTCCGCCGTGCCACCACGTATCGTAAAGCGAATTTGTAATCACGCCGCGAAAGTTTGCGGCCTGTAAGTCTGCGGCTATGCGTGAGCCGAGCGCGGCGATTTCTCGAATCAGGAGCGGATGAATGTTCGGATTCGACGGGTCATAAAAAGGCGGAATAAAAAAGCGCGAGCCGTTCTGTCCCTGCTGATGCACGTCGTAGACTATCTGCGGAAACCATTCTTTCCAGAAGAGGCGAGTCACCAGCCGCGTCTCTTTGAGGTTAAGCATGAACCAGTCGCGGTTGTTGTCATGCCCCGCGTAGGTGTGATAAAGCTCCGGAGGCGTCGTGCCTTCGTAAGACGTGCCGAGCGTCTTGCGATACCAGTCGGCCACGATGTCCACGCCGTCCGGGTTGACCGAAGGAATGAGCATCAGAATAGTGTTTCGTAAAATCTCGCGCGTCTCTTCGTCCGCAGCCGTCGCCAACTCATACGCGAGCTGCATGGACATCTGTGAGGCGACGATCTCGGTTGAATGAATCGAGCACGTGATGGCTACGATAGCTTTGCCTTCATGTATCAACTTGTCGCGCTCCGCTTCGTCCTTAATCGTGCGCGGGTCTGTGAGCTTGCGCTGAATCTCTTTGAATCTGTTAAGCTCGCGTATATTCTCAGGCGCGCTGATAAAGGCTACGATGAGCGGTCGCTTGAGCGTGGTCTGGCCGAGCGTCTCGACCGAGACGCGCTCGCTCACCCCATCCAGCCGCGCGAAATAGTCCGTTATCTGTCGCCAGTCCGCAATCGTGCGGTCTGTGCCGGGCGCAAAGCCGAGCACGGAGCGAGGGCTTGGAACCGATGCGTCAACTGTAGCAATGCTCGCATCCTGCGCGCGTAGAGTGACGCTTGAAAAAGCTGCGATTAAAAAAATTGCGCCGATGAAAGAGGCTGAAGAGTTAATGAGCGCATGGATATGTCTGGACATCCTGAAAGCCCTTCGGGTGAATTGATGGAAAAGGACACGGACGCTGTGCCGCACGAGGCGCAGTCTAACACACGCACGCACGCAGGCATCATCGGTCGAATCTTTTACTTCTGGTCGCTCTTCGTCGCGGCGATGCTGGTGCTCGTCTTAGGGCCTCCGGCCATCGCCATCGCATGGCTTGCGCGCAGGCGCGAGTGGGTTTACCCGTGGGCTTTATGGGGCGGGCGGATGTGGCTGCGCCTGAGCGGGATGAAGATAGTCGCGCGCGGGCATGAGCATCTAGACCCGCGACAGACTTACGTTTTTATCTCGAACCACAGGTCGTATCTGGATACTGCGACGCTCTTCTGTTATGTCGGGCGGCGGATCGGACTGCTCGGAAAGAAGGAGCTTTTGAAAGTGCCGATTATGGGTTACGGGATGACGTATGTGAACGTGATGGCGATTGACCGCTCGAACCGCGAGCGCGCGATAGAGACCGTCAAGGCAGCGACCGAACGCATTCATTCGGGCGTCTCTTTCGGGGTCTATGCGGAAGGAACGCGCGCGCGCCCGGGCGAGTTCTTGCCGTTCAAGAAGGGCGCGTTCTACATGGCGATTGAAGCTGGCGTGCCCATCGTGCCGGTGGCGATTAAGAACACGGACGTGCTGATGGGCAAGGGAACAGGCACGGCTCAGCCCGGCACAATCGAGATGGTTCTGCTTGAGCCGGTCCCCACGGCAGGACTCTCCACCGACGAAGATGTAGAACATCTCATCGCGCGAGTCCACACTGTCATCTCTCAGGAATTAGGGTGTAGGTGATAGGGTGTAGGGTGTAGAAGGAAGAGCATCCCAAAAAATTCAGGGAGTAGTGAAAGCAACTTGCTTTCACTACTCCCTGAATTTTTCTCACAACTTTTTTTCTACACCCTACACCCTATCTCCTACCCCCTGCCTTTAAGGCTTCGGCGTCGGTTTGGGCACGGGCTTCTGCTCAGGCTTTGGCGCTGGCTTCTGCTCGGGTTCCTCGACGATGTCGCCTTCGATAATCTTGACATCGCTACGCGCCAGTTTGTAGGCGGAATAACGCACGCGGGCGCGTATGTGCAGCGCCGGCGCGTCGTCGAAAATAAGCTCTTCGTCCGCGACGGCTAAGACCGGAAACCAGTATTTCCCGTCAATCTGTTCGCGGTAAGTCTCAAAGTTGGCAAACTTGTTGTCTTTGGTTTCAGGCACGCCTTTGCCGCGAGTCTTGACGATCTGAAGGTCTTGATCGTCCACCCAGATGCGCCCCACAAAGAGCCGTTCTTTGATATTCTTCGAGCTGGGCATCACTTTGGGCGCGACATCGAAGACGTACAGGTCAAGCTCGTCTATGTGCTCTTTGCCGACGTAGATGAAATTGTACCTGTCTATCTTCGAGGCTTCGAGCGCGAACTGGTTGACGCCGCCGAGGTCTTCCAAATCTTCCGCCGTCATGTTCGACATCGAAGGCATCGGGAAGAACGAAATCTTTTCAAAGCGATTGCCGGCGTCGTCAAACGTGTAGTTTGAGACGCGGTGATACTCGCCCTCTATCTGCCCGCCCATGCCGATGGTTTGTATGACCGCCTCTCGCTTGAATGCATAATTGTTGAGCGCGAGTCGAAACTCCGTTTCTTTGGTCGTGAAGGTGCGTATGATGCGGTCAATCTCGGAAGCCGGAAGCTTGGCGGCCTCCGCGGGCTTGCCTGAATCCGCAGGCTTAGCGGGCTGTTGCGCGAGAGTTCGAGTGGGAAGAAAGAGGAGCGAAAGCGTCCCCAGAGCGAGTGCTAAGTTGAATAAGCGTCTCATAATCATTCGATTTTAGGTTTGATGAACCGCAGTTCAGGTTAATTCGAGCGCGAAGCGCAAATCATAACACGGCGCGTGAAATAATCAGATGCTCTATACTTGCAGCATGTTGCCACAAAAAGTCTGGAGTCTCAGAGTCTGAAGTCCAGAGTCAAAAGAAATTGAATCAAGACTCCAGACTCTAGGGCGAACGCATCTTAAATGTTCAGAACCTTGAGCATGTAGCTTTCATCCCAT
>CAXTPS010000011.1:0-15732 GCA_964246305.1 uncultured Pyrinomonadaceae bacterium
CCTCTACACGATGGACGCCGACGGCAAGCATGTGAAGCGTCTGACGAACGAAACCGGCTATGACGGCGGCGCGTTCTTCTCCGCGGACGGCAAGCAGATCGTCTATCGCGCGTTTCATCCTGCGACAGAGAAAGAAACCGTGCGGTACAAGCAGAAGCTGGCTGAGAATCTGATCGAGCCGACCGTGTTTGAAATCTGGGTGATGAACGCGGACGGGACGAACAAGCGGCAAGTGACGCATCTCGGCAAGGCGAGCTTTGCGCCCTACTTTTTCCCGGACGGCAAGCGTATCATCTTCGCCTCGAACGTCAACGACCCGAAGGGGCGCGACTTCGACCTCTATGTGGTCAACGCGGACGGCAGCGGCCTTGAGCGAATCACTTACAACGATAGCTTTGACGGCTTTCCGATGTTCTCGCCGGACGGGAAAAAACTGGTCTTCGCTTCAAACCGTAATGGTAAAGTGCGCGGCGACACGAATGTGTTCATCGCTGATTGGATAGATTGATGCGACATAGATTGATGCAACAAAAAATCTTTTCCTTCTTACTTATTTTCGCTCTCGCCATCAGCGCATCCGCGCAGACGAAGCGAGGGGATAAGAATGCGCCAAACGCTGCGCGGCTGCGCGCGAGCGTGACGTATCTGGCTTCGGACAAACTGGACGGGCGGCGCACGGGGACTGAGGGCGCGAAGGCTGCGGCGAGTTATATCGCGGCGGAGTTTGCGCGTTTGGGACTCAAGCCCGGCGGCGGTAGTGCGGCAAAGGGGAAAAGCGCGGCGGGTTACATGCAGAGCTTTCCGTATGTCGCGGGCGTCGAGCTTGGAAAGACGAATGCCGTTTCGCTCACGCGGCGCGCTCCGGCGGTCGAGGGCGAGCCGTTGGGCGGCGGCATCACGACTCTTGACCTGCGCCTGAATGAAGATTGGATGCCGCTCGGCTTTTCAACCGACTCGCGCCTTTACACTTTGCCGCTCACTTTCGTCGGTTACGGCATCACGGCTGGCGACTTGAATTATGACGATTACGCGGGCGCGGATGTCAAAGACCGTATCGCTCTCGCGCTCGAAGGAACGCCGGACGCGGATAATCCGCATGGAGATTTCGCGCGTTACACGGACGTGCGATGGAAGGCTGTGGCGGCGCGCGATCATGGAGCGAAGGCTCTGGTCATCATCGCGGGCGAAGATAATTTTCGCGACGACCGGTTGTCAAAGCTCTCTTACGATAACAGCGCGGGCGATGCGGGATTGCCAGTCATAGTCATCTCAAGACAGGTCGCGGCACAGGTGCTCGGCCTCGGCGGTATCCCGCAACTCGCAGAGTTGGAGAAGAGAGCCGATGCCGCAGCATCCGCCCGGAGAAGCGCGACGGCAGGAGGGGCAGCCGCGACGTATCCGATCATGGACGCCGTCAACAAAGCCTCTTTCTTAGAACAGAGCCGACTCACGATTGGCGTCAGCGTCGTGCGAAAGGATGCTCCCGCTGACAATGTCATAGGCATTCTCGAAGGCTCTGACCCAAAGCTGAAAAAAGAGTTCATCGTCATCGGCGCGCATTACGACCACCTGGGGACAGGCGGCGAAGGCAGCCTCGCGCCGCGCGAAGGCGAAGTGCATCACGGCGCGGACGACAACGCTTCGGGCGTCGCTGGAGTGCTTGAGCTGGCACGCAGTTTCAGCTTAGGAAAGCCGAAGCCGAGACGCTCCATCGTCTTCATCGCTTTCAGCGGCGAGGAAGAGGGCTTGCTCGGCTCGAACTTTTACGTCAATCATCCGGTCGTGCCGTTAGCTTCGACAGTGGCGATGATTAATATGGACATGATCGGAAGGCTGAAGGATAACAAGCTGATTGTCGGCGGCATCGGGACGGCGCAAGGGTGGCGCGAGATGATTACCGACGCCAATCAGCATTACATCGTATCTATGGTTCAGCTTGGGACGACTCGACCGACGACGCAGGATTTATTCGCTCTCACGCTCAACGAAGACGGCTACGGGCCGAGCGATCATTCCTCTTTCTATGCCAAGCAAGTGCCCGTGCTATTTTTCTGGACGGGCACGCACGAGGATTATCACAAGCCTTCGGACACGGCGGATAAAATAAATTACGAAGGCGAAGCGCGTATTCTTTATCTCATCACAGGCGTCGTGCAAAAGATTGATAGCAGCGAGCAGCGACCCGTCTACACCGTCGCGAAGAGCGAAGCGAGCGGGCGCACGATGACTTTCAAGGTATCGCTCGGCACGATTCCGAATTACGCTGAATCGAATAACGGCCTCAAGCTCGACGGCGTGCGCGACGATTCGCCCGCCGCGAAGGCAGGCATCAAAGCGGGCGATGTGATTGTCAAAATGGCCGGGCGCGACGTGCGCAATGTTTATGATTACACCTACGCGCTCGGAGAGATGAAGGCCGGAGTGGAATACGAAGTCGAACTCATGCGCGGAGGCGAGCGTTTGAAGCTCAAAATCATTCCGGCAGCAAGAAAGTAAAAAGGCAAAAGTTAGAACAAAGAAAAAGGCAAAAGTGAAGAAGCTGTGCGAGGCTCGCTCCCCTTCTTCACTTTTGCCTTTTACCTTTTTACCTTTACCTTACCAGCGTGGCTCGCGGTCGTTGCGTCCGCCGCTGTAGCCGCCACGGTCGCCGCCACGGTCACGGTCGCCGCCGCGATCATAACCGCCGCCCCCTCCACCGCCATAGCCGCCGCGTCCGCCGCCGCCGCGATCAGCCTTCGGCTTGGCCTCGTTGACGGTCAGGTTGCGCCCGCCAAGGTCTTTACCGTTGAACTGCTCGATAGCCGCCGCAGCCTCTTCGGGCGTCGCCATCTCGACAAAGCCGAAGCCGCGCGAGCGTCCGGTCTCGCGGTCTTCGATGACCGAAGCCGACTCGACCGTCCCGGCCTGTGAGAAAGTTTCTTTCAGATCGTCGCTCGTGGTGCGGAACGACAGGTTACCAACATAGAGTTTCGTAGACATATCTTATCCTTCTAAAGGCAAAGGAAGCGCGGGCTGCGTTAAGGATCAAGAAGAGATAGCGAAAGGGGAAGATACCTTCGTCTCTTCCGGCGACGTGTGCGTGCCCGGTGCTCTGACAATAACGCGAGAGCGGCTTCTAACTGGTTAACAACTAGCCTCACTCTCTCTTCAGCCGAACGCGGGTCGCTGCACGGTCACAGGCAGGCGCAATCACCTTTGATGCGCGAGAGCAGGAAATCTGGCGAGAAATAGTATGCCGCAGATTCCACGCACAGCGCAAGAAAGAAAAAGGCAAAAAGAGAAGGTAAAAGGCAAAAGTAAAAAGTTAAAGGATGGTCTTTGTACTTTGTCACTTTGTACTTTGCACGCGACTGCGCGCCTTAAGCTTGAGGATTCAAGCTGAGCCGGACGTGCAAAGACCAAAGACCAAAGGACAAAGACCTTTTTCTTCAGTTTGCTCTTGGAAAACTGCGGGATTTGTCGCAGAATGGAGGAGCGAACAAAGCTCCGCTTTGAGGCCCATCCGGTTGCTCCGGTTTACCGGCAGATATTTATTCATCTTTTCCCACGGGTCACTCGTCACCAGCGAAGCGTTTTAGGACTCAAATGATCGGACAAACCGTCTCTCATTATCGTATCCTGAGCAAGCTCGGCGAGGGCGGGATGGGGACGGTCTACGCCGCGGAGGACATGCATCTCGGTCGCCGCGTGGCGATCAAGTTTCTCAACGCTTCTGGCAGCGAGCATCATTATCGCGCGCGATTCCTGCGCGAGGCTCGCGCTATCTCATCCCTGAGCCATCCATACATCGCGACCGTTCACGATTACGGCGAGACGGAGGACGGGCAGCCCTTCCTCGTGATGGAGCTGGTGCAGGGAGAGACCTTAGGCGACCTGTTGGACGAGAGCGCACTCACGCTCTGGCGCGCGGTGGAGATTATCGAGTGCGTGGCCGAAGCTCTGGATGAAGCCCACGGACAGGGAATCGTCCACCGCGACATCAAGCCTTCCAACGTCATCATCACAGCTCGCGGTCAGGTCAAGGTGCTGGACTTCGGACTCGCAAAGCGAATCTTCGAGGAGGATTATCAGGAGACGGATCCGAACGCGCGCACGCTGCTGGCGACGCACACGCGCGACGGCGTGGTCGTCGGCACGCCCTTGTATCTCTCGCCCGAACAGGCGACGGGCGCAAAGGTTGACGGGCGCAGCGACATCTTCGCGCTCGGCGCGTTGCTCTACGAATGCATCTCAGGCAAGCCCGCTTTCTCCGGCGGCAGCGTCATAGAGATCGGCGCGCAGGTGATTCACATAGACCCGCCGCCGCCCTCGAATATCAATCCGCAAGTGCCGATGGAGCTTGATCGCATCACGCTCAAGGCGCTCGCCAAAAAATTGCCCGACAGATATCAGACGGCGGAAGAGATGCGCGCCGACCTCGCCGCCTCGCGCGCAGTGATGAGCACCAACGGCAAGCGCATCGAGCGTATCAGCATACCGCGCGGAATGGGACACCGCACGAGCGCGCTGACCACCATTTCGGCTTCGCTGCGTAAGCCGCGCATCTCCGTCTTCACGCTGGCGGCGGCGGCGCTGGCGATTAGCGCACTGGTCTTTGGCCTCATCTGGGCGTTCAGGCCGAAGCAGCACCAGCCGTCTGTGGAAGCCATGAAATATTATGAGCTGGGAACGAACTCTCTGCGCGAGGGAGCTTATTATCAGGCGAGCAAGTCGCTGGAAAAGGCCGTTAGCATAGACGACCGATTTGCGCTGGCTCATGCGCGCCTCGCCGAAACATGGAGTAAGCTCGATTACACAGACAGGGCGAAGAACGAGCAGTTGCGTGCCAATGCGCTCGTCCCGGATCGCTCCGCGCTGACCAAGCTCGACGGGCTTTATCTGGATGCGATCAATTCGGTCGTCGTCAACGACACGGAGAAGGCCGCAGAATTTTATAGCCAGATTGCCAAAGCGACGCCTGACAAGCCGGAGGTCTATTTTGATCTCGGACGCGCCTATGAGGAGAATGATGAGGTTGACAAAGCGATTGAGAACTACCTGTTAGCGATAGAACACGACCAGCAAAACGCGACGGCCTACCTGCGCGCGGCTATCATGTATAGCAGGAAGGGTGATATCGCCACTGCGTTCCCGACGCTCGAAAAGGCAGAGGCGCTTTACCAAGACCTCGGCAACATCGAAGGCCGCACGGAAGTGCTCTACCAGCGCAGCGTTCTGTTCACGAGTAAAGGCAAATACGCGGACGCGCACACAGTCTTGCAGCAGGCGTTGAATCTGGCTGACACGAGCGGCAACGAGGCGCAAAGAGTCAACGTGCTCTTGCAGATGAGCCGTCTTTCGTATAACGAGGGGGACATAGCGCGGGCGAGCGAATATGCCGACGAAGCGCGGAAATTCGCGGAATCGCGCGGCCTCAACAATCTGGCGATCATCGCTCTGCTCGACCGGGGCAACGCCCTCTCACTGAAGAACGAGTATGTCGGGGCCGATGAATCTTTCAACCGCGCGCTTGAGCTGTCCGAACGCAACAAGGCACGGCGGCTCGAAGCTTTGAGCAAGTTTAATATCGGCGCCAATTTGATGCAGCAGCTTCGCACGGATGAAGGACTACCGCTGGTCGAGCAGGCTCTGAGCTTTTTCCGCCAGGGCAAATACCGCAAAGAGATAACTCAATGTCTGACCTATCTGGGACGCGGGCATCGCTACAAAGGCGAGTACGAAGAGGCGCACAAAGCTTATCAGGAGAAGCTGCAACTGGCCGAAACCGCGGACAATCAAAAGGGCGTCGCCTCCGCGCAAGCCGAGATTGCGAATGCTTTCGCCAAACAGAAACGCTATCCAGAGGCTCTGGAGAAGTATGACGCGAGCTATCAGATTTTTAAACTTCTAGGTGAGCAGCAAAGCAAAGCGTATAATCGGATGAACCGAGGTAATGTTTTGTGCCAACTGGGTCATTATAGTAAAGCGCTTGAATCGCTTGACGAAGCCGCCGGGTTTGCCGTTAAAGGCGACGACAGCTACAAGGCCGTGCTCATTGAGATAGGATTGATTCGGGCGCAGATCGCGCTCAGCCAGCGTCACTTCCCCGAAGCCCGGACGGGCAGCGCACGTGCGCTGGACGAGGCCGGAACGTTCTATCCTGATGTTGCGGTCGGGGCTAAAATCACGCTCGGCCTCGCTCAAGCTTTTTCGGGCGCAACGCGCGAAGGCAAAACTACCTGCGAAGACGCTTTGACGATGGCGCAGCATGAAGGCGAAATGGCATTGATTTCAGATGCGATGCTCGCGCTCGCACAGGCTCTTTATGAGAGCGGCGATGCAGAGGGCGCGTTGAAGGAGGCGTTGGCCGCCGAGAAGCAGATCGCGCGTTTTGGCGAGCAGGAATCGGAATGGCGCGCTTGGCTCATTGCCGCCCGCAGCAGCCTTCGGATAGGCGATAAAGAGGGCGCACGCGAACGCTACGCGCGTGCCAGTGACTCTCTCGCAAAACTTCAGACTCAGTGGAGCGCGGAAGCTTTTGAACACTACCAATACAGACCCGACGTACAGGTTTTACGCAAGCAACTCAGCGAAGCACTAATCGCTGTCCCATAACTCTCACAGACCATAAAGGAGAAATTGACATGCAAGAAGATGATCCCAACAATGGCGGTACGACCGGTGATGAAAACGGTGGCGATGACGGAAATGCCGGCGGTAAAGCGGGTGACCAGCCCGGAAGCGGAGGTGGCAAGACCGGCGGCACCACGCCGCCTCCCGGCGATCAGCCCGGAGGCGGAGGCGATGTTGAGCCGGGTCAATCATAACGCGACGCCGCCTCTTACAGACAGAGAGCCGCATAAGCATTCAGTTCGACTCTCCGCTTCGAGTTTTTTCAACGGATGACTGAAGCCTGCGCGGAAGCGGCGCAGAACATCTGAGAAACAACCACGCGGGCGAATCCATCAGGGTTCGTCCGCGTGATTGTTTTGATAGAGCGCAAGTGTGTGCGCGAAGTTTTCAATCGCACCCTCTTCATCCGATGCGGGCGTCGCTCCCCTCTTCCGGCGTTGCCGCTCATGCAGCATGGACTCAGCGATGTTAGCCAGCCACCAGAACGTGCCGCGCGTTCCCAACTGCTCCCGCACACGATGAAAGATTCGCGGATAGAGCTTGAAGGTGCGCGCCAGCAGCTTCTTAAACGCGCTCAGGGACATTCGATCCTGAAAAAACTCGCGCCGCACACGCTCGTCCAGATCAAGCAGCGCAGTCATCACGGCGTTCATCGTTTCATTCACCACGGGCGGCGCGGAACGTGGCGCAGGACGCATCAGCTCTGAGAGATTGGCGAGCTGTGCGACGCGCGGCTCGCAGTTATTAATTTCCGCGAGCGAGGCTGCGTCGAGCAGGTTTGCCTTTAGAGCCAGCTCGGTCAAATGAGTCAGTCGGCGCAGGGCGCGTGCATGTGAGCCGAAGCCACGGAAAGCGCGCGCGCTCGAAAGCGTCGCGGCGTCTCCGATGAGCAGCACGCGATTTTCAGCCGCGCCGCGCACGTCTCTTCTGCCACGCGCTTGAGAGCTTGGGATGAAACCGAAGACAGGTTGTACGACTCGCCACTGCGCGCCCGTGCGCTTGTAGCCCGGCAGAGCTTCAAAATATTTCTCAAAGAGCGTGAGCAGAGATTTGTCTGCGGGCGTCTTGACCGCATCGTAAAAGAAGAGCGAGGTCAGATATTCATCGCGCTGTAGATTGCCGCCAAAGCCTTCCCACAATAACTGCCTGTGGTCGCGCGCGTCTTCCCTGCTCACCAGCATCTCGCCGACGCCGAAATCCGCCTTGTCAGGCTCCGTCCCGCGCACAAACCCTCTGGCGATTGTCCCGACCGTCGGGCGCACGTGCGTCATCGCGTGCCCGTCGTTGAGCTGGCGCGAAACGGGGCTGTTGGCATCGGTCGCATCCACGAAGAGACGTGCGCCGAAAAGTTTTCGCTTCCCCGTGCGAATCTCTTCGACTTCGACCGCGACGCGATCCGCCTGCACATAGCAACGCACGAATCGCATGCCTTCCATCAAGACGGATGCGGTCTTGCTGCGCTCAATTTTTTGCGACGCGAGACCAGACAGCCTGCCCGCGTCCAGCGCGACATCGAGCACGCCTTCTATCCGCAACGGCGGGGCTTTAATGCGCGACGCAGTATCATGAAACTTGACGAGGCTCGAACGATAGCGATTGACGATAGAGGCTTCAATCTCTTCTTTCGTGAAGAGACCCGCGCGTATAAGCTCTGCGAGTTCTTCGTTCGAGATGTTCCAGCTGGGACTGTTAGCCTGCTGTGCGCGCTCGCCAAAGACCATCACGCGGCGATTGTAGAGACACGCCATGACCCCTGCGTGAAGCAGTGCGAGTTCGCCGCCCGCGTAGATAATCTCAAACTCGGCTTCGACGGAAAGCGAGGCGGGCGGCGCGCCTTTAATCACGGCTTCGGGCGCGCTCTGGCCGCGCTGATCCGACATCGCCTGCTGCCAGCGCAGGTCTGTCTCCCAGATGCGCCTGAGCCACGCTTCGCGCTCTGCGAGCGCGCCGAAGCCCGCGACGGTCAGCGGGTAGCGTTTGCGAAAATCGCTGAGGTCGGGCATAGGATGCGCGCTGCGAGATTTGGCTTGAGCTGCAACCATAAATAGAGACAGTTCTACGAACGCGTGAGAGGCTTTGGAAATCAATCTCTTACGTGCCTGAAAATTAAAATTACAAACAAAGGGAGCTTGCGCGTGAGTGTAACCGATGCACGCGCCGTAGAACAAGGATCAAGAGATTTTATAATTGATTCATTAACACATCGCCCCAATTAAAAATTGAGCCGATGAGCAAATGAGTCGATGAATCAATCCTTTTCAGGCCCTGCTGCGAGAGATGAAGTTGATGACTGCGACGAAGAGCGCAGAGCCGATGATTGCCCAGATGATCGGAAATTTTGTGCCGCCGATATTAACCGCGAACAGCTCCGGCAACGCCAGCACACGCGCCAGCCACAGCCCGATCAGCGCGCCGATAAATCCGAGCGCAATCGAGACCAGACATCCGCCCCGCGAATAGCCGCTGATGGCCTGCCCCAGCGACCCGCACAAACCCGCCACAACCAATAGAATTAACAAATCAATCAAGGTCATTCATTCACCTCCTAAAAAGCAGAACACAGAACTCAGGATTCAGGATTCAGAATAGAAAGGCTGAAACCGTTTTTATTCTGAATTCAGAATTCAGAATCCTGAGTTCTGGCTTCCGCACATCGCTTCGCCCTTGCCGCTCTTTGCTTTCTGGCTCACCTTCGAGCCGCAGCTCCACTCGGCAGACCCGCCGAAGTCCATCTTGTCCGTGTACTCAAAGTCGCCCTGATTGCTGTTGGTATCTTTCGTATCGACTCTGTCTTTTCCGACCTTCACGCGGTAGGCGATGGTTTTGGCTTTGATCGCTTCAGGTATGCGCCACGTCGTATTGTTGCGCACGACGAGCGGCTGCGTGCTGTCCAGTCCCATGATGTAGGTTGCGGAAAATTCGCCGATGCCTTTGACTTCGAGATGATTGCGACGGTCGTCATATTCCTGCTTGACGGCGACATAGCGCACTTCCTTCGCCAGCTCAACAGCTCTCGCTTCGGCCTCGTCGGGCGCGGCGCGTTCGATCATGCGCGCGATGATGACGCGCAACGCGGTGCGCTGTTTTTCATCCGCGCGCTCATCTATGAAGACCGTGCGCCCGTGATCAAGGTCTGCCGCGCCGAAGTGCAGGCCGTCGAGCGTGACATCATTGTAACGGCCTTTGCGTATCTCGTAGGAATAGAACGCGTAGCAGTAAGAATGCGGCGACGGCCCTTCGCCGAAATTGCAGGTACAGGGAACTTTGCAAGTGCAAGCCTCAGACAGCGCGCCCTCTATCTTCCACGCGGCGGGAGCATTCACATTCTCAAGCGGCGCGGCTGCGCGATGCGCGGGCGCGAGCAGGTAAGAGCCGATAAAGAAAGTTGCGACGGCGAACGCGCAGGCCGTCATCACTGCAAACAGCGTGGCGAGCAGAGCGCGACGCGGAGCGACGGGCGCGCTCGCGTCGGTCGCCAAATAAAGCTCATTAATACTCAAAACAAAAATCTCCTAACGGTCTCAAAAGCGATTACGCCTCTTCCGGCGACGGTCAAACATTTCCGCGAATTGAGGGTTTGATGCTCTATTTATGACGATTACTGTCCAACCGCAAGTGTCCGCCTAAATCCTTTTCCGCGCAAGAATTTTTCGGTCTTCGGGGAAAACAACATCTCACGCAAAGGCGCAAAGCGATTGAGTGCTGCTTAATTCTGGTGCGCCTTTCTTTGCGCCTTTGCGCCTTTGCGCGAGATTTTCTTGGCCAGACCTTACTTATCGCATGCAAGAAATAACTATCTGAACTTTTTAACTTCCAAAATCTTTGCGTCTACACGTATAATCAGAACGTGGCCACCCGAAAGCTATTTTCGAGAGGCCACTTGTAAAAGCCCCCGCAGCCTCACGAGCGAAAACATTAATATCCAAGTAGTACAGGAGATTTAAGAAATGCGTAAATTATTCGCGTCCGCACTGATAATCGCAGCCGTCTGTCTGGTCGGCATAGCACAGGACAACTCTTCATCGCAGAGCCGCGAAGAGATGTCAAAGCTCGCACGCGCGCCGCAGCAGATAGACGGCATTGGCCGCGCCGTCGTCTTCGTCACAAATGAAGACGGCCAACCCGTCAAAGGCGCATACGCCACGCTTGAGTCCACTTGGGGCGGCGATCATTACTGCGAATCATTCGGCTCGACCGACTCTGACGGCGCAATCGCGCTGCTCCCGATTCACATGGGCACGCTCCAGTTGGTTGTCAAAGCCAAAGGCTATCAAACATCTAAAATGCCGGTCTCGCTCAATTCTCTTTCGGAACCCCTGCACGTCACGCTCTCGCGGAAGTAATCAGGGTGTAGGGGATAGGGTGTAGGGTGTAGAGAAAGACAGTTGTGCTTTTATGACACGACGCTCTATCCTCACATCATTTTTCTTTCTACACCCTATCCCCTTCACCCTACACCCTTGCTTTTCAGCCATTCGCGCACGACCTCTTTGGGAGCGCGTTTGTTGCCGTCAACTTCATAGTTCAAGCGGCGCATCTCTTCGGTGCTGATTGAGCCGCGTAGAGCTTCGAGCGCGGCGGTAATAACGGGCGAGCGCGTGAGCGCGTCACGGCGCGTGAGTATAACCGCTTCGTAAGGCGGGAAATAATGCCTGTCGTCAGCGAGCTGAAAGAGGTCTAGCGCGGCGATCAATCCGTCTGTCGAGTTGCCCGCGATGAGATCAACCTGCTCCGTCGAGAGAGCGCGATAAGTGAGCGATAAATCCATCTCGCGTACAGAACTAAATTGTAAGCCATACGTGCGCGCAAAGCCCGGGTAGCCGTCTTCACGATTTTTGAAATCCTGCCCGAAGCCTGCGCGCCACTCGTGCGCGTGCGGCGTCGCGTCCGAGATAGTTTTCAGATTAAGCCTGCGCGCGTCCGCGCCGCGAACCAGAATCGCAAAGTCGTTGCTAAAGCCGAGCGGCGCGCTGACTTCGACATTAAATTTTTCCGCATACTCTTTTTTGACCTGTTCGTAAACAGCGCGCGTGTCGGTAATCGGCTGATGCTTGAGAATCGCCGTATAAGAAGTTCCTGTGTATTCGGGATAAAAATCTATGCGCCCGGCGACGAGCGCGTCCTGACAGAGATTGCCGCCAAGCTCGAACTGCCGCTCGACCGAGAGACCGCGCGCTTCGAGTTCCTGCGCGACAATCTCAGCGAGAATCACGCTCTCCGTAAAATCTTTCGAGCCGACGACGACATGCGCCGCGCCCTGCGATGCGGATTGCTGCCCAGCGGAAGACGCCTTCGCACGCCATGCAGCGTACGCGCCTAAAGCTAAAACTACAATGACCGATGCCCACGCGAGTTTTCGCATGAAGTCTTTGCTTCTCTCACGCGCACGCTGTGCGCCGGTATCGAAATGTTTTTCCAGTCGTCCGAGCAGGAAATCCGCCGCGAGCGCCATCAACGCGGCAGGCACTGCGCCCGCGAGTATCAGAGTCGTGTCGTTCTGCCGCAGGCCGCGAAAGATATACGTGCCAAGCCCGCCCGCGCCGACCGCCGCCGCAATCGTCGCCACGCCCACATTGATGACGACCGCTACCCTCACGCCGGTCAGGATCACACTCATCGCCAGCGGCAGCTCGACCTGCCACAAAATCTGGCTGCCGGTCATGCCCATCGCCAACGCGGCCTCGCGCACGTTTGCGTCCACGCCTAAAATTCCCGTGACGGTGTTGCGTATGACCGGCAGGAGCGCGTAGAGGACTAAGGCGACGATGGCTGTGCGCGCACCGATGCCGCCGATGAACGGCAAGGGAATGAGAAAGCCGAAAAGCGCGAGGCTCGGCACGGTCTGCATGATATTGGCTGTGCCGAGCACCGGGCTGCGAAGTCGCGGATAGCGCGTGAGCAGGATGCCGATTGGCAGGCCGATGGCGACGGCTATCGAAGTCGAGAGGAAGACCAGCCAGAGATGCTCCGCGATGAGCGTCAGCACTTCAGCACGATTCTGCATGAGAAATTGCCAGAGCCTCATCCGCGCCTCCGTGTGATAGCGAGTCTGTCAAAAAGAAGTTCACGCAAAGGCGCAAAGGCGCAGAGGAGATAGGGGATAGGGGGAAGGGTGTAGGGTGTAGTGAAAACAAGTTTGCTTTTCCTACACCCTACACCCTTCCCCCTACTCCCTCGTGCTTCGCGCCTTTGCGCCTTTGCGTGGAATGTTCTTTCAGAGTTCATCATGCGTGACTCAGTTGCAAAGTCTCAACGAAGGCTCTCGCATATTCATGCCTGGAATTCAGAAAGCCTTCCGGCGTTTCTAAGAGAACTAACTGCCCGGATTGCATCAGGCCGATGCGTGTGCCGAGCATCAAGGCTTCGCGCACGTCATGCGTCACGAAGATGACTGTCTTGCCGAGCCTCTGTATCAACTCTCGAAACTCTCTTTGCAGCCCCGCGCGGGTCAGCGGGTCGAGCGCGCCGAACGGCTCGTCGAGCAGGAGAAGCGGAGGCTCTGCCGCCAGCGCACGCGCGACGCCGACACGCTGCCTTTGCCCGCCGGACAATTCGCGCGGGAAGCGATGCGCAAACTTTTGCGGCTCAAGCCCTACGAGATTGAGCAGCTCATGTACGCGCTCACGCATGCGCGCCGCGTCCCAACCTTCGAGCGCGGGCACGAGCGCGACGTTGCGCTCGACTGTGAAATGCGGGAACAGTCCGGCTTCTTGAATCACATAACCCGTGCGCCTGCGAAGCTTTATTACATCCCACTTGTTCGTCGCCACGCCTTCGACTATCACTTCGCCCGTCGTCGGCAAGAGCAGGCGATTGACTAAACGAAGCGTGGTCGTCTTGCCGCAGCCGGATTCGCCGAGCAGGACGAGCGTTTCGCCCTTTAAAACTTCGAGGTCGAGGCCGTGTAGAATCGGCGCGGGCATCTGCGGCACGCTGTAACTCACGTTGCGAAACAACACGACCGGCACGGCTGTTGAGGATGAAGACAATGCTATCTTTACTTTCTCAAAGTGAATGCCATTTACTTTTTACTTTCCCTGCGGCGCGCCGGGAGTCCGCGCGATGACGAAGGGGCGCGTTTCCAGCTCTCGCCTGTAAAAAACTCTTGGCCGCTGTGCGCTTCGCTTTGAAGGATCGCTGACGCTCTCTTCGCCTTCGACGAAGGCCACGTCTTCCTGATCGAGAATGCGTCCCTGCATCTTCTCAAGCTGCATCTGTGGAACGCGCTCGGTCGCGTAGTCGAGCCATTCACGCGCAGCCACGCGCCCGTCTCGCGGCTCCATGTCAGCCGCTCCCTTTTTCAATCCCTCTTCGACGAGCGCGTAAGTCAAATATCCGTGCCCCAGCTTTGAGGCTTCCATCGCCGCCTGATAACTCTGCGCGGCGGTCAGGATATACATGCCCTTCTCATAAGCGAGCTGCGCCAGTCCCTTCGAGTTCATAGGCCCGCGCCGCTTCTCTTCCGCTTCGAGAGCCTGACCGCTGTTGCATGCGTCAATTACGAGCAGGAGCTGCCCCGCATCAATCTTTTCAAAAGCCTGTTCCAGCTCGCGGTCTGAGATGCTGTGCTCAAGGATAGATTGCAAGCCGTCTCCGGTCAGCTCTTTCCGCGAGCCAGCGTATCCGAGGTCATGCGGAATCAGAAAAAACTGATTGCTCTTGGCCGTGCCGTGCCCGGCGAAGTAGACGACGATAGTGTCTTCCGGCTGTGCGAGTTTGGAGAGGCGAGCAAGCCCCTGTGTGATATTAGCCTTCGTCGCTTCTTTGTCATACAAAGAGATGACCTCGACGCGCGCGTATGATTGCAGCCTCAGTTGCTGTAGCTTGAGTTCCGCGCCGAACGCGCCCGCATCCGCGACAGCGTATTTGAGATTGTACTGCCGATTGGCATAAGCGTTGACGCCGACGGCTAGCAGATAGAGCGTGCCTTTGCGCTGTAACTTCTCGCTCCCGTTGACGACGAGCGTCGCGTCCGCGCTCTTGATGTTCTCACGATTGAAAGCATAAGCCGTCAGTTGATTCTCTCCCGCGACAATCGGGAGCGTCGCTTCGAGCGTCGCGCTCTTCTGCCCTTTGAGCACATCGCCCCTGAAAACTTTGACCAGCGAGCCGTTGCGAAAGAGGCGCACGTCCTGCGCTCCGCTGCCCGCGCTGTGTTTGTCGTCGGCGGGAGCGTCCGTCACTTCTATGCGAACAGTGACGTTGCGTCCGGCCAGACCTGTCGCGCCGGACTGTGTGAGATTGACGACGGGTTGGCGTATGTCTTTCTGCGCGATGTTGACTTCAGCGCGCGGCTGCTTTCCGGCTAAAATTTCCGCGAGCAGTCCGGGATAGAAGAAGTCCGAAAAAAACGCTTCGACGGGAGCGTAATTGAAGGTATCGCCAAATCGCCAGACTATCTGCTGCCACGCTGCGGGCGAGCCGTCAAAGAGTCCGTCAGGCGTGACGACGAGCCATTCTCCATCGTCAAGCGAGATCAAAGTCGCGGCCTCCTTGCCGTCCTTCATGCGCCAGAGCTTGACCTCGCCGTCCTCGCTGGCCGTGAAGATAAAAGCCCCGTCGGCGGAGAGGGTCGCGTAGTGTATGCCCGCGTTGTGCCCCGACAGGTTATAGACAAGTTGCCCGGTGGCTACATCCCAGACCTGTATCTTGTTCTCGAATCCTTTGCTGACGCGCATTCTCCTGTCGGTGCTTTCCGAGCCGGTGACGCCGGCGTTAATCAGGCGTTTGCCGTCGGGCGTGAACGAGACGGCGCGGACGAGCCTGTTATTGACTTCGATGGAGCGCACCTCTTTTCCGGTCGCCATTTCCCAGAGCTTGATAGTGCTGTCGTTGCCTGAGGTCGCCATCAAAGCGTTATCGGGACTGAAAGCGATTGTGCGGACGGAGGCCAGATGACCAGTGAGCGTGCGTACTTCGCGTCCCGTCGCTGTGTCCCAGAGTTTAGTTTCGCCGTCATCGCTCCCGCTCGCGGCGAGTTTTCCATCGTGACTGAACGCGACGACATAGATGCCGGACTTGTGCCCGCTCAACAGACGTAGCGGCTTTAAGGTCTTCACGTCACGCAGGGCGATGACATTATCTTTTTCGACGGTGGCGATAAGCTTTCCGTCAGGACTG
>CAXTPS010000011.1:15832-39864 GCA_964246305.1 uncultured Pyrinomonadaceae bacterium
CAGGGCGATGACATTATCTTTTTCGACGGTGGCGATAAGCTTTCCGTCAGGACTGTAACTTGGAGTCACTAATCCGTTCGCGTTCTTCTGCTGCGCCGCGCCCGCAGAGACTTCGCGTCTCGTAGTCATATTCCAGAAGCGCGTCGGGCCGGACATGTCGGTCGAGGCAAGCAGTTTGCCGTCTGTCGTGAACGCGAGGTCAAGCAATATAGACTTGAGGTCGCCGAGCGGTTGATCCACTTGCCCTGAAGCCAGATTCCACAGGCGCACCTTTTTGTCGTCGCCGCCGACCGCCAGCAATTTACCGTCAGGGCTGAGCGCGAGAGCGTTGAGGCTTGAGGTCTTTCCGGCCTTGAGCTTGCGCTCGATGCCCGTCGCGGCGTCCCAGATTTTAAAGCTCGCATCGAGGCCGGAGGTCTGGTCGCTGGTCTGGTAGCCGCCGCCGATCAGAAGCTTTCCGTCAGGACTGAAAACGATTCCCTCTATGACGTTGTCTTTGACATCTATGTGAAGAGTCTGTTTGCCGTTCGATACGTCCCAGACATCAATCGTGGATTCCATGTTCGAGGTCACAAGAGTTTTTCCGTCAGGGCTGAAAGCCATCCCGTAGGGCACGCTCTTGCCGCGAAACAGCTTCTCCTTTTTTTCCAAATCCCAGATGTACCAGAAATCCGTGCCGCCCGTGGCGAGCAATTTACCGTCCGGGCTGAAGGCTACGGAATTCATGCTGGCGGTCGCAAAGTGTTCGAGCGTGTCCAGCTTTTCTCCGGTCTTCGCGTTCCACAGCACGACTGTGTTATCGAAGGTCGTCGCCAGCATGGGGTCGCCCGTCGTGGTCGGGCGAAAGGCTACGCGGGAAGGCTCCTGATTGTGCTCACCGACGATCACACGCAGCTCTCTGCTCTTTTTCTCGGCAAGGTCGAGCACGATGACGCGGTCTGTGGCGGCGAAGGCCAGCAGTTTTCCGTCCGCGCTCAAAGACATTGAGGTGACGGTTCTCGCGGTAGGAATATCCTTCAGGGACTTGCCCGTCAACACGTCCCATGACTTGATCTCTCTGGTCGAGCCGCTCAAGAGGATTCTGTCCGTGACGAAGAGCAACGAATGCACTGTGCCCGAATGCCCGCCCAGTGTGCGTAAGACGGTGCCCGTCTTCACGTCCCACAATCTGACCGTCCCGTCCTTGCTCCCGCTCGCAGCCAACTGCCCGTTCGGGCTGACGGCGACGGCGCGCACAACGTCCGAGTGGTTCGACTGCACATAAATCTCCGGCTGCTGCGCCTGCGCGACGAGCCAGGTGAAAGAGAAGCACAAGACAAGTGGGAGCAAGTTTAATCGAATTTTCATATTTAATTGGACTTTGGACTTGGGTCTGGGGACTTTGTTCATTTTACTTATCTTGAGCTTTGAAGCTTAAGCTTGAATGACGTGCAAAAACCAAAAGCCAAAGACCAAAGTCCATTTAAGCAATTCGTAAGTATTTGATAACTTCGTCCATCGAGCCATGCCACGAGCCGTGCCAGTTGCTCAGCAGTATGTCCGCGGGCGAGACGCCGTCTTCGATGACCTGTTGACGGAGCACGTCGAGATACGTCGCTTCATCCGGCGCAACCTTATTCAAGCCTCTGACGGCCAGCCCGACTATCTCGCGCGCGAGTTCAAGGACGTTCACGCCCGCGCATCTTGCCGCAAGCCCGTCGCGCGCCACCTCTTCGCGCAAGGCTTGCGCATCTTCCAGCTTCAGTCGCGGCGCGAGATGCAGCGCGTCGTCAAGCGTCAACGGGTCGTACATCAAACCCTCCCAGAGAGCTTGCAGCGCAATCGTGTGCGCGAGATTGCCGCAGTCCGCGCCCCTCAGCTCGATGTGCTGCTTGAGCCGAGCGTCAGTGAAGAGCGTCGTCAGATGATCTGCCCAATCACCGAAGACCGGTTGCACCGTGTCGCAGCCGCCGCCCAGAAAATCTCCGAACTTCATTCCCACCGGCGCATCCAGATAGCTGCCTTCGCGCTGTGCAAAGAGCATCGGCACTTCGAGCGCGTAAGAGACGAAATCCGACGGCGCGAAATTTTCGGAGAGCGCGGGCGGCGCAAGCCCCGTGCGGTCTCCGTCCGTGTCGAGCCACGCCGCCGCGCGTGTTGATTTATATCCCGAAGGCCGCCCTTCCTGAAAAGGCGAGTTAGCGAAGATGGCAGTCACGATTGGAGCCAATCGATTCCCCAGCAGAAATTTTTTCGAGAGGTCTTCGACCGACCCGTAATCCAGATTGGTCTGCACGGCGCACGTCCGCGTCATCATGTCCCACGCGCGCTTGCCGCGCCCGGCGAGATATGGGCGCATCACCGCATAACGCGCTTTGGGAAACCAGCGCTGCTCTTCAATAGTTCGCAGCGGATCGAAACCGACGGCCAGAAACGCCAGAGAGTCGCCCTCCGCAATCTCCGAGAGCCGCGCCAGATAGCGTCGGATTTCATGCTCCACATCGCTGAGCCTGCGTTGCGGCGCGCCGGAAAATTCCACCTGCCCGCCCGGCTCGACCGTCAGGCGGTTCATCTGTCCCGCGTCAACTTCGACCAGCACGCCCCCCTCGTAAACCAGATCGTTCGATGAAGGAGCGAAGCCGGCGAGCACGCGTTGCACCTGCGCCGGATTCAGACGCGCGTAATCGCGCGCGGTGTCATAGCCGAAGAGTTCAAACTCGACGCCGCACATCCACTCGCCCACGGGCTTCGCCCCGCGCCTCAGATTCTCCTCAAAGCGCGGCGCGGAATCTTTCGAGACCGGATCGGTCAAAAGCGGAAAGACATCTCGCTTAACCTGCTTCTGTGTAGTCATTTGAAAATCGTCTGACCCCTTGCATGTATCACTCGCTTTGATTGCTTGATCGGAAGACATAACACAATAATAAACAGGGATGGACAGGATGAACAGGATAGAAGATAGCAGATTTCAGATGGCAAATTTCAGATAGAAGATTTCAAATCCTAAATCTGTCATTTCAAATCTCAAATCTGCCATCTCAAATTCCTCTCCTGTCCATCCCTGTTTGAATCTTTCTTTTATTCGACTGCGAGAAAAAGGTTGCTGCTGAACTGCTCGCGCTCGTCGAGCCATGTGTGCGCGCGTGTGAAGCCGGTCAACGTCGCCATGCTTGAGAGTCCTTCCAGATCATACTTGTAAGAGTTCTCCGTATGAATACGCTCGCCCTTCTCGAAACGTATCTCCAAGTCGAGCTTGCCGAGATGCACGGTTTGTGCACGCAGGCTTTCGATGTAAGACTCGACGCAGCCCGCCTCCTGATTATATTTCACGAAGTGGCGAAACGCGCGCGGCGTGAAATCCGCATCAAGCTCGCGGTTGATGCGTACCAGCAAGTTCAAATCGAAGGCGGCGGTCACGCCGAGCGCGTCATCATAAGCGGCTTCTAGCACTGACGGCTCTTTCTTCAAATCCGCGCCGAGCAGCAGTGCGTCGCCAGCTCTAAGGACTTTGCGAAGCGCACGCAGGAACGTGTGCGCTTCGTCCGCGTCGAAGTTGCCTATGTTCGAGCCTAAGAAGAGCGCGAGGGTGTGCGCGCCCTCCGGCCTTTCGCGCAGAGCGGCCAACCCGTCATAGTAATCGCCAGCATAGGCTTCGATGCGAAGCTTCGGATAGGATTGCAGCAATACGCGCGAGCTTGTCTCAAGCGCGGTCGCGGAGATGTCCACCGGAATAAACAGCAGGTCGGATTGCTGCTTGAGCAAAGCTTCGATGATGCTGCGCGTTTTGGCTGCGCTGCCGCTGCCCATTTCAAGCAAGGTCTTGTAGCCTTCGACCGAGCCGGCTATCTCGTCAGCATAACGCTCAAGAATCTCGTTTTCGGCGCGCGTCGGGTAATACTCAGGCAGCAGGCAGATGGCATCAAAAAGCTTCGAGCCAAGCTCGTCATAAAAATATTTTGGAAATAATTTCTTAGGCCGCGCCGTCAGCCCCGCGCGCACGTCTTCGGCAAAGCTGCCCTGCGCCTCTGCGCGTACAAGCTCGTGTATCCGTAGCCGGTCAGCGGATGCGAGGCCGGAATCCTGCGACATCATGTTCTCCGAAAAGATATTCGATTCTTAATCTGAGATTTTAGATTTGAGATTTTAGATTTCACGTCTACCTCAAATCTCTATCTCAAATCTCTATCTCAAATCTAAGGTCGTCACGCTCACGTTCGGTTTCAACTCTTTTGCTATGATAGCTCATCATGGTGCATTATCAACACACGCAGGCGTGGCTGTTCTGTTACGAAGCGTGAATGCAGAAATTTTCGTGTAACATGTTCTGAGATGAAAGAAGAGATTGCACAATTGATGACGGCGGCGCGTGCGGATACTTTGCGGCTTTTCGATCTCGCGCGTGAAGAGAATCTGCACGAAAGTCCGGGCTTCGGCTTTCGTCCGATTATCTGGCATCTGGCGCACATCGGCGTCTTCGAGGCTTACTGGCTGCTGCAAAAGATGCAGGGCGAGGCTGCGCCCGACGAGAGATACGAGCGCATCTTCGACCCCATCAGCACGCCGCGTGAAGAATCAAAAAATCTTCCGTCACGCCGCGAGATGGAAAGCTATCTTGCGCGCGTGAGAGTGCGCGCGTTGGACTATCTGGACATGGCTAGCTTTGACGAAGACGAGCCGATGCTGCGCGACGCTTATATCTTCCGCCTTGTGCTTGAGCATGAATACCAGCATCAGGAGACGCTCGCGTACCTGCTGCATCTGTTGAACCCTTCGCTCAAATCTCGCCCGGCGGCGGATGAAAGCAAAGCTATCTCAAACAACGTTTCGCAGGCGCGTGAGATGGTCACGATTGAGGCTGGCGCATTCGAGCAGGGATCGGGCTGGAACTCTTTCGCTTATGACAATGAGCTGCCCGCGCATGTCGTCAACGTTCCGGCTTTTAAGATAGACAGTCTGCTCGTGACGAATGAAGAGTTCGCACACTTTATCAAAGAGGGCGGCTACGCGAGGCGCGAGTGGTGGAGCCGAGAGGGTTTGGAGTGGAGAGAGAAAGAGGATTGGACGTGCCCGCTCTACTGGAAAAGCGAGGGCGCAGAGTGGCGCGTGCAGTGCATGTTTGACGAAGCCGTCTGGCGGCCAGATCATCCGGTCACGGGCGTGAGCTGGTATGAGGCCGAAGCTTACGCGCGTTTCACGGGCAAGCGTCTGCCGACGGAGGCCGAGTGGGAGAAGGCCGCTTCATGGGACGCGAAGGCAAATCGCAAACGCCGCTTCGCGTGGGGTGACGAGACGCCGAACTCTTCGCTCTGCAATTTTCACGAACGAGTATGGGGCACGAGCGCGGTCGGAAGTTTCCCTGACGGCGCGAGCGCGTATGGCGTGCTGGATATGACGGGCAATGTTTGGGAGTGGACGAGCGACAGCTTCGAGGGTTATCCGGGATTCAAATATTTTCCGTACCCCGAATATTCCGAAGTCTGGTTTGACGGTGATCATCGAGTCCTCAAGGGCGGCTCGTGGGCTACGCGCGCTCCGCTCCTGCGAACTTCGTTCAGAAACTTTTTCCGCAGACACTTTCGCATAGCCTTCGCCGGGATTCGACTTGCCGCTGATGTGTAGAAAAGAAAATTTCACGCAAAGGCGCAAAGAAAACGATTGAGCTTTTCTTTGCGCCTTTGCGTGAAACTCTTTTTTCGCTCTTTACAAACTGCGCGCATTGAAAGTA
Organism: uncultured Pyrinomonadaceae bacterium; assembly: GCA_964246305.1. GTDB lineage: Bacteria > Acidobacteriota > Blastocatellia > Pyrinomonadales > Pyrinomonadaceae > JACMLC01. The sequence continues at coordinate 21,537 of CAXTPS010000011.1, forward strand.
TCGCCCTGCTTTATGTCTCCCGTCTCATAACCTTTGCGAAACCAGCGGACGCGCTGCTCTGAAGTGCCGTGCGTGAAAGAGTCCGGGACGACATAGCCTTGCGTTTCGCGTTGCAGGCGGTCGTCGCCGATGGCAGTGGCGGCGGTCAAGGCTTCTTCTATATCTCCGACTTCAAGGATGCCGCGCTGCTGTGCGTAATGCGCCCAGACTCCGGCGAAGAAATCCGCTTGCAGCTCAAGCCTGACCGAGAGTTGATTGTACTCCGTCTCGCTCACACGACTTCGCTGTGCGTCCATTCGGTCGGAAATCCCGAGCAGTTTTTGCACGTGATGCCCGACCTCGTGCGCGATGACGTAAGCCTGCGCGAAATCGCCCGGCGCGTGAAAACGGTCTTTGAGTTCTCTGTAAAAAGAGAGGTCAATATAAACTTTCTCGTCGCCCGGACAATAGAATGGGCCGACCGCCGCACTGCTCAGGCCGCAGGCCGAATCCACCTGTCCTGTGAAAAGCACCAGCTTCGGGTTTTTGTAGCGTCGACCGTTCTGCTGAAAAATCTGCGCCCAAGTATCTTCCGTGCTGCCAAGGACAGCCGAGACGAACTGCTTGGCTTCATCATTATTTTGATTCCCTTGCTGTTGCGTCTGCGCGCCGGGAGCCGGGCCGCCGGGCGTCTGCTCAAGCAGTTTCCGTGGGTCTGCTCCAAACAACAGCGCGACCACGACCAGCAGGATTGTGCCGAGTCCGCCTCCGACCGCCAATCCGCCGCGCCCGATGCCTCTACGATCTTCTACGTTGTCACTCTGACGACTATCTCTCCAGCGCATAGATTTCCCCCTCTATCCCTAATCCCATGTGGTTGACGAGTCTCGATTGCCGACCATAGTAAATCTTTTCCCGCATCCGAATAAAGCCGAAAGCGACGTTTGACCAGTCGCGGCTGGCGCGCGTCATGGAAGGCGACTAAAATAAAGCCGATGTCTGAACTGGAACAGCAGCGTTGGGCAATCATCGGCGAGCGCGGCGTCGAAGCATCCGGCCTGAGCTATGAAGACGCTGTGAGGCTCCGGCGCAGTCTCGATAACGAAAAGATATACGGCCTCTGCATCGTCACCGATGAAGCAGCCGAGCGCGAGGCTCATCAGTCTCAAGACCCAAATCTCAAGTCCCAAGTTTAAAACAGGCTCTTTGTATTTTGAACTTGGGACTTGAGACGTGGGTCTTGGAACTTCTTTCTAATCCGGACGCAGCGTTCGAGGCCGTCCGTCGCTTCCAAAACTTTGAGGCGCAGGTCGCGGTCGAGTGTTTTGTCTTCGCGCTTTAAGAAATCCCGCACGATGGTGAGCGCGCGTTCGTCGCATTGCCCGCCGATGAAGGCCGCGAGCCAGCCGTTGACGAAGAAAATCTTGCGCGTCCGCTTCAACTTCGGCAGCTCTCTCAGCGCGGGGTCAAGATAGGAGAGCGTGAGCGCGGATTGATGAATCGAATTGAACGGATTGACGCTCCCCTCGATCCAGCTTTCGGCAAGCTGCGTGTCGTTTAGATAAGCGTCAAAATATTTCTTCTTATTCTCGGCGCTCGCCAGAGCCGCTCCGGCTGCGTAAGCGTAACGCTTCGCGTCATCCGTCGCGTCCGCCTTGCTCTGCGCTTCGAGCAGCGCGGGAGCTTCCGCGTCGCCGCGCGCCATCAACGCTGTGATGATGTCGAAGCGGTCGCGCGAGCGTAGCTGCAAACCCGGCACGGATAGCTCGCCTTTCAAAATCCTCTTGAGAGTCGCGCGAGCTTCATCCGTCATCGCCATCGCCTGAAACGCCTTGAAGTATGTGATACGCAAGCCCTGCTTCTCGGATTTCATCATGCCGTCTGAGAGCAGACGCTCAAGACGCGGCGCAACTTCTCGCGCCTGCTCAGTTGACAGGTAAGCATTGAAATCTATGGAGACGCGATTGAGAATGCCCTGCGCTGTGACTTCGTCCCGCTCGACGTTCAGATTTTTAATCGCCAGCTCGATATAATCCGACGGCGGCAACTCCGCCTCGCGCACGCCGTCCCAGAGGCTGCCCCACAGGAGCGCGCGCAGGAAATCGTCCTTCTCCTCTCCGAGATGCGCGAGCACGTAAGCCTTGCTCTGTTCGTCAAGCAGGAAACGCCCGTAGCCGTAGTCTTCGTAATTGGCGAAGACGTAGGCCAGCTCGCGTTTGGGGTTGGACAAACTTATCTGTATCCCGCGCGGCTCGCCGTCGCTTTCGAGCGTCACCGTGTCCGTCTTCCTCGAACCATCCGTGAAGACCGACAGCACCTTGAGACGCATAGGCCACGCGCCGCCCTCATCCAGCACGTTTCTCTGCCTCAGGCTCGCGTATAGCAGAGTCTTGGCGGGCAGCATCAGATTGACTCTGATATCTACTTCAGGCATTCCGCGCCGCCTGACCCACGCGTCAGCCCATGCGTTAAGCTTTTGTCCCGAACTCTTTTCAAAGTCGCGCACGAGATCAGCCCACTCCGCATTTCCGTAAGCATGCTCTTTAAGATAAAGCCGCAAAGCCTGCTGAAACTTATCCGCGCCCAAATAAAACTCTGCCTGCCTGAGCATCGAAGGAGCTTTGCGATAGACTATGTTTCCGTAAGCGGATTTCGCGGCTGAGAGATTCGGAATCTCTTGAAAGATAGGCGTCGTGCCCTTCGTCGCGTCCGTCAGATACGCCGCTGGCTTCGTGCGTTCGTAGAAAGCTTTCCAAGCATTGAATTCCGGCATGATGGCTTCCAGAGCCTTGAACGCCATAAACTCCGCGAAGCCTTCTTTGAGCCACAGGTCGTCGAACCAACGCATCGTCACGAGGTCTCCGAACCACTGGTGCGCCGCTTCGTGAAAGATGACATTCGCCCTCGAAAGAAAATCATTCGCCGTCGGCTCAGACGGAAACAGGATTGATTCCTCGCGCAGAAACGTCGCGCCCGCGTGCTCCATCCCGCGATAAGCGAACTCGGGGATAATGACGAGATCGTATTTCTCAAACGGGAATTTGTAATCGAAATATTTGGCTAAAAAATTCAAGCACTCGCGGTTCAGACGAAAAACTTCCGACGCCTCTGCGCGCGCCTTCTCCTCTTTTGATTTACGCACGTAGAGACGCAGCGGAGTGACGGCGTTTTTCATGAGCCGGTCGAACTCTTCCTGCGATTTGATCGGAGGGTACGCGGTGAAGCCCGACGGGTTAGTATCAACTTCATTAATCTCGACAAAAGGCCCGGCAGCAAAGGCGAAGAGATACGTGCTGATCGGCCCGGTCGGTTGAAAGAACGTGGTTCTCGTACCTGGCTTGATATCTTCATTTATATCCACGCCCGCGCTGCTTGCAGAAATATGTCCCGCATACGTCGCCACGGGAGTATTCGAGACGACCTTCCAATCATCCGGCGAATTCACATCGAGCGTGAAACCAGCTTTCAGATCCGGCTGGTCGAAACACGGGAAAGCCGTGCTCGCATCCGACGGGACAAAGAGCGTGTAGATGTATTCCGATTTATCTTCACGATCAAGATAGCGCGTGACCGCGCTGCCCGATGTCGAAATCGGAGATTCAAACTGAAGCTGAATAAGGTTTTCGCCAGCCGCCGCGCCGGGAATGATGAGATGTTCGTTGACCTCTCGTGCATCGCTCACGGCGCGATTGTTGAGCTTAATGCCCCACACACGCGGCTTCGGCTGTCCTTCTTTAACCGGATTCGCGCGCCAGTCAAGCACGATTTTATCCGCGTCCTTGTCGAGCGTGACGCGAATATCCATAGAGCCTTCGACCATCTGCGCGCCGCGAGCAAGCTTGAGGCTCATCCCGTAACTTACCTTGCTGTAATGCGTCGCGCGCCAACGCGCCAGTTCGCGCGGCACTCCCGGCTCAGGGTCTGCGCTCTGATTAGTGTTTGCGTTGAGCACAGATGCAGCGGCCAGCGTCAGAAATGTTAAGAGGATAAGTTTTAGCATGTGTCGTTCAATCCATCTTGAGAATCAAGAGCGCATAAAAGTTTCCCGCAAAGGCGCAAAGCAGACAAGAAGCAAAGAAGCGGCTCACACACATGCAGCAACAATTTTTGATAGCATGTCTTTCATCCTTCCGCCTTCATCCTTGCTTTTCAAATCATCAGCACGATCTTGCCGAAGCTCTCGTTGGATTCCATGCGTTCGTGCGCCGCGCCGACTTCCGCCATCGGATAAATTTTGTCGATCACCGGGCGCACAACGCCGCGCGCCAGAAGCGGGACAACATGCGCTGCAAAGCGTCCGGTGGCGCGGGCTTTCTCTTCGGTCGAGCGTGCGCGCAGGACTGTGCCGGTGATGCTCAGCCGCTTGCTCATCATCATGCCGAAGTCGAAAGACGCGCTCGCGCCGCCCGTCGTGCCGACGAGCATCATGCGGCCTCTCTTCGCCAGCGCATCCAGATTGGCTGCGAAGTATAAGCCGCCGACAAGATCGAGTATGACGTTCACGCCCGCTCCATTCGTCAACTCGCGCACGGCTGCGGCAAAGCTCGCAGGCTCTTCGCCGACTGTGATGGCTTCGTCGAGTCCGTACTCGCGCACGCGCTCAAGCTTTTCGGATGTGCGCGATGTGCCGTAAACGGTTGCTCCTGCCGCGTGCGCGAGCTGGACTGCGGCAGTGCCAACGCCTGAGCCTGCTGCGTGTATCAACACGCGCTCGCCCATTTCGAGCCGCGCCTGCGTGAACAGAGCATCATGCGCGGTGATGAAAACTTCGGGGACGGCTGCGGCCTCAGCCCAATCAAGATTCGCGGGAATCTCGACGAGCGCGCTTTCGGGCACGGACACGTATTCAGCCTGCGCGCCGCCGCCCGTGATGCCGAAGACGCGCTGACCGACGCGAATGTTGCGCGCCTCTTCGCCAACCTGTTCGACCTCGCCCGCGAACTCCAAGCCCGGAATGTCCTGCACCGATCCGAGCGGAGCCGGATACATGCCTTTGCGTTGGAGCACGTCCGCGCGATTCAGAGCGGAGGCGCGCACACGCACCAGCACGCGATCCGCCGTCGCATCCGCAGGACGCGGCACGAGCCGCACCTGTAGCCCCTCAGTTCCTCCATGAGAAACAATCATCACCGCACGCATCAATATCATATTTAATACGTTTCTTTGGACTTTGTGCTTTGGCCTTTGCACGCGACTCCGGCCTTGAAGCTCTGAAATTCAAGCTGAGCCAGACAGGCAAAGGCCAAAGCACAAAGCACAAAGACCATCCTTTCGCCTTTTACTTTTACCTTAAATCGCCTGTGACTCTCAATGTGATAGAGTGTGCTGCGTGATGAATGCACAAGCAGCGCGTACCCTCGTCATCATCAACAACGTGGCCGCCAGAGCGCGCCGCGTTCGCCCGCGCATCGAAGCCGCGCTCAAAGAGAATCAAATTAATTTCGACACGCACGTCACGACCTGCGCCGGAGATGCGACGATGAGGACGCGCGCGGCGCTCAGCGAGGGCTACAAAGTTATCGCTGTGCTGGGCGGCGACGGAACGTTGAGTGAGGCAGCGGCGGGTTTTTTCGTGATGGATGAGAGTGGCGCTATCGGAAATGTTCCCGCGCAGATTAAGAGGGATGCTGCGCTGGCTATCCTGCCAGCCGGAACGGGCGACGACTTCGCACGGGGCTTGAGAGGCAGGCGCGAGCCTCTGGAGAAATGGATTGCCGCGCTCGTCAATCATTGCCGCGAGCCTGCCGAGAGCACTGCGCGAGTCGTTGATGTGATTTATGGAAAAGCGAACGAGGGCGCGAATAATTTTATTTGCCTCAATGTCGTGACTATCGGCCTCGGCGCGGAGGTCGCGCGTCGCGTCGCGGCTCAGAGCAGACTCGTGCAAAGACTGCCGGGCGAGGCGCGTTTCGTAGCTGCTGCCTGCGGCGCGCTGGCTGCATGGCGCGAGCGTGAGGTGCGCGTTCGCGTTGATGAGAATGAAGCGATTGAGTGCCGTTCAAACTTGCTGGCGGTCGCCAACGGAATTTACGCGGGCGGCGGGATGATGTTTGCTCCTGATGCGCGTGTGGACGACGGGCGGCTCGATGTGCTCATCTCGTGCGGCATCACGCGCGCGACCATCCTGCGCGAATTGCCGCGCATACGTCGCGGCACGCATCTCTCAAATCCCAACGTGCGCGCAGTGCAGGCGACGCGTGTGAGCATCGAAACAGGCTGCGCGGAAGAGGCTTTGCCAATCGAAGCCGACGGCAACGTGCGCGGCATGACTCCCGCAGAGTTTCGCATCATGCCGAAGGCATTGCGAGTAGTCTTTTAACGAACAGAAGAAATTCTCGCGCAAAGGCGCGAAGCACGAGGATGTAGGGGGAAGGGTATAGGAAAAGCAATTCTGTTTTAAATACACAATACCCCTATCCCCTGTCTCCTCTGCGTCTTTGCGCCTTTGCGCGAAACCTGCTTTTCTCCTTACCGCCATTCGCCGACGAGGACAAACGGCGCCCAGTAGAAAGGCGCGGCGTATTTCTTGCCCGCGATCATGTTCTGCTGCGCGGCGCGCATAGCGGATGAAGGCGGCATACCCTGTCCCAACAACATGTTCTTGTAAAAGTCTGTCATCAGTTGCGCGGTCGAGTTGTCCGAGACAGACCACAGGCTCACGCCGACCGTCGGCGCGCCCGCATACATGAAGGCGCGCGTCAGTCCCATGACGCCCTCGCCGCGCGTCTCTGCGCCGAGTCCGGTCTCGCAGGCCGAGAGCATGACGAGCGGCGCGCCCAGCTTGAGATTGAAGACCTCATTGGTTGCGAGGAAACCGTCGCCCTGACGATTGCCGATGAGCGAAAGCACTACGCCCGTGAACTGCGGGCGTTTGGGATTTAGCAGCCCGTGCGTGGCGAGGTGTATGACGCGATAGCTCTTTAAATCCTTCGTCTGTAAATTTGACTCATTCGCATTCAAATCGAGCCAGAGGTCGGTTTGCCCGCCGCTCTGCTTGATAATCTGCGCGATCTGATCTGCCTCGACGCGCGTGCCGGGCAAACGCGACAGCAGTAGCTTCACCGGCGCTCCCGTTGGTGAAGCGGAGGGCGCGCCCGCTACATCCGTCAGCGCATTTGAAAGTCCCAGACCGCGCGACTCCTCTTTAGAGGTGATGACCGGAGCGGTAACAGCGGTGATGACCGGAGCGGCGACGGCGGGGGCAGTAGCTCTTTTTCCTCCGCCCTTCGTCGCGCGTTTCGCGGCGGGTTTGGCCGGACTCTTCGCTGCCGCGCTCAAACGCGAATCACTTGAGCTGAAGACAGGATCAGCGATGATCAGCACGCTATTGCCCTGCGGTCTGGCGGACGCCTGCTTTCTGATGACCGCGACGACCGAGGCCGACGGAGCATAGACGATTTCATTAGTCGTCACCAGATAAGGCAACGCGGCATAGTCCGCCCCGCCTCCCGTCTTCACCAGAGCTTCAAAGGGAACATAGTTGAGCGCGCCGTCCGCGACAATCAATAAACGCTTGTCGCCAATCATGCTCGCGGCTGGCTCAATCGCGGTTTGATAAAGCGCGTAAGAAGCCGTGACGAAGCCTCCGGCGTTGATGGAGGCAGGAGCCGCGCTAAGGCCGAGACCGCGCGTGGCGTCCATGCCGATGATCTGTCGGCGCATCTTTTCGGGAATGATTGAATCTCGAAACTCGCGCGCCTGTTGTCCAACAGCAGAGCGCGCGGGCAATTTATAAAGTGCGACGCCGCCTTGTGTGACCGCCCACATGTAAGAGTTCTGCGCGCCCAGGCTATATTCGAGCAGCGCGGTCTTCTCGTCCAGCACCTGCTGTTGAACTTCAGCAAGCGTCAAAGGTTGCGGCAAGGTGAGCGAAGCATAACGCGGGTTGGCGACTCTGATTTGATTCTCAAGGCTGTCGTAATCAGTGGAGAGCTGGCTCAGTTCCGCTTCGAGGTCGGAATCCGATCTTTTCTTTCCATCATCTGAACCGCCGAGACCCGAAAGCTCCTGCGCGATCTCCTGCTGGCGATTGAGGTTGGCCTGCTTCTGCCGCAAGAAGTCTGCGGGCACGCCTTCCGTGATGTCCGCACTGGCTTCGCCGAGCATGTCAAGGAGAGAGCGTGCGCGCCCCTGTTCGACCACTTTGAAGGCTTCGGAGGCGTCCGCCAGTGCCGCGCCCGCGAGCGGCTGTCCCGGCGTCGCAACCATCAAAGCTCTTTCGGCCAACGCGCCCACCGCCTCATCGAACACATCTTCGGTCGTCGCTAAAAACGTCGTCCGCGATTCGTCCGCGCTGAGGCTGCCCGCACGGATGCCTTCGATAGTCGCCACCGCATCACGATACGCGACAATTGCTTCTTCTCTGAGCTTCGCGGATTTCTTTCGATCTTTCTCAACTGCTGCCAGTAGCCACTTGCTCTTGCCGATGCCGCGCTGTGCAGGCCATCTCAAATCGGCGCGCTTGTCTTTACGCGCGCCGTCGCTGGCGGAGTTGTAAAACTTGAGGGCGTCGGGATAGCGTCCCTGCTGCAAGGCTATATCGCCGAGCGAAGTGCGCGAAGCGACGCGCCAGCGGCGTGACTGTCCGAACCTTCCATAAATCGGATTGTCTGCCGCGGCCTGCGCGTTGCTGAAATGCGTCCTTGCGGCTTCGAGTTGATAGCTGACGTAATCCAGCCGACCCATGCCGAGTTCGTAAATCGAGTAGATAATATATTGACGGTAAGCGGCGCGCTCCTCGTCAACAGCGTCCTTCACATCTGCGGCGAGCGCGGTGGCCTTACCTACGGTCTCGGGACGGAGGCCGCTGGCTACGACCTCGCGTCCTTTGTTGACGAGGTCACGCCCTTTCTCTACCTTCTGTAGAACCTGTTTGACCTTGCCCGTCGTGCTGTTATCAATCTTGGGCACAGTCATCCGCGAGTAAGCGGCACGCGCCTCTGCGCCCTGTCCCGCTTGATAGAACATCTCTCCGGTCTTGGCGAGCATTAAATTAGCGTTGTAAGTATCGTTGGCCGCAACGAATGATTCGCTGGCTTTCTGATAATGCGCGAGCGCGACATTGTACTGCGCCTGACGACTGTACAAATCTCCGAGCGCGTCGTGCGAGGCCGCGATGCCTTTGGCATCATTCGCCTGCGTGTAGAGCTTGAGAGCCTGTTCGAGTTGTCCCAAAGCCTGCTCCGCATTGCCGCGCTTGAGGAACGCACGTCCCTGCGAGAGCGCGGCCTTCCCAACGCCCTGTGGCGCGACGGCATTAGGCGAAGCTGGCTTGGCGGGCGTCTGCGCGTGGAGCGCAGGGGGCGCATGCAATCCAGTGACGATGAGGACGCATGAGAGTGTATAGACAAAAATCTTCGTGAAAGATTGCATGAGGCTCCTCCGAAAACAGTGAGGCTCTCTGTGAATGACGAGAGCTTCGAGAGGTCAAGCTGAGATGAAAAGCGCCCAACGGTTTTGAGGCGGCGCGAAGTCTATCACAAGCATGAGTGAAACAACACAACAAAGTTTGGGTTAGCAGCTCGATTTAAAAAGAATCTCCCGCAAAGGCGCAAAGAGCAAGGGTGTAGGAAGTAGGGTGTAGGGCGTGGAAAAGCAAGTTGTCTTTTCCTACACCCTACACCCTTCCCCCTACTCCCTGTTTTCTTTGCGCCTTGCAGGAAACTTTTCTTCACTTCCCCAGATTTTGTTCCAGCCGAAAGCGCGCGGTGCGGTAATCGATGATCGCCTGAAAGTAGGCGAGGCGCGCGTCGGCGTAGGCTGCCTGCGCGTCAACCACGTCAGTGATGCCGGCCTTTTTGGTGCGATAGCGCGCGAAGATGAGCATCAGGTTTTTCTGCGCCTCGTCGGCTCCGGCCTGCGTCTCGCGTATCCGCACCAGAGCCGAGAGAGCGGTCGCGCGTGCGGTATAAAACTCCTGCTGCAATAGCCGCAGGGTCACTTCGCGCTGTGCATCCAGTGATTGCGCGCGAAGCCGCGCCTGCGTCTCGCGGCTCCGGCTGGCTCCGAAATCGAAGATCGGAATCGTGAGCGTGACGGTCGCAGAGCCGCCTGAATATTTTGTCAGAGGGCGAAAGTCTCCCGCGTCAAAACCTCCGTTGACGGTATAGGCGAGCTGCGGCAGACGCTCGCCGCGCGCAGTGCGCGCTTCGGCCTGTGCGGCGCGTTTCTGGGCATCTATCTGAGTCAGCTCCGGCCTCGTCTTCAAGACCTCTTCGGTGTAGCTCGTGAAGTCGCTCGCGGTCGGCAAGTCCTCCGAGATGCGCTGGACATCTATCTGCGTGGTGAAGCCCGTGCCCGTCAAAACTCTCAAGACATCCATCGCCGCGCTCTCGCCTGCACGCGCCTGCTCAAGCTCATCGCGGCGCGTGGCGACCTGCGAGCGTGCGCGCAGGATGTCCGCGCCCTCGCTCTCGTCCTCGCCGCGCTGCTGTTGGCCTTCCACGACTTTGACGAAGCCTACGGCGAGCGAGAGAGTCTCTTCCGCCAGCCTACGTTTTTGACGCGCGAGCACCAGCGTGTAATAAGCATCAACCGTATTGAGCGCGAGCGAGCGGCGAGTGATGAGCGTTCCGGCACGCGCGGCTTCGAGCAGATAACGGCTGCGGCGAAGCTGTGCGCGCAGGCGTCCCGAAAGGTCTATCTCGCCCGTCGCTTGAAGGAGCGCGACGGTTTCGTTAATCGCGCTCGAAGAGACGTAGCTGAAAGTCGGCGGCTCGCCTTCGATGCGATAACGCGAAGGCGTCGTGCCGAAGTATGTGAGCGGCACATTGAGCTGCGGAAAGAGGGTGGCGCGCGATTGCTTCACATCCTCGGCGGCGATGCGCTCGTCAAACTGCGTCTGCTGGTAAACGGAAGCCTGCTTGAGCGAGAGCTGGATGGCTTCGTCAATCGTGAGCGATTGTGAGTTAGCTTGCTTCTCATCAAATCCTGCGGGCGGCCTTTGGACGCGGCGCGAGTCTTCATTATCAACGGGCGGCGTGGGCGTGGCGGTGGGCGGCGTCTGGTCTGGACGCGTCGCAGAAGGCTGTTGCGGCCTCGTCGCGGAAGGCTGCTGCGCGCGTAGCAGAGCCACAGGACAGAGAAAACAGCCCGACAGCAACAGCGCGCAGGACACGTAGATTCTTCTCAAGGGGGAAATTCTCCTTCACGTTTCGGATGTTTTAGAATTTTGAGCCTGCAAGATTCTTCTCAATCGCAAATCTCGCATGTAGCTTGCCGAGCCGCGTACACGCGGCTGGACAGAAGTTGCCGCATACTCTCAAATTTATCGAGCGATAAAGTTTGAGAGTATGCATCAGTCTCACAACAGAGCACGCGCATGCTTGACGACGTTCTCGACGTTGAAGCCAAGCTCGCGCATGACTATGTCGCCGGGAGCGGAGGCTCCGAAGCGTTCGAGGCAGATAACATCGCCATGTGCGCCGACCCAGCGATCCCAGCCCTGCCGCACTCCGGCTTCGATGGCAAGTCGCGCTGTGACGGTGGGCGGCAACACTTCGTCTTGATAGTCTGCGTCCTGCTCTTCAAAGAGTTCCCAGCACGGCATCGAGACGACGCGCACGGGCGTGCCCGACGTTTGCAGAGCTTCGCGCGCTTCGAGCGCGAGCGAGACTTCAGAGCCGGTGGCTATCAAAATCAGCGCGGGCGTAATCTGCGCGGGCGTGTTATTTGCAGCTTCATTCTTATTCGCATTTTCGGCTTCGGCGAGAATGTATGCGCCGCGTCGCGCGCCTTCGGCTGAGGCGAAGCGTGTGCGGTCTATGAGCGGAAGTTTCTGGCGTGTGAGGGCGAGCGCGGTCGGCCCTTTGCGGCGTAGGATGGCGTGCCGCCATGCTTCGCGCGTCTCGTGCGGGTCTGCCGGACGGATGACGTGCAGATGCGGAATCGCGCGCAAGCCTGCTAGATGTTCTATCGGTTGATGCGTCGGGCCGTCTTCGCCGAGTCCGATTGAGTCGTGCGTGAAAACGTAAATGACCTGAACTTCGGAGATTGCAGCGAGACGAATCGCGGGCTTCATGTAATCCGAAAAGGTCATGAACGTGCCGCCGAATGGAATCAGGCCGCCGTTCAGACTGATGCCCGTCATGGTCGAACCCATCGCGTGCTCGCGTACGCCGAAGTGCAGGATACGTCCATCGTAAGAGCCTGCTTCAAAGCTGCCGCCGTCCGTGATGTCCGTGTTGTTCGAGACGCCGAGGTCGGCAGAGCCGCCGATGAGCATAGGCATGTGCGGCGCGAGAGCGTTGATGACTTGCCCGCCTGCGACGCGCGTCGCCATCGGCTTGGCGTCTTCAAATGAGGGCAGATGTTCTTCCCAACCTTCTGGTAGCTCGCCGCTCATCGTCACGCGCCAAGCGCGCCCAAGCTCTTCATCTTCCCGCTCATACTTTTCGACGAGCGCGCTCCATTCGCTTTCAAGCCGCTCACCCTCTTCGAGAGCTTTTCTGAAATGCGCCAGAGCTTCGTCGGGTATATAAAAAGTTTTGTCTTCAGGCCAGCCGAGATGCTTTTTGGTTTCGCGTACGGCCTCTTCGCCGGGAGCGTCCGAGTGCGCCTTGCGCGTCCCGGCGGTCGGCATCCCGTAGCCGATAGTCGTCTTGACGGAGATAAGCGAAGGCTTGTCGGCGACCGATTGCGCGTCACGAATCGCGCGCTCAATCGCGTTCGTGTCGTTGCCGTCTTCGACCGTCACTGTGTGCCAGCCGTAAGCCTCGAAACGATGCGGGACGCTTTCGGTGAAAGCTAAATCGGTAAAGCCTTCGATGGTCACGCGGTTGTCATCGTAAAGATAGATGAGCTTGCCGAGCTTTAAATGTCCTGCGAGCGAAGCGGCTTCCGATGCGACGCCTTCCATCAAATCTCCGTCCGAGACAATCGCGTAGATGTAATGGTCTATCAACGAAAGTTCCGGCTTGTTAAATTTCTGCGCGAGATGCGCCGCGCCCATCGCCATCCCGACGCCGTTGGCAAAGCCCTGACCGAGCGGCCCCGTCGTAATCTCCACGCCCGGCGTCAAAATGTTTTCGGGATGTCCCGGCGTCTTCGAGCCGAACTGTCGAAAGTTTTTAAGCTCGTCGAGCGGCAGGTCGTATCCGGTCAGGTGCAGCAACGAGTAGATGAGCATCGAGCCGTGCCCGGCTGAAAGCAGGAAGCGGTCGCGATTAGCCCACTTCGGATTCTGCGGATTGTGGCGAAGAAAGCGCGTCCACAAGACATACGCCAGCGGCGCGCAGCCAAGCGGCAAGCCCGGATGACCGGACTCCGCCTTCTGCACCGCGTCCAGAGAAAGCGTGCGAATCGTGTTGATGCAAAGCTGATCGAGGTCTGTCGTGGTGTTGCTGTTTTCCTGCTGCAATGGCGCGCTCATGTTTTTATTTTCCTCGCTATAGAATTTTAAATTCACAGGTCTTTGTACTTGTACTTAGGTCTTTGGTCTTTGCACGCGGCTCTGTCTTGAGTTTTAGTATTCGAGTTAAGTCAGACATGCAAAGTCCAAAGTCCGAAGTCCTAAGACCAGATAAGTCGCTCGTAAAACTTTTGTTGTCGCTCAAGTCCTGTGCGATATCGCGCGTGACGCGACATGTCCGGCTCGAATGATTCTCCGAGCAGGGCGGGCGCATCCTCGATGCTTTTTATTTTGCCTGCCAACTCCAATGCAAGCAAGACCGCGCCGCGACTCGAAGCCTCGCGCGCACGCGAGAGCGTGACCATGCGACCGAGCACATCCGCAATCATCTGCGTCCAGACGCGCGAAGATTTGAGCGCGCCGCCCGATGCCACGATAGAAGCCTGCGGAGCAAGCGTGTCAAGAGACTCTGCGATGAGAGCGAAGCGATAAGCGATTGCTTCCATCGCGGCGCGTAGGATTTCGAGTGGTTGCGTGTGCGCGCGAAATCCTAAAATCGCGCCGCGAGCAGAAGCGTGCCAGCCGGTGCTTCGCTCGCCAGCCCAGAACGGCAGGAGCGTCAGGCCATGCGCGTCAGGCTGCATCTCATCGAGAGCGCGCTCAAGCTCTTCGTCGTCCTCACGTAGATTTAGCGCGTCTCTCATCCATCCGAAAAGTCCGCCGCCGTCCGAAAGCGCGCCACCTGACAGGACGCGCTCACTGTCCGCTCTGTAACACCACAGCTCCGCCGGAAGGAGCGCGGGCACATCGCCGCGCGACATGACGCGCATCGCGCCCGACGTGCCGATCATCAAGGCCACGCGCTCGCGCCCCGTGCATCCCGCCCCGATATTATTTGCCGCGCCGTCGCCGATGGCCGCGCTCCAACGCGCCTCACCAAGCTGCGGCCAGCGCGCGGCGTACTCTTTCTTCAAGCTGTAAAAAGTTTTTCCGGCTCCGGCGATTGGCGGAAGCTGTTCGATTGAGAGGCCGAGCCTGTGCAGCAGCTCTTTATCCCACACGCACGCGCGCTGGTCGAAGAGTCCAGTGCCCGACGCCATCGAAACGCTCGTTGTGGCCTCGCCGAAGAAGCGTTGCATCAAGAGGTCGCTGAAAGAGAGCCAGCGCGCGGCTCTGCGGAAAACTTCTGCGCGCTCTTTACGCAGCCAGAGCAGCTTCGCAGGCCAGTAGCCCGGATGAAAGCGACAGCCGGTGCGCGCGTGCGTCTCTCTTTCGTCAAAGAGTCGCTGTAACTCTTCGATGACCGGCGCGGCGCGCGTGTCCGCCCAGGTGTAGACGGGCGTCGCTGCGCGTCCATCCTGAGCCACGCCGACGAGGCTGTGCCAGAAGCACGAGAGCGCGACCAGCTCAACGCGCCCGGCGAGGTGAGCCGAGCGTGCGAGCGCGGCATCAATCAAGCTCTCTACCTGCTCAAGAGCTTCGACGGCATCAAGCTCTGCGCCGCCGTCACTCGTCGTCGAAATAGTGCGCGCGTGCTGCACGCTGGTCTCCGGAATCTCGTCGCCCTGTGCGTCATAGAGCGCGGCGCGCACGCTCGACGTGCCGATGTCGAGCGCGAGCGCGAAAGGCAAGCCCGCTTTTGTGTGATGATTAAAGACTATATCCGGCACGTCCCGTATCATAACTCAACTCAAGGAGTAAAGTGGAAGGATGAGAGAAATGCTGCCGCAAGTACAACGTTTGAGGTTGGAAAGGGAATCTAAGGAGGGAACACCAAATAAGCAGGAGCGATACCCCCGATCCTGTTTCAAAAATTTAAGTTTGTGATAATACTATGGCAGGCTCATGATGCTATCAAGAGATGTCGAATTTTGAAGATTGATGAGAGCTTGACTCGCTTCGGATTATCCGGTAAAAGTGCTGGCTTGACCTTCTTGTCATAAGCGTCCATATCAGCGCAACTGTGTCAGGACGCTTCCCCAATTGTAATCAGCCACGAAAGGATTTTATTTAAGTGTCTACCCACCCGCGTCGCGGACGAAAGTTTATTTCCGTGCGTCGTCAACTGCTTGCCTTTGTGACGTTCGCTATTCTCTTAACAATCGCCGTATTGCCGAAAGCCGTGCAGGTCGAGCCAACCGCACAGGCCATTTCCAGCACCATCGTCATCAGCCAGGTCTACGGCGGCGCAGGCTGTGGCACGGCTGGCTGCTCAACTTACCAGAACGACTTCATCGAGCTGTTCAATCGTGGCGCTGCGCCCCAATCGCTCAACGGCTGGTCTGTCCAGTACGCCGCAGCCACGGGCACGGCCTGGCAGGTCACGGTCTTGGCTAACGTCACGCTCCAACCCGGCCAGTATTATCTGGTCGCCGAAAGCTTTGGCGCTAACGGCGTGAACCCCCTGCCGACGCCTGACACGACCGGCACCATCGCCATGAGCGCGACGGCGGCCAAAGTGGCGCTCGTCAACACGACGACGGCGCTCACCGGCGCGTGTCCGTCCGGCGCGCAGATTGTGGACTTGGTCGGCTACGGCGCGACCGCTAGTTGCTTCGAGACCGCTGTCGCGCCTGCGCCTTCGACGACGACCGCTGACAAACGCGGCGGGAACGGCTGCACCGAAACCGACAACAATTCAACTGACTTCACTGCTGTGGCTCCGACGCCGCGCAACACCGCCACGACGGCAGCCCCCTGCGGCGGCGGCGGCGGCACGAATCCTTCTGGAGTCGGCGCGGCCAATCCAAATTCAGTGGTGGCGGGCGGCACGACGCTTTTGACCGTCACGGTCACGCCCGGCACGAACCCGACCAGCACCGGCATCACCGTCACCGGAAACCTGTCCACCATCGGCGGCTCTGCCACGCAGCAGTTCTACGACGACGGCACGCACGGCGATGTCACAGCCGGAGACAATATCTTTTCGTTCTCCGCGACAGTCGCAGGGGCGACGACCGCTGGCGCGAAGTCTCTGCCCTTCACCATCACGGACGCGCAGATGCGCACGGGCAGCGGCACTATCGCGCTGACTGTGAACTTGCCGCCGGTTGCAGTCCATGACATACAGGGCAGCGGGACCAATTCGCCCTTAACCGGACAGGTTGTGACCACGAGCGGCATCGTGACCGGACTCAGGAGCAACGGTTTCTTCTTGCAGACACCGGACGCGAACGCCGACGCAGACCCGAATACTTCGGAAGGCGTCTTCGTCTTTACTTCAACCGCGCCACCTGCCGCCGCTGTGATTGGCAACAACGTTACCGTCACCGCGACGGTGCAGGAGTTTATCCCAAGTGCTGATGTCAACAGCCCGCCTGCGACCGAGCTGATCACGCCGAGCGTGTCGCTGATTTCGACGGGCAATCCCTTGCCCGCTCCAATCACGCTGACCGCCGCTGACCTGAACGTCAACAGCATCAGCAATCTTGAGAAGTTCGAGGGCATGCGCGTGCATGTCAACTCGCTGACGACCATCGCGCCGACGCAGGGCACGATTACCGAACCGAGCGCGACCGTCGCGTCGAACGGCGTTTTCTACGGCGTTATCACAGGCACGCCGCGCCCCTTCCGCGAGCCGGGCGTAGAAGTTCCAGACCCGCTCCCGACGCCCGTGCCGACGCCCAACAACATTCCGCGCTTCGACGCCAATCCGGAACGTATACGCATAGACAGCGACGCGCAGCCGGGAACGACCGCGCTCGATGTCACGAGCAACGTACTTATCACGAACATCACGGGGCCGCTCGATTACGCATTCCGCACCTACACGATTCTGCCGGATGCGGCGACGCCTCCGACCGTCGGGAGCAACATCCAGCCGAGACCCGTGCCCGGCGCAAACTCTAACGAGTTCACCGTCGGCTCGCTCAATATGGAGCGGTTCTTCGACACAGCGGATGATCCGGGAACATCTGACCCGGTTCTGACCACGACGGCTTTCAACAAGCGTCTGAACAAAGCTTCGCTCGTCATACGCAACATCATGCGGACGCCCGATGTGGTCGGCGTGACGGAGCTTGAGAATCTAACGACGCTGCAAGCTGTCGCTAATAAGATCAACGGAGACGCGACGGCTGCCGGACAACCGAACCCGAACTATCAAGCCTATCTGGTCGAAGGCAATGATGTCGGCGGCATAGATGTCGGCTTCCTCGTCAAGTCCGCGCGCGTATCGGTCGTGGATGTCACGCAGTTCGGCAAGACGACGACCTACATCAACCCGAATAACGGCACGCCTGAACTCTTGAATGATCGTCCGCCGCTCGTCATACGCGTGACCGTGCCGCAGACTTTCACCAACATTCCGGTAGGCTTCACGGTCATCATCAACCACCTGCGTTCCTTGAGTGCGGTTGACGATCCGGTTGACGGCAATCGCGTTCGCACCAAGCGTCGCGCGCAGGCTGAATACCTGGCTAACCTGATTCAGGCGCGTCAGGTCGCAGACCCGACCGAGAGAATCGTCACGGTCGGCGACTACAACGCGTTCCAAGTCAACGACGGCTACGTGGATTCAATCGGCACCATCTTGGGAACGCCCGCGCCGCCCGATCAGGTCACGCTGGCTTCGGCTGATCTGGTCAATCCCAATCTGGTAGACCTGATTGATACGCTGCCGCCGCAGGAAAGATACTCTTATAGCTTCGACGGTAACGCGCAGGCTCTCGATCACGAGTTGGTTAACCAGCAGGCGTATGCGGTCTTTGACCGTCTCGCTTACGGGCGCGTGGATGCGGACTTCCCGACTAAGTATTACGAGGACGGCAATCGTCCCGAACGCCTCTCGGATCACGATCCGGCGGTCGCTTATTTCCGTCTCGCCCCGCGCAATAAGGCGGCGGACTTTGACGGAGACGGCAGGGCAGACCTCTCTGTGTTCAGACCGAGCAATACTGTCTGGTACAGAATGAACAGCAGCAACAACACGTTCGCCTCAGACCAGTTCGGTCTCAGCACGGACGAGATCGTACCCGGCGATTATGACGGCGACGGCAAGAC
>CAXTPS010000011.1:39964-72242 GCA_964246305.1 uncultured Pyrinomonadaceae bacterium
GACGGCGACGGCAAGACCGATGTCGCAGTCTTCCGCAATGGCGCGTGGTATATCCTCGGCTCGACCGATGGATTCCGCGCGGTGCAGTTCGGACTCGGCACGGATATTCCGGCTCCCGCGGATTTCGATGGCGACTTCAAGTCGGACATCACAGTCTTCCGCGACGGCGCGTGGTATATCTTGAACAGCGCTGACAACAGCGTTCGCACGGCCCTGTTCGGAACGAGCGGCGACGTGCCAGTCCCTTCGGGTTACATTCCGTAAGCCTGTCGGTTGGTAAAGACGGAAAAGTTTGAACAGGGACTCACCCGTGATGGAAAAAGTGTGCGAAAGCGGCCCGATCCGCTTTCGCACACTTTGACTTTTCTCTTTCCGCGAGTTGTGTCAAACTCGCCGGGCGTCGAGTTTTCGGCATCGTAAACCCAACTCCGGACTGGTTTCTGACATCAAAACACCTTCGTCTTTTACCCCCTCATCTAATTCACTCTGACCCGCTTAAAGTGCTAGTCTTCGGAGAATCAATGATGCTTTATCAACCTTATCCCCCGCGCCGACCCATGTTATTCATCGTGGTAGCGATGCTTGTCTTGATGTCGTGTCTGTTGACTGCATTCGCTTACGCTTCTAATTGCGCGACGGCCAGTTTCAGACCGGCGCCCGTCTACTCGCTCGGCCTCAACAGCCCGCGACAAGTCGCGATTGGGGACTTCAATGGCGACGGCAAGCCGGAGTTTGCGACGGCCAATCCCAATAGTAATAACGTCTCTCTCTTTCTCAATCTGGGTGACGGCACTTTTACTCCGAGCGGTGACTTTCCCGTCGCGACACGTCCTTATTCAATCGTCGCGGCGGATTTCAATAGAGACGGAAAATTAGATGTGGCGACGGCCAACACTGACGCCGCCAATGCCTCTGTGCTCTTAGGAAATGGGGCGGGCGGCTTCGGCGCGGCGAGCAATTATATTGTCGGCTCAAATCCACTCTACATCACGAGCGCAGACTTCAATAACGACGGCAACCCCGACTTGGCTGTGATGTGCTTCTCTGCCCACAGCGTTGCGATTTATCTCGGAACCGGGACGGGCACCTTTAACTTAGCGACAAACGTAAGCGTCGGCTCGGGAGCGGCGGGGTTTGTCGCTACCGGAGACTTTAACCTCGACGGCAAGACTGATCTAGCCGTCACAAGTCAGAGCGAGGTGCTCATCTATGTCGGCAACGGCGCGGGCGGCTTTACCAGTTCAGGATTAGGCTGTGCCAACGCTAACGGTGGCAGCCTAGCCGTCGGCGACCTCAATCACGACAATAAGCCAGACCTCATCGTGGCTGACAGCGGTAACAACCGTATCACTATCATGCTCGGCCCCGGGAACGGCTGCTTCGCTTACAACGGTCAATACCCGACTTCGCCGAGTCAGTTCTCGCCGCAGGGTCGTGCTCCGACCAAGGTCACTTTGGGTGATTTTAACGGTGACGGGAATTTAGACATCGTGACGGTCAATTACGATTCAAACGATATTTCGATTCTGTACGGCGACGGCATGGGTTCCGTCGGCGCGCCCTCGATTTTCGGCGCGGGCTTCCACCCGACCTCTGTGGCGGCGGGCGATTTCAACGGAGACGGAAAAGCAGATTTGATTACGGCCAACAGCGACAGCTACAACGTGTCCATTCTGTTCGGCAACGGGATGGGCGGCTTCGCCTTCGCGGGCAAGGACGGCAATGGAACGGTGGCGATCCGCGACTTCAATCACGACAACAAACCCGATCTGGCGGTGGTCAACGGCGAGGGAGTTTCCGTCATGCAGGGAGATGGAACCGGACGGTTCGTGTTGACCAACACTTATCCAGCAGGCATGTCGCCGTCAGGCATCGAGATCGGCGATTTCAATAATGACAACAATTTCGATGTCGCCGTCGTCAATGCCGCCAACCCGCCCCGCCTCGCGATTCTGCTGGGTAACGGCAACGGAGGATTCGCGGCCCCTTCGCTGTTACCAGTCGCCGATTCTCCGTTTTCTCTGGTCGCCGGAGATTTCAATGGCGACGGCCAGACCGACATCGTGATCATACATCGCGGTTTCCCCCAAATCTCCTTACTCCCGGGCAACGGCATGGGAGGATTCGGCACGGCGACCAACTATACGGTCTTTAGTGTGACTAACCCGCGCCGGATGGGCGCGGGAGATTTCAATAGTGACGGCAAGCTAGACCTCGCTGTTCCGAGCAACGATGGTCTCGCGATCCTGTTGAATAACGGCGCGGGCGGATTCGCAGCTCCAGTCCGCGTGGGCATGGGAAGCACCTTTGACAGCGTCATCGCACGCGATCTGAATGCTGACGGCAAGCAGGACTTGGTCGCGGTCTCTCAGTTCAACGGTAACATCACCGTGCTGCTCGGCGACGGGGCGGGAGGTTTCGCAGTACCTGTGAGCTATGCGGCGCAAAACGCGCAGGGCGCGACGGTCGGCGATTACAATGGAGACGGGAAGCTCGATCTAGCCGTCATCAGTGGCGGGAATCTTACCCAGAGCGTCTCGATCTTACACGGCAATGGAACGGGGACATTCACGCCCGCCACACAGTTCTTCTCTGTCGGCGCAGGCGCTTATGACATCGCTTCCGGCAACCTCAACAGCGATCATAGCCCGGACTTAGTGACCGCCAACACTCTCTCGGATAACGTCTCGGTGCTTATCAACGCCTGCGCCTCGCCCGCCACGAACATTTTCGATTTCGACGGAGACAGCCGAACGGATGTCTCCGTCTTCCGTCCTTCAAGCGGCTACTGGTACATCACGAACAGTTCCAACAGCTCCTTCACAGCAACACCATTCGGCACCAACGGCGACCAGATCGCGCCCGCAGATTATGACGGTGACGGCAAGACTGACGTGACAGTGTTTCGCCCATCCAACGGTTACTGGTATATCCTCGATAGCTCGGACGCGGCTTTCCACGCCACACAATTCGGGCAGGCCGGAGATATTCCGGCGACGGGAGATTATGATCGCGACGGTAAAGCGGACATCTCGGTCTACCGTCCTTCCGCCGGAACATTCTATGTGCTTTACAGTTCGGATAATTCATTCCACTTCCAGCAGTGGGGAACAAACGGCGATGTGCCTGTGATGGGAGACTATGATGGAGACGGCAAGACAGACTTTGCCATCTTCCGACCATCCAGCGGCTCTTTTTACATCCTCCGCAGTTCAGACGGAACCATCGTCGGGCAACAGTTTGGACAGAGCACCGATGAACCGGTTGCCGGAGATTTTGATGGAGACGGCAAGACCGATATTGCTGTCTACAGACCGGCCACAGGAGGATGGTATTACCTGCAAAGCTCGGATAATAGCTTTAGAGGGATATTATGGGGTACGAGCGGCGACGTGCCGGCGGCGGGTGATTACGATGGCGATGGTAAATGGGATGTCGCAATCTTCCGTTCGGCGACAGGCACGTTCTACATTCTGCAAAGCGCTACCAATGCTTTGAAAGCAGATCAGTTCGGCACAAACGGCGATGTCCCCGTTCCGTCGGCTTATGTTCCCTGACGAGCCGTTGACGTTGGAACGGTTTTGGAGCAGATATAAGAGCCGGAGATATTTTTCAATCTTCGGCTCTTTCATTTTTACATGGAAGGATCAGTCGTCGAGAAAAACGTTTTCATTGCTCGTCTCTTGACTTTTTTTCCATCTACGTCAGAATCTCTGCAAGGTAGTTTTAACGCAACTGAGTGAATTTCGAGATGACGATTTCTCCCGGCGATCAAGTGGGTCGTTATCAAATTCGTGCGCTGCTCGGCGCGGGCGGCATGGGACAGGTCTATCTGGCGCACGACGTGCAGCTCGACCGTCCCATCGCGCTCAAGCTCCTGCCCCATGATGTGACGACGAATCCGGATCGCCTGCGCCGTTTCAAGTTGGAGGCGCGTGCCACCTCTGCGCTCAATCACCCGCACATTCTGACCATCTACGAAATAGGCGAAGCCGACGGCGCGCACTTCATCGCCACGGAATTTATAGACGGCGTGACCCTGCGCCTGCACATCGCGCGCAACACTTTGAAGATCGGCGACGCGCTCGATCTGGCGATTCAGATGTCGAGCGCGCTCACTGCCGCGCATGAAGCCAGGATAGTGCATCGCGACATCAAGCCGGAAAACGTCATGCTGCGCAAAGACGGCTACGTCAAGGTTCTGGACTTCGGCCTCGCAAAGGTGGCGGAGCGTGCGTCCGTGGACTCCGAAGCCCTCACGCTCGCCGAGACCGACCCCGGCGTCGTGATGGGCACCGTCGGGTACATGTCGCCGGAGCAGGCGCGCGGTCTTCCCGTGGACGCGCGGACGGACATCTTTAGCATGGGAGTAGTGCTGTATGAGATGCTCACAGGACGCTCGCCCTTCGCGGGAAATTCGTCGAGCAGCGTGCTGGTCTCGATTCTTGAGCGCGAGCCGCCGCCACTCTCGCGGTTCATACAGGATGCTCCCTCAGAGCTGCAACGCATCATCACGCGGAGCCTCGCAAAGCTCAGGGACGAGCGTTACCAGACGATAAGAGACTTTTATGTTGACTTGAAAAATTTTAAACAGGAGTTTGAATTCAATCTCAAGCTGCAACGCTCGACCGAATGGCGCGAGAGTCCGTTGCACGGGAGCGAGATTCAACCCGAAGGCGGCTCTGAGAGCGGCGCAACCATCATCGGCAGAATCGCCAACACGACCAGAGAGCCGCAGAGCGACCTCTACAACGATCTCAACCCGACGCAGCAACGCGCATCGCAGACCGCGTCGAGACGCCTCAGCCGCGATGAGCCGATTGATTCGCTGGCGGTGCTGCCGCTCGTGAATGCGAGCCATGACCCGAACGCGGAATATCTCTCGGACGGCATCACCGAAAGCATCATCAACAGCCTCTCGCAACTGCCGCAACTGCGCGTCATGGCGCGCTCGACCGTCTTCCGCTACAAAGGGCAGGAGGTTGATCCGATTGAAGTCGGCAATGCGCTGGATGTGCGCGCAGTGATGCTCGGGCGCGTGTTGCAGGTGGGCGACCAGCTCGTGATAAAAACCGAACTCGTGGACGTAGTGGACGGCGCGCATCTCTGGGGCGCGCAGTACAATCGCCAGCCCGCAGACATCCTCGCCGTGCAGGACGAAATCTCGGGCGAGATCGTCCAGAAGCTGCGCCTTCGACTGACCGGAGAAGACCACAGGAAGCGTCTGGTCAAACGCTATACGGATGACACGGAGGCTTACCAGCTTTATCTCAAAGGCCGTTTTTATACACGCAAGGCGACGCGCGAGGGCTTGCATCGTGGAATCGCGTATTTCGATCAGGCCATCTCGATTGACCCGACATACGCGCTCGCCTACAGCGGATTGGCGGAAGCTTACTACGGGTTATCGAGCGCGCATCTGCCGCCAAAAGAGGCTATGCCGAAGGCGCGTGCGGCGGCATTGAAGGCTCTTGAGATGGATGACACGCTGGCGGAGGCACATGCTTCGCTCGGTCTCGTCAAAGTTTTTTACGACTGGGACTGGGCAGGCGCGGAGACAGAGTATCGCCGCGCCATCGAGCTGAATCCCGGTTACGCTTCGGCGCATCACTGGTACGGCTGGTATCTCGCGTTGATGGGCAGGCTCGATCAGGCCACAGCCGAGATGAAGCGTGCGCAGGAGCTTGACCCGCTCTCGCTTGAGATAACGGCAGACCTCGGCCTCTCATTCTTTTTCGCGCGGCAATATGAATTAGCGATTGAGCAGTTTCGGAAAGCTCTTGAGATGGAGCAGAACTTTATCTGGGCGCGATTTTTTATGGGCTGGGCTTACGAGCAGCAGGGCTTGATTGACGAAGCGATTGCGGAATACCAGAGGGCAGGGCAGGTCGAGGAGGCGATGGTCATCAAGGCCGCGCTCGGCCACGCCTACGCGATGGGCGGAAGACGCGATGAAGCGCAAGCTATCCTCGCAGAGTCCGGGCAGGCTTCGGAGCATAAGCATCTCTCGCCCTACGACTGCGCTATCATTCACACCGCGCTCGACGAAAGAAGCGAGGCTTTCGATTGTCTGGAACACGCTTACGAGAATCGCTCAGAGGCTCTGGTCTGGCTCAAGGTTGACCCGCGCTTGGACCCGCTGCGCGCGACTCCGCAGTTCATAGACCTCCTGCGCCGCGTCGGCCTGCCGCTCTGAAACAAAGGCGAGCGATGTGATGAAAAAAAAGGCGCGTCGTCCGTATCGGGCAGGACGACGCGCCGGAATTTTGTTGGTTACTCTGGTTTTACCTCGTAACGTGAATTTCCTCTTCGACGCGCGGGTGGCGAATGAAGTAATAAACGATGCAGGCGCAGGCCAGGATGGCAGCGGCGATGGCATACCACAAGTGTGTCATGCCAAAGGTCATGTCGGTCAGTCCCGTCTTCGGGTCTTTGGCTCCGACGAACAACATGAACTGCCAGAAGGCTACTCCGATTGCACCGACCCCCACCACCCAGCAGAGAATATCGACCATGCTCTTCATGATGAACCTCCAGCGTTGGTGTTAAGAAATAACAAAGGGGCTTCCCACAGTCTGCCGCGTATAATTAAGCGTGCTGTAAATTTAACTCTCGCGCGCCCGCTTTGTAAATAGCGCGGCGTATAATTTCCGCGGCTCTTCGCAAGCCGCCGCAAACTTATTGACTTGCCCACGCGTTTGGAATATTTTTTCGGTGGCCTGAACTGCTTCAGGCCGGTCGCGCAACTGGAAAGCGAAAAGCGAGACGCCCGTCTCTTTCTTTGTGCGGCACAGTTTCGCCATCCCCTGCTGCGATCACCCAGACCGTAGCTTCTCCTAACCCGAAGGAGGAAAGTTTCTAATGCATCACACTCTCGGTAAAGATAAACTTTTTTTGTGGCTCGCACTGTCTCTCGTCATGGCTCTTACGGCGTGCGAAATGATGCGAGGCGCTGCGGCGCACGCCAACGCGCCTGTGCAGAACTCTGTGCAGGGCAAAGCGGATGATAGCGCGCCCGTGTTTCACGATTACAAAGGCGTCACGCTCGGCATGAGCACTGAAGAGGTAAGGAAAAAGCTCGGCTCTCCGACAGATAAGGACGCTGAGCAGGACTTCTTTATGTTCAACGATACCGAATCCGCACAGGTCTTTTACGACAAGACGCACAAAGTGATGGCGATCTCCATCAACTACATTGGCGAAGGCAGCAATGTGCCGAAGCCGAAAGCCGTGCTCGGCACGGAGATCGAGACCAAGCCGGACGGGTCGATGCATCAACTCATACGTTATCCGAAGGCAGGTTACTGGGTCTCTTACAGCCGCACGGCTGGCGATTCGCCGTTAATCACCATCACGATACAGAAGATAAATAATTGAGAAGCTCGATGGTGGGGCTGGACGTGAATCAGGAATGAACACGCTCGCGTCGCGAGACGCTTGAGCAGAGAGTGTGATTGGAAGAGGCTCGCGTCTACTATTTCTCGAACGGCGCGAGCCTCCACGGTAAGGCCGCGCGGGCTATTTATGCTGTGCGTCGAATCTCTGGATCACGCTCTCGAAATTCGCTGCGGCAGCTTTGTCTATAGACTTGACTATCCGGCCTTGCTCGACCGCCGCCGCTCGATTGTCCATCAAAAGATAAGTTATCCCCAAATTGTAATGCGCTTCGAGCGATTTGGATTTTAACTCGATGGCCTTTTGATACGCCGCGACTGCTTCCGTATATTTCTTCTGAACAAAATAACAGTCACCGATTGCCAACTGCGCTTCAACCGATTTCGGCTTGAGGGCTAAAGCCTGCTGGAAACTCTGTCTCGCTTTATCGTAAAGCTTCTGTGCCGAATAATCCCTGCCCAGACCAATGTGAGCTTCGACCATCTCAGGCTTGAGCGCGAGCGCCTGCTCGTAAGCTTTCTCGGCTCTGTCATGGTCATTGAAGGCGCTGTAAAGCTCGCCCAGTCCGAGATGCGCGCGCGCTTCCTTTGCATTGAGCGTGAGAGCATAGGTGTACCAACCGAACGCCATTTGATAGTTCGTGGGGCCGGACTGACGAAGAGTGTCGCCGATTTTCACGGCCTCGACGGAACTCTTGACCTCACGCATCCGCGCGGCGGTCGTGGTATAAGGGCGCGAAGGCATAGGAGTGCCGTTAGTGCGCGAATCGCCCTGTGCGGAACTGCTGGTTGAAGGCGTCGCATTCCTCATCGGCTGAGTTCCGGGATTCATTTGCGCGTGAACAGAGCTTGCTCCGCACAACATTAAGAAGAGCGCAAACGCGGCTGCGCGATAATATGTAGAAAGCTTCACCTTTAACCTCTAAATATTCTTGAAATATTGTTGTGAGTTACGGTCGAAGAAAATCTTTGAAACGAATTGGCCGATGCCGCTCGTCAAACCCTCAAAAAAAATGTCTGCGTCGGGTGGACGGTTTTGCTGTCATCCGGCGCGTCTGGAAAAGGGTTTCGCATGCGGCGCGACGGGGGAGTTTCACACAGGCGCGAAGAAAAAGCAAACACCGAAACGCTATCAACTTCGCACGGCCTTTGATGCCTTAAAGCGGCAGTTATATGCCCATGCTATCTCTTTTTCAAGCGAATCTCGAAGAGCTTCGGCCAACGCTTGCCGGTCACGAATAACCTGTCGTCCTTCTCATCGTAGGCGATGCCGTTGAGGACGTTTTCCTCATCGAGACGCTCTTCCTGCGTCAGCAGACCCGTGAGATCAATCCAGCCGAGAATCCTACCGTTCTGCGGATCAATGCGGACGATGCGGTCTGTCTTCCAGACGTTGGCGTAAATCTCGCCTTTGATATATTCCAGCTCATTCAGCTCCATCAGCGGCTCGCCCTGATCATAAACGCTGATGGCGCGCACGGTCTTAAAAGTCTGCGGGTCTATGAAACGTATCTGGTTCGTCCCGTCGCTCATAATCAGCACGTGCCCGTCGTTGGTCAGCCCCCAGCCTTCACCCTCATAAGCGAATTCGCCTTCCGGCTGAAAGCTCTTGAGGTCGTAGATGAAACCCTTGTGAGCCGTCCACGTCAGTTGATAAATCTTTCCCTGAAAGATCGTCATCCCCTCTGCGAAATAACGCCCGTCAACATCAACTTTCTGTGTCACCTTGCCCGTGCGCAGCTCTGCTTTCCGCAGCGTTGATGAGCCGTAACGGCCTGCGCTTTCATACAGTGCGCCCTGATAAAAGACCAGCCCCTGCGTGAAAGCCTTCGTGTCATGAGGCCAGCTATTGACGACTTCGTAGCTGTAAATAGGAACGTTCGGCGACGGCGAAGCAGCGGGCGGCGGCGCGGATGAAGCGGCGACGATTTGCGTTTCCGTATTGCCCTGAGAGGCTGGAGTGTCGTGCATGTGACCGTTTCTTCCGCAAGCCGCGAGCGGGTAGAGAAGGCAGAGAGCGCAGAGATAAAAAGCTATCGCAATCTTTAATTTCATCTTTTCGGCTTTGCTGTCTCTCGCAGCTAATCCTGCTTTGAATTTTTAGACCTGCTCGCAGGAGGAGGAGGAGTTATCACAGTCTTCTTCTGCGCCAGCGCGCGGTCAATGGCGGCGCGCAGGTTTTCGGTGGAAAGATTAACTACCTGCACGCCATTGACGAAGACCGTCGGCGTACTGCGGACGCCGTACTGCTCGCCGTCCGCAATATCGTGCTCAACCTCAGCCGCGTAAGCTCCGCTGTCGAGCGCGGCGTCAAAACGCACGCGATTGAGTCCGAGTTCCGTCGCGTACTTTTTCAAAGAGGCCACGTCGAGCGCCCTCTGATTCTTAAAGAGTATGTCCGCATACTCGAAATATTTCCCCTGCGCGTTGGCCGCGTCGGCGGCTTCGGCTGCCTTGCGCGCGAACTCGTGCATCTCCAACGGATAATCCCTGAGCACGAGCCGTACCTGATTGCCGTAGGCTTTCGTCGTCTCGTCAATCATCGGGTGATTAGCCCCGCATGAGGGACACTGAAAGTCCGAGAAGACGACGACCGTGACGGGCGCATTCGGCGCGCCGCGTGAAGGGTCGTCATCCGTGCTGATGGCGAGCGCGGGAGCCTCCGGCTCTGTCATCAGAATGCGGACGCTGGCCGTCGCGCGCAGCTTTTCGCTCAAGGCGCTTTCAAGCTTTTGGCGATTCTGCTGTTCCAGATAGTCTATGATTTCCGGGCGCACCGTTTCCAAATCTACATTGATGCTCGACTTTTTCTCTTCGTAAAACTGCGCGATCTCTTCCTCGCTCGGACTGTGCATCCGGTCGGTGATTTCCGTGCGGATGATGACTTCCGGCCCGACGTTCCGCCGTCGCGATTCATCCAGCACCAGCAGGTCGTAAATCATCTGCTCGACCGCGCGTTTAACCGTCTCATAAACTCTCAAACGTATATTGTAGATGACGGGCTTGAGTCGCTCTGTGAGCGCGCTGGCCGGAATCGCAAGGCCGCCGACAGTGGCGAGCGTCATGTTCGGCGCGAGCTTCGGTGAATTGATATCTGCGCGCATCACTACCGGATAACGCTTGCGCAGTCGTGCGGCCAAATCCGTGATTAACTTCTGCTCACTCTCGCGCCTCAGATAAGCGGCTATCTCCGGGCGCGCGGCATTGACATCCTTGACGCCGAACCGCAGACGGTTGGCTTCGTAGATAGCACGCACCTCTGCGTCGGATGGCTGGGCGATACGCCGCGCGACCTCAAGCGAAAGCAGACGCTCCACAGAGACGCCGCGACTTCTGGCTTCGAGCGTAAACAGCAGCCCGTTGATCTGCTCTTCCAGCATGCGCGTGCGAGCCGCCGCTATCTCGCTGTCCAGATTATTTGCCAGCTCGCGCACGCGCGGGTCTATGTCGTCAATCGTGATCGTCTGATTATTGAGCACGGCGAGCGCGCCGCTTTGCACCACCGCACCGCGCACGAGCGGCAAGCTACTTGATAACAGTGTCAGACAAATTATCGTGCTGACTAAAAAGTTTCGATGGGACATCAAAATCTCTCTTCAATAAAACTGCACGCGCTTTTGGAGATCAAAACTATTATGCCCTTGCTGCTGGAGAAGGAAAAGCGAAGAAAGAGCAGATTTCGGATGTCAGATGTCAGATGCTAGTTAAAGACAGAACTAACATCCGGCATCTGACATCTAACATCTACTCTTTCTTCCTTGCTCGTATTGATTCCGCGCTCCGGCTCAACGTTGCACGGGGCGCATCAGGCTGCGGCGTCGCGGGCGCGCAGGCGTTCTCGCGGGGAGCAGATTTTTCTGCCTGCCCTGAAGAATAAAAGCCAGCCCCTGATGCGTGACGCCGAGCAGGCGAGCCGCACGCGTCACGCTGCCGCCGGCGGTTACGAGAGCGCGCTTGATCAAGTCGCTCTCGTAATGCAAGACCTCTTCTTCAAGCGAGCATCCGGCCCAAGGCTCCGTCAGGCTGGCCGGAGGCGTTCGCCTGAGTGCGAGGGTCTCGACCGCTTCACCCGCGAGCGACGTTTCATCCGGCGCGGTCAGAACCGTATGCTCGATGAGTGCGCGCAGCTCTCTCGCGTTGCCTCTCAAGGGCAGGCGGCTCAAGGCTGCAAGCCCCGAGGGCGTGAAAGAGACTTGCTTGCCGGCAGAGGCGCAGGCATGTTTGAGAAAATGGCTGGCGATGGCAGGGATGTCTTCAGCCCTCTCCCTGAGCGGCGGAATCGTCAGGTTAAAAGCTTCGAGCCGGTAGAACAGGTCGTCACGAAATCTGCCCTGCTGCACCTCATGCTTGAGATTGCGGCTGGTCGTCGCGATGATTCTGACATCCACGCGCTCCGGCTCCGGCGCGCCAATCGGATGAATCTCGCCGTGCTCTATAAATCGCATCAGCTTTCCCTGATCCGGGAGGCTGAGCGCGGCGATCTCGTCAAAGAGCAGAGTGCCGCCGACTGCTTTTCGAGCCGCGCCGATTCCGGCACGCGCCGAATCTATAAAGCTGCCTTCGCGATAACCGAAGAGACAGGCTTCGATGGGCAGCCCTGTCAGCGCGGCGCAGTTGACCAGCACAAACTCTCCGGCGCGCCCGCTCCATTCGTGTATCAAGCGCGCCAGCTCTTCCTTGCCTGTGCCGGTCTCGCCTGAGATTAGGACTGGAGACGGGACGCTCGCAACCCTGTGCGCGATGCGCAGGAGCGAAGCCGTCTCTGCCGCCTGATAGATGAAGGTCGGAGCCTGCACGTCTTCGACGAGGCGAGGTTGCGCGGCGAAGATGCGAGCCGCGCACTTGCGCAGACGTTTGAGCATGTCCGGCTGCGCCCCTTCGCCGAGCAGATTATCTGCGCGCTCGTAAGCGGCGCGTCTCTCATCTCCCGTGAGTCTTCCGCCAAGCTCTTCGAGCAAGCTCAGCGCAGGCAGCCCCGCGCTCTCGCGGCTGACGGACTGCTCCGCGATGACGATGGCACGTTCAAATGCCGCGCGAGCCTGCTGTGTGCGTCCGAGACGCGCCAGCGCAACTCCATGCGTCGTGAGCGATTCGGTCAACAGAGCAAGCTCGCCGCCCGTCTCAAGCATCCTTACGGACGTGCGCGTCAAGCGTTCCGCTTCCGCCAGATTTCGCTGCTCGATAAAAACTCGCGCGCGAGTTTCATCCACCTGCGCGGCGGTCCCGCTATCTTTGAGCGTGACGCATATTCGGCGCGCGTAATCCAGACGTTCGTGCGCCTCTTTTAACTTACCGGCGCGCAGATAAAGACCGCCCAGATTGTTCTCGACGCGCGCGCAATTTCGCCTGTGCCCGGCCTGCTCGAAATGATGGCTGGCAGCCGCGTATTCGATCAGCGCGCGGTCTATATAGTCAGTGCGGCTTTCGGCGGCTCCGAGATTTTTCAGCGTCGTCGCAAGAGTGTTATGAAAATTGCCCTTGAGCAGGTGATTATCGCTGGCCTCAAATAGCGGCGCGGCTGCCGACAGGGAATTTAAGGCTTCGTGATAGCGCGTAGCCACACACTCGACCAGACCTTTGTTCAGGAGCGCGCGAGTCTTTAACTCATGGTTGTCATCGGAAAGGTTGAGCAACACCTCTTGCAGGATGACGAGCGCCTCATCATACGCGCCTTCGCGCCAGTAACAGACAGCCAGAGCGTTGGAAGCCTCGGCGGCCTTGTCCGTATGTTTCAGGTCTTTGAAGATCGCCGCGCTCTCGGAGAGCAGGTCTTTGGCTGCCTCCTGCGCTCCTTCAACCTGCTGCGTGCTTCCGATCCAGCCAGACAAAGACCCTGTGCGCAGCAGCACTTCAGCCGCAACCTGCGGCTCCAGCCCGTCAACCTGCGGACGCTCTCCGACCCGCTCCCACAGACCGCTCATCGCCTGACGCGCTGCCTCATAGTCACCGGCCTTCTCCATTTCTGAGGCAATCCGGCAACGCAGAAGCGCGCGCTCGTTCAGGTCAAGCGCCGGGTCATCCAGCCGTTGAGCCAATGTTACCGCTAAACTCATGTGAGGCAACCCTTTCTATTAAGTTGCAAGATTTCTTGCAAAGCCTGTTCGAGATGATATGATGAGGCCCTTCGCATGCGGCACACACCCTCCGCACGTGCGGTCGAAATATAAAACATCAATGTAGGAGACGACATGAAACACATTAAAAAACTATTTGCTGCAACTATTCTGACTTTCATCCTGACTGCTGCGGCTCTGGCGGGCGACACGCATACACCGTCCATAGTGGCCCCCCCGCCGCCGATGGTCAACCCACAAACTCCGAAACTGGTCACGACTACTGCGGCGACTAATTATGACGCACTGACAGAAGCCGCGCTGCAATTCTGTTACAAGATGCTATCAATCTTTTAAGCATCTCGCTTATCCAGCTTTTATATAAGTCGCCTTTTGCGGCGGCGAATGGCGACCTTAATTTTATTGTGGCGCAGGGAGATTTCGGACGATTTCCAAAAGGTCAGTCGAGGACGCCTTTCAGGGACGCATCCTAACCTTTCTCCCCGTTGAAAAGCAATATTTAAGTTCAGCTCCGGGCGGCGCATTTCCGGCTGCCGTTTTTTACCTTTGCGCTGGAGACTACGCTATGGAGTATCGGCCAAACGGCTCACGGCTTCAAGCGTATCTATCTCGGTTATCGTTTTATCATCGCGCAGGCGCAGGATGCGCGGGAAGCGCAGGGCATATCCGCTCTTGTGCCGTTTTGATACCTGCACGCGGTCGAAGGTAACTTCGAGGATAATCTGCGGCTCGACGGAGCGCACGCGCCCGTGAGCGAACTCCTGAATAGTATGTGCGCGAAACCATTCGGTCAACTCGGCCAGCTCTATATCGGTCAAGCCCGAATAAGCTTTGCCGACGTTCAAAAGCTCCGGGTCTTCTTCGGAACGGCGCACGGCGAAGGTGTAATCCGAAAGCAGGTGGCGGCGTTTGCCGTGTCCGACTTCGACCGCCGTCACGACGACATCGAGCGTGGCGATGGCGCGTTTGAGCTTTAACCATTCACGACCACGCCGCCCCGGTTTATAAGATGAGCGCGGGTCTTTAATCATCAAGCCCTCGTTGCCGCGCGTACGCGCCGCGTCGAACTCTTCGTCGAGGACAGCCACCTCAGTCATCCGTTTGGCCCCGGACAAACGAAGCGAGCCCTGCCCCGTCACCAATCCTTCAAGCAGCTTGCGCCGCTCTTCAAGCGGCTCGTTAATCAGCATGCGCCCGCTCGCATAAAGCAGATCATATGCGACGAGCACGACGGGCGTAGATGACAGCAGCTCTTCACTGACGGTCTTGCGTCCAAGCCGTTTTTGCAGTTCTGCGAAAGGCAGTATCAGCTCTCCGCGCGCAGGAACAATCTCGCCGTCAATAATCGCGTCTGTTGAAAGCTTTGCGAGCGGCGCGCACAGCTCAGGGAAGCGATGCGAAATCTCGTCCATCGTGCGCGAGTAGAGCGCGACGCGCCCCTCTTTCACATGAGCCTGCGCGCGTATGCCGTCAAATTTGTCTTCGACGTAAAATTCTCCGGGCATCGTGCGCGCGATGTCCGCGAGGTCTGCGGCGGCTGTGGCGAGCATGAATTTCAAGGGATGAAAAAGCCGCATCGAAATCGCCTGCAAGCCGGAGAGGCGAGCGCGCACAGCCGTCTCGCCGATGTCGCCGAGCATCATATTAGCCTGCGAAACTTCGGCCAGAGACTTTTCAAACGCACGCGCGATGGAATCTTCGACCAGACCTTCCTTGAGACCGATGCGTAAATCTCCGACGAGCAGCTTGACCAGATACTTTGCTTCGAGTCCGCTCAAGCGCGAGAGCGTCTTCCTCAACAAGGCTCGCTTATTTTTCGTGCCGCGCATCTCGCTCAGCTCTGCTATGAGCGAGCCGATTTCAGAGAGCGTGAGAGAAGCCGGAACAGCATCACCTTTAACCGCACGAATCACTTCGTAAGCGACTTCGCCCGCGTCTCCGAGCCGCACATAACGCGGGCGCAACTCTTCGACGCTCACGCCCGTGGCCTCGCTCAAGGCGTCGCGCAGCACGCTCGACCCGACGTTGGTCGTCCGCGCATCATTCAGTGCAAACTGTTGCCCCGCGAAGTAGCGCGCCGCTCGCGCCAGATCGTCGTCATTCAAATCACGCAGGTACGCGCCGAGCAGCGCAGCCTTCTCAAGCTTCTTCGTCGTCGCCGCAACGCGCTCGGCAGTTTCGGCAAATTTTTCGAGCAGGCTGCTCGATGTGTTATCAACTCCTGTTGTTCCAGACATACTCGTAAACTCTCAAACGATATAGATTTCCCGCAAAGACGCAAAGAACGAGGGAGTAGGGTGAAAGGGATAGGGTGTAGAAAAAGCAATTCTGTTTTCACGACACCCTACACCCTTCACCCTTTCTGCTCTGCGCCTTTGCGCGAGATTCATTCTTTCATCAGCTCTCTACTGACGCGAACTGCTTCATCCTCGCCCGGCGCGCCGAAGATTTCAGGGTGAAGAATGCGCGCTAAAATCTCCGCGCCCTCGACTACGCGCGGCCCCGGTCGGCTAAAGTATGAAGTCGCATCAACAGCCCACACCTCGCCACGCTGAACCGCAGGGAGTGTGTTCCAGCCTTCCGGCAGGCGCGATTGTGGAAGCTGTCGCAGGATGTCTTCTTTGTAATAGCCGCACGGAATCATCACTACCACTTCCGGCGCGTAGGCTCTGATTTCTTCCGCGGTCGTCGTGACGGAGGGTTGCCCCGCGCGCCCGAAGGCGTGATCGCCTCCGGCTATCTGGACCTGTTCGGGAACCCAGTGGCCGGGCGCGAAAGCAGGCTCAAGCCATTCGAGCATCAATGTGCGCGGGCACCTCTCGACATCAGCCAATGCGTTTGTGACGGCATCGAGGCGCGCTGAAAGTGCTGCGACGAGTTCCTTTGCTGCGTCTCCTCTGCCAATCAAATTGCCGACGGTGCGAATGTTGACGAAGATGTCTGCGATAGTATTCGGCTCAAGCGAGATGACGCGCACGTCCGTCTCAAACATGCGCGCGGCCTGCTCGACCGTCTTGTAACTGACGGCGCACACATCGCACAGCTCCTGCGTCAGAATCAGATCAGGCTCCAGAGCGCGCATCTCTTCTTCATACAAATCGTAGATCGAGCCGTGCCCGTCGAGTTGAGACCTGACGGCGTGGTCTATCTCCGCGCTCGACATTGTTTCGTGCGAGATGCGGCTCGCGGTCAGTTTCGGTTTGCCGATGACTGCCGGTGGGTAATCGCATTCATGCGTCACGCCGACGAGCGCGTCTTCCAAGCCCAGCGCGCACACGATCTCGGTCGCGGACGGCAACAACGAGACGATGCGCGGCGTTTGTGTGCTCATCAAATCTCAAGCTCTCTTTCCGGCTCTGATGTTTAATTCACTTAACGACAGGTTGGCCGAAGAGCGGCGTGGCTGTCAAGAACCCTCGCGTGCCGCTAACGCACTAAAGCAGTCTGCTGTTACAATCACGCTCAAACAGCCAGACCAGCAAGGAGTTTAAGAGATGCAGGACAAACCCGCAGGCGTTCCAGACAAGCAGCCGGGCGGCGAGCCGCTCAAGCCAATCACAGAAGTGATTCTCGGACGCCGCAACACGAATCATTTTACGGATGAGCCGGTGCCCGACGAGATTTTAAATGCCATCCTGAAATTAGGCGCGCAAGCTCCATCCGGTTACAACCTACAGCCGTGGCGCTTCGTCGTCGTGCGCGACGCAGAGAATCGCAAACGCCTCCAAGCCGCCGCATTCAACCAGCCGAAAGTCGCAGAAGCTCCCGTGGTCATCATCGCCCTCGGCATGAAGGAAGAATGGAAAGAGCGCGCGGACGAGGTGTTTAGTGAAGGCGCGGAGCGCGGCGCGGGCAGCGTGGACACATGGAAGAAGGCCGAAGAAGGAGCGATACAGTTTCTGACGGGCATGCAGCAGATGGATGTCTGGGTCAATCGTCACACGATGATAGCGGTGACGACGATGATGCTCGTGGCCGAAGCTTACGGCTTCGACACCGCGCCGATGGAAGGCTTCAACGCCGCCGCAGTCAAAACCGAGTTCGATATTCCGGAAGAGGCAGAGGTCGTCGCGCTCTTAGCCATCGGACGCGGCGCGCCACCCGAAAAAGCCTACCCCGGACGCTTTGCGCTCAATCGCATCGTGTATAGCGAACGGTACGGGGAAGCATGGAAAGAATAGTTCCGGGTTCCAAGTTAAGAGTTTCAAGCTAAGAGCAAGCGAGTTTTTGACTTGGAACTTGGAACTCGGAACTTGCGAGGAGAAGAGATGCAGGAGCGAGCGGAAGCGCGGTTCGCTGGCGTGATGGATCACATCGCGGTCGGCTCCGAAGATTTGCAGCGCGATGTGCGCGAGTATGAGCGGATGGGCTTTCGCCTTGAGACGCTCTACGACGATTGGGCTATGCTGCGTGACGGACGCGGATTCGGCATCGCGCTACTCGCTCGTGGCTCAAAGCATCCGCCGCATCTAGGGTTGCGCGTCGAGACACGCGAGATACTGGAAGAGGCTGCGGCCAGAGAAGGCCGCCCCGTTAAGGAGCATCGTGACCGCTCCCTCTCTTTCTATACGAAGGGCGTCAGCGGCCATGCGGTCGAAGTCATTTACTACCCGCCCGAATACGGACAGGATAAAGCCGAATAAGCCGATGGCGCATCTCTGCGACTTTTACGCCTGAGCCGAAGCAGTTCCGGCTGCGCTCTCATCCGTCTCTTCACGCGCGGGGTCTGCGTTCTCAAGCTGGCGCATGACGAAGTTTAAAAAACTGCCAAGAGATTTTTATACGCGCACCGATGCGCTCAAGGTCGCACGCGAGCTGTTGGGCAAACTGTTGGTTGTGCCCGCAGAAAATGGAGCGCGCGTCTCAGGCATGATCGTCGAGACGGAAGCCTATCTGGGGCCGCTCGATAAAGCCTCTCATGCGTACGGCAATCGCCGCACACGGCGCACGGAGACGATGTACGGCATGGGAGGCACGGCCTACGTCTATTTCATCTACGGCATGTACTTTCAATTCAACGTCGTGACGAACACAGCGGAGACGCCTCATGCCATCCTCATACGCGCGGTCGAACCCGTAGAGGGTCTGGATGTGATGCGTGAGAGACGACCCGTCAAAGCAGACAGGCAGTTGACCAACGGGCCGGGCAAGCTCTGCATCGCCATGGGCATTGATCGCAGCTTTGACCACGCAGACCTGCTCGGAGAGAGAGTCTGGATTGAGACGCACGAAAAAGTCAGACCGCGACAAATCGCCTCAGGCCCGCGCGTCGGCATCGGCTACGCCGAAGAGTATGTGAGCAAGCCATGGCGATTCTGGATGCGCGACAACATTTACGTGAGCCGTTGATTGGCCATTATTTTCTCACTTTTCAACGCTGAGCCGTGTACACCGTTTCGTTTCGATGCAAGCTGATATGGTGGAAAAATCGCTTCACGTGCTTACAAATACCCGCTTTCCCAGATAATTACGGCTATCTACGGCCTTGGCATCCTGTTTGCTGAGAATTCGCATATGAACACAGATGCCGCAACATACCCAATCTGGCAAAAGGTCGCAGACGCCGCTCTTGCGCCTGCGGAAGAGACTGAGCGTAGCTCGGATTACGCTCTGGCACAGCGCGCCGCAAAGGGCGAGATGGAAGCTTTTGAGGTCTTGTATCAACGCCACAATCGTCGCGTCTATAGCCTCTGCCTGCGGATGACGCAGAATGTGCAGGAGGCCGAAGACCTGACGCAGGAATCATTCATACAACTCTATCGCAAGATCGGCAGCTTTCGCGGCGACTCGGCCTTCACGACATGGCTCCATCGCCTGACGGTCAATCAGGTCTTGATGCATTTTCGCAAGCGCAGTGTGAAGATGGAAAAGACGACCGAAGAGGGCGAGAC
Organism: uncultured Pyrinomonadaceae bacterium; assembly: GCA_964246305.1. Lineage (GTDB taxonomy): Bacteria > Acidobacteriota > Blastocatellia > Pyrinomonadales > Pyrinomonadaceae > JACMLC01. Next base: position 59,324 of record CAXTPS010000011.1, read on the forward strand.
TCCGGTGCAGATCGTCAAGGGCACTGAGAATCCTAATGCGATGCCTGTCATAGATCGTATCGCGCTCGACAATGCGATTGCGCAGTTGCCGCCGGGATACAAGTCAGTGTTCATTCTGCATGACGTTGAAGGGCACGAGCATGAAGAAGTCGCCCGGATACTCGGCTGCTCGGTCGGCACGTCCAAGTCGCAACTGCACAAAGCGCGTATGAAGCTTCGTCGCTTACTGAAGCAGCAGAACCCGGCGCAAAATATTTCCGCGCAGTAAGAAACGCACGACACGTGATAGAATTCCATCACTTATGATGGAACAAAAGAGTCTTCAGGAAACATACGCCCCACACAATACATGCTTTGGCTGCGGCCCTTTGAATGAAAAGGGATTGCGCATACGCAGCTTTGCGCACGGCGACGAAGTGGTGGCCGAGTGGATGCCGGAAAAGCATCACGAAGCATTTCCCGGAATGCTTAACGGAGGCATCATCGGTGCGCTACTCGACTGTCATTCAAACTGGGCTGCTTCGTGGCATCTGATGAATCGCGCGGGAGCAAAATCTACGCCATGCACTGTGACGGCTGATTACGCCATCAAGCTGTTAAGACCGACTCCGACCGATGCGCCCGTCAAGCTCATCGCAAAGGTCGTCGAGTCGCAGGATGACCGCGCCATCGTGGAAGCGCAGCTTATCGCGCATGACAAAGTTTGCGCGACGTGTCGCGGGACATTCGTGGCGGTCAAGCAAGGGCATCCTGCTTATCATCGCTGGTGAGTTTTGAATTGTTCGAGGTAGGAAATATCCAGCTTCCACTCGTGCGTGCTACGTCTAGACCACTGCTCAAAGCAGGCTTCGAGATACAAACGCGCGTCCGCGTTTGACCAGCCGTTGACCTTCGCCAGATGTGCGAGAGCCTGCCGCTGACGACCGCGAACTCCGGCCAAACCGATGTGCTTGACTTCATGGCACAGAGGGCACAGAGCTATCAGCCGCTCAAGCTTCTGCACATAAAGTTCGTCATCATAACGCCACACCTCATGGCATTCGACAGGCCAGCGTCGCCCCCTGCCGCCGCAGATTTCGCAGACATTCCCCGCCTCGCTGTAAACGATTTTTCTCAGCCTGTCCCATTCTTCCTCAGAGACATTCGAGCGGACATTACTGTACCAGCAGGTTTTCGGAACAAGCTCGATGGTCAACAACTCGCCCAAGTTTTGCTCCCTGATCACAGATACAGATTGCTATGGAGAAGCGCGAACGTCAAAGGCTGTCTCCAATTTCCTTCTTCATCTTCCAACAAAATGTTGACACTTCCAACCCGGCGGCAATATTCTTACCCGCGTTAAAAAATCCTTGCTCTTCTAAACCTGATATTTTGCCCCAAAAGAAAAGGAGATTTTCCACCATGACCCGCACCATCAAATCGGGAGATACTTTGTCGAAGATTGCCAAGGCCAACGGAATAACCCTGGCCCAGTTGCTCAACGCTAATCCCAAATTTAAGGCTAATCCAAATAATATCAAGGTCGGAGATGTCTTGACCATACCGGGGAATGCTGATGAACCCGCCCCTCCACCGACGCCTCAGCCAACACCTACGCCAACACCCACTCCGACGCCCCAGCCAACGCCTCAACCAGCGGCGGCAGGCCGGATATTAGGGAAATTGTCTGAAAAGTTTGAAACGGGCGGGAGAGGAGCCAGCACAGTTTCAGGCGGTCAGGGCGACCCCGGCGGCGTGTCTTATGGCTCGTATCAAATGACTAGCAGACCCGCGCCGGGAACGGCAGGTCGTTTTGTTTCACAATCTGATTTCCCTTTCCGGGACAGATTTCGGAATCTCGCGCCGGGCAGCAAGGAGTTTTCGAGCGCATGGAAGAAACTTGCTGCCGAAAAACCGCAAGAGTTTCAAGCAGTCCAACATGAATTTATCAAGAGAACTCACTTCGACCCGCTCGTAGCCAAGATCATGGCCGCTCATAACCTGGATGTGACCAAGAGGTCACACACGCTGCAAGACGTGATCTGGTCTACGGCTGTGCAACATGGCCCGAAGTCTTCCATCCCGAACGTCGCGATTAGCAATTTGGGCATACAGCCTGAGAATTCGGATTTCGATAGACGGTTAATAATAGCCATCTATGCCGAGCGCGGCAGGAAGAGAGCGGATGGCAAGTTAGCTCATTTTACCAGAGCCTCTCCCGCCGTCCAGAAAGGCGTCGCGAACAGGTTCAAGACTGAACAGAGCGACGCTCTGAAGCTGTTGGCGAATGAGTAGGCGAGTGGAAACTTAATTGGCTGCCGTCGGCATGAAATGAGGGGTTCATCAAGCGAGCTTTTCAAGCATCAGCTCGACGATGGCAGGGTCGAGCGAACGCTTGAAAGTAATCGTATTGGATGGCACGCGGGCGGGCGGCTCGCGTGTGCCGCGCAACTCGTCCCATGCTGCGATGATAAAGTTTTTCATGCGAGCGTGCTCAAACTCTTCGAGGCGCGCTTTGAGAGATTCAGGCGTCCAGAAGCCAAGCATCTCCAAAAAGACTCGCCTGCCTCCAGCGTGTCGCAGGACGAAATCAGGAATGAACGCGCTCTCGCCTAAACCGATAATCTCGTGGCTCACTTCGAGCGTCCACTCGCTCTCATACTTAGCCCACCTCGCCGCAAACGTCTCCGAAGCGTTTGACTCGTATGGCGCGTCGGTCAGGTAATGAGAACGAAGCTGCGTCTGTGCGCTATCAAGCTCAAAGCTCAAATTTCCGACCGGCTTCGAGTTTATCAAAGCTCTCATACGCCAGTTGCGGCAATTTAAGAGCGCGGGCAGAAAGACTGCCATCTGCACGCCGTATTTCTGCGAGCGATGAAACATGGAGACCGGCCCGTCAAGCCTGATCTCATATCCCTCGCGCGCATTCCCCCTGATCGAATGAATCAGCCTGTACGCTTTGATCGCCGCGAACAGCTCTCGACAACTAGCAGCATCCTGAGCATCTACATCGAGCCGCATCTCAACGCAGCGATAGAGCAACGCCTGCGCCTGCGCCAGATTGTAACGGTCAAGCAGCTCCGTTGCGTTTAGCGATTCAAATTCTGTCAGAATTTGATTTTCAGGCAGGTCTGCGTAGATGTTATCGAGCACGACTTGAGACGCACAGCCGAGCTGTTGCGCCACTTCGACAGCGAGCGCGGCACGTGCCTCTTCGTTATCAATGACGGGGTGAAACTTTCTGGCCGCGAGGAAAAGCACGCGACGTATCTCCGCAGGGTCTGTCGCAATCGCTGTTTCAAACTCGCAGCGATCCATCAACAGCTTGATTAACCCGCGCAGTATCTTGTAGTCGGTTCCCGTCCCGACGTAATCACGCAGAGCCTCTTCGAGCAGCGAGCGCGTGCGCCCCACATGCTCATTAAAGACTGCGACAAGAGCGCGCGCCTCCTGTAGATGCGTCGCGTCCTCCGTCTTCACATAACGCGGATGAATGCGCCCTCCGCGCCGCCAGCTCAATGCCAGATCAGCCGTCAACATTTCTTAAAAGATTGTACTTGGGTCTTAGTCCTTTGTGCTTTGCATGTCTTGCTTATCTTGAGTTTTGAAACTCAAGGTTGAGCCAGCGTGCAAAGACCTAAACACTAAGACCAAAGCCCTCTGTCTTCAGACTCATGTCTCGCTTCACGAAACTGATTGCTCTCGCTCCGGCGTTTGCTGATGTGCTCTTCGGTCGTGTCGCGCGTGACGACTTCGTAGAGCGTCGCTTCCTTGTCGGGTTGCTTGCGCAGGATACGACCGAGACGCTGTATGTGCTCGCGCGAAGAGCCTGAGCCGGAGAGGATGATGGCGACGGATGCCTCCGGGATATTGACGCCTTCGTTGAGCACCTTCGAGGTCGCCAGCGCGAGCACGTCGCCCTTGTTGAAAGCTTCGAGCCAATCGCGTCTCTCCTTAACGCCCGTCTGGTGCGTAATCGCCGGAAACAAAAACTTTTGAGAGATGCGATAGACCATCTCGTTCTCGGCTGTGAAGATGAGCACGCGGTCGCGCTTGTGGCGGATGAGCAAATCCGAGAGCACGCGTAGCTTGGCTTCCGTCCCTAAGGCGATGCGCTTCGATTCACGATAAGCCATCATCGCGCGGCGGCCTTCCTCGCTCCGCGCGCTGGCGACGATGAACATCTGCCACCCGCGCAGACTGCTCAAAGAGATTCCCTTGTCATCCAGAAATCTTCGGAAGATCGCCCGCTCGCTCTCATAAGCCACGCGCTCTTCCCTGCTCAGCTCGACGTGAACGCGCACCACGCTGTAATCCGACAGGTACTCGCCGGCCATCTCCTGCGCTTCACGCCTGTACACAATCGGGCCGATAAGCTCTTCGAGCAAGCGGTCTTCGCCGTCCGCGCGTTCGGGCGTCGCCGTGAGGCCGAGACGAAACGGCGCGATTGACATCTCCGCAGCATAGCGATAGATGCTCGACGGCAGGTGATGGCATTCGTCAAAAATTATCAGGCCGAACTGATTTCCCATGCGTTCCATGAAGCGGAAAGCGGAAGCATAAGTCGTGACGGTCAACGCGCCCGTCTCGAAGTAGCCGCCGCCGATGAGGCCGACCTCTGCGTCGAATGTCGAGAGCAGCAGGTCATACCATTGATTCATCAAATCAATCGTCGGCACGACGACGAGCGCGCTCCGCCCGACCTGTTCAATCGCCATCTGCGCGACAAGGCTCTTGCCCGCGCCCGTCGGCAGGATCACGACGCCGCAACGCTCAACGCGTTTCCACTCCGCAATCGCCTGCTCCTGATAAGGCCGCGCCTCGACACGCAGCTTCGCGCGAAAATCAAACTTGTGGTAGATGCGCGCTCCGTCTTCAAAAACTATTTCACGCCGGATTAAATCCTTGACCGCATCCCTGTATGCACATGCAGGTGCGCGCCAGCGAAGCACACGCTCGTCCCAGCGAAAAACCGGCGGAGCCTGAAACGCGCGGTCTGCGCCGTCAAGCAAGAGCGTGCCCGAATCGAAACGGAGCTTGATTTGATTTAGAGACATCTCAGGAGAAGATTACAACAAACTCCTTCGATAAGCGCAAAGGCGTGGCTTCTACTTTTCGAGTGAGAAATGCGGGTTTTCGATAATGCCGAAGATATTACCGAACGGGTCGAGCACAGTGGCGACGCGAATATCACCGCCGACATTCTGCACGTCGCCATGCTTTGTCGCTCCGAGTTCGAGAAGGCGTCGCAGAGAAGCTTCGGCATCTTCGACTCCCCAGTAAGCCACAACGCCTGAGCTTCCGGCAGAAGCCTTTGAAGCATCCGGGTCAAGCCCCAGCTCGTAACCGCCGACATTGAAGCCAACATAGAAAGGCTCATCGAAATAAGGCTTGATGCCGAGCGCCATGCTGTACCAACTCTTCGCCTGCTCAAGATCGCTGACCTGATAAATCACTGTTCTCAAACCGAGGAACATAAAATTACACTCCACACCTAAAAGGTCAGGGCTTCTTCCCTGCGGCGAGCTGCGTGACGGCTTTTTCGATTCTGCGCACGCGCGTCTCAGGCCGCTTCGCTTCCTCAATTGCCTTCACGTGTTCCTTGCGGTGCGTGTAGCTGAGCTTGTCCCACATCGCCTGCGCCGCTTTATTCGATTTCAGAGCTTTTAAAAAATCGGGTGGCGGCGTCACGATGCGCGGCTCGTCGTCTCGCTCCATGACGACGCTGACGGTCTCGCCGCCTGCGGCCTTCGCGCCCTCGCGCGTCTGCTTGTTAACGACCATGTAGTGAAAGCCGTCGCCCATCGGAAAGGCTGAGCTGCGGAAAGCGAAGCCGTTGATCGTGCCGCGCACCGGAACACGCGCACGCGAGCCGAAAACTTTCTCGACATCAAAGGGAAGCTTGATGCCCGTCGCTTCGCTGCTCTCATGCTTTTCAAGCAGTACGCGGAAACGTTTGGCGGATGGCATGATGAATCATCCTTTCCCGAAAGAAGCAACAGGGATGGACAGGATAAGAAGAAAAAGATTTGAGATTAAAGATTTGAAATCTCAAATTTGCTTATCTGAAATTCTCATCCTGTCTATCCCTGTTTGAATCTTACGCTCGCTTGAGTGTTCGCGCGGATTGCGACTTGTTGCCCGTAGCTGTCGCGGCTTCCTGTTTGATGGTCTCGGACGCGCCCTGCGTCTTTTCTATGCGCGCTGTGATGCGCCGGTCGAGGTCTGCGACCTGTTCGGGCGTCAGGCGAAAGATATTCGGCTGGTTGTGATAGAGCTTTGCGCCAGTCACGATGTCCGCCTGTTTGAAGCCGTGCTCTTCTGCTTTGGCGATGAGTTCCTGAATCGTCATCTGCGGCGGGACGATGGAGAGCCGCGAGGGCTTCTCTTCCAGAGTCTCAGGCACGCTCGAAGGCGCGGGCTTATCGAAAGCTAAATCGAGAGCCTCTTCGCTTCGCATGTGGTCAAGGAAATCTTTGAAGCTGATGTCGCCTGACATCTCGTAGCCGACCTCGAAAGCAGAGCTGTTGCTTTTGACGATCTGAAAAACGCGCGTGACCTCGCCGCCGCGTTCCTGCATGGAGACCTCGACCATGATGTCAACGAAATATTCCAGACCGCTCGCGGTCATCGGCAGCACGCGCCCGATCTCGTTGTCTTCCTTCGCCTCTTTGCCTTTGGCCGGAATCTGGTCAACGATGACGACGGACTTGCCGCTCTCAATGCACAGGCGACGAAGCACGCCCTGCAAGACCATCTGGTCAGCCGCAAGCTCTTCCGCCGAAGGCTGCGCCAGAGGGTCGCCCGTTCGCTCGCGCACGGCAGTCAGCATCTCGCTGTGCTTCGCGCTGAAATAGCTCGCCCACGAATCCAGTGCGAAGCATTCATAATTCTGCTCGCGGCCTTCGCCCGACAAAGCCCAGTCAATAAACTCCGGCAGCTCGTCAGGATGTTCTATCTCGAAAGCGTCAAACTGCCCGCCGACGCCCTTCAAGAGACGCGCCTTGCGCTCAACATCGAAGATGCAGAGGCGACCCATGCCCGCCTCCGACATGCTGCGTATGAAGTGGCTCTTGCCGACGCCCGCGCCGCCGCGAACGGCCATCACGAGGCGTTGCTGGCGCGGTCTGCGGCTCAATGGATTCACTTTCGATTTCGTCTGGTTGCTCATACTTGTTTCACTCCTTAGGTTTGAGCCGTCTCCGGCTGTGGTTCAAGCGATTTCTCGCCTCACATGACTTAAACATAACTACCGGAAACGGTAGCGTCCTACTCTGCGACAGCGGCACTGTAGCACAAAACAAGCGGGAATGGAACAATATTTCATCTATGAAACAAAAAAAATAAGGGAATAGAGTGTAGGGTGTAGGGTGTAGTGAAAACAAAAATGCTTTGCTACACCCTACACCCTATCCCCTTCACCCTTGTTTTTGTCGCTTATTTCTCTTCGAGGTACATCTTCGCGGCCATCTTGGCGAGCTTCCACATCTTGCCCCATTCGATGCGGCCTTCCTTGTCGCGGCCTGTGAATTTGTCGAGGAGCAGTTTGCGGAACTGCTTGCCCTCGCGGCGGAGCATGAACTGTTTGGCGTAGGGCTTGGCCGTGTCGAAGAAGTTAAAGCCGGGGTCTGTGACGATGCCTATGCCTTCGAGCGTCATCAGGGCGCGCATGATGTAAGTGAAGTTTGCCGGGAGGCGAAACGGGTATTCGTACATCACTTCTGCCAGATCGTAAGTCAGCTCTTTAAAGTTCACATCGCCCAGCTTGAGATTCAGGTAGTGCTGAAAGAGTCCTTCGATGACGGGACGCACCAATTCGGGGTTAACGCCCGGCTTCAAAAAGTTAAGATTGATCAAGTCCTGCGCCAGGCCATGCACGTCTTTCGAGACGACATGAAAGAAGGCGTCAATCATCTGCGACTGAAGACGCGGAGTTATCTTGCCTGTCATGCCGAAGTCGAAGAAGGCGAGCCGCCCGTTATCCATCACCAGCAGATTTCCCGGATGCGGGTCTGCGTGAAAGAAGCCGTCTTCCAGGAGCTGTTTCAGGTAGGTGCGAATCAAGAGCCGGTTGACCTTGACGGCAGAGACGCCGCGCGCTTTCAAAGCTTCGATGTCAACGACCTTTGTGCCGCGTATGAACTCCATCGTGAGCACGCGGCGCGTCGAGTAGCTCCAGTAAATTTTCGGGACGTGGATGGCGCGCCAGTCTTTGAAACTCTCGCGGAAGCGGTCTGCGTTGCGGCACTCCAAGACGTAGTCCATCTCCTCGTGGATGGTCTCGTCGAACTCGCGCAGCATGCCAGACCAATCCGCGTTGTCGCTCACCTGCGGAATGCGATTGAGAAGATTCGTGATGCGCCGCAGGATGGAGATGTCAATATTGATCTGTTCTTCGAGGGCTGGACGCTGGACTTTGATGGCGACCTCTTCGCCCGTGTGCAGGCGTGCGCGATAAACCTGACCGAGCGAGGCAGCGGCGATGGGTTCGGCGTCAATCTCCGCGTAAGCCTGTTGGATGGTTTGCCCCAGCTCGCTCTCGATTCGCGCGAAGGCTTCAGCGGTCGGGAACGGCGGCACCTGGTCTTGCAGGAGCGCGAGTTCTTTGACGTAGGCGAGCGGCAGAAGGTCTGCGCGCGTGCCTAAGGATTGACCGATCTTGATAAATGTCGGGCCGAGTTTTATCAGGCTCTCTTTGAGCCATACGGACTGCCGCTCGACCTGCTTCTCTTTGGCGACACTCCCGCTCGCGCCGCGAAACACAAAATAGCGCGCAATTCGAATCAGCTTATCAACGGCGCGGCGATCAACGTCACGGCTCCATTCCTGAAAGAGGGCGACGCGCCCGCGCGCACGAGCCTCAACACGACGCCTGTCAGCCATGCGCTGGTTGAAGCTCGCGCGAAAATCGTAACCGTCCAGATAAAGATAGAACGCGAACAGCCCCAGCACGCGCCCGATGTTCAGAGCGCGTAACCAGCCCCGCAAACCGTAACTCTTCAAGCCCGCGCTCTCGCCGTCACTAACGGCTTGCGACGCAGATGAAGGCAATGCTAACCGTGTGTGACCGTTGCCGTTTCCATTCGCATGACGATTGCCGTTACGCTGTCCATCAGGTAAAGCCAATAACTGTTTGTTTTCTAAAACTGCCATTATGATTTTGAAAGTAGAAGAAATTTATCGCAAACCTATCGCTAAAAAGTTCCGAGTTCCATGTTCCAAGTTCCAAGTTGTTAAGAGAAGTTGACTTGGAACTTGGAACACGGAACTCGGAACTCGGAACTCATATGATTGCTAACGCCCTGCGCACGCCGCTTCTTTCAAAATAGTTTTCGGCGCGTTCTCTGTCTCTCATAATCTGCTCTTTCAACTCTTCGACGGAGGCGAATTTTCGTTCGTCGCGGAGGCGATGCAGGAAGCGCACGCGGACGACATCGCCGTATAAATCCCCCGCCCAATTGATAACGAAAGATTCAACCGAAGGTTCCGCCGCCGCTCCAAAAGTCGGGCGCGTGCCGACGTTGGTCACGCTGCGCCGCCACGCGCCTTCGATCAGTGTGGCAGTGATGTAAACACCGGTGCGGGGTATGACGCGATTCTGCGGCGCGAGGTTGGCCGTCGGAAAGCCGAGGGAGCGCCCGCGCTGCTCGCCGCGCACGACGCGGCCTTCGACGCCGTAAGGCCGCCCCAGCATGCGCCGCGCTTGATTGACGCAGCCCTGCTTGAGCAGATCGCGTATACGGCTTGAGCTGATACGCTTGCCACGCAACTGCACCTCCGGGACTTCCGAAGCATAAAAGCCGAGCTGCTCGCTCATCTTTTTCAGCAGCTCTATGTTGCCCTCACGATTACGCCCGAAGGCGAAGCCGCGCCCCAGATAAGCTTCACGCGCCTGCAACCTTTCATGCACTACGTCGCGCAAAAAATCCTCCGCGCCGAGGTGCGCGAACTCCTGCGTAAAGCGTATGACGATGGTCTGCTCGATGCCGAGCACGGTGAGGGCTGCTATCTTCTGATCGAAGGTTTGCAGGAGTGGCGGCGCGGATTCAGGGTGCAGGACTGCGCGCGGGTGCGGGTCGAAAGTTATCACGGTCGGCACCGAACGGGTCGCACGCGCACGCTCGACCACCGTTCGCATAATCAACTGATGACCCAGATGCAGCCCATCAAAGACGCCCAGCGTCAACACAGTGGGGCGCGCAATCTCCGCATTGTCCGTTCCGTGAAAAAGTCGCATAAGAGCGAGGGTGTAGGGTGTAGGGGATAGGGTGTAGAAGAGCAAAATGATTTTCTTTACTACACCCTACACCCTATCCCCTACACCCTAAGTAACCTCCAGTCCATCGTAAGCAAACTCGACGCCCGCGGGCAGCAGCACTGAGTCGCGCGCGTGTCTGATGTCGTGCGCGAGGTGTGTCAGGTATGTGCGGCGCGGTTTCAGTTCTTCGACGTATGCGAGAGCGTTTTCGAGCGAGAGATGCGTGGCGTGCGGCTTGAGGCGCAGGCAATCTATGACGAGCACATCGAGATCGCGCAAGCCTGCGAGCGTCGCGGGCGGAATCTCGCTGAGGTCTGTCGCGTAAGCGAAATCGTTAAAGCGGTACGCGACGACGGGCAGCCGCCCGTGTATTACTTCGAGCGGAGTGATCTCTAAATCACGACCGAGACAGAAGCTTGCTCCCGGCTCGACTGTATGCGGGACGATCTGCGGCAGGCCGCCGCCGAAGTGCGAAGGCTCGAAGATATACCTGAAGATTCTGCGTATGTCTTTCCACGCGACCGCGTTGGCGTAGAGGCCAATCGGCCCGTGACGAAAGTTGATGGGGCGTATGTCGTCGAGGCCGAAGATGTGGTCTACGTGGCAGTGCGTGACCATCACCGCGTCGAGCCAGCGTATACCATGACGCAGAGCTTGCTGGCGAAAATCCGCTGACGTGTCAACGATGACTGTCTGCCCGCCGTGCTCAATCAGGATCGAGACGCGCAGACGCTTGTCGCGTGCGTCCTCAGACAAACACGTCTCGCAATCGCACCCGATGGACGGCACGCCAGTGGAAGTGCCCGTGCCTAGAAAAGTCAACTTCATATAAAAAGTCTGGAGTCTGGAGTCTGGAGTATGAAGTCAAAAGCACAACTGTAATTGTTTTGACTCTGGACTTCAGATTCCAGACTCTTGACTACTTACCGCCGATGATGTCGCGCCCTGTGAAGCCGCGTGGCTTGGGCGGCGTGGCTTGCGTCAGCGAGACGTATTGCATGCGCAGGTCTGCCAGTAGTCCTTCAAAAATCTGTTGCTCCTGCGGATGAAGATTGCCGCGCGTCTTCTCCTGCAACATTCCTAGGATGTCTATCCAGTGTTTGCCGAGTTGCAGGTCAACGCCGCGCTCGCCCGTCACCGGATGCTCCATCATGCCGAGAGCAGAGGCAGCGTTTGATGCGATGGACATCAAAAAGTTGATGAAGCTCGCCGGGTCATGCGCGCCGGGAACTTCCGCCTCATCATCGCCGAAGGCTGACGGCTCATCAGTTGGAGCGTCAACGCGGCTGGCTGCTGTTTCGTCTGATGCTCCGGCATGAGCCGCGTCGCTCTCTGTCGTCTGCGCGGGCGGCGCGTCGCTCTGCGCCTGAGCCTTTGCCGGTGCGTCTCCTGCTGCGTCAACGGGGGGCGAGGCTGGTGTTTCCGGTTCGCGCTCGATGTCGCGCGGGGAGCCATCCGGGTTGAAGAGGCGACGGTCTGTGATTTTGAAATTGGATTGTTCTTCGCTCATTTTGCTCGTCCGAAAAGCGCAGCCCCGGCACAACTCAAGACATGAAGCCGCGCTCTCAATTCTTTCTTTTGAGATTTCTCTAAAGATGGTAACAGGTTCAAGTTCCAAGTTCCAAGTTCCAAGTTCCGAGTTCCGAGTTCCAAGCTCATACTTTTGACTCAAACTTGAGAGTTAAAGCTTTTAATCTTAGACTGACTTGAAATTATAAACCTCGGAATTTGGAACCCGGAACCTTGAACTGATTTTATGCCCGCTACATTTGACGATCTGGTTGTGTTAATGGCTCGGCTTCGTTCGCCGGAGGGATGCCCGTGGGACAGAGAGCAAACCTACGCGACGCTCGCGCCGATGCTTCTCGAAGAGGCGTATGAGGCTTTTGAGGCCGTCGAGGAGGCGCGCGATGGACGCCCAGCAGAGCTGCGCGATGAGCTTGGCGACCTGCTCTTTCAAATAGTCTTCTACGCGCAGGTCGCAACAGAGCGCGGTGACTTTGCGATTGCGGATGTGACCGATGCGATTCACGCGAAGATGGTGCGACGCCACCCGCACGTTTTCGCGGACGCGCGGGCGGATGACACGGCGGAAGTTCTTCGCAACTGGGAAGCAATCAAGGCCGAAGAGAAACGCGCCGCCGGAAAAGATTCGATGACAGATGAATCATCGCTGCTCGACGGCATTTCTCAGAAAGCGCCCGCGCTGATGGAGGCGCACCAGCTCTCCACCAAGGCCGCGCGCGTCGGCTTCGACTGGCAACGCCTCGAAGACATCTTTGATAAGCTGCATGAAGAGATTGAAGAACTGCGCGCGGCGATTCTTGAGCACAAAGAATCGGAAGAGCCAGAGCAGACCCGGGTGCGCGAAGAGCTGGGAGACGTACTCTTCGCCGTCACGAACATCGCTCGCCATCTACAGATCGAGCCGGAGGCCGCGCTCAAGGTCACTAACCGAAAATTTCGCAAACGCTTTCGCTATATCGAACAGAAATTGAAAGAGCGCGGGCGTTCCCTCGACGCGGCGACGCTCGATGAGATGGAAGAGTTATGGCAGGAAGCGAAAAAGCAGTGACGAGTGACAGGTGATAAGTTAAAACAGTCTGGAGTCGAGAGGGTGGGGTGGGGAAAAAAAAATTTTTTTTTTTGGAGCGCGCACGATGTAATGCAAAAAAAACCACC
>CAXTPS010000011.1:72252-140091 GCA_964246305.1 uncultured Pyrinomonadaceae bacterium
TTAAAAAATGTGTGTTGTCTTTTTTTTGTTTTCACAAAAAATTTTTTTTTTTTTCACCCCTTACTCTCGACTCCAGACTGTTTTCTATCCATTGAGTTGCAAGCTTCGCAGAATGCTGCTGAACGCATTGTTGTATGTGCCAGCCTCTGTCTGCGGCGCGACGGTGATGAAGTAGAACAGATTGCCGTCTCGCATCAGTGTCGTGTAGACAGTCACGATCTCATTGCGGCCTGTGATGCCAGACCTGCCCGCGAGTTGTATCGAGAGAGCGTTATTGCCGTCTATCGTGCCGGGACGATAGTTGGTCTGCTGTCTGAGATACGTGTTGTTTTGCAGCAGGCCGCGCACGTACCCGTCCGTAGCTTGTTGCAGATTTCTGCTCGACGCCTGTGCGACTCCGATCATGATACCGTGCGTGATGCCCTGATTGCCGTACGCGCCTTCGGGAGCGAACGAGACTGCGTTGTCACCGGAAAGCTCGCGCCAGTTGCCGGGCACGCTGACGCGGAACAGGTTGCCGCCGGTGTATGTGCGATAACTTCTGGACGGATATTCAATGTTGCCGGGCGAGTATGCGCCGCCGTTTGAATTGTCGCCGTTGCCGTTGCCGTTGTCGCCGCCATTGGTCGGGTACTGTTGACCGCTCTGCGCTATCTCCTGCATCGAAGGAGCGCGCGACATGTTGCGCAGGCGAGCCTGCACGCGCTGAAACTCTCTGTTGTCCTGTCCCTGATTGCCGTTGATGCGGAGCATCTGAGCCTCACGCGTGATGGCCTCATAGCGATTGCCCGGATTCGGGTGGCTGCTCAGCCATTCGGGGCCGCTTGAGCCGCCCTGCTGCTCGATGGTGCGAAACATATTCGCCAGATCGCGCGGGTCGTACCCTGCGTTCGCCATAATGTGCGAGCCGAGTATGTCCGCCTGCGATTCGTACTTACGGCTGTACTTCAAAGCCCACGCGCCGAAACCTACCTGACTGGCTCCGCCGATGACCTGACCGACGCCTCCGCCGATGATCGCGCCAGCGATCTGTCCGAGCACGGAGCCGATCTGCGCTTTCTGCGTTTCGGTCGCCTGCGCCGTCGCATGTCTCAAGGCGACGTGGCTGATTTCATGCGCCATCACGCCCGCCATCTCGCCTTCATTGCGCGCCGCTTCGATCATCCCGCGATTGACATACATAGGGCCGCCCGGCAGCGCGAACGCATTGATGTCACGCGCGTTGACTACCTGAAACGAATAACGAAATTCCGGGTGCTGAAACTCTTGCGGAATTGCCGCGACGAGACGGCGACCGACGCTCGCGACATAACTGTCTATCGAAGAGTCGCGCAGGAGCGGCATCTGCTTTTCGACTTCCTGCGCCGCCTGACGGCCAGCCTGCACGTCATCACTCGGCTTGTATTTATTTTTCGGAGCGACGATCTGCGTCTGCCCGAATGCAGAGAGCGGCATGGTGAAGATAGCCAGAGCCATCAGCCACACCATCATTCTTTGCGCTCCACGATAATTTTTTCTTAACATCTTCTTCCTCCTTAAACGATTCATGAGAGTTGCGCGCACAACGCTTTCGCAAGTCTCAAAATAAAAGAGCGACGCCAGCCCTCTCTTTCAAAATAGCCGGAGGGCGCATCGCTCTTTTTTAAAGCACATTGCGAATCTCCCCCGATTCAATTTCAACCGCTCGCAAACCTATCGCGCGCAAGGGGGAGAGAGCGTCAATCTCTTATCGAAAAGCCGATTAAACTTTACGCGGCGTTTTCGTTAGCTCTGCTTTGATGAGATAGCCGCTTGAGATGGTTCGCCATTATTTAGTTAACCGCGCGAACCGCGTCTATAACGCCTGCGTTGTCTTGTGTTTCGCTGATTTACGTTACGATTCTGTTCTGGTTTTATAACATCATCCTCAAACTTTACTATGAGGCCACCGGGCGGGCGCGGAATCGAGACCACGACGAACGGCGAAGTCAGCGCGTCTGTCGTAATCTCGCCGGGTCGCGGACTCTGCTCTTTGACCTTGACGACTAGACTCGCGCCCGCGCGGCGTATCTCCGCGACCGCGATGCTGTAGCCGCCGGTGTTTTTGCGTCCCTGATAGACGACCAGCACGGCCTGCGTATTAAAGTTGACTTCGGGCATCGGGCGGTCGCTCCCGACGATGCGCCAGACGCGCAGCCACTCGGCCTGATTTGAAATCAACTCAAGCGTGCGTGCGCCATCATAGCCGCTCCCCGTGCCCGTCGCGAGGACTGTGAATTCAACCGCGCGCGATTCATCTTCACTCATATCGTGTGCCGTGTCGCTGGCGTTCGATTCGCCGAGCATCGCCAGCCGTATCACTTTGATCGGCGGCATCCCGAAGCTCAGGAGACGATCATGAAACTCGCCCAGACGAAACGACGAGCCGAGCCGCGTTTTCCATTCCTCGCGCAGCTTGAGTATCTCCATCTTGCCGAGCGTGTAAACGAGATAGGTCGGGTCGAGCGTCCCGCGCCGCGCCTCGCGCTCCGCGTTGATGCGCTCCTGATAACCCTCACGCATGAAAAACTCCACGCCCTGCTCATACGTCATCCCGGCAGTGTGCATCCGCAGGCCGACCATATAACGACATAGTCGAAGCAGAGCCAGATTCAGTTGAGCCAGACGCAGCTTCGGATTGTTGCCCCCGAAGCCTTCGTCAAGCATCATCTGCTCGCAATAGTGCGCCCAGCCTTCGACGAAGCTCGCGCTGCCGAGTGCCGTTCGCACGCGCGACGGCTGCCCCTTGAGGGCTAGATATTGATAATAGTGTCCGGGGTAGACTTCGTGCATCGCGATGATCGGAAGAGATGCGCGATTGTAAAAGCTCAGATGCTCATCCCTGCGCCGCGCGTCTAGTTGCGGGTCGGGCGGCGTCACGTAAAAGTATGCTTCGGTCGCAGTGCGCTCGAACGCCCCCGGCGCGTCCATCGAAGCGAAGCTGGTTGAGCGCGCATATTCGGGCGTCTCACTGACGATCAGATTTTCGTGCGCGGGCGGCGTCAGAATATTCTGCGTGCGGACGAAGGCGCGTATGCGGTCAAGCTCTGCGCGCGTGTCTCCGACAAGGCCGTCGGAGGTCGGATGGTCGCGTCCCAGAGTTTGCAAAGCGTAGACGACATCCCTGCCCGGCGTAATCTCTTCTGCCAGAGCGCGCATCTCTTCCTGCGTCCGGCGCAGTTCTCTTTCGCCGTCACGAATCAGTTGCGCGATTGGCGTTTCGACCATCTCGTCATAGAGGAGCTTGCGTCGAAAATTCTCTTCACCGATGGCGTAGTCCCCGTTCGAGCGCGGCAAGAGGTCGCGCGAGAGCCAATCCGCGAAAGAGTTGAGCGCGGCGATGACGCTCTGGTTTGAAGCCTCTATCTGCGCGCGGCGGGCTGCGCTCAAGCGTCCGCCTCCGGCGCGCTCGATCATCTGCGGAACGACGCGCGTGAAGTAATCGAGGCTGCCTCGAACCTGCGCGATGGCCGTCTCCGTGTAGATGCGTGGCGGGTTTTCCAGATTGATGCGCGCCTCATTCAGGAGCCGCACGATCTCGCGTTCGCGCGCGAGCATCGCGTCCAGACGCTGCTCAATCGGCGCGTAGTTTCGCTTCAAAATATTATCAACGCTCGAAGCCGCGAGCCGGTTATAAACGTTCGGGTCGTGCTGCCACATGCGTATGTCTTCGAGTTCGAGAAGCTGTGCGCGAGCATGAGAGGCAAGCGTCATGTAATCGTAACGCGATTCGGGAGGCAACACATTCGGGTTGATGCGCGCCAGCTCTGCCAGTGCGGCGCGAAGGCGTTTGACTTCTGCCGCGACGCTCTCGCGGCTGCGCGATTCGAGCCGCGCGTCATATTCGTGCAGGCCGAGCGCGGTCGCTTCGGTCGGATTGAAATCGTAATAGCCGCGCAGGTACGCATCTGCGATTGATTGAAAGCGTGTCTGTAAAGTCTGGCCTGAGACGGCGACGGTGGGACGGCGCGGGCGTCGAGCGGCTGGCCGACGTTTTTGTGCCGACGCTTCAAACGGTTGAAGCACGCACGCCAGCATGACGAGCGCGAGCAGCGAAACGGAATGCTTCCTCAATATCAAAGTCTTGAGACCTGCGACTGAAAAAATATTTGATAAAACAGCGTCTTTGGTGAAGGGAGACAACGCCGGAAAGCTTAACACAGAACGAGCGCGGGGCGTGCGTATTACTTTCGCGGCTCGATCTTTTCGTTGAGCCACCTGGTCGCGTCATCGAGCGGCGCGATGTGATGCGGTTCGCCCTTCCAGACGCGAATCATCGAGACGATGAGGAAGATGAATGCTCCGACGGAGAAGAACCATTTGCCGATGACGCCGCCCGTAAAGTTTCTGAGGGTGAGAAAGAGAAATTGGATTGCGATGATAGCCAAATGTAGCGCCAACGCCTGCGCCGCATGAAAGCGCACGCGGGTTTCCGTGCGCGGCACCAGATAAAGCTCGACGAGTGCGACGATGGCTCCCAGATAGAATGGAAGATACGGGACGATCAGCACTACGTTTTCCGGCAGGTTGATGCCGGGAATGTTGCGCGAGGTCGGCGGCAGCGTCTGAGCCGAAGGAGCGAACGTAACGCCCTGCGCGACCGGAGGCTGATGCGGCGGCGGAATAAAAACGGATGGGTAAGAGGGCGGCGCGGCATAAGGAGCGTCAATCCTGCGCGTCGGAGCTTCGGACTCAAGCACGCGCGTCTGCTCGTCGCCCCCGCGCGAGACGCTGTCCGTCGCGCCGCCGACTTCCCCTGTGCGTCGCGGGAAATCCGGGTCGAGCGGATTAGTGTCGTACTTGTTCTTCTTCTCCATCGCTACAAGCTTTCCTTACGACACCGGCGCGCAGTTTGTTCTCACGCATCTGTTGCGTCGCCGCTGACTGTGTAACCCGCACGCTCCCACAGCCGCGAGCCTTCGTTGATGCGAAAGGCGCGCAAGGTGGCCTCTTTGCCTTCGAGTCCAATAATAAAGTAAATCGCCGACGGATAATAGGCTAATCGAACATCTGTTTCGGAAGGAACAGGGTCGGCTGTGCGCGGGTGCGAATGATAGATGCCCATAAGCTGTTCGCCTCGCTCGCGCATACGCCTCTGCGCGTCGAACAATTCTTCGGGCGCGGCTTCGTAAGAGACCAAAGCATCACGCGCGACATTGCGCAGGCGATAGATTGAACGCGCAGCATCACGCGCGCCGCCGACCAGCCCGCAACACTCCGACGGCTGAGCCTCACGCGCGTGAGCGTACATCTCTTCCACCTGCGCTCGTTGCAGCACGATCATGCTTTGATTAGGCGATAGGGTGTAGGGTGTAGGGTGTAGAAAAGAAATGTCTTTCACTACACCCTACACCCTTCCCCCTACACCCTTTCTTTATGCTTCCGCGCTTTGCGTGCGCGGCTGTCCGGCGGCGGCCTCTTTAATCAAGCTTCTGCCGATGACGAGGCGTTGAATCTGATTCGTGCCTTCGTAAATCTGCGTGATCTTGGCATCACGCATATATTTTTCAATCGGGTAATCCTTGCAGTAGCCGTAACCGCCAAAGAGCTGCACCGCGTCCGTCGTGACAGACATCGCCACGTCAGTCGCAAACACTTTAGCCATCGCAGCCATCTTCGAGACGTTTTTCGCGCCGCCGTCAATCGCACGCGCGCACGCGTAGATAAGTTGCCGCGCGGCTTCGACCTTCGTCGCCATGTCCGCGAGCATCCACTGTATGCCCTGAAATGACGCGACGGATTGTCCGAACTGCTGACGCTCCATCGTGTACGCGACCGCGAGGTCGAGCGCGCCCTGCGCGAGTCCCAGAGCCTGCGCCGCGACGCCCGGACGCGCGAGGTCGAGCGTCATCATCGCGTGCTTGAAGCCGTATCCCTCTTTGCCGCCTAAAATATTTTCTTCCGGCACAAAGCAGTCATTGAAATGCAGTTCGTGAACGGGCACGCAGCGGATGCCCATTAAATCTTCCTTCTTGCCGATCTCGAAACCGGGCGTCCCTTTCTCGACCAGAATGGCCGAGACGCCGCGCCCGCCCCTGTCAGGATTCGTCGAGCAGAAGATCGAATAAAGCGTCGCGGAGTTGCCGTTCGTGTTCCACTTCTTATCGCCGTTCAAGACATAAAAGCCGTCGCGTTTTTCCGCGCGAGCCTTGAGGCTTCCGGCGTCTGAGCCGGAAGCCTTCTCCGATAGCCCGAAGGCCATCAAGGTCTTGCCCTGCGCGACATCCGGCAAGTATTTCTGTTTCTGCTCGTCAGTCCCGCCGACGATAATCGGGAACGACGCGAGCGCATTGACGGCATACGTCACGCCGACGCCGCCGCAGGCTTTAGATAACTCTTCGACGACGAGACACAGGTTCATCACGCCGCCGCCGCGCCCGCCGTACTCCTTCGGAATCCAGACGCCCATCAGTCCCGCGTCCTGCAAAGCGCGCACGACCGTCCACGGGTACTCCGCCGTGCGGTCAAGCTCAGCCGCCACCGGGCGCACATACTTATCCGCAATCTCGCGCGCCATCGCGCGGTATTCAAGGTTCTCTTTCGTCAGCAAGTCATCCACGTTTTCAATCTCCTCGTTTTATTTGAACCGCAAAGGTTGATCTTTGGATTTAGGTCTTTGAGGTCTTGCTCGACTTGAATCAAATCACTCAAGGTTGAGCCGCGTGCAAAGACCAAAGCACAAAGACCTAAGACCATCATTACTAAACTTAATCTTTCAAAATCTTTAGCTTCAATTCTTCCAACTGCTTCGCGTCAACCTCGCCCGGCGCGTCAATCATCAGGTCGGCAGCCGAGGCCGTTTTCGGGAACGCCATCAGGTCGCGTATGTTTTCGATGCCGGTCATAGACATCAGCAGCCGCTCGATTCCGGCAGCGATGCCGCCGTGCGGAGGCGTGCCGAATTCGAGCGCGTCGAGGAAGAATCCAAAACGCTCTCTGGCCTTCTCCTGCGACAATCCGAGAGCCTTGAAGACGAGTCCCTGAACCTCGCGCTGGTGTATACGAATCGAGCCGCCCGCGGCCTCTACGCCGTTGACCACTGCGTCGTAAGCTTTGGCGCGAAGCTGTCCTAACAATTCAGTCTCGCCCTCTTCGACCGCGCGCTTCAAGAGCGGCAGGTCTTCGTCGAGCGGCGAAGTGAAGGGGTGATGCATGGCATAGTATCGCCCGTCATCCTCGTTGTATTCAAACATCGGAAACTCGGTCACCCACAGCGGCCTGTAAACATTTTCGGGAATCAGCTTTTCACGCCGCGCGACTTCAAGGCGCAAAGCTCCGAGCGATTGCGCCACGACTTTTGATTTGCCAGCGACGATGAGCACGGCGTCGCCCTTCCCGGCTCCTGCTGTCTGAGCGACGCGCTCAATCGTCTCCTGCCCCAGAACTTTCAGGAGCGAAGATGAGATTTCATCGCCGAGCTTAACCCACGCGAGGGCATTCGCGCCGTAACGCTTCACAAATTCCTGCAACTCGTCCAAAACCTTGCGCGAAAACTTCGCGCCATCTTTAACGACGATGCCCTTTATTTCTCCCTTGCCTTCGACGACTGCCGCGAACGGCGCGAACGTCGTTCCCTCGAACACGCCCGTCAAATCCTGCAGCTCCATCTCGAAACGCAAGTCAGGTTTATCAGAGCCGTAACGCCGCAAAGCTTCCGCGTAGGTCATGCGCGGGAAAGGAACTTCGAGCTTGACGCCGATAAGTTTGAAGACGCGCGGGAACAATCCTTCGACGAGACGATAAACGACCTCTGGCGAGGCGAAGCTAAGCTCGACATCAAGCTGCGTGAACTCCGGTTGGCGGTCTGCGCGTAAATCTTCATCACGAAAGCAGCGCGCGATCTGGTAATACTTGTCGAAGCCCGCGATCATGCAGAGTTGCTTGAAAAGCTGCGGCGACTGAGGCAGCGCGTAAAACTTTCCCGGCTGAATGCGCGACGGCACGATGTAGTCGCGCGCTCCTTCCGGCGTTGACTTAATCAGAATCGGCGTTTCAATTTCCGTAAACTCTTTCTCGTCCATGTAGCGGCGAATCTCCGCGACGACGCGATGACGCAAACGCAGGTTGGCCTGCAACTGCGGACGGCGCAGGTCAAGATAACGATACTTCAAGCGCAGGTCTTCGCTCGCCAACGCATCCGACGAAGTTTGTTCGAGCTGGAACGGCGTCGTCCGCGCGTCATTCAAAACGAGAATCTCGCGCGCCTTGACCTCCACCTCGCCCGTCTCAAGCTTCGGGTTGAGCCGCCCCTCTTCACGCAACACGACTTCGCCCGTCACCGCGACGACGTATTCGCCGCGCACCTCTTTGGCCTTCGCGTGAGCCTCCGGCGCGGTCTCTTCGTTAAAGACGACCTGCGTCACGCCGTCGCGGTCGCGCAGGTCTATGAAAGTCAGCGGACCGAAATCCCTGCGGCGCGCAACCCAGCCCATCAGCGTCACGGTCTTGCCTACGTTTTCACTTCTCAACTCGCCGCACGAATGCGTGCGCTCAAGGTTTCCCAAATTATCGAGCATAACTTACTTGTCTTCAGCTTCCTTTATAAAATCCTGCACAGAGTCAAAGCGATCCTGACTCAATTTGCCTTCCGATAGTTTCATCTTGTCCGTCAGATATGTGTTGTACTCCGCAGACCTGTTGCGCGGAATGCTCAAACTTTTCCACCCGGCGGACTTGAAATGCTTTGCCAGAAAAATTATCTGGCCGATATGCGAAGCGTAATGCGTCTGCTGACGGTTAATAGCCTGCAAGACCGTGTGCTCTTCACCGCGTATGAAAACTGCGCGGCTCAAATCCTCCGCCTGCAAAGGCTCGATGGCGTCGAACACGCATTGCCAGCCGCGCTCCCACTGCCGCATCAAATCCCCGCGCGTCGTCTCAGGCGTGATGACAAACTCCATATCACGATGACGGTCAGGCTTCTCTCCATCCGTCGTCAGAAAATCCGTCCAACGCGAAACCATGTTGCCCGTCATGTGCTTGATGATGACAGCGATGCTATTCGATTCTTCATCGAGCCGCACGAAAAACTCTTCGTCACTAAGCTGCCCGAACGCTTTCTCAGCCAGCTTCTGATAGCTGCGAAAGCTCCTGATAGCTTCTTTGAGATAATGCTTTCCCAGCGAGTCATTCATGTTCTTTACTCCGAATTGAAGCATTCGTGATTGGAAGGTTTTTAATCTCCAGACTCAGCTTACGCCACCTGTTGACAATAGCGATCTTCTCCTCAAAAGAGAGCCGCGCCAGACCGCGACGGCGTTCAGCCTTGTCCTTTAGCAGTCTGGAAATGTCCGGATACTTTTTCATTTCAGGTGCTCGCGCTCAAACGTCTTCCATTTTTTCATCAAATCATGCCGACCAAGAATATCTGAAAGTCGCGCGTCGTCTATCACCTTCTGCTCTACAAACTGCATGATGCGCGCGTAGTCCTTGAGCCTTCCCGTTTGCAGCATAATGGCGACCAAATGTTCCGCCTGCATGACGCGAGTTTTAGTAAGCTTGAACTTAATCTCGCGCGCTTCTTCGACTGCTTCTTCCAGCAGCGGATTGAAGACGGGGAGAAATTGCACCGGCCAGCCTTCAATGTTAACTGCTTCGCCCTGCGCTTTATATCCTAAAGCGGTAAGATAGTCGTAAAGCGGAGATAGAAACGTCAGGTCTGCGCTTAAATTCTCCACGCGAAAAAAAATATCCAGATCATTTGTATTGATCGGCTCGATGTAGAAAATAGCTGCAACCGCTCCGCCGATGGCATATCGTTCGACCACACCATCCCTGACCATTCTATTCAAAACTCGGAGCGTCTTTTCCACAGCTCAACTCTTATTCAACAACTCAAGCACAGTTGCAGCCACGCTCTCACGTTGCAAGGTTTTCTGTTCGCCCGAACGCATGTCTTTGAGCGCAACCTCGCCGCGCGCTTTCTCTTCGTCTCCGATGACGGCGACGAAAGCTATGCCGCGCGATGAAGCGTACTTGAATTGCTTGCCGAGCTTGTCCGCGTCCGGGTAAAGATCAACTCTGAGTCCTTCAGCCCGCAACAGAGTTGCGAGCTGAAGCGAATCATTCACGCTCTCTTCATTCCACACAGTGACCATTACATCCGCCGGTGCCGCCGTCAAAGCGGGCGGAAACATCCCCCGCTCCGTCATCACGACGATGATGCGTTCCAATCCCAGCGAGAAACCGCACGCCGGAACATCTTGTCCCGAAAACATCCCGACCAGATTGTCATAACGCCCGCCTCCGCCGAGACTGCCCGCGAGGTCAGGCACATTGATTTCCATAATCGCGCCTGTGTAATAAGAAAGTCCTCGCGCGAGGCTCGGATCAATTTTGATGTTAGTTTGCTTTCCGTGGGAGTTTGCATATTCGACAATCTTGCGTAACTCTTCGACGCCTCGCGCACCCGCTTCGTGCTCCCCAATGACATTGACTAACTCCTCAAGCACGGCACAGTTTAGAGCCTCTGAATAAGGTGCTTTTTCAATCTCGCGGATTTCAGCAGCAATAATCCCCGACCTGCGTTCAACTTCACTGAGCTTCGCGAAAAAGTTTAGAAGGCGCTCGCTGCTTTCCTCAAAGATACCGCGTCCCATCAATTCCTTAGATACGCCCTCACGTCCGATCTTATCCAATTTATCGAGCGCAACCAGCGCGTCTGCATGTTTGTCAGTCGCAACTTCCGCTGCGTCTAACACGCCCGTTAGTGCCTGACGATGATTAAGGCGAATCGTGAAATCATTAAATCCTAACTTAATCAAAACATCGCTCACCGCCGCGCATAATTCTGCTTCGACCACCATCGAACGCGAGCCGAGGATGTCTACGTCGCATTGATAAAACTCTCTGTACCTTCCGCGCGCGGGGCGGTCTGCGCGCCAGACCGGTTGAATCTGGTAACGCTTGAAAAATTTCGGCAGCTCGTTTTTGTACTGCGCGACGACGCGTGCGAGCGGGACTGTCAAATCGTAACGCAAAGCAAGGTCAGCTTCGCCCGTCTTCTCATGCTCGCCGCGTTTCAGGATTTTGTAGATAAGCTGGTTGCCTTCTTCGCCGTATTTCCCCAGCAGCGTTTCTATATTTTCGACGGCGGGTGTTTCAAGCGGCTCGAAACCGTAACGCTCGTACACCTCCCTGATGACGCCGATCACGTATTCACGACGCCGGACATCCGCCGGTAAAAAATCGCGCATCCCGCGCGCAGGCTGTGTGTTCATAAAAGCAGGAGTCAGGAGTCAGGAGACAGGAGTTAGAAGGAAAGCGGTTTCAGCTTTTTATTCTGTCTTCTGTCTCCTGACTTCTGTCTTCTTCCTTGTATACCTTTGTGTATTCGACGTAGTTCTGCCAGTAGCGATCAAGGCTTGCGACCTCTTCATCAGTCAGGGGGCGTTTGACCTTCGCGGGCACGCCGATGACGAGCGAGCGCGGCGGAACTTTTGTGCCGGGCGAAACGAGCGCGCCCGCAGCGACGATTGACTGCGCGCCGATGCGTACATCGTCCATCACGATTGACCCCATGCCGATGAGGCAGCCGCGCTCTATATGACAGCCGTGCAAGGTGACGTTGTGCCCGACCGTCACTTCGTGTTCGAGGACGGTCGCGTGCGTCCCGTTGGAGACGTGAATCACAGTGCCGTCCTGTATGTTGGTGCGATTGCCGATGCGTATGTAGAAGACATCGCCGCGCACGACGGCGTTGAACCAGACAGACGCTTGCTCGCCGATATGCACGTCGCCGATAATTTGCGCGCTCTCTTCGATAAATGCGGTCGGATGAATCTGCGGCTGCACGCCGCGAAACGGTCTTATCATGTTATGGCTCTACACTGTCAGCGAATCGCTCCGAGCAGCCCTTCCGGTGAAAGCGAAAACGGTAACATGAGGCGCGGCAGAGGGGCAAGGAAGAGAAGTGTTGACAGCACGCGAAGCTGCATGAGAGAGTGCGCGATTGTGATGAACGAAGCACTGAGGAATCGCTTGAGATGGAAATTTATAGCTGGCTTCTCGCTCGCCGCTTTCCTCCTGACGGCGGCGTGCGGCGGCTCGCTTTATAAAGTCAAGCCCGTCGTCGAGGCTCCAATCGCCGAGGGCACGGCTGGCACGGAAGCCGGCGGCATCAAGTTTCGCGCCGTGCCGCTGCTGACGGATGAAGAGAGCTTTGAGCTGTTTGAATCGAACCTGTTGCTCGCGGGACTCCTGCCCGTGCGGGTCGAGATGAGCAACGGAAGCGGCGCGCCGTTGGACTTCAAAAAAGCTCTCTTCCGTTTGCGTGA
Organism: uncultured Pyrinomonadaceae bacterium; assembly: GCA_964246305.1. Taxonomy (GTDB): domain Bacteria; phylum Acidobacteriota; class Blastocatellia; order Pyrinomonadales; family Pyrinomonadaceae; genus JACMLC01. The sequence continues at coordinate 84,546 of CAXTPS010000011.1, forward strand.
TGGCGAGGGGCGCGAGTTGAAGATGCGTTCCGCGAAAGAGGCTGCGGCGCGCATTCTCAAAGCGAATGATATCTATCTCTACAATCCGAACTCGCGCGCGAAGTTTGAAGAGGATTTTCGGGCACATGCCTTCGACCTCAAAACGCCGCTCGCGCTGGGCGAGACGCGGCGCGGCCTCATCTTTTTTCAAACTCCGAAGAAGGAGGCGGTCACCAGCCCGCGCGGCCTTATTCTCAGCATCGAAAAATTATCGCAGCCGTTGGAGCTGCGTTTGAATTGAGAAGCCGCATGATATTGTCATGCGCCCAAGCGTGAACGGCTTGATAAAAACAAGAGAGGGGCAAGTTCTAAAACTCGCCCCTCTCTTTTTATGCTTAGCTTGACGCTGGAACTATTTAACTTCGGCTGTTCCTTTGCCGTCCGCGTAGTGCAGCGTGACCTCGGAGATTTCCGTCAGGTTGAGGTCGTGCCATTCGATGCTGTTGCCAGTGCTGTCTTGAACCTTCAGGTCCCACTTGGCGGCCTTTTCCTTCGGGTGAAACTTGATTTCAAGCGATTCGCCGTCGGCCAATACGTCTTTACCGAGAATATCTTCCTGCCAGTCATCCTTATCGCTCGGAGAGACGAACAGCTTATCAATAATGACGCCGGTCTTGTTGTGGAGTGTGAAATCCTGTTCGGCTCCGGCAGTCGCATCGGCGGGCGCGCTGGCAGTGCTGCTGGCGGGGGCTGCGGCTGTATTGTTATTCGCAGGCGCGGCGGCGTTTGTGTTGGCATTCTTGTTCGCAGCGTTTGAGTTGGCGGTATTGGTGTTGACCGTCGTAGTCGAGGAGCAGGCTCCAGTGACGAGCAACGCAGCGAACAGGCCGCCGAGTAAAGCCTTCTTATTCATAGATAATCTTCTCTTTCTTCAAGTGGGTAAATTTCTTAGTTTTTCGCCTGCCTGTATATTAGTCACAGACTCACAGGCGGGCATCGCAATACACCTCTAAGCAAATAAAAGTAGAGGCGCAAATTCAGGTGTTGTGATTTAGAAAAGCGAATCGAGCGTGGATTTCCTTTGATCGGTTCCTAAAGCGGATGAACTCTAAGCTTATTACTGATTTAAGTCAATTCCGGGGAAGAAATCTCACGCAAAAGGGCTGGGGCGCGAAGAAAAGTATGCAAAGTTTAAGAAGCATGCTATCTCTTGGCGTGCTTCCTTTGCGCCTTTGGGGAAACTAATTTCCTCTCTTCTGTCTTATTGGCTTCACTCAATAACAGATACGGTTTCTGCCGCCGCGCTTGGCTTCGTAGAGCTTCGCGTCTGCCGCCGCGAGCATGTTCTGCGGATTCTCAATCGCGAGGCCATCCGTCAAGCCCATGCTGATGGTGACGCGCTGTAACTCAGGATGAATCGCGCTCCAATCGTACTGCTCGACGGCGGCGCGAATCTTCTCGCAGAGGATAGCGGCCTTCGGCGCGGGCGTTTCAATCAGGAGCAGGACGAACTCTTCTCCGCCGTAGCGCGCGACGACATCTATCATCCGGCAAGTCTCGCGCAAAATCTCCCCGACGGCTTTGATGACCCCGTCGCCCGTCAGGTGCGAGAAATGGTCGTTGACCTGCTTGAAATTATCTATATCGGCCATCACGATTGTCAGGTCGCGCTTGAAGCGGCGGGCGCGGCTGAACTCCTGTGCGAACTGCGCGTCGAAATAGCGACGGTTGCAGAGGCCGGTCAGGCTGTCCTCTTTGGTCTGTCGGTCGAGCGCTTCGGCCTGCTCTTTTAACTGCTCGACGAGTTCGGATTTCTGCACGTTGGCGACATGCAGGTCTTGATAAGCACGCGCCAGCTCGACGTTTTTGAGGCGATAGATTTCGGCCTCGCGCTGCGACTTTTCGACTTCGGTTTGAATCACGACGCTCTTGATCTTGTTCGCAGAATCTTCGCTGAAAACCTTTTCGCGGGAGCGATGAAAAGCTTTTTGATGTATCAGAGCCTGTGCCAGCTCGCCCGTCAATTCGTAAGCCTCGGAAAGCGATTGATGCGCGCGGTAGATTAGATCGAACGAGTTAATCTCTTCGGAAATGGCTAAAGCTTTTTTGAGATGTGTGATGGACTGCTGCATGTCGCCGAGCCTAGTGAGCATCGCGCCGAGATTGATGAGAGCTTTGATCTCGTAATACTTGATGCCGACCGCCTGCGCGATTTGCAGGCTCTGCGTGTAGTAGCTGAGAGCCTTTTGGTAATCTCTCAATTCCTGATAGACATTGCCGATGTCGTTCAAAGCCGACGCTTCGTTCTGGCGGTCGCCGACATCCTGCGTAATCTTCAGGCCGCGCGTGTAATATTCGAGCGCGTTCGCGTAATCGCCGCGACACTCGTGTACGTTGCCGATGTGGACGAACACTAAGCCTTCGTTCTGTTTGTCTCCGATCTCCTGCTTGAGTTTGAGCGCGCGTTGCAGGTGGTCTAAAGCCTTCTCCCAATCTTCGAGGCGCGTGTAGATGTAGCCGATATTGTTGAGCGCGCGGCTGAGGCCGATCTTATTGTCTATCTCTTCGTAGAGCCGCAGGGCTTCGAGATAATTGTTGAGCGCGTTCGCGTATTCGCCGAGGCTGTTATAGACATTCCCAAGATTGTTGAGCGAGGTCGAAGCCCCTTCGATGTCTCCAATCTCGCGGCGAATCTGCAAGCTCTTGCGATGAAACTCAAGCGAGATGGAATGATTGCCCAGCCGCTCATGCACATTCCCGACGATGTTCATCGCGTGCGCGCGACCGTGTTCGTCCCTTATCTCTTCAAAGAGCCTGAGGGCTTCGAGCGCGTCCGAGAGCGCGTCGTCATAAGAAGCAAAAAACCAGTGGCACGCCGCGCTGTTGCGAAGCGCGTAAGCCATGCCCTTCAAATACACGAGTCCTTCCGCCATCTCTCGCGCCTGACGGCTTAGCTCAAGAGCGCGCTTTGAGTCCGTGTACTTTATCTCCCACGACAGCTCGTTGAGCGCGTCGGCCTGTGAGGCAGACGCTTCATCCTGCGCCGTCGCGGCGATCCTATTTTCGAGCTGCTTTATCTTTTCGTGAACAGTCATCGGGAAGTTTGACCTCACAGAAGATTTGAATCAGAGGAATGCTACATCGAATGAGATTCTTTGCTCGGACAGTTTGAGCGGCTTCGCGGCTTCGTTGACGAACCCGTAATGAAGGCCAGCCGGAATCATCAACACGTCTCCGGCAGCCACACTGATTGAAGGAGGAGTCGCTCGCACTGCTTCCGCATCATCCGCGATGACGACGCGCCCCGCGCCTTCCGCCACATAGAGAGAGGCCGCGCGTTCCCGGTCAATGAAAAGCTGGCTCGACTGCCCGCGCTCGATGACGTAACGCGAAGCCATGAGGGCTGTGCGCGCGAGCGGCGTCATGTGCCCGCCCTGAATCTCAAACGCATGAATCTCTTCTATCTGCGCGTTATCCTGCGAGCAGTTGTTGACAGCGCGGCTCGTGTCTGGCAGAGAGATATTTGAAAGCCGCTCGCGCACGTAGCCGCGATTGAAGTTCGCGGGAATCTCCCTGCCCTTGTTCTGGTCGTAGAGCCTGTCAACCATGTCTGTCGAGACGGTCGCAAACTCTTCGAGCACGCAGCCGATGACCGTGTGAACGACGCCCAGCTCTTTGATCGTGAACACGTCGCCCGGCTGCGGCTGGTAACGAAAGCGTTCGTATCGCTCGTCCGCTCCGCCGTCAATCCACGAGGCGAACGAGTCCCTGTCGTAACACTTCTCCCAATCTTTGAAATCGCAGATGAAGACATAGCCGCCCGGCTGCACATCGAGTATGTGAAAGACTTCGGTCTTATGCGTGACGTGGCGTTGAAAGCTAAAGCCCTGCCCCGCGTTCTGTAAAAAAATCGAGTAGCCGAGCGGACTCGCGCACTTGACCGCGTAAGACTTGTACTTGCACAGCAATCCGATCTCTTTTTGAAATCGCGCCACCTTGCGCGCCGTCTCGCCCGATACCACGCCTCTCAAATTCGCGCGCAGCACGGCCTTCAAGATCGTCTCGAATTTTTCCAGAATCTCAATCGGCAAATCTTGTGAAAGATGCTCCGATAAGAGCGGCAACACATCGAGCGAGAGCGCGTGCGAATCATCCATCGCCAACTCCTCTCGCCCGTATGCCATGTCGAGCAGAGCGTCCTCAATCTTGTGTCTGTTCCGTGAAGTCATCGGTAATCCTTAAAACTGTTCTTTGTGCTTTGGTCTTTGTTCTTTGATTGTCTGGCCCATCTTGAATTCAAAAACTCAAGGTTGAGTCGCGTGCAAAGACCGAAGCACAAAGCCCTAAGACCGTTTTTCAGCGAGAATCTCACGATAAATTTCCATATCAACATTGCCGCCGCTGACGACGCAGCAGACCGAGCGGTCGCGGAAAGCTTCTGGCTGTGTGAGCAACGCGGCGACCGGGAGCGCGCCCGTCGGCTCCGCTTTCAGGTTCGCGTATGTGAAGAGCAGGCGGACGGCCTCTTTTATATTCTCTTCGGGAACTTCGACGATGCCCGCCAAGCCTTCGCGCAGGATAGCCCAGTTGTGCTGTCCGAGGCTCGGCGTGCGCGCTCCGTCGGCGATGGATTGCGGCTCAAACTCGTTAGCAACGATGTGCCCCGCACGCAAAGAGCGCGCGGCGTCGTTCGCCATCAGAGGCTCTGCGCCGAAGACTTCTGTAAAATTCCCTTTCGCCCGCAAACCTGTGATGAGGCCGGAGGTCAGCCCGCCGCCGCCGACCGGAGCGATGACCGCATCAAAGCTCTCTTCGAGCGCGGCAAGCTCTTCGCCCAGACTCGCGTTGCCCTGAATCACGAGCGGGTCGTCATAAGCGTTTGCGATGTATGCATCCGTGTGTTCGCGCGCAAGCTCCGCGACTCGCGCACTGCGGCTCACGACATTCACGTCCGTCAGGTCAACCGCGCCGCCATACTCGCGCACGGCATCAATCTTGACGCGCGCCGAAGTGTGCGGCATGACGATGATGCAGGTCTTGCCCAATAGCCCGCATCCATAAGCCAGAGCCTGCCCGAAGTTGCCGGACGAGGCCGCGATGATCTCTGTTTGCGGAACCTGAGAGGCGACGTTGTAGGCCGCGCGAAACTTGAAGCTGCCGGTGTGTTGAAAAGTCTCGCTGGCGAGAGTGAGCCGCACGCCCAGACGCTTTGACAGTCGCATTGATTCGATGACGGTCGTCGCACGCGCCACCTCACGCACAGGCACTGAAATTTTCCGCGCCGGATTCATAGCACAAGAGCATCGCGTATCAACGGCGAAGCGTCAAGACCGAAACTCTCGTGTAGAATAAAAGCGGACGATTACCCGATGAGCTGAGGAGAGTTATTTAAGAGATGCGAGATTTAGCAAGCCGCCAGTGTGTGCCGTGTCGCGGGGGCGTCCCGCCGATGCGCTCGGATGAGGTCAAAGAATTTCTGCCTCAGCTAAACGGATGGAAGGCCGTCAGGGATCATCACCTGCTGAAGCGTTACGAGTTCGAAAACTTTCTTGAGGCGCAACGTTTCGTCGCGCGCATTGGCAGACTCGCCGAAAAGCATGGACATCATCCGGACATCTGTTTCGGCTGGGGCTATGCGGAAATCAAAATCTGGACGCACAAGATTGACGGCCTCAGCGAGAGCGACTTTATCCTCGCCGCGAAGATTGATGCGCTATAGAACCGCAGGAAGTCTATGCCGAATCAATTTGCGATGAGGCGTTGGCTATATTGCGTCACCTTGTCCGGCTTGTTCCATGCTCGATACAGGGAGACAAGATTAGAGAGAGCGCGTTGCGTGCGGCGATGTTGGAGGCCGGTCTTGGATTCAAGATTCTGATAGCTGCCGACGAGAAGCGGCTCAGCCTCTTCAAAACGCTTGAGCGAAACGAGACATTTGCCGAGCGCGCTCTCGGCCTGAGAGATTTGGAAGTTACCCGATGGCAGTTTGCGGTGGTAAATCTCAAGAGCTTCGCGCAGCAGGCTCTCGGCCTCGGACGCGCGCCCGGTTTCCGTCAGCAGACGCCCCAACCCGACGAGCGTCATGGCGACATCGGTGTGCCCCTGCGGGTAAAGCCTGCGCATTGTTTGAAGCGATTGACGGAGATGCTGTTCGGCGGTCGCGGCATCGCCCTTCTCAAACAACAGGAGTCCGAGGTTCGAGAGCGTTCTGGCCGTGCGCGCATTCTCTTCGCCCAAACGTTTGCGGTAACTGGCGAGCGATTGAAGATACAGCGGCTCGGCTGTGGCGTAGTCGCCTTTTTCATAAAGCACCTTGGCGAGGTTCTGCGTGAGCGTGGCGACGTTCGTATTATCTTCGCCCATCTGCTTGACGAGAATCGTGATGCCTTCACGAAAGAGCGGCTCGGCGGCAGCGTAGTCTCCCTTCTTTCGCAGCACTTCGGCGAGGTTATTGAGTCCATACGCTAAACCCGGATGCTCGTTGCCCAGCACTTTGCGTCTCGTCTCGATGTTTTCGCGGTAAAGCTGCTCGGCGGCGTCATATTCGCCCTTGTTATCTTTCAGGAGCGCGTAGTTGCTCTTGTGCGTGAGGCCATCCGGCTCCTGATCAAGACCGAGCTGGTGGTCTATGGCGAGAGTCTCCTGATACAAAGTCTCTGCCTCATCATAGGCTCCTTTTTCAGTCAGCAAGAGCGCGAGATTGTTCAGGCTCTGGGCTACGTCGTGATGCACGTTGCCGAACAGCTTGCGTCTGAGCGCAAGCGTTTCACGGTGCAAAGTCTCGGCGGCGGCGGTGTCTCCTTTGTCCCGCAATGCGTTTGCCACCAGATTCATGCTCTCAGCGACGACCGGGTGTTCATTGCCGAGCAGCTTGCGGCGGATGGCTAGAGATTCACGAAGCAGCGGCTCCGCCTCCGCTGATTTCTGTTTTTCCACCAGCGCCCAGCCCAGATCGTACAGGCTTTGAGCCACTTCCAGATTCTCGTTGCCCAGCGTCTCGCGCCTGATATCGAGCGACTTCTGTAAAAGCGGGATGGCTTTATCGAACAGCCCGAGGCTGCGATAGACGACCCCGACGGTGTCGAGCAATGTCGCCTGCACTTCAGGCTGGCCTTTCAACTCCGTTTCGATGCGCGCCGCGCCTCTGTCCAGAATCTCGCGCGCGGTGACGCTGTTGCCTTTCGCTTCGCTCGGGTCTGAGACCTTGAAGATATCAATCAGGAAGGCTGAGACGCGCTCGGCCTTGTCGCGCTCGTGCGCGAGGCGTCTGGATTGCCTGATCGTCATAATGCTGAAAGTGATGACCAGCACGAAGAGCAGCGCGGCGACGGACACGCCGACCGTATGACGCCTGACGAACTTGCCGCTGCGATAGCCGAAGGTGTCTTTGCGCGCGATGACGGGCAAGCCTTCGAGATGCTTGCGAATGTCCTCCGAGAGCTGCCCGACGGAAGCGTAACGCCGCTGCGGCTCTTTACGCATCGCCATCAGCACGATGTTGTCTAAGTCTCCGGAGAGGCGGCGGCGCAATTTGTCCGGCTCGCCTTCGCGCGTGTGGCTGACAGATTCGGGAGTGATGGTGCGATGCGTCCCGTCAGAAGTGGCTACGTCCTCCCTGCGGTTGACAGCCGTGCTCGGCTTCTCAGGCTCCTGCTCGCAGATGACACGCTCGATCTCCTGCGGCGCGGAACTCTTGATGCGATACGGACGATGCCCAGTGAGCAGTTCGTAAAGCAGCACGCCGAGACTGTAAATGTCGCTGGCGGTGGTGATGGGCTGGCCTCGCACCTGTTCGGGGCTGGCGTAGTCGGGCGTCATCGGGCGCAGGGCGATGGCGGTCGGCGCGATTGTTTGAGCGTACAACTCCGGGTTCAAGAGCTTGGCGATGCCGAAGTCGAGCAGCTTCGGCGTGCCATCCGCCGTCACCAGAATGTTCGAGGGTTTGAGGTCGCGGTGAACGACCAAATTCTGATGCGCGTAATGCACCGCCGCGCAGACCGTGCGGAACAGCTTCAACCGCTCGACGGTCGAAAGCTTTTTGCTGTCGCAATACCCGTCTATCGTCTGGCCTTCGATGTACTCCATGACGAAGTACGGCAAGCCGTCCGCGGTCGTGCCGCCTTCGAGCAGGCGCGCGATGTTGGGATGATCGAGGCTCGCCAGAATCTGCCGCTCGTGACGAAAGCGGCTGAGGATGTCTTCGGTATCCATGCCGCGCTTGATGAGCTTGATGGCCGCGCGCTTGCGGTATTGATCGTCCGCGCGCGCAGCCAGATAGACTGTTCCCATCCCGCCGTGGCTGATCTCGCGTATAACCTTATACGCGCCGATCAGCTTGCCTGTCATGGATTGAGGCGGATCGTTTATCAACCCTCGCGCGGCGCGCCCCAACGCGGGGCTTTCCAGAAAATCAGTCTCTTCCTCGTAGCTTGCGATGAGCGATTCGATCTCGTTTTTCAACGCAGCGTCGCCCGCGCACGCCTCCGCTAGAAATGCGCCGCGTTGCGAAGGCTCTCGTTCCAGAGCAGCCTCCAACAACTTCTTGACCTGCTGCCATTGTGCGCGTTCAGGGTTCATTAGCGTTCGGAGGGACACGGGACAAAAGCGAGTTTGCTCTTGGCCTTCTTACTCGCCGTGATTTTTGAGGCATCGCCGCAGCCACGCTTTAGCGGTCGTCCAGTCGCGCTTGACTGTCGCGGGCGAAATCTTCAGCACGGCGGCGGTGTCTTCGATGGAAAGGCCGCCGAAGTATCGAAGCTCGACGACACGGCTCTGTTGCGGGTCTAGCTCGCCCAGCTCGTTGAGAGCGTCGTCAAGCGCGAGCAAATCCAGATCGGGTGTGGCGAACGCGGCGACCGCTTCGCTCAGCGTCACCTTAAGATTGCCTCCACCGCGCTTGGCAGCATTGTGCGCTCGCGCGTGATCCACCAGAATGTGGCGCATCATGCGCGCGGCGGCTGCGAAAAAGTGCGCGCGGTTCTGCCAGTTCACGCGGCTCTCATCCACGAGCTGAAGATATGCTTCATGCACCAGAGCCGTCGGTTGCAAGGTGTGATTGCTGCGCTCACGGCTCAGGTAATGAGCGGCGAGATGACGGAGTTCGTCGTAGACCGCAGGCATCAGCTCGTCCAACGCCGCTTTGTCGCCGTTGCTCCAGTCGAGCAGAAGACGTGTCACATCCTTGGCTGTGCCTATTGCCATCAAGCTTCCTGTCTTAGGATTAGGAGCCGACCCCGGCATTGCGCGCATAGGATATGGAAACGCCAGACCTTAGTCAATATTAAGAACCAAAGAGTAGTAGTTCAGTTTCAAATGTGGAGAAGAGAAAGACAGTTTCGCGCAAAGGCGCAAAGACGCTAAGAATGAACGCAAAGCATTGAATGACGGGTGCTCTTTGCGTGCTTCCTTCGCGTCTTTGCGTAAAACTCTTTCTTGCTTAATGATACAAGTCACAAATTACTACACACCTCTTGAAACTCTAACTGAGCCATTACTAATCGCATCCGCCATTTGTCTTAATCCTGATTTCAGTGTTATATCTGCGCGTTACCGAGCGAGCAACTGAAGACCGGGCGCAGATGCAGATGTTACCGCGACGCTCGCAGCTCACTTTTCCGAAAAGATTTATGCGCTTCAAACTATAAGAAAGGCTCTCTTTTATTCATGTCTCAAAAAATTCCCATCACGGTCGCGCACGGCGACGGCATCGGCCCCGAAATCATGGCCGCGACGCTTCACATCCTGTTGGAAGCGGGCGCGCAGCTTGAGATTGAAACGATTGATATTGGCGAAAAAGTTTATCTGGCGGGAAACTCTGCGGGCATCGAGCCAAGCTCATGGGACAGCCTGCGCCGGACGAAAGTTTTTCTCAAGGCTCCGATTACGACGCCGCAGGGCGGAGGCTTTAAGAGCCTCAATGTAACGGTGCGTAAGACGCTCGGCCTTTACGCCAACGTGCGCCCGTGCGTCTCTTATCATCCGTTCATAGACACCAAGCATCCGAAGATGGACGTGGTCATCGTCCGTGAAAACGAAGAAGACCTCTACGGCGGCATCGAGCACCGGCAGACGGAACAGGTGATGCAGTGCTTGAAACTCATCTCGCGTCCCGGCTCTGAAAAGATAGTTCGCTACGCTTTCGAGTACGCGCGCCGCAGCAATCGCAAGAAGGTCACGTGCTTCACCAAAGACAATATCATGAAGCTGACGGACGGCCTCTTTCATAAAGTCTTTGACGAGATCGCAAAAGATTACACAGACCTTGAGAACGAACACTGGATCGTGGACATCGGCGCGGCCAAGCTCGCGGACACGCCCGAAGCTTTCGATGTCGTCGTGATGCCGAACCTGTACGGCGATATTCTGTCGGACGTGGCGGCGCAGATAGCAGGCTCGGTCGGTCTCGCAGGCTCCGCCAACATAGGCGACAACGTGGCGATGTTCGAGGCGATACACGGCTCTGCTCCGCGACGCGCGGGACAGAATCTTGCGAATCCTTCCGGCCTCCTGCTCGGCGCGATTATGATGCTCGTACATATCGGTCAGGTGGAGGCAGCAGAGCGCGTGCATAACGCTTGGCTGCGCACGATTGAAGACGGCGTGCATACTTATGATATTTACGCAGAGGGCGTGAGCACTGAAAAAGTCGGGACGCGCGAATTCGCGGAAGCGGTCGTCAAGCGTCTGGGACAACAGCCGGAAACGCTCAAGGCCGTCAAGTACAACGCGGGCGGCGGCGGCGAGGCTTTCACGAGCCGTAAAGAAGTTAGTGAAAGAGTCGCTGCGAAAAAAGAGCTGGTCGGCGTTGACGTGTTTCTCGATTGGAGCAAAGGTTCGGCTAACGAGCTTGGCGAATCGTTGAGCGCGGTGTCCGGCGACGGCTTAAAGCTCAACGTCATCAGCAACCGTGGCGTCAAGGTCTGGCCGGGCGGTCATGCGGAAACCTTCTGCTCCGATCACTGGAGCTGCCGCTTCATGTCCGAAACGGAAGGCGGCACAATCAAGCACGCGCAGATAGCTTCCCTCTTAGGGCGCGTGGCCGACGCCGGATTCGATTTCATCAAAACCGAAAACCTCTGCACCTTTGACGGGGAGCCGGGATATTCTTTAGGGCAGGGGCAATAAAAGACTTTGGTCTTTGTGCTTTGCACGCGACTTAGGGCTTGAGTAGAAATAATTCATGTTGAGCGAGACATCAAAGATCAAAGCACAAAGACCAAAGTACGTTTCTATCTAAATGAACAAAGCTATCACCTACAGCGACGCGGGCGTTTCGATTGACGCGGCGAACGCGGCGAAAGAGCGTATCAAGCGGCTGGCTCAAAGGACTTTTAATGAGCGGACGCTGACTGAGATCGGAAGCTTCGGCGGGATGTTCGACGCGGCCTTTCCGAACATGCGCGGACCTGTGCTCGTCGCTTCGGCTGACGGCGTCGGGACGAAACTCAAAGTCGCTTTTGAGACCGGCACGCATAATACTGTCGGGCGCGATCTGGTCAATCATTGCGTCAACGACATCTTAGTGCAGGGCGCACGCCCGCTCTTCTTTCTCGATTACATAGCGACGGGCACGCTCTCGCCGGACGTAGTGGCGGGCATCGTCGAAGGCATCGCCAACGGATGCAGCGAAAACGGTTGCGTTCTTTTGGGAGGCGAGACGGCGGAGATGCCCGGCTTTTATGCGTCGGGCGAATATGATGTCGCGGGCTTTATCGTCGGCATCGTTGACCGCGCGAAGGTGATTGACGGAAAAAAAATCGAAGCGGGAGACGCAGTGCTCGCGCTGCCTTCGGTCGGACTGCACACGAACGGCTACTCGCTCGCGCGCAAGCTCTTTTACGAAGTCGCCGGATACGACGCGAACACGCAGCTCGATGCGATAGGTGAAACTGTCGGCGCGGCTCTTCTTCAGCCGCATGTCAGTTACCTGCACGCGCTCGAAGGCTTGCTCGACACGGGACAACTCAAGGGACTCGCGCACATCACGGGCGGTGGCCTGACTGAAAACATTCCGCGCATCCTGCCCGAAAGCGTCGGCGTCACCATCGCGCGCGACACGTGGCCTGTGCTTCCCGTTTTCGAGCTTATGCGGGAGATAGGAAACGTGCCTGACGCGGAGATGTATCGCACCTTCAACATGGGCGTCGGCATGGTCATCATCTGTGCCGAAGAGGATAAGCAAGCGATCAAGTCGCACCTCACATCGCGCGGCGAAGCCTGCTATGAGATTGGGCGCGTGACGGAAGGCGACCGCGAAGTTCTAATCGGATGAAATATCGTAGCGAGGTTTTGAGAAGTGTTAGATGCGCTCGAAGATTTTAGAGAGACGGTCGAGGCAGGCGCGACGCGCTTGCTCTTAATCAACGAGGAGCGGAGCGAGCAGCGCAGCTCAGATGGCAAGTGGTCGGCAAAGGAGATCATCGGGCATCTGATTGACTCGGCTGCCAACAATCACCAGCGTTTCGTCCGCGCACAATTCACGGACGACCTCGTGTTTCCCGGATATGCTCAAGCAGAGTGGGTGCAGGCGCAAGGCTACCAGCGCGAATCGTGGCCGCAGCTCGTCGGCTTCTGGCAGGCTTACAATCAACACTTGCATCACATCATCTCATGCTTGCCGGAAGAGCAGCTCAAGAAGCTTCGCGCGCCTCATAGCCTGCAACAGATCGCGTGGAAGACAGTCAGCGCACAGCAGCCCGTGACGCTCGAATATTTAATCCGCGACTACATAGCTCATCTCAAACATCATCTCGACCAGATATTTAATGCTCGAACTGATTCGGGCAAACATTAGCCACAGAGGGCACAGAGGAACACAGAAGATTTTCAAATTTGAAATCTCAGATTTGAGATTTGAGATGTTGAATTTGAAAACCTTCTGTATCCTCCGTGGTGAAAGTTCCTTTCTTAAATGAAGCTTCAACGCATAGGGATTTTGATTTCTGGCCGTGGCTCGAACATGCTCGCGCTCGAAGAGGCCGTGCGCCACCGTCGGATTCCGAACGCGCAGGTAGCCGTTGTCATCAGCGACAAAAGAGACGCGGCGGGACTTGCGTTGGCAAGGGAACGCGGCCTTGAGATGCTCTCGATTGAGCGGCGCGGACGCACGCGCGCAGAGCATGACCGCGAGATTGCCGCAGCCCTGCGCGAAAGAGAAGTTGATTTAGTTTGCCTCGCCGGATACATGCGCCTGCTCTCGCCGGAATTTATCGAAGCCTTTCGCGGTCGCATTCTGAATATACATCCGAGCCTGCTCCCCTCTTTTCCCGGCCTCGACGCGCAGGCTCAGGCCATCACGCACGGTGTCAAATTCTCAGGCTGTACAGTCCATTTCGTTGACGAGACTCTGGACGGCGGCCCCGTCATCGCTCAAGCTGTCGTCCCCGTCCTCGACGACGACACGCCCGAAACTCTGTCCGCGCGTATTCTATCGGAGGAGCACAAATTGTATGCGGAAGCCGTCGCGCTGGTCGTCAGCGGAAACTACAGGATAGAAAACAGGCGCGTGAAAGTTGGCAGGTAAACGTCAGGAGGTAAGCGTCAAAAATTTATGGACAAGGTCAACCTTAACGAAAAGCTGGCCCTTTTCGATGCGCACTGGAAGCCGAAAATCGTCGGCGAGTTGAACGGCCAGATGGTCAAGCTGGTCAAGTTCAAGGGCGAGTTCGTCTGGCATCATCACGAGAATGAGGATGAGCTTTTTCTAGTCATCAAAGGTCGGCTGCTGATGGAGTTTCGAGAGCGCAACGTGTGGGTCGAAGAGGGAGAGTTCATCATCGTCCCGCGCGGCACAGAGCATCGCCCCGTAGCCAAAGAGGAAGCGCGCGTGCTACTCTTCGAGCCTAAGAGCACGCTGAACACGGGCAACGTCGAAGACGAATTTACCGTTACGGAGTTAGAGAGAATTTGAATCCTTATCCTGATCTTTAAACTCTCTCTGGCTCAACTCATAAATCAGAACCGAGTCGTGTATGACGGACGAATCAACGACCTCGCAAGAACCGGAGCCGGTCTATGACTGGGACTTTTTTCTGGCTCACCCCGGCGCGGATTTGAACATCGCGCACAATCTTTACATGGCATTGCAGACGCAGGCGAAAGTCTTTCTCGACGCCGAGAACCTGCTGCCCGGAGATGATTGGGATGTGGTGCTGGTCGAAGCGCAACGGTCTTCGCTCATCAGCATTGTGTTTGTCACGCCTAATACGGAAAAGGCTTATTACCAGCGCGAAGAGATTGCCGCCGCGATTCAGATGGCGCGCGAAGACCCGCGCACCCACCGCGTCGTGCCAATCTATTTACAAGCGAAGCAAATTCCGACCAAAGAGATACCTTACGGTCTCAGGCTCAAGCATAGTCTGGTCGTGCCGGAGTCCGGCGACCTGACGGAGACCGGACAGAAGCTGCTCAAGACGCTGCAAGTCATGAAACTCTACGAAGCTAAAAAGGTGCAGGTCGTCGCGGAGCAACGGGTAGCCATTGCACAGATTACCAATAGCAGTAGTAGCAAAGCCGAGATGCTCGCCGGGTTCAAAGAAGTGACCAAACTTGTGGGTATGTCTCTGAAGATATTTATAATCTTGTCCATTGTGATGCCGTTGGTTCTCGTCGTTGGCCTCTTCGCGCAGTTATCCACGGAAGTGAAGCAGTTGTGGGTTCCCGTCACCGGAAGTCTTTGCCTGATGTTTCTACTTGCCACATTTGGTCTCATCAAGATTTCGCTCAACTACTCCCAGCAGATCGCGCAGGGACGCATCAACGGAGGCTGACTTCGCCATGTCACAAGAAATGCAGCGTGCCGCGCCGAACGACGCGCCATCTGCTCGCGCTGCCACACCGGACGCCCCGACCAAACTCAATCTCAGAAGATTGGAAAAAATCATGCGCTGGTTGCAATATGGCGCGGTAGGGGTGCTCGTGATCCTGGTCGTGCTCATCGCGGTTAGCGTGTATCAACTACGCGGCATTATTCAGGAGAAAGCAGCCGAGCAAAAAAAATTGGAGGCGCTACAGAAAGACAATCAGATTGCCGTGGAGGCGCTCAAGCAAAAGCGGAAGGAAGTTGATGAGTTGACCATAAATGCTGATAAACTAAGAATAGAGGCTAATGCCTTGAAGAAAGGCTTAGCGAGTTCCGGGTCGGAAATAGCAAAAAGCGTGCTTGAAAAAGTTGCCAGAGAGACCAGCGATGAATCAAAAACCCCGCCGCGTATATATATCCAGATCGCACGGGAAGACCAGCGCCCGAAAGCGACTCAGATGGTGAATCAGCTACAGGCCAAAGGTTATCTGGTGCCGGGCATCGAAAATGTCGGGAGCAAAGCGCCGCCCACCTCAGATGTGCGGTATTGTAAATCTGACAGCGGCGAATTGCAGATGAAAGACCTTGCCGACATTACAGGGTTCTTAAAGAGTTCCGTCCCATCTCTCCAATCTCTCGGATCGAATGTAATTCCTGATTCACTTTGTAGCAAAGTCCGCCCCAGACAATACGAGATATGGTTCGGTCAGGATTTCAAATAGTTGTAGCCGCGCCGGAGCCTCGCAGTTCTTCCTGAAGACTTCTCCTTGCCGTGTCAGAATTTCATGTCACCTTTTGCCCAGCGCGACGGCTCGTTGATACGCTGCGTAAACTGCCTTCGACAGCACGGTGCGTAAGCTGCCCTTCTCCATTTGATAAATGGCTTCGGCTGAAGTGCCGCCGGGCGACGTGACCATGTTCCTGAGTTCCGCCGGATGCTTGCCCGATTCCATCGCGAACAGCACGGAGCCGAGCATCGTTTGCAGCACCAGTTCCTGCGCGACGTGGCGCGAAAATCCCATATGTACGCCCGCGTCCACCAGCGATTCCATCATCATAAAAATGTAGGTCGGCCCCGTCGCGGACAAAGCCGTCGCCATGTCAATCATCCGCTCGCTCTCGACGTACAGCTCACGCCCCAGAGCCGCGAGCATCGCGCGCACCTGCGCCTGCTGCTCGTCGCTCACCTCCGGCGTAGCAGTCCACGCGGTCATCCCCTCGCCTATCTGGGCGGGCGTGTTCGGCATCGCGCGCACGACCGCCGGATGAAGCAGCTCACCCGCAATCGTTTCAATCTTCGCGCCCGCGACGATTGAGATAACGAGCTGATCGTGTTCTAAGGCTCCCTTCAATTCATTGAGGATACCGCCGAGCCGCTGCGGTTTGACGGCGAGGACGACGATGGAGCTGGAAAGGCTTTTCTCTCGTGATTCGCCCGCAGCTTTCTCTGTCGAATCGTTCGATGATTGAACGGCAGTAGCCGCTTCACGATTGCTCTCAACCGTGCGAATGGAGTACTTCGCATGTAACTCTTCGCGTCGCGCCGCACGCGGATGGCTGCCCGTAATCTGCGCGGGCGCGACCAGAGCTTTTCTTAAAAGACCCGCGATAATCGCTTCGGCCATCACGCCGCTGCCGATGAAGGAGAGCTGCACACGTCGAAGCGGGTTCGTAGTTTCATCAAGCGCATCGTTCATAATTTTCGTCTTTCCGGCCTTATCAAGATGACAGAAGATAGCGCAAGCCGCATCAGATGCGCTACTCTATCGTGACGGAGGGTTAATGAAGAAGTTTCCCGCAAAGGCGCAAAAACGCAAAGAAAGAAATCAGGCAAAGCATTCAAGAGTTTCCGCTCTGCCCGCTACTTCTATTCTCTTTGCTTCTCTTCTTTGCGCCTTTGCGCCTTTGCGGGAGCTTGTTTTCCGGCAATGAATATAGACGAACAACTCGCATACTTACGCAAAGGCACGGTCGAGATAGTTCGCGAGGAAGACCTGCGCGCGAAGCTCGAAAAGAGCGCGCGGACGGGCGTCGCGTTGCGCGTTAAGCTCGGCGCAGACCCGACTGCGCCCGACATACATCTCGGCCACACGGTGGTCATACGCAAGCTCCGCGCGTTTCAGGAGCTCGGCCACACGGTCATCTTTCTCATAGGAGATTTCACAGGGATGATCGGCGACCCTTCCGGTAAATCCGCGACGCGCCCGCAGCTCACGCGCGAACAGATAGAGGCCAACGCCGAAACCTACAAGACGCAGATTTTCAAGCTGCTCGACCCGGACAAGACCGAGATACGTTTCAACTCCGAATGGATGAGCGCGCTCGGCAGCGCGGGCTTCATACGCCTCGCCTCGCGCGTCACGGTCAAGCAGATTCTTGAGCGCGACGATTTCGCCAAGCGGCTCGCAGAAGAACGTCCCATCGCGCTGCACGAACTACTCTACCCGCTCACGCAGGCTTATGATTCCGTCGCGCTCGAAGCAGATGTGGAACTCGGCGGGACGGATCAAAAGTTCAACCTGTTGCTGGGCAGGAACCTGCAACGCGAGTATGAGCAGGAAGCTCAGGTGTGCATCATCATGCCTTTGCTCGTGGGCACGGACGGCGTGCAGAAGATGTCGAAGAGTCTCGACAACTACATCGGCATTGATGAACCGCCGCAGGAGATGTTCGGCAAGGTGATGTCCATCTCAGATGAATTGATGTGGCGATACTATGAGCTGTTGACGGATTCAAGCGTCGAAGAGATTAAAGCCCTGCGCGCGTCCGCCGAAAGCGGAGAGCGACATCCGCGTGACATCAAGGTCGAGCTGGCAAAGCGAATCATCGCGGATTTTCATTCGGCTGATGATGCTGTCCGCGCCGAAGAAGAGTTCAATCGCATGTTTCGTGAGAAGCAAGCGCCGGATGTGATTGAAGATTTTTTAATAGAATGCGGTCAATTGAAAATAACTAAAATGCTGGTTGAAGCTAAACTAGCAACTTCGATGGCTGAAGCTCGGCGCTTAATTGAACAAGGCGGCGTGCGAATTAACGGAGATAAAGTCTCTCAGCCTGATGCAGTAATAGATTTAACTCCTGAACAATTCTTTCTTGTTCAGGTCGGCAAGCGTAAGTTCCTGCGCGTGTCTGGAAATTAAAGAGATGTTGCCGGAAGAGTTCGATTCATGGATGATTTTCTGAGATGGGCGTTAGCCCTCATAATGCTTATCAGTTTTCCATTCGCCGGGCAGGTCGTGGCTTACCTTAGTTACAGGCTCTTGCGGCAACATCAAGATACTGTCGCACATTTTGTCGGCGTGATGATTCCGCCTCTGGTCTATTTTTATCAGTACTGTTGGCTCTATGAAGTACATGACTTAGCAGGGCTGAATTTTGAAGATAAGATATTCTTGTGGGGCGGAGCCGGGCTGCAACTGTGCGTCAGCCTCTTGATACAGCTTGCGATCCACAGTCAACATAGAACTACGAAACGATAAATTTTAGAGATGGCTGCTGAACTCGCCATTGCGAATGAAGAGATTTTGATTATCGAGACGCCTGAGCGCGTGCCGCTGCATTTCGCGCTGGCCTCTATCGGCAACCGTTTTCTGGCCTGCGCTGTGGATCATGCGATACAGATCGGCACGATTCTGTTGCTCTACATAGGCTTTACCATCATCGCGGATTTAGCGAGCTTTGGCAGCGAGCTTAAAGACGCTCCGAAGTGGGTCATCGCCCTGCTCGTCATCATTCTCTTTCTCATCATCTCAGGCTACTTCGTTTTTTTCGAGTGGCTGTGGAACGGGCAGACGCCCGGCAAGCGTTGGCTGAAACTGCGCGTGATACGCGAGGATGGCCGCCCCATCACATTCTGGGAAGCGCTGGTGCGAAATCTCCTGCGGATTTTAGACATGCAGCCGGTGCTGATCTTACCTTTCTATTCCATCGGCCTCATCTCGGTTTTTATCAGCGAGAAAGACCAGCGACCGGGCGACCTGATTGCCGGAACAGTCGTCGTGCGCGAGCGCGAAGCCGAAGCTCCCTCATTCGATCAGGTCTTTGGCGCGCCCGTGAGCGACGTGGCTTACCGCCGCTCTTACAAGCCGACGCCTTTCACAGCCGACTTCGGCTCTTTAACCGAGCCTGAGATCGAAGTGGTCGAAAGCTTCCTGCGACGCCGATGGGATTTGCCTGACGTGCAGCGTCAATGGATGGCTTGGCGCGTGGCGATGCCGATTATGTATCGCCTGCAACCGAACTACGATCTGGCGACCTTCACTTACGAAGGTTTTCTCGAAGAGCTATTGCACCGCTATCGCGCGCTGCATCGCTTTGTTGATTGAGGCGACAGGGCGCAAGGCTTGAGACCGTTTCATAAATCGAGAAGCCGAACTCAAATTCTCTCGACGCAAAAGAAGAGGCGCGTAACGGATAATCCGTTACGCGCCTCTTCACAATCCGCACAGTTATAAGCCAGCTTAACTTGCCTTACTGTTTCTTTTTATCTTTATCCTTCTCTTTATCCTTAGCCTTAACCTTCTCGTCAACGGGATATAACGAGCCGGCTTTTTCCGGCGTCAGCTCGCTTCCGACAAGCGTGGCAGCACGCGCCAGCGTCGGGTCGCGTTTGGCTGCAAGGTCTTCTCCGGTCGGATTCAGCAATTCGTCCGGCGTGACGCCAACGTGCTCAAGGCTCTTGCCGTCAGACATGGTAATGTCTGCATCCGTGATACTCACAGAGAAGTCTATGACAGTATCAAGCCCCACCTCGCGGTCATATTCCCTAGCCCTCATAACCGCGCCAGCCGATTGGTCTCCGAGCACCGTCCCGCGTTTTTCAAGCTGTATCACGCGCGCAAAAAGCTCAGCCGCCGAACCCGATTCGCTGTCAATCAGAACTGCCAGCTTGCCGCCGTACATCGCGCCGTTCCGCTTCTTGACGATCAGCGGCTTGACCTCCTTGCGACGCTTCAACTCGCCCACTTTCACTTCGTGGTCAAAGAAGTAGCCGAGCAGTTTGACCAGCGTCAACTCCGCTCCGCCGCCGTTGCCGCGCAGGTCGAGCACGAGCGATTGATAGTTTTTGATCTTGTCCATTTTGTCCGTGACTTCGCCTTCGGTCAGGTCGAATTCCGGCATCTTCCAGACTATCGTGTTTTTGTCCAGCTCGACGAGCTTGTGACGGCGCAGGCGTTCCTTCTTCTCTGAAGCTTCGATACGGAAAATATCGTCATCGTCATAATAGATCTGCCCGTATTTATTGAGAGCGTCTTTATCTACCTCGACCTTCGCCACGAGGTCGAGCTGCTGCTGCTTGCCGTCCGGGCGGTCTACGACGAGGGTCATCGCCGTTCTGGGGTTCAGCAGGAAATAGTAATAAGTAATCTTCCACAGTGTATCGCGCGTCGGCGCGAAACCGTTGACAGACCACACGACATCACCGACCTTCAACCCTTTGCTCTCGGCATCGCTGCCGGCCTTGACCTCCGTGATGTAACACTTGTCGCCGATAAGCTTCATAGACCAGCCGTGATCTATGTTTATAAAACCGCCCATCGGAATGTAAAAAAGATGCGAGTCGTTGAAGTCCACCAGCGTCTGCGCGAGGATCGCATTAATCTGTCCCATTGAAGGAGCGGTCTTGAGCTTCTCCTCCGCCGCTTTGAAGCGGGCATCCAAATCTATTCCGTGGAAAGTGGGGTCGTAATAGTTTTTCTTGACATCGGATTTAATCACATCGAGCATCATGCGCCCGTATTCGCGCGCTTCGCCGATTGATGACTGCGCCCGCAAAGGACTGGCTGCACCCATCATCACGAGCAGGCACAGCGCAGTCGTAAATATCAAGAGAGGCAGGCGAAGGGGGGCTTTCTTGGGACAACTTTTGAGCTTCAAGGGTAAATCTCCTTCACGAATATTAAGTTGGTTTTTTGTTATTGAATTAAGCCGCCATGCTGGAAAATCCAAATGGGTGCGGCGCGAGTGCGAAAACGTATCTTAGCATGAAGCGGCAGGGCAGCAAACTCTCGCAGCGGTGACGCGCTGACACATCTCCTGCGTCCGAAGATATGAGCCAGCGACATTCACTTACGAAGATTTACTGTCTCCACTCGATTGGGAAAAGCGCACCTGCCGCCTTTGGGTCCAGATGCGAGCCGACGAGTTCTACGGCGCGCGATAAGACCGGGTCGAGTTGCGACGCCATGGCCTCCTGTGTCGGATACCCCAACTCGTCCGGCTTGACGCCGATGCCTTCCAGACTCTTGCCGTCTGTCATCACAAGGTCGGCGATTGTGACGCTGACGCCGTAGTAAAAATCGCGGTCTCCGGTTGATTCGTGAGTAGGCGCAATGGCTCTCATCACCATTCCGGATGTGCGATCACCCATTACTACCCCACGCTTTTCGAGCTGTACCACACGCGCCAGCAGCTCCGCCGCAGAGCCTGACTCGCTATCCACCAGAACGACCAGCTTACCGCTGAAGGTGTGATTTGCGCCCCGCGTTTTAGCGATCAGCGGCTCTGACTTTTCACGCGATTTGATGTCTGCGATTTTTACATCATGATCGAGCAAATTGCCGATCACTCTCAGCAATGTCTTTTCATAGCCGCCGCCGTTGCCGCGCAGGTCAATGATGAGCGTCTGACGTTTTCTGGCTTTTCCAATAACGTCATCAATCTGGCCTTCGCTGAGATTAAAGGCCGGCATCTTCCAGATAACCACATTTTCCAGCTCGACTAAGCGATGACGACGAAAGTGCATCTCGTCCTCGTAGTCTCTGATGATGTCCGGCCAGTCGCTTCCAGACAGAACGTTGACGTGGCTTATAGGTCTGCCCTGTGCGAACTTCGCCATGATACTCATGGCTTGAGGCTCGGCTCCGGCACGCCGCACGACCACAGGAATGGATAGCTGGTTTCTCAGAAAATACATGAGCATCCACAGATTCTTACGCGTCGGCTGATTGTCCGCCAGCGAGATGATTTCGTCTCCGGGCTTGAGACCTTTGGCGTCGGCATCGCTGCCCGGTTTGACCGCCACCACGTAACATTTGTCGCCCATCATCTGTACCGACCAGCCTTGCTCAAGGCGTTTCTCAGGAGCCGGGGCGATAAAGAACGTGTGCGAATCATCGAACACCATCAGCGTGCGCGCGATGATGGCGAGCGCCTCGCCGAATGAAGCGGAGTTTTTAATCTTCTCTTCGGCAGCCTTAAAATGCGCGTCCAGATCAAGGCCGCGAAAATTCGCATCGTAATAATTCTTCTGAATATCCTTCTTGATCGCATTCAGCATCTCGACGCCGCGCCGACGGTCGTTATCCAGCTTCTGCCCCTGCACGGATTGCACCGCGCAAATAGCACAGAGCAGAGCTAATGCGATGCTTAATGTTGAGAAATGCAGCCTGCGTGTGCGCTGCTGTGGGCAAGTTCTGAACATCACGAGTAAATCTCCTTGCAGTTATTTTCGAGCGGCTTTAGGTCGAGAGGTTGAAATCCCTATGCTGTAAGATCGAAAGACGTGCTGCGTGAGCGCGAGGGCGTATCTTAGCATAAAGAGAACATACAAAAAATTATCAAATTGGGTGCGCGCTTGTCGCCGCGCGCGAGGCCATGTTATTTTGCGGAGTTTAATTCCCGTGCGCGATTATCTTCTGTGCGCCCGGAGCAATATTCGTGCGCGGTAAATTTGCTGCACCCTCAGATGCAATAATGTTGATATCGGATGCCGATCACAATTTGAAAGAGCGCGTGCGCGCCTTCTGGCAGGCGCATCCGTGCGGGACTAAGTTTGCCGACGCAACGCCCGGCACGCGCCTCTTTTTCGAGCGCGTCGAAGAGCATCGCTATCGCACGGAGTGGCACATTCCAGAGGCGGCGGACTTCAAGAGCGCACACGGCATGCGCGTGCTTGAGATCGGCTGCGGCCTCGGCACGGACGGCGCGCAGTTCTCAAAAGCGGGCGCGGATTACACAGGAGTTGATTTGACCGAAGCGGCGGTCGAGCTGGCGCGTAAGCGTTTCGAGCTTTTCAACCTGCGCGGAACATTTCGCACGGCGGACGCGGAGAACCTGGACTTCGCAGATAACTCTTTCGATCTGGTTTACTCGCACGGCGTCCTGCATCACACGCCGGACACAGAGCGCGCCGTGCGCGAAGTTCATCGCGTCTTAAAACCCGGCGGGCGCGCCGTCGTCATGCTCTATCACAGAGACTCTTACAACTACCGCTTCAACATACGCCTCTTCCGTCGCGCCGGAGCGCACCTCTTGAAATCCGAGGCGGGATTGAAGCTGGCACATAAACTAACCGGGGAGCCTGTCGAGAGCCTGCGCGAGCACGCTCGATTTATCAGGGAAGACACCGAGAGTTATCTCGCGCCCGGCGAGTTCCTGAACCGGAACACGGACGGCGCGGGCAATCCGCTCGCGCGCGTCTATTCACGGAGCGAAGCGCGCGAGCTGTTCAAGGATTTCTCGCGCGTCGAGACGCACACGCATTTTTTGAATAAACGCTGGCTCCCCATCGTCGGCAATCTCCTGCCGCGCGGCATGGAAGCGCGCCTCGCCGCACGCTGGGGCTGGCACCTGTGGATTTATGGGACGAAGTAGTTTGTGCTTTGTCTTTTGTGCTTTGTGCTTTGCTTGTTTCGCGCAACTTGCGTTATGAAGCGTTCACAAAGAACAAAGTACAAAGCACAAAGCACAAAAGACAAAATGAAAAGTATTCTAGTGACAGGCGGCGCGGGTTTTATCGGCTCGCATCTGGTGGACAAGCTTTTGAGCGAGCGCGAGTGGCGCGTCGTGGTGGTTGACGATTTCAACGATTTTTACGAGCCGTTGATGAAGCGCGCGAATGTGCGTTCGCATGTGGCCGACACCGCGTATCAGTTGATTGAAGCGGACATACGCGACCGCGCTGCGCTGGAAAAGATTTTCGACGGCGCGAAGTTCGATTGTATCGTTCATCTGGCGGCGCGTGCGGGCGTGCGCCCCAGTCTGTCCGAGCCGGAGCTATACGCTGAAACGAATATCAACGGCACGCTCAACCTGCTTGAGCTGGCGCGAGAGCATGAGGTCGGGCAGTTCGTCTTCGGCTCGTCTTCATCTGTTTACGGCATCAATGCGAAGGTTCCGTTTGGCGAGGAAGACCCGATACGGCAACCCATCTCGCCTTATGCCGCGACGAAGGCGGCGGGCGAATTAATCTGCCACACTTACACGCATCTTTACGGTATACGCTGCGTGTGCCTGCGCTTCTTTACAGTTTACGGCGCGCGGCAGCGTCCAGACCTTGCGATTCACAAGTTCGCGCGTTTGATTGATGAAGGCAAAGCCATCCCTGTTTTCGGCGACGGCACGACGCGGCGCGATTACACATACGTTGACGACATCATACAGGGCGTGCGCGCGGCGATTGATTACAACGCGAGCTCTTATGAAGTCTTTAACCTCGGCGAATCGCGCACAGTCGAACTGCGCGAGTTGATTGCGCTCCTTGAAAAAGAGTTAGACCGTCAGGCCGTCATTGATCGCCAGCCGATGCAGCCCGGCGATGTGCCGCAAACTTTTGCAGACATCACAAAGGCGCGCAGGCTGCTCGGCTATGACCCGCACACGCAAATCGAAGAGGGCATCCGCCGCTTCGTCGAATGGTTTCGGAACGAGAGGAAGTAGCTGTTTTCCTTTGCGCCTTTGCGCGAAAATATTTCTCCCGCAAAGGCGCAAAGACGCAAAGAAGAAGGCGCGGTTGATTAGTTGAATGACATTACAAAGTCATTTGAAGGCTCCTGTAAAAAGCTTTTCGCGTGAGACGCGTAAGCGCGTGCTGATGCTGCTCTCGATTGTGCTGCTCGCATTCGTCGTGCGCGGCCTGACGGCGCAGTTCATCGGCGCGCGGCTGAGTGATGCGGGATGGTTTCCTTACGGCATCTACGCGATTTTTGACAGGCAGGCTCAGGATATTTTAGACGGCAGGGGGAACGCCTTCTGGATTAGCGATCCGTCGCAGACGGACGCGGCTGTTTATCCGCCCGGTTATCCGCTCTGGCTGGCTCTGGTCTACAGCGTTCGCGGCGTGAGGTCTGCCGCCGTGGTGCAGAGCGTGCAGTGGACGCTCGATGCCTTATCCGTGCTGCTCGTGGTCGGCATCGGCGTGACGGCTTACGGGTGGCGCGTGGGAGTTTGGGCGGGAGTTCTGGCTGCGCTCTCGCCTCTGCTGGCAACGTTAGGCGCGACGCCTCTGGCTGACGCGCCGACAAGCTGGATCGTGTTGTGCGGTGCGTGGCTGCTGCTCGTCGCTGCGAAGCGGCGTAGTTGGCGGTTCGCCATCGGCGCGGGACTTCTGATCGGGCTTTCGTGCTGGTTCAGAGCCAACGCGATGTTGCTGGCCGTGTGGTGGTCGCTCGCGCTCCTGCTTTTTGTGAAAGCGAGTTGGAGAGACAGAGCGCGACTGTCAGCGTGCGTGCTGCTCGGCGCGGCGTGTCTTCTGACGCCCATCATCGTGCGAAACATTATAGCTTTTCGAGCCTTCGTGCCGACGGGCATGGGACTCGGCACGAACCTCTGGGAAGGCATCGGCGAGACGGAACGCGCGGCGGAATTCGGAGCGGTGTACGGCGACACTGTGCTGGTTGAAAAAGAGCGGCTTGAGCTGGGAGCTTCGCCGGATGCGAAGTTCAATCTCTATTTCCCGGACGGCGTGGCGCGTGACCGCGCGCGTGCGCGCAAAGCTTTCGCAGTTATCAAGGCTCATCCCTTCTGGTACGCGGGAGTGATGATGCGCCGCGCGGCTGGCGTCCTGAATTACGCCGGAGAGCCTTCGCCCGTTTACGGCAGCGCGGGTTTCAATGTCACGAGCAAGAAATGTTTAGAGCCGCAATGGCAGGGCGGAGTCACGGCGTTCTTCGTCAACCTGCTCGGCATGATGCAGAGCGTGATGCGGCACGTCGCGCTGCCGCTCATTTTGCTCGGACTGTTTTTAGCCTTTCGCATAGACGCGCGCGTCACGGGAATCATGCTGGCGACAGTGCTTTATTATCTGATAGTCGGCTCGTTCATGCACAGCGAGATACGTTACGGCTTGCCGATGCAGGCGATGCTGCTCGTCTTCGCGGGGCTGACCGTCTCAAGCTTGCCCGCGCTCGTGTCTAAAATCAGAAACAAGAGGGATGTAAACACCGAAGCGTTATGAAAGAGAGATTGTTGCCATACCTCGCGTGTCCGGCTTGCGGCGGCGAGCTTGTGCTGGCTGCGACGGCTGTGCGCGATGGCACGGAGATTATGGAAGGCGCGCTCAACTGCTCGTCCTGCGCTCGCGGATTTCCGATCATGCGAGGCGTGCCGCGCTTTGCGCGTCTGGATCAGGTCGAAGCAGATAAGGCTGCGACGGCAGAGAGCTTCGGTTTCTCATGGCAGCATTTCACGCAGGCGGACGAGCGATATGCGGAACAGTTCTTAGGCTGGATTACTCCGGTCAAGCCGGAGTTTTTCGCGGGCAAAGTTGTGCTCGAAGGCGGTTGCGGCAAAGGCCGACACACGCAGCTCGCGGCACAGTGGGGGGCGCGTGAAGTCATCGCGGTGGATTTGAGCGCAGCCGTCGAAGTCGCTTTTGCGGCGACATGCGAGCTTGAGAACGCGCATGTGATTCAGGCAGACCTCTATCAACTACCTCTGCGCCGCGTCTTCGATTACGCTTTCTCGGTCGGCGTGCTGCATCACTTGCCAGACCCGCGCGCGGGCTTCGTCTCGCTCGCTTCAAAGGTCAAAGCGGGCGGGCATGTTTCGGCGTGGGTTTACGGCGCGGAGAACAACGGATGGATCACGCGCTTCGTTAATCCGGTGAGGGAGAAAGTCACTGCGCGCATCAACCCGCGCGCGTTGCTGCATCTCTCAAAGCTGCCGACCGCCGCGCTGTATGCCGCAACCAAGCTCGTCTACGGCCCCCTGAATCGGCGCGCGAACGGAGCAAGCTTAGCGCGCCGCCTCTTCTACAATGATTATCTGAATGCCATCTCAGATTTCGGCTGGCGCGAGCAACACACGATTGTCTTCGATCATCTGGTCGCGCCGACGGCCTTCTATATCTCGCGCGAAGAGTTTGCAAAGTGGTGGGGTGACATCAACGCGAGCGATGTCGTGATAAGCTGGCACAACAAGAATAGTTGGTGCGGGATGGGACGCATTAGTTAGAGCTAAAGTTTTATGAGCGAACTACCACAAGAAATGCAGCAACATACCTACTCGATCATGTATGAGGTCGAGGGGACGCACTGGTGGTTTGCCGGGCGGCGTCGCATTCTGGAAAGTTTTTGCGAACGCATCATTGCGGATTTGAATATCAAAGACAGGCAGGCTCGCATTCTGGATGTCGGCTGCGGGACGGGAGCGAATCTGGAAATGCTCGCGCGTTTTGGTGAAGCAGAGGGCGTTGATATCTCTGCGGACGCTCTGGCTTTCTGTCACGCTCGCGGCATTGAGCGCGTGCGACAGGGCGCGGCTGAACAGCTTCCCTTTGAAGACGGCTCGTTCGACCTCGTGACCGCGCTCGATGTGGTAGAGCATCTGGACGACGACGCGGCTGGACTCAGTGAGATGCGCCGCGTCCTGCGCCCTGACGGACGCGCGCTGCTCTTCGTTCCGGCCTTTATGTTTCTGTGGGGCGTGCAGGACGACATCAGCCATCACCGCAGGCGTTATCGTTTGCCGCAACTCTTGCAGACAGTCCGCGCCGCCGGTTTTGAAATCGAGCGCGCGACCTATGCCAACATAACTTTCTTCGCGCCAATCCTGCTCGGACGCGCACTGATGCGCGCGACAGGCTTGCGTCCGGCCTCGGAGAACAATATCACAATCTCAAGCCTGAACGGCGTGCTGGGAAGACTGCTCGGAGCGGAACGCAGACTCCTGCGCCGCCTCAATCTCCCGTTCGGCGTCTCCGCCATCTGCGTCGCAAAGCGAGTCGAATAACATCTTTTCTTTGCGCCTTTGCGCCTTTGCGGGAGGTACTTCCTGTAAATGAAAATCATCTCCGTCAACGTCAGCCGCCCGCGCCTCGTCATGTCGCATGGAGAGGCCATTTCGACCGGCATCTTCAAAGAGCCTGTCGAGGGGCGCGTGATGATGCGCACGCTCAATCTGGACGGAGACCGTCAGGCAGACCTCTCCGTTCACGGCGGCCCGACGAAGGCCGTCTACGCTTATCCAGTCGAGCATTATGATTTCTGGCGCGGAGAGTTTCCTGAGATGACGCTGCCCCACGGGATGTTCGGAGAGAATTTTACGGTTGAAGGTTTCGACGAATCCACACTCAACATCGGAGATAGGTTTCGTATCGCTGATGCCGAAGTGATGGTCACAGAACCGCGTATGCCCTGCTATAAGCTCGGCATCAAGTTCGGGCGCAACGACATTATCAAAAGGTTTCTGGTGAGCGGGCGCACCGGCTTTTATCTTTCCGTCATCAGGGAAGGTGAAGTCTGTGCGGGCGATGCTATCGAACTTATCGAGCGCGGCGCGCACAACGTTACCATCGCGGATATCGCGCGCCTTTACGCGTTTGACAGGAAAGAGGTAGAGACTATGAAACGCGCGCTTGAGGTAGAAGCTTTGCCTGAAAGCTGGAAGAGCACGTTTCGCGTGTGGATGGAAAAGAGTTGAGGGATGATTCGATTCAACGATGAAGAGTGCTGCGACCTCGACAGTGCGTCCACGCGCGAGTGGTTGGAGACGAACGGCATCGGAGGCTTCGCTTCGTCAACCATCACGGGACTCAACACGCGCCGCTATCACGGCCTGCTCGTCGCAGCCACGCGCCCGCCCGTCGGTCGTCTCGTCATGCTCTCGAAGCTGGAAGAGACGCTCGTCATCGAGGGGCGGCGACACGAGCTTTCGGCTAACAAATATCCGGGCGCGATTTATCCGCACGGCTACAAACTCCAAACGG
This sequence comes from uncultured Pyrinomonadaceae bacterium, assembly GCA_964246305.1. Classification (GTDB taxonomy): domain Bacteria; phylum Acidobacteriota; class Blastocatellia; order Pyrinomonadales; family Pyrinomonadaceae; genus JACMLC01. The sequence goes on from CAXTPS010000011.1 coordinate 113,252, forward strand.
GCTTTCGCCTCGACCCCTTCCCCGTCTTCACCTACTTGGTCGAAGGAATCACCGTCGAAAAATCCCTCTTCATGATTCAAGGCGAAAACTCGACCGTCATTCAATACGAGTTCCGAGTTCCGGGTTCCGAGTTCCAAATTCCGGGTTCCAGGCTCCAAACTGATTCCACTGCCAACTGCCAACTGCCAACTGCCAACTTCTTTTTAGAGCTGCGCCCGCTCGTCGCCTGCCGCGATTATCACAGCTTGAAACATGAGAGTGATGCTATCAATCATGCGGTTCAAGTCAGAGAAGCGACAGCCATCGTGAAGCTTTATACAGACGCTCCCGCGCTCTATTTCTCGCACGATGCAGACGAGATTGACGCGAGTGGCGGCGAGTGGTATCGCAACTTTGAATACACAGCCGAGCGCGAGCGCGGCTTTGATTTCACAGAAGACCTCTTCAATCCGTTGACTCTCAAATTCGACCTCAGCCGCCGCACGCGCGTCGCAGTTATCGCCTCAACCGGGCGAAGCGACGTGAAGCGCATTGATGAATGTCGAGCCAAAGAGATCGAGCGGCGAGAGCGTATCGTCGCCGCCGCTTCGCCGGATACTGAGTTGACACGCACGCTCACGTTCGCCGCAGACCAATTCATCGTCGCGCGAGGAGAACAGAAAACAGTCATCGCGGGCTATCACTGGTTCAGCGATTGGGGACGCGACACGATGATCGCTTTGCCCGGCCTCACGCTCGCCACGGGACGCGCAGAGATCGCGCGCAGTATCCTGCTCGAATACGCAAAGCACGTTGACAAAGGGATGCTGCCGAATCGTTTTCCGGACGCGGGCGAGCAGCCCGAATACAACACAGTGGATGCGACGCTCTGGTTTTTTGAGGCCGTGCGCTCGCTCATCTCTCACACGAACGATGACGGGTTCGTGCGCGCACATCTTTATGAAACGCTCGCAGATATTGTTGACTGGCATGTGCGCGGCACGCGCTACAACATACGCGTAGACGAGGACGGCCTGCTCGCATCCGGCGCAGAGGGCGTGCAACTGACGTGGATGGATGCGAAGGTCGGAGAGTGGGTCGTCACGCCGCGTCGCGGCAAGCCCGTGGAGATTCAGGCTCTCTGGTACAATGCCCTGCGCGTGATGCAGCAACTGGCGCGAAAGTTCGTGGATGAAGCGCGGGAAAAGTTATACGACGGGATGGCTGCAAGAGCGCACGCGAGCTTCAATCAAAAATTCTGGAACGAAGAGGCGGCGTGTCTTTACGATGTCATTGACGGAGAGCAGCTTGATGCGTCAATGCGCCCGAATCAAATCTTCGCAGTCAGCCTCGCGCACACGATGCTCTCCGTTGAGAGGGCGCGCCGCGTCGTCTCTTCGGTCGAGCGCGAGCTGCTCACGCCTTACGGCCTGCGAAGCCTCTCGCCCACCAACCCAAAATATACCGGGCGTTACGAAGGCGACGGCACAAGCCGTGACGGCGCATACCATCAAGGCACAGTCTGGACGTGGCTGATGGGGCCGTTCATTACTGCCTATCTCAAAGCCTACGGCGAGACGGCGGGCGCGCGTGAGAAGGCGGCTGGATGGATCGCTCCATTTCAAAAGCATCTGCGCGAAGCGGGACTCAATCAGGTCTCGGAAATCTTCGACGGCGACGAGCCGCACACGCCGCGCGGCTGCATCGCGCAGGCTTGGAGCGTGGCGGAACTCTTGCGCATCGCTATGGAAGAAGCTTACGTGACTCCGCAGCCATAGAGTATGATATTGATAATATCTGAAAACGAGATATTGTAATGAATATTGAAGGCATTATCTGGCTCAGAAATATAGTTGACAAGCTGGACTTCAAACATCATGTAGAAACTTATGAAGTAGAAGAAGCATTGACCGGGAAACCAAGATTTCGCTTTGTCGAAAAGGGAGAACGGGAGAATGAGGACGTGTATATGCTTTAGGCCAAACGGAGGCGGGAAGATATTTGACCATTCTTTTCATTCACAAAACCACGAAAGAAGCGTTGATTCTGAGTGCGAGAGATATGGCGGAAAAGGAAAGGAAACTATATGGCAGAAAGTAGGTCACACAACTTACCTCATCATTCATCGCTTGACGAGCTTGTCGAATTCTTTGACACGCATGATATGGGGGATTACGTCGAACAACTGCCGGAAGCCAGCTTTGATGTAGACATCCGGCGAAGGCTGCATCTCGTAGCGATTGACGAGGAGCTTGTTGGCGAGCTTAATGAGATTGCCAAGACGCAACAGATTCCGGCAGAGTCGCTAGTTAATTTATGGCTCAAAGAAAAAATCCTGCTTCACAAAGAAAAGCAGTGAAAATCGCGCTCGGCCTCTTCAATCAAAGCATCAAGCCGACCCGCTTTGACATCCTGCTCAAGCTCCTCAGCCCAGAGTCGCGCTTGAAATTCTGCTAACCATCTGGCTAATTCCGCTATCCTTGAAGGCGGCAGTTGAGTGATTGCGGTTTCGATTTCCTTCACGTCCATATGGTAAAGCGTAGCTCACCTATTTACCGCTCACAACACTCCGAACATCTTATTAAAACTGCACACGCTCGCCCGTGCGGACTGCGCGATAGCAGGCGTCCACGAGTTCTACGGATTTGAAACCGTCGAGCGCGGTCACGGGCGTGGGCGCGCCGTCAGTAATCGCGTCGATGAACGCGCGGTCTTCCTGCGCGTAGCCCCACTTCTCTTCCTTCGAGAGCATGTGCATGGAATGCGTCGTGTGTCTGCCGCTCAAATCTTCGCTGATGATTAAACTTTCCATCTCGCGCGTCGTGATGGTGCGATGATGCGAGAAGACTTCAATGCGCTCGAAGGGAAAGAGCCAGCTCGCGTCAGCCGCAGAACAGAGCGTCGCGTGCATCCCGTTTGCGAATCCGAGCAACACCGAAAAATCATCCGTCTCCGTGTACTCGTGCGTTGAGCCGAGGGCAGACAGCTCCGAGACTTCGCCGAAGAGAAAACGCATCATGTCGAACATGTGTATCGTCGTCTCGTAGAGGAAGCCGCCCGTCAGGCTCGCATCACCGACCCACGCGGGATTTAACAACTCGCCGCGATTCATCTTGACGTGAGCGGAATGCGGCGCGCTCTCTTCCGCTAAGATTTGTTTGAGCCGCGCGTAAACGGGAGCGAAGCGGCGATTATGCCCGACCTGAAAAACTCCCGCGCTCTTTTCCGCAGCTTCGAGCACAGCACGCGCGTCATCCGTTGTGGTCGCCATCGGCTTTTCACAAAAGACGTGAAGACCTGCGCTGGCGGCTTTGATGGTAAGCTCCGTGTGCTTCGTATTCGGCGTCGTGATGTAGACTGCGTCGCACGCCTCCATCAACTCTTCCGCGCTCGAAGCGACAGCGGCTCCGGTCGCACGCGACAAACGTTCGGCGCATGACGCGTCAACATCATGCACGGCTGCCAGATGCACGCGCTCGTCTTGCGCGAGCAGCCCCGCGTGAACGCCGCCGATGTATCCGGCTCCGATAATCCCGATTCTCAGTTGCTCCATTTTGTTTAGCTGCTGCTCCGTATGCTCCGGCAATAATCTGCGGTCAGTGTCACCGATTTAACTTTGACTTGAGACCCCGGTTTGATGACGAACTCGCTCATCCCGACGTGCCCGGACGCGATGCCCCAATCGTAAGTGTAGCCCAGACGCGTCCACGGATAACCCATCAAATCCGTCCCCGTATAATCCTTCGGCCTGCCCGGATACGACTGGCAGACCTGATTATCAAACCATCTGACGTAACTCAAACTCACAGTCCAAAATCCCGTCTGCGGAAAATCAAGCTCGCATCTGCTGTCGGTGGTTTCCGGGTCGGGGCAGGGGCGAAAGAGATCGTCCGGGTTAACCCAGAGTTCGACGAACTTAACTTTCCCGTTCATCGGAGGAAGCCCAAGTAGCTGTTCAAGCCTGAGCCTCAAATCCGTTCCCGCGCGTTGTGGATCGGAGCAAAAGTTTTTGACTTCGGGCACGGTCGTGACAAACGGATATGCGCCCGTTGGAATGAGCACGAGCTGTCCCTCTTTGCCGTCATAATTTTTTGCGACCCACTCGTTGACCCACGTCGCCACCAGCACGCGCGCGGAGCCGTCCGCTTCGTTCTCCCAGCGCAGGCTACTGTTGCATTTCACGATTGGGATGAGCGTGTTGACTATCTCTGCGGCCTCAACGGTTTTCGCATCGCTGACGGCTTTCGCATATTGGTCCAGCAGGATTTTATCGGGAGCGGTCTGAGCAAGAGAGCTTGCCGCACAGAGGAGCGTGATGAAGAGCAGCTTCGCGGAGAAGCTGAGTGTCCTGTCTCTTTTCATTTCGGATTTACCTCGCAGTGAGAATTAAATCTGAGTCCCTCGCTCAAAACTTTTCGATGACCTGACGTGTCGCAGTGCGCGCGGCCTGCGCCAGCTCGAATGGATCGCGCTCCCAGTATTCGGGGCGAAAAATCTCGACGCTCGTGATCGCATCATACCCTATGCGTTTGAGCGCGCCGACGATTTCTCCGAGAGGCAAGATGCCGAGACCGGGCAGCAGGCGATGCCTGTCTTCGAGCTTCCCGCGCGGACGTTCTTCCGCGTCGTTGATATGAAAGATAAAAAGCCTGCTCGCGTCGAGCGCATTGATTGATTCAATCGTCGAGCCGCCCGCGTAAAAATGAAAGCTGTCAATCACCAGACCGACGCGCTCGCTCGCCACGCGCCAGACGATCTCAGACGCGTGTGCGAGCGTCTGCACGCTGCAATCCGCCTGACCCAGAAACTCGAACGCGAGCGCGACCTCATGCCGCGCGGCAATCCGCTCAAGCTCCGCGAGCACGCGCGCGGACTCGCCCGTCACCTCATCCCGGCTCATCCCGACGGGCAAGGGACTCGGCACGACGACGATATACGGGCAGCCGATCAACGAAGCCACGCGGCATAATTCCTCGCATTCGGCTAAAAGTTTTTGATGTGCGGGCGCATCCCTGAACGTGATATGTTCGATGGAGTTGATGCTATACGGCTCTAATCGATGTTCTGCGAGCATGCCTTTCAAATCCGCCGCGCTGTTCGATTCGAGATATTTCCTCAGCTTCGCAGCCCATATCTCAAGACCGTCAAAGCCCGCGCGGCTCGCTGCACGGATGTCGGTCGAGAGGTCTGCTCTCATCGTCGTCGCGCCGTTCAGTGCGATTTTCATCAATGCTCCCTTGAATTATTTATCCATGTACTCATTGATTTCAATTGCTCATTTAATAAATGGCTCAATGAATAAATGAGTAAATGAATCAATTATTGTCAATTTCCGTTTTGCGCCGGGATGTTATATCAGTATCATTCACGAGAGTGAATTAAAATTCGGAGAGAATCCATAAGAGAGATGAAACGAAACTTACCTTTACTGCTTATCGCAGGCGTGCTGCTCGCAGCCTTCGCCGTCGGCGTGCTCCTGTTTAAAACAATGAAGCCCGCCTCTGAAGCTCAGGCGAACACGAACACCGCCGCACCATCGGTTGGAGCGGAACCGCCGCATGTCAGAGGCGTGCAGAGCGCGCCGGTGACGCTTGAGGAGTATGGCGACTTTGAATGCCCGCCATGCGGCAGCCTGTATCCGATCCTGAAGAATGTCGAGAAGGACTACGGGGATCGCTTGCGCGTGGTGTTCCGCGAGTTTCCGCTCTCGCAGATTCACAAGCACGCGTATGATGGCGCGCGTGCGGCAGAAGCGGCAGGCGTGCAAGGCAAGTTCTGGGAGATGCACGACCTGCTCTACGAGAAGCAATCGGAATGGACAGTCGCCCCTGACCCGCGCTCCATGTTTGTGAATTATGCGCGCACGCTCCAACTGAACGAAGACAGTTTCATGCGAGACATAGCCGGAGAGTTGGCGAGCACGCGCGTCGCGCTCGATATGCGGCGCGGCAAATCGCGCGGTGTGATCGGGACGCCGACCGTGTTCGTCGGCGACCGGCAGTTAAAGGCCGAAGAGATGACGGAGGCCGGGCTGCACAACGCGATTGATGAGGCGCTCAAAGCGAAGGGGCAATGAGCGAGGCCGGGAGCAGAGATATTTCTGCTGCGGCTGAAGAGCAGGCTCCGCGCGCGGCTTCGACGCGGCTGTATATGATTGCCGCGCTGGTCTCGCTCGTCGGCCTCGCCGATTCGATCTATCTCACCGTCAAGCATCTGACGGGCGAGAGCGTGCGCTGCACGATCCTGAGCGGCTGCGATGTCGTCCTCAGCAGCGCATACTCAAGCTTTATGGGCATCCCGCTCGCCCCGCTCGGCGCGCTCGCATATTTTTCGGTCTTCAGCCTCGCCACGCTCGCGGCCTACGGCTACAAGGGCACGCGCACGTTGCTCATGCTCGTGGTCGGGATCATGCTCCTGATGACGCTCAGGCTCCTGTACGTGCAGGCATTCGCGCTGCATCACTACTGCGAGTTCTGCATGCTCTCGGCAATCGTCACGCTCACGCTCTCAGGCTTGATGCTCGTAATTTTCTTTCACCGCAGGCGGTTCTGACTTGGCATCATCTCAATGCGTCGCCGCTCTCAGCATCGAAGAGATCAATCCTGTCATTTTCAAATTTGACCCAGACATTCGACTCCAACTCCGCGTGAAAGCTCGCGGGGGCACGCGCGATAATCTGCACGCCGTCAGAGAAGCGCAGGAAGACCAGCGTCTCGTTGCCCATCAACTCTGTGACGTAAACTTTAGCAGGCACGTCTCCATCCTGCTCCGAGGTTGAGACGTGTACGTGCTCAGGTCTTATGCCGAGCGTGACTGGCACGCGTCCTTTTATTCTTTCAAGCTGAGAAACCGTAAGAGGAATCGTGAAGGCATCGCTCACAAACCTTCCGGCGGAAGCGTCCTGTCGGCCTTCTATGAAATTCATGCCGGGGTTGCCGACGAATTCCGCGACGAAGCGATTGGCGGGACGATGATAAATATTGAGCGGCGTGTCGAACTGCTGCAAGCGTCCCTCGCGTATCAACGCGACGCGATGTGCGAGCGTCATCGCTTCGGCCTGATCGTGCGTCACGTAAACAGTCGTCGTGCCGAGGTCATGCTGCAAGCGTTTCAGCTCGCCGCGCATCTGGACGCGCAATCTCGCGTCGAGATTCGAGAGCGGTTCGTCCATCAGATAGACACGCGGCTCGCGCACGATGGCGCGTGCGAGCGCGACGCGCTGCCGCTCGCCGCCCGATAGGTCGCGCGGCCTGCGCCGTAAGAGCTTGCCTATCTCAAGCATCGCGGCCACGCGCTCGACCCGCAGCAGGATTTGGCTTCCGGCCATCTTGCGCACGCGCAACGGATAAGCGATGTTCTCCGCGACGGTCATGTGCGGATAGAGCGCGTAGCTCTGAAAGACCATCGCCACATCGCGCCGCTGCGTCGGAATATCGTTGACACGTTGCGCGCCGATATAAATGGCTCCACCGGTCGCGTCTTCAAGCCCCGCGAGCATCCTCAGCGTCGTCGTCTTGCCGCAGCCCGATGGCCCAAGCAGCACGACGAACTCGCTGTCTTCGGTGGCAAGAGTTAAATCATCTACCACCACAGACGAGCCGAACTTTTTCGTTACTTTCTCGAATCTAACGTTCATCTCTAAAACGAATTTCCCGCAAAGGCGCAAAGGCGCAGAGAAGAAAGGGTGCAGGGGATAGGGTGTAGGGTGTAGTTAAAACAGAATTGCTTTCCTACACCCTATACCCTTCCCCCTACTCCCTCGTTCTTTGCGCCTTTGCGCCTTTGCGGGAATTTTTTCCTCATCCTTTAACTGCTCCAAGCGACAGCCCGCGCACAAGGTATCTCTGCACAGCCATCGCAAACATCAGAATCGGCAGCATCGCGACGACTCCCGCCGCGCTCATCACGCCCCACTTGATCTCGTACTGCGTGACGCGCCCGGCGATGCCCACGGGCAGAGTCATCGCCGCGTCCGTCTGCGTCAGCACGAGCGCGAACAGAAATTCGTTCCATGAAATGATGAGACAAAAGACAGCCGTCGCTGCCAGTCCCGGCGCGACCAAAGGCAACACTACGCGCCACAGCGCGCCCAAACGCGAATCGCCGTCCACGCGCGCGGCCTCTTCCATCTCGCGCGGCACTTCCAGAAAAAACCCGCGCATCATCCACACTACGAACGGTAGATTGAAAGCCGTGTAGACAATGACGAGCGAGGCTTTCGTATCGAGCAGCCGCACATCGCGCATCATCAAGAAGAGCGGCACTGCCGTGACTATCGGCGGAAACATACGCGTCGAGAGAATCCACAGCGCGAGCCGCGTATCCAGTTTGTGCGGCAGGCGAAACCGTGCGAGAGCGTAAGCCGCTAAGGTTCCAAAAACCAACGCACACAGGGTCGAAGCGACAGCGACGATCAGGCTCGTGAGTAGATATTGCCCGAACGAGCGCGCGATAAATGCGTCCCTGTAATGGATGAGAGTCGGGCTGAAATTAATCCAACGCGGCGGGACTGCGAACTGGTCGATCTCGCTCTTGAGCGAGATCGTGAGCATCCAGTAGACGGGAGCCAACGCCGCCGCCACTGCTAGAAGCGCAAGCGCGTACTTCAAAAAGCTTGCGATGAATGAAGCATGAGAGTGAACGTGTCTGAGCTTTGCTTTCATCCCTCCTCCTGTCTCTGCAAGAGGCGTATGTAGATCAGGCTGATGATGTTGGTCAGGATGAGCAGGACGAACGACATCGCCGCCGCGTAGCCGAAGTCCGAGAAGCGAAACGCCGTGCGATAGATGTAGAGGCTGATCGTCTCGGTCGCAAATCCCGGCCCGCCTTCCGTGAGGATAAAGACCTGATCGAAGACGCGCAGCAAGTCCATCGTTCTTAAGAGCAGCGCAATCAGTATCGCTGGTTTCAAGAGCGGCAGCGTGACGTGCTGGAAAGTTTGCCAGCGGCTTGAGCCGTCAATCAGAGCAGCTTCGTAAGGCTCCTGCGGGATGGCCTGCAAGCCCGCGAGCAGGACTAAAAACATGAACGGCGTCCACTGCCAGATGTCCACAAAGATGACTGAGGCGAGCGCGAGTTTTGGCGAGGCAGTCCACGTCAGCGCGGTTGTGTTGACGCCCGCTCCCTTTAAGGTCCCGTTGATCGCGCCGAAATTCGGATTGAGCATCAAACGCCACACCACGCCGACCACGACCGGCGGCAGCATCATCGGCACGAGCAAGAGCGCGCGAAAAACGGTTCTCCCGCGCAAGGCTTCATTCAAAAGCAACGCGAGCGCGAGTCCGAGCAGGAATTCAAACGTCAGCGCGACCAACGCATAGATGAGCGTGTGGCCGAGCGCGTCCAGAAAAAATCTATCGCTGAAAAGGCGCGTGAAATTCGCCAGCGACCACGCGGCGCGCACGCCCGCGCCGGTCTGAAAGCTGACCTTGATCGAATAGATGAGGGGATAAATCGAAAGCGCGACGAGCACCGCGATGGCCGGGGCGAGGAGCAGATACGGCAACGCTCGATCATCGCCTGACGAAAATATCTGACGGTGAAATATCCGCATTATTTCCCGCGCTCGATAATCTTCGCTATCTCCGCGTTGGCTTGATTCATAGCGTCTTCCGCAGACAGCTCACCGCTGTTGGCTTTCGAGAGGAAGATGCCGAACGCATTTTCGATCTCGTTCCAGAGCGGCGTGCGCGGGCGCGGGCGCGAGTTTTCGAGCGAGCGTAGTTGCTGCGGGTACGCCGGGAATTTGGCGACCATCTCGGCATCGTTGAAGATGGATTTGCGCGTCGGCGGATTGCCGCGCAGAGCGGAAGCTTTCATCTGCTCGCGGCTCGTCGCCCAGACGAGAAAATCGAAGGCGGCGTCCGCGTTCTTCGCATCACGCGGGATGCCTATGAGCCAGTTGCCAATCTCCGCGCGTCCCGGATTCTTTGCGCCGGGCATGACCGTGAACGCCATCTGCCCCAGCACTTTCGATTTCGCGGGATCGTTGAAAGAGCTGATCCACGCAGGCCAGTTGATGGACATCGCGGCTGTGCCCTGCAAGAGATGCGCGGAAACTTCGTCGGCGTTGAAGCTGGCGTAGCCGGGCGGCGAATATTTCCCAAGCTCAAGCATGAACTTGAGCGCGTTGACGCCTTCCGCGCTGTTGACCGTCGGACGCCCGCTCGCGTCAAACATCTCCGCGCCGAAAGCCCAGAAGATAGGCATGAAGTCCGCCACCGCCGCGTTGCCCTGAGCCGCGCGCATGACATAGCCGTACATCTTGCCGCCGCCCGGCGCGCTCGTAGCTTCCTGAGCATCAACAATCTTCGCCGCCGCCAGCACTTCATCCCAAGTCTCCGGCTGCTTCAAATTGTGTTTCTGGAAAACGTCTTTGCGATAGAAGAAGAGCTGCGAGTTGCCGACGTAAGGCAGAGCGTAGAGCGCGCCCGTTTGGTACGGATGATGGCAGAGCGCGAGAGAGTTTGCGACGAAATCATCATCCGGCCCTGCGGCCTGCCCGCGCTTGTCATAAAAAGGCTTGAGGTCTGCCAGATATTCCGAAGAGGCGAAGCGCGGGAACCACGGGTCATCCATCATCACTAGATCATACGCGCCCGTCTTCGCGCTCAAATCTCTCTCCTCTTTCTCGTAGAGATTGAGATATGGAAATTCCGCTATGTTGACTGTGATGCCCGTCTGCGCTTGATAATCGCGCGCGGCCTGCTTGAGCGCGTCGCCCTCGACGCCGGAGTTGACTGCCAGAGTGAGCTGCTTTGCGTTTTCGTTTCGACTGCCGCAGCCCGCGAGCGGCGCGATCAGCAAAGCGTTGACAAGAAAAATCGGAATGATTGACGACAGATAAGCTTTTCTCGTTTGCATGTGGGAACCCGTGCGAGCTTGGCTGGTCGAACGGGCGGTATAGTAAACCGGAACGCTCTGATTTTCATACTTCACAGAGCGTAGCTGAAGAGAAAATAATTTTCCCGCAAAGGCGCAGAGAAGAAAGGGTGCAGGGGATAGGGTGTAGGGTGTAGTTAAAACAGAATTGCTTTCCTACACCCTACACCCTTCTCACTACACCCTCGTTCTTTGCGCCTTCGCGGGAAACTTTTTATCTTCAAGCGACGGCAGCGACGCCCGTGTGCTTGTCAATCATGCGCTTGATGGCTTCTTTGCTCGCCGCGCCGACCATGCGTTCCTCTTCCTTGCCGCCCTTGAAAAGAATCAGGGTCGGGATGCCGCGTATGCCGTAGCGTTGCGGGATAGCCGAGTTGCCGTCCATGTCCATCTTGCCGACGCGCACCTGTCCCGCGTACTGCTCTGCCAGAGCCGCGACGGTCGGCTCTATCATGCGGCACGGCGGACACCACTCGGCTCCGAAGTCCACCAGCACCGGCTGCTCCGATTGCAGCACGTCCTGTTCAAAAGTGCTGTCCTTTAACTCGATCACATGCTCGCTCATAACGTCTCTCCTGATTACTTAATAAGATAAAAACTCTACGCTCTCGCGTCTCGAATCGCAGTGCGATTATGAGGCCGCGTGCGCGCGAAGTCAGTAATCGGGATTACAGAACGAGCGCGGCGTTTGTGTATACTGCTTATCGAAGAGGAGGCGCGTGGCTTGCGGATGGAATCTGCTGTGGACAAAGTGAGGTCTCTGAGCGGTTATCTTCCGGCGGTAGACTTGTTCCGCGACTTCACAGACGAAGAGGTGCGCGAGGTCGAGCGCGTCACGGTCTTGCAGCACTTTGCGAAGGGACGACTGCTCTACACGCCGGGCGAGACGGGCGAGGCTCTGTTTCTCTTGAGGCAGGGCGCGGTGCAGATTTACCGCATGTCCGCAGAGGGACGCAAGCTGGTCATCGCGCACCTGCTGCCCTATTCCTTCTTTGGCGAGATGAGCTGCATCGGTCAGGGGATGTACGACGCCTACGCAGAAGCTATTGCGGATTCGGAAGTCATCGTGATGAACTGCGCAGACCTCGAAAAACTGCTCATCTCAAAGCCGCGCGTCGCGCTGCGTATCCTTGAAGCCTTCGGCAAGCGCGTCATCGAAGCCGAACAACAACTCGAAGACATAGCCTTCAAAGGCTTGGTCGCGCGCCTCGCCTCGCTCCTCCTGCGTGAAACTGATGCAGACGGGGAAGTGCGCGGACTCTCACACCGCGACATAGCCGAACGCCTCGGCGTCTATCGAGAGACCGCCACCAACGGCCTCAAGGAACTCAAGGCCGCAGGTATCATCAACATCGGCAGAAAACGAATCCACATCACAGACCGCGCACGCCTCGAACGCGCCGCAGGGGAATGAGAAAAGCGGTAATAGCTGATGGGTGATAGGTGATAAGAGAAGAGAAGGAATACAGGAGTCAGAAGAAAAGACAGAAACCCGCCTTTAATCTTTCGCTTTCATTCTGGCTTCTGTATTCTGACTCCTGTCTCCTGTTTTTTCCTATCACCCATCACTGTTTTTCATCCTGTGAATTTATATCCGACGCGATGTACTGTGATGATGTAGTGCGGGTCGCCGGGCGTGTCTTCGATCTTCTGGCGGAGCTTGGCGATGTGCATGTCAACCGTGCGTGTGAGCGGTAGGTAGTCGTAGCCCCAGACGGCGTCCAAGAGTTGGTCGCGGCTGACGACTTCGCCGCGATGCTCTACGAAGTAGCGCATGATCTTGAATTCGCGCGGGCTGAGGTCGAGCGTGTGGCCGTCTTTCCTCGCCTCGAACTTTTTGAAACACAGCTCGATGTTGCCGAAGCTCACATCCTCGACCGATTCCGTGGGCTTCGTCGCGCGCCTGAGCACTGCTTCGACTCGCGCCATCAGCTCCAGAAAACTGAAGGGCTTGGTCACGTAATCGTCCGCGCCGGTCTTGAGGCCGAGCACTTTGTCTATCTCCTGCCCGCGCGCCGTGAGCATGATGATGGGCGTGCTCTTGCCGTCGCTCCTCAATTGCTTGCACACGTCAAGCCCGTTCACCTTTGGCAGCATCACGTCCAAGATAACCAAATCCAATTCTCTTTCCGACGCCATCCTGAGACCGTCCGCGCCGTCGCGCGCGACCTGCACGGCATAGCCCTCATACGTGAAGCCGTCGCGCAAAGCGACAGCCATCGCCTGATCATCTTCGACAATTAAGACTTTACGCATCATTTTAGATTCAAGTTGTACTTTGGTCTTTGTACTTTGTTCTTTGCTCTTTTGCCGCAAGTTGCCTCCTAAAGATTCAATATCAGTAAGAGAAACTAAGAGCAAAAAACAAAGTACAAAGCACAGTTTTTATGTTAATGACGGCTCGCCCACTACACTCCGATTCCTCTCTTCATCTTGATCCGGCAGGCGTTCTGTGACGGGCAGGCGAATGGTGAAGGTGCTGCCGCGTCCCGGCTCGCTTTCGACTGTGACGCGACCGTGATGCGCCTTGACGATGTGCGCGACGAGCGAGAGGCCGAGGCCGTTGCCCTTCACGTCATGCACGAGTCCGGTGCTGACGCGATAAAACTTGTCGAAAATTTTCGGCTGCTCTTCGCGCGGAATGCCAATGCCGTGATCCGTGATGGAGACGGTCAGGAAATCATCCTGATGCGCGAGGCGGATGTGTATCTGTTTGGCCTCGCCGGAATATTTGACCGCGTTGTCGAGCAGGTTGATAAAGGCTTGCGCGAGCGCGTCCGTGTCAACGACCGCTGGCGGCAGAGGCGTGCGCGGCGTTTCAAAGATGATGCCGAAGCCCTGCTGCTTGAGCTGCACGTCGAATGTCCGGAGCGTCTCGGAGATTAGCTCGGACACATTCGCGCGCTCGAACTGATAAGTTTTGCGACCCGACTCGATCTTCGAGAAATCGAGAATGTTATTGATGAGCTGCGTCAGGCGTCTGCTCTCTGTTTCGATAAACTCGCCGTACTCGCAAATCTTCTCTTCGTCCTTGACGCGACCGAGCTTCAGAAACTCTCCGAAGACGCGAATCGAAGAGAGCGGCGTGCGCAATTCGTGCGAGACGTTCGAGACGAAATCCGTCTTCATCTGCGAGACGCGAATCTCGCGCGAGGCCGTTCGCAACGCCAGCGCGATGCCGCCCAACAGCATGGCTGTCATCAGGGCTGAAAGCGAGAGGCTGACGTTGAAATTCCAGCGCGCCCACTGCTCCGGCGTCATGTAACGGCTGCGTATGCTGACCCGCCAGTCACTGAAAAAAGGCAGCGAAGTATAAGTCTCGTCATCCTGACCTTTGACCTCCTGCGTCGCCAGCACGCGGTTGCCGTGATTGTCCTGCACCGTGACGATGATGTTGTCCTGCGCGTCCGCCGGAAAGAATTTGGGCAGCGATTGCTGAATCTGGCGCGGCAGGTAAACATTGCGGAAGTAGTCCGTGTCAATAATCATTCCTGAGACGCCGACTATTTTGCGCCACTCGTTTCTGATGGGCTTGAAGATGACGTGATTGTCCGGGTCGTATTCGTCAACGAGCAGACTCGGCGTACCATCCTTCGGAGTCTCTTCCTGACTGAGCAGTTTCAGTGGAGCGATAGCCAGATTGACCGCGCGTGCTTCGTCCGCCGTAGGAGTTTTCGGAATCTTGACGTTGGCCGGATTGTAATAAAAGACATCGGGCTTATCATCGCCCCTGAGCGTGACGACGAAGAGCAGCTTGGCTCCTTCGACCTCGCACTTGCCGAACATGTTCTGCGTGCCCGTCTGCCCGTCCGTGCCAATCGCGCTCGCCGGAGTGGTCAAAGTCTGTTCGGCATTGCTCTTGTAAAAATATTTGACCTCTTTGGAAACATCCGCGAGGTAATTCTTCATCCACACATTCTCCGCGACGGATGAAGTCTGCTTGAGCTTGTTGAGCGAACGGTATTGCAGCGCGAGGATGGCGAGCAGCGGCACGACCACCGCCAGAAATCCCATCCACAGGATATGTCGTCTCAAGAATGCGCGCACGCTCAACATCTTTCGTTTAGCCTCGTCCCCAACCTCTTATACACTGAATGTGTGATGCCAGTCTGTAGCCCGCCGTCTGGTTTTACAATTCGTTGACAGTTTTTACCACTATTTACCTGCCACACTATAATAAACGTTCTATTTCAAATACTAGTGGTGTCCTAAATTGAAGATTCCTCTGCGCTTCCTCTGCGACTCTCTGCGTCTCGGCGGTGAATGACTTCTGAAAATCACTCACCGCAGAGGCGCAGAGGGACGCGGAGATTACGCAGAGAAGTGAAATCAGGACGCTACCAAAATTTTCTTGACGCGTTTCACATGTCGAGACTAAGATGCGCGCGTCTTACAAAAGGCTTTGCATTTGCTCCGGCGAGGACTCCAGACCTCTCACACAATTTCACCGGGCGCGCTACAGTTTCTATCTATACCGGCCCGTCCCGATGCCAAAAGCCAGACGTTCAATTAAAAGGCAGGCATACGCTTTACGCGAGCCTCGCTTTTCAACTTAAGTCTTGCCGGCCTCAATCAACAGGAGACAGTGCCTTCTGCGCATGAAGCTGAAATTAACTGCTTTGAAACGAGCGACCCTCTTGCCGCTGAACTATCAGTATGCCGTCGCGTCACTCATCTACGCCATAATTGGTAATGCTTCGTCAGATTTCGCCTCAAGATTACACGATGACGGCTTCAGCGTAGACGGACGAAAGTTCAAGCTGTTTACCTTTTCACGCCTTACCACCTCTCGCGCACGCATGATGGGCAAGAAGCTCCTGCTTGAAGACCCGACCGTGCTGTTACAGCTCAGCTCGCCCGTCGCAGAGTTCATAGAGCATTTCGTCGAAGGTCTGTTTCAGAGCAAAAGCTTCGAGATAGCGGGCGCGCATTTCAGGTTAGAGCAGGCCGAGAGCTTGCCCCAGCCTGCGTTCACCAATCGCATGGGCTTTCGCGCTCTTTCGCCCGTGACGGAATCCGTCGGCGAAGGTGAAAAGCACCCGCGCTTTCTCTCCCCGGAGGATGATTGGTCTGAGGTCGTCGGGCGCAATCTGATACGCAAGTATCGCGCGCTTCACGGCTGCGAGCCGTCCGACACGCGGTTGCTGTGGCGTTGGGATCAAGCGTATCTGACCGACACCGCAAGGCGCGGGAAACGCGCCTCCGCGCTCACAGACATACGCGGCATCAGGATCAAAGGCTGGCTCGCTCCCTTCACCGTCGAGGGCAGCGCGGAATTGATCGAGATGGGCTACGAAGCGGGCTTCGGCTCAAGAAACTCTATGGGATTCGGGATGGCGGGCTGAAGATTGGCTCAAGGCTCAAAGCCAAAGCCTGACAGCGGACTTTTGAGCCTTGAGCTGTTTGTCACTTCGCGGGCGGAGCGGGCGGTGTCTCGTGTGGGGCATGTTTCGGCGCGCGTGCGGTGTGGCTCGCGCTCGTCCATTGTGCGAGCGTCGCAGGGTCGTGGCTAAAGACATTGCGCACGATGGCATCAAGCTCATGCACAGCGTTCATCCCGCGCTCGATGGCCGTGTCGATGGCGACCGTGGCGGCGACGCGATTGCCGGTCTTCTGCTCGCGGCTGCCGATTGAGGTTTCAAACGCGAGTATGTCCGCCGCGAGGTCTTCGAGAAAATCAGCGGGCAGACCGCGCCGCGTGAACTCATTTCTGATCGGCGCGGCATCCTGCTCGAAAGCGCGAGCGGCTGCGAGCCATGCCTGATCGCCCGCGTTGCGCGGCAATCTGAACTTGTCGTCAAGACCGGGAGTGGTCAGAGCCACTGCGTGCGCCGTGCGGCTGATGGCCTCCAAGTCTTCGCGCAAGGCCGCGCGTGCGACGGCCTTCACAGCCGTCCCTTCTTTGGCAGCGCGCGTGCCGGATGATTGCGCCGCCGCGTGTCCCTCCAACTCCGTGATGGCCGTGTTAAGCTCCGCGAGCATTTCGCTCCCGCGTGTGTTCGCCGGGAACGCATTGGCCTGAGCCGCGCCGAACTCGCGCACGCGTATAAACATCTCCAAACGTCTGGTTTCGGAATCTTTCATGAGGCAATCTCCTTCAGGTGAAGCCAAAGGATGCGAGGGTCTTTCCTTTAAGCGTGGTTATGAGAAAGCGTGTCTGCACGTATTGTTTCGACAGGTGCTGAAACCGACTCGACGAAGGTCGCCGCGTGGTTATGAGAAAGCGTGTATGGCACGCATTGTTTCCAACGCGCCCGATTATACCCCTGCTCCCGCGCTCGCCAATAGAGTTTTTTATGCGCCAACAAAAATCTTTGAAGCGCGCTGAGCCTCACCCTCAGCCCGAATCCATGCCTCCTCCGCTTCGCTCCCCGCACGCCCCGCACTACCCGAATCCCGATCTGATATGCCAATCTTTCACTCTGATAAGCTCGCCTCTCGCGCTGCTCCAACCGCCTCCCACACGGATATTCTCACCTCGCATCCTGATATAGCTCCCTCGCACCCTGATATAGCCTCCTCGCACCCTGCTACAATCATCTTTCATGCTGATGTAGCCAACTTTCATACTGCTATAGTCCGCTTTCACCATGATATAAACAACTTTCACGCTGATATTGACGCCTCTCACACTGATATAGTCGGCTCACGCCCTGCTATAAGGCCCTCACATCCCGATAAAGCCTGCTTTTGGCACAAGTTAGTGCCCAAAACCCCGCGAACATGGCTTTTCGCACGCCTGTCCTGATGCTTCAAAGTGAAGTGACAATCCTCGGAAACTCATCGCTCCGCGCACCAACGCCTACCCGTAATGTCCTACATAAAATTCTATTGACCCACTGCCCGCGCAGTCGTATTATCCCAAACACCCAAAGCTCATTTACATCAACCGGTCAGTCACTCCCGGCTTTCCCGGTTAAACTTTCGGACGCGCCATCACCAAAGGCACTATCTGGCTTGTCCACACACACACATCGTTTATAGGTCAAGGGAAAGCAAAAGATAGCATCACGCGCAGGCCTCTACCTTAACCTTTTATGGGTATCAGTCTTCAATTTTTATCTAAATGCTTGAAGTAATGAAAAAAATATGTTGCACAACCTATTTTTCGCATGTAATATGCTTGCGTTAGATAAGCCTACCCAAGAGGGTATTTGTGGCAAACATAGGTTTAATCGCACCCACAGGGTATTGAAACCAAATTCGCTCATGGGTCAAGTCCAAGAGCGAAAGCTGAATCGAACCATAGTGGACTTGGTAGTGTAGCGTCGTACTATAAAACAATAATGGCGGAGACCGATTAGGAGCCGTTCATCCGCCACTATTGCACATGTGAAGGCATGGCGGAATTTGGCATACGCGCTCGATTAGGGATCGAGTGGTGGCTATATCACCATGCGGGTTCAAACCCCGCCGCCTTCACTTTTTACAATATAGATTTTAACTTGATTAACCATTCTAAGCAATACCGCACCCGCGATTTCAACGACTAAAGGGCCAACGATTCATGCTGGAAACACTTCTCCACATTGGAAAAACCTTACGCGATGCAGGGCGCATGAAACATCACCGCTATATCAAGCCTGCTCCACTTTCAGAGCCGAAATCGCCTGTCACGTATTTATCGCTTCCCGTGAGCGATGATTACGAGTTTGATTTCGAGAACATAAGCGAAATTACGGATGAGAACTTACAACGAAACAAACTACTTTATCTGGCGTTCAAATCCGGTGAAGCAGATAGCCTTGTGAAATATATTTTCGGAGACATTTTGTATGGGATTGATAAGAAAGGCGGTGAGCTTGGCTACTATCGAATGAAGAACGATAAGACAAACGCTTTCGGCGCAAGCTCTTTCAATCGTGCGAGCGAGGACGCAAAAGTCTTCAATGGAACAGAGATTGAAAAGTTCAGAGCGTCATTTGAGCGTCATCTTGATCGCATTGAAACACTGCTCCAAGAGCGCGGGCGAGGGCAACAGATTTTTTTACATTTCGATTTCGGCGGCAAACATTGGTACGAGTTTGAGCCGGAGTTACAGGCAATAAATCAAAAACTATTGGACGACTTTTTGGAAGAGCGAAATGAATTCTATGTCCTGCGGAAGTTTCTCTATAAAACGCTGGCCGCAGGAACATCCCATGCCCCCGGCTTTGATAGCAGAAACGCTTATAAGACGAAGGTGTTTAAGAGCCGTGATGAGGTCATGGACTTGCTGTATGCCCTGACTTACTCGAAGCAGCCACTTATCAGCGAGCGTAACATCAAAATAGTAGTTCTGCCGAAGGGCGATAATCTCGAAGCGTCACATATAGAAAAGTTCTTTGAGCGCGCAAGGCTTGAAGACATTGATAAAGTTGAAGAAACGTTGAATACAGCTAACGTAAAGATAGATGCGGCTAATCTGTTTGATAGTCTTTTTACTCTAATTCTATCGAACGCCGCTAAAAGCATCACTCAGTTCGATTTCGTATTCAGCAAAAAGGGCGGCAGTGCTTCGACTCCTGACGTAGATATGATCGAACTCGCCGGAATCGAGCGTAGCTTTCTTGCGGAGTTGAGCGAGCACGTCAAAGAAGTCCGCGAACCTTTGCGTGAGCAACGAGATCAACTTTACCCAAAGCGTCCGAAACAGTTTGCCTTTCTCGACATTCGTAAATCATTTCTCAATATTCTGGGTGACGTAACCACTGATAAGAAGAAATATCAAAGCCATCTCTTCAAAGTTCTGCCGCAAATCTATTCCGGCATTTACTATCAAGATGATGTCCTACTGCCCGCATTTATTGAAAAGACGGAATACAACATCCGCAACGGCTCGCCTGATTATAACCTACTGAAGTACGACTATTATTTTCTGGTCGGCTTACGAAACTCGAACGGAGACAATTCTATGGATGAGATGAAAAGCTCGAAAAGCTATCAAGCCGGTTTGCTGTTGGGCAGAATGGCGCAACCGCTTGGTCGTAAGATCGCGTCTTTTGAAAAGAACTATGTCGGATTGCTGTCACGCCGTATTTCCGACAAGCAAGGCTTAGTGAAGTTAGCAAATTTCATCAACGAAAAGCTGGCGATACATGATGTTGCTTACCCAAATCTTAAGCAAGCTTTCATCAAATTAGCTGACATCGTCGCTGACATGAGTGACCGCGAGTATCGCAAAAACTATTGCGCTTTCGGTTTCTTTGAAGGCTACTTTGGCAGAAACGAAGAAGCGGCTCAAGCCTCGCAAGCGTCAGCGGCTGACACGCTGAGAGATAATGACAGCCTACAATAGAAGGAGAAAGCTACGATGGAAACTAATGGACTTCCAGTTGATAAGTCAGAAATTCTTTTTCTCTACGAGAGCAGCTATTCCGTGCCGAATGGTGACCCCTTCACATCCGAGCAACGCTACGATGAAGAGACAAAAAAGGTGCTTGTCAGCGATGTTCGCATCAAGCGATTCATCCGCGATCATTTCGACGAGCGAGGCGAAGATGTTTACGTTATTGATAAACGGCGCGGTATCGAAGGCGAGAAGGGATCAGGCGCGGCTTTAAGAATGCTTGCGCTCAAAGATCAATTCAAAGATGACGAGAGCGTAATATCTGAAGTCAAAGGCAAGAAAAAACAGGATGCTCTCAAGGTGATGCAGAAATGTATTGACGTGCGCTTGTTTGGCGGCATTTCAACTGAAGAGAAAGACGCCGTAAATCTGACCGGAGCAGTGCAGTTCGCCTTGTTGAATCCATCGCTGAACAAGGTTGATTTGCGGATGCACCAGAACACTTCTGTTTTCTCATCAAGCGAAGAAAAGACGCGGGGCGCAATCGGTACAACAACAGTTGTCCCGTATTCGCTTAATCAGATTCATGGTTGGATCAATCCTTATTCAGCAAAACAGACAGGCTTGAAGCAGGATGACATCACAGAGATGTTCAAAGCTCTCTGGGCAAGCATCAACAATGCCAACACGCGCTCAAAATCTAATCAGAACTCATTGCTGTTGCTGCAAATCGTTTACGCCGATGCAAACAAAAAGTTGTATGGCGTAGATCGTCTTATCAAGCTCACGGCGGAGAAGCAGGAAGAGCAAATCCGCAGCAGTGAGGATTACACGCTCGATTTCAGCAAGCTCAAAGAGATGACTTCGCAATCTGATGCTGTACAGCAAGTCAACTTCTACACGGAAAGCCCGGACATTCGTAAAGAACTCGAAGGCGCGAACAAGTTCAGTCCGATGGAGTTGTTATGAAAGGCGCATTGATAAGCGTCGAAGGTAATTGGGGACACTTCAAGAAGCCGGAGACGAACAACAATCCATTGACGCACGACTTCATTACGAAGACTGCGCTTATCGGCATGTTCGGTGCGGTTCTCGGCATTGAACGACATGACATGAAAAAACTCTTTCCGCAACTTTCGGAAGACTTATGTTACGGCGTACAGATTCACAGTGCAGTCAAGAAAGAGTCTTGGTCGTTCAAGCTACGCTACGCTTCAAATCTCTTTGAAAAACGCCCTGTGCAGATGGAGTTTCTGAAGTATCCACGCTACACCGTTGCCATCGGCCTGCGCGATGAACGTTCGGCAAGCTATTTTAATCAGTTCACTGCCGCGCTTGAAGCAAGCGAGGCGCGCTTTACTCCCGTCTTAGGCTTGCATAATTGTCCAGCAAATCTTGGCTTCAATACTCACGGTGAGTTTAACCAGAGCGAAGGAGATTTCCAGACAAAAAGTTTCATAACCGAGCAACACAAAATCATCAAGGCATTCTTAACAGAGAAGTTCCGTGTTGGTGTTGATCGCTTGCCGACTTATCAGAACGACGATTTCTGGAATCTGCCGGACAAGTATATGCGCGTTTTCTATCCGTCAGAAGATAGAGAGATTTCAGCCTCCGGCGCACATTACGAGTTTACAGATGGCAGCAAATGGGTGTTGATATGAAGGTTTATAAATCGCATCCTGACAAACTTCTCACCGAACATCTGCGCGGCGTCGTTGATGGCACGCGGCGACGGACTGTTTCAAAGGAGGCGGAGATTGCCGCTCTCTTTCATGATCTCGGCAAGATTAATCCAAACTTTCAATTAAAACTTTCAGGTGAAAAGAAGGTCGGATATTCCAGTCATGCGTATCTTTCCGCTTTGGCTTGGGTCTGCTACTGCTATACAAATAAAGAGAATCTGAAAGACCTGCTCGGCGTTGATTTGTCAGTTGACCAATCTCCGATTTTCAGCATCGCCGCAATGATTGCGCGTCATCATGGTAACTTACCGAATCTTGAAACAGAAGGCTTCTTCAAAGAGAGAGAACAAAAAGCTCTGAGAGCATTTCTTGAGCAAGCTCCGCCCGAAGATTTACCTATCTCTGAGTTCCTTCAACCGCTTTTCGAGCATCGTTCATTCAGCATTAAGCCGCCAGCGAATCAGTTAGATCAATTAATTTTTGAGTTTCAAAAGATGTTTCAGCGGGTGCTTCCTAACATTGCTGATCCGCTCAAATTTTTCATGGATACACAGTTCGGTTTCGCTTCCATGATTGAATCTGATAAGCGCGATGCCGGTAATAACGCTCAGTTCAATAAGAAAGAGCTTGGAGATTACATAAAGCAAAATTTCGCCGCGCATCTGGAAAAGTATCTGCAAGGGTTGCCACAAAAGAGTGACTTTGACCTGCTTCGCACAGCGATGCGTGAGCGATCAGTTGAAAACATACGTCCCAAACTTGCCGAAGGAATGCGCGTCTTCACCTTGCCTGCCCCAACAGGAGCGGGCAAGACGCTAATGCTTTTAAGTCTCGCCGCCGAGGTTCTAAAGCATGATTCCGATCTGAGCATTATCTACGCGCTTCCGTTCCTCTCAATCACCGAACAGACAGAGGAGATTTGTAAGAATATTTATTGCGATCAGGAGCGAGCCGTTTTACGGATTGATTCAAAGTCGGAGAACAAAGCGATAGAGCAAATCCAACGTCGGCTTGATGCCGATCCAAGCGACGAGAATTTGCGACAGCTAATGCAGGAAATCTTCTCTGAAAATACCTTCGATCATCCTTTCATCATTACAACCTTCGTGCAGCTTTTTGAGGCATTGGTAAGTAATCGCAACGCGACATTATTGCGCCTTCCGAACTTCGCGCACGCAATTTTTCTACTCGATGAAATTCAAGCATTGCCGCCGCGTCTCTACACGTTCTTTATCGCATATCTGGACGAGTTCTGCCGCAAGTTTGACAGTTACGCAATTATCTCGACGGCGACGATGCCGTATGTTGAGATGCCTGATAAAGATTTGGCTAGCGATGAAAACCCGCGCTTGCTCTTCAAGCGTTACCAGGAGCCGTATCCATTGCTCGACAGAAGTTTTTATGAGCGTGAAGAATTCAATCGTTACCGTATCAAGCGAATAGATAAGAGCGATTTCCATGTCAGAGACCTAGTAGCAGAAATCCGTCAGCAAAGAAAATCCTGCCTCGTTATGCTCAATACAATTGGCGATACGAAAGACCTTTATGATGCGCTAACTGGAGAGGAGTTAAGCGAAGATGAGTTCGTCTTACTTAATACGCACTTCACGTCAAATGATCGCCAGAGAAAGATTGAGCTTTGCAAAAAGAGATTGGAAAATCATCAGCGCGTTGTTCTTATCTCGACGCAGTTAATTGAAGCGGGCGTGGATATAGACTTCCCAGTGCTCTATCGTGATATGTGCCCGCTGCCAAACTTGATTCAATCAGCGGGTCGCTGCAATCGCAATGGTAAGGAAGAAATTGGAGAGGTCTATCTTTTTGAGCTTAAAAAAGAGAACGGTAAGACTTCTGCTTCATTGATCTACGGGCGCGATCTTGGATGGTTCTTAGATTTTACGAACACTCATGTTAAAGATGAAGTAACGGAAAGGGAGATGTTCGATGTGCAACTAAAGTTTTTCGAGAAGGTCGGCAGTGATTTATATGTCGGACTTCATAAACAAGCGGGGCGTGAAGAACTCAACATGGTGCGTTGTATCAATCACATGGCATTTGACGATCTTGGTAAGTTTCGCCTGATTGACGAGAAAGAGTTCGGCATTGAGATGCGTTATTACGTCAAGCATGACGGTAAGTTTGAAGAACTACAAGAGCGTGTGAGTCAGCTTGATTACAGACTTAAAGACTTCACTGAGATTGTGCGTCTGAAGGCAAGAGTGGAAGAACAGTTGCGGAAAATGAATGGCAATATCGTTGCCATTCGTTTGAGAGAAGACAGGCTTAATCAAGCTCCGCCTGTTGACGGCAAAGAAGTTGTTGGCATTCTCAAGCTTGCTGACCCAAGTGACTATTCGTCCATCACTGGAATCAAGTTAAGCGAGGCAAGCGGTAACATCATTTAACGCTCGAAAGGGTTTGACGATGGATGATCTCCCAACATTCACCGGCACAGAGGTCGGCTATTACTTCATCTGCCGGAAGAAGCTGTGGTGGGTTGCGCATGGGGTGCAGATGGAGCAGGAGCATGACCGTGTGAAGATGGGGAAGCTGGTGCATGAGGAGAGTTATCAGAGGCGGCGTAAGGAGTTGAAGATTGATGACCGGATCGTGTTGGACTGGCGCGAGGATGGCGTCATACACGAGGTCAAGCTGACGGATAAGATGGAGTCGGCGCATGAGATGCAGCTTCTCTATTATCTCTATTACCTGAAGCTGAAGGGCGTCGAGAATTTGCGTGGACAGATTGATTATCCGAAGCTGCGTGAGACGAAGTTGGTCGAGCTGACTGAGGAAAAAGAGCTTGAGATCGAGCAGGCTCTAAAAGAGATGAAGCGGATCGTTGATTCCAAACAGGCTCCGCGAGTCGAATGGATGAAGATTTGCGGCTCGTGCGCTTACGCTGAATTGTGCTGGGGGTGAAAGTAGCATGGCTAGACATTACTACCTGACGCGCTCTGGCCGCTTGCGTCGTAAAGACAATACGATTTACTTCGAGCCTGCGGGCGAAGATGACGCAGACAAAACTTCCGTCAGCGATGTTGATGAGCCTGCGGAGGCTTTGGTAGAGACGGTCTATGATGCGCCTGTTGAGGTGGCGCAAATGTTCGGGCTGAACGTGCAGGGCGACGCGATGGGCGATCTGTCTTTGGAGCCTGAGCTATTGAGCGAGGAGATGCCGGAGACGGTGGAGGCTAAGGGTGAACTCGTTGAAGAGGCCAGCGCGCCCGTCAGGGTGAAGGATCGGCGCACGATTCCGGTCGAAGATGTGGACGCGCTGTGGGTCTTCGGCGAATTGGACTTGAACGCGCGCGTGCTGGTTTTTCTGGCCCAACGCAAAGTGCCCGTGCATTTCTTCAACTATTATGGCTTTTACGCAGGCTCTTTCTACCCGCGCGAATATTTACAGGCCGGCTATCTGCTGGTCAGGCAGGTGCGCCATTACTCCAATCGCCGCCTGCGCTTAGGGATAGCACGCGAGTTCATACACGCTGCCTTGCATAACATCATGCGTAACCTACGCTATTACGGCTCGCGCGGCGTGGAGCTACAGGCGGAGACTGAGAGTGTGCAGTCCGAGATGCTGCGCCTTGAGACGGTCAGGGATGTCAACGAGCTAATGGCCTGCGAGGGGCGCGCGCGTGCTGCTTACTATCAGGGATTCTCGCGCATCCTGCGACAGGACTTGGAATTTACAAAGCGCGTCAGGCGTCCGCCCGACAATATAGTCAACGCCATGATCTCGTTTACGAACGGGCTGGTCTATGCGGCAACGCTCTCGCAGATTTACCGGACACAGCTTGACCCGACGATCAGCTTTCTGCACGAGCCGGGAGCGCGCCGCTTTTCGCTCGCGCTCGATCTGGCGGAAGTCTTCAAGCCTATCCTGGCGGATCGCATGCTCTTCAAGCTGCTGAATAACAGGCAACTGAGCGAGCGGGATTTCGCGCAGGACTTGAACTGCTGCTATCTCAAAGAGTCCGGGCGCAAGACCGTCTTGAAGGAATGGGATGCGCGCCTGCAAACAACCATTGAACACAGGCGGCTACGGCGTAAAGTCAGCTATGAACGGCTGATTAGATTGGAGTGCTACAAGCTGGTCAAACATCTGACCAACGTAGAGCCTTACACGGGCTTTCGCGCCTGGTGGTAAGAGTAGTGTCGAAAGGGCTTTGAGGAGAGCATTGGATGTACGTCTTAATCGTGTATGATGTGGAAGTCAAGCGCGTGACGAAGGTGCATAAATTCTTGAAGCGCCATCTGCATTGGGTACAGAATTCGGTCTTTGAAGGGGAGCTAACGGAGGCACAGATCGAGACTGTCAAGGCCGGATTAAAGCGACTTTTGGACGACGAAGCGGATTCCGCCCTGCTTTATACCGCACGTGACCGCCGATGGCTCACTCGTGAGAGTGTTGGTCGAGAGCGCGGCGAAATCAGCAACATGCTGTAACCGTTAGGGTTCGGCAATAATACGATCCGATTCAAAATCGTCGTCCTCTTTTAGTTTCCAAACAAACTTGTTATTAGCAAATCTAAAACATGGGAGTAAAAGCAATAAAGACAGTGCTTGGCATGACATAGCAGCCGTCGTCGGCGTGCCGCGATAAATACGCTATTGCCGCCCGACGACTGTCTCACTCGATTATCAGCTATTCCAGCCCGATAACCCCTATAATTTACGGCACTTTTCCACCCGACAGCGTCTTTGCCGACCGGGTCTTAATCGAACCAACGTGGAATTGAAACTCTGGAGCTTTTGGTGAGTCGCGTGGAATCTGTGCCCGTCTTAATCGAACCAACGTGGAATTGAAACGCGGGACTCTGACTTGCTCACAATCGAATTTTAATTGTCTTAATCGAACCAACGTGGAATTGAAACGAGTTTTGACGAGCAGCCCCGAGATTTCGCAGAGCGGTCTTAATCGAACCAACGTGGAATTGAAACTTGAGCGCGCTCCTAGATGATTTACATAGAGAAGCTGTAGATTATCCACCACTCCTAGCAATCAAGAAAGTGCAAGAGCA
>CAXTPS010000012.1:0-133562 GCA_964246305.1 uncultured Pyrinomonadaceae bacterium
CAGGCCGACGAAATCGCCGAGCGTGAACGGCCCCATCGGATAGCCGCAGCCGAGCTTCATCGCGTTATCAATATCAACGATTGAGCCGACGCCCTCTTCCAACGCGCGAATCGCGTCGAGCATGTAAGGGACTAACAGACGATTGACGATAAAGCCCGTCTTGTCGCCCGCGCGCACCGGGACTTTGCCGAGCCGCTTGCCGAAGTCCACCGCCTGCTCATAGATGGCCTCGTCCGTTAAGATCGTCCGCACGACCTCGACCAGTTTCATCAGCGGCACCGGGTTGAAGAAGTGCATGCCGATGAAACGCTGCTGCCTTTCGGCGGAGGTCGCGGTCATCATCGCTGTGATCGAGATCGAAGAAGTGTTTGAAGCGAAGATCGTCTCCGGCTTGCAGATCGCATCAAGCTGTTTGTACGTCTCGCGCTTCGTCTCAAGGTTTTCGATGATGGCTTCGATGATGATGTCGCAATCGCCGAGGTCTTTGAGCTTGGTCGTGCCCGTCATGCGCCCGCGAATCTCTTGCTGTTGCTCGGCGGTGATAGTTCCCTTCTCCGCAAATCTTCCCAAAGACTTTTCGATGCCCGCAAAGCCTGTGGAACAGAGTTCTTCCGTGACTTCCCTGACGATGACATCGAATCCCGCTGTGGCCGCCGTCTGCGCGATGCCCGAACCCATCAGGCCGCAGCCGAGCACGCCGACTTTCTTGATTTCCATATCTGTTTTGTCTCCTGTAATTTTTGCTCTTTGATTGAGCGATGTTCTTAAATCTATTTTGAAGGACTGCTCTCAGGCTTGGTCTCTTCTATTAACTTGAGGCCGTACTTTTCGCCTTCGGTTCTAACCCATTGTTTATTTTTTTCCTGCCATGCCTGAAAATTTTTTAAGAGCTGCTCTCGTTTCTCGGAAGGCGGCGGCTTGCCCCCTTCGGCTACCACCTGAGACTGAACACGCTCAAGCAGCGTCAACAGCTCAAGACGCAGAGCGTCCGCGTTCTTGTCCAGCGAAGGCGCATCATTGATGGTCTTGATGGCGGCATTAACGTCGCTCACATCTCCTGTATTGAAAGCCTTGACGAAAGCTTCAGAGCCGTCATTGATGGCTTTGAGATGAGCTGTGGCGGCAGCTTCTCCGCCAAATAATCCTCGCTGAAGCGAAGCAATACTTAGCTCCAAACGCGGCCCGTCGTAATGTCGCCAGACTAAAAAGAAGCTCGCGACGACGAGCGCGAGCGCGGCGACCTGTAGCGCGTGCCAGAAGATGGTTATGCTGCCGCGCGAGCCGGGGCGTTTGTAGCCGACGACGAGCGCGAGACACGCGCCCGACACCAGCCCGCCGAGATGCGCTGCGTTGTCTATGTTCACGAAGCTGCGACTGACAAAGCCTATGAAGAGATTGATGATGATGATCGGGAGCATCCCCGTGCCGAAGGCGCGCTTGAAGCCTTCGGGCAGCTCGTGCCTGAACTTGAGGCCGAAGACAAACAGGATGCCGATCAGTCCGAAGAGCGCGCCGGACGCTCCGACAGCAGGCCCGTCCACGGTCTTGAAAAGGAAGCTTCCGAGAGTGCCGCCGCTCATGTTCGGGCGCACTGTCAGATAACTTGCGAGGACTCCGGCAACTCCCGTGAGGACCCAGAAGACGACGAACTTTGCAGAGCCGTAGAGCTTCTCCACATACGGCCCGATGACCCACAGGCCGTACATGTTAAAGAGCAGATGTAGCAAGCCTCCGTGCAGAAAAATCGGCGTCACGAAACGCCACCATTCGCCACGCCCGTTGATCAGCGAGTTGAGCTTTGCGCCGTATCCGATGATCGTGCCGGGATTGTCCGAGCCTCCCGACAAAGTCGTCAGCAGAAAGACGAAGATGTTGGCGACGAGAAAGGTAAGGGCGAACGTCGCCGGGCGCGCGAGGACTGCGCGTGCAAAGCTCATCGTCTCTCTGTCATAAGCGGGACGACGGCGCGCGTCGGTCACGGCTGGCTGAGTCGCGAGCGGCGAGCCGCACTGCCCGCAAACGCTCTCGCCCGCGCCGACGAGCGCGCCGCAGTTGCGGCAGACGCTTGGCCGCCCGCTATATTGATCCTTCCTCGATTCGTCGGCAGACAAGTCTCCAGCCTTCTCTTTCCAGCTTCACACGCAACCCCTGCCAGCACATTCCTCCGACCTCACTTCGAGCAGCCTGCGGCGCACTAAGCTGCTCGAAACGGCGGCAACACGGTTGACTATGCGAGTGTAAATTATCGCCTCTCAAGATTCTACACTGAAGCTTCATGAGCTACAAAAAGGCAGAAGTGAAAACAGAAGTGATGAGTGATAAGAAGAAAGGAAGACAGGAGTCAGGAGTCAGGAGACAGAAGAAGAAGGCGTTAACCCGCTGTTAATCTTCCTCTTTATTCTGTCTCCTGTATTCTGACTCCTGACTCCTGTCTTTCTCAGTGTGTGAGCGCGGACCCAAGCTCCGCGCCGGTCAGGTCGAGGAGCAGTTCTGAGACGGCGATGGCCGGGGGCATGTCCCGCACCGGAACCTGTGGTCTGGCGAGCATGTTTAGCCGCGCATCAAGGAGAAGCTCTGCGGCAGTATCGGCCTGCGCCGGTTTGGAGAAGAAATAGCCCTGCCCGTACTGGCATTCCAGCGCGATGAGTTGTGACAGTTGATTCTCGCCTTCGACCCCTTCCGCCACGACTTCCATTCCCAGATTGCGCGCCAGCATGACGATGGTACGGACGATTTCCCGGTTCTCGTTATTGCCGTCCATACGGCTGACGAACGAGCGGTCTATTTTCAGCGTGCTGATGGGGAAGCGGTGCAGGTAGCTCAAAGACGAGTAGCCGGTGCCGAAATCGTCCATGCTGAGCTGTACGCCGAGCGCACGCAGCTCCTTCATCATGTTAATCGCCGTGTCTATGTTTTCCATCACGACGCTTTCCGTAATCTCCAGCTTGAGGGAGCGCGCGTCGAGACCCGTCTCCTGCAAGATGCGATTGACCTGCTCAACCAGATCGGGCTGGCGAAACTGTTTGCAGGAAAGATTGACGCTCATGGACAGCGACGCGTGTTCCGGGAACTGCTGTTGCCAGACGCGTAGCTGGCGACATGCCTCTGTGAGCACCCACTTGCCGATAGGGAGAATCAGGTCCGTCTCTTCAGCCAGTGAGATGAATTTGTCCGGCTGGATGTAGCCGCGTTCCGGGTGCTGCCAGCGCACCAGAGCTTCAAAGCCGCTGACCCTGCCCGTGCTGAGCGAGACGATGGGCTGATATTGCAGACGAAATTCCTGCCGCTCAATGGCGCGCCGCAAATCCGTCTCAAGCCGCAGCAGGTCAACGGCCTGCGCGTGCATCGCTTGATCGAACATCTCATAGCGCGCCTTGCCGCTCGACTTAGCGCAATACATCGCCGTGTCCGCATCGCGCAGGATGTCTTGCGGTTTGGTGTAGCCGATCATGCTCGGCGCGACGCCGATGCTGACGGTCGTGTAAACCTCGTGGCCGGAAAGAGTGAAGGGCAGAGCCATCTCTTCCTGCACTCTGTTCGCCACCTGTGTCGCTTCGCTCACATCGTTGATCTCTTCGAGCAGGATGGTGAACTCGTCTCCGCCGAGGCGCGCCACCGTGTCGCCCGGTCGCAGGCATGTTTCGAGGCGGCGCGCGATGGAAACCAGCAGTTGGTCTCCGACCATGTGGCCGAGGCTGTCGTTGATGGTCTTGAAGCGGTCGAGGTCCATGAAGAGCACCGCGAAGTGATAAGCCTCACGCCGCTTCGCGCGTTCGGTGGCGAGTTTCAGGTGATCCATAAAGAGCGCGCGATTCGGCAAGCCCGTCAACGCATCATGAAAGGCATCGTGTACGAGCCGTTCTTCCGCGCGCTTGCGGTCGGTGATGTCTTGAATCTGAAAGATCAAACGCGCCGATTCGTTACCCGTGTCGCTGACCAGCGAAATGCTCTGGTTGACCCAGATCGCGTGGCCCAGAATATGCACGTATCGCTTCTCCATCTGACAGGTCGGAATCTTGCCCGCCAGCAGTTGAGCGATGTTGTCCTGCGTGGCCGTGAGGTCTTCAGGATGCGTGAGGCTCTGAAAATTGGTCGCCAAAAGCTTCTCTTCCGAATACCCGATGATACGACATAAAGAGTGGTTGACTTCGATCCAGTTGCCGTCCGGCGCGACCAGCGCCATGCCAATCGCCGCATGATCGAACGCGCTGCGAAAACGCTCTTCGCTCTCCTGCAACTGCTGCATGTGTCGTTTGGCCTGAGTCGCCTGTGCGGCGGACGACTCGACGTTGCTCATGTAAGTGCGGTAAGTGAAATAAACGATGGCGATGATGGGAGCGACGGCGAACGCGGCGTAGAACATTGACGAGCCGAGTGTGAGCGCGATGATGCCTGCCGATGAAGCCCCTGCGAAATAGCTGACTGAAGTCCAGAGGTAATGTTGCCGCCACGTAGGCCAGATCGGATGGCCGAGCTTCAAGGCCAAGCCGACGGCCACCAGTCCCGTGTTGGAGATATACTGCGACAGTCCCATCAAGCAGATCGCGACGGCGAAAGTCGCTGTGAAACTACGCGTGCCCAGCTCTGAAATCTGCCCGAAGCAGAGATGCAAAGCCCACGTCGCGGCACACGTCGAAAGAGCCATCACCGAGATATTGAAAAAGATCGTGACCGGCTTGCGGCTGATGCGCAGGCTTGAACAGAAGCCTTCCGCCGCAGCCACCAGAATCGCAGCCTCGCCGCCGTAGAGCAGCAGCGTGATAAAGATAAAAGTATCGGAGACGGTGATGTGTGTGTTGACGCCCGGAATGCGGATCGCAATTCGCGAGCTGACGACGACAGTGGCGAGAGCCAGCAGCAGGAGGCCGAAGTCGAGATGCGCGGGCTGCAAGTAATAGGCCGAATAAATTATGAACGGCGCGCCGATGGCAGCCACTATCCACTGATATGGCCTGAAGAAGTTTTGTCTGCCTTTGAGTTCCATGCTTTGTCTCGCCTGTCCTCTTAAATTGACGGAAGATAGCTTCCGCTCTGCTTCAAATTTTTCGACTCTGAGGGCAAGTGTAACGACCTTGATTGATTGAGGAGCGCAGCATGTGCCGGGTCGCGCCGCAGCTCTCTCTTCAAGCGACGTGCCAGTCCGGCGCAAAATGGTTAATTATTGAAATAGTTGCGTTTGCTATCTAATGACGGGTGGGCGTGAGAGGTCTTGACCTAACCGTTGAGGTCAGATTGAAGCACGGAGGTGGTCAGGCTGATTGAAGAAAAAGCGGAAGCGAGGCAAGAGGTAAGCTTGCCCCGCTTCCGCAATTTTTCCGGTGCATCCTTTCTAATTGCTTTGCATGTAGATGGTGTCGTAGTAGCTGCGAAGCTTGTAACCGGCCTTGCGGTAGAAGCCTGCGGCCTGTTGGTTCTGCTCATTGACGAGCAGGCAGATGGAGTCCAGGCGCGCGAGCAGCGTGTGGCTGAGTTGCGCCATGCAGCGCAGTCCGTAACCTTTGCCGCGCTCCTGCGGGTTGACGTAAACGCCTTCGAGATAGGCCACTTCGGAGGTCTCGGCGATGATGTCAACTCTGAAGATCAAGCGTCCATCAACGATCCAGACCCATGAGCGGCCCTGCTCTATGCGGCGTGCGCATCGCGCGCGAAAACCTTCCGGGTCTTTCTCCAAAGGATTGACGCCGCTCTCTTCAAAGGCCATCTCGGCCTGCACAGGCACGATCAGATTCAGATCGTCGAGCGTGGCGCGGCGCAAGCCCGGCACGCATTCATGCACCTCTGCCGGGAACCTCTGCTCGAAGAGCATCTCGCGGCAGAGCAGGCGCGGGGGTTGCTCGTCTTCGGCGTAGCGTCGCCAAAAACTCGCCAGCTTCTCACGCTCGCCCATGATGACGTGAGTGCGCTGACACTCGCGTGCGACGGGCGCGAAAGCCCACAGACCGGCATCCGTGCGCGTCTCAATCAAGGTCGCGTGACCGATGAGTGCGACGCCTTCCAGATCGCCCGTAAGACTGTCATAGCAGCCGTAGAATGTTCCGCGATTCAAAGGACTAATCAAACCGTTGTCGCGGATTAAGCTGACCATCGCCACAGTATGTAGTGGCCGCATGGCGAGAAAGTTCAGAACTTCGGCTTCATGCTCATGCGTCAGTTCCTGAACAGCCAAAGAGTTATCGTCAGAGAGGGACATCACCGGCATCCTCTCTATGTTGGTATTTAACGAGACTACAGATTGCACGACATTTTCTCCGTCAAGATGGTTATATGATTTCTGAAACAGGTTGACTTTGCGACATTGTGTACGGGCCGTGGTACGTCTCTCGCACAGGATCAGTAGTCTAAGTAGTCAACTCCCGTATCCACCTCTAATGCCATCGAAGGCGTAGCGTCGCCATTGGAGGTCGCTGAATAAGCCTGTGTGGTGAAATCGCCCATCACACCGCCGTTAGCAACTGCGTCGCCAAGCACTACGCCGTCACCCAGCACTACGCCATCGCCGAGGATGACACCGTTGCGGAGTAAGTTTGTGGTGCTTGTGGCGGCACGCATGGTGCAGAACAGTACGCCGTCACCGAGGATGACGCCGTTGCTCGTCACCACGTTGTCGCCGAGGATGACGCCGCCGGAGAGTTTCGTCGAATCACCGAGCACGACCCCATCACCGAGCACGACGCCGTCGCCGAGCACGACGCCCAGACTGTAAATCTTCTGATACTGCGTGATGAGATTGACGCCGGTGGCATACTGGCTGTTCAGAATAAGCCCGCGCGACCAGTTGAAGGTCGTGCCGGAGATGGTCGTCTGCTGCGCCGGTGCGCTGGCGGTCAGGAGCGGCGAGCCGACCGCCGTCGTCGCGGTCAAGTCCGTGCGGACAAGCTTGCCCAGAGTAATCGCGCCTTTGACGTTGAGTTCGCCCGTGCCCTGCTCAAGAATATTAAAGCCCGCGAGCGGCTGCGCCGTGTACATCAAGATCGCTTTGACCAGATTCGGCGTCAGGTTCGGACGCGCCTGCAACAACAGCGCGGCTGCGCCTGCGACAGCGGGCGCGGACATGGAGCTGCCGTTCAAGATCATCATCTTGCGCTTCACATCACCGCTGTTGCCCGTGTCGAGGGACGGGTTATCTCTGACGATCTTACAGTTCGCCGACTCGGCGCTCATGATCTTGTTGCCCGGAGCGACCATGTCGGGTTTGATCAGGTTGTCGAACTTCTTGACGTTGCTCACGATCTGATAGCTGCGAGTCGGTCCGCGCGAGCTGTACGTGGCGACCCCGTCGTCGTTGCGCGCGGGTGTGCCTTTGGTGTCCGTCGCGCCGACGGTGAGCGCGGACGGCTCGATGCCGGGCGAATGTATCTGCCCGTAAAGCTTGCTGCCCGAACCGTCCTTGCCATTGTTGCCGGAGGCCGCGACCACGACTACTCCCGCATCAACCAGACGGCGCACGGCGCTACAGACCGGATCGTTTTTGTAAGAGTCTACGGCCTGCATGCCTAAACTTATGTTGACGACCTTGATGTTATAGGCCGCGCGATTGGCGAGTACCCAGTCGAGCGCGCTCAACAATCTGGAGGACGCGCCGATGCCCTGTGCATTCAGGACGCGCAGGTTGATCAGGTTGGCGGCAGGAGCAATCCCGATGTACATGCCGTTAGAGATGCGGCCATTACCAGCCGCGATTCCGGCGACGTGCGTGCCGTGGCCGTAGGGGTCATCCGTGCGATTCTCGCCTGTGAAGTCCACGCTCTTGATGATGCGTGAAGCCTCGCCCGTGCCTTTGAATGAATCGTGCAAAGGATCAATGCCGGAATCAATCACGGCGATTCCGACGCCGCGCCCGTCCAGAGCGGATGCGCCGTTGTCTGCCATCGTGCGCGCATCGTCCGTGCCGGTGGTCATAGCGAGGTGGCCGCCCAACGCCGACATGCTCTCGTCCGGCGAGACGTAAGATATTTCAGGGAATTCGCTGAGCTGCTTGACGACGCGGGCTGGCAGGTCAACGACGAACGCTTTCAGACTGCGAAACTGTTGTCTGACCACGATGCCGTTGCTCCTGAGCATAGCATTCAACTCGGGGCTGACATCTCCCTTGAACTGTAGAATGGCGCGGACGCGCTCATCCTTGCGTCTCACATCGAGCGAGCGTTCGAGCAGGTCTGAAGAGACCTTATCCGCCGGTGCGGAGTCCGAAGCTGTCCCGGTCTCATCGCCCATCAAAATTCCGTTGCGTGATACGTCGGGGGGCGTATCCGTTATATCGCCCATCAAAATTCCGTTGCGTTTGGACTGCGCTGTGGCAGTGCCGCTCGTTATTAGGCCGCTGCATAAAGAGACGAACAGCGAGGCGAAAGCCAGCCACGTCATGAGCCTTGAGCGTTTGATCCTTTTCATTTTCGGGGAACTCCTCATCTTAAAGGACTCTACTTTTTATAAGAGCGCAAAATATCGCACGCTCGAAAACCTTTGCGCGCAAAGTGCGCCGCGACATACACGGCAACCACCGTGCCGTTTGTGCCTGCTCATGCAGAGCGATGATTTCGTTAAGAGAAAGTCTCTGCCGTAAGTGATGTGAGTTAATCGTCGCGGTCAGCTTGAGAGGTTTCGGTCAAGCAATCTGACGTAGCTCCCGCAAGCTACAATAGACCTCTGGCAAAAGCATTCATGTTGCGGCTGTGCCGCCTGATGTGCGGTGTGGCTATGCCTCACCGTTAGGGATTTTCTTTTCTTTGGCGGCTACGCCGCACGTCCGGGGCGCAGCCCCTTAATAGATGAGAATGATGCTATCGGAAGGCCTCAGGCCTTCCGCACATCCGGCGGCCACAGCCGCAACTACTCGCTGTCTTTTACTTGAGGCCTAATCCGCAATCGGCACACACGCCCGCTACCGCAGGCGGTTCTGACTTGATGCTTATCTTTCCTTGCCATGTCAGATTGCTTGACCGAAAACTCTCAGGCTGACCGAAACGACCAGCCGCGCTTCATCTCGTAAAACCCTCAAATCGCCGTTTTTCTTAGGGAAAACGATGGTTTTGCTCTGTTTCAACTGGCGGCACGACGCTTGCCAAAGTGTTGGCGCGCACTTATGTGGCGCAACAGTCAGGTCACGCAAGTGACTCCCGACAATTCAGAATCGAAACAAGTAGGAGTTCCTAAACATGAAACGGATCAAACGGTCACCCCTCGTCACATGGCTGGCTCTCTTCTCCCTGATAGTCTCTCTATGTGGTAGCGCCGTCTTCGCAACCAACTCGCACGCGCAAACAAACCAGCCCGCGCCGCGAGATGAGAAGGCGAAGCTTCCTGCGCTCTCGCGCTATGCGACAGACCTGACGGAGTTGGCGCGCAAAGGCCGCCTCGAACAGAACGCGGATTACGCGTCGCAGGTCACGCACGCGATTCAGATTCTCTCGCGCGACGAAAACAACAACCCGGTGCTGACGGGCGAATCTGTTGCAGAGACTAAAGCGGTGGCAGAAAGTTTGGCCGCACGCATCGCCGCGGGCGATGTGCCGCAGAGCCTTCGCGGTAAGCGGCTCTTCAGTCTTAATCTGGACAAGCTCTTCGCGGGTCTCAAGTCGCCTGAAGAATTTACGGCGCGGCTGCAAACAGTCTTGGCGGAAGCAGCGCAGGCCAAAAGCGAAGTCATTCTCTTCGCGCCGGAGTTGCAGCAGTTCGTCGGACAGCGCGCCTCTCAAGCTGCTTCAGCCATGATGGCGAACGCGCTCAAGCGCGGCGACGTGCAGCTCATCGGCTCTGCATCCAACGCCGCTTACGCGCAGTACATACAGAGCGACGACGAAATCAAAGACCTCTTCCCGCAAGTTCGCATGAACGACGCGACGGTCGAGGCGAGCAAATCCGAGGCGGGCAAGAACGCGGACGATTACGTCGGCGACAAGGTCTCGCCGGATTTGCGTCAGGCTCTCGAAAATTCAAACGGCACGGATCGCGTGACCGTCATCTTGCAGGTCGCGGACATCAACAGCGGCAAGCTCAACTCTCTTTTTCGACGCTACGACGTGAAGGTCGTCTCGCGTCTGCCGCAGCTCGGCGCGTTGACGGTCGAGCTGCCTGTCAAAGCCGCCGAAGAGCTGGCAGCAAATGCCGAGACGCGTTACCTCTCGCTCAATAACGAGACGCACACGCTCGGCTACAGCCACGTCGAGAACACGACCGGCGCGATCAACATTCGCACAGGCGTTCTTCCCGGCTCAACCAAACTTGACGGCACGGGCGTCGGCATCGCCATCATTGATTCCGGCGTCTGGAAAGACCATAAAGCGTTCGAAGGCATTGTCGCCAAGACGATGGACTTCACGGGTGAGAACAAGCCGGACAGCGATCCTTTCGGCCACGGCACGCACGTCGCGGGGCTGGCCGTCGCTTCAAGCTCAGTCCTGTACGGAGCTTTCACAGGCATCGCGCCGAAAGCCAAGATCATCAGCCTCCGCGTCCTGAATGCTCAGGGCACCGGAACATCCGCTTCGCTCCTGTCCGCGCTCGACTGGGTGATGACGAACAAGACGGCCTACAACATCAAAGTCATCAACATGAGCCTCGGCGCATACGCCGTCAGCTCTTACCAGAACGACCCCGTGTGCCGCGCCGTGCGTCGCCTTGTTGACGCGGGCGTGGTCGTCGTCGCGGCTGCCGGAAACAACGGCAAGAATTCGGACGGAACGAAAATTTACGGCCACATTCATTCGCCCGGCATCGAGCCTGCGGCGATCACGGTCGGCGCGAGCAATTCGATGGGCACAGACGTGCGCTCGGATGACACGATGGCGACCTACAGCTCGCGCGGCCCGACACGCAGCTACTACACGGACACGCTGGGCGTCAAGCACTACGACAATCTGATCAAGCCAGACCTCGTCGCGCCCGGCAACAAACTGTATTCCGCAGAGTCGGATAAGAACCTTCTGGTGGTCAGCAACCCGGCGCTCGATATAGGTTACGATATAGATAAGAAGCAGGATCAGATGACTTTGAGCGGCAGTTCTATGTCATCTCCGATTGTGGCGGGCGCGGCGGCTCTCTTGCTCCAGGCCAACCCGAAGCTGACGCCCAACATGGTCAAGATGATTCTGATGTACACGGCACAGCCCATCAACGGCTTTAACCAGTTCGAGCAGGGCGCAGGCCAGCTCAACATAGACGGCGCGGTTCGCCTCGCCAGACTCGTTCGCACAGACCTGACGGACACGACGCCGGTCGGCTCGCCTCTCCTGACGACGGCGACGCCGCCTGTCCCGCAGAGCACGATTGCAGGGCAGACGTTCACGTGGGGTCAGGGCGTTATCCTGAACTACACCTTTGCCACCGGCAGAGACTGGATCACCAAATATCAGGGGACTTACCGGACGGGCGTGCTCTTGACGGATGCCGTCTGCGTCACCGGCGGAGCGATGTCACGCAACGGCATCTTGATGAGCGACGGTATTCTCCTGAGCGACACTATACTCACGAGCGACGGCATACTGCTGAGCGACGGCGTGCCCTTCATGAATCGCGGACAGCTCATGGGCGACGGCATTCTCCTGAGTGACACCATCATTATCGGTGATGGCATTCTTCTGAGTGACAGCATCCTCCTGAGCGACGGCATTCTCCTGAGCGATTCCACCATGCAGGCGTATTCGTCAATGATGGGCGGCGATGACACTCCGTCCATGCAGCCAGTCATTACGCCTGAGCCTGAAAACTAACGAGAAAATATCAAGGCGTGGAGGGACAAAACATTCCTCGCTGTCCCTCCACGCGTTTTAAGACACTCCCACTCATGCGACCTGAAGGCAGACCCATGACACTCTTAACTCTACAAGACAAACTGGCGGCGGTCGCCCAGCACGCTTCGCCGCACATCGAGGAAGACCCGATGACGATTCGCCCGCTCGCGGAAGAGGACGAAGCGGAGGTGCTTGAATTTCTCGCAGTCCGTCCGATTCACACGGTTTTTATGGCGGGCTTCATACGCGATAACGGAATCATCAGCCCCTTTAATCGCGGCGACTTCTACGGCTGCCGCGACGGCGCAGGCCGACTTGAAGGCGTGGCTCTGATAGGGCACGTGATACTGGTCGAAGCCAGAAGCGATGCCGCGATGAATGCTTTCGCACGGCTGGCGCAGAGCGATGCACGCCCGCACCTGATCATGGGCGAAGAAAGCAAGATCGATGCGTTCTGGCAGCACTATGCCGAGTCAGGACGCGAGCCGCGCATGGTTTGCAGAGACCTTTTGATGGAGCAACGCTGGCCGGTCGAAAATTTTTCGGACGTGCTCGCGCTCAGGCAAGCGACGATAGACGACCTCGGACACGTCGTCGCGGCGCACGCCTCTCTGTCCGTCGAAGAGCACGGCGTCAATCCTTTGGAGCAAGACCCGATTGGCTTTCGCATACGCACTGCGCGGCGCATAGAGCAGGGACGCGTGTGGGTCTTGATAGAAAATGACAAACTCGTTTTCAAAGCCGACATCGTTTCCGACACGCCCGAAGTCATCTATCTGGAAGGCGTCTACGTCAACCCGGACGAGCGCGGCAAGGGTTACGGCTCGCGCTGCCTGATGAAGATGGGACGCGTGCTGCTGTCGCGCTCGATCTCGCTCTCGCTGCTGGTCAACGAGCGCAACGAAGCGGCAGTCGCACTCTATCGCAAAGCCGGTTATCAACTGCGAAGCTACTACCACACCATCTTTTTACAGGACAAACAGATGCTCAGCGAGAAGAGTTCTGCAAAGACAGCTTAGACGTAATTTCTGGAAACATCGCAGTCAATCACTTCAACTCGTCTGTCTGACCGACAAGTCAATTCAATCGGTCAAACAGACGATTCTACATTTTCAGTAGCTCCCGCCGTTGTAATGTTTTCAACAGTTTAGCCGCCACAGGCTCGCGGCACGCTCCTTGTTATAGAATACTCGCCGCCGTGCTTTTAAAGCATTGACGGTCAATCATCAGCCCTAAATTTTGTATGCCTCATGTCGCCCGCGATTGAAATTACGAACAAGGAAGAGAGGCATTATCTATTGCCAGAAGGTGCGGAGAATGGCTAAGACAAAATTCAACAAAAAAAGCCGCAGGTTCCAGATAGTGGTGAGCGCGATAGGCATTATTGTCTGGCTCGCCGCTGCAGCCAGCCTGATTTTCACACACGCGGTGCGAGACCTTTCGATCATCGCCGCGCTCGTGCCGCTGACCGTCGTGGTCGGGATGTTCTCGCATACCTTCAAGCTGCCGGAGGGCATGCGGTTCACGAACGATAGATTCACCTTCACACTCGTTGACTCCATCATCCTACTGACGGCTCTCTGGTACGGCCCCGTGGCCGCTATCTTCATACACGGTATCGAGGGCTACACCTCTTC
This sequence comes from uncultured Pyrinomonadaceae bacterium, assembly GCA_964246305.1. Taxonomy (GTDB): domain Bacteria; phylum Acidobacteriota; class Blastocatellia; order Pyrinomonadales; family Pyrinomonadaceae; genus JACMLC01. Next base: position 13,367 of record CAXTPS010000012.1, read on the forward strand.
ATGGCGCATACACAGGGTCAAGGGATACGACATCGTGAGAGACCTCTTCTCTTCAAGCATGATGTCGCTCTCGACGACCGCCGCCGCTTTCACGCTCAGCGCAGTTCTGCACTACAGTTTCCGCGTGGAGCAGACCGGAAATTATTCGCTGGTGGCAATCGCGGTCTCGCTGCTCGCCGCAAGCTTCGTTCACTACGTCATCAACATCTCGCTGGTCTCGACCGTCATCGCGCTGCGTTATGACAACCCGGTCATCAAATCCTGCAAAGAGAATTTCCTGTGGGTCGCGCCGATGTTTCTCCCGACGGGCACGGCAGCCACGCTCATCTACTTTGCGCTCCAGCATGACCTCTTAATCACGACCATCATCGGCGCGCCGATCTTTCTCGCAATCTATCTGGGACATAGGCAGTATCGCAACAGCGTCGATCAGCGCATAGGCATTATGGAGAAGGGGCATAGGGAAACCATCGAAGCCCTCGCCGTCGCCATCAACGCCAAAGACGAAGTCACGCACGAGCACGTCCTCCGCGTCCAAATTTATGCGGCAGGGGTAGCGCGTCTCTTAGGTTGCTCCGACTCCGAAGTCGATGCGCTCAAAGCCGGAGCCTTGCTCCACGACATCGGCAAGATCGCTGTCCCCGATTACATCCTCAACAAGCCCGGCAAGCTCACCGCCGCCGAGTTCGAGAAGATGAAGATGCACACGGTCATCGGAGCGCAGATACTCGGACGCGTGGAGTTCCCTTACCCGGTCGTTCCGGTCGTGCGACATCATCACGAGAGATGGGACGGCAGAGGTTATCCTGATGGACTTTCAGCCGAGAACATTCCGTTGACGGCGAGAATCTTATCGGTGGTGGATTGCTTCGACGCCGTGCGCGAAGACCGCCAGTATCGCAAAGGCTTGTCGCGTGAGGATGCCATCAACCTGATTATGCAGGGCAGCGGGACGCAGTATGACCCGCGAGTGGTCGGGACATTCATCACGCACCTGCCAGAGTTTGAAGCCGAGATTCTGGCGCACAAGGATGTGCCCGCGCCGACCTTCGGCATAGAGCAGATGGAAGAGTTATCCGAAGCCGCGCGCAACGTGGCTCCGGCAGCCGGACTCGCTGAAGCAGAAGATGAAGCCGCGCTGACTCCGGCCAACACCAGACAACTGCGCGCGATTTACGTGCTCACGCAAGCCATCAACGGCGCGAGCGGTCGTGACGAGATTCTCGAAACCTTTACCGAGAAGCTGCGCGACGTAGTGCCGTATGACACCTGCTCTGTGACGCTGGTCATGCCGAACACTGGAGATAATTTCGTGATGTGCGCGGCGGGAGAGCATGGCGCGTCGCTCGTCGGACGCAAAGTGATGCCGGGCGAGGGCGTCACTGGCTGGACTATCGCCAACCGCCAGCCGTTCTGCAACACAGACCCGAAGCTCGACCTGCCGCCGACTCTGGCAGACAGGTTTGCGGCCTATCGCACACTCGCGGCTTTCCCGATTATGAAAGACAGGGATGTGCTCGGAGCCGTCTCGCTCTACTCATCTGAACTTGCTGAATACAACAAAGAACATCAGAAGATGATTGAAGAGGCCACAGCCTTTCTGGCAACCGCCCTCTCTGCCGCGACGGATGAAACGGTCGCCCCGATTCGTCTCAAGGCGGAGGCTGAGGCGCTCGTCCCGCAGGCCGCGCAGGCTTACAAGACCGCGCCGCTGAATCTGACGCGCGCGCAACTGGAATCCGAGCTGACGCATTAAGCGTCGCACGAAATTTTTCGGAAGGTAGTTTTTATCTTTTTAAGGAACGTGAAGCTTGATGCGTAATTCTATCCCGCTGACTTTAGTCTTGATGCTTTCCCTCTTCGCGCCACTCGTGTGCGCGGGCAGGAGGCAGGTAGAGCAAACGCAGGGAGGCGCCGCGCGGAATCACAGAGAGGGCAAGATGCCTTTGAGCCTGCGCGCTCGCGCTCAACAGGTTCAGGCTGGAAGCACAGAGAAGACGCGCGTCATTCTCAACCTCGCGGACGGCAAAGCTGCCGGACGTGCGCGGCTCGCGCTTGAGCGTGCGGGCGCAAGGGTCAGCCGCCAGTTGGACTCTCTGAACACGCTCGTCGCGGACGTGCCTGTCGGCAAGCTCGAAGAGATTGCATCGCTCAACGATGTCGCATGGATGTCCGCGGATCAGGAAGTGCGCTCGCTTTCAACCTCGTCGCCTGACAACACGAGCCACGTCGAAATCACTACGGGCGCGAGCAAGGTCTTGCCGCAGGGCAACACGGCGATGGCGAACGGCGGCGCGGGCAACAAAATCGGCGTAGCCATTTTAGACAGCGGCATCAGTCCGGCTGACGCGGCAGAGTTTAATGGCTATCAATGGCAATCGAGCGGCGGGCTGCTCGGCACGGGCGTGCTCTCTCAAGGCTACGTCCAATCCTACGACCGCATCAAGAAGCACATAGACTTCACAGGCGAGAACCGCACGACGGATGCGTTCGGCCACGGCACGCACACAGCAGGAGTCGCCGCCGGAACCGGATGTGCGAGCGAAGAAAGCGCGTCGCAGAATCCGGGCACACAGACTTACGGCGGCATCGCTACGGGCGCCAACCTGATAGACGTACGCGTGCTTAACTCGCAAGGGAGCGGCACGATCTCAAACGTCATCGCCGGAATCAACTGGGTCATCCAGAACCGGAACACTTACAACATACGCGTCATCAATCTCTCGCTCGGCGCGCCCGTCACGCAGAGCTACCGCACAGACCCTTTATGTCAGGCGGTCTCGCGCGCGGTCGATGCGGGCATCGTCGTCGTCGTCGCAGCGGGCAACTGGGGCAAAGATTCAAACGGCAACACGATTTACGGCGGCATACTCTCTCCGGCAAACTCGCCGGATGTGATTACGGTCGGCGCGACCAACACGCAGCAGACCAACGTTCGTTCGGATGATGTCGTCACGACTTATTCTTCGCGCGGGCCGACGCTGGTTGACGGCGTGGCGAAGCCCGATCTGGTCGCGCCCGGCAATCGTATCGGCGCGGCTGAGACTGCGGCCTCTTCGCCAAACTCGACATATTCCTATTCGCCTTCGGGCGGCGGCGGACTCGTCGGCACGCTCGTCTTCGGCAGCACGACCGCTTACAACCCGCAGGCGACGGGCACATATCAAGTCTTAAGCGGAACTTCGTTTGCGGCTCCGGCAGTCGCGGGCACAGCCGCTTTGATGCTCGAAGCCAATCCGTCGCTGACGCCGGGCATAGTCAAAGCCCTGCTCATGCGAACGGCGCAGCGTCTTCCGGTTTACGAAGCGATGCTGGCGAGCGGTCAGATGGGCGCTTTCGAGCGCGTCGTCACAGAAGGCGCGGGCGAGCTGAACACGAGCGCGGCGGTCACGGTCTCGAAGGCGATTCGCAAAGACGCGAACCACGCGCGATTCGGTGAGAATCTCATCACGCAGAACAACGTCACATATCAAACGCTCGGCCTGACTTCGCCCATCGCGGGCGAAGCGATGCCGCTCAACAACGGCCTCATCTGGGCTGAGGGAGTCGCGTTCACGGATCGCCTGCGTTTGACGGCGGCCTATTGCTTAACGGACGGCAGCTTCATCACGAACGGCTTCGCCCTCGCGAACGGTTACATGATGAACGACGGCTCTTACGTCTTTGCCAACGGCTTCGTCGTCAGCAGCGGCATCATTATCAGCAGTGGCTTCGTCGTCAGCAGCGGCTTCGTCGTGAGCAGCGGCATCGTGGTAGGCAGCGGCTTCGTCGTGAGCAGCGAAGTCGTCGAAGCTGACGGCGAGATGATAAATAGCAGTCGCAGCAATTGGTCTTTTGAAAATCAACCGCTGTGGGCATCGAATCTGATTGATCCAAGCTCGATAGCGGGCGGCGAGGGGCGCGTGATGATTCAGGGCGAAGAGGCTCTGCCGACCGGAGTCCGCAGGCTTTCCAGCACGAGTCCGCTCTTTCCGCATCACTGAATTTGGTAGCGGGGCAGTATCAAATGAGGCGAAGAAAAAGACAGTTTCGCGCAAAGGCGCAAAGGCGTAAAGAAGGCATTCAAGAATAGAAAGCACTCAACACCTTTGCGCCTTTACGCGAGATTCTTTTCTGATGATTGAGACACATCAGATTTTCAAACTGACCCGCTACTGAATAAAGCGTGAGAGGCCATGTCAAAAGCAAAAGGTGATATAACTTGCCGCGCATACACGGCAGCAGTGAGCATCTCCGGCATCTCTCTGTGGCTGGGCGCAGCGGCGTTGCTCGCCACGCGTTATGCCGCGTCCGACCAGTTGATGCTTCTCGCGCTCGTGCCGCTGACGATTATCACGGGCATGTTCCCGAACACCTTTCCCGTCCCGTCAGTCTTAAAGACCTCACAGGAAAAATTCACCTTCACGTTCTCAGACGCCATCGTCCTCCTGATCGTCTGTCGTTACGGGCTGGCGGCTGCAATCTTCATCGCGGGCATCGAAGGCTTTACTTCATCGCGCCGCACCGTGCGTCGTCTCTCAAGCAATCTTTTCTCATTCGGCATGATGTCGCTCGCCATCGCCGCGGCAGGCGTCACGCTCCTGTGTGTGCTACGTGCGGGCGGGGGCGTTGCGGGTTCGAGCCTCAAGGCTTTGCCTTTAGTTGCCGTCGCACTGCTGGGGGCAAGCCTCACTCACAGCATCGTCAACCTGGGGCTTATCTCGACGCTCTTCGCTCTGCGCAATCAACATCCGGTGCTGCAAAGCTGGAAAGCCAATCTGCTGTGGACCGTCCCCATGTTCCTGCCGACGAGCGCGGCGGCGAGCCTGATATACATCGCGCTTCAATACGATGTATTGATGATGATCATCATCGGCGCGCCGCTGCTCCTCGCCATTTATTTTGGGCACAGGCAGCATCGCAACAGCATACAGGAGCGCATCAACTCGCTTGAGAAAGCGCATCACGAGATGGTCGAAGCCCTCGCCGTCGCCATCAACGCCAAAGACGAAGTCACGCACGAGCACGTCCTCCGCGTCCAAATTTATGCGGCAGGGGTAGCGCGTCTCTTAGGTTGCTCCGACTCCGAAGTCGATGCGCTCAAAGCCGGAGCCTTGCTCCACGACATCGGCAAGATCGCTGTCCCCGATTACATCCTCAACAAGCCCGGCAAGCTCACCGCCGCCGAGTTCGAGAAGATGAAGATGCACACGGTCATCGGAGCGCAGATACTCGGACGCGTGGAGTTCCCTTACCCGGTCGTTCCGGTCGTGCGACATCATCACGAGAGATGGGACGGCAGAGGTTATCCTGATGGACTTTCAGCCGAGAACATTCCGTTGACGGCGAGAATCTTATCGGTGGTGGATTGCTTCGACGCCGTGCGCGAAGACCGCCAGTACCGCAAAGGCATGACACGCGAACAGGCGATTGATTTTCTGATGACGAATAGCGGCAGCCTCTATGACCCGCGAGTGGTCGGGACATTCATCACGCACCTGCCCGAATTTGAAGCCGAGATTCGAGCGCATCGCGACGCACCGATGCCGACTTTCGGAATTGAGCCGGTCGAACAATTGTCAGAAGCCGCGCGGCAAGTCGCGCCTGCGGCAGGATTAGCGGAAACTATGACTGAGAACACAGAGACGCAGCAGCCTGAGTTCGCGCTTGACGAATTGCGCGCTCTTTACACACTGGTGCAATCGCTTCACAGCGCGTGCGGGCGCGAAGAGATTCTTATGGCATTTGTCGAGAGGCTGCGCGATGTCGCGCCCTACGATACCTGCGCCATGACGCTGGCGGATGCGGAGAGCGGCGACTACTCGATCACACATGCGGCGGGCGAGCACGGCGCATCGCTCGTCGGGCGCACAGTGATGCCGGGCGAAGGCGTCTCCGGCTGGGTCATAGCCAATCGCCATCCCTTCTGCAACACAGACCCGAAGCTTGACCTGCCGCCGACTCTGGCGGAAAAGTTTGCGGCTTATCGCACGCTCGCCGTTTTTCCGATTATGAAAGGCAAGGAGTTGTACGGAACGGTCGCGCTCTATTCATCCGTCCTCGGCGAGTACAGCCCGAACCTGCAAAGGCTGTTGAGCGAAGCGGCAGGACTTCTGGCTCTCGCGCTCTCCGCGACCTCAAAAGCCGCTCTGCCGGAGGCGCGCGAACGAGTCGAGATCAAAGCACCCACACCGCAATACGCGCCCGCGCCGGAGCCTTCCACGCTCTCCCCGATACACAAGGCTTAAGGTTCCAAGTTCCAGATTCCAAGTCAAAGGCCAGTTCTTAACTTGGAATCTGGAACTTGGAATCTGGAACTCGGAGCCCGGAACTTTTCTACGACTTGGAATCTGGAACTTGGAGATTGGAACTTTCGTCTTCGTCGTAATCGAATGGTTGATGCGGGCGTTGCACGTCGCGCAGGCGTGCGACGGTGTCGCGTATGCGCGAGGCGAGCTGCTCGATGGTTTCGACGCGGCGACGCGCCACATCGTCCAGCTCACTGCGCAGGAGCAGTTGCGCCTGACCGAGCACGCCCGTCAGCGGATTGTTGATCTCGTGGCGCACGTGCGCGACGAGGTCTGCGATCTCCGTCAGCCTCGCCTCGTGCTCTGCGATCAAGCGGCGCAGCTCTTTCTCAGACTCTGGATTTTTTCCGGCGCGTGTCCCGTCAGTGCTCATCTGCTCAAATTTCCTTTATCGAAAAACGGCTCCGTCCGAAGCGGCGCGGCGCGCGGAAAGCGAAACAAAAACGCTCTCCGCAGACCGGACGGCGCGCAGCCGTGACGAGAAAATCTCACGCGGCATTGTGCGTCCGATGCGTAGCAGAGAGCAAGCTTAATTTTTCTTTATCGCACACCGGCGGCGATTGTGATGATGCCTGCAAGCAACATTTGCGCGCGGCATTTGACAACCGGTGCGCGCACACGTAAATTTCTTAAGCCCCTGTTCAAGAGGCCATCGCGGAAGCGTTGAGCGCGAGAGCGGCAGGGCATGATGGCGGGTCGTCCAATGGTAGGACTCCAGACTCTGAATCTGGCTATCGGGGTTCGAGTCCCTGCCCGCCAGCGATTTTGATTGACCAAGTTACGGGCGGCCATAATTTATGGTCGCCCGTTTGTGCGCCTGTAGTGTGCTAATCTTTCGGTTTAAAGTTACGACGCGCAACAATGGCATTCGTATCGCTTGGGTTTGCGGCACAGACCTTCATTACCTTGAGGCGAAATCATATGCGGCGGCTGTTGCGCTTTTGGCGAGTTGGGGGACTCTGAATTGCGGCTGACGCCCAGCAAGTCATTCGACCGGAGCGCGAATAGCGCGGCTTTCATCCGATAACTTGAACGCTTGATATGGTATCTCCGCGCCCGGTTAATTCCAGCGTTAGGCGGCTCGAACCTTCTTAGCATTACCCTCGTAATAGCGAAGCAAGAACGTAATGTTAGGCGTGCTGTTAATATTTGCGCTCTCTGATCTTTATGTAAGTAGAGATGCCCGGGAGGGAGTTGATTTGGAGGAGCACCAAGGAAAATATCAAATGAAACACAGCGTTATGCTAACCATCGCATCTCTGCTCTCGATCCTCTTCTTTACGCTTCACCTGACGGACGACATCGTGCGCGGGTTTGAGCCGGGAGGACTCTCAAACCTCATTGGGGGAGCGCTCATCTCCGTCGTCTGGCTGTACGGAACGCTGGTGCTCTTCGAACGGCGATCCGGGTACATCATCATGCTCCTCGGGTCGCTCCTTGGGTTGGGCGTCCCGGTCATCCACATGAGGGGGAAAGGTGTCGGTGTCGCCAGCGGCATCGCGAACTCCAGCGGAGGCTTCTTCTTCGTCTGGACGCTGATCGCGCTCGGAGTGATCGCGCTCTTCTCCTTCATCCTCTCGGCGCGCGGACTGTGGAGCCTGCCATGGCGTCGGTCCCGGTAGTGCAAACAACCCGAACATGGAACGGGCCGTCGCACGGGGTAGGTGACGGGCGCGGATCGGGTTGCGGCCAGCGACCGCCAGGCACGATTCTCTTCAAGGCGAAGTGCAGGCTAACAAATCATTGGGGCCGACCCGGCCAGCCCGGTGTTTGGCTTTGGCGCGATACTAGCCTTGGCTGGCCGGGCGTCTCATCCCGAGACCGTTAGGTCCGCTCCGCGAAACAAGACAGTCAAGTCGCATGTGACGAAGATCAGAATAGCGAGTGCAGAGCTGAATGATATAATTCATAGGTGGTCTAACAACTTATTCAACCGGAGCGCGAGTTAGCCGGTCTTTCAAAGTCAACTTGGATGCTGCGCGGAAAACTAAAGGAGTAGAAGGTGAAACAATTTCTGGCAATCGGACTCTTAATAATTGGAGTATCTGCCGTCTCAGCTCAGACGAATGATCCGGGCACTACCGGTAAAGCAATTTGTAATCTCACCATAGCGCAGGTTGATGTTATAAATGGTCTCAGGCTAGGTATGACCCCGGAGCAAGTGATGGGGCTCTTTCCCGGCAGCAGTGAGGATGCTGAAGTCCGTTCCAGCTTATCCAGACCGGCCAGCCAATTTGGTGTCTCCAGCTTTATCGTCAGACCCGATAGGTATAAATCAAAAGAGAAATTTGTCGGCATCAGTCAAATCACATTTACGCTTCTGGACGGTCGCGTTTCTACTTTCTCCGTCGGCTACAACGGCCCTGAATGGCCGCACGTTGATAAATTTGTAGCGAAATTTGTTGAGGGAACGAATCTCCCTGCGGCAGACGCATGGGAAGCATATGTTGGAATGGACACGCAGTTAAAGATTCTCAAGTGTCAGGACTTTGAGATTCGTGTCTTTGCCGGGGGCACGGGCGGTAATCTTAATTACGTGTTGCTGGTCGATTCAGTGGCGGAACAAAAGTTAAAGGAGCGTCGAGCTAAGGCCAAAGAGAAGGCGATGCAGGAGTCTAAGCCATAAAACATTGAGCATCGGATGCGCGACCTAATAACTCTTCAACCCGCTCCGCGAGCAGCCTTCAAGCAAGCCGGAGAGAACAAGTATGAAAGCCATGCTATCGCGGGGCGGATTAATTCCGGCGTTTGGGCATCTTCTTTCATCGAAAGCAATTCATTATTGCTTTATCATTAAATCCAGCGTACGAGAATTTTATATCGCAGCCGGAGAATTTCGATGAAAAGTTGCCCCACATGCAATCGAACTTATGCCGATGAAACATTGACCTTTTGTTTGGCTGATGGTTCTCTTTTATCTGCACCATATGATTCCGAAGCGACTCAGCGTATTCCACCACTGCGAATCACCAATGCTCAAACCGAAATCCTGCCTTCGCCGCACTCCGAAGCAGTCAGACCCAATAGGATTCCCTGGCCGATTTATTTCATCATTGCTCTGCTGGCTTTAATTGCAGGGGGCGGTATTGTGGCGCTGCTTAGGTCAGGAGGTAAAGATACCTCTACGGCTAATCCGCCTGCTTCTAACTCTTCGAATGTTTCAAATATTTCTTCTACATTACCGGTAAGCACACCTAAACGAGAATCAGAGACAGAGGCTAAAACAACACCTACAGATAACAGGTCTCCTTCACCACCGACAAGGCAGCTACCACAGCCATCTGCCGGAACCTGGTTTGTTATTCTCGGCTCATTCCCTAAGAACGATTATGACCAAGCTAATAAACGGCTCCAATCTGTTCGGGGGTTAGGTTATGACGCAAGCATTATCGATACGAATAACTATCATGGCCTGAGAGGCGGTTTATGGGCAGTGGTGATGGGGCCTTATTCCCAATCTTATGCAAAGAGCTTAGTAGTTCAAATGAAATCCGTGCGTTCAGATGCATATATTAAATCAGGGTGGTGACAGAGTTATTTGATAACAAAGACGCCGCCCGACGACTCATTGAATCGGAGCGGAAATAGCTTGTCTTTCATTCATAAGATTGAAGGCTTGTTTCATTGAATGCGCGCCCGGTTATTTCCGGCGTTGGTCAGTTCATTCGATTTGCCCCTAATCCATTTGCAGTAAAAACTTGCATTTTTAGTAAAAACCTTGCATTTTAAACGTGACGCTAACTTGTTGGTTCAATCATCCTTCCCTTGAATTCTTAATTCTAGAAAAAGCCTTAAGGAAAATTATGATGTCGCACACAGCCCGAGCAACCTTCCTTCTGTTTGTAATTCTCTTTTTGGGAACGACGGCGGAAACTTTTGCAGCCGATGGCGATCTGGATATGTCGTTTGACAGTGACGGAATGCTCACCACTGACAATGGTCAAGTCTCAGAAGCTGTCACCGACTTAGTCGTCCAACCGGATGGAAAAATCATTGTCCTCGGCCAGGGCTTGGATGGTATGCAATCAACGCGGCGAGCCGTTATCGTTCGCTACAACGCTGATGGGAGCATTGACTCGAATTTCGGCACCGGCGGCAAAGTAACTATTTCAGCATTCGCTCCCGGAAAGATGGCTTTGCAGCCAGACGGGAAAATAGTTTTTGTCGCACTTATCGAAAGTTCCGCAACCTCGGATTTTTATATTGCCAGACTAAATTCCAACGGAAGCTTTGACACGACATTCAACTCGACGGGCGAACTCAATGTGGACTTACGCGGAACTTCCGACAGCGCGCGTGCCATTAAAATACAGCCGGACGGTAAAATCATCGTCGGTGGCACGTCCGTGCAGCCCATGCCCGGCACCAGTTTCGATCAGGCGTTTATTCGCCTGAATCCGAACGGCTCGCTTGATAGGCTTTGCCTCAAAACCCCCACTTGCCCCATAACTGCTTAATGCTGCCTCAAAAGTATGTGGTGTGAGATTTACGATTGTGGAAAAGGGTAAAGGAAAAGGGGCGACGTGCCCCCTTCTTTTCTATACTTATTCGGTCAGCCCGCTATCTAACCCTTCGTCTAGCAGGCTGTGCTGGGCTTCGCGTTCGCCTGTGCCCCTTGACCTCTCTAGATCAGCCCGTGACGGCTCATTCTCAATAACTGCCGTTGCCTCCATCACAGCAAGGCTATGCTGAATCTGCTTTTTCAGCAGATCGAACTCCTTCTCATTCATCACAGAAGGAACATATAAAGTAGCTTGTTGCCCCTTCGACAAATAAAGTGGAAAGTGCATTTGGCCTGTTGGCGGCATTGGTATTCTATTGGCTTCTGGCATACTCACCTTGCGGCCTCCTTTGCCTTCGTCGCGCTTCTGGGCGTCAACGGCCTCATCTGTATTTTGGGTCTCATTGGTCTCCCAATCGTCCTCGTCTGTCATTTTATCAGATGAAGTTAATCCTGCAAAGGCAATAGTGTTCCTAAATTGAGCAATAAAACTATCAACAGATGCTTCGTTAAACTTGCGCTCCCAAACTAAATAGTCCCTAAGCACTTCGTCCGCTGGTAAAGTACCCTCGTACTTCTCCCAGATTTCCTCGTGGATTTCGGGCTTTAGGGCAGCCTCAGCGAGAAGTGCGGCACGGTTCGGGGCATTACCGAGGATACGCCATGCGCCTTCTGTAAGGCGAATTTGGCGCGTATCCTTTTTCCCTTGAACCTCAATAAGTCCGTAAGCCTTTAATGCTGCTATGTTTTGGTCTCCAACTCCTGCTTTGTACTTCCACGCAGCGTGAGCAGCACCAACGGACATTTGATGCCGTCCGGCTTTCTCCTTAATCGTCTGTGCCCTTTCAAGAGCCTTTACCAGACCGATGGCGGGATAGTTTGGGCTGCGATGCTTAAATCGCGTAACTTCGGTACCAGTAGCGTCATTCTCATTAGCACTCATAACAGTGTTCCTCCAATAGCCGTTACGATACAGAAGTTTTATTGCCGATGCAAGTAAATTTTATGGCATGTTTTATGGCAGACCTATTGACATAAAATCAATAAAGCGTATAATGAAGGCTCTTAGGGGGTCTTTGAATGGTGAGAAGATAAGTAGCTCGCCGCGTTCACCTTTGCTTACCGACGCGGCGGGCGATAATAGGAAGCCCCGTTACCTTTAGTCTCCGCAAAAGCCAGAAGGTAATGGGGCGTGGTAAGCCTTTAATTAGAAGCCCCGCAAGTTGCTTGTAACAACCCGCGAGGCTTAAACCACACAGCCGAAGCTGCATGATAGCGCAAATTCATTATACGCTTTTGCTGTGTGAACTTCAAATAAATACAGGAGTTCACAATGGACATACGCAAACAAAAAGGCATCGCCATAGCAACTAGCAGAAACCTCAAACAAGAGAATGGTCTTTATCTCGTTCCTTCCCAATCGGGACGCGGCAAATATAAAGTTGACGCTAAAGCCTCACGTTGCTCTTGCCCTGATTATGAGTTCCGTCAAGCCAAGTGCAAACATATCTATGCTGTCGAACATTCAATCGAACAGATAGAGCGCACACAGACCACAGTTACTGAGAACGGCAAGACGACGACCACGATCACAGAGAAGGTCACTCGCCAAACGTACCGCCAAGAATGGCCTGCTTATAACAAAGCTCAAACGATGGAGAAAGCGCAGTTTCAATACTTGCTCCATCAACTTTGTGCAGGCGTCGGAGAGCCAGCGCAGATGAACGGACGCCCGCGCTTGCCATCAGAAGATATGATCTTTGCAATGGCCTTTAAGGTTTACTCTACGTTCTCAGGCCGTCGCTTCATCTCAGACCTCAGAGACGCGCACGGCAAAGGCTATCTCTCAAAGCTGCCCGCTTATAACTCTATCTTTCGTTACTTCGATATGGATATGCTCACGCCTTATCTGCAAATGTTAATCGAAGAAAGCAGCTTACCTCTGGCATCTATTGAGAGAGACTTTGCCGTTGACTCATCCGGCCTTTCAACCTGTCAGTTTGTGCAGTGGGTTCATGCCAAGTATGGCGCAGACCCGAAACTGTTAGAACAGAGACAGTGGATAAAAGTACATCTCATGTGCGGAGTGAAAACGAACGTAGTAACGAGTGTTGAAATCACAGATCGTTATGCTGGCGATTCTCCGATGTTCAAGCCGCTAGTTGAGCGGACGGCAGAGAACTTTGTGATGAATCAGGTAAGCGGCGATAAGGCTTACTTGTCGAATGACAATCTGAAAGTAGTGGCAGAGAACGCGGCGATGCCTTACATCCCGTTCAAGGCTAACAGCGTGGCGAATGAGAAGCGACATAGCCCGCTCTGGAAACAGATGTATCACTTCTTCTCTTATAATCAGGAGCGATTCATGCAGAACTATCACTAGAGAAGCAACGTGGAAACTACTTTCCACATGATTAAATCTAAGTTCGGCTCGGCTCTCAGAGGCAAGAGAGACAGAGCGCAGATCAATGAAGCGTTATGTAAGGTGCTGTGCCACAATATCTGTTGCTTGATTCAAGCTATGTACGAGTTGAATCTAAAGCCGAAGTTCTACGCAGAAGTTGCGTGACGAGGAAAGCCCTTTCGTGATGAGAAGCGCAAGGGCTTACTCCTTACATCCCCAACCCCTGCCGGAAATCTTGCGGGCACAGATAAATGCAATAAATCTAGCATGTTGTACTCACATGGTATGTTGACAGTATGGCTCCGCTATACGTACAATAAGGTAGTGGAAAGATGTAAGTAAGTACTTACTTTAGCCGCGCGAAATCTTAGGTGATTAAGTTTTCTCCCTGTTATTTGAGACAGGAACTTGCCGTAATCGCAAAGCGATGCGGCTTTTGTTGTCTCTCGTTAAGACGAGATAGACCACTTGGGCACCAAGGCAACACGCCAAAGCAAATGTCTACCGGGGAGCGTCAAATTAAAAAGGTCGCTTTGAGTATTGCCTGCCAAGACATGACTCAAAGCGACCCACAACACTCTCTAGAATGAGAGTGCACCATCTCCGAAAGGAGAGTTGGTATGAGTACTAATATACTAGAATATAGCTACGAAGACGAGTCTCATCATTTAGATGATGATGAGGTTCTTGAAAAGTACAAAAAAGAGACAGTCCTTCATCCTGATGCTTTGGTCGTTCTTGATGATCTGAATTGCGGTCATTGGGACGTGAATGTCTATACAACGGATGAGGAAAAAAGAGAGTATCTGCAAAAGAGGGTGTCAAGTATAATGGAGCGGTTTCGGTCTGCGTTTAGGAGAAAATGAGCGAAGAGAAACCACAAAAAGAAGCCTTGCCAGAAGATTCGCCACAAAATGGCGAATCTTCGTCTTTAGTGCCTTCCTCTGATAAGCAAAATCTTGAACAAAGGATTGAAGAACTCATTTCAGTCCTCTCACAAAAAGACCTGTCCCCACCACAACAGGAGCGCATCGTGCATAGGCTTAGAGAAGTCTTCACTACTTATGTTGAGCGCGGTAGTAGTCAAAAGATAGACCCTGAAATATTCAAGATTGCGGCTGACACTGTAGCCAAAGATAACGAAAACAAATACAAGTACCTCTCACAAAAACAGCAAGATGCAGCAAGTGAAAACAAGCGAGAGTATGACTATAAAGTCGGATGCCATAAAGATAGGACTAAAATATTGTGGCCTATCATTATAGTGGTTTTGCTGATGATAACTTGCTGTGTGGGTTTTGGGATTTATTTTGCTGCTACAGGACACGAAATACTAGGAGCCTCACTCTTAACGGGAATCTTTGGAGCGGTGTTTGGCTATTTAGCCGGAATTGGTACGGCTGATTTCTTCAGAGAAAAATAGTCGCTGCGCTGCTCTGCCCCAAAACCCACCTACCTTGATCCAAAACTGCTTAAACTTTCAGGGGTATTGAGGCAAAGCCCGCTTGATACGACATTCGACGGCGATGGCAAAGCCTTTGCGCCGTCTTCACCTGACCGTAGAGACGGCATGAGCGACATCGCCATTCGGTCGGACGGGAAAATCGTAACAGCGGGCATCTCATCCACTGTGGATGGTCAGACTTATACATTTCTTGTTATTCGTTTCAATGCAGACGGCTCGCCCGATACTACATTCGATGGCGACGGTAAGGTGTTCACGCAGGTCGCGACGGCATTCGCCATAGTCGGTTCCGTCGCGGTGCAATGCGACGGGAAAATTGTTCTTGCCGGAACCCCGTCGGTGAACGGCTTCCCCAGGGTGGCCTTGGTACGTTACAACCACGATGGCTCGCTCGATTCAACTTTCGCCAACGGGGGAATCATGCTGACCTCTTTGGAAGCGAGAGCGAATGATCTGATGTTCCAGGCCGATAATAAAATTGTTGTCGGCGGAAGAGTCGGAAGTGTCAAACAGTCTTTCATGGCTGTCCTGCGTTACAATCCCGACGGCTCGCCTGACTTAACTTTTAGCGGCGACGGTTGGAACTCTATCCCCGGGCCGTTCCTTAGTTTCTCCGATGCAAGCGCGGTTGCAATTCAGCCGGATGGAAAGATTGTCACAGGCGGTAGTACAAGTCAGGGCAGCAACGGGGGCGATTTTATGCTCGCGCGGTTTGACGGTTCGAGCGGTCCGGCGCATTGCTCTGACAAGGTTGCGGATTTTGACGGCGACGGCAGAACCGATGTCAGCTTCTTCCGTGTTGGAACATGGTACGTCAAGCCTTCGGGCGCGAATGACCAGAACAGCTTTTATGGCGTGCAGTTCGGCTTAACCAATGACCGATTAACTCCGGCGGATTTTGACGGAGACGGCAGAACAGATATCGCTCTGTTCCGCGACGGCTTCTGGTACCTGCAACGCTCGCAGCTCGGGTTTACAGCCATTCAATTCGGCGCTGCCGGGGACACCCCCCTCCCGGCAGATTATGATGGCGACGGGCGTGCCGATCTAGCCGTTTTTCGCGGCGGCATTTGGTACATTTTAGGCTCGCAAGCAGGTTTTTACGGGTTCCAGTTCGGAGTTTCGATTGATAGACCGGTGCCGGCAGATTTCGATGGCGATGGGAGAACGGACCCGGCGGTGTTTCGTGATGGGATTTGGTATCAGTTGCGCTCACGACAGGGCTTTACAGCGGTGCAATTCGGTGTGGCTTCTGACAGACCTGTGGCCGGGGATTATGACGGAGACGGAAAAGCCGACTATGCTGTGTTTCGTGCAGGACTGTGGTATGTACTAGGCAGCACACAGGGTTTTTACGCCGCGTCGTTTGGATACTCAACCGACACTCCGACGCCGGGAGATTACGACGGGGACGGAAGAACTGACATCGCTGTGTATCGAGACGGGACGTGGTATCAGATGCGCTCACAACAGGGCTTTACGGCAGTGCAATTCGGACAAGCGACCGACCAACCGATTCCAGCGGCATATGTGCCGTGGGGGCAGCAAGCTCCGTGGTGAGTTCCGCACGCGGAGTGATTCACAAGTGAAGACGAAAATCCAAAGGATTTGAGCAGAACAGCTTGTTCTGTCTCCACGCCGCGCCCGACACCTCATTGAATCCGACCGCCCTCAGCCTGCCTTTCGTTTTCATCTGCCAGTTTCCTTAGACCTGTCGCTATTGTAGGGCGGCGGGTTAGATGCCTGTGTTGTGTAATGTTGGATAAAGTATGATGCACTCATGGAAGAAATACTTGCTCGTTTAGGTGACATCGAAAAAGAGGAAAACGTAACCATCTTCTATGCCTGCGAATCCGGCAGCCGTGCATGGGGCTTTCCTTCTGAAGATAGTGATTACGATGTCAGATTCTTGTATCTGCGCCCGCGAGACTGGTATCTGTCTATTGACGTTGAAGAAAAGCGAGATGTTATCGAGCGACCGATCAGCGAGATGCTTGATATTAGCGGATGGGACTTGAGGAAGGCTCTAAAATTGCTCCGTAAGTCTAATCCACCGCTTCTGGAATGGCTCAACTCTCCGACTGTTTATCAGCAGGATTTTACGATCACGGACAAAATCAAAGAGCTTGTCCCAGAGTATTATTCACCCATCGCCTGTTTACATCATTACCTGCACATGGCGCAGGGCAATTACCGTGAATATCTGAAGGGCGAAATCGTCTGGGTGAAAAAGTACTTCTATGTTTTGCGCCCGCTTCTGGCTATCAATTGGATTGAGAAGGAATAGGTGCAAAGCGTTTTTGAAAGCTCCCGGTTACTCTTTCATCCAAGTCAAACATTCGCCGCAATAGTAAGAATGACAGAACTCGACGCCGCTCGGTTCCGGCGTGATGTGGAACAATCTCCTGCCACCGGTATCTAACAGAAGTAGGCAGTTGACAGTTGGCAGTAAAATTATGTTCTTTGCTGCTGCCTTTTTATCTTCTCTCTGCGGCTCGAATAGAGTTATGAAGACCGGCGAATATTTCCGGTTGGAGGAAAGCGATGCTCGAAATCAGAGGCTTGAATAAAACTTATGCGGGCGGAGTTCAGGCATTGCAAGGAGTTGAGCTGAAAGTTAGCGCGGGAGTCTTCGGGCTGCTCGGCCCGAACGGCGCGGGCAAGACGACGTTGATGAAGATACTCGCCACTCTGCTCGAACCGGACTCAGGCGCAATCACAGTTAATGGTGTTGACTTTATCGGCCAGAAGATGGCTGCGCGCAGAATGCTGGGGTACTTGCCGCAGGAGTTCGGGCTGTATCCGACGCTGACAGCCGAACAGACGCTCGCATATTTCGCGAGGCTGAAGGGCGTCATGGACGGAAAAGAACGCGCGCGTTTGATTGACGCGCTGCTCGAAAGGGTCAATCTGTCGGACGTGCGAAAGCAGGCGGTCGGAGGCTTTTCCGGCGGGATGCGGCAGCGTCTTGGAATCGCGCAGGCGCTCATCGGACACCCCCGGCTGATCGTAGTTGACGAGCCGACCGCTGGCTTAGACCCTGAAGAGCGAAACCGCTTTCATAATCTGCTCTCCGAAATCGCGTCCGAAGATACGGTGGTGCTGCTTTCGACTCACATCGTGCCGGATGTCTCAAATCTTTGCGGCATGATGGCTATCATTCGACGCGGCGAGATCATCGCGTGCGGCACTCCGAAGGAAGCGCTGGCTCAGATTTCGAATGCGGTGTGGGAGGCGTTGGTGGCGCGCGAAAAAGTTGCGGCTCTCAAATCGCGCTTCAAGGTAATCTCGACGCAATTGTTTGAAGGGCGTGTGCGTGTCAGAGTCTTCTCGCACACCGTGCGACCGGATGAGGAGTTTAGTCCCGCTGTCCCGACTCTGGAAGATTACTATCTGAGCCTCGTCAGTCAAATGGAGAGTGTCAATTGAGAAACAACAGGTTGACGCCCTTCGCCGCGATTTTTCAGAACGAGCTGCTGTTCAATTTGAAGCGCGTCGCGCCGTATGCGCTGATGTTTATCTTCAGCGCGAATGCGTGGCTGTGGATTGCGAAAGGGGCTGCCGTCTCACGCGGGTGGGCGGTCAACAGCGATTTTTACATCGCACGGCTATTCCTCGGCTTCTCTTTTATCACGGGGCTACCACTCTTCATCGCCTTGATGATGGGAGACCCGGTCATCAGAGATTTTCGCATCGGCGTTGACCCGTTGATTTTTTCAAAGCCGGTCGGGCGCGTCCAGTATCTGCTCGGAAAATTCTTCGGCAACTTTTTCGTGCTGGTCTGCTGTCAAGCCTGTTTCGCTCTCACCGCGCTGCTGCTTCAAGCCTTCAGCATTCGTGGGGTGATAGTCTTGCAGCCGAGACTTTTCCCGTATTTTCAACACTTCTTCTTTTTCGTCGTCGTGTCGAGCCTCGCGCTGGGAGCGGTCTGTTTTACCGTCGGCACGTTGACGCGCAACGTCAAGATAGTTTACGGGCTGGCGATCTCTTTTTATCCGCTCTACATCGCGTGGCAAGTCTCCATGAAGGGATTGCCGATGCGCTGGCGCATAGCTCTAGACCCGTTGCTGTTCAATGCAAGCGACGGGATTTTCAACGGGCGCAGCGCGGACTGGCTGAATCAGGCCGTCGTCGGCTATGACGCATACATGATAGGCAACCGCGTCGCGATGATTGCCGTTTCGCTTGTTTGTCTGGCGATACTCTACCTGCGGTTTTCGACTACCGAACGAGCCGATAAGCACGCGTCGCAGCATCACACTCTGACCTTAGACCTCGCGCCGAAAGCGTGGAGCGCGGAGAGACTCAATAACGAAACGGCGAGACACGGCGCGGCGCAATCTCTTCCGCAATCTATTCGCGCCGTTGAAGCCGTGCGCTTGAAACAGCCTGCGATGCCGCGCGTCAATCTCGTCACAAGCGGACTGCGCGCAGGCTTTGAACAATTCAAGGCGGCGTTGGGAGTCGAGTTTCGACTGCTTCGCGCCGAGCGCAGTCTGATCGTAGTCGCACCGCTCATCATGTTTCTATGCAGCTTGGAAGTGGCCGTTTATCAAATCGTCCCGGAAGTATCATACGCGGCGACATATTCGAGCAGGATGGCAAACGCGCTGCTACTGTTCCTCTCCGGCATCGCGGTCTTCTATGTGGGCGAGACGATGCACCGCGACCGTGAAGCCGGAATCGAGCCTGTGTTATGGAGCGCGCCTGTGTCCAATCCGGTCTTGCTGCTCTCGAAGTTTTCAGCCGCGTTGCTGCTTTCGCTGACACTGATGCTGCTGGTCGCTCTGACCGCCGTCAGCGTGCAGGTTTATAGAGGCCACGCGCCGCTCGAATTACAAATACACTTCGTGACTTACGCTGTGATTTTGGTTCCGGGCATATTCTTCCTGATCGCCGCGTCCGTCGCCCTGAACATTCTGCTGCGCGATAAATATCTGGCTTACGCCGTCAGCCTCGCGCTCGGCGCGACGCTCTATTATCTGACCGGGCAGGGTTATCACAACTGGCTTTATAATCCGGTCATGTATCGTCTCTGGACGCCTTCGGAGCTGTTCATTGGCGGCAGTCATCTGACACGAATCCTGCATCACAGACTTTACTGTCTCGCCCTTTCAGCCTTCCTGCTCGCGCTGTCGCTTCTATTTTTCCAGCGAAAATCATCGGAGGGATTGAGGGCGGAGGGCCGCCTGAGCGACAGAGGATGGGCGATGCTGGCGGCTGTAATTTCCGCTGCGGCAGCCATCATCACAGGGTTGATAATCAGCCACGAATAATACGCTTTTCGGGAGCAGCACAGGTCAGAACCGCCTGCGATAGCGGGCGGGTTCTTCTGCTCCAATCAAACACCCGCCCGCTACCGCAGGCAGTTCTGACCTGACGCCTTTACTCCCACCTTAATTTCTTAAAATAGCTTCTCAGCTTTTAATCAAGAGAAGAAATCGCCATCGAATTTACATCTGCTCATCACATCAGCCGCGTATCTTTTCATCACACGAAATTGTAATGATTGATTGCTCTTAGCTTGAGCTAGAGGAGACGCATGATTCCCGTTTGGTTACAGGCCGGGTTTTGGGGTTTGGTGGCAGGCTCCGCGTTGTTGATAGGGGCTGCGCTGGGTTACTTCGCGCGCGTGCCGCAACGCCTCATCGCGGCCATCATGGCATTCGGTGGCGGCGTGCTCATCTCCGCGCTCTCGTTCGACCTGATGGACGAAGCTTACAAGCGCGGCGGCTTCGATTCGACCGCCATCGGCTTTGTCAGCGGCGCGCTCGTCTATACTGCGGCCAACTGGTTTCTGGCTCGTCAGGGCGCAAAGCACCGCAAGCGTTCCGGCGACCATCAGGCAAAAGAAAATGATGACGGCGGCGGAGGTCTGGCAATCGCCATCGGAGCGTTGCTCGACGGCATCCCGGAATCAATCGTCATCGGCGTCAGCATGATCACGGGCGGCGCGGTCAGCACAGTAGCCGTCATCGCCATCTTTCTTTCAAACCTGCCGGAAGGACTTTCGAGTTCGGCGGGGATGAAAAAAGCGAATCGCTCCGCGCGTTACGTCTTCGGCGTGTGGGCTGGCATCGCGTTCATCTCAGGCGTCGCCGCGCTTCTGGGTTATACCGTCTTCAGCCATTTCTCGGAAGAGGTGATCGCGGCCACGACCGCCGTCGCAGCCGGAGCGATTCTAGCCATGCTCGCGGACACGATGATCCCGGAAGCATTCGCAGAGGCGCACGAGTTCGCCGGACTCATCACGGTCGTCGGTTTTCTCATCGCTTTTATTCTGACCAAGCTTGAGAAATAAACAAAGGAGCAGGCTCTATGCGTATCGCCGTCGGAGCAGACCACGCGGGTTATCCGCTCAACGAAACGATCATCGCCGCGCTCAAGAGCGAAGGCCACGGGGTGATGGATTTCGGCACACACGACGGCGCGCAGCCGGATGATTACCCGGACTATGCGTACAGGGTCGCGCGCAGCGTTCAGCGCGGAGAGGTTGAGCGCGGCGTGCTCGTCTGCGGCAGCGGCGTCGGCGCGTCGGTCGCCGCCAACAAGCTCAAAGGCGTGCGCGCCTGCCTCTGCCACGACACCTATTCCGCGCATCAAGGCGTCGAGCATGACGACATCAACGTCCTCTGTCTTGGAGCGCGCATCGTCGGCGTGGAGCTGGCATTGGAGCTGTTGAAGGCATTCGTCGGCGCAAGTTTTTCCGGCGAAGAGCGGCACAGGCGCAGGCTTGCGAAAATCAAGGCGATAGAAGACGGGCAACTCTCAAACTGAATTTTATCGGCTCGTGAGCTATTCTAAACAGCATGTTCAAAAAAGTCTTGATCCTTTCAGCCTCCGCCGGTGCGGGGCACATCCGCGCAGCCGAAGCCGTCGAGCGTGCCTTCATTGAGATGAACGCGGCTCAAGAACTGCGTCACGTAGACGTGCTGCAATACACGAACAAGCTCTTTCGCCATCTCTATTCCAAAGCATATCTGGAGATGGTCAATAAGATGCCGGAGATGCTCGGCTGGCTTTACGATCAATTCGACAAGCCGTGGCAGAACGAGCGCAGGCGTCTCGCGCTCGACAAGCTCAACACGCGGCCCCTCGTCAAATTTCTGAAAAACTACGCGCCGGACATGATCGTCTGCACACATTTTCTTCCGGCTGAAATAATCTCATGGCTCAAAGCGAAGGAACGCATAGCGTCTCGACAGGCTATCGTCGTGACAGACTTCGACGTTCACGCGCTCTGGCTCTGCCATCACTACGAGCGTTATTTCGTCGCGCTCGATGAGACACGCGTACACATGGAAAAGCTCGGCATCCCGCCCGAAAAACTTTCCGTCACAGGCATTCCCATAGACCCGCTGTTCGCAGTGCGGAAAGACAAACGTGCGATGCGCGCAAAGCACGGCCTGCCGGATGACGCGACGACCATCCTCGTCTCCGCCGGAGGCTTCGGCGTCGGCCCCGTCGAGCATATCCTCCAATCACTTTCCGAGATGCAGCACGCGGCGCAGGTCATCGCCCTCTGCGGGCGCAATGAAGAGCTGAAAGAAAGGGTTGAGAAGTTGGCGGCGAACATCTCCGCCTCAAGCAAAGTTCGGATTAAAGCCATCGGCTACACGACATTGATGGATGAGCTGATGTCCGCCTCAGACATTCTGCTCGGCAAGCCGGGCGGCCTCACCACCTCAGAAGCTCTCGCCAAAGAGCTGGTCTTCGTCATCGTCAATCCGATTCCCGGACAGGAAGAACGCAACTCAGACCATCTCTTGGAAGAAGGCGTCGCCATACGCTGCAACAACCTGCCCGCGCTCGCCTACAAGCTCGACCGCCTGCTCGACGATCCGGCACGCCTCACAAACATGCAAGCCAACTCACGCCGCCTCGCACGCCCGCACGCCGCACGCGAGATTGTGAATGACCTATGCTCATTAAAAATAAGTGTGTAGGTAAAGGCTGGTGTGAGCTTCTTAAGAAGTTGACTTTTCGTAAGAGCGATTTCGATTATACTTCATTCTCTTCAAGCCAAATACGAATAGTATAGGTGAAATCGGCGAACGGAAGCTCCTCTAAATCTAAATCCAACGCTTTAAGTAATAGGGGCAGGTCTCTTTGAAATCTACGATACCTCTTGTATATATAATCGCCCCCCGGCATGTTGTTATTAGATTCAACTCTTAACCAATTTCGCACACGATTTATGACTTGCTTGGGGCGTCTAGCGTGCGCCTCTACATCCTGACCTGAAATATCAGAGATAAACTCTCTATACCGGTTCTGGTGCCGGTCTATTATCAGGAGCCTCTTTGATTTTAGCCTTGCTGAGCCAAAGTTCTGACAACCCAAGTCGATGCCTAATTCTAATGGCATGTTAAAACGCGGAAGCCCATTATTATTCAATTCAGTTCGGGATATATCATGTATGCCATAATTGCATTCCATGATAATTCGCATGATTTTGTTGAGCCTATTTTGTCCCGCATTACTGGCTTCGAGCGCACATCTCGGTTTGAACCCTGCCATTTGCACAGTAAAAAGTATAGCTTCAAATAAAGGCCGGTACTCTTCATCAAAGGGACAGTTGATGAAGACATTTAGCTTATATTCTGCTGGGGTTACAGGCATGGTGAGGCTAAAGTTATGCGCTTATCTGCTCCGAAACTTAAATTTTACTTTCTGGCGGATTTCTTCGCGGCTGCTTTCTTCGTTGATTTTTTTGCGCTGGTTTTCTTTGCTCCGGCTTTTTTCGTTGACTTCTTACCACCTGACTTTTTAGTTGCGGATTTCTTTGCAGCGGTTTTACTCGTTGAGCTGCCTGATACTGACCTGACGGCGTTTCGGACGGTTGATTCGCTTAAAGAACTGCTCCGCGATGTGCTGTGAAATGTTTGCCCGTCTCGTCCGTAGACAATCAACTCGCCGCCCTGTTGCCTCTTAATCGAACGTCCCGCGTCTATGGCCTTCTGCTTTGTGTCATATACGGAAGTAGTTGCGCCACTTGACTGCTTCGATGTGGTCTTGACAGCCCACCCGCCTCCGCAAGGGACAACATGGCTACTCTTGCTACCACCTATCCTATTCATATCTAAAGACTCCAGTAAGTTATTACAAAACTGTAAATGAAACTGTTCGCCAGTTAATATATCATATTACTTTACTCGCATGACCTCAAAACCAGTTCGGTAAAGCTTATTGCGGAATTTTGTTTGAATGAAGATAGACGCCGAGTTGTCTGTCATGCAGTCTCGTAAAAATGGCGAGCGCGAGAATTGCGCCGATGAGTGCGAGGAGCATGTCCCAGTGCGTGTCCCAGATGTCGCCCTGCGTGCCTAAGAAGGCGTCGCCAAGTTTTGGATTGACCAGCAGCGATGTCCACCACTCTATGAACTCGTAGAACGCGCCGATGGCGAGTACGATGGCAGCCGTGATAAAAGCCATCCACCTGCGCGAAGTCGTGACGAACTGCAACAGAATTTCTCTGATGGGAATCGCCATCAAAAAGCCGAGCATGAAATGCGCCACGCGGTCGTAATGATTGCGCGAGAGATGGAACTCGTCGCGCAGCCAGTTGAACGGCGGCGCGAGCGCGTATGTATAATGCCCGCCGTAACTCTGCACGAAGAGGTAGAAGAAGATCAGGTAATAAGAGAGCCGCGTGAACTTGTAATATCGATAAGCGATGATGACTGCGAGCAGCATCGAGAGGGGAAAGAAATTCTCCATCGCCCAATCCCAGCGATCATAAGGGCGTATCGCCAGCACTGCGAAGCCGATGGCATAGATGGCAAGCAGGCTCAGAAGCTCACGCTTTGACGGAATTTGCGGCTCGTGTTCTGTCATAGTAACGTCTCAATAATTGTAAGCTATTCTTCCGGCATCTGTATGCACAAGTCAAACACAGTTCTCATCTCGAACCCGCGCGCAGGGCGCGGCGGCGTGCGGCGCGCGATTGAAGTCGCGCGTTTTTGCGGGGCGATGAAGGCGCGCGGCGTCTTGATTGAAGTCTTGAACACGACGCAGCCGGGCGAGGCGACGCATCTGGCCGCGCGTGCGGCTGAACGCGACGGAGCGACCGTCATCGTCTCAGGCGGCGACGGGACGATTAACGAAGCTTTGCAGGGATTGGCCGGAAAGAATGCGCGGCTGGCAATCTGGCCGCGCGGCACGGCCAATGTGCTGGCGCACGAGATTGCGATGCCGACCGATTTTGAGAAGGCCGCGGAGATAATCGCGCGCGGAAAGACCAAACGAGTGTATACGGGCTGTGCGATTCTGGAAGAGACTGGAGAGCGGCGTTATTTTCTGCTGATGGCCGGAATCGGGCTTGATGCTTCGGTGGTCGAAGGCACGCGTCCCGGCCTCAAGCGGCGGTTCGGCAAGGCCGCCTTCTGGTACGCGGGTCTGGAGCATGTGCTGAGCTGGAAGCCAGTCAATTTTAATCTGGAGGTCGAAGGCGAAACTTTTCCGGCGACCTTCGCAGCCATCGGCAACGGCTCGCGTTACGGCGGCGGCTTGCGCGTCACTCCGCGCGCACGCCTCGACCAACCCGAATTTGAAATCTGCATCATCAATTCCAGAAGCAGGCTCAGATACCTGCGACTGATTCCGGCTATCTTGCGCGGCGACATCACAGACCAACCGCCCGACTTGAGATTCATACGCGCCACTCGCGCACGCGTCACAGGCAAAGTCGCGGTGCAGGTGGACGGCGAATTGATAGGCAAACCGCCGATGACTTTCGAAATTGTTCCCGACCCGATAGAGCTTATTTATCCTTAAGAAAGAATATTCGCGCAAAGGCGCAAAGGAAGACCGCTAAGGTATTGAATGATTCAATCCCTTGCGTGCTTTTCTTTGCGCCTTTGCGCCTTTGCGCGAAAATGTCTTTCTCGTTTAACCCTTCAGCCAAGCTGCTCGAAGCGCGAGCATCTCGGGCGTGGCGTCTCTTCTCTCTTCGATGCGATAGTTGTAGCGGTCAGGCTCCGCGAGCGTGATGGTGGTCTGAATGGTTTTGCGGTCGCGGCGCACTGTGACGGGCACGCGGTCGCCGCGCCTGTATTGATTAAGGAGGGCGGGAAATGTTTCAGACGTGACCGACTTGCCTCCCAGCGAGAGTATCAGGTCGTCCGCCTGCAAGCCTGCGGATTCTGCCGGGGAACTGTTCTGCACGGCATGTATCTTGACGAACTGCGGCGAGTCCCTGTCAAGCGAGATGCCTGCTGAATAAGGCTCGCGCGCAGCCTCACGCACGAGTCGCAGACCGACATAGCCGAAGGCTTCATCGTAAGGCGGCGGCTCGACTCCGTGCACGTAGCGTTTGAAAAAATCGCTCATATCTTTGCCTGCGACCTCGGATGTAACGCGCTGAAAATCTTCGCCCGTGTAGCCCCGACCTTTCAGGTAATAGCTCGCCTTCGGACTCTTGAGATAAAACTCGTCGTACATCCGTCGCATCACTTCATCAAGCGAGGCTCGCCCCTTCGTCATGCCGCGCAGCAGCAGGTCGAGCACGATGGCAAGCGTTTCGCCCTTGTTGTAATAGCTGACGGAGGTATTAGATAGATTGGTTTTCTGAGCATGCACGCCGCCGTCCAGAAAGGCTGCGGAGAGCGACGAATCCTCCGCGCTCATCAGGCGGCTGCCCTGCGAGTTCTCTATGCTGCCGATGTAGCTTGCGAGCGTGCTTAAAAACTGCTCGTCATTCGATAGCCCCGCTCGCCGGAGCATGACGTGCCCGTAATAGTTGGTGATGCCTTCGGCGATCCACATGCTGCGCGTGCTCAAGGGCTGCGTGAAATCCCACGGGCCTAATTCAACCGGCCTCAAACGCTTGACGTTCCAGACGTGAAAGAACTCGTGCGCGACCGTATCGAGCGTGTCTTCATACGTGCCGGGGTCTGCGAGCGCGCCCGGCTGTATGATCTGCGTCGAAGTCAGGTGTTCCATTCCGTCGCCCGAACGATCATCCGCCGCGAAGTGTATGAGGAAGGTATAAGAATCGAATTCCGGCGCGCCCCACATAGCCGTTTCCGTGCGAACTATTTTTTCTATGTCGCGCACGAGCGCGGGACGCTTGCCACCCTCTTCTCCGAGCGAATGCACGACGACGCGATACGTCTTGCCGTCAACCTTGAATTCGTCAACAGTCCAATCGGGCGCGATCTCGGTCGGCGTGTCTATCAGCAGGTCGTAGTTCGGAAACTGCCAGACGCGCTGATCCGCGCTCTCCATTCGACCGTTGACGATGCGCCAGTTGGCGGGCGGCTCTATCTCAAGCGAGACCCCGTCTTGCTTGTATCCCGCGATGTACATAAAAATCGAGCCGCCGTTAAAGTCAGCGTGCCTAGTATCGAGCTGAGAGAACGTGCCCGAGAGATCGTCGCCAAAAACTTTGTAAGAGACGGTCAGGCTCTGTGCGCCGCGCGTCTCGACGCGCCACGTCTGATTGTCAGTGCGGACGACCGCCGGAGAGACCGACGCGCAATCTGTATTCTGTAAGCAGGCGAGCGATGCGTGAAACTCCTGCACGTTCTTCGCAAAGTCGAAGACGGCGTAACGTCCGGGCGACCAGCGCGGCATCTGAAAGTCCAGAGAGTCCGATGGAAACCCGTTCTCCGTTTCGACCTCGATGCTGACCTCGAAGAGATGCGAAGCCGGATGCATCATCGTCAGGCGATATGTGATGCGGCCAAGCGGTTTGTCCTGCGACGCCGCGAGTGCAGAGGTCATAAAGCCTGCGCTGCAAATAAGTGCGAAGACTAAAGCGAGTCGAAGAATCGAGTTGCGACAGCTATTCATAAACGATTGCTCCAAATCTGTAAATGATGCGAGGCATCGTGCGCCGGGAGACTTTAAAATGGACGCGCGATTATCTGCCGCTTCCCTCTTTGCTGTCAAAGCTTACACGCTTCTTCTTTGCGCCTCTGCGCCTTTGCGTGAAAACTATTCTCCCGCAAAGGCGCAAAGGCGCAAAGGAAAGCTCCCAAATCGCTCTTGACGCCTGCGCCACTGCTCGGCTAGTTTGCTTCCGCAGCAGAACTGAAAAGTTTTTACAGCTTGTCTTTCATCAATCTTATGAGCATTACCGAGCGTCTTTATTACAACGATTCGCACTTGATAGAGTTCGAGGCGAGGGTCGTCGCCGTCACGCCGCGCACGAGCGGTTGGGCGACTGTGACGCTCGACCGCACAGCCTTTTATCCGACGGGCGGCGGGCAGCCGAGCGACACGGGGACTCTCAACGGCGCGCGTGTCGTCGAATGCATAGACGAAGAGGAAGAGGGCGTGCTGCATGTCGTACACGGCGCAGTCCCGCCGGTCGGCGCGACGGTCAAAGGCCACGTAGACTGGGAGCGCAGGCAGGATCACATGCAGCAACACACCGGACAGCACCTCATCTCGCAGGCTTTCATCGAACTCTTTGAAGCAGACACGCGCGGCTTTCGCATGATGGAGCAGGCGTCGGAGATTGACCTCGCTCTCGAAAATCCGTCGGATGAGAAGATCGAGCGCGCGGTCGAGCTTGCCAATCGTGTCATCTGGGAAGACCGCCCGGTACAATCGCGGCAGGTGACAAAGGATGAGGCGGCGCGTCTCTCTCTGCGAAAGGAATCAATGCGTTTGGGCGAGCTGCGCTTGATTGAAATAGAAGGCTTTGACCTGACGCCGTGCGGCGGCACACACGCGCATCGCACGGGCGAAGTCGGCCTCGTCGCGGTGCGCTCGTGGGAACGCGCCAAAGGCTTGACGCGCATCGAATTCGTCGCGGGTCGCCGCGCGCTCGCGGATTACAGGCGCGCTAACAGCTTGGCGCGAGAAGTCGCGGCGCAGTTCAGCGTCGGACTCGACGAAACGGTCGGCTCGGTCGCGCGTCTCTTTGAAGAGAACAAGCAGCTCACGCGGCGTGTGCGCTCTCTCGAAGAGATAACCGCGCGCGTCGAGGCTGAAGAGCTTTTGAGTGATGCGAGGCAACGTGCCGATGGAGTGCGCGTCGTCGCGCGAACCTTTGAAGGGCGTGATGCGGAGAGCTTGAAACGGCTCGCGCTCGCGCTTATCGCACACACGCGGACGATTGCGCTGCTCGGCTCGCGCGATGCTGACACAGCGCGGCTGGTCTTTGCGCGCTCATCCGAAACGGAAGGCGAGATGAACATCCTGATGCGCGAAGCCTGCGCGATGCTCGAAGGGCGCGGCGGCGGTCGCCCGGACATGGCGCAGGGCGGCGGACATGCGTTGGAAAAACTCGAAGCCGCCGTCGAAGAGGCCGGGAGCAAGCTCTGCGATGATTGATTTCTTATGCGCTGATTCAATTCCTTAAAGGAGAAACACTATGCCGAAATATATTATCGAACGAGAGATTCCCGGCGCGGGCAATCTCACCACAGAAGAATTACAGGGCATCTCGCAGAAATCATGCGGCGTCTTGAGCGGGATGGGGCCGCAGATTCAATGGGTGCAGAGCTACGTCACTGGCGATAAGGTCTACTGCGTCTACATCGCGCCCGACGAAGAGATGGTGCGTGAACATGCGCGTCAGGGCGGCTTTCCCGCGAACAGCATCGCGGAAATAAAGTCCGTGATAGACCCGACGACCGCCGAAGCATAATGAAGAAGGCAAAAGTAAAAAGGTAAAGAGCAAAAGTGTGGATGAAACCATTTTAATAAAAGCTGGTTTCCGCCTTCCTTTTGCCTTTTACCTTTTTACTTTTGCCTTTCCTTGTGTCTCTGTGGCTAATTATATCCGCTCATCTCCGAAAAAGGTTGTTGACATCTTTGCTAAAACAGTTTATACACCAAAAAGTCGAATTTGCGGTGGAAAATCGCAAACTGACTGAGACAGGCTTTGCTCTTTTGTTATTTGCTATTCCTCTCAACGGAACCGAAGAGTGCGCACGTTATCAAAAATGGCTCTCATGCGCCCGGAACGATGTTCCATGTTTCAGGCGGAAGGGTCTACTGACGCCATAGCCCGGCCTTCCTTCACCCCGGTCTTACAGCTACCTCATTCATTGCCAAACCCGACGATTGTACTATCTTGTTTGCCCACACAGGAGAAGTTAAATAATGGCTTTAGGCTTGAATGATTTATTGAATCCAAAAACGCATAACTATAATCTTTTAAGACAAACAGAAAATTACAGGCTCAAGACGGCATCGCATGACGGCCCGGCGTGTGCAGATGTGGAGCACACGTCTCTCCGGCGGCGCGCGCTTTTCCGCGTCCTGCTGGTCTGCCTCATCGCGCTGGCGTGCGGCTCGCAGTTTCGCGCCATGGCGCAGTCGTGCGCGACGCCCGGCCAGCAAGGCAACGGCGGCACACTGACCGGAGTCATCAACGCATATTTTCCGGGCACGGCGACGGCTAATGCGGGCGCGACTTCGATCACGCTCGGCGCGAGCCGTGGGGCTGCGACGCCCATCGCGTCCGGCAATCTGCTGCTCGTGATACAGATGCAGGACGCAGGGATTGATTCCACGAATACCGGAGCCTACGGCAACGGCGTGGCAAACGATCCTGCGACCGGATACAACGCTGCGAATAACACTGGACGCTTCGAGTTTGTCAGAGCGACTAATGCTGTTCCGGTCGCGGGCGGCACCGTGACTTTTGTCGGGACGGGCGCGGGCACCGGGCTGCTCAACACTTACACCAACGCCGCAGCCACCGCGACGCAGGGACAGCGCCGTTTTCAAGTCGTGCGCGTGCCTCAATACACGGTTGCGACTCTCAGCTCGACGCTGACCGCGGCGGCATGGAACGGCGCGACGGGCGGCATCCTCGCTCTGGACGCGAGCCAGCAGGTGACGCTCGGCGGAACTGTGAGCGTCAACGGCCTCGGCTTCAGACCCGGCGGCGCGCTGCAACTGGCGGGCGGCACAGGCGGAACCAATCTTGACTATCGCGTGGCGGCGACCTCGGCCTTTCATGGCTCGAAGGGCGAAGGCATCGCGGGCACGCCGCGTTATCTGTTCGACGCCGCGACCGGCGCCATCGTTGACACGACGATTGACGGCTACCCCAACGGCAGTTCCGGGCGCGGCGCGCCGGGCAATGCGGGCGGCGGCGGCAATGACGGCAACCCGACTGTCAACGACCAGAATTCTGGCGGCGGCGGCGGCGGGAACGGCGGCGCGGGCGGCATGGGCGGCAACTCTTGGTCATCGAATCTTGTGGTAGGCGGTTTCGGCGGCTCGGCGTTCGCGCAGGCTGCGTCGAGCCGGTTGGTGCTGGGCGGCGGCGGCGGCTCCGGGACACGCAACAATGACGACGGCGTGACGGCTGCGTCGAGCGGCGGAGCCGGAGGCGGCATCGTCATCATACGCGCACGCAGGATTGGCGGCACTGGAACCATCACGGCTAACGGAGTTGCGGCGTTCAACGACACTCTGAATGACGGCGGCGGCGGTGGCGGCGCGGGCGGCAGTATTCTCTTCACTACTTTGAGCGGCACGCTGACGGGGCTGACCGCCAATGCGCAGGGCGGACGCGGCGGCGACGCATGGCGCACACAGGCTCCGGGCACTGCTCCCGGCGAAAGACACGGGCCGGGCGGTGGAGGCAGCGGCGGCGTCATTTTATTATCGAGCGCGGCGACGGCACTGAGCGTTACGGGCGGAGCGAACGGCATCACTACGACTGCCAGCGACGCATACGGCGCGACTCCCGGAGGCATCGGCACGAGCGCGATCAACGTGACGGCGGTTTCGATTCCCGGCACACAATCCGGCGCGCAGTGCTCGCCGACCGCAGTGCGTCTCAAATCGTTCGAGGCGATGAGCTACGACGACATGGTGATGCTGCGCTGGCAGACGGGTTATGAAGTGGACAATCTTGGCTATCAGCTTTACCGCGAGCAGAACGGTGTGCGCGTTCGCGTGACTCCTTCGCTCATAGCAGGCTCAGCCCTTCTGACCAGACCCGGCATCGAGCTGACAGCCGGATACACTTATGCCTGGAGTGACCGCGTGCCGCAGAACGAGAGCGCAGAGAGAGCGCAATACTGGCTCGAAGCGATAGACATAGACGGCACGAGCACTTTGCACGGCCCCATCACGCCGTACAAAGCGAACGGACTCTCGCCTGAGCAAAGAAGCGCAATGCTCCTGAGCGACATCGGCTCTTCGGTTTCGACGACAGAGCAGAGCGAGTGGCCTACGTCTTCAAGCGACGCGCGTGAACTGCAATCGAGTTATCGAGCGGATGCGCCCACAGGCGCGAGGGCAGGCGCATCAGCAGCAGAGCAACAGGCATTGAAGCAACAGTGGCGGCTCGCCAACGGCGCTGCCGTCAAGATCACAGTCAACCGCGACGGGTGGCTGCGCGTGAGCCGCGAAGAGCTGCTTGCGGCAGGTCTCGATGCCGGAGCGGATGTACGACGCCTGCAACTCTTCGCAGACGGCGTCGAGCAGGCGATGACGATTGCGCCGGATGGAGCTATCGAATTTTACGGACGCGCCCTCGACACGAACGCGACGGACAGCCGCGTCTACTGGCTAACTGTCGGCACTGGACAGGGCAGGCGCGTGCAGCTATCCAAGGCCGGCGATTTCGATTCGAGCGTCCAGCCGTCGAGCTTCACGGACACGGTCGAACGGCGTGACCGCGTGATACGCTTTGCCGCGCTCACGAACGGCGAAGCCGAAAACTTCTTCGGCCCGCCGATCTCGCAGACTCCCGTCGAGCAACACTTAAACTTGAGCGGGCTTGATCGGACGAGCGGTGCGAACGCCACGCTCGAAGTAGCATTGCAGGGCTTGACCTCGCATCCGCACGAAGTCCGCGTGCAGCTTAACGGAACCGAAGTCGGCATCGTCAGCTTGCAGAACCGCGAGCACAAATCGGTCACGCTGTCCGTGCCCGCTTCACTGCTGCAAGCGAACGACAACGTCATCACACTGACGCGCGGCGGCGGCGGCGCAACCGATGTCACGCTCGTCGATTATGTTCGCCTGACTTATGCGCGCGAGTTTCGCGCAGAAAATAATCGCCTGCGCTTCAGCGTCGAGAGCGGACACGCTACGCGCGTCGAAGGCTTTACCAGCCAGAGCATACGCGTGCTGGACATCACGAACGCGGAAGTGAAAGAACTCGTGGTTGAGGCACGTGCGGTTGACGGCGGTTACGCCTTCACCTTACCGCCGATGGCTGGCGCGCACACACTGCTCGCCTTCGCAGATGAAGCGTTGCGTCCGTTAAGCACCACGCGCAACCAGCCGTCTGAATGGAACAGCGCGCAGCACTCTGCTGACTTCGTCATCATCACGCACCGCAACTTACGTCAGGCCGTAGAGCCTCTGCGCGCATGGCGGCAGCGGCAGGGCTTGGCGACGGTCGTGGTTGACGTGGAAGATATTTTTGACGAATTCAGCTACGGCGCATACAGCCCGCAAGCCTTGCGTGCATTTCTCGCACGCGCGGCTCAAACGTGGCAACGCGCGCCGCGTTATCTACTGCTGGTCGGAGACGCGACGTTCGACCCGCGCCGTTACTTGGGCGGAACGGGCGAAGGTGATCTGGTTCCGGGCTTGCTCGTTGACACGAGCTTTATGGAAGCGACTTCGGATGACGCTCTGGCGGATTTCGATGACGACGGACTGGCGGAGATGGCGGTCGGTCGCCTGCCCGTGCGGACGGCGCAGGAGGCTTCAACGCTCGTCGCAAAGATTATCGCTTATGATAAGGGCGCGCACGGCGACCCGCTTGAGCGCGGAGCGTTGATCGTCAGCGACCGCGCCGACGGCTTTAACTTCCAGGAAGCGGCGGGCGATTTGCGCACGCAGCTTCCGGCTGGAATGTCCGTCCAGATGATTAACCGTGATGATGGAGACGTGAGCGCTGTGCGCGCTTCGATCATCACGGGCATCAACCGCGGGCCGATGCTGGTGACATACCTGGGGCACGGGTCGGTCGGAGTCTGGACTGGCGACGGCCTGCTCACGAGCGCGGACGCGCCCGTCCTGACGAATGGCGAGCGGCTTCCGCTCTTCGTCATGACGACATGTCTCAACGGGTCTTACATGGAGCTGGGCACGGACTCTCTGGCCGAAGCCCTCTTGAAAGCGCCGCAGGGCGGAGGCATCGCCGCGTGGGCTTCGTCAGGCTTAACCGAGCCGGGCGGCCAGATTCAGATATCGCAAAGGCTCTATCAAACTCTCTTCGCCGCACAACCCATCAGGCTCGGAGACGCGATCAGGAGAGCGAAAGAGACCACCAACGACACAGACATCCGCCACACATGGATACTGTTCGGTGACCCGACGATGCGAGTTAAGTAAGAAGTATTAAGCAACTAAGAGAAGCGATGACATGCGGTTTAGAGCTTGGGCCACATGTCATCGCTTTTCTTCTGCTCAAGCCCGCTTTCCCGCTTCACTTAATCATCAAGAGCGTGCCCCGCGTATCTTTCAGGAGCGTGCGCTCTTGACACCGCCCCGCACGCTCCTTATCATCTCAAACGTTCGTGGGGCAGTAGCTCAGTTGGCAGAGCGCCGCGTTCGCAATGCGGAGGCCAGGAGTTCGACCCTCCTCTGCTCCACCAAAAGATTCAAGAGTTGACGGTCAGCGGGTGCTGGCCGTTTTTCTTTTCGCAATGCTTCAGGCTTCTAAAACTAACCGTTGGAGTGTCACGCGCGTCGTCTGCTACGATGCGAGAAAACTCTCGCCCCACTTATCAAACAAGGCAGTGATTTCTTCTTTAGTCTCCAGCGAGCCGAGGTGAATATACCGGTCGGCTTTCCGGGCGACCAACATCGCCGCTGCCACCAGCATATCCCGTTGTAAGCCTGACAGCAGTTTACTCCCACAGCCGGTAAAGGGTGGCGGCGTGATCGGCGTAATTTCAGGCGCATCAGTCCGGGCAGTCATTAGAGTCAGCGATTCACTCACGTCAGACGCACAGGCATCGCGTTTGGTCAGACTCTTTCCGTCCAGCCATTTGTTCGACACCGTTTTGATGACAGAGGTGTGGTCGAATTGCGTGTGGCAGATTGTTCCCTGTTCGATCCATGGCGAGACCAGAACTGCCGGAACCCGAACGCCGAGCCTTTTGAAGTCAAAATTGCTGCCCTGCCCGTCGCAATGTTTATTCGCCGGAATCACAAGGCCATCGGGAGCGACTGCCGTCGGCGGCGGTTGATGGTCGAAACAGCCGCCATGTTCGTCGAAAGTGATGATGAACAAAGTCTTCTCCCAGTAATCGCTCTCGCGCAAAGCCGTGTAGATGTCGTAAATCAGTTTATCGCCGTACAGCGCGTTGGTTGGCGCGCCGGTATCGTAGACCGCAAAGGCTGGATGCATATCATTTTCGGGGCCATATTTCTCGCTACAAATCATGTTCGGCTCGATGAATGTATAGGCGGGCAGTTGTCCCGCCTTCACATCGGCGAGAAACTGGTCTGCCTGAGTGTCAGGATGAGACGAAAAATCGCCTGATTGGAGCGGGAAGAAACGGCGATTTTCTAAAGAGACGAGAAAATCCCACAGATGCAGCTGCCCGTAAAGCGCATTGCACAACAACAAATGGCCGCCGTGATAAATCTTCCAACTGACATTTGCGGCTTCCAAAAGATTGTAAATAGTGGGCGTGTTATTGATGAAGATGCCTTTGTCCCAGAAATGCTGTCCCCAACTGTTGATAACATTTCCGCTGGAAGTTGCCGCGTGGACAAACGAGCGGTTGGGAAAAGTCTGCGTCGGCACAGAGCTATACCAGTTATCACAGACGGCGTAGGCTTTAGCCAATCCGTTGATGACCGGCAGCGAAGTTGGCGCAAAGCAGCTCATAATGATGGCGGGGTCAACATCTACCGGCGGTCGTCCGTGTTTCTCAGCCTCACTGTTAGCCTGACTGAGAGCGTTGACGTAATCGTTGACGAAGCCCTGCATATCTGGCGTCGCGTCGGTAAGCGGAATCGGACAGGGCGGAGGACACGGCGGGACACCGGGGGGACACGTCGGATTGAACATTTGCATATAGACATGGTTGTATGGCTCGTTCGGATCAGGGAAAGGGGCAGTCATGTCCGTTCCGGCGGAGACGTAAGCCAACTCGCCGCCGGGTCGGGGATTGCTCATAGTGTCTTTGACGCCGTTAAAGTTCGGGTTATCAGGATACAATCGTCCCAAAACATTATCGAAAGAGCGGTTCTCCATCATCAACACAACGATGTGCTCTATTTTGTCCAGATTATTGTTCTGAGAAGTCATATAGTTTCTCCTTTGTACATCATTTTGTAATGCTATAAATATCATCAAGGCTCGCAAAGTAAACCAGCGTTTTGCTTTGGGCGATGACGCCGCTGGAATAGCCTGTGTCGAGTTTTGTGATCTCGCCGCCGTTCTTTGAAACCTTGCAGAGAAAATCGGCGTTCATGCCGTCTTCATCGAAAAAATAGATGTTCGTCTCATCAGCCGCGACGGGTTTTAGAGAGTAAGTTTTGACGAGGGTTTGCGGTTCGCCGCCCTGCTTGGAAATTTTCCGCAAAGCCCAGCGCGGCTCGCCCGCGCTGCGAAAACCGAAATAGAGGTTTTCCGTATCCTGCGCTAATTCATCAACGCCTTCTTTGTCTGTGGCCTGATAGACGACTTGAGGCTGCCCGCCGGATTTCGCCTGCTTAAAAATGCCGGTCGGCGTGAGCCAGTAGACGAACTTTTCATCAACGACAAGACTATGCGGGACATTTTGCCGGTCGGCGAAAATCTCCGTGTTCCCGCCCTGTTTTGAGACCACGTAAATCGGACTCGGCTTCGCCGGGCTGTTCGGCGAATAATATTCGTGATTCGCCCAGTAAACCTTTTCATCGTCAACCACCATATCCACGCCGATGCCGACGTGTTCCGAGGCTACCGTTTCGGGCTTTCCCCCGTCTTTGGAGACGCGCAAAATATTTCCATTGGTGTTCCAGTAGATAAACTTTTCGTCAATCGCGATGCCGCCGTTTTCTGTTTGTGCTGAATTGTTGCCGTCGCCCAGAGTC
Organism: uncultured Pyrinomonadaceae bacterium; assembly: GCA_964246305.1. Classification (GTDB taxonomy): domain Bacteria; phylum Acidobacteriota; class Blastocatellia; order Pyrinomonadales; family Pyrinomonadaceae; genus JACMLC01. The sequence goes on from CAXTPS010000012.1 coordinate 49,996, forward strand.
GTCACCGCGCCCGTATCGAGCGACACTTTTCGCAAGCCGCTTGTCCCTTCATTATCGTCCGCGACGGTTCCGCCAATCGTCACGTATGCGAATTTGTCATCAATGACGAGTCCCGAAACATGCGAAAGCCGCTGCTCTTTTCCGGCGATCTTCCGCGCTTTCGTCCATTCGGCGACAGGCCGTTTGGAGGATTCGCCGCAACCCAAAATCATCGCCAGTAAAATCATCGTGGGTAATACCAGATTGAATTTTGTCATTGTCATTCAAAGCTCGGTGGTTCGGCGGTCAGCTTAATAATCTCCACGTTCATAAATTCATTTACGAAAGACGGGTTGATCTTTACCTTGCCTGTCTTTTTCCCAGACGATTTTTTTTGACGGCGCGGGCGGCGGCTGTATATCCTTAACGGGGTCTTGATGGTTTGTCAGCCAGGGGTTTTTGGTGTAACTAACCTTTCGTTTTTCAAGCTTGCCCGTTTCGCCGTCAACTATCCACAAAGTAAGAAACTCTTCCGCGCCTTCCCGTTGCGGAGAATTGTCCGGCATCGCCACAATCGTTTTCATGTCGGGCGAAACGCCGATCACATATTGAACGGGCGCGGAACCGTATTCGTCATCGGCAAACGGCATTCCTTTGACCGGAATTTTCTCGCCCGTCTCAACATTGAAGTAGAATTTTCTGAACAGCAGCCAACGTCCGTCATCATCAATCCAGATACTTCCCACTCCCTCGTCAAGCTTACGCAGTTCGGGCTTATCGTTTTTCATGAGCAGGATATAAGTCGTTTTGTAACCCTCGCTCGCGTCACCGAAACACCTTAAGATTTCAACCTTCGGATTCGGACTTGTATCGCACCAATTCAGCTTGTTTGCGAAATCCTTCTCGCCAGCCGGAGACCATTCCTTGCCGTCCACAAAAAGTCGCTGCCGAACGTTACGATAAATCGGGGTTCGTCCGTCATGTATGTCGGTCGCGCTTTTGGCAAATCTCAACCTGCCGCGTTCAACCTTCGGCGCGTCTGCATCATCTGTGCCTTTGGATGAACTCCCGCAACCGAGCGCGACAAACAGCCAGACTACGAGCAGGGTTGAAAGATTTTTAAGATTTGTTCTCATCTGAAAAACAGCTCGCCTATTATCCGGCCTTGGCGGCATCAGCTTTAACTGCCGGCTCTTTGCTTTTCAAACTTGCTTCGGAATTCAACTTCAAAAACTCTTCCGCGACGGTTTTTGATTTGAATTCAAAATTCGCTTTGCCGTTAACAAACGACGCGCCGAACGACGGCGGGTAAATCAGCGTGAACACGCCCGGAGAAAGCACGCACAATATCATAAACGGAATGCTGATTATTTGCGGCACGCCCAGGATTATCGGGATCAAGCCCGGAATCCATGCCGTGTAATACGCGAACTTCAGTAAGCGGTGATACCATTTCAGGCCGGACGCGCAAGACTTACACGCCGGAATACCGTCAATCTTATTGCTCGTATTCGAGCCATAATATTTCGGGTCAACGCCGTTATAGATTGCGCTGTCAACTGCCATCTCCAAAGTTGAAGAGGTTTTTATGCCGAGAAACGAGAGCCGAATCAGGCCGTCCGGATTTTCCCTTTCACAAACCACACAGCGCGGCGGAAAAACCACGGGCTTCGTCACCGGCAATGTCACATCAAAAGTCGCCATAGTTTTCTTCTCCTTATTCTGTTAATGAAATGAGCAAGACATCAAGGCGTCTTTAAGTTTAGAGATGCTCTTGCTCAACTTCATTACTTCTTCTTGATGATGACACCGGTGTTTTCAAAGTCGTAAATCTCGATCTCGATGCTGTCCGCGCCTTTCGACATATTAGCAGTGTAGCTGCTCTCCGATTTGTCGTCGAAGTTTTTCAGCGTCCAGCCCTGCGCTTTCAATGCGTCAACATATTTCCCCAGCACAGTTTTTCTATTGTCCTTGTGAACGGCCCTGAATTCCTGCGCGGTGCTGCTAAACACAATCGCGTCATCCTTGACCGGAAGATTCATCTCGCTCCACGGAGCGGTAATGGGAACTGCCTTCACGCTCGGCTTCCAGCCGCACGCCGACAGGGCAATGGCGATTAAAGCCGCGCAAGCGAGAATCGAAAGTCTCTTTTTCATTCTAGTTTTCCTCCTAAGTTATTGATTGTTTTCGTGCTTCGCATAATCCGAAAGCCCGAACCGATAGGCTCTTGCAAATGCGATGTTTCCCTAATATGAAATCTCAACATTTGCAAGAGCTATCTGTACCTGCCCGGTACGTTTTTACGGAATGTAAGCGTTTTCAACCGCTCTGTCCGTAGAGGTGCCGAACCCGACGCCGGTGAAGCCGTCCTGCGAGCGAAGCAAGTACCAGGTCAAAGCGCTGCCGTTCGCTCTCGTTACCGCAACATCGGTCTTGCCATCACCGTCGTAATCAGCCGGCACAGGCAAGTCAGTTGATGAACCAAAAGCAATGCCTGTAAACCCGAGTTGACTTCTCTGCACATACCACGCTCCGTTAGACGGACGAAACACTGCTATGTCTGCTACGCCGTCGCCGTCGTAATCTGCCGGCACGAGTTTATCGTTTGAATCGCCGAAAGCTATTCCGGTGAATCCAAGTGTGCTTCTCTGGAGATACCAGGTTCCGTTTCGGTTCACGGCGACATCCGTTTTGCCATCGCCGTCATAATCAGCCGCCACAGGTTTATCGCCTGCTTGTCCGAATGTAATGCCGGTAAATCCGAGTGTGCTTCTTTGCAGATACCAAACTCCCGTGCCTGGTCTGAATACAGCCACATCAGCTTTCCCGTCACCATCATAATCGGCAGGCACGGGAACATCATCACTGGCGCCGAAAGCGATGCCTGTAAATCCGAGCGTGCTTTGTTGGATATACCAGGTTCCCGAACGAAACACGGCGACATCTGTTTTGCCGTCGCCGTCATAGTCGGCGGGAACGATTCTATCCGTGCCGATGCCGAAAGTGACTGCGGTGAATCCGGTTTGCGAGTTGAGCAGATACCACGTCAGGTTGCCGTCGTTGTTGCGCGCGACCGCAACGTCGGCTTTGCCGTCGCCGTCGAAATCGAACGGAGTTTTGCGGATTTGCAATTCAAACGCGCCGATGTCAACCGCCGCGCCGGATTTACGAGCGAAAGGCTGACCGCGCTGGTCGAATTCCAAATTTTGCGGCGGATTGCTCGCCGCGCAGGATAAGTTGAGTACGCAATCGTTACCGGCGTTGATGGCGGGACTGCCCGCGAGCAAGGCGTGAGTCAGGCTTTGTCCGCCGTTGTCGGCAAGCGGCGCGAGATTGGCGGATTGATTAACGATGTCGTTTGAACCGCCGAAGCCGAAACCGGTGCTGCCCGTCGTGTTGGCGATTAAATTGTTGCCGCGAGAGAGAAAAAATCCCGCCACGTCGTTGTTCCCGTTGGAACTGGTATTACCGGCAATGATACTGTTTCTGACATCTGCGATTGTTTGGTCGGTGTATCTAACCACTCCGCCGCCGCTGCTTGCGAATGGACTTTGCGATGAATTATTGGCGACGGTCGAATTAATTAAAGTCAAATTGCCCGCACCACCCATAGCAATATAATCATTGAGTATTCCGCCAGCGCTGATTTGATTGGCAACGGTCGTCGTCGCCGAGTTGCCGGAAATTGTTGAATTAACAATCTTCGTTATCCCTAAATTGTAAATACCGCCGCCCTGCTTGCCCGTGTTGTTTGCGATTAGCGAATTGGTTATTGTCAAATTACTCTGCTGGCAGTAAATGCCGCCTGCCAAGTCGCCTCCATTGTTTATAATGCCGACGTAGTTTAGATTTACGTTCGCGCTACCAATGGTGACACCTCCAGCTATAATTAAAGGATTAGGCGTGCTGTTATAGCCGCCCGAAATGGTCAGCCCGATCATATTGACGTTGATAGTCGTAAAATTAGGACCGATGATGCTAAGGACGTTAAAGGCTGGCAAACCCGACGACGGGCTCGGTTTGATAATCAAGTTTCGCAGTCCGGGTCCGAAAAAAGACAAGCTTTTGTTCACTGTAAGTCCGCTCAACAGACTAACGGTGCAAACGCCGTTCGGACAGTTTGCCGCCGGAAGGTTAAAGAAAATCGCGTCGCCGCTGGCGGCTGTACTGATTGCCTGACGCAAGCTACAGCTTCCGGCGCTCGCGCAGTTGCCCGTTCCGGTCGGATCGTCGGCAACCGTTACGATAAGATTGGTCGCCTTCGCGCCGACAGCCGAGAAACCGCATAAGAAAATTGTCAGAAATAATCTAAGTCCAGTTTTATGTAACATTGATTTGTCTCCTTTGATGTTGATTTTTCTTTTCCATGCGCGCCGGCAAAGCTTTCCTGGACGGCGCGAAACACGTTCGAGTCGTTTTCCTAATTTTTTCGCGGATGCTTTTTCTCCGGCGGCTTGGCGGGAGTTTGAGCGTCTTTCGGCGCGGCGGTTTTCGGTTCGCTCACGCCGTACAGCGGCTGCTCCGGGCCGTGAAAAAAGAGCGTCGGGAGTGAAGTTTCCAGACCATGCGGCTTGTCGTCGCGCACCCATGTGAACGTGTAGATGTTGACGTTCTGTTCCTTCAGCTCGTCCAGAGATTTCTGTCGCAGCTCTTCGACCTGGGCGCGCGTGTCGAGCCTGTAGACCACGTTGTTATTAATGCGTATGCCGTCGTCGTAGTATTTGTGCAAGATGCCTTTCGCCTTCATCGGCTCGACGACCGCCTGCGTGAAATACTCGTCGGCGATCTTCGGGGCGCGACGGAAAAGCGCGGGGTCGTCAGCGGGAAACTCGACGAGGTTGGAGACGTAAAAGCGTCGCTCCTCCGGGTTCTCGCTGCTCGTCTGAACATCCTTGCGCGTGACGGCAGTTTCAAAAATGACAAAAGCGTAGTTCGGCTCGTCATCCCGCGCACGCGCCGCGCCGGACGGCAAAGCCAACAGCAGAACGGCGAGTAAGAGCAGTAAAAATTTCCAATAGCTGTTCATGGTTTTCTCCTTAATTACTTGACCGTAATTTTAAGCGTGTAGCGGTCGTTATCTTTTTTCCCGGTGAAAACCAGAATGCGGTAATCGCCGGTCTGCGGCAGTTCGTCGTCCCATAACATAAAAGCGTCTTCGCCATTCGCTGTCAGGCGCTGGCCGTCGGGCGCGATGATCGAGATGGAGGCGACGATTTTTGGCGACGTAATGTCTGCGACCAGATGCTGTCCGGCTCTGGCACGCAAGATGTATTCGTGTAAATCTTCAAAACCCTTCGTGCGATTCCTGATGACAGCGCTGTTTTTGCCTCTGGCAAAATTGATGCGTCGGCTGAGGCTCGGCTTGTCCTCGAATTGATACTGAGCGCGTGCTGCCTGCGCGCCGACGACGAACAATACCAGCGCTGCCGGAATTAAAAACTTTAAGGCCATTTTTCTTTTCCCCACTTTCATTGCGCCGCCGTGAAACCGGAGAGCGGATTGCCGTAAAGCGCCTCCGTGCGCCAGGCGTCTGCGTTCCATCTTCCGTCCGCCGTGCCGATGATCTTGACAGGGAAGATCATGCGCACGCCGCCGAGCCTGTTCGTTGCAGCGATGCCGTTGTCAACGATCTTGCCGTCGCTTCCGACTGTGAACTTCAAAGAGCGCGCGGGCTGGTTGTCGCGCAGAACTTTTATTTCGTATTCGCCCGGATTCTTATCCAGGAAGAACTTCGACGAATAATCGTTCGCGCTCTGGCTGTGGTTAAAACCGGCGACATTGGCGAAATTGAATTGCCAGAGCGTCCAGCGATAGGCCGCGTCGTCAGCCGCCGATGACATCGTCTGTTTCAGACTGTTTGCGACGGCGGTGTCCTTCGAGACCTGCTTGCCGTTGTAGAACAGGGAGGCTTCGAGGTTGGTCGGACCGCTCACCCCTTTGAAACAGATCAAGGTCGAGAGAGTCGGCACGTCCTCGTCAACCTGCGGGTTGAGCCAGAGATACGCGACGGGCAAGTGCCAGTCGTAGTCTATGTAAAACTCCTTCTTGCCTTTGTATTCGGGAATGCGCTGGTCTGGCGCGTAGGTTGCGACCCTGTACTTGCCGCTGAAGAGAATCGTGTCCGTGCCGTTGAGCGCGTTTTTGAGACGGATGCGAAACGGAAAAACGCCTTCGGTCAGAACGGCTTTTTTCTCAAGCTCGTCATCGCTCATGGGGTCTTCGATGCGTATGGTTTCTGCGACATCGGGTTCGAGTTCGGGCGTTCGCAGCTTGTAACGAATCCACGGTTTGCCGTCGGGCATGTCGAACTCCGCGGAAAGCTGGCTGCCCGATGCTATCGCGCCCAGAATGTCGAAGCTGATCTGCGGAACCCAACTGTACGTGTTGTAAACCGGCTCTGCTGCGGTCGGATTTTTCCAGTAACGCAAGTAGCGTTTGACCGAAACATTGACCGTGCGTTTGAGCAAGGTCGGCTGTGTGGTCTGGGCAAAAGTTTGCGTGGGTGAGGCCAGCAAACTTAAGCCCAGAGCGATTGACAGAATGGTTAAATTGCGTTTCACGATCTATTCTCCTTCGCCTGTGGCCTTGATGATTGTCTGAACAACCCTTTGCTCCCGGCGACGTGCAGGCTGCTTCCGGTTTTGACCGCGCGGCCTGAACAATTACGCGCCGCCGTTTTAAATCTGCTTGAAGCTGTTGACGAAAGCCTTTAGCTCCTGTTTGTATCTTTCCCATGCTCCGGGTTGCGCGAACGAGAGCACGATGACGGGTTTCTTGGCCTTGATGATGTCAACGCTCCATTCGGTGTCGCTGTCGTTAACTTGTCCGGTCCCGCTCACGGTATAAGTCGGCATCCCGTTAATCTCAGTCTCTTCCGGTTTGCCGTTGGTTTTCGAGTTCTTGATCATCTTCCCCAACTCTTTATCAAGGTCTTTGATTGCAGACTCAAAGCTCTGTTGCTGCGGAACCCAGAAGACCATGCGCAAAGTGTTGTCCGGGGCGGCGATCAACAATTGCTCTCCATTAGGCTTGACCGTCCATCCCTGTGGAGCCTCAAACTGAATCCCCGCGCTTTCATTCTTATAAATATTATCGTTGGAAGAAGACGCCGGTTGAGTCGAAGAGCTTGATGAGGGAGCCGGGCTATTGCTGTTCGAGGTATTGGTATTGGTGTTGCTGTTGTTCGAGTTGTTACTGTTGTTCGAGTTGTTACTGTTGTTCGAGTTGTTGCTGTTGTTCGAGTTGTTCGAGTTGCCGCCGCAGGCGAGCGCCACAAGCAAGAGCAGCGCGCAGGCCAGAAGTGAATTCAAGTTCTTCATGTTATCTCCTTCAAAGAAATATGCGTTACGGGTTGGCGTGTGAGTTATGCCGTATAAAAGTTCCGCCGGCTTAGCTCGCACGCAGATGCAAACTGTCAATCGAGAGCGTGATGTTAGCTACGGCTCTCAGTCTTCCGTGTGGCGTGCGCAAGCCGCCGGTAAGAGGTTGCGCTCCGCGTCGTCCCTGTCGCCATTCAATCCTGCTTGCGCTACGTCTCCCTGCGCGTGCAGCGCGGCGAGCGCGTTGGCCGGGAAGGGCGTGCCGCAGAGAGGGCAGGCATTGTCTGCAAGCTGCTCCGCGCCTCTGACAATCAAGACCTCTTGCTTTCGTATCGTGATTCGTGTCTTTCTCAGTCGCTGCTTCATGTCCCCTCCGTCGCCGTCAGGATTCGATTGAAGTCTCGCGCTCACTTGAGCTAGAATCCGCTCTACCTGAAAGGTGTCTTTTACGCGTCCCTGCAACCTTTCAAACGGCGCGCACGTGGCTCGACTTCGGACGCGGTTTATACAACAAATTTCCGGTGATAGGTGTGAAATTCGGGGGAATTTCAGTGAATTTTCGGTGAATGAAGAATTCACCACTTGACACGCCATGCACACGACCAAAACACGCTACTACGAGTTTGGCGAATTTCGTCTGGACGCGGAGGAGCGTCTGCTTTACAAAGAGGGCGCGACCGTCACGCTGGCGCACAAGACTTTCGACCTCCTGCTAGTCTTGCTCGAAAGCAACGGGCGAATCATGGAGCGGGACGAGTTGATGAAGGCCGTGTGGCCGGACACGGCGGTTGATTCTTCAAGCTTAAAGAAGGCCGTCTCCGCTCTGCGCAGCGCATTAAGCGATGAGCCGAAGCACAGCTCTTTCATACAGACGTTGCCCAAGCGCGGCTACCGCTTCATCGCGCCCGTCATTGCCACCGAGCCGCGAAACGGAGGCTCTGACATCCTGATCGAAAGATACACGACCACAGAAGTTGTTATCGAAGATGCAGAGATAGAAGATGAGCTGGCGGATGAGGCTTATCAAGAGAACGGCTCCGCAGCGCAGCCGGGACAGATGGACGAAAGCATCAGCCCTCTCGACGTACAGACCTTAGAGCCTCACGACAACAGCCAGAGCGCGGTTCGCGGCCAGTTGGTTCAGGCCAGACTCTCAAGAACTGAGACTCTGGTCGCCAAAATCAAGCGGCACCGTTTGGGCGCGCTGGTCGCTCTGGCGAGCGTAGCGGCGGGCATCGTCTGGTTCTCTTCTTATTATCACACGAACCGCGATGACTCTCTGGCCGTCATGCCTTTCACTTACACGGCTGCCGACGCGAGCGTGATGACAGACCCGGATGGAGAATATATCGCTGACGGCCTCACGGAGAATATCATTCAAAGCCTTTCGCAAGCGCCGGGGCTGAAAGTCATCGCGCGCAGCTCCGTCTTTCGCTACAAGGGAAAAGAGATTGACCCGCGCGAGGTCGGGCGCGAACTCGGAGTGCGTAAGGTCTTGACCGGCAGAATCACAAAGCGCGGCGACATGCTGGCGATCAATGTCGAATTGATTGACACGACAGACAACAGAGAGCTGTGGGGCAGCCGTTACGAGGTTAAGGGTTCAGACCTGCTCGTGACGCAAAGCGAGATTACATCCAAAATCTCAGGTCAGCTACGCACACGCTTGACGGCTGAAGACGAGCGACGTGTGGCTAGACGGTATACGGAGGATATAGAAGCCTACCAGCTTTATCTCAAAGGGCGTTACTTCTGGAACAAGAGAACAGGAGAAGGCATTGAAAAAGCCATCGGCTACTTCAAACAGGCTATTGATAAAGACCCACGCTACGCACAGGCTTACGCGGGGCTGGCCGAATCCTACATTCTCTTGTCGTCCTATACCGAGACCACGTCCGATGAAGGAACTTCAGAAGCCAGACAGGCGGCGATGAAAGCTTTGGAGTTGGACGAGCAGCTCGCAGAAGCCCACACGGTCTTAGCGGAGATCGCGGTTGATTATGACGAGGACTGGATCGGGGCGGAGCGAGAATTTAAGCGCGCCATCGAGATCAATCCGAACGATGCCACGACGCATCAATGGTTCGGCCTGCGGCTGGCGCAAGAGGGGCGATTCGGCGAAGCTCTGACCGAGGCCGGGCGCGCCAAAGAGCTTGACCCTGTTTCCGCGACCATCAATTCGGCGGAAGCGACTGTCTTTTATTATGCACGGCAGTACGATCAGGCCATCCCCCAGTACGAGAAGGCTATCAAGTTAAGTCCGGATGCGGGCGGATTTCATCTTCACCTGAGCGATGTCTACAGGCAAAAGGGAATGTACACGGAAGCTACCACAGAGCTGCAAAAAGCGACCTCTTCCTATTACGACGACGGGATTAAAGCGAGGCTCGGCCTCATCTATGCGAAGTCTGGCAATCGCGGCGAGGCGCTGAAAATAATCTACGAGCTGGAGCAAACGAAGGTCTCCGGGATGGAATATTACATCGCGGGCATCTATTCACTGCTCGGTGACAAGGAGCAGGCATTGACATGGCTTGAGAAGACTTTGCAACAAAGAGACCCACACCTCAACTGGGTGAAAGTTGACACGCTATTCGATAGCCTCCACTCCGACCCGCGCTTCTCAGAGCTACTGCGCCGTCTCAGACTTAACGCCTAAACTATTTTCTTGCGGCTCGCCGGACTCGCGCCTGTTTGCCCTTTTGAGAATTTGAGCGCGACGCCGTTCATGCAATAGCGCAGCCCGGTAGGTTTGGGGCCATCGTCAAAGACGTGCCCCAGATGTGCATCGCATCTCGCGCAGAGCACTTCCGTGCGGGTCTCGTCCATGCTCTTGTCAACTTCTTCACGAACGTTCTGTTTAGCAATCGGCTCCCAAAAGCTCGGCCATCCGGTGCCGGAATCGAACTTCGCTTTTGAGCTGAAGAGCGGAAGGTCGCAGTCAACGCAAGAGAAAACACCGCTCTCGTGAACCTTATTGAGCGGACTCGAATAAGGAGCTTCCGTGCCCTTCTGTCGCGTCACATTGTATTGCTCAGGGGTCAGAATGCGTTTCCATTCCTCGTCCGTTTTGGTGACTTTGGGAAATGGGGATGCCCCGTCCTGCGCGCCCGCGCCGTACTTCATAATAGACGCCGAGGCCAGAGGTATTTGAGAAAGCGCGGCCAAGGCTCCCACGCCGAGACCGTATGAAAGAAAGGAACGCCTGTTCATAATTACAATCCTCTTTCGATAAAGATGGCTGCCCGATCCGATGAAAGGAATTATAAAGGCGTTCCCGGTGGCATGGAAACGCCTTTATACTTTCGATTGAAGTCCGTGCCTATCGTTAGTTAGGCATGAGCACTGTGTCAACTACGTGTATGATGCCGTTTGACTGGTATACGTTCGCGATGGTGACATTCGACATGCCGCCCTTTTCATCCGTCAACGTGATGCCGTCCATGCCGTTCATCTTGGCAGTCAACATTCCGCCGCTCACCGTCTTGAGCATAGCCGAGCCTTTGCCCTTCTTGATCATGCTCATCAGCTTTTTACCGTCATACTTACCGGCGACAACATGGTAAGTCAGAATCTTGGTCAACATGCCTTTGTTCTCAGGCATGAGCAGTGTATCAACCGTTCCGGCGGGCAACTTATCGAAAGCCGCGTTGGTCGGAGCGAAGACTGTGAAAGGGCCTTTTCCTTTGAGCGTCGGAACCAGCCCGGCGGCTTTGACAGCAGCTACCAGCGTCGTGTGGTCAGCAGAATTGACAGCATTGTCAACAATATCTTTGGTGCGGTACATCGCCGCGCCGCCGACCATCGGATTCTTGTCCTGCGCAGAAGCAGTGGAGACGGCAGCCGTTAGTGATGTCACCGCGAGTAATACCATAATGAACGTTTTTTTCATCTCTTTTCCTCTCCCGAATATATTTTTGTCATTGGTAGACGTTGAATTTACGTTCCCCGCCGAAGATTTGGATTGCACAAAGATTCGGGCAGACTATAATCAGCGTTAGACGGTTTCGTGGATTCAATAAGGACAAATAATTATGAGAATACAGAAATACACTTGGCTCCCACTGAGCCTCACTGCTTTTATCGTTTGTAGCTTTGTATCGCTCAATTATTCGTGCTTTGCTCAAACGAGTTCTACAGAGAATGCGATTGCTGATAGAAAATTTGACGAATATGGCGATTTGCCTACCGATGATGAGTCAGCGCACTTAGATTCGTTTGCCGTAACCATATACAAAAATCCTAATCTGCGCGGCTATATCATTGGGTATGCTGAGCCGCGAATGGAACGTGGTTATTATTTGCGCAGAATATTCGGGGTAGGCAATTATTTGGTTGAGACACGTGGATTAGGAGCTAACCGGCTTGTTGTTATTGATGGTGGATATAAAGAAAAGTTCACGACAGAGCTTTGGCTTATCCCTGATGGCGTAGTTGCTCCGACGCCGTCTCCGACAATGGCTCGACCCCAGGTCAATTCCTCGGCAGCTTATAAATTTGATGATGAGTGCCTTGAGTGTGAGCCGGCAGTCAATCTGTATCTTTATGGATTAGGAGATGGCATCAAATTTTATGCTGAGGCGTTGCGCGGAAGCCCAGACTCGAAAGGCTTGATTATAGTTCGTCCCGGGACACACATCGGAAAACGCCGGGCGTTGAATGAAGCTAGAGAGGGTGAAAAGTTGCTCGCTAAGAATTACGGGATTGGTGCTAATCGAATAATTATCAGAATGGGTATGCGTCGTGATGATAAGATTGCCGTTGTTGAAATGTGGATTGTGCCACGTGGCGCAAAACCACCAAAGGCAACGTCTCACTACTCATTGAACCGAACTCGCAATTAGCTTACGTCTTATCAATAATGTTAGTAGCTCGGCGGTTAGCATTCGGGCGTTAGACTCCGGCTCGATTATGTGTGATATGGTGTCTCGAAATATCTAGTCACCTTTCGTCAATTTGTTCTGTGGCCGTAATTTTAAGGAGAGCTTATGAGTTATGCACATCGCCTGGAGGGTAAGCGTCGGGTCAGGCTGAAGGATTTCGAGGCGGGAGAGAATGCGGGGCTATTGCGTGTCGAGGCCGAGCAGAAGACGGCGAAGCTCATCGAAGAATTGATGGAGCTGCAAGAGCTTCTTTATGCGACGCGGATGCAGAGCGTGCTCGTTATCCTGCAAGGACGCGATACCAGCGGTAAGGATGGAACGATTCGTCATGTGGCGGGGCCGATGGACTCGCAGGGCTGCACCACAGCCTCTTTTAAAGTCCCCACGGAAGAAGAACTCGCGCACGATTTCCTCTGGCGCGTACACGCCGAGACGCCTCCGCTCGGACAAATCAGAATCTTCAACCGCTCGCATTACGAGGATGTGCTGGTGGCGCGAGTCCATAAACTCGTGCCGAAGAAGGTCTGGCGCGCACGCTATGAGCACATCAATGCTTTCGAGCAATCGCTGGCGGATGCCAACACGATAATTCTCAAGTTCTACCTGCACATCAGCAAGGACGAGCAAAAGAAGCGACTCCTCGAACGCGAGAAAGACTCGGTCAAATCATGGAAGCTATCGGTCGGCGATTGGCAGGAGCGTGAATACTGGAACGATTACACAGCAGCTTACGAGGACGCCCTCTACCGTTGCAACGCTAAACATGCGCCGTGGTTCATCGTGCCCGCCGACAAGAAATGGTTCCGCAATCTGGCGGTCGCAGAGATTTTGCGTGACACGCTCAAGCCGTTCAAGGCGAAGTGGCTCAAGAGGCTGGAAGAGGAAGGGCTGCAAAAGCGTAAAGGGATTGAAGCGTATCGCCGGAGCGTCAAGCAAACGGAGTAAACGCCCTCCCGCGCGACAACGTTATTTTATGATAGCTCGATTCACTGCAGAGATGCGGAGAAGACGCAGAGAAAACGCAGAGGCTCGAATCCGCTTTCTCTGCGTTTCCTCTGCGCCATCTCTCCGCGTCTCTCCGGTGAGTTGCTCTTACCTCACATAACCGAAATACGCTCCAACATTTAAAAGTTTCACATTATCGGGCTTTCTCCTGTAGGATTACTCTCAACAAGCTTTAGTGTGCGCCCGCGATGACGAAGAGCGAAGCCACATTGCGAGCGCAGTCTTTCCTCTTTTGCCCGGCATTAATTTTTAAGATGCCTGTGACCTTGAATCGCCTGTGCGTTTGAGTGATTACAAAAATAACCTGTCGGGGTTCGTTTATCGAATCAGCCTGTGCGTTTGCCTGTTATTCCTCTGCTTTATCAGGGTTCAGGCGCAAGAGCACGGGCGATTGTTCGGAGTGGTGCTCGACGACTCGAACAAACCCGCGCCCGGTGTCGTCGTGCGCGTGGTCAATCAGGTGACGAGCCGCGAGCGTCGCGTCAGGAGCGGCAGTGACGGAACCTATTTCGTCCAGCTCGCAACCGGAGCCTATCGCGTCACAGTCGAATTCCCTTTCGTCACAAAATTCTCAAAGGATAAATTCTACGGTGTATACGCGATTGTGATACCGGGCGGGCTTGAGAACGTGATTATCAATCCGGGCCAGCAGAGAAAATTAGACATTCCGGTCGAGAGGAGAAAGGAAGATTTATCTGCGCGGAAGAATGGCGAAAAGCCGACCGGATATGCGGGCGGCGAGAGCGTCAACTCTGAGCGGCAGACAGACCCCGGCAAGCGCGAGACCAGAGACCGATGGCGAATAGGCTTTCCGGAATATGATCGCTACGGCGACAAAGGAGCGCGCGGGCGTGACATCCCTTTCAAACGCGGACGCTGGTATGACCCTTACAACCAGAGCGTCCTGAAGGGCGACTATCCGATTATCGGCAATGACAAGTTTATGATTCTGTCAGCCGTCAGCACGACCTCGTTCGAGTTTGGCCGCACGCCGAAGCCGACCGATGTCAGCAGCCAGAATCCCGGCAGCGCGGAGTTTTTCGGTCGGCCAGAAGCTTTAGCGACGAGTGAGACGCTGCAATTCACATTTGAATTCTTCAAAGGGCAGACGGTCTTCAAGCCGCGCAACTGGGCTATCAAGATTTCCCCGACCTTCAGCGTTCCCAACTATTTCAACGCGCGCGAAAATGGCGTCGTCAACATAGACGTGCGGCGCGGCACGACGCGCACGGACTCGCACTTTTCTCTCGAAGAAGCTTTTTTTGAAAAGAAGCTGTTTGACATCAACGCTAACTACGATTTCGTTTCGGCGCGAGTCGGGATTCAGCCCTTCGTGTCAGACTTTCGCGGCTTCGTTTTTTCGGACAACAATCTGGGCGCGCGTCTCTTCGGCGCGTTCGCAAACAATCGTTACCAGTTCAACCTCGCCTACTTCCGACAACTGGAAAAGGACACCAACAGCGGCCTCAATCGCTTTAACAGCCGCAAGCAGAATATCTTCATCGCAAACATCTATCGTCAGGATTTTATCAAGAAGGGTTATACGATTCAGGCCACCGCGCTCTACAATGACGACCGTGGCAGCAGGCATTTCGACCGCAACGGGTTTCTGGTGCGTCCGGCTTTGATCGGAGATGTGAGACTGCACAAGCTAAGCGTCGGCTACGTCGGCATCAACGGCGACGGGCACATCGGGCGGCTCAATCTCACGCACTCTTATTACTTCGCCTTCGGCCACGACGACCTGAATCCGATAGCCGGAAAGCGCGTCCGGATACGCTCGCAGATGGCTGCCGTAGAGGCTTCGATTGATAAAGACTACGTGCGTTTTCGAGCCTCGTTCTTCTGGGCTTCGGGCGATAAGAATCCGACGGATAACCGTGCAACCGGCTTCGACGCGATTCTTGATGACCCGAACTTTATCGGCGGGCAATTTTCGTTCTGGAATCGTCAGGGCATACGCCTGACGCAAACTGGCGTCGGGCTGGTACAGCCGAACAGCCTTCTGCCGTCTTTGCGTAGCAGTAAGCTCGAAGGTCAGGCGAACTTCGTCAATCCCGGCGTCTTTATCTACAACGCGGGGGTTGATGTCGAAGTGACGCAGAGGCTCAAGGCCGTCTTCAACGTCAACTACCTGCGCTTTCATCGAACGGAGTCTTTGGAGTACCTGCTTTTCCAGAATCGCATTCGCCACGAGATAGGTTTTGATTACAGTCTGGGCGTAGCTTATCGCCCGTTCCTGATTAACAATGTCACGTTGACCTTCGGCGCGGCGATATTGAAACCCGCCGGAGGCTTTCGAGACATCTACACGGACATGTCGCGCAACTGTCCATTCATCAAGTTCTGTGAACCGACGATCATCAGCCCGGACAAGCCGCTCTACGCCCTGTTCGCGCAATTGAAATTCGTGTTTTAAGGCGGCCTCCAGCATGAAGCTCAAAACGTCTCACGCAAAGGCGCAAAGGCGCAAAGAAAGAATCGATTGTTTTCTTTCTGCCTTTGCGTGAGATTTTCTTTGCCGACGACAAACGTTGAGTACAACATGAAGAAGCTCAACCACACCGAACGTTTGAAGCTGACGCTCTGCGTAGTTATTACCGCCGTCGTCGCGGTGATGTTGTGGAGCAGCAAAGCCTCGTCTTCAAACGGCGAGCAGGCGCGAGTCTCAAGTTCAACCGAGAGAACACAGACACAGGCTCAATCAACGCAATCCACTGCACAGGCGCAACCGGCGGCGCAGACGGAGGCGAAGACCGAAGGCTGTATCACGTGCCATAACAACATCGAGCCGATGCACAAATATGGGGCGTCGGGCGCGGTTGAAAAGTTGGATGGCGACAAGGACGCGAGGGGAGTGACTTGCTCCGCGTGTCATGGCGGCAACCCTGCCGGGACAACCAAAGAGGAGGCTCACGTCAGGCCAAAGTTTCCGGAAGCGTGGAAGCGTGGCGGCAAGTATTCGAGCGCGAATCCAGAACTCACGAACACACTGCTGGCGAAAGAGTCATGGGAGTTCGTGCGCTTCATCAATCCGGGCGACCTGCGCGTCGCGGCGAAGGCTTGCGGCGAGTGTCATGCGACCGAATCGAACAATGTCGCACGCAGCATGATGACGAACGGCGCGATGCTGTGGGGCGCGGCTCTTTATAACAACGGAGGCTTTCCGATCAAAGACCCGCGCTTCGGCGAAAGTTACAGCGAAGAGGGCGGGGCGCAAACTCTTCTCCAAATACCTGCGCCATCGCGCGACGAGACGCAGTTCAAAGGCTGGCTCTCGTTCCTCGATCCGCTTCCACCTTGGAATATCTCGCAGCCGGGCAATGTCCTGCGCGTCTTCGAGCGCGGCGGCAAACGACGCGCTGAAGTCGGGCTGCCAGACAAAGAAGAAGAGCCGGGCAAACCTGACAAAGGCTTAAGCCCTCGCGGCCTTGGCACGAACAATCGCACAGACCCCGTTTTTCTAGGCTTGCAGAAGACGCGCCTGCTCGACCCGACGCTCAATTTTCTGGGCACGAACGACCACGCGGGCGATTACCGCTCGTCAGGCTGCACGGCCTGTCACGTCATCTACGCCAATGACCGCGACCCGTTGCATTCAGCGCTCTTCGCTTCTTCCGGCAACGAGGGGCAATCGCAATCGAGTGACCGAAATATTCCGCGCGGCGAATCGGGGCATCCGATCAAGCACCAGTTCACATCTTCGATTCCCACATCGCAGTGCATGGTCTGCCACATGCATCCGGGGACGAACATGGTCGCAAGCTTTCTCGGTCTGACCTGGTGGGATAACGAAACTGACGGCGCGTTGATGTATCCCGAAAAACAGGTCACGCCGTCGCAGGACGACGAACAGCGTAAGCTCAATCACAATCCCGAAGGCTCAAGCCTGCGCGGGCTGTGGTCTGAGAATAAGTTTCTAAATCAAACCGGCACGCGCGAATTTAACAGCCAGTTGAAGCGAACTCAGTTCGCGGATTTTCACGGGCACGGCTGGGTCTTTCGCAAGGTCTATAAAAAGAATCGAAAGGGCGACCTGTTGGATGCGAACGATAACGTAGTCTCGCCCGACGACCCCGACAAGTTTTCCAAAGCCGTCCACTTGAAAGATATACATCTTGAAAAGGGGATGCACTGCGCCGATTGCCATTTCAAGCAGGACTCGCACGGTAACGGTATTCTGTATAACGAGCCGCGTGCCGCTGTCGAGGTCGGCTGCGTTGATTGTCACGGCTCGATTACACGCAAAGCCACGCTTTTGACTTCGGGCTTTGCCGCGCGGCAACTCGATAAAAATGAGATCGAGCGCAGGAGAACGAAGCTTACACGCGCCAACGTTTCTTTCACTGATGAAGATTTGCAGAAGGGCAATGATTTGACGCTGCTCAACGCGCGCGATGAAGGCGACAACGAAATCAAGGCTTTTGAGAGAATCACGAGAGCCAAAAAACTCAAAGACGAAGAGGGAAACGAAATTCAGCTCAACGCGGGCGACATCGTGCAACACTCTCTGGTCGAGCCGGGCAAGTGGTGGAAAATCAAACAGACCATTGACACCATCACGCCGGGCACGCCCGACTATAATGAGAAGTCCCGTTATGCGAAGACCATTCGCACGGACAACCAGACGTGGGGCGATGTGCCGAAGGACGACGCGATGCTCGCGCACCGCGACAGCAACATGACGTGTTACGCCTGTCATTCATCATGGGTGACGGGATGTTTCGGTTGTCATCTCTCGATGCAGGCGAACAAGAAGATGCCGAACCGTCACTTTGAGGGCGGCGACTCGCGCAACTTCACGAGCTATAATTTTCAGGTCTTGCGCGACGATATTTTTATGCTGGGGAAAGACGGAACTGTCACGGGACATCGCGTGGCTCCCGTGCGTTCGTCGTCCGCCGTGCTGGTCAGCTCGCAGAATCAGAACCGCGAGTGGATATACAGCCAGCAGCAGACCGTTTCAGCCGAGGGCTTCGCGGGACAGACTTTCAACACCCACGTTCCGCACACTGTTCGCGCGACGGAGACGAAAGGCTGTTCCGATTGCCACGTCTCAAACGATAACGACAACAACGCGTGGATGGCGCAGCTCCTGTTGCAGGGCACGAACTTCGTCAACTTTATGGGGCAGTATGTTTACGTCGCAGCCAATGACGCGCTCGAAGCCGTCGCCGTCACAGAACATACGGAGCCGCAAGCCGTCTTCGGCAGCACGCTGCAACGCCTCGCTTACCCTGACGATTATCGTGAGTTTGAGCAGGGCGGAAGAAAGTTAAAGACGGCTTACGAACACACGGGCAATCCGAGCGTGCTGCAAGTTCAGGCGCGCGGCGAGTACGCATACGTCGCTGCGGGCGAGGGCGGCCTGCGTGTTTACGACATCGCGCAGATTGACCAGAAAGGCTTTTCCGAACGCATCACGACCGCGCCCGTTTCGCCTTACGGGCAGAAGTTTTATGTTGATACGAAGTACGCGGCCTCTGTTGCCGCGCCGTCAACTCTCGCAGTGGACCCGGCGCGCTGGAAGATGACCGTTGACGCGCAAGGGAACTACAAAACAGTCTCGCCGGATGAAGCGAAGAAGCTTTACGAAAAATATTTGCAGTCGCCCATGCAGGCGACGACGCTCTTGAATGAAGAGCAACCGATTCATCCGCTCTACGCTTATCTCTACGTCGCGGATAAATATGAGGGCTTGATTCTGGTCAACGCCGCGACGCTGCTCGACGGCGACCCGACGAACAACTTCCTGAGCCGCGCCCTGACTTTTAACCCTGACGGGATTCTGAATGACGCCAACAACATCACGATAGCGGGCACGCACGCCATCATCACGACCGGCAGCGAACTCGTCTTCGTCAGCATCAATGACCCGCTGCATCCGTTCATCGAAAAGCGAATCGGCGCGGCTCAACTAAAACACCCGCGCAGCGTGGCGGTGCAATTTCGTTACGCCTTCGTCGTTGATGATGAAGGCTTGAAAGTCGTTGACATCACGCGCCTCAATGACAAGCCGGATGAAGTGCATGTCCTGGAAAACGCCGTCGTGCCTTTGTCTGAGGCCAGAGATGTGTATGTCGCACGGACTTACGCTTACGTTGCGGCGGGCAAAGACGGCGTGGCGATAGTGGATGTCGAGCGACCGGACAAACCGCGCCTCGAACAGCTGTTCAATGCTGATGGAGTCTTGAAAGACGCGCATCAAATAAAGGTGGCGATGACGAACGCGAGCCTCTTCGCGTATGTCGCGGACGGGGCGGGCGGCCTCAAAGTTCTGCAACTGACAGACCCCGAAACGATGCCGAACTATTCTGGCTTTAGCCCTCGCCCGCAGCCACGACTGATCGCGTCTTACAAAACGAAAGGCGAGGCTCTGGCAATCTCAAAACCGCTCGACCGTGACCGTGCGGCGGACGAGAGCGGCAATCAGATTTCCGTCTTCGGTCGTCGCGGGGCGCGCCCTTTCAACTTGCTTGAGACCATGCGATTGATGCGTACGGATGGCGGCGCGGGTCAGTTCTTTACCGTGACAGACAGACCCGCGACGAAGCCTCTGGACTTTAAGGTTTCAGCCGTCACGAAGGGTTCGGACGATGAATCGAATGCTGCCGCCAATTCGTCACAGCCGCGAGTCAGCGAAAATTCGTTTGCACAATTGAGCGCGCTTGGTTTATTTATGGCTCTGGCGATTGTTTGCAAAATAAGACAGAAACGTTTAGAGCGGTCATAGCATCACATCCGCAGAGCCGGTTTGGAAGCCGCGATAGCAACCGGACGAGCGACATCAAAGCTCAAATGCTAGACACGCAAAAAACAGGAGGCCCCCCGATGAAACGAATTATCTCCGCCGTCATAAGCTTAATCTTTCTGGCTGCGGCCTGTTATTTCGTAGCGCAGCCGTTCGGCAACGCACGCGCCACGAACGCGCCTGCGAGTGCGGACGACGCGCCGAAGAAAGAGCTTCCGAAGCAGGTCACGCTGGCGAAAGACAGCCAGTCGGATAAATACGGCGAGGTCGCTTTCAATCACGAGACACACAGCTCCAAAAATTATAGCGTTGACGGCAAAGGGACGATTGGCTGTGTGGAATGCCATCACACGGATCAACCCGCCTCCGCGCTCAAGCCGCCCTTAAAGACTTCCGAGAGAAAGGTCGCGTTGACCGCCGAAGCTCTCAAAGCTTCCGACGCAGTCGGCGTCAAAAGTTGCCGCGTCTGTCACTTGCAAACGGGCGACGACAGCAAAGAGTTGCCGAGCGTGACTTATGAAGGCAAGTCCGCGCCGACGAAGCTCAACAACGAACTCGCGTATCACCAGAACTGCAACGTCTGTCACGACGCAGCGATTAAAGCTCGCCCCGACCTCAAGGGCAAAATCCCCGGCACTACTGATTGCGCGAAATGTCATAAGCCGATTGAGTAAGATTGCGGATTGCGGATTGCGGATTTAAGAACGGCAAGCTGCGATAAATGCTTTCGCTTTTTAATCCGCATTCCGCAATCCGCAATAAGTTTGGGGGCAGCAGATGCGTTTCCCGTCCGCCCGTTTGCTTTCATTTTCAGTCACGATGATTTTCGTCATCGCGTGCTGCTCGCACAGAGTCGCGGCGCAAGCCCTGACGCCTGCCGACGTGCAGACCCTCATCTCGCAATCAGTCTCAGCCGCAGTGCAATTGAATCAGAAAGTGACCGTCGCCGTGACAGACCGCGAAGGCAATGTGCTCGGAGTCTTTGTGATGACGGGCGCGAGCGCGACGACGCAGATTCGCAGCGTCGGCGCGATCAATCGAGGGCTTGAAGGCGTGTTCGTGCCAGCCTCCGCCGCCTCCATCTCAAAGGCCGGGACGGGCGCGCTCTTCAGCACTTCGGGCAACGCCTTCACGACGCGCACGGCGGGCTTTATCATTCAGGAACATTTTCCGCCCGGCATTGATTTCCGCGCGGGAGGGCCGCTCTACGGCGTGCAGTTCTCTTCTCTACAGTGTTCGGATATTAAAAAGCCGGGACTGCCGCTCGGACTGTCGGGCGATCCGGGAGGCTTGCCCGTTTACAAAAACGGCGTGGTCGTCGGCGGCATCGGCGTTGAAGGAGACGGAGTTTATACTGTTGACCGCGACCCGTCGGACTTTGACCAGCCGGTCGAAGAAGTCATCGCTATGTCGGGCGTGCGCGGCTACGAAGCTCCCGCGCTGATTCGCGCCGACAACATATTGATAGACGGCATTCGCCTGCCTTACACAAACATCACGAGCGTGCCCGCGCCGCCGACTATTCCATTCGGCACGCTGCCCGGCTCAGTCCTTCCCGCCTTTCCCATACGCGGCGCGCAGCCGTCCGACTTTTCCCCGACCACGGTCGGCGGCATCGGCGGCCAAACCAGCGCGCGATTCTTTCCCTTCATCGGAAGCTCTTTCCCGACGCCCGCGACCGGCCTGAACGCGGCGGATGTGAATCTGATTATTTCGCACGCGGCACAGACCGCGAATATTACACGCGCCGCAATCAGACAACCTTTAGGAAGCAATGCGAGAGTTTCAATCGCGGTGGTGGACACGGAAGGAAATGTGCTGGGCATCTTTCGTACGGCGGATGCACCCGTTTTCGGCTTTGATGTTTCGGTTCAAAAAGCACGCTCCGCAGTCCTCTTTTCGAGAAGCGATGCGGCGACGCGACTCGCGGGCGCGGGAATGA
The DNA here is from genome assembly GCA_964246305.1 of uncultured Pyrinomonadaceae bacterium. Classification (GTDB taxonomy): domain Bacteria; phylum Acidobacteriota; class Blastocatellia; order Pyrinomonadales; family Pyrinomonadaceae; genus JACMLC01. The sequence goes on from CAXTPS010000012.1 coordinate 71,875, forward strand.
GCCAGTATGTAAACCGCGCAACTTCGGATGGGGTGCCGCTCAACGGTTCAATCGCATACAGCGACCGCGCCATAGGCTTTCTGCATCGCCCGCTTTTTCCGGACGGCATCAACAACACACAGGCAGGCCCGTTCAGCGCTTCATTAGGCGAGTGGAGTCCGTTCAACGTCGGCCTTCAACTGGACTTAATCCAACCGGCTCTGCTCGCGCGTCCAGCCGTCTGCTCACTGCGACCGTTTATGAACAGGCCGCTCTGTGCATGCTCATCAATTCCGATTATCCGTAACGGCCTGCAAATCTTCGCGGGCAGCATTCCTCTTTACAAGAACGGCGCGCTCGTCGGAGCCATCGGCATCAGCGGCGACGGCATAGATCAGGACGACTTCATAGCTGCGGGCGGGTCACAGGGCTACGCGCCTCCCGCGTCGATACGCGCCGACCAGCTCCTCATACGCGGTGTCCGTCTGCCGTTCGTCAAGTTTCCGCGCAGCCCGACGCTGTGATAAAAAAAGCGGTCTTTGTGCTTTGGTCTTTGTGCTTTGATGTTTTACCCGGCTTGAGTTTCATCATTCAAGATTGAGTCGCGTGCAAAGACCTAAGGACAAAGTACAAAGGCCAAATCAATAAGTTATGAAAGAGCTAATCAGGAGGCAGGCTTATGTGATTTTGTCGCTCTGCTTGTTTGCGGGTTGCATTGCTGCACAAACGCAGGCGAACGAGTCGCAAGCCACAGGCATCGTGCGTTTGAGAGTCAAGCCCAAAATCAAGGATAAAGAGAAAGGGCTTGCCCGCAAGCGTTTCTATTTAATCAAAGGCAGCCTCGCGGAAAATAAGGAGTTGATTGAGAAGATCAATCAACAACAATCGATCCCGACGCGCGAGTGCTACTACCGCAACGTCAAAGCGAGCGAGGCTTTTATCAACTGGCTCAAAGAGGGCGATTGCGAATCCGTTTACTGTCGTCCGGTGGAAGAAAAATTCCTGACTGGCGCGATAGCCGTTCCCGAATTTCAGGCGGCTTACGCGCGCGGGCTAAAAGAATACGGGACGCCCGAACTCGGACGACTGTGGTTGACTACGAATCTGTCTGACGAGCTAAAAGACGGCTTCCATCGCCGGAAACAGGCCGTGCTCAAAGCCTTAATCAGCGAGGCCGAAACGGCTACGAAGGCTCCCGTCCTCTCCGTGATGACAGACAATCTAGGCACGGCGTACTTCACAGACATCGTGCCCGGAACCTATCTCATCACGAACCTGTTACCGGCGGAGTTTGGCGGCAACTCGATTCTCTGGGCTGCGTGCGAAGTCAAAGTCAAAGCCGGTTTGGAAATACCTTTTCAGATGTCCAACTCAAATTACGGGAGCGTGAAGTGCGTCGGCGTAGAAAAGCCTTTGCCCGCCTGCGACGCGAACAGCCAGACGGCCTCCAATCGCTGAGAGTGATGAGAGTTCGCATCGTCATCATTATCATCTTTACAGCTCTCGCGGCGGCGGGCTATCTCTTTCCGCGCGTCGCACTCAACGCGAGCGGCGAAGCTTATCAACAGAAAAAAAAAGAGACGCGGCGCGCGCCGGGAACGGCTCAATCTAAAAGTAGAAATCCGGCCAAAGATTACTCAAAATTTTCGCATCGCTCCGGCAAGCACAAAGCTCTGAGTTGCAACGCCTGCCACAAAGCTCCGACGGCCAACTGGCAGGCAGCCGCAGGGTTTCCTGACGTTGCCGATTTTCCGATGCACGAATCATGCACTGGCTGTCATCGAGCAGAGTTTTTCAGAGGAGCGCGCCCGGTCATCTGTTCCATCTGTCACACGAAGGTCTCGCCGCGCGAGCGTGCGCGCTTCGCGTTCGGCAAGCCGGCGCAGCCGAGTCAATTCGGCGCGATCTTTCCGCACGACAAACATCAGGACGTTATCGCCTCGAACCTTTTCGACACAGGACTTGAGGCGGCTCATGCAGTGCGTGGCTTCTCACCCGTTCAAGATAAGAGCGGCCAGAAATACTATCGATGCGCTATCTGCCACCAGACGGAAACAGGGACGCCGAAACCCGTTGGCGGTTTCCCTGACAGCTTTCAGCCAAAAGCGGGAACATTCAAAACGTCGCCCGTCGGACACGCTTCCTGCTTTAACTGTCATTGGAAGAATCAGGAACCGACGCACAACGACTGCGCCGGGTGTCACAACTTATCTCAGACGGATGTTGCGATGTTGCAGGCTCCGCAACGCATCTCTCTCAAGTTCACGCACACGCTCGAAGACCACATCGCGGAATGCACTGCCTGTCATATCAACATCACGCGCGAGAAGAGTGTGAGCCGACTGAAACCCGACGTGCCGATTACTTCATGCTCTACGTGTCACAAGTCATCAACGGATAAAACCGTCGCCAGCATCGAAACCGAGTTCGAGCAGAGAGGCCGCGACGCGGGCTTCGTCTGCGCCAAATGCCACACGTCCGAAGTCGGGAAGCGCGCCGCGCCCGCGAGTCATAGCGCCCTGTTTAAATGAGAAGCAGAGAAGAATTGATGCTCATTCAAAGCGCGACAATTAAAAGACGCTGGCCGACCTTTATCGTCATCCTCATCGGCGCGGGACTGTTGCTGTTTGCATATTCTTCGCGCGCAGCGGACACGCACGCTTTTACCGCACCACCCGTTCGCCCCGATGAGGATTATTCAAGATTCTCACACAGCTCCGGCAACCACGCACGTCTGGCCTGCGCTTCATGCCACACGCGCACGGACAACAATGCGACCCCGCGCTTTCCCGGCCACAAGGCTTGCACCGACTGCCACTTCGCGCAGATGGTCACTCCCAAATCTCCTATGTGCAGTATCTGTCATTCGAATTTGTCGTCCGACCATCCGCCGCTTCAAGCGTTCCCTGCCAGATTCAACGAAAGCTTCAACGCCAGGTTCGACCACGCGCAGCACAGCAAAGGCGAAGCGAGGCCCGCGATGGGCTGCGCCGCCTGTCACACGGCCACACTGCGGCGCGGGGTCGCCATCACGATTCCGACCGGCATCCAGACGCACAACACCTGTTACCAGTGCCACACGAACGGCAAAACATCCGCGGGCGGGCGTGACATCAGCTCGTGCGCCACCTGTCACGAGGTGGCGTCTTATCGCCGCACGACGACGAACGCCGTCGCCTTCAACGCGAGCTTCAGCCACGCCCAACACGGCTACAGACAGAGACTAAATTGCGCAGACTGTCATTCGCTGAACGCGGGACTGCCACAGTCAAAGCAAGTGAGTTCGCCGCGCGCGGCACAACATTTCTCGCCCGCGCGCAGCGTCAGTTGCGCCACTTGTCACAATAACAAAAGAGCTTTTGGCGAAGCGGACTTTGACGACTGCAAACGCTGCCACACGGGAACGACGTTCAAGTTCAAGGGCATAAATTAACTATTGTGGCTTGCAATTGAATGGTGGCGCTGAATAAAACAGTAGGGGCAGGGCTTGTCCCTGCCCGCCGCGCGCAGGCGCGAACCGAATTAAAAAGACATTCAAGCTTGGCTAATCGCGAAGGCGGTTGATCGTCCTGACGGATGATGCGGGCAGGGACAAGTCCTCTCCCTACAATTTGACGCGCTATGTGTTCAAACGAAAACCGCTCTAGTCAAACAGCAAAAGAAAAGAGGATTGAAGGCCGGAGTTTTGGCCTTCAATCCCCTCTGAAAATCAGCTTTGAGGCTGATACCTATCTGCTACTGCTCCGGGACGTATGTCAGAGCAACGTCCCCTGACTGTCCAAACTGCTTAACTCGATTCGTTTCGTTCGAGTCACTCGCGAAAGGCTGTCCGGTGGAGCTGTCTATTGTGTAAAAAACGCCGTTGGAGTCTCGCCAGACCGCGATGTCCGTCTTACCGTCGCCGTCATAGTCGCCCTGCACAGTCTTATCTCCGGCCTGCCCCCACTTCACAGCGGTGATGCTGCCGGAGTTGCTGTTCAGAATATACCAGACGCTGGTCGAGGGGCGGAACACGGCGGTGTCTAGTTTCCTATCGCCATCGTAATCGCCCGGCACAGCTATATCTCCGGTCGTGCCCCACTGCGACCCGATAACCTGACCTGAGAGCGGCCCCGTGCTGGCGCGGTAGTACCAGAAGCTTTGAGGAGTTTGACCCGTCCCGTTGCGATAGACTGCCGGATCGGCTTTGCTGTCGCCGTCGTAGTCGCCCGGCACAGGCCTATCTCCGCTCTGACCGAATACGTCTACACGCACTGTGCCGGTCGTGCTCTGTAGAATATAGTAGACGGAGGATTGCCCGGCACGCCACACGGCAATATCCGCTTTGCCGTCGCCGTCGTAATCGGCTGGCACAGGAATGTCTCCCTGTTGTCCGAACTGCACGGCAGTAAATCCGGCGGTGGTGCGCTGCAAGTACCAGACGCCATCTCTGAAGACCGCGATGTCTGTCTTTTGATCGCCGTCGTAATCGGCCTCCACGAGTACATCAGTAGAGAGACCGAACTGCACTGATTGGAGAACGTCGTCCGAGCTTCGATTTATGTACCATACGTTGTTACTGGGGCGGAACACAGCGAAATCCGTCTTGCCGTCGTTGTCGAAATCCCTGACGTGCTGCGGGGTGGTTCCCGTTCCGGCATTGATCGTCAAACTCCATCCGCCGGAGATCGCTCCGTCATCGCCGTCCACAAAGTCTACGACGTACAAGTGCCACACGCCGTTCGGATTCGTTCCGCCAAACACGGAGCTGAACGTCGCCGTGCCAGCTCCCGCCGGTCCCGGGTTGCCATAAGCCGTGCCCGGCCCCGGCGCAGGAAAAGCGTCTCCCGTGAAATAGGCCGTCGGCTTATAAGTGCCAGCCGTCCAGGCGGTCGTGTCAGGCAGCACGGTCGCGCCGCTATCGCTCAGTGTGTAAGTGACGTTGACCATATCGGGGTCGTCGCCCGCTCCGTCCTGAATGAGCAACGCGGCTCCGGTTGGTCCGACCAGGACGATGCCGACATCATCCGAGAAGGTATGCGAGAAATTGTTGAGCGTGACCTGCACGCTGCCCGGCGTCGCGGGGATGCTGGTGCCTAAGCCGCTGACCGTGATGTCAGAAGGATAAGGCGTGGCGGGCGCCGCATCGTTAATGGTAATCGCCGCCGAATTGGTAAAGACCGTTTGCGGCGCATCCTGTGCATGTGCTGGTCGAATGGTTGTGCCCACACCGGCGATTAACAACGCCAGTATTAAAATGAATGCAGCAGAGCCGAGCAGCAGCCCGGACTTCCGGCGAAGGGTGGTAATTGGTAAAGCTCGCATACTATCTCCTTTAACTATCAACTGGAATCACGCATCTCTGTGAGAATAAATTTTTAAGAGGCGAGGGGTAAACATTGCGTTTGACTAAACGATGACGACTCTATAATCGCCTGCGCAGGATTGTCAACAAAAATTCGATAAGACCGGATTCCTTTCAGCCGATCTTGATTCCGATTGCTTCAAGAAACCGCGTCGGGCGGTCGCCTCCGATCATGGCAAAAACATAATCGTTCTGAACTGTCGCCGTCGCTTCGCTTGTGCGCGCGTTCATCAAGACCACTTCCGCGTCGCGTATCTCTTTGATGGCCGTGCCGAAATAGACCTTGATCTTGCCTTCGTCTATGCACTGATAAACCTGTAGCTTGTTGCCGAACTTGAGGTCGTTCTTCAAGTCGCTGCGAATGACGAGCGTGACCTCGTTGATCTCATCTGCGGAGCGAAAGCTGATCCGGTCGCCGTGGCGGCGTGCAACCAGGTCAACCGCCGCTTCGATAGCCGAGTTGCCAGCTCCGACGATGACGATCTTCCTGCCTTTGTAGGCGTCAGGGTCGGCCAGCTTGTATTTCACCTTGTCTTCGGCTTGACCGTCGCGTGTGACCTTCATCTCTTCGCCGGGCAGCCTGAGCTTCATGGGCGTGCCGCGATTGCCGAGCGCGAGGACGACGCGGCGTGCGCGGTAAGCGACTTTCTCTTTCAAAATCCCGCGCTCGGTCTGCACAGTAAAATAGTCTCCGTCTTCGGCGCGCTTCACGCTCTTGCACCTCTCCGATTCGTTGATGACCACCTCGCTGCTTTTCATCGCGCCGAGCCACGCATCCAGAATCAGCTCGCGCTGCTCGCCCGCGCCTTCGACGCTGATGCTGCCGCGCGAGGGCATAGTATCGGGTTTGAAAAAGATGTACTTGCCTTTGGGGTACGCCTCGATGGTCGAGAGCACTGTGTCCTGCTCTATCCCGACGCAGTTGAGATGATGTTGTTTGGCCGCAATCGCCGCGGACAATCCGGCGGGGCCGATGCCGATAATCGCCACGTCCACGTCGGCTTTTGGCTCAGGCTGCGCGCCGTTGCTTAACTCACGCGCGATGTGCTTGATGACATCGGCTCCCTCATTGGCGGCGTTCTTGATGAGCGGAGTCCCGGACACATCACCGATGATGTAGCAGCCCGGCACGTTGGTCATAAAGGCTGCGTCACGCACGGGAGCCGGACGCGACCTGATCTTCTTCGTCGTGTTGACGACGACGCAGGCTTTGGGGTTGACCGGACACTCGACCTGACAGGACGTGTCCTCCATGCACTGTTCGCGTGCGACGACCGTCGCGATGCCGCCCACAATCGCCAGCACGTCATGCGGGCAGGCTTCGACGCACGCATGACAGCCGATGCAGCGGTCGGGGAAGATGACCGGATGCGGGTACTGAGGCCCGTTCGGCTCCATCTGCCGGATGAGTTCAAGGTCTTCTCTGGTGATCTGTGTGTTGAGCTTTTCCGCTTCAAACTTCACGCCGCCGGAATCTCTGAGCAAGCGGTGCGAGCGCGCCGAATCCAGCAGAGCGAATAAAGCCGCCGCGATGAAAAGGAGAACGCAGACGAACACCCACCCGTACCACGGCAGCCCGCCCGTATGATTACTGGCAGAGCCGCCGCCCGACCACAGGTTAATCCCCAACAGGAGGAGCAGTAAGGCGATGGTGATAAACAGATAAGACTTTTTCATGCTCTTCGAGAAGAAGTTTCACGCAAAGGCGCAAAGGAAGAACGCTAAAGGATCGAGTTCGACTTATTCTTGCGCGCTTCTGCTTTACGCCTTTGCGCGAGCATTCTTTCTGTCTTCGTTGCACAGGTCACGAGCAACCGCAAACAGTCAGGGCTAATCATCGCCCTCAGTGGCGTTTCAAATCAAGCTATAAATGATGCGCGATGGCGGTCGCCATCAGGCGCGTCCTATCTGTCGCGCGACGTGCAGCGGGTGCGAGCAGCTTCGGATTCCAGTGGCCGGGTTCTTTGATATGCTGTATGTGACATGATGCGCAATTGGCTGCGCTCTCCGCCATCAAAGGATGTTGCCCGGCGCTATCCAACTGCCCGTTATTTCCGTTGTGGCAACTGGCGCAAGTGGTCGCGGGAGTCGTGCGATCAATCGGGTCGAACGACTTGTGACAGCTTGAGCAGGACAGCTCGCCATCCGCATTACTCGCCAGACCTACATTACGCGAGAGCACGCGCTGGACATGCAGCGTGTGAAACTGGCGACTGCGCCACTGATCATCAGTCTCGCCCGCCAGACGCTCCTTCGCTCGCTTGATAACATCCGTCGCAGCACTCGTCATCTGGTTCCACTCTTCATCACTGAGTCCCTCCCATTTCCACTTTCCGTCAACCACAGGATAACCGACCGTCCCGCCGTGCGGAGTGTAGACGCGATGCCCACGATATAGACTCTTATTTTCATTGCTGTGGCACTTCGCGCAGATATTGAGCGCGGCTTCGGCTGGGCGAAAATCCGCGCCCTGATGTTCCGCGTGACACGAGGTGCATCCGATTCCGGCCTCCGCGTGCGCTTGGATTCCGGTCAACGTGGCGCTGAATGCCTCCGTCTGGTGGCACGACGCGCAGTTAGCTTCCACCTCAACCTTGATCGTGTGGCAGGCAGTACAGGAGTTGGCGTTCGGTTGTTTCGCAATCGCATTAGCAGAAATATTGTGAACGAGCGAGGCGCGCGCGTGCGGCTGCGAAACCGGCGCGGGCGAAAAAGCCTTTGCGTACCAGAAGGCGGCGGCGACGGAGATCGCGCCGATGAAGATGACTGCCCAGATAAAGACTGAGAAGGGCCACGGGCGAACGAGGTCTCCGGTCGGCTTCCAACTGAACTGCGCTTTACCGGGTTTCGCGGGTCGTCGCGGGTGAAGCGGCGAAGGGCGCGCAGCCTTGTCGCGCGTGCGCTTGTCCCAAAATTCTTTGAGCGCATCCGCCACCTTCGGCGAAGCCGCGTTGGCCTCCGGCGCGAGCGGCTGCTCCTCTGTCGCCTCTTCCACAACCTCCGTGATGTTGGCCGCGATCTCAAACTGAACATTTATGTTCAGAGCCACACCAACGCGGCTCATGTTCAGAAAGAAGGAGCCGATCTGTGCCACATCCCCGTCGGCCAGAGCTTCAGGCTCATTGAGTTCGACCAGCCTGCCATTTAAAGTGACCGGATGAGCCGAGCTGAGATTGATGAGATAAAAGCGACCGTCAACTTCGTTGATGCCCGCGTGGAGGCGCGAAACCGTCGGGTGGTTCAATAAGATTTCGCAATCAATCTGCCGCCCTACCCTCAACGCCTGAGTCGAGAGCGTGACCGGATCAATCACTTGATCCTCACGCGTGATGATAAATGTGGGGGACAGATTTTCCACGAGCTATTCGCCCACTAAACGAGAAAAAGAATCTCCCGCAAAGGCGCAAAGGCGCAAAGAGAAGACGCTAAGGTTTTCTTTGCGCCTTTGCGCCTTTGCGGGAAACTTTTGTTTCATCGTCATGACAATTAACGCACGGCAAAGAAAACGACTTGAATGATATGCACCAGCATCAGCGCGAGCATCAGCGAAGTCGAGATGACATGCGGCGCGAGCCAGACTTTGAGCAGGCGATGGAGGTAGATGAGCGCATCCACGCGCCGCAGTGTCGCGGCAGTCTCAATCGCTTCGATTAAGAGAGGCCGCGCCTGCGGCTCAGTCAAACTATTCGCCTCCGTCTTAAACTCCGCGCGTGCCCCGGCCAGCATGTCCGTCAACTCTTCACGGCGCAGGTACTGTCGCAACAGGTATGACAGCGAGAGAAAACGCCCGCCCACTTTCTGCTCGATGACCTGTCGGAGCTGCGTGTCGCCCGCGCCGATTCCGGCCAGCGTCCCGCGCAATTCGTCACGCCGCGTCAAAAGGTCTTCGACGAGGAGCGGGTCGCCCTCGATGCTCGTCATAATGCGCGGGACGATGATGTAACAGGCGACGCCGAAGAGTCCCGATAGAATCACCAGATCGAAAGATATCATCAGCAGTGAGGTCAGCAATCCGCCCGTGCTCTGTCCGCCGTGCAGCAACAAAACCAGCCCCGCGATGACTCCCAAGTAAACGTGCGCCAGCATCCAGTAACGCAGCGGCCCAACGCGCCGCCTGTAAACCTGTTTGCGCGCGGGATACGTCATCACACACGCGATGCCGACGAGTCCGACCAGACCCGTGAGCCAGCGCACCGTGAGCCACGTCTCGCCGAGGCGTCCGTCAAGACCGTAACGACGCGCCGCCCAGAGAGCCGCAATCGTCAGAGCAATCGTCGCCACGATGCCGAAGATGTGCCACAGCTTTGCGATGGGGTCGCTCCTGTGTATGTTGCGTCCGATGGCGTGCGTCTGGTCTTGATAGACGATGCCGATTGAGTTGCGCGCTTCGCTGAAATACTCGCGCGGGTTGACGCGGACGAGCGCGCCCGTAGGGCAGTTCGCCTCGCAGGAGTAGACCTGTTTCCGCGCGCCTTCGGGATTGAGCGGCGTCGAGTCGCAGAGATTGCACTTGACCGCGAGCAGGTCTTTGGTCTCCGTGACGGGCGCGGGCAGAGGCGTGGGCGCGAGGCTCAACCAGCCTCTGAATCTGCTTTGCAGGCTGAGCTTGACAGGCGCAGCCGGTTTGAGCGGAATCATGGAGATGGCGTTATAAGGACACTGCGTCGCGCAGTCGCCGCAGCCGATGCAGGTCTTCGCATCAATGTCTATCTGCCCTCCTGTGAAACGCGCGATGGCTCCCGTCGGGCATCCGGTCAGGCACTCAGGGTCTTGACAGTGCAGGCACACGGACGGCGATAAGACGTGCTGTGTGTGTGTGCTTCCCGGCCTGACCGGACGTTTGATGTGTATGCCGCGCCTGAGCAGGCGCGATTGACCATGCACCTTGTGACAGGCGAGCGAACAGTTTCCGCAACGCACGCACAAGTCCATGTCCATCACGAGCAGGTTCGAGCCGTCCACGATGCCGGTCGAAATCTCTTTCTCGGCGGCGGCCACGCTTCCCACGTCCAGTCCCGTTTGAGAACGCGCCGCAGCCGTTTTGGAGCGCAGGAAAATCGAGCGCAACGCGTCGCACAACTCGCGGTCTGCTCGAAGTGAAGCGAGCGGGACTTCCATCACCTCCGTATGCGCCAGCAGCGTCGCGGTGTATTTCCAGTCGGTGTCCGCATCCAAACCTTCAAGGCCGAGACAGTTGCCCGCTCCCAGAAAGTCCACGCCCGCATCCTCGTCATCGAGGGCAGCCGTTGCCGATTGCCCGTCGCCCGTCGCGCGTGCGGCGTATTCGCGCTTGAGCCAACCGTTTCTGATGAAGAAGAGATGTGAGATCTTCTCGCCCGCTCGAAACAGGACTTGATGCTTGCTGTAGATTTTGAACCGGGCAGCTTCGCTGAGTCTTTTAACCAGCCCGGCATTGAGGGGTTCGTTCGTCAGGTCGAGCACGTCATCAACCGTTCGCCGCAGGCCGTTGTTGCGATAGACCTTGTCGAGCGACTGCCCGAACTTCGGCAGCTTACGCAAGAGACGCAAGGCAGGCCGCTCGACCTTGAGGACTGTGGCCTTGCTTCCCTGCGGTACAACGATGGTCGCAGTGCGCGGCACTCCGGCCAGCACGCTCATCTCGCCGAAGCTTTTACCGGGCTTCTGAGAGTCAACCCATTTCTGCCCGCCGGTCTGGTCTTTGACATATACGTCGAGGTCGCCTTCGACTCCGAAGAAAAACGTGTTGCCGCCCCAATCGCCCTGACGAATAATCTCTTCGCCCGCTTCATAAACCAGCAGGTGCGCGTAAGGCCCCACCTTCTTGCCGGTGTAGTTGCGCCCGTAGGCGATGACTTCGAGATCGGACTCGTACTTGAACTTGCCGTCCTTCTCTTCGACCAGCTCCGAGATAATATCCGTCCGCCGGATGGCGTCGAGCATGTCGCTGTGGTTAATTATTTCGTGAGGCATAAGGCCTTTCGGAATGACGTAAGAAGGGAGACGACCGCCGGAATCCTGTGACCGGCAATGCGATTTTACAACGCGGCAGGCGGTCACGGCGCGCCACATCCTTATAACACTTATCAAGAGAAAATAAAACGTGTGGAAATTTTGTTATCGCCTCATTATTCAGAATCGCACAGACGACACGAGGCGCAAAATTGGTGTACATTATTAGTCGTCATTGAAAGCCATCTTGTCCAAATACGATGATGTGGACAGTAGCGGATATATCGAAATAATCTCTAAGAATGCGCAGCTCATCTGGCGCGGACTGAGAGATGGGGTTTGAGGTTAGATGCGTATTACCTATTCATATAAAGGCGACGAGCGGGTTTTTGAGCGCGAGACTTTACACGTTGTCGTCGGACGCCATAACGATGGCGTTGACCTGACTCCTGACATGAAAGTATCGCGCCTGCACGCGCGCGTGCTGGTGGAAGACGGCCAATTCTGGATCGAAGACCTGAATAGCACGCACGGCACGCGTGTCAATAAAGAAGAGATCAAGGGCAAGGGCAAGCGTGTGCTTCATCCGGGCGACGTGATACAGATTGGCAATAGCATCTTGAGCGTGCAAATCCCCGAAGGGCAGATACCCGCGACCAGCTTCTCGACGCTCCTCGGAAGCAGCGGCAACATACAGCCCGCGTGGCAAATTACAGACACCCCGGAGGCCAGCTCGCAGAACGTCGAAGAGGCCGACGATGAACTCGAAGAGCGGTTGGCGATCTTCTACGAGCTGCCGCAGCAGTTGGGCGCGGAGACCAAGCTCGAATCGCTGCTCCAACTCGTCGTCGAGCGTGTCGTGAGCGTCATCCCCTCTGCAAGGCGCGGCGCATTGCTGGTCAAAGATCGCGCGAGCGCACGCCTCACGCTCAAGGCGCATCTGCCTCCCGGCAACCCCGCCGTCAGCCGAACGATGGCGAAACAGGCGATGGATCAACGCAAGGCTTTTATCTGGCCGCCGCAGACGCACATAGGTGTAGAAAAGCTGGCGGACTCGATGGTCAGCCATCAAATCGCGTCAGCCATGTACGCGCCGCTTATCTGGCGGGATGAAGTGCTCGGCGTCCTGTGCGTGGACAACTCGGAAGCTCAACCGCCTTTTGAACCGCACGACCTGCAACTGCTACAGGCGGTCGCCCAGCACGCGGCGATGGCAGTCGCGCTCCACTACGCGCAGGACGATGCGCGGCGTCACGCAGAGTTCACCAATCGCTTTTTCAGCAGCCGCTTCCCGCCCTCTGTCCGCGACAAGCTGATACACGAAGCGAACGCCGGATCGCTGCCCATCGGCACGCGCCGCTCGGAGATAACCGTCCTGATGTCCGACATACGCGGGTTCACGCAACTGACTTCGCGCCTCGGCGCGCAACGCATGAGCGACCTGCTCAACGAATGTTTTCCGCCGCTCATCGGAGCCATACTTTCTTACGGCGGGACTATCGAGCGTTTTGTCGGCGACGCGATTTTCGCAGTCTTCGGCAGTCCGGAACAGGATGACAACCAGCACGAACATGCCGTGCGCGCCGCGCTGGAAATGCAGCAGGTGATGCGTGCGCTGAACGAAACACGCGAGGCGCGCGGGGCGGACACCTGCGTTCTGGGAATCGGAATAGATTGCGGCGAAGCTCTGCACGGCTTCATCGGCAACGCCGAGCGAATGGAATACGCAGTCATCGGCGACGTGGCTAACCGAGCCTCACGCTACTGCGCGGGCGCGCTCGAAGGCGAAGTCCTCATCAGCCCCGAAGTTCACCAATGGGTCTGGAACCTCGTCTTCGCAGAGCAAACCAGCATCGAAACCAAGCACGAAGGAACCTTCACAGCCTATCGCATCAAGAGCAAAGATACAGCTTAGAAACTTACTCGTGATAGTAACCCATGTGATAAGGATTGAGATTTGCTGTGGCTAGCAGTACCAGTAGTCTACGAGAGTGCTTAGGCCGCCACGAGCGGTCTAATTGTAGTTATGCTGTTTTGGGAGATTCATTATGAATGACTTTAGCCTCATACTGAGTAGTAGTTTTCTCGGCACTGTCGCTGGCTCAGTTCTTAAAGGTATATGGGATCGGCGCTTGGCTAAAAGAATCCCTAAGACAGATAGACGTGCCGAGGCGTATAAGGATTTCGCAAGGTATTTCATTGCTTACGGCAACTTGGGTGCTGTCGACGAGAGATCATCGACACCGGCGCTTGATCTAAATGAAATCAAATCACGGCTCGTAGTTTTCGGCGAGTCCGAAGTTGTGTCCAAAGCGGCAGATTTCTTAAGTGCACACCAATCTCTTAAGACCGAAAAGGCAAGACAAGATTTTTGCGAAGTAATCAAGGCAATGCGTGAAAGCGTGAAGACGGGTGCGGGGGATGATGTAATGCGAAATATCTTGAAGCTACTTCCTTCAACTGATTGAACACTTGCATCGAAGACGCAGCATAACAACGGCATGCACCCGACGCCCCTCCAGCGCGCCTCTCATGAAGATTGAAGGGGGCGCGGGTGATGCCGGGCGTTAGGCTTCGCTAGTATGTTAGATATAGCTTAGGAAGGAGATTCTCTAATGATTCTATCAATTCAACGTCTTAGTTTGTGCCTCACTTTGCTACTGAGTTGTTTTGTGCTTGGCTGCGGGCAGCAGAAGGAAACTAATAAACTCATCAGCGAAATAAACGCTGCTGGGGCTAAATCTAAAACACTTACCAAACAAGTCGAATCTAAAAGGGCAGAAGCGAGGCAAAAATATAATAATGGAGAACGTATCGAAGATGATAAGTTGACAGATGAAGCAGCAAGCCTTTATGGGCAAATCTCTGAGCTGCTTAATCAATCTGCTGATAAGGCCGACCAAATCGTTAAGCTTAATAATCCTGACTGGTATAAGGATTATTTCAAGCTTTATTCCAGATGGACACGCAATCTTGCGGCGTTGGCAGGCGGTGCGCGTGAAGAACTGTTAGTTAGAAAAAATGGTGCGCCTAGCGAAACTCAATTGAAGTCATGGAAAGAAAACATAAGTAAATTGAGCAAAGAGAATGAAGAGTTGCGGAAGGAAATCGCCAAAATTGAATCTGAGCATAATATGGTTCTCATAAAACGAGACTGAAGTTGTGTGGTCAGGCGAAGCCTAACAACTCATTCAACCGGAGCGCGTATAGCGCGGCTTTCATCGTCAACTTGTCCGTAGCTGTGTTGTGTGCGCGCCCGGTTAATTCGAGCATTAGATTGCTTCGTGTCATGGAACGGGTAGAGATGAATTACAAGGTTAGAAGAATGATTCGGAGCGATATTGAAGCCATCGCCGAAACCTTCACCTCCTGGAATAAGAGGCGCGAGCAGTATGAGGGATATTTCGAGGAGAATCAGCTAGGCGTGCGCGTCACCTTAGTTGCCGTCATGGGCGACCGAGTCGTTGGCTACGTGAACGTCTTGTGGGAGTCGGATTATGAGTCTTTCCGGCGAGGCGGCATCCCTGAGATCAATGATTTGAATGTCATAAATGAGCATCAGAATCGCGGCATCGGGAGGGCATTAATTCATGCGGCCGAGCGCATAGTCGCGGAGGCGGGGAGAGCCGTTGTCGGAATCGGCGTCGGGCAAACGCCTGATTATGCTGCTGCCCAGCATCTTTATCCGAAGTTAGGGTATGTGCCGGACGGGAACGGGATTCGCCCGACCAGATACGGTGACGTGGCTTATCTCACGAAGAGGTTATAATGATAGGGTTTTGGATCATTCTCAGCGCAATCTAACAACGGCATGCACCCGACCCGCAACAGCGCGGCCTTCATCATCAATCGCTTGGGCGGGCGGGTGATGCCGGGCGTTATGCCTCTGTCTCTAAACTGAGTAATGAAAAGAAGAGAAACGAAAAAAGGTATCCGTCGAGCTGAAATGAGAGTTGCTACATACGTGCAGACTTATCTAAAGGCTCATGAACAAGGTAATGAAGAGTTAAAATACAAGTCTGGAAAATCTTCCATCTCCACGTTGGCTTCCCTCTTGGCTTGGTATTTGCGGCTCGCCCCGTCATGGAATGATAAGGAGCGTTGGGTAGACGGTCTCATCAATGGGCATATTCATCTGCTACGCTCAAATGAAATTATCGTGCATGGAGAAATGGTCTGGGGACTTTTGAGAGATGTAGGAGGGCATCAGTGGAAAGAGCCTTTTAGCGCAGTCGTGCGCGTGGCGAGAGCAGATGGAAAATTGCGCTCGTACTCGTTAAAGTTTGGGGAAGATGCCCCATTGTCAGAGAAGTTAGTCGAATCAGGTTCTTATTATGCCCTGCTTCCAGATTCCGAAATTGAGTTGGCGGATTCCGGCGAACCAATGTGCAGCTGTTCTGAGGCGCAAGATGATTACAGCTTCTATTTTTCAAGGCGAGGCGAGGTATAACAACTCATTGAACCCGATGCCTCGATAGCATTCTTTTCAAGATGCTTCCTTTGATGTAGATTGAATGCTCGCGCTCGGTGCGGGTTAATCCTGGCGTTCGGCGCTTACACTATGGTGAAATTATGAATCGTAAAACCTTTAGAGACTACTCTAAATGGCTAAGCCAGGTGAGCGCAGCAAACTCTCTCATCATTGTCGTGTTCGTGAGAAGTAAACACGTATTCGTGTCTGGTAATGCTGCTGGAATGTTGATTCTAATTTCTGTGATTGCGGCGGCGCTCACATTTATCTTTGGTGTCGCTTCTCTTCCGCGCTGGCAAGGTTTTGTTGCGCTCGCAGCCTTTAATTATGTGGCATATTGCTTATTGTTTACACCTCTCTATATGCTTTCCTAAGATGCTGCGTTATAGATAAAGAGAATATGATGCTAAAGACAATGCCGCGCCTAACAACTTATTTTGAACCGGAGGGCGAGTTAGCTTGCCTTTCATCGTCAACTTGTCCGTACTGGCGTTGTGCGTGCGCCCGGTTAATTTTAGACGGCGACGATTTGCTCCCCATTATCAGAGGTACGCGCTCCGTCTACGACCGGGCGTTCATTCTGGCGGACTCGCAAGCAGGATGCGGCGCGTGGCGGGAAGTGGAAGTATCTGCGAGAGGGAAAGGATGAATACCTCTTCAACCTCTCAGCAGATGAAAGAGAGCAGGCTGATTTCAAAGGAGAGAACCCGGAGACGCTTCAGTGGCTACGCGCAGAATTTCAGAAGTGGCAATCGCAAGTGTTGCCATATCCTAAATCGGGCGATGGCACTGATGTGTAAATAAGTCTTCCACTAGCGCATGGCGCCCAACAACGAATCCAATCGGAGCGCGAATAGCGCGGCTTTTATCTAGACATAGATTTATGAGAACTGTTAAATACATAGCATTGTTACGCGGCGTAAACATCGGCGGGCATCGGGTGCAGATGGAACAGTTGCGCGAGTTATTCCGTGAATTAGGCTTGAGCAGCGTTCGTAGCTATATCCAGACGGGCAATGTCTTTTTCGAGACGACGGATAGTAACCGCGCCGCACTGACACGCAAAATCGAGCAGCATCTTTACACAGCTTTGGGCTACGAAGTTCCGACCTTTCTGCGAACAATCTCAGAGATTGAAAATGCGTTGCAACTCGACCCGTTCAAACATCTCGAAGCGACAACCGACACGCGATTTCTCATCACCTTTATCCCGCAACCGTTGCCCGATGATTTCAAGTTGCCGCTTGTCTCGCCCAAAAACGATTTCGAGATACTGCAAGCTACATCCGGCGAAGTGTTTATCGTGATGCGACTTGTTAATGGCAGACCGGGCAACCCGGCAGCGTTCATCGAAAAAACATGTAAGGTGAAAACGACAACACGTTTCTTTGGCACGACAGCCAAGATTTTGCAGGCGGCAAAAAGCGCTTGAGCAGTTTCCCTCACCCGCAGCCCAACAAGTCGCCGGAGGGCACAGCGAATAGCACAGCTTTCATCCGCGAAACTCTATTGATTATGATGGTTCGTCGCGCCCGGTTAATTCGAGCGTTAGGCCGCTAACTTGAAAAATGAAAGTATGGATACTGAAACAGCCATCGAAAAGCATTCTGAGCCTCGTCGCGATTTTGTTTTAGGAACACTCAATCGTGAAATCGAGAGGTTTGATAAAAAAGTGGGCCGATTAAAGTTATATGCTTATGGCTTCAAAATATCTGTCATGGCACTTGGCATGATTTCGACGGTGCTTCTAGGGTTAAATGTAGATGTAGCAAACTATCTGCAATGGTCGAGAAATATTGCTTTTGTTATTGGCGCTGCCGTTACATTTCTAACGGGCTTGGAGAGTTATTGGAACATCCAAGCCTATCGGATTGAAAATAAAATAATGCTCTCTCAGTTAAGCGAATTAAAAGAGCAGTTTCGATTTTTAGATAGTAAATCAGGCGGAATTGATGAGGACGAAATATTGAAAATCTTTGAGCAATACCTCTCGATTGTTAGAAAGAAGAGCGAATATTGGAAGGAGGCGCTCACTAAGACTAAAGAGATTGATAGTCCGAAAAAGAAACAAGTTGTTTACTGCAACAAGCGGCCTAACAGCTCATTGAACCAGAGCGCGAGCAGAGTTGCTTTCATTCGCGAGGCTTGCCATTTATCATGTTGTGTCCTCCCCCGGTTAGCCGACAAAAGGCAACATACAAATTCGGGCGTTAGGTCAATCGTGTTGCTAGCTGTCTCATAGCATTATAAAATATGATTCGCTTACTCTAGTGCGCCGTTGGGAGCGTAGAATCGAGAATCTAATGCAAGACAAGCAGACGATAGCTTTCACGGTGTCAGTAACGGAAGAAGATTGGGATATGAGATTGGGTGGGTGGCGATGCCCTGCACTTAAAATTCCGGGCGCAAAGGTTGAATCTGTTTACGTTTCTAGCGGCGACCGCGTAGATAGCTCACGCTATGAAGTGAAGTATGAGCTTGATATTGTTCGTTGGCTACATCCAGACCGTCCACAACAAGCTACTCTCCAAATTAAGTTGACAGAAAAACTATCAACAGAAGAGCTGACTCTTAAGTGGAAGAAACTCGCAATTATTTTCCCTTTAATTACTTCTATTGTAGTTGCATCAATTGCCGGAGTCTTTTCATATATTTCCTCCAGGCGCGCCGCCGCAATCGATAATTCAAACACGGGAAGTCTTACTTCAACTTGCGGAGAGAAGGTAAAGATCATTCTCCCGGGAGATAATCAGACGGTTCCCATACCACTAAGGGTTACAGGGACACACCAAAACTTATCTCAGGAACAAAAGATTTATGTCATTGTATATTCGACAGACGTTGCAAGATTTTACCCTCAACTGAATCCTATTATGGAGCAATCTGATAATACTTGGAGCTGTGACGTTTTGGTCGGCCTCGACAGGGATGCTGGAAGAAAATTTGTTGTCTATGCTGTACTCGCTAACAAAGATGCTCAAAAAGAGTTGGATATTTATATTAATCAAGTTAAGGATACAAATGATTCTCGTGGACTTAAGGGTTTACCAAAAGGTGCAGAGATATGCTCCTTTGTAAGAATCCAAAGAGAGTAAGCGATAAAATCGAGTTCGTAAGGCGGCAGCGTTTCAGATTTAGCTTGTCAATGGTTAATCGTATATTGAATGTCGGGATAATGGAGGTAAAGGCGTAAATCTAGCATTTACCGATGCACGAACAGCTTGGTGGATGGTCTTGGGTTCGCTTAGGCGCACCATACATATTAACTTCTAATACAACCGTATATCCTGGCTTACAAACTGCCATGCGCTTATCACAAGTCACACTACAACTTCCGTATCGATCATTAATACTGCAACTTTCGCCTACTGGTGCGATAAACCGAAAAGGATTTGTATTCGTCCGAAAGTTAGAACCTTCCATCGGATCAAATTCTTTCATATGAGAGTCTCTTGTAATGAGGGTAGAACTAGAATTTTGCGGAAGTTTTTCATAACTGCCGTAAGAAATATTAAGCAAGCAACAAACAAAAATTACTACAAAAATCGATTCTTTCATTTCTTGTTCTCCTTCATATTTCTTGATGCAATATGTATTGAGAATCGTTATGGTAACATCCAAAGCTCACATCTAACAACTCATTCACGGAGCGCGAATAGCGAGGTTTTCATCCGCAAGATTGAATGCTTGATACATTGAATGCGCGCCCGGTTAATTATAGCTGATTGCAATTGCGTGCATCCTAAGAGTAAGCTTCAAACATGAAAGCCTATTCTTTAGATTTACGCCAACGTGTTGTTCAGGCTTACGAGCAAAGACAAGGCTCGATTCCTGAGATTGCCATCCGCTTCGGTGTCGGCACCGCCTTTGTCAAGAAGATGCTGCGACAATGGCGAGCAACTGGCGACCTTGCGCCACTCGCCCACGGCGGTGGTAAACCACCTGGCTTGACCCAGCGGCAGCGGCAACGCTTGAAGCGATGGGTGCGCCAGCAAAGTGATATCTCCTTAGCCGAGTTACAACTCTTGCTCGATGAACAAGAGAAAGTTCAAGTCCATGTCTCGACCATCTCGCGTGCTCTATCCGGGCTTGGCCTGCCGCTCAAAAAAAGAGCTTAACTGCTGGCGAACGCAACAACTATAAGCGTGCCTGGTACTGGCGACGGCTCGCAGAGGTTGACCACCGACAACTTCGCTTGATTGATGAAGCCGGTGTCAATCTGGCGATGACACGGCTCAGGGGACGTGCGCCGCGTGGAGAGCGCGTCACCGAGAGCGTGCCCCGCAACTATGGGAGGCAGACCTCTTTGATCGGGACGCTCTCGCTCACAGGAATTGAAGCTGTGATGACACTAGAAGGCGCGGTTGATACAGATGCCTTTAACGCCTATGTCGAGCAAGTCCTGCGCCCGACTATAAAGCGAGGTGACGTGCTGGTACTGGACAACTTGAGTGCGCACCATGCCAGCCGGATCGAAGAGGTGGCTGGGGAGTGCGGAGCCGAAGTCATCTGGCTGTCACCCTATTCGCCGGACTTCTCGCCGATAGAGATGATGTGGTCAAAGATCAAAACTGCGATGCGAGCAGCAAAGGCAAGGACGCGTGAAGAGTTGGAGCAGGCGTTTAAGGCTGCGCTCAATCTCGTCACCGAATCAGACTGCTTGGGCTGGTTCTCGCATTGCGGTTATCAGGTTACATCCAATTGCAACTAGCTATAGGGCGTCAGGCCATAATAAAAATACTTTCTCAATCCATGAAAATTAAGATTGATGATCTTCAGCATCCTGCGATTCACGCTCTATTAAATGAGCATCTACAAAATATGTATGAGCTTTCACCACCTGAAAGTGTTCATGCGCTAAACCTGGAGAAACTGCGGGTCACTGACATAACCTTCTGGACTGCATGGGAGGACGACTTATTACTTGGTTGCGGGGCTCTCAAAGAACTTGATCAGAAACACGGCGAGATAAAATCAATGCGCACTCCCCTTGCACATCGTCGCAAGGGGGCTGGCCGCGCAATCCTCGCATATATTATCGAAGTGGCGAAGGGGCGAGGCTATGAACGCCTGAGCCTTGAAACCGGCACGCCAGAGGCGTTTAAACCGGCCCAAAAACTGTATGAGAGCTTTGGCTTTACGTACTGTGGGCCGTTTGGTGACTACACGGAAGATCCAAATAGCGTCTTTATGACCCTCTGGCTCTGAGCAAAAATGCGGCTTAACAACTCATTCAATCGGAGCGCGAATAGCATGGCTTTCATCTCTTACGCCATCATCACTGCTCTGGCATTCGTTCAAGCTCAAGCTCCATGCCGAGGCGTGTGAAAATCTCGCGGGCTTCTTCCCTCATGGCGCGTGCTTCGTCGTGCAGGCCGCGCTCATCTTCGGAGCGCGCCCAGTCGCGCAGGGTGCGCGCCCGTTCGGCTTCCATTCCGCTCTCGGTAAATAGTCGCAGGCTCTCGGCGAAGCAGGCCGGGGCGTCGTAGCCCTGTTCGTCAATCGTGACCGGTTGAGGCAGGCGCGCGGCGACCAGTCCGAGTGCGCGCCATGCCTGCGCGATAAGCTCGTGATTTTCTGTCTTCTGTCCCAGGGCTATTGCGCGTTGCGCGGCTTCGAGCGCGTCCGGGATTTTCCCTTGTCCCAGACACGCCGCCGCCAGAAAGCTATAGGTTTCCGTCAGCACCTGATACACGGACGGGCCTGCCATCTGGATGACCTCGCGCAGGTCTGCTTCGGCCTCGACATATTCACACAACCCCAGACGCACGCCGGCAATATTGTTGAGAGAGTAAATTTGCCCGCTGCGTTCCCCGATCTCGCGCGTGATGGCGAGCGCCTGATGATAGAGACCGATGGCGGATGCATAATCGCCGCGCAGTCGCGCGGTCTCGCCCATCGTGATGAGCATATTACTGACACCGCGCCGGTCGCCAAGCTCTTGATACAACTCACGCGCCTGCTCAAGGTATGAATATGATTGTTCGTAGTGTCCGAGCATCAAGTGCGCGACGCCGAGAGCACGCAGGCCGCCGGCGCGCTCACGCCGTCCCGTCGGTCCGAGCGCGGTCGAGAGCGTGAGGGCTTGCTCGCCCAGCTTCATCGCTGCCGAGACCTCTCCGAGACGATACAGGACGCTGCCCTGACGATTGAGTGCGGCAGCCAGTTCGATCATCGCTTCGGGCACGGGGTCTGTCCCGCCCGCCAGCTTTTCCGCGCACTTCGCGCTCTCAAGCGACTCACGATTATTTCCCTGTCTCTCCTGCACGAGCGCGAGGCCATTGCACGCGCGAGCCTGCGCCAGCACGTCCCCTTCCGCTTCGGCAACTTCGAGCATAGCCGTGTAAGCTTCGACCGCCTCTGTGAAACGCGCCTGCCACCACAAAGCTTCCGCCAGCCCCTCATACCAGCTTAAACGTTGCGGTCGCCACGTCGCGTTTTCCGCGTCCGCCTCCGCCTCGGACGAAATCTCAGGAGATGAAAATTCAAGAGCCTTGCGATAAAAGTTGATCGCAGTCGTCAGCGCGTAGGCTTCGCGCGCCTGTTGGCCTGCGCGGCCATACCACTCGCTCGCGTGCTCGATCTCGTTGGCGCGCTCGTAATGCTCCGCAATCGTCGCGGCATACTGGTTGACGCGCTCGCCGCTTCTCTCGACCAGCCATCCGGCAATCTTCCCGTGATAACCGCGCCGCTCGCGCATCAGGACGCTCTCATAAGTCACGTCGCGCAGGAGCGCGTGCTTGAAAATAAATTCGTTGGTATCGGCGAAGGAGGAGGCAGCCCGCCCGTAAATCAACTCTTTGTGGCGCAGCGATTCGAGAGCCTTGGGCGCGTTATCATCAGCCTTGCTATCGCGCGCCTCTGCGGATTCGACTTTCAAATGTTCGACCGCCATGTCCCAGAACTTTCTTCCGACGATTGAAGCGCGCTGGAGCACAGTCCTCTCCCACAACACCAGACCGTCGAGCCGCGCCTGCAAGACGCCGGTCAATGTCGCGGGCACTTTCACTTCGGCCAGACGGCTGACATCAACCCGCCAGTGATCCTCTCCCGGCTCGATCACCTTCTGGTCTATGAGCATCTTAATCAGCTCTTCCAGATAGAACGGATTGCCTTCGGCTCCGCTGACCACCAGATCGCGCAGCTCCTGCGGCACGTTCTCGGCCTGTCGTA
This sequence comes from uncultured Pyrinomonadaceae bacterium, assembly GCA_964246305.1. GTDB lineage: Bacteria > Acidobacteriota > Blastocatellia > Pyrinomonadales > Pyrinomonadaceae > JACMLC01. The sequence continues at coordinate 94,773 of CAXTPS010000012.1, forward strand.
AAATCTCTTCGACCAGTTCCCGGCTCTCACCTTTCGATAACGGTTGCAGGAGCAGTCTGGCGCAGGCCGTCACGCCCTCTCCCCACGCAGGCCGCTGCTCAAGGAGCGTCGGGCGCGACAGGCACAGGATGAGCAGAGGGACATCCGCGCAGGCGCGCATGACGTGCTCTATAAAGTCGAGCGAGCCGTCATCCGCCCAATGCACGTCGTCCAGATACATCGCGACGGGACCGTCCCGACTCACCGCCGCGAACAACTGCGTCGCGTAGTGAAAAGCGCGGTCACGAATCTGCTTGGCATCGTTGAGAATCCCGTAGAGGTATGGACTCGCGGAAAAATCGAGGCCGATCAGGTGGCCTATGAAGTGTGCCTGCATGCGCGCCTCGTCGCTCTGGCCGAAACAGGCGACGATTCCCTTTTCCAGTTTCTCGCGCGCAAGCGCGACAGGGTCGCTGTCCAGAATCTCAAAGCGGAAGGAGAAGAGATCGCGCACCAGCGAGTATGGCAGACTGCGCATTGTTTCGGTCGAGCGACCGTTAAAGACCTGTATGCGCTCTGTCAGCACTTCGACTTTATTGTCGAACTCATATAGCAGGCGTGATTTTCCCAAGCCCGCTTCGCCCAGCACCGTCACGACTTGCAGCACATGATCTTCGATGACGGTTTGCAGTGCGCCGAGCAGCCGGTCAAGCTCTGAATGCCGACCGATCATGCGCGTCTCTACGCCTTCAACGCCGCGCGTGCCGACGCGAAAGGCGCGCGGCTTGGCGCGTTCGACGACGTAGACCTGTATCGGCTCGGACTTGCCTTTGACGCTGATGGGCTTGAGCGGCTGGACGACGAAGGCTCCGCGCACCTGCCTGTACGTGTCATGCGCGATGAGAATGCCGCCGATGGGCGCGGCGTGCTCTAAACGTGCCGCGAGGTTGGTCGTGTCACCGAGCGCGGTGAACTCGTTGGTGCTCCCGACCGTGCCTAGAATGACCGGCCCCGTATTGATGCCGATTCTCATACGCAACGTCGGAGCGTTCTCAACTGGTTGCCCCTTCTTGCCAACGAAGCAGATATTCGTCGTGACGAACTTGCCCACCTCGTCCTGCATTATCAGCGCGGCTCGTATGGCACGTTCCGGGTCGTCTTCGTGCGCCGTCTGCGCGCCCCAGACGGCCATCACGCCGTCGCCCATATGAGCCACCACCGTCCCGCCGTTCTCCGTGATCGCCGTGTCGAGCCGCGCCCACAGTGCGTTCATCATCTCTTTGACATCTTCCGCATCGAGCGTCTCTGAGATAGCCGTGTAGCCGGAGATGTCGCCGAAGAGAACTGTCGCCTGTTTACGCTGCTCGACGGGTGTTTGAGGCTCAAGCGCAGATAGCTTTTGACGCAGAGCCGAGATGGTCGCGTCAACCATCGCGTCGCCCAGCGCGGCGCGTAATGTCTCTTGAATGATTATCGCTTGCTCAAGCTGTTCGCGTTCCGACATCTCGCTCTTCACACTACCTAAAGATGCGACCGGAATCAACACTCAATCAGACCGCTTGCAAAAGTGATGAAGGCGCGGCTCTGCCGCCTGATGTGCGGTGAGCCTGTGGCTCACCGGCATATCTTCTCTAATCATCTGCGAGGCTGCGCCTCGCACGGCGGCACAGCTTTGCGCTTCACGGCTGGGGATTTGCGATATAGTCTTCGAGAAGTTTCTGCGCTCTTATTCCGGGACTGATGACGGCGAGCTTTTTCGACCCGTCATAGCCGCTGAAGACTCCCACCAGCTCGGCTTTGTAGTTGTAGACGGGGCTGCCCGAATCGCCGTCGCGCGTATCAATCTTGGCCGACCAGAACTGTAGGCCGCTTGCCATGTATGGACCGTAAAAGACTCCGCGCCTGACCAGCTTGTTGCCGTGCGGTCGAGAGATGAGAAGCAGCTTTTCGTCTTTGTCGAGGCTCGTTTGGAAAGAGACTGTGTTGCTCTCTTTTCCCGGTTGACAGACGCGCAGGAGAGCTAAATCCGCGACCTCATCCTGCTTGATGACTTTGGCCTGACAGCCGTTGACCTCTACCTTAACTTCCAGCTCGTCCTTGGGGCCGAATCCGAGCGTCGCCTTCTTGGACGCGCTCAGGTTTCCGGAGACGACGTGGTCGGCGGTCATCACCAATCCATCGCCGACGACGAATCCCGTGGCATATCCGTTAGGCCCATAGTCTAGAATGGACTTGATGCGATCCATCGTGTTCGGCTTCTTCTTCGTGAACGTCAGGACCAGCGATACTGTGTAGCCGTTCCGCTTGATGATGGTGGCTGCCGGATCATCAGCCGCGCATTTCGGCGCGAGCAGAACGGCCATTAAGATAACGATAGCGAGGCTGCAAATTTTCCTCTTCATCTACGATCTCCTTTTGACAAATGACAGGTCAAGCTCCTCAGCTTGCAAACTCGACAGAAGCCTCATAACGGAAGGCAGGCGACGAATCTCATCTTTGAAGAGCCTAAAACAGGCAGCAGGATTGCCACCGTGCGCTCTTATCTCAGGCATGTACACATTCGTTAACAGAAATCACCGGCTTTGATTTCTGCTTGAGGCTCTGGCTGGTCGCGAATCTTATCATCAGCCGCGAGTTCTGTACATGTTTCTACTCCTGTATTAGTCTCAAGTTTTCCTCAAGTCTTCTCAAACCCGCATAAATGCTGCCTCAAAACGCATTCTCGGAGACCCGCGCCGTGTGTCAAGGATTTCTCAAGCCGAATCCGTAATCTCTTACCATTGCAAAGTTCATTCAGCTTGATGGAGGAAAAAGAGATGAGGTCGAGAGCAGGTCAAACGGCGAAGAGAGTTCTGGGATTGATTTTCGTGTTGGCTCTGGTGTGCGCCACTTACGGACAGAGTTTCGGTGCGGCGCGGCTCAGCCCGACATTGCAAAATCAGCTTAACGGTCTTGCCAACAACGCTTCGGTTGGCGTGGTGATTATCAGCTTTAATACTTCAAATGGCCTGACCACAAATCATTTGAATATCCTGCGCGGCCTCGGAATTCTCAAAGGCGTGACGTTTCAAAGGCTAGGTATGGTCGGAGCCGCTCTGACCGCCGGACAGGTTCGCGCGCTGGCGAATAATTCGGCAGTGCGCTCGATCTGGTCAAACGACCGTCAAGCTTATTACATGAATCAGGCGCGCATGGTAACGGGCGTTGATTATCTGCGAACCGATGCCGGATTCACCTATCGCAACGGCGGCACGCCCGTCACTGGCGCGGGCGATTTTTCTGTGCTCGTGATTGACTCTGGCATTGACGCGACGCACGCAGACCTGCCTTACGGCACAAAAATTATTCAGAACACACAGCGCGTAGTCTCGACCGATGCGGGCAACACGGGCATCACGATTGCCGGTGTATCGCTCAACGGATTCACGCCGTCGCTTTCGGTTGAAGGCGTGCCGAACACAGACAACGTCGGGCACGGAACGCACTGCGCTGGCATCATCGGCGGACTCGGCAGCCATTCGGGCGGAGTTTACTCCGGCGTTGCGCCGGGCGTGAAGATAGTCGGCTCCGGCGGCGGCGCGGTGCTTCTGGTCTTGGACGCGCTGGCCGGTTGGGAATACGGAATCTCGCATCAGGACATTTACAGAATTCGCGTCATCAGCAACTCTTACGGCCCTCTCGGCGGCGGAGCTTACGACCCGGAACATCCGTTTATGATTGCCGCTAAAAAAGCTCACGACCTTAACATGAGCGTGGTTTTCGCGGGAGGCAACGACGGCGCGGCGAAAGACACTTTGAGTCCTTACGCGCAGGCCCCGTGGGTGATCGGCGTTGCCGCCGGAACGAAAGACGGAATGCTCGCGGATTTCTCTTCACGCGGACTGCCGCGCGACGAGCGTCTGGGCGATACCAATCCCGCAAACGATAACGAAGCTCCGACCTTGACCGCTCCCGGCAACGGACGCTTTTTCGCGAATAGCCTTGAGCGTTACGGCTTTACTTCGGACATCGTTTCGGTTCGCGCCTCGACCAACCTGACGGCCAACGGCTTGAACGCAGATGCAGAGTTGCCGCCCGGAATGATTCCCTTCTACACGCAGATTTCCGGCACTTCGATGGCGACGCCGTTCACGGCTGGAACCATCGCACTGATGCTCGACGCAGACCCGACGCTCACGCCGGACGAGATCAAGCAGATGCTCATAGACACGGCGACCATGATGCCGGGCTATCAGGATTTTGAAGTCGGCGCGGGCTACATCAACTCTTACGCGGCGGTAGACAAAGCTTTCAATCGCTCGAAGGCTTACAGCAATTTCTCGAATCCGACCTTCAACACGCATTTCGGTGAAGAACGCCCTGCGACGCAAGCTTTCCATATTGATTTCAGTCCCGAAGCTTCAGGCCCGGACTCGACCAACGCGACGACTTTTACGGTTGAGCGGAACATGAACGTGCTCGATGTCTTTGCGACGGTTGAAGACGTGCTGGCGCTCGGCACGGGAAATTTCGTCGGCATCAGAATCACTTCGCCGAGCGGAGTTAACTACTCGACAGCGATTGAGACTCCGGTCATCGGCAGCGCGGCGCGTGAAGTCACTGTGCAGAATCCGGAAGCCGGAACGTGGACGCTGGAAGTTCGCGGAGCGCGCGGTCTGGCTGCCGCCCCGCAAGCCTCTTCTCCGACGCAGCTCGCTTCGCCCGGCACGGTTGACGGCAACGTGACGCAGGTCAAATACATTCTGCCGAACATCTCTGACATTAGCGGACACGAGCAACAGGCGCAGATCGAAGCCGCGCTCAAGAATCGCGTGATTGACACCTATGCTGACGGGACTTTCCGCCCCGATGAAACCGCGACCCGTGAAGATTTGGCCCGCGCGCTCGCGCTGAACACGCCGCTTCGCCAGTTTATTCCAGACACGCCGAGAATTACGGACGTGTCGGGCGATCTCTCAAGAATCGCGGAAGCCGTCACGGCTAACGGCTCGACCTTGCGCGACTATAATTTCGTGCCGAACGGAATGATGAGCGTGGTGGGCATAAGTTCCTTGAAGCCGACCGGTTCGGTCAGCCGCCTTGATTTGACAGTCGCGCTCGTCCGCGCGCTCGGACACGACGCCGAAGCCCGCGCCTTGAATGGTTCGACCGTGATGTGGAACGGTACTGAGCTTTCGGACAACGCGCAGATTCCGCCCGCGCTTCGCGGCTATGTGCAGATAGCCATCAATGACGGACTATTTGAAGCCTATCCGGCACAGGTTATTCAGACCGCGCCGGGACAGTTTCAAGTCCTGCCGGGGCCGCGTTTTGAACCCGACACGACGGTGAGCCGCGCGACTCTGGCCGTCAAGCTCAACCAGTATCGCCAGCTCTTTACGATTGGCGGATAACAGCGAGCGATGAGTTGAAGAGGGATGAGAAACAAGCTATTTCTCATCCCTTTTCGTTTCTCAAGTCTGCCTCAAGTTTAAAAGTTCGGGCGGTCAAGCATTTCTCAAGTCCTGCCGTTTAATCTCATCCACAAGTTAGTTAAAAATTTCCAAAATGAATCGCGCGGAGGAGCAAAATGAGAGTGAAGGCTGATAAATTGACTGGAACAGCGGGAACCGGCTTTTTAGTCGCACTGCTGGTGAGTGCATTCGTTATCACGAGCGTCTATCTCCCGTCGAGAACGGTGAAGGCTGCGTCCGGCAATCAATCGGCGGCGTCGCTCGGCAACCTGTACGGTCGTCCCGTGCCGCAATTCGACCTCAATGCGGCGCGCAACGTAGCCAACATCCGACAGGCCACGGGCGCACAGCAGGCGGCCTTGCAAACTCTGAAAACGAACGCCGCCGCGCCGAACATGACTGCACGCTGGAACGACTTCGGCGGCTCGCCCGATGTCATTTACGATTTCGCCAGCCAGCCTTTTTCGGGAACGCCGGAGCAGGCCGGACGCGCTTTCCTCTCCCAGAACGCCGCGCTCTTCGGCGTCCAGAACGTCAATGACTTGCAGCTCTTCAGCCAGACACAGGCTCTCGGCGGTTATCTCTTGCGCTTCAAACAGACTTTTAACGGGATTGATGTCAAAGACGGCGGCATCGGCCTCGTCCTGAACGGCAACAAGCAGGTCGTGATGGCTTCCGGGCCGTACTTCCGCGATGTCAACGTCAACACCACGCCCGCTCTTTCAGCCGATCAGGCGAAGTCTGCGGTGAATGCAGATTTGGCTCGCTATCATTCGAACCTTTTGGATTCGCTGAGCAGCGCTTTTCAAGCGGCGAACAATCTGTTGACGCAGCAGCTCGGCTCTGTCAACAACGAACAGCCGCGCCTCGGAATTTATCCGACCGCAGACGGTTATCGTCTGGTCTGGAAAGTCTCAAAGCTTTCGCTCAATCCGTTCGGCGTCTATCTGACTTCGGTCGACGCGCAGACGGGCGAGATAGTTTCGCGCAAAGACTTCGTCGCGTTTCAAAATCCGCTGCCCTATACGGCGGACATCTATCCGAAGTATCCGAGGATCACAAGCGAACTCAAAGATCAGAGCATCATCAGCGATTGCGGCGGCACGCCCTGCGATCAGGAGCGCGTCCAGCTTCGCAACTTCGACCAGCAGAATGTGGCGACGGGCGTCAACGGCACGCTGACGGGAACGCACGCGCTCGTCAATAACATTCTCGCCACCAAGCAGCCGTTCGCACAGGCCGCGATGGGCACATGGCACTTCAGCAAAGATAATCCGACGGGCTTTGAGGCTCGCACGAACGAACAGGATCAGTTCGCGGAACCCGCCGAGCATCAGGACGAGATCAACTCGTTCTTCTTCGTCAACTATCTGATTGAATATGTAGATTACCTGCACGTCGCTGGCGACAACACGACCATCGGCGGCGGCGCGTTCCCGGATGATTATCCGAACAAAACGATTCCGCTTCCGGCGACCGTTCACATGCCGAACTATTATCTGGCCGTCAACGCTTCAAACGGTCAACTTCCCAGCCCGACCGACCCAGACTTGCACTTGAAAGCTCTCGGCATGGACAACGCTTTCGCAGTTCCAGTGTCCGCGCTCTTCGCAGAGCTGACAGGCGTCAAGATGCCCGTCGTCATCAACCCGACCTTCTACGGCCACGGCTACTTGCTCAACGATCTCGCGCTCGAAGGAACCGTGCCGTATCACGAAGGCATGCACTCCGTCACGACTCCGATTGCCGGACTCGAAGGCGGCTCGGAAGCCAGCGCGATGAACGAAGGCCAGGCAGATATGTGGGCGTTCACGATTACGAACAATGCTTCGCTTGGCGATTACGTGGTCAACGCCAAAGGCTACCGCGACCGCGCACGCTCTCGCGGCAAAGACCCCGACTCAATCGCTTACATACGCAGCGCAAACTCGACGCTCAAATATTCTGACATCGGCACGCTCTTCTATCCCGAAGCGACGGACGTGACGGGCGCGACGACGCCCGCGCGCTACGATTTTGAAGAGCACTATGACGGTGAAATCTTCATGTCCACGATGTGGGACATGCGCGAGATGCTCAATCGCATGTATCCGAGCACGGCGAGCTATCGCCGCCCGCAGCCGAAAGACGGCAGAGCGGAAAAAGTTATCACGCAGGGCACGAACATTTTCGAGCGCGACTTTCTAGGCACGATGTATGTGCTCGGCACGACCGCTCCTGACACATACGTCAAATCGCGTGATGCGATGATCGTCGCAGACCAACTGCTTTACCCGTCGGATGCGAGCGACCCTGCCGCGCCCGGCAAGCACCGCTCGATGATCGAGCAGATTTACGCGGCGCACGAACTCGGCATCAACGCTCTCGAAGTCAACGGAGGCAAGGCCACCATCTCGACGCAGGTCACTTCGTTTGCGGGTAATCAAGCGGCTCCGGCTGTTCCTTCAAACATCAAGGTTGATTCGGCTGGCCCGCGCTCGCTACGCATCTCGTGGGACGGCGTCGGCGGCGCGACCGCTTACGAAGTCTTGAAGCGCAAAATCGGTTTCGAGAATCAACGCCAGCCGAACGGCAAACGCGACTTTGCGGACGGCGACGCGACGACCACAGGCTTCAGGCACATCGCTTTCGTTGACGGCAATCAAACCACCTACACGGACAAAGGCGCAGTCCACGAAGTGTTCGCGCCCGAAGGCTTGAACGACCTCTTCGACAGCGAATATGTTGTGCGCTCCATCGGCGGAAACTCGTCGGGGCAGCTCGGCTGGTCGAACTTCAGCGGCTCAAGCCGCGCCGTCAGAGCCTCGCAGGACTTGACGACGCAGATAGACTCCGCCATCTCGAACATCAGCTACGCGAACGGCGTGATGTCATTCGACAATACGTTGACCAACGCTCGCGGCGCGAACAGTATGGACAGAACCGCTTACGGCTCGATTCAAATGCAGATTCAGAGCATCTCGAACCCGACCATTTCGGTGAAGAATGCAGATGGAGGCAGCAACACCTTCGTCTACAATCAGAGCCTTCCGCTGGGCGCGTCTTCTGCCGCTAAACGGCTACAGTTCAACGACCCTTCGGCTCAACTCTTTACCTTCGACGCGAAGATTACGGCTAACGCTCTCTTTGCCGGAACGCCCGGCAGCGGAAGCCAGAATCCTGACGGCACATCGAACCCGCCGCCGCCCGTGACCTACTCCGTTTTCCATGAAGAGAAGAGCGGACAGCTTGTGGCGGGTGAATTCTCTGCCTTCCTCGGATTGCCGCAGATGACCTGGGGCGATCCTACGTTCAAGGGCATCACGTGGGACGACATCGAAGTCGTGACTAAATCGGATGCTCAGTTCATTGACGCGACCCTGACTTCACAGCTTGCGCATGACTTGGACCTTGAGCTGCGCACGGTTGACGGGCAAGTCATTGCGGAGTCCGCCGGAACGACCGCGACCGAGCATTTCACAGCGGCGGTTCAGCCGAACACGCACTATATCTTCCGCGTCAAAGGTTTCCTGAACGGCCCGGCGGATTACAAGATCGCCAGCGACCAGCTCTTGACGAACGGTTCGCCAAACGCCAATGCGGGAACTCGCACAATCGGCGGCGGCGGCCTCTCGAACGGCGGCAGCCAGACCGGCGGCACAGGATTGCCTTTAGCCAGAATCGTGCGCTTCACGGTTAATCCGATAACCCGCAGCGTCACGGCTCAGCTCATCAGATAATCACATCTGAGCTAGCGAACAACGTAAAGGGATGAGGCCGAGCGGCTTCATCCCTTTCGTCTTTGCGCCTTTGCGCTTTTGCGAGAGAATACGATTTCACGCAAAGGCGCAAAGACGAAGCGTGTGTTGTTCGTAAAATTTGAGAGATGATTGATTACAAGAAAATTTTCGAGCCTCAGAATCGAGGCATCCTGCTCGATGCCATCGTGTTTGTCATCAATACTCTCTTGATGACAATTCTCGCGCGGCTTTTCAACAACATGGTGCGAGAGGTCAAAGCAGACAACACGGCGATGACGATGGTGACTCTATTTTGTCTTGGGCTATCCGTGCTCTCGCCCGTCGGAGCGATACTCAAACGCAGGGGCGCGCATCAACGCAATCCAGAGCTTAGCGCCGATGCGGTTGGCTGCTTCTGGCTTCCCTATCTTTTGTCGCAAGTAATGTTTTTAATCTTCGCGGGAATGATGTTTGCGGAATTGACGCAACGTATTTCCGGCGACGAGAATGCAGCGAGCGGACTTTTCGCGCCGCTCTTTTTAGGCATTCCGCTGCTGGCGATCATCAACACTCTGATCTTCTTCTTCTATTTTCTGAAGCCGAAACGCGCGCCCGTCTTCAAGTTTTTGGAGTCGCCGCAGGCAGAGCTGCTCGGTGACATCTGTCTCTTTCTCAATCTCATAGGCTATCAGGTCTTGTGGCTGTACTTGATGTCGGAACTGCCAAAGGATTATAGCGGAATCTTCGACCGGCTCTTTATGTTTGCGTTTACGGCGGTGCTCATCTATTTGCCGCCGCGCCTCTTCTATCTACTCGAAGACAATCGCCCGCATGTGTGGCTGATGATGATGCTCGCCAACTCGCCCATCATCTTGCGCCTCTTGCTGGCATGAGTTATGAGCGGCGAGCTGTCTACAAAAGTTGACACATGACTCGCGCAGATGTCTCTGCGAGTTAACACTATTATCCGTCTGCCTCAGAGCTAGTCATAAACATTCAGTAAAAGCCGCGAGTCCTCCGCCGCGCAGGCGATGGCATACACGTTGCTTCTCAAGCTCGCAGACGGCCTGCTCCTCATATTTGCAAGTCGTGTTTCTACGCAGAAGCGGGCAGCAGCAGAACCCCTCTCTCGCTGCCCGCATCTTTATTCTTTATGGTTTTCCCACAACTTAAGGAGACTCACTGAGCTGGCAAAAGCAAAAACAAACCAATCACAATTCGAGCGCGGGATTCAAAGCAAGGCCGGAGCCAAGACGGCCGTTACGCCTAACGTCGAGCTGTTCGGCCATTGCACTTTAGTCGAAGGCTATGCGTTGCCCGGCTTCACCGGCTGTCATGCTCTGGTCGCACTGCGGGACACGCCCGGCAAAACCGTCGCCGTCCTGACGACCGAAGTTAGATTGCAATCTCTTCTGGAGACAGCTCTGGATACAGGCAATCTGATAGCCTTTCTCGGACACAAGCTTTTAACTCCTCCGACGCCCAGAGGCGGATCATGGATAGTTGACGTATATCAGATAGACGGCATCATTCTCTACAACTTTAAATAGCAGCCGGAGTAGCTGCACGGCGCGACTAGCACGCGCCAATGCCCGGCATCACCAGCGCGCATCTGTTGACTTGAACACACGGTCTTCGGATGCGCGCTTGCGCGTCTACTTGCTTACCGCTTAAACTCATGCCCCGTCCATTAGTCGTCATCGTAATAAAAGGAGTCGTGATGATAAAGAAAACTTTAGCCGGGAGAATAAAGCCCCGGAACGGATGGCCGCTCCGCGCGTTGGCCTTAACCGCGCTCTTGAGTCTGCTGACATACGGTTCGCCATCCAAGCCTGCGAGTGCCAATCGCATAACGGATGCTCGCGCGACCGCACGGCAACAGGACTCCGCGCAGGCTCCTCAAACAGTCTTCAGCAACGCGACTTCAATCACGATTAACGACGCTGCGCCAGCGACCCCGTATCCTTCGGCCATCACGGTTTCTGGATTAACGGGAAACATTTCCAGCGCGCCGGGGAGCGTCAAGGTCACGCTCAACGGCTACACCCATTCGTTCTCGGATGATGTCGGCATCGTTCTGGTCGGGCCGACCGGAGCCGCGCTGCTGCTTCAGGACGGAGCGGGCGACGACCCCGATATGGATGGAGTCACCTACACGCTCAGCGATACCGGCGCGACCTTTTTGCCAGACGATGAGGCGTGGACGGCGGGCACATACAAGCCGACTGCCTATTTCTCGACCGATCAGTTTCCGGCTCCGGGGCCGGGAGCCGTTTACGAAGTGCCGGGGCCGATGGACGGGACGGCGACCTTCTCTTCGACTTATGGCGGCACGAATCCGAACGGCGTGTGGAGTCTCTATGTAGTAGATTTCGTAGATGAAGACGGCGGCAGCATTCCCGACGGCTGGAGTCTTGAAATCAATACCGGCTCTGTCCCGCCCGCCAACCGCGCGACGCTCGATTTCGACGGCGACAACAAGACCGATTATGCCGTCGTGCGAAACTCAGGCGGCACGCTTAACTGGTATCTACAGCACAGCACGGCAGGCTTTGCAGCACAGCCGTGGGGAACGACGGGCGACCTGCTCACTCCGGCGGATTACGACGGCGACGGCAAGTGCGACGTTGCGGTCTGGCGTGCGGGCATCTTTTATATTCTCAAAAGTTCGGACGGAACGCTTCAGAGCGCGGCGTTCGGACAGGCGGGCGACTATCCGCGTATCACGCAGGACTTCGACGGCGATGGCAAAGCCGATCCCGCCGTGACGCGCAACGTGAGCGGCAGTTGGGTCTGGTACATACAGCGCAGCACGGCTGGCTTTACCGCTGTGCAGTTCGGCTCTCATGCTACGGATATTCCGATTCGCGGCGACTTCGACGGCGACCACAAAGCGGATATCTCTGTCTATCGCACGGACAGCGGCGGCGGCCCGCAGAATACTTTCTACGTCCTCAGAAGCTCGGACGGCGGCGTCAGCGCGCAGACGTTCGGTCGTTTCAGCACAGACTTTATTACGCCCGCAGACTTCGACGGCGACGGCAAGACCGATTACGCAGTCTATCGCGGCGTCCTGCCCGGAGATAACGGCGCGTGGTACTGGCTCAACAGCTCTGACGGCAGTTTCCACTCGGTGCTCTTCGGTCGCGCGGGCACGGATTTCCCGGCGGTTGGAGACTATGACGGCGACGGCAAAGACGATCAGGCCGTATGGCGTCCCGACTCGCCCGGCGTCTTCTACGTCAACGGCAGCACGTCCGGCTTCGTCGCTTTTCCCTTCGGCGCAACGGGCGACGAGGTCCCCGCGTACATACAATTTTAATTTGAGCAGGAGCGTGTGGAAAGATGCTTAACCGTAGAAGCCCCGTCATCTTGATGCTTGCCGTTATCTTAGCGGTCGGCTACAGCCTTAACGCGCAGGGTCAGAATAAAAGACGCATGCCTCGCTCAAAGCGAGCTGCGAAAATAACTAAGAAGAGCGAACCTTCTTCTGCCAGCTTATCAAGCGCGGGAATCAAGACCGATTCAGGTCTAACTTATCTGATAACTCATCAGGGCGAGGGCAGGATGCCCAAAGCGGGCGAGTACGTGATCGTGCATTACACGGGCACGCTCACGAGCGGTGTGAAGTTCGATAGCTCGCGCGACCGGAATCAGCCGCTCGCGTTCAAGCTCGGAGCCAGTCAGGTGATCAAAGGTTGGGACGAAGGAATCGCACGCATGCATGTCGGCGATCAAGCCATACTGGTGATTCCTCCGCAGCTCGGCTACGGCTCAAAGGGAGTCGGCGACGGACTCATCCCTCCCGATTCGACGCTCATCTTTATCGTCGAACTCGTAGACATCAAAGCCTCGTCTCTGGCAGAGCTGCTCTCTCAAACTTTAGAGAAGGACGGCATCGAGGCGATGATCACGCGATATAAAATTTTGAAGACTCAGGCGGGACCGGATATTTATGTCAGCGAATCGGATATGAATGCGTTTGGCTACAGACTCTTGATGAAGAAGCGTTTCGCGGAGGCAATCACGGTTTTCAAATTGAACGTCGAAGCCTATCCGCAATCCGCGAATGTCTACGACAGTCTTGGCGAAGCCTACGCGACGCATGGCGACACGCAGCTCGCGATAGAAACTTACCGCAAAGCCCTTGAGATCGATCCGCAGATGGAAAGCTCCAAAGCAGCTCTACAAAAATTAACCGGCAAATAAAATATTAGAGAGTTCATAGAGTTGGGAGAGTTTAGAGAGTTAGGAGAGTGCAAAACTCTATGAACTCTCTAAACTCTTGTTGATGGCAAAACAGGTTCTGACTCGTTGTCTACTTCTATGATACACATGGCTTGAAAACTGAAGGAGCTTGACTATGAAGAGAACTTTGATCCTTTTCCTGCTGACGATCACGGGGGCGGCTGCCGTCTTCGCGCAGGCGAGCGGCAATATCGGTTATGCGCAGGGCGGCGGCAATGCTAGGGCTGAGCAGAATGAAAAGAGCAAGCGCGTGCCCGTGCAGGGCGAAGCGCCTCCGAGCGCGACGACGATGTTCGTCGAGGCCAGCGTCCTGATGAACGTCAAGGCGGATGAGTTTGTAGCGGTCTTCGGAGTCGCACAGGAATGCGCGACCGTGCCCGAATGCAATCAGAAGATGGACGCGACCATCGAAGGATTTTACGGCGACTTGAAACAGCTTGGAATAGGCCGCGACGATCTCTATGTGGATTTTGCCGCGCAGAACAAGATTTACGCTTATCAGGTGACGAGCAATATCGCGAAGGAGAATCTGGTCGGCTTTGAGCTGAAGAAAAATATTGCGATTCACTATCAGGACAAGACGCTGCTCGACAAGCTCATCATCGCCGCCTCCAAATCGAAAATCTTCGACCTCATCAAGGTGGATTACATCGTCAAAGACACCAGCCCGATTCATAACAGGCTGATGGATGAAGCCGCAAAAATCATCAGGCAGAAGGTGTCGCGCGACGAAAAGCTCTTAGACATCAAGCTGCTCGCGCCCGCTCAAATTTACGCGGAGAAGCCCAGCATCTACTATCCGACGGAGATGTACGATTCATATTCCGCTTACGAGTCGGAGGAAATCAGCGGCGACTACTACAGAGAGAAATACACCGTGCAGAACGCGCGCAAGAGCCGTACGTTCTTTTTCAACGCCCTCAATGCAGACGGCTTTGATACGGTGATAAACCCCGTCGTAATCGAGCCGGTCGTCCAGTTTACGCTCTACCTCAAAGTTAAGTACGAGATAGACCAGCCGAAGAAGTAAGCTGGAACAGGTCTTGGGTCTTTGGACTTTGGTCTTTGATTTGTGCTATTCAATCGTCTCGCTGAAATTTATCAATCAACTGACCCGACACATGCAAAGACCAAAGGACAAAGACCCAAGCCCATCTTTAAATATTCCCGTCGGAGCGTCGGCCACGACGAATGTCGAGGTGACCAGAGAGATGACCGTCGCGCATTTTCACGGGCACATGCCGGAGGTTTACGGAACTCCGATGATGATCTACTTGATGGAGCTGGCGGCGGCAAGAGCTATCCAGCCGTATCTGCCCGAAGGCTGGGTCTCGGTCGGAGCGGTCGTCAACATCAAACATCTGGCAGCGACTCCCATCGGCTTCACCGTCACGGCGCGTGCAGAAGTCACTGCGGTCAGCGGCAATACGGTCACGTTCACAGTCGAAGCGCACGACGGCGTGGACAAGATCGGCGAGGGCACACATGTCCGCGCTCCCGTCGAGTTGGATCGGTTCGAGAAGAGAGTAAAAGCCAAACAAAATTAGTTTCGCGCAAAGGCGCAAAGAAGAGGGAATAGGGGGGAAGGGTGTAGGGTGTAGAAAAGAATTTCTTTTCACTACACCATATGCCCTATCCCCTTCTCCCTTTCTTCTCTGCGCCTTTGCGCGAGATCTCTTTTGTCTATGAATTTGTTATCTGAAACTGAACCATCGTCATGTCGTCAAAGCGTTATGTTG
The DNA here is from genome assembly GCA_964246305.1 of uncultured Pyrinomonadaceae bacterium. Taxonomy (GTDB): domain Bacteria; phylum Acidobacteriota; class Blastocatellia; order Pyrinomonadales; family Pyrinomonadaceae; genus JACMLC01. The sequence goes on from CAXTPS010000012.1 coordinate 109,911, forward strand.
TGATTTGAAAACCTGTTAACATCAACCAGCCTTTACATAAATTTATTTCATAGCTGAAGGAGAGATGATATGCGTCGAATGAGATACGCGATTGCTCTGATGCTCGTGTTGTCGGTCTGTTTCACGGCGATGGTGGCGCAGGAGGGCGGATGGCCTGTCGGTCAGGCCAGAGCGCAACCGCGAAAGGGCAAGGGCGTGGTCGTGCTCAAAGCCGCGCGCCTGATTGATGGGACGGGCAGGGCTGCAATCTCAAACGGCGTGGTCGTGGTGACGGACGACAGGATAACCGCCGTCGGTTCGGCAGACAGCGTCACGATTCCCGCCGGGGCGAAGGTGATAGACCTCGGTGACGCGACGCTCCTGCCGGGATTCATAGACGCGCACACGCACGTCATCGGGCGCGTGCTCGGAGACCCTGACAACGATTATGCTTCGGTCAAAGATTATCAAGCCTTCGAAGCGATTCTCGGAGTGGAAAACGCGCACAGAACTTTGCTCGCGGGCTTTACCAGCATACGCAATGTGGGCGCGAGCAACTTTGACGACTTCGCTTTGCGAAAGGCGATTAACGAAGGTTGGGTCGCCGGGCCACGCATGGAGGCTTCGGGGCATGCTATCGGAATCACGGGCGGGCACTGCGACGAGAACGGCTACAAGCCCGGCTTGATGGACGGCACGATCAAGGACGGCATCGCGGACGGGCCGGAGCAGGTGCGCGCGGCTGTGCGTTATCAAGTCAAGTATGGCGCGGATGTGATTAAGACCTGCGCGACGGGCGGCGTGCTCTCGGAGGGAGACGCGGTCGGCGCGACGCAGTATTCTTATGAGGAGTTGAAAGCTCTGGTTGACGAAGCGACGAAGCTCGAAAGAAAAGTCGCGGCGCACGCGCACGGAACCGAAGGCATCAAGCTCGCAGTCCGCGCAGGGGTTTCATCAATCGAGCACGGCTCTTTTCTCGACGAAGAGGGAGCGCGCATGATGGCTCAAAGAGGCACGTTTCTCGTCCCGACGATGATGGCGGGTGAAGCGGTCGAGCGTGCGGCAAAGAACGGCATGCTGACTGGATTGCGCGCAGAGAAAGCTCTGGCGGCGGCGGCTGCGATGCGTCGCGCGACCAAGCTCGCCGTCGCTTATAAAGTTAATATCGCGCTCGGCACGGACGCCGGAGTGATTCCGCACGGGACGAATGCGCACGAGTTCGTGCTGATGGTCGAGTGGGGCGGGATGTCTCCGATGGACTCAATCGTGGCGGGCACATTGAACGGCGCACGCCTCCTCGGTTGGGACAAAAACACAGGCTCGCTCACCGTCGGTAAGTGGGCTGACATCGCAGCCGTCCCCGGCGACCCGCTCAAGGACATACACAGAATGGAGCAGACGATTTTCGTGATGAAGGACGGCGTTATTTATAAGCAATGAATCAGCGAGGCGGTCTTTGGTCTTTGTACTTTGGTCTTTGTTTAGTGCTATTCAATTAGCTTGCTAAACTTTAGGCATCAACTGAACCAACACATGCAAAGAACAAAGACCAAAGTACAAAGACCATCATCATTATCATCATGCCCCTCTTTGAATCTATGCCGGGATAGCAACTTATCGTTTCTTCGACGCATCCATCGGCAGGCACACGCCTCTCTCCCGCTTGCCAAGCGTGCGCGTCTCTGCTAAACGTCGCATGGCAGCCACGCCATGATTCGAGTTCTTTTTTCACGCAGCAAACACTCCCGGAGGAGATTATGAGCAAGAGAGTTTTTATTCCCCTGTCGGCCATCGCTCTTGTGCTGACGCTCTGTGTCGCGGCATTCGCGGATACGATCCGTCTCAAGGACGGCAGCGTCATACACGGCAAGGTCATCGGCTATCGTGACCAGCAGTTCACAGTGCTCATCGGCGGACGCCGCAGCACCCTGACGCTTTATATGGAGGATGTCGAATCCATCGAGTTTGATTCGACGACGGGCGCGAACTCGTCCGCCGGCAACGCGGGCGACGATGACAATACGATGTCCGGCGTGACGACGACACAGCCATCCACGCAGCCATCCACGCAACAATCGCGACCCACGCCTTCGCGCCCCAACAACCAGCCACAGTCTAACCCGCAACCATCGTCGAACAGGCCGAGCACGACCGGAACGACGACGCCCACCACGACGACGCGTCCCAACACGTCGCGTCCGACAGGCTCGCAGCCGGCTTCGATTCAGATTAACGCGCGCGTGCGCGGCGACAACACGGCTAACGGTTGGACGAACACCGGGCTGGTGGTGCGCAAAGGCCAGCGCATACGCGTCACAGCAATGGGACAGGTCTCGCTCGGCAACGGACGTTTCTCGACCCCGGCGGGCGTCACGTCCATCACAGACAGAGACAAGCTCATGCAGGACGAAGCGACGGGCGCGCTGATCGCAGTCATCGGCGACGACAACAACGATTTCGTCTTCATCGGTCGCACGCGCGATTTCGTAGCACAGCGCGACGGCGTGATGTTTCTCGGAGTCAACGAGGGGAATCTGAGCGACAACACGGGCGCGTATGATGCTGTGATCGAAGCCGAAGTGATGGGCGGAGGAAGATAAAAGAGAGGTAGCGAGAGGTCAGGCGGCAGCCGTCTGGATTGATGAAAGCAGCGCTGCTTTTCTTACGGCGGCTGACGCCTGCCCCGCTCGCCTCTCGCTTGAGAGCGAACGCCGCTTGCCTCTTTTGCATCTGATGAGTGCAGATGTGATTGTTTTCGTAGTAGCTCCAACGCCTTGACCGAACTCGGCGCTGCCGCATATATTTTCAAACAGCAATTAAATTTTTTATCCCCCGCCAGCCTGTCCTAAAGGAATTTGTTATGAGACGTAAACTCTTCCGCCGCTTCTCAGCCGTCGCAGTCCTTCTCGCCATGCTGCCGGGCGCGTTCGGCAATCTCGCCGTCACCACGACGCAGGCGCAATCTCGCCGCCAGCCGCCCGCCACCAACCAGAAAAAGAACAAGCGGCCTGACGGAACGGAGACGGACAAGAACGAAACGCCGAACGACGTGGTCGGCAAGCCTCAAGAGGCCGAGACGGTCACTGTCTCGACCTCTCTGGTCAATATCGAAGCCGCCGTCTATCACAAAAAGTCCGGACAGATTATGGCCGGGTTGAAGAAAGAGAACTTCGCTATTTTTGAAGACGGCGTGCAGAAAGATATTACAAACTTCTCCACGCCCGAAGCCCCGCTCACAGTGGCGATGGTCGTCGAGTACAGCAAGCTGACAGCAAACCTCGGCGGCGACGGCAGCGAAGAGGGGCGTTACGAATTCCTGCGACCGATGGCGATGTTTCTCTCGCAGTTCGTCCATCCGCCGGATGATTACGTCTCGGTCATCGCTTTTGACATGCGCCCGACGCCGATTACGGATTTCACCAACGACCCGCGACGGATTCAAGCGACGATAGAATTGATGCTCAGGAATTATCCGGCCTTTAGAGAAGTGAATCTTTTCGACGCGCTCAAATTCACGCTCACCGGTGGCAAAGGCGACGCGGTCGTGCTCGATAAATCCAAATCGGACACAGCCGAATACGGCGGGCTGGTTGACGTGCAGGGACGCCGCAGGGCGATTATTCTGATAGCTTCCGGGCTGGATACTTTCAGCAAGATTAACTATGACAAGGCGCGCAAGATTGCGCAGAACGCGGGCATCCCCATCTACATCATCGGCACGCTCAACTTTTTCATGAAAAAGTACGGCGACCGGATTGATACACTGGATGATCCTAACAGGAGTTTGCCGGGCAGGATGTCTATGCTGCAAGCGGATAACACGCTCAAGACTTTCGCCAGCGAGACGGGCGGCAAATACTTTCCGATAACGTTTGAGGGAGAGCTTCCGAGCGCGCTCGGCTCGATCAATGGGCTGCTGCGGAGCCAGTACAGCCTCGCCTTCATCCCCACCGAACAGAAGCACGATGGCAAAGCACACAAGATTCTCGTCAAGGTAGACGTGGACGGCGACGGACAATACGACGATAAAGAGTTCGTCGTCCAGCACCGCCCCTTCTACAACGCGCCGAAGGATGAAGAGAAGAAATAAGAGCAGGAGCCAGAAGCCAAAAGTCAGAATAAAAGCGGTTTCAACCTTTCATTCTGGCTCCTGACTTCTGGCTCCTGTATTCCCCTCCTTCACCTGTTACCTATCACTCTTAATTTCTTATCCCTCTTCTCCAATTCTTTCTTCAACTCGTCAAGCAGCAGGACATGCGCTGAGGATTCGTCTGCAAGGTCGTCGGACAGGCCGTTGCGCCACGCGATGACCTCCACGCGCAGGCCGAGACCTTTGATGAACTTGACCGTCTCCAGATAATCCCTGTCTCCGGCCACTAACAGCGCAGTCTCGTAAGCCTGATTGATGCCGAGCATCAACATTCTCGTCGCCAGCCCGACATCCACGCCCTTCTCGGCGGGCACGGTGTGCCGGTGATCGCAGCTCACACACGTAATGGTTTTTATGCCGAGCGGATACAGAGAGACTTCCCAGCGCAGCTCCTCTTTCAGGAACTGATAAAAGCTGTTCTCATTTGCAAGCGGCGGGTCATGCTCGGAAGCGAAGATGTGCGTCTGCCAGATTTCGCCGTCGCGTTCCAGATAGCGTACAAACTTCTCCCAATCAATTCTCCAACCCGCATCCTGCTGCCCGTGAAAGATATTCGCGTTGTCTATAAAGCAGATGGTTTTGCCGCGCGCTGCCATGAATGATTTTCCCTATCTGAAAAAGAATTTTTAGTGCTTTGAAGATCGAAGCGCAGGATAGCACGGCTGCGGCTGAAACAAATAGAGGGACGTGAGAATTAAGAATGCCAAATGTAAAATGCAAAATTGAAGAAGGCTTTGAAGGCTCTCTTAATTTTGCATTTTACATCTCTGATTTTACATTTCCTCAGCGTCGCGCACGCACGGGCACGAACAGAGTCTGCCCGCGATGATTGATGAGCAGCAGCAATGGCTTGTCTCCCGCGCTCTGAATTGCGCCTGTGAGATCGGTGATCGCGCGCGTCTTCTGCTGGTTGGCGGAGACGATCACGTCGCCCGGTTGCAGTCCGGCTTCTGCGGCCGGGCCGTTCGGGTCTACGCTGCCGATGACCAAACCTTCAGCGTTATTTTCCAGCTTCAGTTGGCGCGCTATCTCGGGCGTGAGAGGTTCGACGCTGAGGCCCAGCTTTCCGCTCTCTTCCGGGGCGGAATTGTTGTCGCCCCCGTTATCGTTAACGCTCTTCGTGTCCGTGGCAAATTCTCCGAGCGTGACTTTAACCTGTTGTTCACGATTCTCGCGCATGATGGTCAACGTGACCTGCGTGCCGGGCTGTGTGCCGGCGACCTTGTTGCGCAGGTCGTTGCTGTCGTTAATCGGCGTCTCGTTGAGCGAGGTAATCACGTCGCGCTGCCTGAGACCGGCCTTGTCCGCTCCGCTTCCCGGTTGGACTGAGCTGATGATGACGCCTTTCGCCTCATTCATCCCGAGACTCACGGCGAGTTCGGAAGTCACAGGCTGCACGGTCACGCCGAGCTGACCGCGATGCACCTTGCCGCCCTTTAAGAGTTGCTCCATGACGGAGCGAGCCATGTTGACCGGAATGGCAAAGCCGATGCCGATGCTCCCGCCAGACGGGCTGAGAATCTGAGAATTGATGCCGATTAGATCGCCGTTGGTATTGACCAGCGCGCCGCCCGAATTGCCTTTGTTGATGGGCGCGTCAGTTTGCAGAAAGTCCTCGAAGGTGCCGTCGCTGAGGCCGGTCGCGCGTCCCTTGGCAGAGATGATGCCGGACGTGACGGTCTGGCCGATGCCGAGCGGGTTGCCGATGGCGAGCACTACGTCGCCGACTCGCACCTGATCCGAATTGCCCAGAGCCACTACGGGCAAGTTGTTCAAATCGACTTTGAGTACGGCCAAGTCCGACGGCGGGTCTGAGCCGATGATTTTCGCGGTCACGGTTTTCCTGTCCGAAAGCTCGACCGTGATGTCTTCCGCGCCGTCAATCACGTGATGATTGGTCAGGATGTAGCCGTCCGCAGTGACGATCACGCCTGAGCCTAAGCCATGCTCGCGGCCTTCCGGCTGCTGCTGTTGCGGCGCGCGGTCGCCGAAGAACTGGCGCATCGTCGGGTCGTTCATAAAAGGCATCTGCTGCGGCGCACGCACGCGCCGCGCAGAGCGAATCGTGACGACGCCCGGCGCGACGTGGCTCACTACATCCGCATAAGAGTTTGACGGCGCGGCATTGCTGCTCGTCACAAACTGAGGCGGAGCTTGATTGGCAGCGGGCGTCGCCGAACTGCGATTGGCGCAAGCTCCGAAGGCCAACATCGTGAGCAACAGTAACGCAGCCAGAGGCGCACGCACGCCCACACGGAATTGATAACGCAGTAACTCGTAATACTTCATAACTCTCCTCCAAAAAATAGCTTGAAACTTATTATAGATGCCCGACGGCGCGGCGAGGTTTGAAGAGCAAGGATAAGGCGACTTGCGAAAGGCAACAGCGTGGACACGCCTTAACATTTCCCTCTTCTCATATCAACACGGCTCGCCATTTCCTCCGAACGAGTCTATCAGGCAACGCTCATGCCGCCTCTTTAGACTCGCTCGCAAAGAACTTTTGCCATGTGCTTAACGCCCTGATTTCAACGTTTTTCATGTGCTCTTCAAAGCCGGGGGCACGCCGCAGGTGAGGTGATTTTGAATCAGTCGTAACGAAATGTACCATCCTGCCACGCCCGCGAGCTTTCTAAAAACCTGCTCAAACAGCCCCTTGCTTTTCCTCCAACGCACGCAGGCCGATCCAAACCCCGAACGGTTCGATGAACGCCAGCATGATAGCCGTCGCCTGAAATATTACCACCCAACCCCCGTGCGTCGCGCTCGAAAGATGCGCCACGTGATCCGCGCTGATTGCCACAAAATGGTTGTAAGCTCCAAAGACTGAAGCTCCCGCCATCGAACACGCGAGGACGATGGCTCCCGCCCTCGCAATTCTCTTCCAGAGCAGCAGTCCAGCCGCGAGCGGTGCGAGAGTGATGACTAGGACGACATACAAAGTCTGAAGAGGCGAAAGCTCTATGCCGAGGATTCGATGAGCCGCGCCGTGCAAAGTCGCAACCGCCGCATGCACGACGATCATCGCCAGCGCGAGCCGAACCACATTCGAGATAGATTGCCTCTCATTCATCTTCTCAAAAAACCTTGTGTTACTGCGTGGGGCGATAAATCTTTCCGGCTCTAGAGATACTTTTTCGGGATCGGATTATCGGGGCGTTCGGCGTCCCAGAAGATGGTCACGACCCACCAGCGATTGTCTTTGAACGTCAGTTGAATGCTATTTATGCCGCGCGCGAACGGCTTTGCGTCATCCGCCTTGTGGCGCGAGTCGTATGTGCTGAAGACCTGCGCGATGTTGCCGAAGCTGTCCGTGCGCCGCGCTATCTCGCGCTCGAAGAATCCGTTTTTTTCAAGAAACGGCCCGGCCTGTGCGATGTAATCTTCGACATCGAGCACGCGTGCGCCTGTCTCTCCGTTCGGGCGCGTGCCGGTCGGAATAAGACGCGCGCCCGGAATAAAGAGCGAGCGCAGGCGATTCCAATCACGCTGCTGCCCGGCAGGGCCGGAGATCACATCGTAAAGCGCAGCGAGAATCGCATCCATCGAGGCCACGTCCTTCTGATTAGCCGCAGGGGACGCACTTTTTTTCGTTTCAGCTTTTTGTTGAGCCACAACCTTCTCCATTCCCGCACAACCGATGGCGACGAACAGGCAGATGATACCTCCGGTGGTTGATAACAGTCGCCGCATCAGTTTCTCCGCTCTCCACGATTTAAAACCCGGACAGCATTATAAGCCACGGATGCGCGCGGATGAACACAGATGAGAGGAAAGCTGTTTCTCATTCGTGATTATCCGCGCACGCCTGCGGCTTAACTGCCCCTGTAATTTTTCAGCTCGATTTTTTTGACACGGAGCCGACGCCGGAAACTTTCTTATTGACCGTCTTCGGGTCGCCCGCATAACTCACGCTGCCCGCGCCCGAAACATCCGCGTTCAGCTCTTGGGAAGCATAGACATCGGCTTTGCCCGCGCCGCTCAGAGAGATGCGAACGCGCTCCGCGTGCAAGTCCCCGGAAGCGACATTACTCGCGCCGCTCATCTCTAAATCGAGCGAGCGCGTTTCGCCTGAGAGATTGAGATTGGACGCGCCGCTCGTATCAATCTTCAGTTGCTCGTTCTTGATATTGCTGACGTGAAAACTGCTCGCGCCGGAGGACGAGATGCTCTCAAGATTCGACACGGTCAGCCTGACGCGGATGGGCTTGCGCACGGAGAACTGTTGTCCAGGCTCGATATAGAGCGTGTTGCCGCGCACTTCCGTCTTCACGAGCGGCAAGAGATTATCGTCGCCTTCAAGCTCAAGTCCCGGCTCTTTCTGGCAAACCACTTCGACATCGAATGCGCCGGACGCATCAATCGAAGTGAAAGCAGGAATAGTCCGCTTCTCACTCTTGATATTCCCTGAGCCGACGACGCCCTTCATGTAACTGCATCCGGTGAGCAGCACTGCGAGCGATAATATGATTGTAAGCTTCAAAGCTTTCGCCCTCCTGTTTTTGGAAAATATTTTTAAGAGCAAGTTTGATGATGCTGATAGGGAAACGATGAAAGATAAGCGAAAGTTCTACAAAGCTTTGGTCTTCGGGCTTTGCGCTTTGGGCTTTGTTCGTTTAACTCATCTTGAATCTTGAAACTCAAGCTTGAGCCGCGTGCAAAGTCCAAAGCACAAAGTATTACCTGTAAAGTTTCCACCAGAAAAGAAAAGCCTGCGCGATGCCGATGACGAGGCCGATGAATGCGCCGAACAACTCTATCGTTCTGAGGTGTTGCTTCGCGACTGAGAGGACGAGCGTTTCGAGTTTTTCGACCGGATATTCCGAGACTTTCTGGCGCACGATGCTGCCGATGTCAAACTCCGCGATGGCTCCGGGCAATTTCTCTCGCGCCGCGGAAGTGATGCGTTCGGTCAGAACCTCGCTCGCATTACGCACGGACTGTTCGGGCACGTGGTCTGAGAGGCGTCCGATGGGCATGACGAGCAGGCGTTCGATCTGCGCGCTGAGAATGGAATTGATAGTGCGCGCGGTCTCTTCGCGCGAGAGAATATTGAGCAGGCCGCGTGAGAGAAAGTTTTTCAGACGCTCGCCCGAATCCGGGCTGGAATGCTCTAAGAGGGCGCGCAAGGTGTGCGGCTTGATTCGCTCAAGCGCGTCAGTCGTGTAGGCCGAAACCGAGCGCGTCAGCTCTGGACTCTGCGCGAGCGCGAGGATGCGCGCGGAGATTTCGGCTTTAATCAGCTCAAGCTTATCTGGCGCAACCTGTCCGAGCAGCTCGTTAATCGGGCGCGCGAGCAGACCGTCCACAGTCGAATCGAGAAAGCGTTCGGCCTCCTGCTCAAAAGCCTCGCCTCTCAAAAATTCCTCGACGCGGCGAGGCAGCGTCGAGTTGACCATATCATCAACTTCACGATGAATCTTATCGCGCGAGACGAAGATTTTTTTGAAGAATGAAAGCTGCTCGTAATATTCGTCCACTTCGCGCTTGATGAGCGCGCCGATCTGCGTGCGCGTGTTTTTGTTGGTCGCGATGTCCGCGAGCTGGTGTACGACGGGGGGAATCTGCTGGTCTATGCGCTCTTTGATGAGGGCGACGGTTTCGGGCGTGAACATCTCGGAGAGCGTCGCCCGGCTCTCGGCAAGTTCTGCGAGGCGTCCGCCGACGAAATCGCGCACTTTCGCTTCAAAGCCCTGCTCTGTCACGAGCGCGTGAAAACGGTCTTCAACGAACTTGATGACCTGCTCGAAATTCTCTTCCTCAACCGTCTCGCCCACACGCTGCGCGAGCAGTTCTTCGACCCTTCGGTCAATAAAATTGTAGACAGCCTCCGAAGTCTCTTCGCTCCTCAACGCGTTGACGATGTAATCCGCGATCCGGTATTGCAGCGCGGAGATGGCATCGAGCACAGTGGCGCGTGCGACTCGCGGCAGGAGGTCTATGAACGAAGGATAAGAGGTGGCGAGCAGGTCAACCGTGTAAGCGTTGACGAAGCCCTCGACTTTGCGCTGAAAAAAATCGGTCTCGAAAAGCGCGTGAACGACAGTCTCCTGCGAAACCAGCTCGTTGCCGACGGCGTTGCCGATGGTCTCTGCCAGCCGCTCGCGGTGGCGCGGAATCATCCCCTGCGGCCAGATCGTGAGGCCAAACAATTTTACAGGACGGTGCGGGCGAAACAGCATCCGCACGGCGAGCCACGCCGCCCCGTAACCGTGAAACGTGGCGACGAGGATGAAGCCCAGCAGCTCTGCGATAGTCTTGTAATTAATAGCCAGACGCTCTCATTCTCCCTCGCGGGCGTGATGTTGTCCGATGAGACATTTGTACAGATGCTAAATCAGTGTGGGAAAGAGAGTCAATTTAAAGTGGGCAAAAAGCGTGTGGCTCTAAAAGTTCCACGAAAGCCTGATTCCGTACTGGCGCAGGCGGCCATTGTAATTCGGAGAGATAAAAGGAAAGAGCTTCGACGCCTTTCCGGTCTGTAATTCTTTCACGGAAGCTCTGTGATGAGTGCGGTAAACGTATTGGCCGATACCGTAACCGATGACGCTGCCGACAAGGACTTCCGAGAGAAAGTGTCTGTTTCCGGTAAAGCGCGCGAGGCTCACGACAGTTGCCAGCCCGTAAGAGCTGAACCTGACGAGGCGGCGATCACTGTACTCGTCCGCCACCACGGTCGCGAACGCCCATGCGGCCATCGCGTGCCCCGAAGGAAAAGAGTTGCCGCCGGTGAAGAATCGCCCGCGCCCGCCGTCACGGAGCGGACGCGGACGCTGCGTGACCGCTTTGATTCCTGAAGAGACCAACAGGCTGTCGAGCACTGCCTGACCGCCGAGGATGCCCGTCTCTTTGGCTCGCCGGTTGCCGGTCGCTCGACCTATGAAGTAGAAGGCGGCGGCGGCATAGCCGGTCGAGGTGGCGACCTTACTGAGGTTAGTGCTGAAGTGTATCTGGTCATGGTACTGACCTAATTCTCGCATCGTGCGCCTGTCAGTGACGATCAGCGCAGCCGTCGTGATGCTCAGCGGAGCGACCCATAGCAGATCACCGCTGCCCATGCGAAAGGGAGCCATCCAGATGGCGCGCTGGTCGCGCAGGATATTTTTGAAGAACTGTTTTTCAAGCGAAGGTGAACGCGATGGAAAAGGAGATGGAGAAGCGGATGGCGATGGAGAGGGTGACGGTGATGGCTCAAGTGATGCGTCCGGCGTTGGAGACCGCGGAGATTGCTGCGCCAGCACGCTCAACTGAAACGTTATGATAAAGAGCGGTAATGCCACACTTCGAAAAGCAATCCGCCCGATTCCGCTAACTGATTTCATGCGTCCCCTCTTCGTTCGTTTCTCGAATGAACCGGATTTACCGGCTTAGCTCAACATAGTGACGGCTGAACATTAATTGAGAGGAAGCAGCATTAACACACTTCCTCTCTCTCACTTCTGTGGGGTAAATCCGGGGAGAGATATAGTCGGGAACGCCATTCTTTATACACTGCGGAAGCGGCAGGCCACAAGAGAAAAGCGTTGGTAGTGGTTCAGTTTGAAATTCTGTTGGCTATCTATCAACACGAAAACATTTCCCGCAAAGGCGCAAAGGAAGAACGCAAAGCATTGATTGACGGGTGCTCTTGGCGTGCTTCTTCTTTGCGCCTTTGCGGGAAACTGCTTTTTTCTTCTCCATGTTTGAAACTGAACACTACCAAAGCGTTCGGGGCTGCCGCGTTTGAGAATCGCCGTGAAGCGGATTCTTCCCCGCCAGCTTTTTTCAGTGCGCGAAGTCGGCCACGGTTTTCAGTGTTGTCTGATCTAAAATGTATGCTTCAACCGCCGGAGTTTTGCCGAGCGAGACAAGAAAAGTCGGCGTGGCTGTTCGATGCAGGCTGGCGATGAGAGCATCATTGCTGAAGTAACGCCGCCCGCGCGCGACGATGATAAAGTCGCCCGCTCCAAGCTCTTTGAGAGCCGCCGGGTCGGAGAGCGAAACGCACTTCAGGTCTGGACGAGCGGCTTGCCTCGCATAATAAGCTGCGAGGCCGGGCAGCTCGCTCGCGACACGCGCCCCCGGCGCGGCTCGCTGCCCGACCTCCTGCATCACCTCGCGCATGTACGCATCATAAAACTCATCCTGCGGGAAATAATCGCCCGCACGTTGGCTTCCGCCGCCGAGCGCATTTGTGTAGAGCCTGTAATACGGCGCTGCGCTGAGCGATGCCCACGCAGAGCAGAGTATCAGGAGCGAAGCCAGCAACGTTCGCGCGTAAATTTTTATTCCGTCTCCAAGCAGCGCGGCGCACCATCTCGCCGCGAGGCGAGACGCGAACTGCGCGCCGATGGACGCGGTTATCAACACTGCCGGAAGCACTATCGTGAAATAGCGCGTGAACTTGCCGCCTGTAATTCCGAAAAAGAGAAACCAGAAGAGCGACCAGAAAAATAGAAAGTAGCGACCGTCGCCGAGCCTGCGCCGAAAGAGCAGCGGCAGCCCGATGAGGAACGCCGCCAGAGTCATCAGGGGTAGCTTGACTCCCATGTAGACGAAATAAAAATAGACGGGTATGCCGCGCAGCCAATCCGTCATCTTGTGGCTGTAGAGCGTGCCCATGAATTCATAACTATCGTGACCGATCTTTTGATACCTTGCGAAGGCGAGCATCTCGCGCCAAGTCGCAGGCAACAGGATCGGTGGATTGCAGAGCAGAAAAACCGCGCCCATGATTATGAAAAATATCAGCCACCTGCGCTTGCCGATTCGCCAGCGCGTCGCCGGAATGCCCTGAAAGATGTAGTTGTAACTGACGCTGACGGTGATTAAGTAGGGCAGATATTTTGAAGCCACCAGCGCGCCGTAGGCGGCAGCCGTCGCCCAGTAAAACGGCTCCGGTTTTCCCGCTCCGCTCTCTGCGACGCGTTGGCCGCGCAGCCAGAAAACATTTGCGAGCAGGAAAAAGAAGATGACGAACGTATCTTCCTTCGCAATCCGGCTGAACGCTATCGCGCTCGGGTCGAGAGCCAGCAGCGCAGCCGCCATGAGCGCGACCTCAGCGCCGAACAGTTCCATCGCCAGCAGATAAATCAAGAGGACTGTGAGCGCGCCGAGGATAACACACGGAAGGCGTAAGGCTGTTTCGACCGGGACTCGAAGAGACGCATGCGCGTTTGCGAGCGAGGTCTGATTCCATCTCTCCACGGCGACGACTGAGACCCAGAGCATCGCTTTCATCAAAAAAGGATGCTCGCCGTTGGCCGCCGTCAACCCGTGCGCGCGATAATCTTCGACCGCGTATAATTTGTTGAGTTCGTCTTCGCTCAGGCTCTCTGCGCTGAGTTGCCTGACGCGCAGGCCAAAGCCCGCGAGCATCAGAAGCGTGAGAATGACGACCAGCCATCTGCGGCTCAGAGATAGTATCCCTGCTTCTTTAAATAACTCCGGTCTCAGCCCCGCAGTGATGATTGGCCCGGCCTGTGCGCGCAAGACTTTTAAGGCTCCAGATGCTCTGGGTGATGGAACGTTTTTCGGCGACGCGAATATTTTAATCGCGCCGGTAAAACCTTTGCTCGATGCCAGCTTAACTTGCTCCGTGGCATTGAGCAATCCAGAGGTGCGTGTGTGTGCGCGCCGGGACAGAAAAGCCTTGAAATTTCTCCTGCAATCGGCCAATATGCGCAGTGCAAAGCAGAGGTTCGCAGGCGTTTGGAAAATCAGACCGCCACCAAACAGCCAATCTGTCAACTCCTTAAAGCTCTTTCAAAATCTCAAAGATTGATGCGGCGTCTAACTTTATCGCGGGAGCTTTGAAAGTTAATCGAGCGCACGCCATCAGTCTCCCTAAACAACTACTCACGTGAGCCGTGGGAAGGAGAACCCTTTATATGTCAGAGATTCAGCAGCAAGAGACAGTCAGTGCGACCTCCGTGTCGCAGCAACCGTATCGCCTCGATCAAAAGCTACACCAGATACTTTACAAGTCGCCCGCAAGACCGATTCTGGAGCCTTTGCCCGAGCCGGAAGCGTTGCCTGAGCCGCCCTACCCGCTGCATCCAGATCCGAAGGAGATGACCAAGTCGGAGTATCAAAAGCTCAACGCCATACGCACGTGGAAGACCTGGGGCGCGCCGTATTTCAAATCGCGCTGGCACAGCAAAGAGTTGCGACCGATCATCCCTTACCTCTTCACCGAATGGAAGTGCAATCTGGATTGTCACTACTGCTGGTCTTACAACAACAAGGTCAAAGGGATGTCTGAGGATGTCGCCAAACGCTCGATTGACTGGCTGCATTCAATCGGCTCGCGCGTGCTGGCTCTGATGGGCGGCGAACCGCTTTTGAGACCCAAGCTGATACACAAGATTGTTCACTACAGCGCGAAGAAAGACATCTTCGTTTACCTGCCGACTAACGGGCGATTGATGAAGCCCGACGTGATTGACCGTCTCGGCGACGCGGGCATCGCGACCGTCAATCTCGCTGTCGATTCGGTCAAGGACAGGAAGGCTCTGCCGAAAGCGCTCGAACCGATTCGTTCTTATTTCGACTATCTGGTCAAACGCCAGCACTACTACGGCTACACGGTGATGTTCAATATCAACATCACGCGCATCAACATGGATGACGTGAAGGAACTCACGCTCATCGCGCACGACAGCGGCATCGCGACCGATTATCACATCAACGAGACGCCGATGATGGAGCAGACGCACTTCAAGCATCTGGACGAGAACAGCACGTACCTCACGCCGGATGATTACGGTAAAGTTGACGACCTGCTCGATTGGCTTGAGGACAAGCGGCAAAACGAAGGCTACAAGATGGTCAACCAGACCAAGCACATGAAAGACATGAAGCAGTTGATGCGCGGCGAAGTCCCGCCTTGGAACTGCCGCGCCGGGCAGAACTCACTCATCATCCGCACGGACGGAACCTTAGCCCCGTGTTTCCCGATGTACTCCGCGACACATGACTGGGGCACGATTGAAAATCCGAAGTTTGATGTCGAGCAGTTAGACGAGATGAAGAAGGAATGCTCCAAGCATTGCCTCTCGACCTGCAACTACATCCTCGCTTATTGCTACGACACCAAGCGCGTCTTGAAGTGGATCGCGAAGCAGGCCATGCACGGCTTCAGGGGTTCGAGCGATACGATTCAATAAACTTTCACCACGGATAAGAGGAGGGGCTTTCAAATCTCAGTTTTGAGATTTGAAAGCCCTTTAAATTCAGGCTGATTCGACCGGATGGCCTGCTTTAATCCACGCGCTCGTGCCACCCGCGACGTTGAGCAGTTGATGAAAGCCATGCTGTTCAAGCAGGCTCGTCGCCGCGCTTGAGCGATAGCCTCCGGCGCAGATGACCGCGGTCGTGCGCCCGCGGTCTAGATGAGCAGCCTGCTTTGCAAGCTCCATACTGAGCGGAATGCTCTCTGCGCGCGGCACGTGCCCGTCGGCGTACTCCGCAGTGCGGCGAACATCCAGAACCTTTAGATCATCGCCGCGCTCGATTCGCTTTCTCAATTCGTCAACCGAAATCTGTCGAATCGAAGCCGCGTCTAAGTTTGCTTCTTTCCATGCACGCATCCCGCCGCTCAAGTAACCCGTCACGTTTTCAAGCCCGACGCGCGCCAGCCTCATCACGGCTTCATCAGCCTGCGCTTCATCCACTGTGACGAGGATGAGCGGCGTGCCCGCAGTAATAATTATCCCCGCCCACGAAGCGAATTGCCCGCCGAGACCTATGTTGAGCGCGCACGGGACATGCTCCGCGCCGTAATCCGCAGCCGCGCGCACGTCCAGAACCTGATGACCCGCGCGCATGAGCTGTTCAACTTTTTCGGGCGAGAGCGCAACGGGTTTCGGCAGAGACGAGAGAGCGGGCGCGCCAGTGCGGTTATACTCTGCGTCGCGCTGGAAGTAAGCAGGAGCGGCGGGTAAATCCGTCGTCATCATCCTGACAAACTCTTCCTTCGACATCGGCTGAAGGGCGTAGTTGAATTTGCGTTGCTGCCCGATGGTCGAGGAGGTCTCTTTCGAGATATTGCGCCCGCACATGGAGCCAGCCCCGTGCGCAGGATAAACTTCCACTTCATCCGAAAGCTTCAAGAGCCTGTCATGCAAGCTGTCATACAGCATGCCTGCCATCATCTCTGAAGTGTAGCCAGACGCGCCCGCCAGATCGGGTCGCCCGACATCGCCTATAAAAAGCGTGTCTCCCGTCAAGACTTTCTGAGGCGCGTTTGAGACCTCTCTATCAACGAGCAAGACCGAGATGCTTTCGGGCGTGTGACCGGGAGTTTCGATAAAACGCAAAGCGACTTTGCCCAGCTCGATCTCGTCGCCGTCCCTGACCGCCCGATGAGGAAAGGTCGCGCGAGCTTTTTCTCCGAAGATGATTTCAGCCCCCGCGCGCTCGGCCAGCTCACGATGCCCGCTGACGAAATCCGCGTGCAGGTGTGTCTCGATCACGTATCTGATTTTCAAACCCTGCGCGTCGGCTTCCGTGAGGTATTCTTCGACATCACGCTGCGGGTCAACCACCGCCGCCACGCCGTCCGAGCCGATCAGGTACGAAGCGTGCGCGAGACATCCTAGATAGAACTGTTTGAAGTACATAACGGATACTCCTCAAGATTCTGATATTGAAGCCAGCCGCGTGAACGCGGCTGAATTAGCCGATTACTTTTGATTATCAATAGCCGTGCGCCGTTTGATTATCAAGAGCTGTGCGCCGTCTGTTTTAATTCGCCTAAAAGCGCGGCAGCGGTGAGAGCTTTATTCTCCCACACCGTCGCCGTGTCTCCGAGAATTTCTTTGTGCGAGCTATGATGCACAGCCCACTCGCGCGCCTCATTTTCCAGCCAGTCGAGCATTCCCGCTGCGTCCTGACTCAAAAGCGATTTGAGAATAAATTTACGTTCGCCCATTCTCAGGCCGAGCGAGAGTTTGCGCGCCGCGCGGCTCAAATCGGAGCGCACCAGAACCATCCCGCTGCGCGCGGGAGTCAGGAGCGATTGCAAAAATTCTCCGGTCTCATTTTCTCTCGGATCAAAGAGGCGCGGCGTGTCGCGTAGATGAAGAGCAAGCTGTTCCTGCTTTCCTAACGCACGCGCTTCCTCAAAGAGCGCGGCCCGCAGCGTCTCGCTCCAACGCACGTAAAACGGCTCCGCGATCAACTCCATCTTAGAGAGATACGCGGGCAGCCAGCTCAAGAGGTGTTCCCACAACAGAGCCTTGCGCGCAACGTGCCAGCCCTCACGCCTGATAGCATCACTCTCATCCAGTTCCAACTCCGCGAGCCGCGCGTACAGAGCCAGCAATACAGAGAGATGGTCTGCTTCAGCCGTCGGCGTCTGCCCCAGCGCACGCCAGAACCCAGCGATGCGGTCACGCGCCTCGCCGCCGAGCATTCCTTCCGCACCAAGGTAAACTGAGGCATACGGGTAAAGCTGAAAGACGAAGAGGTCAGTGTACACGCTCGCGTCCGGCAACGCGCCAAGCTCAAGAGCCAACGCCACACGCGCAGCCTCTTTAGTCGGAGGCTCCGCCAACACCGCGAGCGCGCGAAAGAGTTCCATCACTCGACACCCACAAGCTCTTGATTGTCAGGCAGACGAAAAACTTCCCTCGAAGGCTTGAGCGGGCGCATGAGCCAGTAGGGGCGGCGCGTGCCGTCGGGCGAATGCGTGTCTGCGGGGCGCGTCATCCTCAACCACTTGCGATAGACCTCGTGCGACTTGTGCGTGTCAACGCTGATGTCGCCGTATGCGTCCGACGCCGACGCCTTTTTGACGCGCACGGCCTGATGCCAGCAGTGCATTCCTGAGACGGGGTCTGGATGCACAGGGAAAGTCAGGTTCTGATGCACGCCGACATCCGTCCACCAGATGCGCAACGTGTCTGCGTCAGCGGATTGGTATGGATGAACTCCGCGCTCGCGCTTGATGCCCCACTCGTCGCCCTCGTGTGCGAGCGCGACGGTCGCCATCATCTGCCGCTGCCCTTCGTCCTTGAGCTTCCAGCGTCCCATGTGATGGCTGCACGCGACGATGCCGGGGCGTATGCCTTCCGTGACCCACGCCTTGACGACGAAGTAGCCGATCTCTGTCTCGACGCGAACCAAATCTCCGGTCTGAACTCCAAGCTGCGCGGCATGACCCGGATGAATCCAGAGCGGATTAGTGTGTGAGATTTCGTCCAGCCATTTCGCGTTCGCGCTCCGCGTGTGAATCTGCGTCGGCAGGCGAAAGGTCGAGATGAGCACGGTCTGATCTTCCGCCAGATTTTCGGGATGAATGTGGCTGCGTATATAAGTCGGAATCGCATATTCGTGCCAGCCCCACTCTGCGAGCGTGCGTGAGTAAAACTCAAGGCGACCGCTCGGCGTCGGAAAGCCCCTTAAAATTGTTCCGTCAACGTTGACGCCGACCAGCCGACGCCCTTCCGCGTCAGGGTCAGGGCTGGCGATGGGCACGATGTTGGTCGAAGCGGGTTTCGGCGTCCGTGTGTAGACGCGACTGAAACGGTCTTCCTTCACGTCTTCAAGCTCTGCGTCCGGCACCGGCTCTTCGTAAATCGCACCGACCTTTCTGGTTACCTCAAACGCTCCGTAGCGGCGCATGAATTCGAGCGGCGACAAAGCTTCTTGAGCCGCGCGCTCTTTCAAACCCGGCACGGAGTTTTCAAAGATGTAGCCGTAATATTCATCAACGCCGAGCCGCTCGCCCGGTCGCTCTTTCGATTCGACGTACTGGCGTATCCCCATGCTTCCGTCAGGGTCTATGCGCCACGTCAGCTCCATCCAGAACTCGTTCTCTTCCCAGACCTCGCCGGGATTGATCTCGCGCGTGTCCGTAATCTTCTCTCCCAGACGCTCGCGCGCGGCGCGCATCACCGGCTGGCGAAAGCCTATCCACTGCGCGTCATGCGTTTCATATGAATGTAAATCATGCCGCTCGGAGCCGTGCCCCATCGGCAGAATATAATCTGCGAAGTATGAGGTCTCGTTCCACGTCGGCGTCAAAGCGACGTAGCAACCGATCAGGCTTTCATCATTCAATGCCTCGACCCAGGAGAAGCCGTCGGGGTTCGTCCACACGGGGTTATAAACTCGCGTGAAATAGACTTCCAGCTTCCCTCTCCCATCCTTCAAAAAATGTGGCAGGAGAAATGATAGCTCGTTCATCCCCAGAGGATATTCGACCGGCCACGTCAACTCGTTCCATGCGGGCGGATGCGGCGGCGTGTAAATCGGTTTCGGCACAAACTTGTTCCACGCGTTGGGGTAAACGCCGCCCTCGGTTGCAACCGCGCCTAAAAGCGCATTGAGCATGAAGAGAGTGCGCGCGACCTGCCAGCCGCCGCTGTTGCCGGAGGCCGCGCTGCGCCAGTTGTGCGACGAAAACTTTGTGCCTGCGGTGGAGACGACTTTCGCAATCTCTTCGATGACGCGCGCGTCAACGCCCGATTCCTTCTCCGCGTTCTCAAAAGTGTAGCTCTTATAAAGATTCTTTAAGACCAGCTCGAAGGACGCAAAATTCGTCGGCAGCTCGGGGTTCTCGACTGCTAAAAACTCTTCCCAGTTCCACCAGCGGCGCACGAACTCGCGGTTATAGAGATTATTCTCAATCAGGTAATTCGCAATCGAGAGCACGATGGCGGCTTCCGAGCCGGGGTACGGCGCGACCCAGTAGTCCGCGTGCGTCGCCGTGTGCGAGAGGCGCGTGTCAAAGACGATGAGCTTCGCGCCAGCGGCTTTGGCTTCGATCACACGCTGCGCGTGCGGGTTGAAGTAGTGTCCCGCTTCGAGATGCGCGCTGATAAGAAAGACGACTTTAGCATTCGCGTGGTCTGGACTCGGACGATCCATGCCGAGCCAGAATTGATAACCCGCACGGCTACTCGAAGAGCAAACGTTGGTGTGCGAGTTGTGCCCGTCCACGCCCCACGCCGCGAGAATTCTTTCCGTGAATCCGTCCTCGCCCGGTCGCCCGACGTGATACATCACTTCGTTGTTACGCTTCTCGACTATGGCCTTGCGTATGCGGGACGCGATGTCATCGAGAGCTTCGTTCCAACTGACTCTGACCCACTTGCCTTCGCCGCGTTTTCCGGCGCGCTTCAACGGATACAGAATGCGATCTGGGTCTGTGATTTGATTGAGCGTCGCAGGCCCTTTGGCACAGTTGCGCCCGCGCGAGCCGGGGTGCTCCGGGTTGCCCTCGAACTTTCTGACCTGCAAGCTCTCTTTATCAACATAAGCGAGGAGGCCGCACGCGGACTCGCAGTTGAAGCAGGTCGTCGGGATGAGCATGTACCGCTTCTCGTTCCTCTCAGGCCAGCTCTTCGAGTCAAGCTCGACCCAATCATCCCAACGCTCCTTCGGCGGAAACGCCGCGAGATGAATCCGGCTCGGCCCCGGATAAAAAGTCTCGCCCCGCGCCTCCGTCTCTTCGCGCGCCGCGCTGACTCGTTCATTGAGTTCGTTCGGATTCATATTCGCTTTTAGCCAGCAAACGTTCGTCTTAACTCAGAAATCCGCGCCAGATGATGGTCGTCGTGCTCGGCTATGAAGAAGCATAAATCAAGCACGCGCAGCTTCATCTGCAAGCGCGGGTGGAGCGCGGTGCGCTGGATAAATGCTTCGTCGTATGCGTCAAGGCGATGCACGAACTCCATTCTCTCGGCGTGAAAGCGCGTGAGAATATTTTCGATTGAACTCGTGTTGTGATCGGCTTCATGCGTCTTGCGATTCTGCAAGTCTGCGGCATGGAGCGTCTCGCCCCCGACCTCGTAATCGTCGAGGCGGCTCATCCCCAAAATCTCAAGGTCGAGCAGGTGGCCTGCGTGCTCCTGCATAGACCATTTGTCGCCGTCGCGCCGCGTCAGAATTTCAGGCGGGAGAGAACGCGTCAAATCTTCTAGGCGCGCGGGAACGCTGCGCAGCCGCTCGACCACGTTCGGGTACATCCACAGCGGCAACCCGTCGAAAGTGAACTTGCGTTTGAACCATTCAAGGCGTTGCATGACGACGGCTCTCCTTTCTCTCAGGCGAGCGGCACGGCCTGTCCTGCCTGAACGTATGCGTGCTCGAAAAGCAGTAGGCCAACGAGCGCGAGTGGCGAGGCGGGAATGCCCAGCCACGGCGCAAAGCAGCCGATGGCCGTGAGCGCGATGCCTGCCCAGAAGTATGCGCGGAATCGCCCGCCCGTCATCTCCCATACGGCGAGGCGCGCGTGCGCGGTCGGATGCGCGAGCGTCACTTCGCCTAAGATTAAAAGCAGATGCAGGAGGCTCGTCGCGCCGAGCATCCAGAGCAGCGGTGTTGCCATTTCGGGCGACATGCGAAACGCGACCGGCGCGAGCACGGCAGAACCGAGCAGGAGCGCTTGTATCAAAAGATGCGGCGGCAGGAGCGGATTTTGCCACAGGTCGCGCGCCTTCGCCTGCGCGAAGAGGTACGCGGTGTAAATCGCCGTCAGGATTGCGAGCGGAAGTCCGGCGATGGTGAGCCAGCTCTGCACGTCCGTGCGCCCTGCGAGCGTGGCGATGAAATGCGCCGCGAGCACGAGCGAATATCCGGCGATGATGAATGCTCCCTTAACCAGCCAGCTTTTCCATTGCGGGCGCGTAAAAATTAGATAGAAGCGTTCGGGGTGCTCCAAATCCCAGATCAACAAAGCTCCCGTCGCAGCTAAAAAAATTCCAGACACGACCGGTGCAGCCCACAGCCACAGAGGATTGTCTGCTCGCATCAAACCGAGCAGGACGAGCAGGAGCGGCACTAGATAAGCTCCCGTCGCCAAGCCTTTCGTCCACGTGTAAAAGCTGACGCGCCAGTCCCATGGAATCGTGTGCGGCACATCGTAAGAGAGGAGCGCGGCGGCAGAGCTGTTATTGAAAGTCGGATTTCCTGAGACGACCATCTCCGGCCCCTCTAACTGCTCGCTCCACATAAAGAGGCCGCCCGACGGACGCCGCGCCGCGAGCGGGTCGAGCGTCGCCTGATGCGCGCCCTTGTAAAAAAGCTTGGGCAGCGTCTCTTTCTCAGGCCGCCGGACTGTGACCGGCTCGCGGTTGATGATGCGCGCGACTTTCGAGAGCGGGTCGTGCATGTCTCCCACTAAGATAGCTTCGGTCGGGCAGACGACGACGCACGCAGGCTCTAATCCCATATCAATACGGTGCGCGCAAAAATTACATTTTTCCGCCGAGTGGTCTTCGGGATTTATGAAGATAGCGTCGTAAGGACATGCCGCCATGCACGCCTTGCAGCCGATGCAGATTGATTTGTCGAAATCAACTATGCCGTCCGCGCGCTTGAACATCGCAGTCGTCGGGCAGGCCGTGACGCACGGCGCGTGCGCGCACTGATTACAGCGCGTCACCTGATGCGCGCGTCTAGTGTTTGGAAACTCGCCCACGTCTACATGCTTGACGTAGGTGCGCGTGACCGAGAGCGGCACTTCGTTCTCGGACTTGCACGCGGTCGTGCAGGCGTGACAGCCGATACAGCGCGTGTGGTCTATGACTTTAGCCCACTGAGCCGCGCTCTGCTGTGTGTAGACCGGGAGTTCTCTCATTGAGTCGTATTATTCAGTAAGGCGAGTTGGTAATCAAGGGCAAGGAAGTTTCACGCAAAGGCGCGTAGGAAAACCGGAGCGCGCAAAGAAAGTTCAGACATCTTTGCGCCTGCTGTGATTTAAGAATAATAGTGGCGTCTATCAGCGCACCTTCTGCTTTTGGGAAAGAGTTTTTCGTTGATTGTCAAAACGAGCGGCGCGTGAGAAGGAGTTGAGACAGCGCGCGGCTCAGTTTGTGATGACGAGTTGAAACGTGATAAAAATATTCCGGGTCACCGGCTCTCAAAGGATGTCAGGCACTCGGAGGTGGAATTAAATGCGGCTTATTTTTTCATGTGTGGCGACAATCACGCTGGCGGTCATGTTGCTCACAGGATGCAACTCGGACGATTCCGGTGGCGCGAGCAAGAGCATCGCAAACGAGAACCTGTCCACGCAGACGCCGGGCGACGGCGTGAAGCGCGTGACCGTCACGGAACTCAAAGAGATGGTGGATAAGGGCACTGTGGTCATCGTTGACACGCGCGACGCGAATTCTTACGCGATGGAGCACATACAGGGCAGCATCAATATCCCGGAGGCGAACATCTCAGCGCGCTCCGGCGAGTTGCCAACCGACAAGTTGATTGTCGCGTACTGCTCTTGACCGGCTGAACACACAAGCGCCCGTGCGGTGCTGGACTTGAAAGCTAAAGGAATCGAAAATGCGGCAGCCTTGCTCGGCGGCACAGCAGCGTGGAAGAACGCCGGGCTGCCAATGGAAAAGGGAGCGGGGAAATAGTTGGCAATAATGGTCTTTGGACTTAGGGCTGTGGTCTTTGATGAATGGCGTGTTACTTGAGCCAGACAACCAACGCTACACGTGCAAAGACCAAAAGCCAAAGACCAAAGACCTATCTTAACAATAGTTCGGACAGTTTTTGACAAGAAAAGCCAGTTCCCTGTTAGATGTGTG
>CAXTPS010000013.1:0-78958 GCA_964246305.1 uncultured Pyrinomonadaceae bacterium
TCGATGTGCAGACCTTTCAGGTTGCCGAAGCATAGTTCTATTTCACATCAGCCGTCGAGTATTACGGCTCAGGCGTCGGCTCAGTTCTGTACGGCGACGGCACGGGCGGATTCACGCGATTCGACCAGCTTAAAACAAGAGTCAAGCTCGATGTCGTCGCGGATTTTAATAACGACGGCGTGACCGATGCTCTGACCTATCTGTTTCCCACGGAGTTTTCGCCTTACTCTTTGCGCACGATGCTCGGCACATGTATGCGCAGGAACATGACCGGCGTGATTGATTACGACGGAGACGGCATCACCGATTACGCTCTCTGGCGTCCGTCAGAGGGTCGCTGGTACATACGCTACAGTTCCGGCGGTCTGCGTCTGCAATACTGGGGAGTGCCAACCGACATCCCTGTGGCTGGCGATTATGATGGAGATGACAAAACCGACATCGCGGTCTTTCGCCCTTCAGAAGGCGGCTGGTACATCATCAACAGCAGCGACAACAGCACGCTCTCTGTGCATTGGGGCGCAAACGGAGACCAGCCCGTGCAGGGGGATTATGACGGCGACGGCAAAGTTGATATAGCCGTGTTCCGCCCTTCCGACGGCGGCTGGTACATCTTGAAAAGCTCTGACAGCACGCTCCGCGCGCTGGCATTCGGTCTCAACGGCGACAAACCCGTGCAGGCGGATTTCGACGGCGACTACAAGACAGACATCGCAGTCTATCGCCCATCGAATGGCGGCTGGTACATCTTGAGAAGTTCTGACGACTCTTTCACAGCAGCATTGTTTGGTCTCTCAACGGACAAGCCCGTGCAGGGCGATTACGATGGAGATGGCAAGGCTGAGATAGCCGTCTACCGTCCGTCTACGGGCGTGTGGTATCTCCTCCTCAGTCTTGACAACAGTGTGCGTGGCTTCAACTGGGGCGTAACGCCGGACGTTCCGGCGCCGGGAGATTTCGAGTCGAGAGACGCCATAATTGACCTCACCGTGCGACGCGATAGTAACAATAGCTTTTACACCTACACTCGTCAGAACGCGGGCACTCCAATCTTCTGGGGCACGAGCGGAGATGTGCCCGTCTCGACGCCATACCGCATAGAGTGATGCGAGGATAAAAAAAGACAGGTTCGCGCAAAGGCGCAAAGACGCGAAGAAGAAAGGGTGTAGGGTGTAGGAAAGACAGCTTGCTTTTCTCTACATCCTACTTCCTACACCCTCGTCCTTTGCGCCTTTGCGTGAGATTTCTTATCCATAAGTTTGTAGCTGAAATTGAACCACTCTCGAAACTTTTGCAACCGCCTCTTTTTATCAACGTATAGGTAGATTGAAGTATCATACCCGCTGCTTCATAAAGCTTCTGGAGATAAAACATGATTCGTCAAGCACGCGTACACTTCGCCGTCTTAGTCCTGCTCTCTTCTCTCTCATCTATCAACGCGCAAACAACAACTCCCGCGAAGACGGCAACGCCTGCTAAAACTTCCGCCACAGACAAGAGCAAAGCTGCGGCGCGTGATGAGGCGAAGCGGCTCGAAGAGCAGAGGCGTGCGACCGCCGTGGCGCTCGTCATCTCGCTGGCGGACGACGCGCGCAGTTATCGCAACCAGACTCTGCGCGCACGCATACAGGCTCGCGCCGCAGACATTCTCTGGGAGACGGACGCGGAAAAGTCTCGCGCGCTTTTTCGCCGCGCGTGGGAAGCGGCGGACATCGCGGACACAGAGAGCCAGCGACATTTCGACGAAGAGCGGCGTGCGCAGGAGCAGACGGACAAGCCATTCGTGGGCAATGTTCCGCCTTCATTGCGGACGGAAGTTTTACGCATGGCAGCCAAGCGTGACCGCGCGCTCGGCGAAGAGTTACTGCACAAGCTCGACGAAGCGCGCAAGCAGGAGGCAGCGAACGCTTCCACGCAGCAGAGCAATTCATCGAATGACACAGACGACCCGTTTGAATTACCGTCTTCGCTCAAGCTGCGCTTGAGGCTCGCCAATCAATTATTGGAGACGGATGTTGCACGCGCGATGGAGTTCGCAGCTCCGGCTCTCGCGCGCGTGAGCATAGACGGGCTGGTCTTTCTCTCTTACCTGCGCGCGAAGAATCCTGCGGCGGCTGACGAGCGATATGCGGCGATGCTCGCGCGGGCTGGAAGCGATCCGGCTGCGGATGCCAACACAATCTCGCTGCTCTCCTCTTACGTTTTGACGCCGTTTATTTACGTCCGCTTCACGCCCGACGGCAGCACGAACAGCAGCCAGTACGATAAGCCGTCTCCCCCGCCAGACCTCGCGCCGGAACTTCGCGCAAGCTTCTTCCGCGTCGCCGAACAGGTCTTCCTGCGCCCGCTGCCGCCGCCCGAACAAGACCACACGACCTCCGGGCGCACAGGGAAATATATGGTCATGGCGCGCCTGCTTCCATTCTTTGAACAGTACGCGACCGAGCAGACGACCACTCTCATCAAAGCGCAGATGACCGCCCTCGCGCGGGAAGTGCCCGACGAATATAAGAACCGCGACCCGAACAGGAACACGCCGCGCGCGTCTGAAGAAGAAGAGAGCGGCAACGATTCCATTCAATCAATCTTGGACAAGATCGAGCACGCGCAGAAGCAGGAAGAGCGCGACAATCTCTACGCGGAGGTCGCGCTGATGGCCGCGGAGAAGGGCGATGCACGCGCCTTCGACTTCGCAGATAAGATCGAAGACACGGAGATGCGCAAAGGCGTGCGCGCTTACGTTGACTTCACCGTGACGAGATATGGCATAGAGAAGAAGCGTATGGAAGACGCCTTAAAGCTTGCGCGCACGGGCG
This sequence comes from uncultured Pyrinomonadaceae bacterium, assembly GCA_964246305.1. Classification (GTDB taxonomy): domain Bacteria; phylum Acidobacteriota; class Blastocatellia; order Pyrinomonadales; family Pyrinomonadaceae; genus JACMLC01. Next base: position 2,817 of record CAXTPS010000013.1, read on the forward strand.
CGTTGACGGGCATGCAGCGCGTCTGGGCTTTGACTGAGATCGCGCGCTCCTATGCCAAATCAGACCGCGAGCATGCCGTCGAACTGCTCGAAGAGGCCGCGACCGAGGCGCGCCGCATCGGCGGCTCAAGCGCAGACCGCCCGCGCGCCCTCGTCGCCGTCGCCAACGCGCTTTATGAAGCAGACCGCCCGCGCGCGTGGGACATGATGTCCGAAGTTGTCAGGGCGGCCAACAATGCGTCCGAAGAATTTTCGGGCGAAGACGCGCGCATCGTCGCCAGCCTGCACACAAACACGCAGACCTCCATGTACTCCTTCACCGCCGAAGAATTCGACCTGCCGAACATCTTCAGCTCGCTGGCGAAAGACAACCTCGAACGCTCCATCCAGCTCGCCAAAGATTTCAACGGCGAATCGCCGCGCGCCACCGCGCTCATCGCCATCGTGCGCGCGACATTAGAGAAAAAGCAGGAATCAGAGGGCAAGACCCCGAAGGGGAAATAGGCGGGCAATATTTAGCATGAACGCTGCACAATAGCTTTTCGGAGAAGACAAAGATGAGACTCTTCGTATCAATCGTTCTGCTGCTGACAGCGATAAGCTCTGACAGTGTGCCAGCACAGGCGAAACAGAAGGACGCAACTATAGCAGTTTTCACTTGGATGCGACCAAGCAGATTCATCGGAATATCAAAGCGTTCGGAACAATTTTGAGCATGTGCTATTAAGTGACAGTCGCACTCATCCGAGAACCGCTATAATGAAGAGATAGCGGCTCTGGTGACTCAACTCTCGTGGGACTCTGTCGGCGAAGAGTGTCAAATTATCTGGCACGTTTTTCCTGACGGTGAGGCGGCCAAAAAGCTGGTCCAAATCGGCAAGCCCGCAACTGATGAATTACTGAACGCATTGGAGGGTGAAACGCGAGGCGTTGCCGCGCACATCATTCTCATGCATATCTGGGAGCCAAAGAATATCTCTTATAGCAGTGACTTTCAGGAAAGACATAACATCATCTACCTCTATCACGAATACAATGGCTTGAAATGGATTGATATTGTCGACAAGAATCGAAAAGTGGTGACTGTGGAATATAAAGTCAAGCAAGCAGCTTTAATCAGGAATGCCGAAGAGTGGCGTCGAAAGCTCGATAAATCCCGGAACTCTGTTTCCATTTCACTGATGTCTGCGCTCACGAATAAATATTCATCGGGCGCGTGAGCAGGGCGACGGGGTCGTCTACATTTAAAGCTTCGCGGACGTAGAAGGCTTCGCCGGCGGTCGCGCCGATGAGCGAGCCGTAATAGCGCATGCGCCATTCTATCTGTTGGAGGAAGCCCGCGCTGCTGATGCGCGTCTCAGGCTCAACGGCTTCGGGACGATAGAACTGCGAGGCGTGCGAGCGGATGGCGCGCATCTTCTCTTCCCAGAACGCGGAGACATCCACGATGAACGAGGGCGGCGTGAGACGCGAGTAGACCGCGTGCGCGAGCGCGGGGACGGGTATCGCTGCCTGCCCTGCCTCTTCGTCATAGCGGCGCATGCTGGCGAGGCGCGCCCCTTCGCGCACGATGCGGCTGGTGTTGGCGTGATCCGGGTGCGGGTCGTCCCAGTGAGAAGTGAAGATGACTCGCGGCTTGAGTTTGCGCAGGACGCGAACCATCGCCGTGCGTGCTTCTTCGGTCGGCCAGACGTGCCCGTCCGGCTGTTCGAGATTGAGCCGCACGTCGAGCTTCAAAACCCGCGCGGCCTCTTCCGCTTCCGCCGCGCGAATCTCAGTCGTGCCGCGCGTGCCCATCTCGCCCCGCGTCATGTCGAGCACGCCCGTCCGATAGCCGAGCGATTTCAGCTTCAACAAAGTTCCGGCGGCTGTCAGTTCCGCGTCGTCTGGATGCGAAAAGACCGCCAGCGCATCAATCTCAATGTCCGGTATGTTCATCCTCACTCCAAAGAAAGGTAAAAGTAAAAAGGTAAAAGGCAAAAGTTAGGATAAAAAACATTTTAATAAAAGTTGGTAGCAGCCTTCCTTTACCTTTTTTCTTTTGCCTTTTGCCTTCTTCTTCATCTCTGTGGCTAATCTTTAATTGTTTCTTAGCCTAACAAACGTGCGCGGGTCAAGGGAAGCGATTGACGGCGGGAGTCCGTGTTGATTCGTCTTTCGCGCGCCCGTGCAACCTTCCGCGACGAAATCCCCTCAAATTTTCTTATGCTGCGCATCATTCAATTTTTAACTAAACAGTCAAAGCCGTTCATGCTTACCCTGAGCCTCCTGCTGGTGTTGCTGATCGGTATCGCAGACTACATGGCGGGGCCGGACATTTCGCTGCTGATCTTTTTCATGCTCCCGATTTTTCTGGCCGTCTGGTTTGTCGGCAAGCGGGCGGGCGGGCTGGTTTTAATCCTGAGCGGCGCGAGCTGGACGGCGATTGCTCTGATGTCTTCGCATCCTTACTCGAATGCAGCGATTCCTTACTGGAACATCGTGACGAGGCTCGGCTTCCTGCTCATCTTCGGCAACATCCTGACCTCTTTGAAAAAAGTTTTGGAGCATGAGCAGGAACTCGCGCGCACGGACTACCTGACGGGCGTCGCCAACCGCAGATACTTTTACGAGCTGGCGGAGATGGAGCTTAAAAGGGCGCGCAGGCACGGTCGGCCATTCAGCATGACGTACATGGACATAGACGATTTCAAGGAGGTCAACGACCGCTTCGGGCACAGCGTCGGCGACACGCTTTTGCGAACGATTACCGAGACGATAAAATCCGACGTGCGCGGCATTGATACCGTGACGCGTCTGGGCGGCGACGAGTTTGCGATTCTGATGCCTGAGACGGCCAGCGAATCCGCGCGTGTGGTCGTTGACCGAATTCAAGCGAGCCTGTTAAGCATCGTGCGTCAAAACAACTGGCCGGTCACGTTCAGCATCGGCGTCGCCACATGGACGACTCCGCCGCGCACGGTTGACGAGATGGTCAAACGCGCGGACACTCTGATGTACGAAGTCAAAAGCAGCGGCAAGAATCATATCGGCCACGAAGTTTTCAGCGAGCGGGCAACAGCGGCATGAGGCAAAAGTAAAAAGGCTGGTCTTTGTGCTTTGGTCTTTGCATGTTTTATCAAGCTTGAATTTAAAAGCTAAACATTGAGCCGCGCACAAAGACCTAAGTCCAAAAGCCAAAGACCATTATTTTTAAAATTATGGAATTGATAATATTAGGCTCAGGCACTTCGGTTCCGCACGCGGGGCGTGCGGCGAGCGCGCATTGGCTGGAAACGTCCAGCGGCTCCGTGTTGCTGGACGCGAGCGCGGCCTGTCTGCATCGGATGGCGCAGGAGAATCTCGACTGGGCTAATCTGGATGCGGTCTGGATCAGCCACTTTCATCTTGACCACGTCGGCGGACTCGCGCCCTTTCTTTTCGGTATCAAGCATGCGCCGCAGACACGTGCGCGCCGCAAGCCCTTCATAATTTACGGCGGCTACGGTTTGAAGAGATTGCTGCACGCGTTCGATGACGCCAATCACTACGAGCTGTTCGAGCAGTCGTTTCCGGTCGAAGTGCGCGAGGTCGCGCCGCGCTCGAAGTTTGAGCTGTTGCCGGGACTCGTCGCGCAGACCTTCTCGACGCCGCACACGCGAGAGAGCCTCGCCCTGCGCCTGACGGATGAAGCGGGCGCGAGCTTCGTTTACACTTCGGATACAGGGTATGCGGAAGCCCTCGGCACGTTTGCTGAAGACGCGAACCTACTGCTGATGGAATGCTCTTTCCGGCAGGACAAGCCGCTCAGCACGCATCTCGAACTGGAAGAAGCGATGCGCCTCGCGCGCCACGCCGCGCCGAAGCGAGTCGTGCTCGCGCATCTCTATCCGGAATGGGACGGCGTGGACATCTCAGGCGAGGCGCAAAAGTTCAATCCGGGCTGCGAAGTCATCGCCGCGACCGACGGCCTGCGCCTCAAGATATGACCAGTCCGAGAACGCTGCAATATTCTCAAAAGTAGAAGCAAGGCCGTCGCGTGCGCATGAGCGCAACAGCGCGACGGCCTCTCCGCATCAAGCCGTCTCTTGCGGCCTGCGGCCTAACCAGAGAGGCGAGCGGAAGGGATGCGCTCCACCCATAGCGTATCCCCTTTTCAATTTCCCCGTAAAGCTTTTATGAGGTTATGCGCTCTGTTATATTGAGCGCGTTCTGTTTGAAAACTAAACAACGGTCAGGCGTGGCTCAAACCTCAATCTCAAAGCAGAGTAAATGAGCATCGCCGTTCGGAATGAAAGGTTCATTCTCACGGCAGAGGTTTTGAGCGAGCAGATATTAACGGCAAATGCCGTTAAAAGCAAATCGCGTCCGCTCTGTATTCCATCGGGAGGCTGTGCCTGATGGGGACAAGAGCGCGTCCAAAACCGGAATATTTAGCCGAAAAGCTTTTGCAGATTCGTACAGCTTTAGGTCTATCTCAAAACGAGATGATAAAGCGTATGGGAGTCAGTGACTTTATCGCGCAGAATACAGTTTCAGAATATGAGCTAGGAAAGCGAGAGCCGCCGCTCAAGATACTTTTGGAGTATGCGAGAGCGGCGAATGTATCTTTAGAAGTTCTGGCAGATGACGAGTTAGACTTACCGGAAAGATTGCCAAGCCCGAAGAAGCATGAGGGCTTGAGGCGTCGGAAAAAGCAACGGTGAATTATACCGACCTTTTGCACTTCACCCTTTTACTTCTACCTTTTTAACGCTCTTCCCTGTCATCGCCGTCGTGGCGTGCGTCGCGTTCAGCCATTTTGGCGTCGAAACGCTGCTGCTGTTCGGGCGTGAGGAGTTGGCGAATCCGCGTGCGCGCGTTCTGGCGTATGGTGTCATAGCGCGGGCGCACCTCTGTGCGAAGCGTGCGATAGTCGTTGCGTGTCTGGTCAAGAATGGCGCGTATTTGCGTTGACTGTTGCTCGTTCAGGTTCAGGTCGCGCTTCATGATTTCAAAGCCGTCGTCTTTGTGCCTATCCCTGCCGCGCAAGCGATACGCGCTGTCGAGCGAGACGCCCGTCACACCGCCGAGCACGAAGACGCCCACGACGACCAGCCAGATTTTGAGCCGGGTGTTGGTACGCGGCGTCATCTCGCGGCCTCTCCATCTTCGCTGTTCATAATTGTCGCCAACACTTCATCGCTTGAGACAGACTGGTTGTCCGTCAAAACCGTGCGCTCAATTCCTGTGTCGGGCGCATTGAGAAGCGATTGATCGCTAAAGCCTGCGGGAGACAATCCGGTCGTCGCCGTAGACCAGAACAGAACCACAGCGAAGACCGCCACCAGAGCCATCGCGGGCACGGCGCGCCAGAAAACCTTGAGCGTCGCCAGCCAGCTTTCGCCTTCCTCACGACGCGCTCTCTCTGAGGCGATACGCGAACGAAGCCGCGCATAAATGAAGGGCGACGTGGCGACGGCTTCAGCTTCCGCTTCATTCAAAGCGGAGGCGCGAATGATTTCGCTGCCGAGCCGGTCAAGCCGCTCATCCGTTTCCCGATTCCTCTTTTTGCCGGGCATTAAATTTCTCCACTCTCTGCCGTCAAATCTTTTGCGGACGGCTTCATAAATTAAGACGCGCAGCAGCAGCCTGCGGTTACAGGAATCTGGCGAGCACCTTGCGCAAGGATGCCCGCGCGCGATGAGCACGCACTTTGACTTTCGAGATTGACCACTTCGTTGACTTCGCAATCTCGCTGACCGACATGCCCTCCATGTCTAGCATGACGAGCACCATGCGGTCTTCGGGGCTGAGACGCGAAAGCAGCTTATCCGCCAGATCACGCGTGATGGCTGCGGACTCTACATTCCGCGCTCCAGTGTCTGCCAGAAGCTGCTCTTTGAGCCACGCGTTATCCTCTTCCGAAACCTCGCTCAGAGAGCTTTCGGGACGACGCTTCATGCGCCGCAGTTCGTCGTAACAGGCATTAAAGGCTATGCGCGCGATCCAAGAGGCGAACGAGTTCTCCTGCTGGTTGGCGAAATCGCCCAGAGCAAAATAGGCTTTCGTAAAACTCTCCTGCACGATCTCTTCGGCTTGTTCGCGCTGGCGAAAGAAGCGACCCGCGACGAGCGCGACACGGCGCTTGTGGCGATTGAAGAGTTCTTCAAACGCTTCCTCCTCGCCAGCCTGAACGCGGGACACAAGCTCTACGTCGGACGGCTCAGCGGACGGGCGCGCGTCGGTCTCGATAGTCACAGGATCGGAGTTATCTGTCATCTCGCCTATCAATTATTAAACCAACGCGCCATGTGTACCGGCTGAGAGTCAATCAAGCTTTTCTCTATGTCTTTGCGGCTTTGCGTGAAATTCTTATCTCACGCAAAGCCGCAAAGACGCAAAGGAAGCTCTCTTCAAAAATAAAGTGGCAGCCCTCTTTCGAGAGAGCTGCCACATCATTTTTGCGTCGGCAAGTTCGCCCTCTTAGCGGCGATACCTGCGGTTGTCGCGGTTGCGCAGCTTGTAAGTGTACAGAGCCGAACCGCCTGCGCCGAGAAGCGCGCCGATGACCGCTCCCTTACGCCCGCCGGCAACGCCGCCGATGAGTGCGCCCGCGCCAGTGCCCGCTGCTAAAGTCACCTTGTCGCGGTGCTTGTCCCAGAAAGAACGATCTTGATAGCGGCTATCATAACGTCCACGCTGGTCATAATTGACTCGACGCGATGTGTCGTACCTTCTGTCATACTGCCCCTGTCCGTACTGCGTCGTGCCCCGCGTGTAACTTCCGCGACGCCCTTGCGCCATCGTCGGCAGCGCGGCTCCGGCGAGCAGCACCAGACACATGATTGCTCCAAAAATTCTCTTCATCCCTCAAACCCCTTTCTCTCTTCCGATTGAATCAACGATAGATTCGTCTTCCATCCGGCAGGATGGTGACGAGTCTGCCATTGGGCAAGCGATAAGTGCGCCCGCCATATGACTGCTGCTGATTCTGATAGACCTGACCTTGATTCTGTCTGCGCCAGTCCTGATTGTACCGGCCATTGTTGCGGCGATAGTCGTCTCTGTCATTGTACCGGCCATCGTTATACCTGCGATCATCGCGGTCGTTATAGCGACGATCATTACGCTGATTATTCCAGCGACGATCATCGCGGTCGTTGCGACGATTATCACGCGTCTGGGTCTGGTAGACTATCCGGCCATCCCGCGTTCTGTGTTTGGTGACTTGTGCCGCCCCTGTGACCGATAGGCCGAGCATGAGAGCGCACATTGCCAACACGATACTTAATTTACTCTTCATCGTTTGTCCTCCACTCTGAAATTGAAATTTCTCGGGGAGAGACATTCCAAACTTTTTAGGGAGACCGATTATGCGTCGAGAGGCTTATGCTCTATTCGTTAGAGCATAAGCCTCTTCTCTTGCTTCAACTAATTCTGCTCGGTCTGACCGCTCTTGGCGCGCCATTCCTGACGACGCTGCTCGCGCTGTTGACGCTCAGCCGCGAGTTGCGCTTTCTGTTCCGGCGTCAGGACGGCGAACATCTCTGACATCATACGCGCACGCGCCACTTCCATTTCGACATGCATGTTGGCTCTCGCCTGTGCTGCCGCGCGGACGGCTGCTTCGTTGAAGGTGCCGCCATTAAACGCGTCGAAGCCTTTGTCACGTCCGCCGCGCTCCTGCTCGCGCAGGGCTTTAGTGCTTTCTTTAAAACGAGCCGCGATCTGCTGCATCTGCTGCTTCTGCGCGTCCGTCAGGTTAAGCTTCTCCGCGAAGCGACCCATGAAGCCTTCTTCTCCGCCCATCCCGTGACGACCCTTACGGCCTTCGCGTCCACCGCGTCCCTCGCGTCCCCACTGACGCTCGGAGCGGTCTTTATCCTTGCTGCCCTGTCCCTGAGTCCCTTGCTGCTGAGCGAACCCGATGATGCCCGTTAGAGCCATGGCTCCTGCCAAAGCGACTCCGCCAAAAATTTTCTTGGTTCCTGTTAGTTTCATTTTGTCCTACTCTCCAAATAATGAAATTCTGTGCACCGTATCAGACACAGGGGAGAATGAAGCCTCAATCCGGCCATTCAATGTTTAAGACGCGCGATGAGAGCTGCCGGTTACAACTTTATATAGCATCAAGCAGGCAGGTGCGATTGAAGAACGAGTTTTGCCATACAAGTCATAAAGGTTAAAGAAGATTTCAAATTTGAGTTTTGAGATACTGAAATTTGAGATGCTGAGCTTCAGATTTGAAATATTGTATTTGAGATTTCAAATTTGAGATTTGAAATAAAGCTTTTAAGATGTTTCGTCAATAAGGGAGTTGGATGCTTTCGGTTCCTCTGTTGACGGTTGGCGTAGGTACTGCACGAATTTCCAGCCGAACACGACGACGAAGAGCAGGCCGATAATCGCCCACGTCAAATCTCCTACGACCTCGCTCATGGCCTGCACGCTGTCGCTAAAAAGTCTGCCGAGCATGACGTAAAGCACGACCCACAGGACTTCGCCGAGGAGGTCGTAAAAGAGGAAACGCGGCCACGTGTATCCGGTCAGCCCGGAAGTGATATTGATGATGGGGCCGAGCGGAGTGAAGAGCCATCGGCTCAGAAAAATTCCCGCGCCGCCCCAACGACCGAGCCATTTCTCCGCGCTCTCTAAACGCTCCTCGCCGCCGACGAGCGCGCCGAGCCGTTTGGAGACGCGGCGGCCTCCCCAACGCCCCAGAGCATATCCGATGTTGTCTCCTATAATCGCTCCACCGGCGGCGAGCAAGAGCGTCGGCCACAGACTCATCTCGCCCTGTTCGACGAACGAGCCTGCGGCGAGCAGGAGCAGGCTCGCGGGCATAGGGACTCCGATGCAGCCGATCATCAAAATCACGAACAGCACGGGCAGGCCATAGACTCCGAGTGTGCTCAAAAGATAATCGCTCATGGGGCTGCGCCTCCATCCGGCGGATGTGGCGGAGGAGGCGGGGGCGGATAAGGCGGGCGCGAGTGAACGATGACGTTCTGCAATTCCGAAATCAGAGTCTCGACGGGGCGGTTCTGCTGGCGCGCAATCTCTCTGAGCGGTCGTCTATCGTGCGGCACTGGCGCGAGGTTGATCGCCTGATAGAGCACGTGCGGCGGAACTCTGTAAGAATGAGCTACATATGAAACGCTCATCCACGGGCGTATCACTTCATCCTTATGATTGTGCCAGTACACTGCGCGTCGAACCGCTCGCACGCCGAACAGCGCGGTGACGGATAGAGCCACCAGCAGGAGCGACAACAGAATCCATTGATGCCATCCGAGCTTTCTCATTGCTGCAACTTAAAACGATGGCGGTCGCATTACAGTTACGCCCGTCTGCTCATTCGGGCACGAGCGCGACGCGGAATCCCATCAAAGACCACTCTGTGTCGCCCTCGACTTCGTTGATGTACGAGAAGTCGTGCGGCGCGCTTGAGCCGACGGCGTAACATCTGGCGTTGCCGTCGTCGTCACGATAAAAGCCGAGTTCAAGCGTTTCCGTCTCGCTCCATTCCTGATGAAAGATTGTCCCGACGAGATTAAAGACCACCGGCGGGCAGACCGTGACGCGATAACCTTCTGGCAGGATAGAGCGCGCACGCCAGTCTTCATTCACGACGCGGACGAAGGCGCGCAATGAGAGATAGTTGTGAGCATAGCGCGTGCCGTTCATCATTCCGGCTCGTCCCATGTAGGCCGCGAACGGGTCTGCCGAAGCGTCGTGCCCGTAGACAGTGCCGTAGAACTGCCGGTTGCCCGGAAGATAATGCGGCTTGGCGGTCGTCTCGACGCCGATGATGCGTCCCTGATGCTGCCTGTGCCCTTCGACGATTTTTTCCAGATGGCCCGGCCCCTGCTCATGAGACTTTGCGAGATACCTCGCTGCCATCGGATAGAGCTTCGACCTGTAAGCTTCATCGAGCGGCACAGCCTCCGCCGCCGGAATGACGTGCCACTCGATATTGAAATGACCGAGTCCTTCAAGCATCTCTTGACGCAGCTCAAACTTTTCTGCGTCCTGCGAAATCAATTCCGCGTCCGACTGAAGCTCAAAAAATTCGCGGAGCCTCTGCGCTCTTTCTTCAATCCAACTCATCTCAATCTTTCCCCCTTCGGCCTGTGACATATTCGACACTGTAATACATTTAATCGCAAGCTTCCTGTGATGCGAAAGGGCTGCGCGGCGAATAGCTTTTGCCTGCACATTCTTGATAAAGTTTAATCAAATTCCATTCGAGTATTCTGTAACCGCGCGTGCGTACGGGGCGTCTTCAAATAAAAGGGGTTGGACACTAAGGTATAGCTATGTCTTCTTTACTTCTCTCCTGCAGGCTTCGTGCCGCCGCGATTGTTTCAGTGATGCTCGCCCTCGCGCTGTTGCTCGCGGGATGCGGGCGATCCGAATCGAAAGCGAATACGAAGGCCGCGAACGGCAATGAAGCTGCGGCGGGCACAGCGGCTGAAGCCGCTCCCATCGCCGTCAGCACCGCGAAGGCCGTCTCGCGCGAAGTCCCATCTTATATTCAAGCCACCGGAAGTTTAATCGCGGAAGAGTCATCCGATGTCGCGCCGCAAACTTCGGGGCAGGTCGTGGCAACGCCGGTCGGCGTCGGTGCGTTCGTCAAACAGGGCGAGACCATCGCGCGCTTGAACGACAGGGATGCACGGCTGCGCTTGAGGCAGGCGCAGGCGGGCGTATCGCAAGCCATCGCGGGCGTGCGTCAGGCCGAAGCGCGTCTGGGACTTCGTCCGGGCGGCAACTTTGACGCGAGCACGATACCGGAAGTGCGCGCCGCGAACTCAAATCTCGAACAGGCGCAGGCACAGCTCCGGCTTGCTCAGGCGAATGAGAGGCGTTATCGCGAACTCGTCGAAACCGGCGATGTGGCCTTGAGCGTCTACGACCAGTATCGCACGCAACGCGACACGGCTCAGGCGCAGGTCAACACCGTGCGCCAGCAGCTCGAATCCGCCATCAACACCGCGCGCCAGAGCAATCAGGCGATACAGAGCGCGGAAGCGGGAGTCGAATCCGCCCGCTCGCAGGCGGCGATTGCTGAGAAAGCCGTTGCAGATGCGATTGTCCACGCGCCCTATGCGGGGTACATCAGCAATCGGCCCATAGCCGTCGGCGAATACGTCACGCCTTCTTCAAACATCGCGACTGTGCTTCGCACCAACCCGATCAAATTGCAGTTGCAAGTGCCGGAAGGCGATGTTCCATACATCAAGCAGGGCATGGGCGTCTCCCTCGAAGTTGACGCGCACAAGGGCAAGAAGTTTGCCGGACAGGTAACGGCGGTCAATCCGGCGATTGATCCGGTCTCGCGCTCTGCGACTGTCGAGGCGGCGATTGAGAACGGCGATAACCAGCTTCGCTCAGGCATGTTCGCGACCGCGCAGATAGTCCGTCAGGGCGGAAGCAAAGCGGTCTTCGTCCCGCGCTCGGCAGTCTTCTCGGATCAGAACACGCAGTCGTATCGCGTCTTTGTGATTCAGGGCGACACAGCCAAACTGCGCGTCGTGCAGATCGGAGCCGAAGAGGGCGACATGATTCAAATCCTCTCCGGCGTGCAGGCAGACGAACTCGTCGCCACGAGCAACGTGCAACAGCTTTTTGAAGGGGCAAGGGTTAAGCAGTAAGGGCATTTTGGATTTTGGATTTTAGATTTTGGATTGAAAGACAAATCGTTCGTCTCATTCAATCCGTTCTCTAATCCAAAATCCAAAATCTAAAATCCAAAATCGAATTATGCAGAAGCTAGCTGAAATTTGTGTTCGCCGTCCGGTCTTCGCGACGGTCATTGTGCTGCTGTTGACGGTGGTGGGCGGCTTCTGTTTCTTCACGCTGGGCGTTGATCGCTTTCCGAAGATTGACCTGCCGACGGTGACTGTCTCGACCACGAATCAGGGAGCCGCGCCGGAAGAGATCGAGACCGAAGTCACGGACATCATCGAAGGCGCGGCCAACACTGTGCCGGGCATAGACGAGATGCGCTCGAACTCTTCGCAGGGACGCTCTCAGGTCACGATTACTTTCAATCTCGAAAAAGATACGGACGTGGCGACGCAGGAAGTGCGCGACAAGGTGAGCACTGTCATCAACAGATTGCCTGAGACGGCGGACGCTCCCATCATCACGAAAGCAGACCCCGACTCGCAGCCCGTCATTCAATATGCCATCAGCGCGCCGCGTTCTTCGATTGAGCTGACAGACCTCGTGCAGCGTCAGATTCAGGAGCGTCTGGAGTCCGCGAGCGGAGTCGGCGAGGTCGTCGTCTACGGCGGACGCCAGCGCGAGATAAAAGTTTATCTCAACCCGGAACGTCTGCGCGCCTTCAACATCTCTGTGACGGACGTGGTCAATGCCCTGCGCGCTCAGAACCTTGAGCTGCCCGGCGGTCGGCTCAACGAAGGCGCGACGACAGTCACACTGCGCACACTCTCGCGCGTTCAGAAGGTAGAAGAGTTTAACGACATCGTCATCACGACGAAGAATAAATATCCCGTCAAGATTAGCGATGTGGGACGAGTCGAAGATAGCGGTGTTGACCCCGCGTCGGCTGCGTCACTGGACGGCACGCCGTCGGTCTCCGTCGCTGTGCGAAAGCAATCAGGCTCGAACACGATTGCCGTCATCAACGCCGTCAAGCAGCGCATGGCGGAACTCCAGCCGGTGCTTCCGCCTGACCTCAAAATCGCTGTCACGCGCGACCAGTCGGAGTTTATCGAAACCAGCTTGCATGCTATCGAAGAACATCTGGTGGTCGGCGGACTGCTCGCCGCGTTGATAGTCTTTCTTTTCCTCTGGAACTTTCGCTCGACGCTCATCGCTGCGCTCGCTATTCCGACTTCGATCATCTCCGCCTTCGCGCTCATCGCGGCGTTCGGCTACTCGCTCAACCAGATGACGATGCTCTCGCTGACGTTGATGGTGGGCATCGTGATTGACGACGCGATTGTGGTGCTGGAGAACATCTATCGCTTCGTCGAAGAGAAAGGAATGCATCCGTATCAGGCAGCGATTGAGGGCACGAAGGAGATCGGCCTCGCGGTCATGGCGACGACGTTTTCTCTGCTCGCGGTTTTTATTCCGGTCGGATTTATGACGGGCATCGTCGGTCGCTTCATGTCTTCATTCGGACTGACTTCGGCTGCGGCCATCGCGGTCTCGCTGATAGTCTCGTTCACGTTGACGCCGATGCTCGCGGCGCGTTGGATTAAGCCGCCGAAAGAGACAGTCACGCCCGAAGGCATACCCGACACTGTCGGCGGAGGCACGGATTTATCGGAGGGCGAGCATGAGAATCATGCTACAGAAGATGTTCGGGAGAAGCAGGGGTCATCGAAAGAGGGACGTTTTTATCGTCCGATTGACAGGACTTACATGTGGCTGCTCAAGCTCTCGATGGCTCATCGGTGGGTGATCGTGCTGGTTTGCGCGATAGCTATCATCTCTATCTATCCGCTCTTCAAACTGGTCGGCTACAATTTTCTGCCGGACGAAGACGAGTCCGCTTTTCAAATCTCTGTACGCACGCCGGAAGGCACTAGCCTCGCGGCGACGCAGAGCATTCTCGACCGCATCGCGCGCGACGTGCGCGAGCAGATTCCGGGCGTGCAGAACACGCTCGCGCTCGCCGGGTTCGGTCGCGGCGGCGGGCCTAATTCCGGAACCGTCAATGTCAGTCTCAAGCCCGTCAAGGAGCGTGATGCGTCGCAGGCCGATTTGATTACCAGCACGCGGACGATGATTCAGAAGCGAAAGTATCCGAAGGAATATCAGATTGCAGTCTCAGGCACATCGAGCATCGGCGCGAGCATCGGCACGGGTCGCGGCGGCTCGTCCGTCGGCTACTTCATCAGCGGCCCGGACATACAGAAGCTAGACGACTATTCCAAACGCCTCGTTGACCAGCTCAAGCAGGACAAAAGCTTCCGCGATGCAGACCGCTCGCTCCAACCCGGCAGCCCGGAAGTGCGCGTCCTGATTGACCGCCAGCGCGCGGGCGATCTGGGCGTCAAAGCGGGCGACGTGGCGCAGGCTCTGAACATCCTCGCGGCGGGACAGCGCGTCACGACCTTCAGCGAGAACTCGGAGCAGTACGATGTAGTCGTGCAGGCCGAAGAGGAGTATCGCCGTACGCGCGACAGCTTGAAAGATTTCACAGTCACGTCTTCGACCGCCGGAACGGTCAGCCTTGATAAACTCGTTGACCTACAGGACGGAAAAAGCCCCGCTTCGATTGATCGCTTGAATCGCCAGCGACAGGTGACGATCTCCGCGAGCGTCGCGCCGGGCGGCTCGGAGGCGGACGCCATCGCGGCCATGCAGCGTTACGCGAGCGGCTTGAATATGGAAGCGGGCTACAGGACGGGCGTCACGGGACAATCCAAAGAGCTGCAACGCGCGAATCAATCATTCATGCTCGCCTTTCTGCTCTCGTTTATTTTCATGTACCTGATTCTGGCCGCGCAGTTCGAGTCGTTCATACATCCGGTGACGATTCTACTGACGCTGCCGCTCTCGATTCCCTTTGCGCTCATCTCAACGCTCATCGCCGGGCAGCGGCTCAATATCTTTTCCGCGCTCGGCATACTGCTCCTGTTCGGCATCGTCAAGAAGAACGCTATCTTGCAGATTGACCACACGAACGAGCTGCGCACGCACGGCATGGAGCGTTACAGCGCGATACTGCAAGCGAACCGCGACCGACTGCGTCCTATCTTGATGACGACGATTGCGCTGGTGGCGGGCATGTTCCCGTTGATTGTCGGCTCAGGTGCGGGCGCGGCTACGAATCGCTCAATCGGCGTGCTGGTGGTCGGCGGGCAGAGCCTGTGTTTGCTGCTGACGCTGTTGGCCGTGCCGGTCTTCTACTCGCTCTTCGAGGACGCGAAGGACTCGCGCGTGTGGGGTTATGTGGGCGAACGATTCAGTAATTTCAAGCACGGCGCGGGGCGTCGTCTCTCGGAAGTTTACGCGGGAGCGCGCAAGCGTAAAACGGCTCCGCCCGTCTCCCGTAAAACTGCAAAGGATAGTTATGTCGATCAAGCTTCAGGTGATTAAAAGTTTAAGCTCAACCGGCGCGTCTCTTCTCTGCGCCTTTGCGCCTTTGCGGGGAATTTACGTCTCCCGCAAAGGCGCAAAGGCGCAAAGGAAAGACATGCATTCTTTGATGAAGGTTGTGGTTCTCAGCGCGTTGATGCTGGTGCCTGCCGTCGCGCTCGCGCAGACGCAGCAGGCAGGAGTGCCGACGAGCGACAGCTTGCCTGTCTACGTCGCGCAGACTCAGACTCAGCCGCAGACGCAGCCATCGCCGCCCGCCGGAACTTCGACGCAGGGACAGCAACAACCGGGAACGCCGCCGCCTTCGACGACACAGCTTCCGCCGAACTCGTCTTCGGCTCCCGTGCGCCCGGACAACGAGGTGCAGCAGAGTACGCAGCCGCAGACAGGAGTCGAACAGCAGAGGCAACAGACCGCGCCCAATACGCAGGGGCCGCGCCCGCCTTCGCCGCAAATCCAGACACCGGCACAGCAGGGCCAGCCGGGACAGCAACAGCCGCAAACTTCTACGCCCGCCGGAACAACTGCTCCGCAGACGGGCACGACCGGAGGCGGCGCGACGACGACGAACGGCGCGACGCAATCGCCCACACAGAACGTAGGGGGTTCAAGCGGCATCGCCCCCGCAGAACTCCCGACAGAGCCGCCGCCCGTCGCGCCGAATTTCAAAGCGCAGGAGCGACCGCTGCCGAGCGCAGAGCGCGTCGGCGTGGACATCAACGATCAAACGCCATTGACGCTCAACGAAGCGATTGCGCTCGCGCTCCAAAACAATAACGACATTGACGGCACGCGCATCAACGTGCAGATTGCCGAATACCAGTTGACCGCCGCGCGCGGAGTTTACGATCCGGCCTTTTCATCCGAGAGTTATTACGAGAGCCGCGTGACGCCCACCAGCTCGACTCTCGGCGGCGCGCAGAACGGTTCTGTGATGCAGACGGATGCGACGGGCGCGGTGCGCTTGGGCGGCTTCTCGCCCTTCGCGGGCGGCTCTTATCAACTCGATTTTTCTTCGACTCGACTAACGACGAATAACCAGAACGTGACGCTCAACCCGCAGTTCCCGTCCGCGCTCACCTTCACTTACACGCAGCCGTTGTGGCGCGGTCTGAGGATTGACAACAACCGCCGCACTATCGAGATTGCCAAAAAGAATTTGAGCTTGACGGACGCGCAATTTCGCCAGCGCGCCATCGAAGTCATCGCGCAGGTCGAGCAATCATACTGGGATTTAGTTTTCGCGCTCAGAAATTTGCAGGTACAGATCGATGCTGTGAAACAGGCGCGCTTGCAGCTTGAGAGCAATCAAAGGCTCGTCGAGAAAGGCGTGCTCGCGCCCATTGACATCGTTGCCGCCAGCACACAGGTGACGACCTTTGAGCAGAGCGTCTACACGGCGCAGGAAGCCGTGACGCGCGCAGAGAATACTTTGAAAACGCTGATGCTGCCAGACCGCACGGCGCAGCTTTGGTCGCGCCCTTTAACGCCCGTCACGCCGGTTAATCTTGAAGCCCCGCGCGTGCCGCTCGAACAGGCCGTGAGCGCCGCTCTGCAAAATCGCCCGGAGCTTTCACAGCTTCAGACCAACGCCGAGATCAACCAGATAGACACAAAGTTTTTCCGCGATCAGACTAAACCGCAGATTGATTTAGTCGGCACGTACACGACGGTCGGGCTTTCCGGCGCGGCTGTGCAGGCGGCGCAGAATCCGACCAGCGCGAACTCGCTCCTGCGCACACGCGTCAACCAGTTGTCCGCGCTCGCGGGACTTCCGCCGCTCGATGCGACCGCGTCGGGCAGCACTGTGCCGCCGATTCTGGTCGGAGGCTACGGGCAATCGCTCTCGAACCTGCTCGGCCTAAACTTTCCGACCTATCGCGTCGGCGTGCGCGTGGACATCCCTTTGCGCAACCGCACCGCCGAAGCCAATCTGGGAGAATCGCTCGCCGTAGGCCGTCGCATACAGAACCAACGCGCGCAAGCCGAGCAGCTCATCGAAGCAGACGTGCGCAACGCGTCGCAGACCCTGCGTTCAGCCGAGGCAAGGCTGGCAGCCGCAGCCGCCGCGCGCTCTTCATCAGAGCAGCAGTACGAGAGCGAGCAGCGACAGTTCAAAGCCGGAACGACGACCGTCTATCTGGTCTTGCAGAGACAGACGGAACTCTTGGCGGCGCAGGGTCGTGAGCTACAGGCGCAGACAGACCTCAACAAAGCCATCGCAGATTTTGAGCGCGCGACCGGCAGCACGCTCGAAGCCAACCACGTCGCCGTTCGCACCGACACGCGCGTGCCCGAATTTGAGTTTCGTCATCCATCTTTCAGCGGCGCAGGCATCTACGGAAATCCGCCTGCTCCCCCGTCAACCAAAGCCGCGAGCGCGAGATGAGAGTTAAGTTTTCACTTGTATGAGAGTCTTAAATTTAACGAAGACAGTTTCGCGCAAAGGCGCAAAGGCGCGAAGAAGAAGGGGTGTAGGGTGTAGGGTGAAGGATGTAGGAAAGACAACTTGCTTTTTTCTACACCCTGTCCCCTACGCCCTACCCCCTCGTCCTTTGCGCCTTTGCGCCTTTGCGGGAAACGTTTTTCTTAAACTTGCTAAAACTCGCTTTCAATATCTCGCGCTGTTCACGCTGCTGCTGCTTCTCTCATCCGCCTGTCAATCGAAGAGCGATACAGCGTCACGCGGAATCATCATTGTGAACTCCCCCGCGTCCGGCGTAGTGCGACGCGTCCTCGTGCGCGAGGGAGCGGCAGTCAACGAAGGCGCGGCCATTGTCGAGATCTCTGTCATCACGGAAGGACAGGCTGCGCCGCAACAACAGCAGGCCGAAGACCCGCAGAAGCGCGCCGCCAGAACCGTCGAGGCCGCGCAATCCGAGATCGAAGCCGCACGCGCAGAGGTTGTCCGCACGGAAGTTGAAGTGAGTCGCCTGACTCCGCTCGTCGCTTCCGGCGACGCGCCGCAAGCGCAGCTTGACGGGGCGCGTGCGGATTACGACCGCGCTCAACAGCGTCTACGCAAAGCGCAGGATTCCGCGCAGAGAGAGCAAGG
This sequence comes from uncultured Pyrinomonadaceae bacterium, assembly GCA_964246305.1. Taxonomy (GTDB): domain Bacteria; phylum Acidobacteriota; class Blastocatellia; order Pyrinomonadales; family Pyrinomonadaceae; genus JACMLC01. The sequence goes on from CAXTPS010000013.1 coordinate 20,916, forward strand.
CCAGCTCGTCGCCGCACGTCAACCGTCTCCACAAAACTCTGCGCCCGTGACCGCGCCGACGGAACAGATTGTGACGGCGCGAGCTTCATCAGCCGGAACCGTGAGCGCGATCAGCATACAGGCCGGACAGCGCGTGACCGCCGGGCAACCTCTGGCAACTCTTCGCGCCGAATAAATTTCGAGCATGAGCACAAACACTTCTGAAGCCTGCAATATTGGCCCGCGCGAGCGTCGCAAGCGCAGGCTGCTCGGCTTCGTCTCCCTGACCGTGGGAGTTGCGACGGCCTTCGTGCTTGTCGTCACGAATGCTCCGCGCTGGCCGCGCGCGATTATCTTCTTTCCGATCTGGATCGGCGGCCTCGGATTGATGCAGGCGCGCGAGAAAATATGCATTGCGCTGGCCGCGAGCGGGCGGCGCAACATGGACGCGGGCGAAGAGAAAGTCGAAGACGAAAATCTTATCGAGCAGCTTCGCAAAAAGGCGCGTGCAATCAACCGCCGCGCGCTCATCACAGCCATCGCCATCACGATTTTAGCTGTCGCTTTTCCTCGAAACTAATTGGAACGACCGGAGCGTTGACTACAGCTCCTAAAACTCTTATCTTTCAGCATCCCCGGTTATCCCCTTCATCTTAGCCTGAACAAATCATGCCGCAAGAAAAACTCCAAAAAAACGCGCGCTTGAAATCAATAATCTTTTTACTATCAGCCGCGTGCCTCTCGCCTCTGGTCTTTGCGCGTGCGATTGATTCGGATGATGCGCTGCTCGAAACGGGAAGCCCGACGAAGACCGTTGCGAAGACTGATGCGAAACGCGCCGTGCCGGATGAGATAAAGATCGTGACTTACAACATGCGCTGGCGCGGAGGCGACGACCTGCGCGCTCTGATCAAGCTGCTCAAAGATGACAAAGAGATCGGCGGGGCTTCAATCATCGGTCTTCAGGAAGTTGACAGAAACAAAGAGCGCACGAATCACACCAACACCGCGCGCGTTATAGCCGAAGAGCTTGGGATGTATTACGCGTGGGCTGCGCCTCCGCCGCCCGCTTCTGCCACTGCCGCCGCACGCGCCGAAGAAGAGACGGGCGTTGCGATCTTGAGTCCGTATCCGCTCAGGGATGTGCAACGAATCGTGCTGCCGAACGAGGGGCCGAAGGGACGACGCCGCGCAGCCATCGGCGCAACCGTACAGGTCGGACAAAAGGCGCTCCGCGTCTACTCAGTCCACGCCGAGACGCGCACCTCGAACGAGAAGCGGCTCGAACAGTTCAAAGCGGTGATTGACGATCTGCAAACACATCACGCGCAGATAACAAACGCCGCCATCCTCGGAGACTTCAACACGCTCACGCCCAAAGATGTCAACGCGACCTCGCGCCTCTTCACAGAGCGCGGCTTCGAGACTCCATTCTCCAACGACGAGCCGACATGGAAAACCTTCATCATCCGACTCAAGCTCGACTGGATGTGGCTGCGCGGTCTAGACGCGAAAGCGCACGGCATAGACCGTCAGGTCGGCCTCTCAGACCACTGGCCGCTGTGGGCTATCGTCAGGCTCAAGGATGTGAAGTGATAAATTTTATTGACACTCCATCCCGCGCAATTATATCTTCCACGCGCACGACTCACGCTCCTACTGGCAACACGCTGTGCCTTGGCATGAAAGCCCGTCGCTTACCACAGTTGTGTCTTAAATGAGCAATCCCGCACGCGGTCTATTTAGCATTGGGCTGCTTTCTTTGATAACGGAGGTCACGAGATGAAATCCTCATCAGCGAAAATTCTGATTATTGTTGGCGGATGCCTAGTCATTGCGCCTTTGGCTTTCCTGTATTTTACTTACCGGCTCTCAGCACAAGTGTTATCCGATGCCATAGCTCACGGGAGCCAATGGGATAATGTTAATTTCCACCCGGTGCCGCCTGAATATTACACGCCCGTCTGCCTACTGCTCGGAGCGCTGTGTATTGGCGCCGGGATGCTCTTATCGTGGCGAGACGGAAACACTGTCTCTGCGGCAGAGCCTCTGGGACTTAACCTCAGGTGAGAGCCGAACAACTCATTCAACCGGAGCGGAGTTAGCTTGCCTCTCAGCGATAACGTAGTTGCGGCGTTGTTGTCCGGCGGGTTAATCCGAGCGTGCTGCCGTATTGTATATGAAAATTATTTGTAAGAAATCAGTTAATCACATGCAGCGGAGCACGACAATAATATTATCGGGGGTTCTCACACTTCTCGTAACTTTCCTTGCCGGTTGCGCTCGCCCGGCAGTCCTCCCTGTGAGAGCGTCTTGGTCTGAGCAACGTGCGGCGGCAGAACGCGCCCTCAAGATCACGGGCAACGATTTTGTGCTCATCAGCGGGCTGGCGGAACCCGTGCGTGGCAAACAGGGAGCTTCGGATGAGCCGGTCGAATTGAATGTGACGCTCATGTTTGTCAGCCGGAAATCATTTCAAGTTAACGCCGTGGGCGCGCCCCTTTACGCCACACGCATTGTTCACTTCAACGACCATCGCTTAGCCTCTACGCTACGCGTTGACGATGAAATCCAGAGGGCAGAGTCTCCTGATCCCGCATCGCTTGAGCAAGCGCGCATGATACAACTCAGCCCGCAAGACGTTCTGCAATTAACGCTCAAGGAAGGAGAGGCATATATGGGACGGCCTGTTGATAGAGGGAATATAACCATCCGCTTACCGAGAGCATCTGAAAAGCCAAGCGGGTTGAATGCGCCTGCTGCGTGGAACATCACTTTTTATCGTACAAGCGATAAATATCTATCTCTATGGGTTGACGGGCAAACGGGGACGGTGTTAATGCGTTCCGAGAATGATAGTAAGCAATAAAAGTTTTCGGAGCAGTTTTTACGGCCTCAAGAGATTATCTTCCGCCGTGCGTCCTGAGGAACGACACATTGCAACTACTTCTTAAGAGCATCTATTGTTGCAAGCGAATTTCTTGTAGAATAGTTTTCTATTCAAGAAGCAGCAGTGACAACATTGAACCGAAGCGCGAATAGCACGGCTTTCATCCGTGAGATTGAAGGCTTGACACGAAGAGGGCAAGACATACTTCGCTCCCGACACAAATCTTTTCAAGAACGATTTGAAGCTTGCGAGTCCGAAGGCTGGCGCGAAAATCGGCGCGAGCAAGATCGAAGTGAAATGGGATGCTTACCCGGACGCGGCCTATTACAAATTCAGCATCTACGCCGACAACTCATCGGGAGCGACGACGGAGTACGACTACATCAACAAGCGCGTTGACGGGCTGTCTTACGTTCTGGATAAACCGCTCGCGCCCGGCTCATACAGTTGCGTGGTAGAAGCCTATAACAGCAACGACATCAAGCTTTCTCAAAGTTCGAGCGACATAAAATTCACTGTGACGGGCGAAGCAACAAAGTAGAGCTGTTATTTACGGCGATGAAGCTCTCGCCCCAAGAGCTTCATCGCCATGGATGTCTACAGCTTTAAGATTTCTATAATTGTGGAGGCGCGAAGATGGCTACACAGAGGCCCGGAAACGTTTCGCTCATGCTATCCATCATCCTGTGGGGCACACTGCTCGGCGGGATTACTTATTCTCACCTGGTATATTTTCCCGCCTACCTGTCAGCCCTGCCCGATTCGGCAGTGGTCGTCAACGGCGCGTATGGTCTGAGCGAAGGGATATTCTGGATGATTATTCATCCGCTGCTCATCCTCTCGCTCATCGTCACACTCGCCCTGAACTGGAAGTTGAAGTCGCGGCGCAAGCTCATCTTAATCAGCTTCGCAGTGTACGCGCTGGTACTCGTCGTCTCTCAGCTATATTTTATTCCAGAGCTGGGAGCTTTCAAACATAGCCCGGAATCGAGCCTGTCGCCCGCGGAGTGGCTGGCGCGCGGGCAGCGTTGGCAGAGATTGAGCTGGCTGCGCGGGGCTATCTGCTACGCCGCGTTCGTGCCGTTACTGCTCGCGCTGACAAAACCCGACGACAAACAGGCAGAGACTTAAAGCGGCGACCGCCATCTAACAACTCACTCAACAATCTGCGAAACGAAATGAGAAGCTTGCCTCCTCTCCGCAGCAGTTGTCAGGCTTCGATGCGTCTACAATTGTTCACAGTCTCCGTGCTCATCTGTCAGCACAGGTTGACACCCGTAGGAGATACATAATCATCATTCGGCAGCAGACCTTATGATAATGTACGCTCACATCTACTCATTGCCGTTGGCATAACTATTGCCGCATCGGAGCATATGATATACCTCTCCTCGAACAGCTTCATCATAGACGCTGTTCGCCAGACCTTCCACCAGAAGTTTTAGGAAGCCCTAAGCTCCTCTAACTGCTCGACACTCAAACCCTGAAAAGGAGATACGCATCAATGAAGACTATCCTTAACATCCTTGCCGTTATGTTATTGTTATTGTGCCAGACGCTCACGGCTCTGACACTTACCAGAACGGAATCCAACCCGCGTCAATCCAATTCAATCTTAGACGGCACGACTCAACTCTCTTCCCATTCGGGCATGCTCTTGATGAGCAATAATTCTGAGCAGCCCACGTGGGTCTCGTACGGTGATGAATCGAGTTATCCGAAGTATCAGCGAGTGTTTGGAGGAGACCATAAAGATGGGACAAAAATGTACATTTGCCGGAGCAAATTCTCCGATGAGCAGCATCCCGGCAAGCTGTACCAGAACCAATGTTATGTTTCATGGAACGGGAAAGAACATGTAATTAGCAACAACTTCCAAGTGCTCTTAACTAAAGACCCGGCCACTTTGGATTGGAAGCCACTGTCCTCACTATCACACGACAATATTACGAGCCTCGCGGTCATCGGTGGTGCGGTTAATTACGGAGCGAGCACAAGTCGCACGCTTTATATCTGTCGCGTAAAGCTCAGGGACGGCGTACATCCGGGGAAATACATGCTGCGTAATGGCATCTGTTACGTCCCGTGGGGCGGGAATGAGCAGACCTATACCAGCGGCTTTGATGTCTTGATGGCAAAGTAACAAAGCCCTCCCTTCGTTTCTTATCTTAAGCTTGTCAACAAAAAAATGAAGGCGATGAGTTCGCCCCAAACTCATCGCCTTCATGGTCGTCACGGTGCTGCCGAAAAAAGTTTTTCAGCGCACGCGCACGACGACGTTGTTGGCTTGCAAGGCATTGCCGGTGGCGCGTTGCAGCTCGGCAATCGCTTTGTTGAGGTCTGTCTGTGCGCGCAGCTCGTTGCCGCGTGCGGTCGTGAGTGCGGTCTGTCTCTCAAGCACCAGATATAAGGTTGACTGTCCGGCGTCGAAGCGGCGTTGTTCGCTCATGTACTGTTGTGTGGAAGCGTCGCGTGCCGCCGCTGCCGCGCGGAGGCGAGATTCAGCGGTGCGGACTATCTGTAAAGCGTTGCGCACATCCACTTGAATCAGTTGCTCAAGCTGTTCGCGCTGCGTCTGTATGCGCTGGCCTTCGACGAGCGAGCGACCCAGTTGCGCCTCAGCCGTGCGATTCCTGATGGGCAGGTTCAACTGCACGCCGACGCGAAAATTGTTGTAACGATTCGCGCCGAGATTGAGGAGCGATTGGCCGTAGCCGCCGACCAGCTCGCCCGGCAAGGTTTGCGGCGCGGGAGGCGGCAAGGGTTGAATCGTGGAGTTTGGCAGGGACGCTATAATCTCATTTATCTTGAGGCGCGTGCGCTCGCTCGAAGCCGTCAGCGGATTGGCTCCAGCGGCAGTGTTCAGACTTCCAGCCAGACCGACGACGCCGTAGCTGCCGATGAGATCAACCTGCGGCTTCGTCTGCTCGCGGTAATAGCGTTGGTCAAGCTCGTTAATCGCCTGCACTACGTCCGACTGCGTTAGCTCCGGGCGATTCTCCATCGCCGCCTGCATCGCGTCCGTCAGGGTAATCGAAGGAGGCGTAATATCAACCGCATCGGTCGGCAGTATAGAAGTGTTCCAGATCGAGGCGTTGCGATTTTCCGCGATCAGATTTTTGAGCGTGTTCTCGGCGCGCGAAACATCTTCGAGCGCGCTGTAGACGCTCTGCTCGTAGCCTGAGACCTGCGCGTCAGCCGCGACCACGTCAATCGGCGCGAGCACGCCTTCCGTGACGAGACGCCTGTTATGCTCAAGCTGCGTGCGCGCGTCCTTCACCGCGTCGCGTTGAATCTGCAAGTTTCTGAGCGCGTAAACCAAGTCCCAGTAGGCGCGTTGAACCGACGTGATGGTCTCAATCGTGCGCTGGCGAAACTGCGCGTCGGTCAATGAAAGATTTTTCTTTGCGACTTCGATCTGCCTGCGATTGAGGTCGAAGCGCAGGCCGCGCCACAAGGGCTGCGTGTAACTGAAAGTGAGCGCGGTCGGGTACTGCGGGTTGAGCGCGGTGAATTGATTGTCGGTCGTCAGGCGGATGCTCGAAAAGTCCAAGCGATAGCCGCCGCCGTATTTCGGCACGAGTCCCTCGAAGCGAAACGTGCCCGTGTAGTCGGACTGCGTGACAGCTCCGTTCGAACCGCCGCTTAAGAAACTCGAAGAGGGCGTCACGCTGCGCTCATAGTAAGAGAGCGAGCTGAAGCGCGGGTCATAGATGCCGCGCGCTCCCTGTAAATCAAACTCCGCGATCTTCACATTCGAACGCGCGACCTCTATGTCTTTGTTATTGACGAGCGCCATCTCCAGAGCTTCGCGCAAGGTGAGCGGCTTCTGCTCCGTCATGTCCACGCCGACGCGTCCCATCTCAGGCAAGGGTCTTTCCGGAGCTTCATAGTCCGGCGCGATCTGCGGCACGTCCGGCAAGACCTGCTGCGCTGGAGTGGCTACGCTCTCGCGTCCGGGCGGGCGAGAGTTCGCGGGCGCGTTGATCGTTTGACCGGGCGCGACTGGCGTCTGCCCCGGCTGAATATTCGGAAGAGCGGAAGGCTGCGCGCCGTTCGCAGGTAGGCCGTTCGTCGGCAGGCTGTCGCTCGTCGGAATCCCCTGCGGGTTTGCGCCTCCCTGCGGCGTCTGCGGCTGGGTGACGGGCTGAGGCTGCGTGCCGCGACTCTGCTGGTCTGCCTGCGTGGTCGGCTGTACGCTCTGCTCAGTCTGTCCGGCGGGCGTCGCCGGGCGCGCGTTCGAGCCGGGCTGTGCGGGCTGTCCCTGCGAAGAGTTACCGGACGGAGCGATATTCGTGCCGCTCGAAGAAGACGGCGGCGCGCTCTGCTGCGGCGTGTTGCCGGATGGAGCAGGAGTCACGGGCGGAGCCGTCGGCTGCTGCGCCCGCACGGCAAACGACAAACATAAAAGCATGATTGCCAGCATCACACCGGAATTAAAATTTCTGCTTAAGGTCTTCATAACGGAACGAATGATTTGTATCTATTGCTTGCCTATCGAACTAAACAAAGAAGCGGTCGCAGTCGCCACTTTACGCCGCGCCCATGCGAACGGAACCGTCAGTCTCGCGCCGACGCGACTGAAGACGCGGCTCCGTCCGAGATCGTCAAAGAGCGAATAAAAGACCGGCACGGCCAGCAGCGTCAAGAGCAAACACAAGCTCTGTCCGCCGACCACCAGCACGCCGATTGAACGATTCGTGCCCGCTCCCGCCCCGCGCGAGACCACGAGCGGCATCATGCCCGCCACCAGCGCAATCGTCGTCATCAAGATCGGACGCAGGCGGTCGCGGTTTGCCTGCACAATCGCTTCGCCGCGCTCCATGCCGTGCGAGCGCAACTCGTTCGTGTGGTCAATCTGCAAAATAGCGTTCTTCTTAACCACGCCGAACAGGAGCAGGAGTCCGAGTCCCGAAAAAATATTTACAGTCTGTCCCGTCACCAGAAGCGAGAGGATGCCGAACGGAATCGCGAGCGGCAGCGTGAGCAGAATCGTCACAGGATGGATGAACGACTCGAACTGCGCCGCGAGCACCATGTACATGAAGATGAACGAGAGCATAAACGCGAGCATGAAATAGTAGCCCGCGCGCCCAAGCTCTTTCGAGCGTCCGGCGAGTCCGGTCTTGTACGTGCTCTCGACATTCAGCTCTTTTACGAACTGGGTCATCTTCTCAATCACCGCGGCCTGCGAGCCGCCCGGACGCACGTTGGCAAGCAACGTGACCTGACGTTGCCGATTGAGGCGGTCAATGGCGGAAGGCCCCGCGCCCTCTTCGACCCGCACCACATTATCGAGCGTCACCCAGCCGGTCTTTGAAGAGGAAATAATCATGCGCTTTAAGCCTTCGACGCTCGCGCGCGAGACTCCGATGGCGCGCACGCGCACTTCGTATTGATCCGTGCCCTCGTTGAAAGTTGAGACCTGCTGCCCGGCGACCAGAGTATTGAGAGCCTGCGCGATGTCTCCGACGCGGACGCCGAGGTCAGCCGCACGCGCGCGGTCTATGATGACGCGCAATTCCGGCTTGCCGTTAATCAGAGTCGAATCCGCGTCCACGACATCCGGTATCGTCTTCATCTTCGCCAGAAGCTCGTCCGAATATTTCGTCAGCTTCTGCAAGTCGGGGCCGCCGATGACGAACTGTATATCGGAGTTGCGATTGCCGCCGCCGGAAATCGCCGCGACCTGCTGGACGCTCGTGCGCAATTCCTTCGGATAATTCTTCAAGAGTTCGCGCGCCTTGATCATGTAAGCGTCCTGCGTCTCTTTGCGCTCCTCAATCGGCGCGAGCTTGATGTAGATCGAAGCGTTGTTGACAAGCTGTTGCTGCCCGCCGCCGATGGTGATGAGTGTGTCCGAGAGGCCGGGGAATTTATCCTTGTCCCTCAAATCCTTCGCGATGCGCTCGACCAACTCGCTCGTCGCGGCCAGCGTGTAACCCTCCGGCGCGCGGACGCTGATCTCGAACTGCGATTGATCGTCCACGGGAAGAAAATTCTTGCCGACGAGTTTGAACAAAGGAACGATGCTGATGATGACCGCGAGACACATTAAGATGATCACCCAGCGATGCGCCATTGACCACTTGAGCATCCACGTGTAAGTGCGATCAATCGGACGATAAAAGCGCGAGTCTTTCGAGTCGTTCGAGCGATGCTCCACGGCCTTCCCGCCCGGCGGCAAAGCTTCAACAGCTTGGCTCTCATCATCGAAGACGTTCTTTTCAGCATCACTCTCAGCCGCCACGACGCGCGACTCGTCCGCCAACCCCACGGGCGCGTCGCCCTCAGACGGCTCGCTTCCGAGGCTCGCGGGCAACGGGTCTTCCTTACGCTTGATGAGACGGGCGGCGAGCATCGGCGTCAACGTGAACGAGACGATCAACGAGACCGCGACCGCGAAGCTCGAAGTCAGACCGAACGAAGACATGAAGCGACCGACGATGCCTCCCATAAATCCCACGGGCAGAAACACCGCGAGCAGCGAGAGCGTCGTCGCCATGACCGCGAGGCCGATCTCCTTTGTGCCCTCAATCGCGGCCTGAAACGGCGACATCCCCTTCTCTTCGACGAAGCGATAAATGTTCTCAAGCACCACAATCGCGTCATCAATCACGATGCCGACCATCAACGTCAACGCGAGCATCGTGATGTTGTTGAGCGTAAAGCCCATCCACAGCATGAGGCCGAAAGTTGCGATGAGCGAGGTCGGAATCGCGAGCGCGGCGATCAATGTCGCGCGGAAGTTCCACAGGAAGACGAAGACCACGATGGCCGCGAGGATACCGCCTTCGATGAGATGCTTTTCGATTGATTCGAGCGAGGCTTTGATGTACGTGGACTGGTCGCCCACGATCTCCATGCGAAAGCCTGAAGGCAGCGTCGGCGCGATCTCATTAAGACGCGCTTTGACTTCATCCGCGACCGCGACCGTGTTCTGTCCGGACTGTTTCGAGACGACGAGCGTCACTGCCGGTTGGCCGTTGAGGGTCGCCTGCGTGCGCTGCTCTTCGGCTCCGTCTTCGACATAACCGATGTCGCTGAGCTTGACCGTGTAGTCGCCGCGTGTGCCGACGACCAGATTGTTAAAGTCCGCAGGGTTCACGATGCGTCCCATCGTGCGCACCGTCAGCTCGCGCGTGCCTTCGTCAACGCGGCCTCCGGGCACTTCCAAGTTCTGCGCGCGGACTGAATCCGCGACCTGCGCGACCGTCACGTTGTAGGAGCGCATCTTGTCCGGGTCAACCCAGACCTGTATCTCGCGCTGGCGACCGCCGACGATCTCGACCTGCCCGACGCCGTTGATGGCTTCGATGCGCTGCTTGATCTGCTTGTCGGCGATGTCCGTCACTTCGCGTAAGGAACGAGGCGCAGAAACGGCTATGCGCAGGACGGGCGCGGCGTCCGTGTCGAGCTTCTGCACGATTGGCTTCTCAGCCGTGTCGGGCAAGTCCGGCACGGCGAGGTCAACCTTGCTGCGAACTTCCTGCGCCGCCACGTCCGCATTCTTCTCAAGCAGGAACGTAATAAAAACCTGCGAGACGCCTTCGACGGAGGTCGAGCGCAGCTCGTCTATGCCGCTGATAGTATTGACCGCGCCTTCGACCTTATCCGTAATCTCCGTCTCAATCTCCTGCGGCGAAGAGCCGGGATTGACGACCGTCACGGTAATCGTCGGCAAGTCGATTTTCGGGAAGAGGTCAACGCCGAGCGAGAAGAACGAGAAGATGCCGACGACCACTAAGGCCATAATCAGCATCGTCGCGAAGACCGGACGGCGAACACAAATTTCAGCAAGCTTTTGCATAATTCGATTTTGGATTTTAGATTTTGGATTTTGGATTAGAGAACGGATTGAATGAGCCGCATAGCTTGTCTTTCAATCCAAAATCTAAAATCCAAAATCCAAAATGCTTTTACTGAGTGACAGCCATCCCGTCGCTCAACATCTCTATATTACTTGTCGCTACCGGCTCGTCCGCGGCGACGCCGGTTTTGACTTCGACCAGATCGCCTTCGGTCTGCCCGATTTGGACTAGGCGTTGCTGCGCGCGTCCGTCCTTGATGACGTAGACGCGACTCGTGCCCGCTTCCGTCCGCACGGCTCGCGCGGGGACGAGGATGGCGGGGTCGCTCTGCGGCAGCAGAATCCTGACGGTCGCAAACTGTCCGGGCTTCAAAATATTGCCTCCGTTCTCGACCTCCGCTTCGACCGACAGCGTGCGCGAAGTCGCGGTGACGCTCGGCGAGACACGCGCGACGCGTCCGTTGAAAGTGCGGTCAGGATACGCGCTCACGATAAGCGAGACGCTCTGGCCGACTTTGACCTCGCTGATGGCCTGTTCGGGAATGTCTATCTTCATACGCAAAGGGTTCGTGCGCACGATGGTCACAATCTTGCTCGAAGTCGTGACGTATTCGCCGACGGCCGTCGGGCGATCCGAAACGTAGCCGCTCATCGGAGCGGTGACGACGGCATCGTTGATGGCTTTGCGCGCCGTCAGGATTTGCGTCTGCGCTGCATCAACCGCAGAACGCGCGGTCTGCACTCCTGCGAAGTTCTGTTGAGCCTGCGTCAGTTGAGCTTCATACTGTTGCTGCAACTGGTCGCGTTGCGCCCTCTGCTGGTCGTAAGCGGAGCGCGACACGTCGCCCGATTCGATCAGCTTCTCAAAGCGGCGCAAATTCTTCTCTGCTAAATCAAGAGCGACTCGCGCAGAGCGCACTTCCGCCACGTTGTTCGGGTCAAAGTTCTGACCTGAGCGAAGGCCGATGCGGGCTTCCGCTTGCCTGACTGCGGACTGAGCCTGCGCGACCTGCGCCTGCGCCTGCTCAAGACGAATGCGCGCGTCCCTGTCGTCGAGCCGCACGAGGACTGCGCCCTGCTGCACGTAACTGCCGAGGTCAACGCCGACCGCGATGACTTTGCCCGCGACCGCCGGGGCGACATCCGTCTGCTCATCAGCCGCGAGGCTGCCCGTCGCTTCAAAGAAGCGCGGCAACTGGCGCGAGATGGCCGGAGCGGTCGTCACCTGCACGACCGTCGGCTGAGCTGGAGCCGTGTTCTTGTTCGCCTGATTCGACTGCGCCTTCGAGCCACCGCACGCCGCCGCGCTGAGGCTCATCAGAGAGAGCGCGAGCGCGAGAGTTATAAATTTTAATTTCTGAGGAGAGATCATTTCTTTCTCTTTTTAATAATAGGCTGCTTGGTAATTGATTGTGCCGTGCGATTTTTGCGGCTGCCGTTTTCAGCGACAGCTCCACCCGCAAGGATGCCGCTCAATAAAATATCGGTAAACTCGCGCGCGGCCTGCTCGTTGGAAAGATTGAGCAGGGAGCGTTGCTTATCCCATAAATTGTTGTTCAAAGAATGATGAATAATCATGCCCAGGAGGGCGCGCACGACCGTGTTCGCATTGACCTCGCGGAACGCTCCGTCCTGCTGCCGCTCGCGTATGTACGAGCCTAAGAATTCGTAAATCTGAAGCACTGTGCGTTCCCAGAACATACGCGCCAGATCGTGCTCTTCGAGCGCGGAATGCAGGAGCAGGCGTTGAAACTCGGGGTCTTCCTCGTGATGCTGCAAAGCTTTGAAAGCTAAAGTTTCAAAGACGGCGCGGTCGTTCTTGAGCCGAACGGCGTCGGCCAGCATCTCGCGCGGGTCTTGCATCTGTCCCCCCGCGCAGGCTTTGTGATCGAGTATCGCCGCGTACAATTCCTGCTTGGTGGCGAAGTGGCGAAAGACCATCGCCTCCGAGACGCACGCGGCATGCGCTATCTCTTTGGTGGTCGTGCCGCGAAAGCCGCGCTGCGAAAAGAGCCGCACGGCGATGCACAAAATCTGTAGGCGGCGTTCCTCGCCCGCCATCCGCGCGCCGGTCGTGGCCGGAGGCATCGCGTTACTGGCGACGATGGGTTGTTTACTCACTTAAATCTGATTTCCGTTCTTCGGTTGAATATAAAAGTAAGTGCTTACTTACCATCTCTCCTGAACGATGTCAAGCAGGCTCAGGTTCCACAAAAGTCTGGAGTCTGGAGTCGTGAGTCGCGGGTCAAAGACATCTTATTTTTTGGCTCCTGACTCATGACTCCAGACTTCAAACTCACGACTCCAGACTCTTGACTGTTCACGCGGGGTTGTACTGTTCCCGACCTTTGCAGTATCTTTACGCGTACCTTTTCGCAACAAAACGTGGGCGGCCAGTCGAGCGTGCGGATAATGCGCGCGGGCTGTTTTCTCTGCCTGTCAAGGCACAGGCTCTCCGGCACAGGGCGTGCGGGGGCGTCGGCACGTTGTTTGCTCAACTAGTTCGGAGTGCGATTGATCGAAGTGGAATCATCAACTCTAGGATCAACATCCGAAGACTTCGGATGGAACCAAATTTTAGAAGGAGAAATCAAAGATGTCAGAAAATAGACCTACAGGCGGAAACACAGCGACGGGCGGAGCAGGCACTGGCGCAACCGACGCCGGAACCACACGCGATTCGAGCAGCCCTTACAATCAGGGCGGCTCCGGTCAGGGTTTGGCGACGACGGGCGGCACGACCGATCAGAGCGCGGGCGGCGGCGCGGGCGCGGGAACAGCGGCGGCGCTGGCTCAGACCGCCAAAGAATACGGCGGCAAGATCGCGGACGCCGCTTCGACCGCCAAAGATTACATGACGGACAAAGCTTCGGTCGTGACGGATAAGATCAAAGACTTATCGAACAGAGATTTCAGCGAAGTCGCCAACGAAGCCAAAGACTACGCGCGAAAAAACCCGGGGCAGGCGATTCTTATCTCCGCCGCAGCCGGTTTAGTCCTCGGACTCTTGATTCGCGGTAGCCGTAGATAAGCCAAGTTCCGAGTTCCGGGTTCCAAGTCAAAGACAAGTTCTTAACTTGGAACCCGGAACTCGGAACTTGAAACTGATGAGAAGGAGGCATGGGCGATGGGTGATTTGGAGAGAAGCGTTGCGGCTATGCCCGCGAGAAGCGGCGAGCCGCAATCGGATTTAGAAACTTTGCCTTCGCTGTTCGGGCGACTGGGCGACGACGTGATGACGCTTCTCGATACGAAGCTCAGTCTCTTAAAGGTCGAAGTCAAAGAGGACGCGAGCAAGTATGTTCAGAGCGGCGTGTTGATAGCCATCGGCGGCGTCATCGCGGCCATCGGCTTTGCGCTGGCGAACGTCGCGGTCGCATTTTTCGTCTCGACCCTGTTCACGTACAGCAACCCGGCGCTCAATTACGCGCTCGGCTTTATCATCACTGGCGCGGCGTACCTCTTGATCGGCGGCATCATCATCATGTTGATGAAGAGCAGGCTCTCAAAGGTTGACCCGGTGCCTCACAGGAGCGTTGACGAACTCAGAAAGGATAAGCAATGGCTGAAGAAAGAAATCTAGGAGTGGCGCGTGCGCCCGAAGCGGATGAAGACAGCACCAAAGCGGAGCTTCAACGTCGCATGGAGGAAGCGCGCGAATCCATCACACAGACCGTTACCGAAATCAAAGACACAGTGGCAAGCCAGTACAACTCGGTCAAGGAGAGCGTGACGGATGCGCTCGACTGGCGCGAGCAGTTTCGCAAGCGTCCCGTCGCATGGAGCGTCGGCGCGCTCGGCGTGGGACTCGTCGTCGGCTATAGCCTCGGCGGAGCATTCGGCGGCGGCGACAGCGACGATGAAGGCGCGGGCTATCCCGCGTACGATGAGTCAGACGCCTTCGCGCGCACGGGTGCGAGCGCGGCTGGAACCGCTGGCAGCGAAGCGGCGAGCGCGTTCACAGACCATCGCTCTTACGCAGCGCACGCGCACGCCATAGAAGGCGGGGCTTACGGCTCATCCGAATATGCTGCGGCTGCGCCGCCGCCGCAGGCCAGCGCGGCACAACCACTAGCCGCCCCGCGCCCGTCATACAGCAGCGGCTACGACCAGGCGCCCGCAGCCGTAGAGGAAGACAAGCCGGGAATCATCGAACGCGTCAAAGACAGTGCGCTTCTTGAGCGTTTCAAAGAAACGCGCGCCTACGACCGCTTGCAGGAAGAGGTCTCGGAGCTTGGCAATCGCTTTATGGACGAGCTGTCGAACGCCGCGCGCACAGTCGTGCTGCCCGCTCTATTTAATAAGATCAAAGAGCTGGTCGGCGTTGACCTCTCGAACAAAGGGGGCGGCGGCACGGGCGCGCGGCTCGCAGGCACACCGAGTCAAAGCAGCACGCCCACGAGTTCATCAAATCAGGGAGCGACGCAGACGGCTGTTCCAACGCCGGGCGGCGGCAGCGCTTTTGCAGCGGGCGCAGGAGCGCAGGCTTCTTCATATAACCCGAACGAGTCGCGCAACAAGCTTGACAGGCTCGCTGAAGAGCGCACGCCCGCAAGCGACGACAGCGAGATCGGCAATCGCAGCGGCGCAGGCTATGACGACCGCTACGAGCGCGAGTCGCAGCTTTACGCACGCAGCGAGAATCGCGGCTTCGGTACACAGCCTCGCACTGGCGAGAGCGGAACCGGCACGCCCACTCCCGGCGCCGGTGAGGATACGGGGCGTGGCAGCAACAGCTAAAGCTTCGTCACGTTCACAAAATATTAAGGGCGAGTTCTACTTTCAGAACTCGCCCTTAATTTATAACGGTGTTTGAATGATTGCAGGCAAAGATTAACCACAGGGGAATGTTAAATCTCAAATCTTAAATTTGAAATCTCAAATCTCAAATTCAATATCTCAAATCTGGAATCTTCTTAAATCTCAAATCTCAAATTTGAAATCTTCTTATACCTCTGTATTCCTCTGTGGTTAATTATGCCTCCGCTTATCCCTTAGCGGTCATGCCGCGCTCGCCGAGCCAGTCAAGGATCGTCTCATAAAAGAGCAGCGACTTTTTCTGCCAGACCCAAAAGTTGTCCGGCCACTTCCACTCGCCGCCGCGCAGGGTCTGAAAATTAATCATGTCGTGGCCTGCGTTCGGGATGACCCGAATCGTCACGTCCCTGTTCCCTGCCTCCTTCAAATAGCTCTCCATCTTATCCCTGTTCTCTTTCGGCGGGACGAGCACGTCGCGCTCTCCGAAGATCGAGAGGACGGGAATCTTCGTCTGCCGCAGGACGCTCGACGGGTCATAGCGTATGCGACGCCAGTCGTCCAAATCTTTTTGAGATTCGACAAGCTGCACATGCTCTGCCCATTTGCTGCCGCGCGCCTTCTGCGTCAAAGCATCGAGCGCGGCCTTCCCTTCGCCATTGTAAGCGGCTTTGAAAACCGCCTTCATATAAGCGAGCGCGTCCGCAATCTCCTGCTCCGAAAACTCTTCGTCACGCATAGAGTATTCGACGCTGTTCAACTCCTGCTCTTCAACCGTCACGGACGGCCCCACGTCCAGAATCAGAAAGCCGACCTCACGCGAATGCGAAGCAGCGAGCGGCGCGATCCATCCTCCCTGACTGATACCGAAGAGGCCGAGCTGTTTGTGTTTGATGTCACTGCGCTTGCTCAAAAGCGCGACCGCCGCGAGAGCGTCGCCCGCTAAATCATCAAACGTAGCCTGCTCGTAATTGCCGCTCGATTGCCCGACTCCGCGCTTGTCATAAATGAGTGCGGCCACGCCATGCCGCGCAAAGAAGTTTCCCCAGAAGCGATAAAAGCTGTCGGCGCGTCCCTGCGAGCCGGAGCCGTGTACGATGACCAGCACGGGATACGGCGCGGGTGTCAAAGGCTTGACCAGAGTTCCCGCGAGCGTGACCGCGCCGTTCTTAAATTTGACCTCTTCCTGCGGATACACGACGCCCGGCTCCTTCGGCCTGCGTTTGAGATGCAGAGTGACAACCGGATTCCATCCCTTGTTGTCTCCGGTCATCTCATCTATGTCGGGGAAGACCTGCATCGTAAACTTCCCGTACTTCAGTTTCATCGAGAGCTGCGTTGATTTGTAATCAAGATCCTCGACAGGCTCGCCGAAAATGCTCAGCTCCGGCACGTCATAAGTCGCTTTGAGCTTGCCGTCCTCCATCCTGAAATCGAGCATCACAGTCTGCACTGAACCCAAACGCCCGTAAGCTCCTTCCCAATGCCCGACAATCGCCTCCTGCTGCGCCTGAGCCACAACACATGCAAGTGAAAACAACATCACAAACACAGATATCTCTATCAGCCTTCTCATTTTTATAACTCCGGTATGAATCGAGATAGGAAAGCAGTGACGAGCTTGAAACACACGAATCCGCACTCGTCCCTGTTGAAGACACGCTCCGGCCAGCGATTCGGTTCCTAAACTTTAGGTTTCGCGCAAAGACGTTGGTGGCGCAAAGCAAGCACGCAAAGGATTGAATGCTGATTTAGCTTTGCGGCTTCTTTTTTGCGCCTTTGCGCCTTTGCGCGAAACTTTCTTCGATTATTTTAAGTAACAGACTACGTTTCCAATTTTTCGGATGTTGTTTGCCTGCGACCATAAAGTCCGATGAGTACCAATCCCGCCCCGATGATGATATGCACGATGTCATCAACGTGAGTCCAACGAAAATATCTCTCAGGAAACAGATGCGCGTAGCTAGCCATTGCCTGATACAAATCAATCAACCCGAAGCCGATATTAAATGCACGTATCCAATCCTCATTCTTAATCAGCACCAAAATCAAGCCGATGCTGCCAAAGACGATATGAAAAATATTGTAAGCCGCCGCGCCGCTCGTGAGACCCTTCCCGGCAGGAATCAGAAATCCCGCGATCCCCGTCAAAATCAAAAGCGGCGCGAAGATAAGCAGGACGATATAATTCAAACTCTTTCGGCTCGAATCCATCTCTTATTCCTCTTCTTTGGCTAACTCCTCAAAGACGCTACGCCGCTCGTCAAAAACAGCTTTGGTCGCGGCCTCGATCTTTTGAGTCCGTGCCGAATCATCCACATGATTGTGATCGAACGCCGCCGAAGGATTGATTGCTGGCCTGATGCTGATGACGACGGATTTGGACGCGGGCGTGTTGCTCTTTTCCGCGACGCTGCCGATGGGAACGAGGACGTTGGCTTCGGGGAAATATGTCGCGGCGCAGCGGCGCGGGATGCTGTAGGGGACGACGAGGAAGCGATGCGCTGTGCGCTCTTCGCCCTCGAAGTGGCTGATGAGGTCAACTATCTGACCGGCGGACAGGCCGGCCTCTTTGATATCTTCCTCGTTGAGCAGCACGACGCGGCGGCCTCCGTGTATCCCGCGATAGCGATCATCCAGCCCGTAGATAGTCGTGTTGTACTGGTCGTGGCTGCGCATCGTCATCATCAAAAATTGTCCGGAAGAGAGCTTGAGAGCGGGCAGGGCGTGGACTGTGAACTCCGCTCGACTGCTCTTCGTCTTAAAGACTCCCTCGCGCGCGGCGTTGGGCAGATAAAAGCCGCCGGGTGAGCGCACTTTAATATTAAAATCTTCAAAGCCGGGAATGACGCGCGAGATATGTTCGCGTATGCGGTCGTAGTCCGCCACTAGCCCTTCCCAGTCAACAGAACTCTTCGCGCCGAGCGTGGCACGCGCGAGCTGTGCGACGATGACAGGCTCGCTCAGTAGATGTTCGGACGCAGGCTCTAATGCCCCGCGCGACGGATGCACGACGCCCATAGAGTTTTCGACGCTGACGAACTGCGCGCCGGAAGATTGCATGTCCTCTTCCGTGCGTCCGAGGCACGGCAGAATCAGAGCTTGCTCGCCCGTGATGAGATGCGCGCGGTTCATCTTGGTCGAGACATGCGCGGTCAGGCGGCAACGGCTCAAGGCTTCCGCAGTGTATTCCGTGTCGGGCGTCGCGGACAAAAAATTTCCGCCCATCGCAAAGAAGATTTTAGCTTTGCCAACATGCATCGCCTTGATGGCTTCGACAGTATCAAGGCCGTGATGTCGCGGCGGCTCGAAATCAAATTCGCGCGCGAGGTCGTTCAGAAAATTTTCGGACGGCCTCTCCCAGATGCCCATCGTCCTGTCGCCCTGCACGTTGCTGTGCCCACGCACGGGGCACGCGCCCGCGCCCGGCTTCCCGATCTGCCCGCGCATGAGCAAGAGGTTCACTATCTCCTGAATATTGGCGACGGCGTTTTTGTGCTGCGTCAGTCCCATCGCCCAGCAGAAAATCGTGCGGTCGGAGCGAATCATGATTTCCGCAGCTTCGCGCATCTGCTCAAGACTGATGCCGCTCTGTTCTGTCAACTCGTCCCAGCTCACTTCACTAAGCGCGGCTGCAAAGCTCTCAAAGCCGTTGGTCTTCTCCGCTATGAATTTCTTATCGAGCACTTCGCCGGGGCGACGTTCCTCTTCCAATAGCATCACTTTCATAATGCCTTTGAGGAGCGCGACATCGCCGTTGATGCGAACTTGAATAAAGAGGTCTGCGAGCAGCGTCCCGCGTCCGAGCGTGCCGCTTATCTCCTGCGGATATTTGAAACGGCGCAGGCCGACTTCAGGCAGCGGGTTGATGTGAACGATCTTGCAGCCGTTGCGCTTCGCGGCTTGCAGAGAGGTCAGCATGCGCGGGTGATTCGTGCCGGGATTCTGCCCTATGACGAAGATGGCTTCGGCCAGCTCGAAATCTTCGAGCGTGACTGTGCCCTTGCCGATGCCTAAGGTTTCGGTCAGGGCGGAGCCGCTCGATTCGTGGCACATGTTAGAGCAGTCGGGCAGGTTGTTCGTCCCGAACTGGCGCACGAAAAGTTGATACAGAAACGCAGCCTCGTTGCTCGTCCGCCCGGATGTGTAAAAGAGCGCTTCGTCCGCCGTTGCGAGCGCGTTCAATTCTCCCGCAATAATCTTAAAAGCCTCTTCCCATGTCACGGCTTCGTAATGCGTGCCGCCCGCGCGCAGCCAAACGGGATGCGTGAGGCGTCCCTGCTTGCCGAGCCAGAAATCCGATTTACGCGAAAGCTCCGCGACGCTCCACTGTCTGAAAAATTCGGGCGTGACACGCCGCGTCGTCGCCTCTTCCGCGACGGCTTTGGCTCCGTTCTCGCAAAACTCCGCGTGAGCACGCTCGCCGTCAGGGTCAGGCCACGCGCAGCCGGGACAATCAAAGCCGTCCTTCTGATTGACTTTCAAAAGCGTCTTGAGGCCACGCACCGCGCCCATCTCGCGCCACGCGTGTTTCATAGAAGCGAGCACTGCGGGAATCCCGCCAGCCACTTTGCTCGCAGGCTCAATCTCTATATCCGCGACATCATCCGGCGGCTGCGCGCTCGCGTCCCTGTTTGTTCCGACACGCTTATCGCCCGGCTTCGACGGCTCCGCGTGTTCGCCGTCAGATGATTCATCAGCTTCCACGCGCAACTCGCCTTCGCTTTTGAGGTCATGCTTGGCGGGCGCGTAATGGCTGTGCTCGGTTGCGGCGGCGGTGTGCGCCTCGCTCGCTTTCGTCTTTATCGAATCGTCTGCTCGCGCGCTCTCTTCATTCATAAATGGCACTCCAAATTTTAATATTCTGATTCTACGTCCGCGCCGCAAACAAAAGCTACTCTCAAGGCTTGGTCTTTGAACTTTGAACTTTGGTCTTTGCACGCGACTCAACCTTGAGGGATAAATTCAAGCCGGGGCGCACAATCAAAGCACAAAGACCAAAGACCAGGGCTTTGTGTTATCCTTATCTCTTCCAATTTTCTTTTCGAGCGAAAGGTCAGCAAGCTTTATGCCCGTGCGTCCGGCAGTCATCATCAATGCTTCTTCGGGGACGGATGATAAAAAGCAGGCGGTTGAATATCTTGAAGAGATGTTTGCAGCGCGCGGCCTTGAGGCATCGGTCTCGCTCGCGCGAAGCGGCGAAGAGATAATCGAGATGGCGCGGCGCGCCGTCAAAGATAATCGCCAGCCGATTGTCGCGGGCGGCGGCGACGGGACGATCAGTGCGGTCGCGGCTCAGCTCATCAATACTGATAGGACGCTCGGCGTGCTGCCGCTCGGCACGCTCAACCACTTTGCCAAAGACCTCAAGATTCCGCTCGAACTCGAAGACGCGGCGCAGACGATTATCGAAGGCCACGCCGTAGAGGTGGACGTGGGCGAAGTTAATGGCCGCGTCTTTCTCAACAATTCGAGCCTCGGCCTGTATCCGAGCATCGTTCACGACCGCGAGCAGCAACAGCAGACGCTCGGACGCGGCAAGTGGCCTTCGTTCTTCCGGGCGGCTCTCTCCGCGCTCAAGCGTTACCCGTTTCTGAATGTCCGCCTGCATGTTGACGAGAAAGAGTTAGCGCGCCGCACGCCGTTCGTCTTTATCGGCAACAACGAGTATGTGATGGAGAGCTTCGACATCGGCTCGCGCTCGTGTCTCGATGCGGGTAAGCTGAGCCTGTACATCGCGCACCGCACGGGTCGCATCGGCCTGCTGCGTCTGGCATGGCGCGCACTCTTCGGCGGACTGCGCGACGAAGAGGATTTTGACGCTCTCTGCACCAAAGAAATCTGGATCGAGACACGGCGGCGCAAGCTACGCGTCGCCACTGACGGCGAAGTCACCTTGATGGAGACGCCGCTACATTATCGAGTCCTGCCGCGCGCCCTGCGCGTCATAGTTCCAAGAAAGGAAGTGATGAGCGATGAGTGATAAGTGATCAGAAAAGCCAGATAGCTTTTCTCTCGTCACTTGTCACTCATCACTCATCACTATTTAAAAGCTATGCGTACAATAGTTCATCTCTCCGACCTGCATTTCGGTCGCGTTGATTATGCGGTCGTCGAGCCGTTGATTCAGACCATCACGGAGATCGCGCCGGACGCGCTGGTCGTATCGGGCGATTTGACGCAGCGTGCGCGGAGCGAGCAGTTCAAGGAGGCGCGCGAGTTTTTGGACGCGCTGCCCTCGCCGCAGATCATCGTGCCGGGGAATCACGACGTGCCGCTCTACAATCTGTTCGCGCGATTCCTGCAACCGCTCGACAAATATAAACGCTACATCACGGACGACCTTGAGCCTTTTCATGCGGATGAAGAGATAGCTATCTTAGGGGTCAACACTGCGCGCTCTTTGACGATTAAAGACGGACGGATTAACGAAGTGCAGGTCGAGAAGATACGCGAGCGGCTCTGCGCCTCGGATGACGTGGTGACCAAGATTATCGTCACGCATCACCCGTTCGATGTACCCGAAGGACATGAGGCGGAAGCAGATGTGGTAGGCCGCGCCGGGATGGTCATGGAAGCCCTCGCATCCTGCGGCGCAGACGTGCTGCTCGCCGGACACCTGCACGTCAGCCACACCGGAGACACTTCGACACGTTATAAGATCGCGGGGCATCGCGCGCTCGTCGTCTCGGCGGGAACCGCGACCTCTACGCGTGCGCGCGGCGAGACAAATTCGTTCAACGTGCTGCGCATCAATCACCCGCACATCAAAGTCGAGCGTCACTCGTGGCAGGCAGAACGCTCGATCTTCGTCATCGCCTCAACCGAATATTTCGAGCATACAACGAACGGCTGGACGCGCCTCCCCGACGAGGCCGCGCCGGATGTGATGCATGAAGAGTAATTGAGTCGGTAAAGGTTCAGAGTTACGGCTTGAGCGGCGATGCTTTAAAGCTCGCGCCTCAAGGCGCAACTCTGAACGCACTGCATCTTATATTACAGAGTAAAGTCTTTCACATGCGCTTCAATTTACACGGCAATCTCATGGTTGACACTAAGCTTATTCATCCCTAAACTCTGGCTCGTCTCCCGCTCCGGCGATAACGCCCTGACCGACATCACTCTCAAAAAAGGATTCATCTCATGCCCGGACAAACTCCTCAGTCTAGCTACAAACTGTTGCTCTCAATCTGCCTGCTCGTGTGCGTTCCGCTCGTCGCGCTCGCCCAGCAGAACGGCAATTATGAAGCCGAGCGCAAGCGTGCGTTAGAGCTGTATGAGCAGAGAAATTTTACGGAAGCTCAGCCCACCCTTGAGAAGCTGGCTGCTATTAACATGCAGGACAGAGAAGTGCAGGAGAGCTTCGGCATGCTGCTTCTCTTTCAAGCGTTGGCGAAGAAAGACCCAGCGGCGCGAAAGCCTTTGCGCGTCCGCGCACGAACCTATCTCATGCGTGCGAAGGAACTCGGAGCCGATGACCGTTTGCTGAATGACGCGCTCGCCTCTCTGCCGCCGGACGGCGCGGAGACGCCCGACTCAAAATTTTCCAAAGCGCTGGAAGCGGACAACGCCATGCGCGACGGCGAAGCCGCTTTTCTGAAAGGCGACATGGAGCAGGCTTTGAAGGCTTACGAGCGCGCTTTGCAACTGGACCCGCAGCTTTATGAAGCCCCGCTCTTTATGGGCGACGCCTACTATCAATTAAAAGAGCCGGACAAAGCGGGCGAGTGGTACGCACGCGCCATCGCGATTGACCCGAACCGCGAAACGGCCTATCGCTACTGGGGCGACGTGTTGATGAAGCAGGGCAACCTCAACGAAGCGCGCAACAAGTTCGTGGAGGCTTTTATCACAGAACCTTACATTAGCCCGACGGTCGAAGGTCTGGCTAAGTGGGCGCAGTTTCAGCAAGTGCATCTCTCGCACCCGGTGATAGAGATTCCCACCGGCGTTTCATCGGGCGCAGACGGCAAGACGACCATCACGCTGGATAGCAACCTGCTCAACGATAAAGATGACGGCAAGGCTGCGTGGCTGCTCTACGGCGGCACACGCTCCGTCTGGAAAACAGAGAAATTCGCCAGGACTTTTCCCAACGAGAAGACCTACCGCCATAGTCTGGCCGAAGAGGTGGACGCGCTGCAAACCGTGCTCACGACGTGGGAGAAGTTGACGAAAGACAAAAAAAACAAGGCACCGGACCCGTCGCTGTTGCGTTTGAAAAAGCTGAGAGACGAAGGCTTGCTCGAATCCTTCATCCTGCTGGCTCGCGCTGACGAAGGTATCGCACAGGATCACCCGGCCTACCTCAAAGCCAACCGCGATAAGCTGCGCCGCTACATGCTGGAATATGTCTTGACGGGCGGCGGCAACACTGGCGCGGGCAACTAAGAGACGCGCGATATTTTATCGTCACAAAAAAAGAAGCGACGCGGAAGAAATCTTTCCGCGTCGCTTCAATTTTTTTCACACCGCCCACGCGAACCCGCAGCGGTCGCTTAGCTTGCGGCGCGGTGCTCGTCCCTCTTGGTCGAAGGTAGAGGAGCGGATAGAGGCTCTGACTTGTAATCGCAATCCTCCTTCGCGCAAGTGAGCACAGTGCCGTCCTTCTTCGTCGTCTTCTCAAGCAGAAACGGCGCGTTGCATTTCGGGCACGGCTTGATGACCGGCTTGTCCCAGTAGACCACATCGCATTTCGGATACTCCGAGCAGCCGTAAAAGGCTTTGCCGCGCTTCGTTTTCTTGACGACGATCTCGCCCTTGCAACCGGGACGCGGGCAGGCGACGCCGGTCGTCTCGCGCTGTATGTAAGTGCATTTCGGATAGTTCGAGCACGAGACGAATTCGCCGAAGCGTCCGTGACGGCGAACCAGATGCGCGCCGTCTATCGGACAAATTTCGTCAAGCGGGACGGGCGCGGGAGCGACCACGCCGCTTCTGGCAATCTTGCGTATGTTGCGGCATTCGGGATAACCCGTGCAGCCTAAGAACTGACCGAAGCGACCGCGTTTCAAAGCCATAGGCTTGCCGCACAAGTCGCATTCTTCGGCCTCTTCACTTCCATCCGCGCCCGCCGCGACTCCCGCTTCGGTCTTCGATGAAGCTGATGCTGTACCGGCTTCGCTGCTCTCCGCGCTCGCGGGCTTGGCGACCTCGCGCGTGGTGCGGCACTCCGGATAGTTCGTGCAGGCGAGGAACTGTCCGAAGCGTCCGAACTTGATGACCATCGGCGAGCCGCAGTTCTCGCAAATCTCATCCGTCGGAATCGCCTGCTGCTTGGCAGCGCGCATCGCGCTCTCTGCGTTCTTCAAATCCTCCGCAAACTTTCCATAAAACTCGTGCAGCGCGGTCGTCCATTTGAGTTTGCCTTCCTCAATCTCGTCAAGCGCCCCTTCCATACGCGCCGTGTAGGTCTCGTTGAAGAGATCGTTAAAGCTTGCGACGAGGAGATCGTTGACGGTCGTGCCGAGTGCGGTCGGATGAAAACGTCCCTCGTGCTTCTCGACATACTCGCGGTCGAGAATCGTCGTCATAATCGCGGCATAGGTCGAAGGCCGACCGATGCCCTTCTCTTCCAGAATCTTGACGAGCGTCGCTTCCGTGAAGCGCGGCGGCGGCTCTGTGAAATGCTGTTCGGGATTGATCGTGTTGAGCTTTAAAGCCTCGCCCTTTTCAACGAGCGGAAGTTTGCGCTCTGCCTCTTCATCCTCTTCGCTCTTTTCGTCGCGTCCTTCCTGATAGACTTTCAAAAAGCCGTCGAACTTCTGCACAGAGCCGGTCGCGCGAAAAGTAAAGCGCCCGGCGGCGATATCTATCGTCGTCTGGTCGAAGATCGCCGCCGTCATCTGCGAAGCGACGAAGCGTTGCCAGATCAGACGATAAAGTTTCAGCTCCTCTTTATTGAGAAAGCGCGCGACCGCATCCGGCGTGCGCGCCACATCGGTCGGGCGAATCGCTTCGTGCGCGTCCTGCGCGTCTTTCTTCGAGCGATAGTGAACGGCCTTCTCCGGCAAATAATTCGCGCCGTACTGCGTGCTGATAAAATCACGCACCTCATTCAAAGCCGCCTCGGAGACGCGCGTCGAATCCGTTCTCATATAAGTGATGAGACCGACCGCGCCCTCCGCGCCGATCTCCACGCCCTCATAAAGTTTCTGCGCGAGCATCATCGTCTTCTTGACGCCAAAGCCGAGCTTGCGCGCGGCTTCTTGCTGCAATTTTGAAGTAATGAAAGGCGGCACAGGATTGCGCTTGCGCTCCTTCTTCGTCACTTCGCTGACGACGTAAGATTGCTCCTTCGCCTCAGCAACAATACCGCTCGCCTGCTCTTCATTCGCAATCAGGATTTCATTCTTCTTAATGTCCTGATCAAAGCCGCCGGTCTTGACCGTCTGCTCGCCGATTCGCCACAGCCGCGCGTCGAAAGCGGGCGGAAGTTTGGCCGCGAGATTAGCGGTCACAGTCCAGTATTCCGTCTTGACGAATTTCTCAATCTCGCGCTCGCGCTCGACGACCATACGGAGCGCGACGGACTGCACGCGTCCCGCGCTGAGGCGTCCACCGACCGTGCGACACAGGAGCGGCGAGACCTTGTAGCCGACCAATCTATCTAACACGCGACGCGCCTGTTGAGCATCGACGAGATTGGCGTCAATCTGCTTCGGCTCTTTGAAAGCGTCCTGCACGGCGCGCTTCGTGATCTCATTAAACATCACGCGGAAGGTAGGCTTTTTGGGTCGCTTCGGGACGATCTCTTCGGCTAAGTGCTGGCAGATGGCCTCGCCTTCGCGGTCAGGGTCAGCGGCGAGGAAAATAGCCTCGGCTTCCTTCGCGGCCTTCTTCAAATCGGAGACGATCTTTCGATTGTTACGTTTTTTCGTGTCGGGAATAACTTCATACGTCGGCTCGAAATCATGTTCGACATCAACGCCCAAACCCTTGGACGGCAAATCTTTGATGTGGCCGATTGAGGCCATCACGAGATAATCGCTTCCCAGATACTTATTGATCGTTTTCGCCTTCGCTGGCGATTCGACGATGACTAAATTCTTTGCCATTTTTAATTCGGTGGCGGGTGACGGGTGACAGGTGACAAGTTAAAGCTTTGTCATCTCTCATCATGTTTGACCCGCTACTTTTACTCCTTCAATTGAACCCACTTTGATGCAATTTAAAGCTTTTAAGCTTGCTTCTCATCGCATTAAATCCTGGCTGAACGTTAACGAGCGTCTGCTTTTATCCTGTCGCCTGTCACCCGTCACCTATCACCCTTCTTACATTTTTCTGATAAAGCATTTGCCCGGAAGCTGCCGGATCAGCTCTCTCATTTCGAGCGCGAGCAGCGCGCCCGTCAATTCCTGAACCGGGAGCTTACACGCTTCCGCGAGCGCGTCTATGTGCGCCGGGTCGTCAGTCGAAAGCATTTTCCAGACGGCATGTTCGGTCGCGGTCAGGTCGCTTGGGACAAGCTCTAACTGCTCTATCAAATTCTTCTCATCCTTCTTCGCGGGCGGCGGTGGAAGCAAAGCCGATGCAATCTCAGGCGGCAACTCGGTCGCCACGTCCTGCCACGCCTGCACGAGTTTTGCGCCCGCGCCCTTGATCAGATAGTTCGTCCCGAAAGAGTTGCGCGAAGTGATATTGCCGGGCACTGCGAAGACTTCGCGGTTCTGCTCAATCGCCAGTCGCGCCGTAATCAAAGAGCCTGAGTTCTCAGCCGCTTCAACCAGCACGACGCCGAGACTCAAGCCGCTGATAACGCGATTGCGGTATGGAAAGTTCTGCGGCGCGGGCGGACTCGCAAGCGGAAACTCTGAGACGAGCGCGCCGCCGCCGTCTAAAATCTCCTGTGCCAGCTTGCGATGGTCGCGCGGGTAAACCAGATCAATCCCGGTTCCCATCACCGCCACCGTTCGGCCCCCGGCTTCGAGCGCGCCTTTGTGAGCCGCTGCGTCTATGCCCCGCGCTAAGCCGGAAATAATCGTCACGCCGCGTTGCGCCAGATCGCGCGCCAGCATCTGAGCCGAGTTCTGCCCGTAGGTCGAACAGCGGCGCGAGCCGACCATCGCGATGCACGGCTGCTCAAAGCATTCAGCCCAATTGCCCTTCACATAAAGCGTAATCGGCGGATCGTTAATCTCCCTCAACAGGGACGGATAGACGCCGTCGTCCAGCAAAAGGATGTCTGCGCCGAGTTTACGCACGCGCTCGATCTCGGCTTCGGCCTGCGCCTCTGTGTCCCGCGCAATGATGCTCTCAATCGCTTCCGGGCGCAGGCGCAGGCTCTCCAACTCGCCGCGCCGCGCGCCAAAAACCCCTTCCGCCGAACCGAACCGCTCCAACAGCTTTGCGGCTGCACGCGGCCCCACTCCCGGCGTCATATTAAGCGCAATCCATTCTTTCATGATCTCAAATTTGAAATTTGAAATTTCAAATGCATGCAAAGCGTGCGAGTTGGCGGAGGCGTGTGGGAATCGAACCCACCCGAGCCTGTTCTCACAGGCTCACAGACGGTTTTGAAGACCGCGCCATTCACCAGAACAGATGCGCCTCCGCTGTCGGGTCAAAAGCGAACAAGACCCTACGCGCCGCATGCGCCTGCTGTCAAGCCTCGCTTCCGACGCTCTCTCTTCGCAGAGCGATGAAGCTGCCGCTTCTCTTTATCTTATTCGACGCGCCATCTGCTTCGATACGGAACTGCCCACGCCGCCTTGACCCGCATCTCAGAACCAGCTATTATTTTATTCGAACGGACGTTCGAACGAGCCGCGATGAGGCCGTGCCCAAGCTTAGCCGGAGAGATGATTTATAAATGATAAATTTCGAGACGAAGCCTGAGAATTACAGGCATTGGAAGTTAGAGTTGGACGGAGCGGTCGCCACGCTTTCGATGGATGTGCAGGAGGACGAGACGCTGAATGAGGGCTATAAACTGAAGCTCAATTCATACGATCTAGGCGTTGACATCGAACTCGCCGACGCGGTTCAACGCCTGCGCTTCGAGCACCCGGAAGTCCGCGCGGTGGTCATCACGAGCCTCAAGCCGCGCATCTTCTGCGCGGGCGCGAACATTTACATGCTCGGCACTTCGTCGCACGCCTTCAAGGTCAACTTCTGCAAGTTCACGAACGAAACGCGCTGTGCCATCGAGGACGCTTCCAAAAATTCGGGACAGCGATACGTCGCGGCTCTGAACGGCACGGCGTCCGGCGGCGGCTATGAGTTAGCCATCGCGTGCGACGAAATCTATCTGGTTGACGACGGCAACTCCGCAATCTCGCTGCCGGAAGTCCCTTTGCTCGGCGTCCTGCCGGGCACGGGCGGCCTGACGCGTCTGGTTGACAAGCGAAAAGTGAGGCGCGACCGCGCGGATGTTTTCTCGACGCTGGCCGAGGGCTTGAAGGGCAAGCGCGCGAAAGAATGGGGACTGATTGAAGACTATTTCCCGACGAGCAAGTTTCAGGAATCGGTCACCGCACGCGTCCAAAAAATCGTCGAGTCGGACAAAGAGCAGAAAGTTAAGACGGGCGTCAAGCTCAACCCGCTTGAGTTTGAAATCACGGATGATGGACGCGAGTACAAGTACGTCAGCGTGAAGCTGAACCGCGAGAAGCGTTACGCGGATTTGACGTTGCGCGCTCCCGAAGCAGACACGCCCCGGACGATTGAAGAGATCGAAAAGCTCGGTGATGCTTACTGGCCTTTGCGTGCTTATCGTGAACTCGATGCCGCGCTCTTGCACCTGCGCGTCAACGAACTCGAAACGGGTCTCGTCTGCCTGCGCACGCAGGGCGACATTGATGCCGTGCTGGCTGTTGATAAAACACTTGCAGCGCACAAAGAGCACTGGCTCATACGCGAAATCACTCTGCACATGTCGCGCGTGCTGCGCCGCCTTGACCTGACGGCCAAGAGCTTTTTCGCTCTGATCGAACCGGGAAGCTGCTACGCCGGAAATCTTTTGGAGCTGGCTCTTTCAGCCGACCGCACTTACATGCTCAATTCGCCCGATGAAAAAGTTTTGATTGCGGCGAGCGAATTGAACAAGGGCGCGCTGCCGATGTCGAACGGCCTGACGCGCCTCCAATCACGATTTCTCGCCACACCCGAAAAGGCTGATGAAGTATTCGAGCACGAAGGCGCGTTCGATACCGAAGCGGCTGAAGAAGCGGGGCTTGTCACCTTCGCGCCCGATGACCTGGACTGGGAAGACGAGATTCGCGTCGCCATCGAAGAGCGCACGTCCCTTTCGCCGGACGCGCTGACGGGCATGGAAGCGTCTTTGCGTTTCGCCGGGCCGGAGACGATGGACACAAAAATTTATGGGCGCCTGACCGCATGGCAGAACTGGATTTTCCAAAGACCCAATGCCGTCGGCCCGCAAGGCGCACTAACCAATTACGGCAAGCCGACGCAGGCGCAGTTCGACTACAAGAGAACTTAAAAGCTGTGATAGGTGATGGGTAATAGGTGATAAGAAAAAGCTTTTTGTCTTTGTCCTATTATCTATCACCCATCACCTATCACCCGAACGGAGTGAGCAAAACATGAGCATGAATTTATACGAACGCATTCCTAATAATGTGAACCTGTCCGGGGACAAGCAGCTCCAGCGTGCGCTTGAAAAATGGCTACCGAACTATCTCGCTTGGTGGCGCGAGATGGGGCCGGACGGTTTTCAGGAGAAGGACGTTTACCTGCGTACGGCGGTCAGCGTAGAGCCTGAAGGGTGGGCGCATTTTGATTACGTCAAGATGCCGGATTATCGCTGGGGCATCTTCTTAAAACCCGCAGACCCTGATGCGAAGGTCGGCTTCGGCGATAACTACGGGATGCCCGTCTATCAGGAAGTGCCGGGCGAGTTCCGCAACTCTCTGCGCCGCATCATCGTCACGCAGGGCGACACGGAGCCTGCTTCTGTCGAGCAGCAACGCGAACTCGGCAAGACCTGTCCTTCGCTTTACGACCTGCGCAATCTGTTTCAGGTCAACGTCGAAGAGGGGCGTCACCTGTGGGCTATGGTCTACCTGCTGCAAAAATATTTCGGGCGCGACGGGCGCGACGAAGCGGACGCACTGCTTGAGCGCAGGAGCGGTAACCCGGACAAGCCGCGCATCCTCGAAGCCTTCAATCAACCGTGCGACGACTGGCTCAACTTTTACTGCTTCACGATGTTCACAGACCGCGACGGAAAATTCCAGCTCGCCGCGCTCGCCGAATCCGGCTTCGAGCCTCTGGCGCGCACCTGCCAGTTCATGTTGACGGAAGAGGCGCATCACCTGTTCGTCGGCGAGACGGGCGTCGGGCGCGTCGTCAGGCGCACGGCACAGTTGATGAAGGAAGCAAGCGGCGGCGATGTGCGAGAGCTTGGCGGCATCCCGCTCGACATTATTCAAAGGTATATCAACTTCTGGTTCAGCTACTCGCTGGACCTCTTCGGCGGCGAGATCAGCTCGAACAGCGCGGACTTTTTCGCCGCCGGACTCAAAGGGCGATTCAAAGAGCAGGCTCAATACACAGAGCACACCGCCGCCAACGATTCATACATGCTGACGGTCATCGAAGACGGCAAGCTCGCGGCGCGTGAAGTTCCGCTCCGCAACGCGCTCAACGAAGTCCTGCGCGGCGAGTACGTCAAAGACTGCGAGCGAGCGATGATACGCTGGAACAAATATCTGAATGACGAAGGCGCGGACGCGCAGCTTTATCTACCGAGCACGCGCTTTCATCGCCACGTCGGAGAGTTCGCCGGGCATCACTTCGATATTCAAGGCCAGCTCATCACAGAGCAGGAATTTGAGAGCACGAAAAATGAATGGCTGCCGACGCTCGAAGACCGCGAGTTCGTACGCAGCCTCATGCATCCGGTGACCGAACCCGGCAAGATCGCCAACTGGATCGCGCCGCCCAACACCGGAATTAAGGGCAAGCCGTTCGAGTTTGAGTATGTTCGGCTTTAAAAGCCGGTCTTGGTTCTTTGTGTTTTGTTCTTTGTTTGTTGCGCTCAGGTTGAAGCTCTGAACCTCAAGGTTGAGTCGCGTGCAAAGAACAAAGCACAAAGAGCAAGATACAAAGCACCAAAAGTTGAATTTGCATGTCCGTCACTATCACAGATAACTTCACGCGCTACGATCAGAAGCTGGAATTTATCCTGCGCAACGCGGCGCGCATCTTCGCGGAGAAGGGTTATCACCAGACCTCCATGCGAGACATCTCACGCGAGACGAATGTCAGCCTCGCGGGGCTTTATTACTATTGCAAGTCGAAAGAGGAGCTGCTCTATCTGATTCAGGACAACTGCTTCGGGCACGTCCTCGAACGTCTTGACGAGCGCCTGCGCGAGACGACTGAGCCGGTTGAAAAGCTGCGTTTCGTCATCGAAAACCATCTCTCGTTTTTCGCGGCGAACATGGCTGAGATGAAAGTGCTCTCGCACGAAGCGGACTCGCTCGCGGGCGAGATGCACGCGCACGTTTCGGGCAAGAAGCAGCAGTACACGAAGCTCGTCAGAAAGATTCTGTCCGAAGTGCAGGCGCGCGAGGCGAGCGGCGCGCAGAAGCTCGATTTGACCGTCGCGACCTATGCCTTGTTCGGGATGATGAACTGGATTTATAACTGGTACGACCCGCGCGGCAAGCTCTCCGTGACAGACCTCGTGAATAATCTTACGCGCCTTTTTCTCAACGGCTTTCTGGCGGGCGCGGGCGTTAACGGAGAGCATCGATTAACGCCCAAGACGACGCGCACCGAAAGCCTCAGCGTCTGGCGCGAGTCGTAGAATTTCTAATCCGCAAATATTTTTAACTCTGATTGGAATAAACCAATGAGACGATTGACAGCATTTCTCTCAAGCATCTGTTTGATTCTCGCGGTGGCTCTGGCTGTTTCGGCGCAGACGGCTAAGGAAAGCAGCCCGCAGGTCAGGCAGAAAACTTTCGAGGCCGTCTGGAGTACGGTTCAGAAAAAATATTACGACCCGACCTACGGCGGCGTTGACTGGAACAAAGTTCACGAGCGTTACGCGCCGCAGGTGGCTGCGGTCAAGAGCGACGCAGAGCTTTATGAGGTTTTGGGGAAGATGCTCGGCGAGCTTCACACTTCGCATCTGCAAATCATTCCGCCCGAAGATATTGAGCAGCTCGAAGCTCCTCCGACGACGACCGGACTGGGCTTGAGAACCGTCGAAGGTCAGGTCGTCATCTTTCGTCTGCTCGCCGCTTCATCCGCCGAGCGCGCGGGATTGCGTCCCGGCTACGTCTTGAAAAAGGTTGACGACGCACAGTTAGTCAGTCTCGAAGATGCTTTGGGAAGGCTGCACGGCGCGCCCAACACAAAGGTGCGCGTGACGTATCTTGACGAAGGGGACGTAGAGCATGAAGCGATGCTTGAGCGAGAGCTGATAGAAATGAATCAGATTGATAAAGTACAGTTGGGTAAACTCTCTCTCTACTCTCTGTTTGAATCAAAGCGTCTGGCGGACGGCATCGGCTACATACGCTTCACGACCTTCATCGACGCATTGAATAAAAAGATTCACGCGGCCATCGAATCCATGCATGACGCACCCGGACTGATTATAGACCTGCGCGGCAACGGCGGCGGCGATGACTCGGTGGCGATCAAGATGGCCGGAATGCTCTTTGACAGGCAGACGCAGTTGATGATTACAAAGACGCGCAAGGGCGACGACAAATACTATCAAGCCAAGCCGCAGAAGAACGCTTTTCTAGGCCCCGTCGTGATTCTGGTTGACGAGGGTAGCGGCTCTGCCAGCGAGCAGTTTGCCGCAGGGATGCAGGAGAGCGGGCGCGCGGTCGTCATCGGCAAGACGACGATGGGCGAAGACATGGATGCGGATTTAACTAAACTCCCGTCGGGGGCGTACATGGTCTACGCCTACGGCCAGCCGCGCACGCCCAGAGGCGTCGTCATCGAAGGACGCGGCGTGATTCCGAACACCGAAGTCGGCCTCAGCCGCGCGGAACTCCTGAAAGGAAATGATTCGCAGCTTAACGCGGCAATAGAGTATATTCAGAGGCAGAAAAAATAGATCATCTGCGGCTTGAACCGGATAGAAGAAAGGTAGTGACAAATGACGCGAACACTAACCGCAACAATCTGGCGAGAAGATGACGGCTTCGTCGCGCTCTGCTCCGAGTTGGACATTGCCAGTCAGGGCGATTCGATTGAAGAGGCGCGCAGCAATCTGAAGGAAGCCGTCGAACTGTTTCTTGAGACCGCGCATGAGAATGAGATTGACCAGCGACTTAACACCGAAATCTATACCACCACTTTGGAGGTGAACGGTGGGGAAGCTGCTTAAGCTTTCCGGGCGCGAGGTTTGTAGCATTTTATCCAGACATGGCTTTGTGGAGAAACGCCGGAAAGGAAGCCATGTCATCATGCAACAAGGCTACGGGCGATTCGTCAGTCACTGTTCCAGTACCATTACATCCAGAACTCGGCACTTTATTGTCCATCATTCGTCAATCGGGCGTTTCGCGAGCAGAGTTCGAGTCTTAACTGATTTGATTATCCTAAAGCTCGTCAAATGATTGCTTGATAGAAAACTTAAAAATCAGGATTATTAATTTTATGGTAGAAGCAAAGGCTCAAGGAGCAGCAGAAGCGACGGGCAAGCTCGTGCAGTACCGCGTGCAGGACGGCATTGCGGTTTTGACTTTGAATGATCCTCCGGCCAACACGTACAGCCATGAGATGATGCAGGAGCTTGACGGCTCAATCCTCGCGGCGCGGATGGACGAGAGCGTGCATGTCATCGTTATCACGGGTCAGGGCGAAAAGTTTTTCTGCGCGGGCGCGAACATACAGATGCTGTCGAGCGTGACGCCCGAATACAAATACTATTTTTGCCTGCACGCGAACGAAACCCTGTCGCGGCTTGAGCAGACGCCGAAGCTAGTCATCGCCGCGCTCAACGGCCACACGGTCGGCGGCGGCCTTGAGGTAGCGATGGCCGCAGACATTCGCATCGCCCGGCGCAATGCCGGAAAGATGGGCTTGCCCGAAGTCTCTCTCGGCGTCCTTCCCGGCACGGGCGGCACGCAGCGTCTGGTTCGCATCGTCGGTAAATCACGCGCGATTGAGCTGATGGCGACGGGCGAGCTATTTGAATTTGAGATAGGCCGCGAGATGGGGCTTATTAATCGCCTGTACGTAGCCGATACCAGCGAGTCGTTCATGGAACAGGTAATGACTTACGCGCGCCAGTTCACTCTGCCGAACAAGGCCGCGCGAGCCGTCGGGCGTATCAAACGCAGCGTCCAGACGGGCGCGGAGATTCCCTTCGAGTCCGCCCTCGCGCTTGAGCGAGAGCTGCAACAACAGCTCTTCCAATCGGAAGACGCGAAAGAAGGTCTCAACGCTTATGTTGAGAAACGCAAGCCACAGTTTACCGGAAAGTGATGGTCTTTGTGCTTTGATCTTTGGTCTTTGATGTGTTGCTCAGCTTGAATTTTGAAACTCAAGGTTGAGTCGCGTGCAAAGAACAAAGACCAAAGCACAAAGACCGCTTTTAAAAATATGTACGACAATATCAAAGTCACTAACGAAGCGGGCGTGGCAACTATCACGTTGAATCGCCCTGAGAAATTGAACGCGTTCGTCGGGCACATGCGCCGCGATCTGGCTGAAGCCTTAGAGCACGCGGCGAGCGACCGCGGCGTTCGCGTAGTTATCATCACGGGCGCGGGGCGCGGCTTCTGCGCGGGCGCGGATGTGGCTTATATGAATGAGCTGATGGAGCGGCAGGACTTGGAAGAGTTCACGCGGCTCTTGAACGCGGGGCGGCGTGTGCTGACGACGATGAGGCAGATGCAGAAGCCCGTCATCGCGGCTGTCAACGGCGCGGCTTACGGGGCTGGCTTCAATCTCGCGCTCGGATGCGACATACGGCTCGCCGCCGAATCGTCTTCGTTCAGCCAGTCGTTCGTCAAAGTCGGACTGCACCCGGACTGGGGCGGAACATACTTTCTGCCGCGCGTCGTGCCGACCAATCTCGCCTGCGAGATGTTCTTTCTGGGAGATGCGATAAATTCTGAACGCGCTTTGCAGCTCGGTCTGGTCAATCGCGTCGTGCCTGATGACAAGCTCCAAACGGAGACGCGAGAGCTTGCGGAACGCCTGCGGGACGCGCCGTACAAATCAATCGCGGCGGCCAAGCACGCCGTCTACATGAGCGAGGAGTCGAGCCTTGAGCGCATGCTGCAATATGAAACTGAAGCTCAGCTCCAATGCTTTCAATCCGAAGAAGCACGCGAGCGCGTCCGCGCATTCTTAGAGCGACGCGAGCCGCGCAAACTTACGCACGCTTAAATTCGGTTCCGGGTTCCAGATTCCAGGTTAAGAAGTTGTCTTTGACTTGGAACCTGGAATTTGGAATTTGGAACTCGGAGCTTGAGACTTGAGACTCAAAGACAAAGTCGCATTGATAACGGGCGGGGGGCGCGGCATCGGTCGTGCCATCGCGTTTGCGTTTGCGCGTGAGGGAGCGCGCGTCGCCGTGCTCGCGCGCACCGCGGAGCAGATCGAAGAGGTCGCTTTAGAGATCACCGGAGAATGCGGAGTCGAAGCGATGTACGCCGAGTGCGATGTCTCTGTGAAGGAGAGCGTCGAGCATGCTTTGACGAGCGTCCGTGAGCGTTTCGGGCAGCTAGATATTCTGGTCAACAATGCTGGCATCGCGGAGAGCGCGCCCGTCGTCAAGACCAGCGATGAGCTTTGGGAGCGTATCATCGCGATCAATCTCAACGGGACTTTTTATTGCACGCGCGCCGCGCTGCCGCAGATGTTCGAGCGCAGTTGGGGACGCATTATCAACATCGCTTCCATCGCTGGCAAAACGGGCGCGCCCTACATCGCGGCCTACACCGCATCGAAGCACGCGGTCGTCGGCCTCACGCGCTCCGTCGCGCTGGAGGTCGCCACGCGCGGCATCACGGTCAATGCCATCTGCCCCGGCTATGTCGAGACGGCGATGGCCGCGCACGCTATCGAAAACATCACAGCCAAGACCGGCAAGACGACAGATGAAGCGCGAGATGTTCTGAATCGCATGAGTCCGCAGAATCGTCTCGTCACGCCCGAAGAGGTAGCCGCGCTCGCGCTCCTGCTCGCCAGCGAAGAAGGACGCGGCATCAACGGTCAGGCCATCAACATTGACGGCGGAACAGTTCTTTCTTGATTTTGGATTTTAGATTTTGGATTTTGGATTGGAAGACAAACTGTCTGTTTTCACTCAATCCGTTCGATAACCCAAAATCCAAAACCCAAAATCCAAAATCTAAAATGTCTTTCACCTTCATCAACCCTGAAGCTCTCGGCGCGCCGCG
This sequence comes from uncultured Pyrinomonadaceae bacterium, assembly GCA_964246305.1. Classification (GTDB taxonomy): domain Bacteria; phylum Acidobacteriota; class Blastocatellia; order Pyrinomonadales; family Pyrinomonadaceae; genus JACMLC01. The sequence goes on from CAXTPS010000013.1 coordinate 57,700, forward strand.
CGGATATTCAAACGGCGTCGTGACGCCATCGGGCGGGAGGCTGCTGTTCATCGCCGGACAGATCGCCTGGGACGCAGAGCAAAAAATCGTGAGCGCGGATTTTGTCGAGCAATTTAACCAAGCTCTTGCCAACCTGCTTGCAGTCGTCACGGCGGCGGGCGGGACGCCTGAAAATATCGCGCGGCTAGTTATCTACGTGACTGACAAAAACGAATATTGCGGACGCACGCGAGAGGTTGGCGAGAGCTGGCGCGCGCGCATGGGACGCCATTTTCCGGCGATGGCTCTCGTCGAGGTCAAAGGACTGCTCGAAGACGAGGCCAAAGTAGAGATCGAAGGAATCGCTGTCATCTTTGATTGAACTGTTTCCGCTGTCGCAGAGGTAAGCTCGCGCCGACGAGGCCGAAGAGGTGCGCCCGTGAAATCGCCATACAAATTGCCGTTATCGCTGCTGGCTCTGCTTTTACTGCTCTCGACGACCCTCGGCTGCGCGCAGTTGCTCAAGCTGCAAGGTTCACAGAAACCGCAGGACAAGGGCGGCACACAGCTGGCCGTAGCTGTCAAAGCGGATGGGGCGCAACTTGAGCAGAGCATCGCGCAGACGATGTCCGTCATACAGAATCGCTGTGACCAGTTAAATATTTACTGCAAGCTGCAAAGACAAAACGGCGACCGGCTCATCCTGCGTTTTTCAAGCTCGCTGGACTCACAGCGAGTCAAAAGTATTTTGCTGTCGGAAGGCATGGAACTCCGAGAGGTCGTTTCAGACCCTTCGCCTGCTCCCTTCCGACGCTACTCCACACAGCAAGAGGCAGCTACCGCAAGCCCGTATAACGACGTGATGCCCTATCTGGAGCGCAGTGAAGGCTCAGGAGCAAGCGCCGGAAGCTTTGTCGTCGTGAAACACGCGCCGATCATCGCAGGGCAAGACATCAGCCACGCCGAAGCAGTTTCAAACACGGGCGGCGCAGAAGATTACCAGATAGTATTCCGCCTCAAACCCGAAGCAGCAGAGCGGTTCGGCAGATGGACGAGCGCGAACATCAATAATTATATTGCCATCGTCCTCAACAAAAAGGTGCGTTCGGTGGCATTCATCAAAAGTCAGATCACTGACAGCGGAGAGATTTCAGGCCGCTTCACTAAAGAGCAGGCGGAAGATACAGCCAAGATATTGATGAGCGGCAACCTGCCCGCGCCTCTCGAATTACTGGAAGAGAACACTTATAAACCTTAAACTCTGAGACCCGTACTTAAAACCGCGAGGCCGTTAAGTTGCTAATCTATGCTTGAACCGAAAAGCTTTCTTTATGAGGTGCGCGAACGTGTGGCGACGATTACGCTCAATCGTCCCGAGCGGCTCAACGCGCTGACCTTTGAAGTCTATCGTGAGTTGACGGACACGTTCGCGGCTCTGCGCGATGAAGACGCTGTGCGCGCGGTCGTCATCACGGGCGCGGGTCGCGCGTTCTGCTCCGGCGGAGATGTGCATGACATCATCGGGCAGCTCTTTGAGCGAGACATGCAGGGACTCTTAGAGTTCACGCGGATGACTTGCGCGCTCGTGTCCAACATACGCGCTTTACGCAAGCCGGTCATCGCGGCTCTGAACGGCACGACGGCGGGCGCGGGCGCGTGCATCGCTCTCGCTTCGGACATACGCCTCGCGACGCCTGCGGCCAAGATCGCTTTTCTCTTCGTGCGCGTCGGACTTTCTGGCGCGGACATGGGCGCGGCCTACCTTCTGCCGCGTCTCGTCGGTCTGGCGAAGGCGACCGAGATGCTTTACACAGGGGATTTTATTGCGGCTGAAGAGGCGGAAAGAATCGGCCTCTACAATCGCCTGGTCGCGGCGGAAGATTTAGAGACGGAGGCGCGCTCCCTCGCGGAACGTCTGGCGCGCGGCCCGTCCTTCGCGCTCGCGATGACCAAAGAGATGCTCGACCGCGAGCTGGACGTGAGCCTCGACACCGCGCTCGAATGGGAAGCGCAGGCGCAGGCCACCTGCATGCAGCATCCCGATTACCGCGAAGCCTACGAAGCTTTTGTTGCGAAGCGTGAGCCGAAATTCAAATAATGGTCTTTGTACTTTGTGCTTTGCTCTTTGTTCTTCTTGCTCAGGTTGAGCTTTAAAATTCAAGACGAGTCGCGTGCAAAGCACAAAGGCCAAAGCACAAAGACCCAGATTATGATAGATAATTTTATCGAAGAAACCCCGTTCTTTACCCCTGCACAGCGCGCTCTGGCAGAGCGTGTGGGGGAGTTTGCCGAGCGTGAGATTGAACCGCGCGCGGGCGAAGCGTTGGACGAGGATACGCGCTTTCGTGAGCTGCTCGCGCTGCTGGCGCATGAAGACCTCTTGCGCTATGCGGTCGCGGGAGCCGGGACGCCATTCGATACGCGCAGCCTGTGTTTGATACGCGAAGCTCTCTCTTATTCTTCATCGCTCGCAGACCTCGCGTTCGTCATGCAGGGATTGGGCACGTATGCCATCAGTCTCGCCGCGTCCGAACACGTGCGCGACTTCTGGCTTGAGCGAGCCGCGACGGGCAAGGCTATCGCCGCCTTCGCTTTGACAGAGCCTGATGCGGGTTCCGATGTCGCTTCGATCAAAACTTCCGCGCGGCGCGTGCGCGATGAAGAGAGCGGCGGCGAGTTTTATGTGATTGACGGGCGCAAGCGTTTTATCTCGAACGCGGGGCTGGCGGATTTTTACACCGTCTTCGCTAAAACAGGAACGCGCGCGGACGGGCGCGCAGAGCTTTCGGCTTTCGTCGTCGGGGCGCGCATGCAGGGCTTTCGCGTACGCGAGCGCACGGAGATGATCTCGCCGCATCCGATTGGCGAGATAGAGTTCGAGAGCTGCCGCGTGCCCGCCGAAGACATGATCGGGAATGCCGGCGACGGACTGCGCCTCGCGATGCAGACGCTCGACGTTTTTCGCGCGAGCGTCGGCGCGGCGGCCTGCGGCATGGCCGGACGCGCGCTCGACGAATCAATCGCTTATGCGAAAACACGCACGCAGTTCGGACGCCCCATCGCGGAGCATCAACTGATTCAGGAAAAGCTCGCGGACATGGCGACGGAGCTGGACGCCGCGCGCCTGCTCGTCTATCGCGCGGCTTATCTAAAAGACGCTGGCGTCGAGCGCGTCACACGTGAAGCGAGCCAGGCCAAGCTCTACGCCACGGAAGCCGCCGGACGCATCACAGACTCAGCCGTGCAGATACACGGCGGCGCGGGCCTTGTGCGCGGCCATATAGTCGAAAGGCTTTACAGAGACGTGCGCGCTCTGAGAATTTATGAAGGCACGAGCGAGATTCAGAAGCTGGTCATCGCCAGCCAACTTTTGAAAGGGTGATGATGAAATGATGCAGCCGCTTTCAACAGACACGACGCCCGAAGCGCAGCAAAAAGTCTTTGAGTTGATGCGCCCGATGCCCGTCTGGAAGCGGCTCGCGCTGACATGTGAGCTGATTCAATCAACACGCATGCTGATGCTGGCTGATTTACGTCGCCGCTTCCCACAAGCCGATGAGGAAGAACTACGGCGTAGACTCATTGCAAGATTACTGACGCGCGACGAAGTGATACGCGCTTACGGATTCGATCCTGAGCGCGAAGGGTACTGAACAAATAGCCTGAGGATTATGGAAACTCCTTTCGCGGTTTTGATTGAGGTCGCTCGCGTTCTCGAAGAATCAGGCATAGCCTATGTTGTCGTCGGCTCATTCGCCAGCTCAATGCGTGGTCTTTATCGCGCGACAGGAGATGTGGACATCATAGCGGACATAAAACTAAATCAAGTCAAGCCGCTCGTCGCAGCGTTGCAGGAGAAATTCTATATTGATGAGCAAGCTGTCCGCAGAGCAGTAACGCAATGTTGCTCCTTTAATGCCATTCACTATGATTCTGTTTTCAAGATAGATATTTTCATCCCGCTGGAGAGCGATTTCAGCCGTCAACAGTTAGCCCGACGGCAGTTAGAAAAAATCCCCCCTGAATCCTCGCAGGGAATCTACGTTGCCACAGCGGAAGACACTATTCTGGCGAAGCTGAATTGCTATCGCGCAGGCGGCGAAGTCTCAAGCACACGGCGGAGTGCTGTGGCAGGCATCATCGGAACACAGGGAAGCACTCTGGATATTGAGTATCTGCGCGAGTGGGCAGATAAATTGAAGGTGCTTGATCTGTTAGAAAATGCTTTGAGACAAAGAGAATACGTGGTTCAAAAGGCATTATGAAAATTAAGATCATCGGCGGCGGGCCAGCCGGATTGTACTTCGCGCTGCTGATGAAAAAATCAGACCCGGCACAAGAGGTCACTGTGTTGGAGCGCAATGCGCCCGACTCGACGTTCGGGTGGGGCGTGGTCTTTTCCGACAAGACGCTCTCTTATTTAAAAGAGAATGATGAAGAGTCTTACCGCAGCATCACAGACAGTTTCGAGATGTGGGACAACGTGGATGTCGTGCATCGGGATCAGAAGATAACGATTCGCGGAAACAAGTTTTCAGGCATCGCCCGCATCGAGCTGCTGAACATACTGCAAAGACGCTGCCGGGAATTGGACGTTGACCTGCGCTTTCAGACCGAGGTGTCAGAGATAGAATCGCTTGCCGATGATTGCGACCTGCTCGTCGGCGCGGACGGCATCAACAGCTCTGTGAGGCAGGCTTACGAGCAGTTCTTCGAGCCTGATTTGAGCCTCGGCGCGAATAAATATATCTGGTACGGGACGCGGCAACTTTTTCACGGCCTGACGCTCACCTTTCATCAAACGGAGGCCGGAGTCTTCGCCGCGCATTCTTACAAGTTCAATCAGACGACCAGCACTTTTATCGTCGAGTGCGACCCGCAGACATGGGCGAGCGCGGGATTTGAAACGATGCCGGATGAAGCAACGCGCCTCTTGCTGGAAGAGGTCTTCGCCGCAGACCTGCACGGCCACACGCTCATGTCGAACAACTCGAAGTGGCTCAACTTCGTCAACGTCAAAAATAATCATTGGAGCCATCGCAACATAGTGCTGCTCGGCGACGCACTGCACACGGCGCATTTCTCTATCGGCTCAGGAACCAAGCTCGCGCTCGAAGACGCCATCGCGCTGCACAAATGTTTTCAAGCGGAGAATGATGTGAAGCTCGCGCTCGTCGAATTTGAGAGAGCGCGAAAGCCCGTCATCGAAGAGTATCAGGAAGCGGCGCAGGAAAGCCTCGTCTGGTTCGAGCACGCAGGTGACTACATGCATCTCAGCCCGCTGCCCTTCGCGTATAAGCTGATGACCAGAAGCAAGCGGATTGATTACGATAACCTGAAAAGGCGCGACCCGGAATTCATCGCCGCATACGAAGCCGCCGGAAGTTAATTGACGATGGAACTCGTACCACTCACGACAGACGATATAAAGCTTTACGAGCGCGTCTACTGCGACCCTCGAATGGTGAAGCACCTGGGCGGCGTTGTTTTCGATAGAGAGCAACTGCCGCAGAAGCTACGGCGCGATGTCGAGTCCGTGGAAAACGGTCGGGCATGGATCTTCAAGATTATTCTGGGCGGAGACGAAGAGCGTGTCGCAGGCTCTGTCTGCATCTGGGAAAACAACGTGCATGGCGAGAGCATGAACGAAGTCGGCTGGTCAATCCTGCCTGAATTTCAACGTCAGGGCTTGGCGACCGAAGCCGTGCGCGCCATGCTCGACAAGGCTCGCGCGGAGGGGCGTTGGGATGCGCTCCACGCGTTTCCGTCCGTCACCAACGACGCCTCAAACGCTATCTGCCGGAAGATGGGATTTTCTCGGCTCGAAGAAGTTGACCTCAAATGGGCTGGGAACAAGTTGCGCTGCAACCACTGGCGACTCGAACAGAGTTGAAGACCAGCTCCGCCGATTAAATCATTAAGAAAGAATCTCGCGCAAAGGCGCAAAGGAAGAACGCTAAAGGATGGAATGCTGATTGAGCTTTGCGTGCTTCTGCTTTGCGTCTTTGCGCCTTTGCGGGAAATCGTCTTTTTCTTCTCCCCCCGGCTTATTTATGTGCGGGAGAATTGGGATTATTCCCAGCTTGCCTTTCAGCCATCTCTTTCCCAGCGCGGCGGGATGAGGCGGCGGCGACCGTCTGCGGTGAGAGTTATCTGCGGCTCATCCAAACCGACTCTATCCCAGAGCTTGCACGTCACCTGCTTGTGTACCTGATCCAAACCTTCGCAGTAGTTCGTGTAAGTGCAGCGGCGAATCTCTTCACCGCGTCCGCGCAACACTTTCAAAAACCAATCGGGGTCGGCTAAGGCTTGACGCGCGAGCGCGGTGATGTCTGCCTCGCCCCTTCGCAGGATGCCTTCGGCCTGCTCAAAAGTCGTGATGCCTCCGGCGGCAATGAGCGGAGTTTGAAAGCCTGCGTTCGTGACCGCGCGCTTGATGCCGGAGACGAGCGGGACTGAGCGCGAGAACGGACCGCGCTCGTCTGAAAGCGTGGTCGGCATACACTCGTAGCCGCTCTGCCCCGTATAAGGATAGACTGCGTGGCCGACTTTCGGCTGCGCCGCATCTTCAAATTTTCCGCCCTTCGAGATCGAAAGATAATCAAAGCCTGCACGCGCGAATTCGACGCCGAAGTATTCTGCATCTTCGACACGATTGCCGCCTTCGATGACTTCATCACAGAGGAAACGCACGCCCACCACATAATCGTCACCGACGCGCTCGCGCACGCGCCTGTAGACTTCTAGCGGCAGGCGCACGCGATTCTCTTTCTCGCCGCCATAGCCGTCCGCGCGATTGTTTCGCGCGCTCAGGAACGAAGCCATTGTGTAGGCGTGCGCGTAGTGCAGCTCGACGCCGTCGAATCCGGCTTCGCGTGCGCGCACGGCGGCGGCGGCGAAGATGTCCGGCAGGACTTCCGGCAGTTCCTTTATGTGGCGGAGGTGCGTGTCCGTGACGCGCTCGCGGTATCCGAAGCGGAGCGATTCCAGCTCGCGTTCGTCCAGTATGCGCTCAAGCAGCTCTTCCGGCGCGGCTGCGAGAAAAGCTCGCACGTCCGCTTCATCTTTTTCGAGCCAGCTCTCATCAGTCGTCGCCTCTGCAATCGCGCGTGCGTGCCGTGCTTCGAGTTTCAAAAAGCGTTCGAGGAATTTGGCTTTGTCCGGGCGACGCTTGACCGAGAGGAAATCTATAATCTGTATGAAGAGGCGCGTCTGCCCGTCGCTGGCTTCGCGGACGGTTTCGACGAGCTCGCGCAAGCCGGGAATAAAACGGTCGTGGCCGATTCTCAGGAGCGGGCCGCTCGGAATGTCGCGCACGCCCGTCGCTTCGACGACAATCGCGCCCGGTCGCCCTTCAGCGAAACGCCCGTACCAATCCAGATTGTCACGCGTCACGAATCCGTCGTCGGTCGCGCGCCACGGAACCATCGCCGGAACCCACGTCCGGCTCTTGAGCTTGAGCGTGCCGATTCCTACCGGTTGGAAGAGCAGCGAGCGCGCGGCCTCTTCCGCAGTCGGCCAGCGCGTTTCGGGAATCGGATGCCTGATTGGGTTTTCGAATCGCCACATGATTGCAACGGCGGAAGTGTATCAGGTTTTTGCTTTCAGGTGCTTAGCTAGTCTCCGAAACGTGTTAAGATACGCGCCTACAACTTAAGCCGAAACATCTGTATCGAGAGCGAGCGAAGCTGAAACGCGAAGGAGTCTGAAGATGAACGAAGAAGAAAATAAGCCGCAAAGTGACACTACCGAAGAAGCCCCACGACAACCCGAAGGCACACAGCCCGCGACCGTGCCCGGCGCAGAGAATCCCGACAGCGAAGAGATTAAAGAAGAGACGAATCCCAATACGGAATGACGCGTCGGCGCATCGCGCGCGACAAAGAAGAGAGTTGCTGAGGGGCAAGGCCGCTTGCTGAACGACCGGATCGTCGCCGTCGGCAACGGACTTTATCAGGTAATGATTATCACCCGTGATTACCGGAGCGGCTCGCCCGCCAGCATCAAGCTTTATGAGACGAGCAGCAATAAATTCTCGACTCGTTAGCAGGCGGCGAAGGCGGACGAGCTGGCCCCCGAAGGCAAAAAACCTTGACAGCTTTGATGGATGCCAGTAGAGTTTGATCGCACCTTGAACCATAATCTGCGAAGTAAGAGCTTTCCTTATAAGTTCTTACTCCTGCACATTCCTTACACCCAACAAAGTCTGGAGACAACTTATGAAAAAGTCCTATCTAGCTTTTGGGATAGCTCTATCCCTCATTGCTTACTCTGTCTGGAACAGAAATGTTTCATCACAGTCTTTAGGTCAACCATCCGCACAACAGGAGTGGCAATCCTCAAACACAGCCGGAAACAGCCAGGAAGACCGCGAGCATCAGCGGCAGAATTTCAAACCGGCGCGAGACCTGCTCGAACAAAAAGGCGTGCCGTTCGAAGCTGAAACTCTGCTCGACGCGGATTGGCGCGACAAGCTTGCGCCGAAGTTCGCTCAGATGTATGAGCTGAAAATAGACCGTCGCGCAGGCAGTCGTTTGAAGGGCGTGCAAATGGCAAATATCCTTTACCTGCCTGAGAAGGTGGAGCTGACCGGAGACACAGTCTTCATTGCCAATCAGATAGTTTTTGAAGGAACGGATGCCGTGATTAAAGGATACGGCAAGAACGTCTACTTTTATCCCATCGGCAAGGCCGGAGTGTTAGGCACGACGCTGGATGCCGCGATGAGAAAACAGCAGGCATCGTTCATTACTGCAAGTTACAAGACAGCCAGACGCTCAGTGAAAAAGTTTGTCCCTCAACTAATGTCGGGCGGGCATATCACTATCAACACGGACGGGCAGGGTTATGAAGAGTGGCTCGAAAAGCAGAAGCGGCTCAAGACGCAGAAGAAGTATGAGAAAGCGATGTTTTTTAAAGCTTCATCTCGCCCGGACCAAAACGCGGATGGCGGCAATGGCAGCGCCGGAAACATAGGCATGCCGGGACCGGCTGCCACCAACGGCGCGCCAAACCCGGCTCCCGCAGGAGCCAATGGAGTATGTAGCCCTGGGTCTGCTGACGGCCTTGAAGGTTTCTTTGGAGATGATGGAGGCGATGGAAACATGGGTTATCAGGGTGAGGACGGAGGGCCGGCCGGGAGCGGCGGCAATATCTTCACGAGCATCACGAGCAACAGCTATACAACGTATACATACTCTTCCAAGGGGGGAACCGGCGGCCCGGGCGGCAAAGGCGGACCGGGTTCGACCGGCGGACTTGGCGCAACCGGCGGGAGAGGTGGCAACGGAGCCGATTGCACGCTCAAACATGGCGGCACCGGCAATGGCGGCAATGGCGGGGATGGCGGCCATGGGGGTAAAGGAGGCGCAGGGGGAGTAGGTGGAAATGGTGGGCAGGGTGGAAGCGGTGGCAACATCACTGTCCAGTATCCCCGCAACTTCGTCGGCACGATCATCACTTACGTCGGTTTAGGACCCGGCGGAGCGCGTGGAGCGGCAGGCGATGCCGGCTACCCTGGCATATCCGGATATGGTGGTGACGGAGGAGATAAGGGCAACAATTTCAATTGCTCGTCGTGCCCGCCCGCATCTGATGGGATGGACGGTCAGCAACCGAGCAACTTAGGCTTTGGCGCAGCGGGGACGGTAGGAAACATAGGTAGTAATGGTTCTAACGGGCACTATTATCCGGTGACCACGGCCTGTGTCGAGCCTGACGACATCGGCTGCGATCAGGGATGGATCGGGGAGCCTTCATGCAGATGCCGGGCCGGTTCGCCGATTGTGATAGATATTATGGGAGATGGATTCGCGCTGACTAATGTCAATGACGGCGTTAATTTCGACATCTTCAGTGATTTCGCTCCACATGTCGTGGCGTGGACAGCCCTCGGCTCTGATGATGCGTGGCTCGCTTTAGACCGCGACGGTAACGGCCTTGTCGATAACAGTGCGGAACTGTTCGGCAACTTCACGCCACAGCCGCTGGCTGCCGACCCGAACGGATTTGCGGCGCTGGCTGAATACGATAAGAAAGCGAATGGAGGCAACGGGGACGGGATGATAACGAGCGATGATACCGTCTTCTCCAGACTACGCTTGTGGCAGGATGCAAACCACAACGGCATCTCTGAGCCGGGTGAGCTTCATACGCTGCCGGAGCTTGGCGTCTCCATGCTGGAACTCAACTACAAAGAGTCCAGGCGCACTGACGAATACGGCAATCAGTTCCGCTTCAGAGCGAGGGTTAAAACCCGTGCTAATACTCAATCGAGCATTTGGGCTTGGGACGTTTTCCTAAAGGTCAAATAAACGCGCAAGCGAAAGCGTTTCGGATAAAGCACCGCACGGAGTACTAAACAGGACTCCGTGCGGTATTTATTTGAGCGGCTCTCTCTCTCTGTGTAGGCGCTCAGTTAGAAGGGGTGGCGAAAGCATTTTTTTTACGTTAATAGCAGAGCCTGCTAGACGTTCAACGAGCAGACGGATATATTGTCATCAAACAGGAGGACAACAGCTTTTGACGGACGAGCTTTTAAAGTGGCGCGGGGAATTCCCCATCTTAGACAAGACTGTGTATCTGATCTCGCACAGCCTCGGCGCGATGCCGCGCGGGACTTATGACTGTTTGCAGGCGTATGCGGAGAAGTGGGCGACGCGCGGCGTGCGCGCGTGGGCCGAAGGCTGGTGGGATATGCCCGTCACCATCGGAGATGAAGTCGCGCGCATCATCGGAGCGCAAAGCGGCACGGTCGTCATGCATCAGAACGTCTCGATCTGCCAGTCGCTGATTCTCTCCTGCTTTGATCCGACGCCTTCGCGCAACAAGATCGTTTGCGAGGAATTGAATTTCCCTTCCGTGCTCTACGTTTACGAAGCGCACGCGCGCTCTGGGCGACTGCGGCTTGAGACGGTCAAGTCGGATGACGGCATCACGATTCCGCTCGAACGCATGCTCGCGGCGATAGATGAAGAGACGCTCCTGGTGCCCATCTCGCACGTGCTGTTCAAGAGCGCGTTCTTGCAGGACGCACGCGCCATCATCGAACGCGCGCACGAAGTCGGAGCTTATGTCGTGCTCGACACTTATCAATCCGCCGGCACAGTTCCCTTCAGCGTCTCGGATTTGAACGTGGACTTTGCGACGGGCGGCTCCGTCAAGTGGCTCTGCGGCGGCCCCGGCGCGGGCTATCTTTACGTGCGCCCTGACCTGCAAACGAAGTTTGCGCCGCAGACGACCGGCTGGATGGCGCACGAATCCCCGTTCGCGTTTGAGGGCGCGATGAGTTACGCGCCGAACATCACGCGCTTTCTGCACGGCTCGCCCGCCATCCCCGCACTCTACGCGGCAGAGAGCGGTTATCGCATCATCAACGAAATCGGCGTCGAGAAGATTCGCGCCAAGAGCATACGCCAGACACAGCGTTTGATAGAGCTGGCGGAAGAGGCTGGCTTTCGCGTCACCAGCCCGCGCGACCCGGCGCGGCGCGGCGGCACCATCACGATTGCGGCAGAGCACGCCGGAGCGATGACTAAAGAACTGATTCGACGCGAATACATCGTGGACTATCGCCCCGGCGCGGGCGTCCGCATCTCGCCGCACTTTTACACGAAGGACGAAGAACTCGAACTCGTCATACGCGAGATGAAAGCCATCAGAGACACGCGCGCTTACGGCGAACATGAGACAGCGGGAGCGGCATTCTGAAAAAGGTCTTTGGACTTTGGACTTTGGTCTTTGTATGTGTGGCGCAAATTGAATCCTTGAATCGCCACTCTCAAAGACCAAAGGCCCAAGACCCAAGACCCAAGACCAAATATCAAATGACCAACGAATACGGCAGCAAAGCGCTGCTTTCATACAACAAATACCTGCGCGTGCAGGACTTGATAGGCTTGCAGGATTGCCTCTCAGACCCCGCGCATCATGACGAACTGCTGTTCATTACGATTCACCAGACATACGAGTTATGGTTCAAGCAGATTCTCCATGAAGTGGATGCGGCCATCGCTCAGATGAACGAAGACCGCCCGGCGTCAGCAGCCCGCGCCATGCGCCGCGTCGTCGAGATAGAAAAGATTCTGGTCAACCAGATTCACATTCTTGAGACGATGACTCCCATCAGCTTCTTAGGCTTCCGCGACGAGCTGAATCCCGCGAGCGGTTTTCAGTCCATGCAGTTCCGCGAGATAGAACTATCTTCCGGCTTCAGGGACGAAAAGATGCTGCACGATTTTCGCGAAGACGAGTTCGCCTCCGAGCGTTTGACAATGCGTTTCGCTTCGCCGTCTTTGGGCGATGCTTTTTATGCCCTCCTGCGTCGTCGCGGACTAGACGCTCCGGCTGATGACGCAGGATTAGCAGAAGAAGAAAATCGAAAACTTTATGGCAGACGCACGCGCGCCGTCCTCGAAATCCTGACTCACTTTGAGGAGCGATACGAAGAGTTTCAACTGGCCGAGAGCCTGATAGAACACGACGAATATTTCGCCCTCTGGCGTGCGCATCACATAGCGATGGTCGAGCGCATGGTTGGCGCCAAACGCGGCACCGGCGGCTCTGAAGGCGTCGGATACCTGCGCACCACGCTCAGGAAAAAATTCTTCCCCGAACTCTGGGAAGCGCGCACCTATCTTGACACCAAGCACGGGGAGGCCGGATGCCCGTTTGCAAAAAAGTAAGCATATCAAAAATGCTGATCATATCTTAAACTCTAATCTCACTACGGAGGTTCCTCATGAAGAAGCGCGGTCGAATCTCGTTACAGTTTGACGAAATAGGTTATTGGTCTGAGATAAAACTGGATATCATCAGAGAATATGCAACGGCATACTCCAAAATACTCTCTGCACAAGAAAGGCTCTATCATGTATACGTTGATGCCTTCGCTGGCGCAGGAGTACATCTATCAAAAACAAGTGGTCAGCTTGTCGCAGGAAGTCCCTTGAATGCCCTAAACGTCATTCCTCCTTTTAGAGAGTTTCATTTAATTGACCTTGATGGTGAGAAGATTGACCTCCTGAAACAACTTGTAGGCCAAAGAAAAGATGTGAATGTCTACGAAGGCGACTGCAATAATATTCTTTTGAAAAATGTATTTCCTCAAATCAAATACGAGGATTACCGACGCGGACTATGTTTACTTGACCCCTATGGCTTGCATTTAAACTGGGAGGTTATTGCTACTGCTGGGAAGATGAAAAGTATAGAAATCTTTTTGAACTTCCCGATCATGGATATGAACCGGAACGCACTTTGGAAAGACCCTGATAAGGTAGGAGAGCTTGGCATAACTCGCATGAATTCTTTTTGGGGAGATGATTCATGGCGAAATGTTGCATATTCAACTGAGCGAAACTTTTTCGGAATTCCAGAGAAAGAGGACAATCAAGCAATCGTAGCCGGATTTCAAAAACGACTGAAAGAGATTGCTGGATTTGAGCACGTTCCTAATCCAATACCAATGCGTAATAGAACAGGGACTGAAGTTTATTATCTTTTCTTCGCATCTCAGAAACCAGTGGCGAATAAAATTATTAAAGCTGTATTTGATAAATATCGCACTAGAGGTACACACTGATGGGTGCAAAATCTACTATTGAGTGGACAGAATCAACATGGAATCCCGTCACTGGCTGCACAAAAATCAGTCCGGGATGTAAGCACTGTTATGCTGAGCGCTTGTCCTATCGCTTGAAAGCAATGGGGCAGCCTAATTATTCAAACGGATTTGCTCTTACGCTTCAGCCTCATGCTTTGGGACTCCCGTTAAGATGGAGAAAACCGCAGGTTATTTTCGTCAACTCGATGAGTGATCTTTTCCACAAGAGTGTGCCGACCAGCTATATCCATCAGGTCTTTGATGTGATGGTGAGCGCGAACTGGCATTCTTATCAAATTCTCACTAAACGTTCTGAACGTCTTATGCAGCTCAGCCCTCAGCTACCTTGGTCATCAAATATCTGGATGGGTGTTAGCGTCGAAAATGGAGACTATACTTTCCGTATTGACCATTTACGGGAGACTAGGGCAAATGTCAAATTCCTCTCGCTCGAACCGCTTCTAGGGGCATTGCCTGAACTCAATTTGAAGGGGATAGATTGGGTGATAGTAGGTGGCGAGTCAGGGCCGGGAGCACGCGAGATGCAAAAGGAATGGGTGCTCGATATTCGCGACCAATGCTTAACAGCCAATGTTCCCTTCTTCTTTAAACAATGGGGAGGGACAAAGAAAAAACAGGCTGGGCGGCAACTCGAAGGACGCACATGGGATGAGATGCCATCGTTGGCCGTCGCATAAAGCTATAAGATTCCCCACAGCGATTAATGAATATTAAATTTTCCGAAGCTTCAACACGGCGAGGCCGGATGCCCGTTTGCCGGTAAATCATGAGTGACAATAGGAAGCTCGACAAAAAGAAGTTGAGGCCGGTTTCGCTGCTGATTTTATTCATACTGGCTTGCAATTATGGCTCGTGTGAAAAACGCCCGACAGTTGTTACTCTCACAGATCGCAAGAATCCGCCGACCTTCAAATTATCCGGCAACGGCCACCTGTGGGAAATTACTATGACGGGAGCTTTCCCCGGTTTGCGGGAGTTACAGAATCAAGATGGAAGTTTCGTTGCGCTCTGGGAAATTCACACCAGCACGAAGAAGAGTTCGCACACACCGGCGGAGGAGCTGCCGCCGATTACTTACGGCGTCGTCCCGGCGGAGTTCAAGCAACTGCATGATGAGAAGCCCGCGCCCGCGCTTGAAGAAGGTAAGTTCTACGAGTTCAAGGCGCTTACTACTCATGAAGAATCCGACGGTCGCGGCGGCTTTAAGTTTTATAACAACAAGTTCTGCTTCACTATCAGCAAAGGCGTGGTCGAAGAAGTCCCGTGCGAAGAAAAGAAGTGAGCGCGATGTGTTAAGATTCGCGCGTTGTTACTGAGCGCAACATTTTTCCTGTCAACATCCAAATGCAATTTCCCGAACGCTTCAACATGGCCGAATACTTTCTCTATCACAACGTAGAGGAAGGGCGCGCGGATAAGACGTGTCTTTATTTTGAAGACGAGAGTTATACCTACGGCGAGGCTGTGCGTTGGTCGAATCGTGTGGGCAATGCTTTGCGCGAGCTTGGCGTGCGGCAGGAAGACCGCGTGCTGATCGTGTTGCCGGACATACCGGAGTTTGTCTGGACATGGTTTGGCGCGGCGCGTATCGGCGCGGTGATTACGATGGTCAACCCGCTCCTGCCCGCTGATGATTATAATTATTATCTGGAATACACGCGCGCGCCAGTCGCGGTCATACATGAATCGCTGCTGGAAAATTTCGCGTCGGCTGCGAAGACTGCGCGGCACCTGCGCAAAGTGCTGGTGGTTGGAGCAGAGCACGGCGATTTTCTCTCGTTCGATAAGATTTCGAGCGAGATGCGGGACGAACTCACACCGGCGGACACGCACCGCGACGACATAGCCATCTGGCTTTTCACGTCAGGCTCGACCGGACATCCGAAGGGCGCGGCTCACCTGCAACACGACCTGCCTTACAACACTGAGGTCTTTGCGAAGCGCACTAT
This sequence comes from uncultured Pyrinomonadaceae bacterium, assembly GCA_964246305.1. GTDB lineage: Bacteria > Acidobacteriota > Blastocatellia > Pyrinomonadales > Pyrinomonadaceae > JACMLC01. The sequence goes on from CAXTPS010000013.1 coordinate 73,252, forward strand.
CGGCGTGGGTGTTGATGATTTGACAGTCTCCGTGCCGAAACTTTTTTTCGGTTATGCGACGGGGACGAACCTGCTGTTTCCATTCGCGGTCGGCGGCGCGACGGCTCTCTTTTCGGAACGCTCGACGCCTGAGAAACTGTTTGAAGTCATCGAAAAATTTCGTCCGACGATTTTGACGACGGTGCCGACGATGATTAACGCGATGCTCAACGCGCCGCCCGGCGCGTTGAGCGATTTGAAGAGCCTGCGCTTCTGCTATTCGGCGGGCGAGGCTCTGCCGGTAGAACTCTACACGCGCTGGATGGAGAATTTCGGAATCGAAATCTACGACGGCATCGGCTCTGCCGAGATGTTTCATATCTACATCACGAATCGCCCGGATGATGTGAAGCCGGGCAGCCTCGGTCGAATCGTCGAGGGCTACGAAGCGCGCATCGTGGATGCTGTCGGGCGGGAAGTCGAGACGGGCTTGATGGGGACGTTGCGTATCAAGGGCGACTCAGCCGCGCTCTGCTACTGGCAGGCGCACGAGAAATCCAAGGAGACTTTCGCGGGCGATGTATGCATGACGGGCGACCAGTTTCACGTGGACGAGGATGGCTATTACTGGTATCACGGGCGGACTGACGACATGCTCAAAGTCTCAGGCGTCTACGTCGCGCCCGCAGAGATCGAGAACTGCTTGCTGCAACACGAAGCGGTGATGGAATGCGCCGTCATCGGCCACGACGCGGGCGATCATCTCATCAAACCGAAAGCCTACATCGTCCTGCGCGAAAGCTTTATAGCAGGTCAAGAGCTGGAACAGAGCATCAAAGAGTTTGCGAAATCGAAGATGGCTCTTTACAAGTACCCGCGCTGGATAGAGTTTGTCGCGTCGCTCCCGAAGAATGATCGCGGCAAGATTGATCGGAAGAGTTTGAAGAGCGGCGACAGTTAAAGCTATTCGGCAATCATTCTCCAAAATATGTCAGACGTGTGCGTCGCACAATCAAAGATTCACGGACTGGGAGTGTTCGCCGCGCGCGATTTTGCGGCGGGCGAGACAGTCCTCGTCATGGATGATTCTCGCATTGTTGATGACGAGCATCCTTTGCAGCCCGAGTTGGGCGAATATTCATACCACTGTGATTATCTGGCGGGCGGCAAGGTCATCTTGCAGCAGACGCCGGAGCGTCACATCAACTCAAGCTGCGACCCGAATGTTTATGCCAGAAGAGGCGAGGGCGTGAGTCGCGTCATCGCGCTTCGCGCAGTCAAAGCGGGCGAAGAGATCACCGGTGATTACATCATAGACTGTCACGGCGGCGAGGTCTGGCGTTGCCGTTGCGGAAGCCCGCGCTGTCGCGGCACAATCGTTTCCAGCTTCTTCGAGCTTCCGCTTGAATGGCAAGCAGAATATCTGCCCCTGCTAAATGAGTGGTTTGTTGAAGAGCATCAAGAGAAAGTTAAAGAGCTTCGCAGAGTTCTCAATATTTCCTAGCCGTTACTTATTCAAAACGAACTTCACAATCTCAGTCCGCGCGGCGACGAACAGCTCGTTCCTGTCATTGAAGACCATCCCGAAAGCCACGCTCTTTTCCACCTTGAGCACATCCAGATAGCGTCCGTTCGCGTCAAAGACCTGTATGCCCTTGATGTCGCTAACGTAGATACGACCCTGCCCGTCAACGGCGATGGCTTGCGGCGCGCGAAACAATCCGGCCTCTTCGCCCTTGCCCCCGATACGATTGATAAACTTTCCATTCGGCGCAAACTTGAAGACGGCGTTATTGAACGTGCCAAGCTCATAAATATTTCCGAGACCGTCCACGGCGACCTGCCCGTCAAGCTCCGAATCTCCCGTCTGCTGCGTGATGGCTTCTTTGACAGTCTGAACAGTCCGACCGTTGGCATCGAAGCGCACGATGTCCTGTCCGTTCTGCACTGCGACGAGGCCGCCGTCGGCTGTGACCGCCACGTCATTGAACCACCTGCCCGAAGCAGGGACTTTGCCCAGAGACTTTCCGGTCATGCCTTCATAGCGATTGATGTCGCCGCTTTGAACTATGTAGACGACGCCCTTGCGGTCTGCCGCGAGTCTGAGCAGCGGCATCTTCGCGTCAACCATCCACTGCGTCAGAAACTTTCCCGTCGAATCAAAAACCTCAACGCGCCCGCCCGTGTAATCGGCGGCGTAAATGTTCCCGTCGCCGTCAACCGCGACACTGCGCGCGTCCTTAAACTGTCCCGCGCCGATGCCGTCGCTCCCGAACTTGAGCGCGACGCGTGCGAAACCGTTCGCGTTCAGCTCGCTTCCACGCCTATCCGTTCGCGTGTCGGGCTGCGTGACTTTTGGCGGCGCAGGCGTCGCGCCCGTGCTTTTCGTGCGCGACGTGATGCGATATAGCCCGATGCCGACGCTCGAAATGACGAGCGCGAAAATGATTACAGCGAGCGCGAGCGGCGAGCATCCCCTTGAGCGTCTCGCGCCATGCGCCGAAGGCAGAGACGAAAGTGGAAGCGTCGGCGATTGATTTTGAAAGCCGCCCATCTCGACCGTGCGCGAGACTTCGACGGGCTTTCCCGCCGCCAGATTCTCGACGGCATCTTTGGCCTCTTTCAAACCGACGCCGAAATGCTCTCGATAAGCTTTGATAGCGGCGATGATGTTACCGTTGCGTATGTGTCGGCCTATCTCCGCCAGCTTGCCAAACTGTTCCGGCAGCGGCACAGCTCCGTGCGCGTGTTGCTGGCGCAGCTCTTCCGGCACGATGACCTGATTGGAACAGAACTCACAGCGCACAGCCATGTTGCCGCCGTGATACTCAAGCGGCCCGCCGCATGAAGGACATTTGAATGGTTGCGTCATTGGAGACCTTCCCAACTTGGATTAGCCATGGAGTTACAGATCGAGCTTTGGTCTTCGGTCTTTGGTCTTTGATGTTTTACTCGGCTTGAGTTTCATCATTCAGGGCTGAGTCGCGTGCAAAGACCAAAGCACAAAGAACAAAAACCTTCTTTCATAGCTTATTTTTCATCTGTCTGGAATTATAAAACAGAAGAGGCGTGTAAATAATGGTAAGTACTCCAACAGGTTTAGAGTCAGCTAAAATTTTGTGCCTGAGCCAAGTAAAACAAGGTGTTCTTTAGAAACTTACATGACACTAATTCAGTCCGGGTACTTAAAAGTTATTATCCGTTTGTAAATAGTTGGCGGCGGAGAATCTTTTTACCGGCCTCTGCTGTAGAATAATGATTGAACTTTCCTTTTATGTCTCTCAAAACTTTACCGGAGGCGACGATGAACAGAAATCATTTTTTCAAAAGTCTATTGGGACTCGCGGTTTCGATGGCTGTGCTGCTTCTCACGCCGCCTCCGGCGCACGGGCAGGCGGCTCAGCAGGCGTTCGATACTCCGTCGCGCGTGACTGTCAAGTCCGATGTGCTAGGCGAGGATCGCATCATACTGGTTCGCACGCCGCCCGGATACGAGCGAGGCAACGAACGCTACCCTGTGCTCTACATGACTGACGGCGACGCGCAGATGGCTCACACGATTTCGACGGTCGCATTTCTGGCGCGCAATGGTCGCATTCCCGAAATGATCATCGTCGGTATTATGAACACAGACCGCACGCGCGACCTGACGCCGACCAATGCCTCTATGCCCCTGCCGGGCGGAAGAGTGCAACCGTTCCCGACGAGCGGCGGCGCGGACAAGTTTTTAAAGTTCATAGAGACTGAGCTGATTCCGAATATCGAGAGCAAGTACAGAGTGCAGCCCTATCGCATCTTCGCCGGACATTCCTTCGGCGGACTCTTCGCAATTCACACGATGCTCTCGCGCCCCGACCTCTTCAATGCATACATCGCCGTCAGCCCCTCGCTCAACTGGGACGGCGAGTACGAAGTGAAACGCGCCGAAGAGTTTTTCAAGTCGCACAAGGAGTGGAAGAAGACGCTCTATCTCTCGCTCGGCAACGAGCCGGGAGACATCCTGACGAGCTTCAATCGCTTCAATGAAATCTTAAAGCAGTACCATCCGAAAGGCTTCGACTGGCTCTCGCAGCAGATGATGGAAGAGGATCACGGCTCCGTCGTCCTGCGCAGCCACTATGCCGGACTGCGTAAAATCTTTGAAGGCTGGCAGCTTCCGGTAGACGCCGCGACGGGCAACATCGTCGGCGGCTGGCGCAGCATAGAAGAGCATTACAACAAGCTCTCACAAAAATTCGGCTACCAGCTACGCACGCCGGAAGCTCTGGTCAATCAGATCGGCTATCAACTGATGGGCGCGGGAAACATGGACGAAGCGATAGCCGCCTTCAAAGCCAACGTCGAACGCTATCCCAACTCTCCAAACGTCTACGACAGCCTCGGCGAAGCTTACGAGAACACGGGACGCACAGAGCTTGCGCGCATCAACTACGAGAAAGCCTACACGCTCGCCAGAGAGCAGAACAACCCCAACACAAATATCTTCAAAGCCAACTTCGACCGCGCCGCAGCAGCACAGGCGAAGCCGGAGGCAGGCACGAAGAAGTGATCCAAGTCGCTCGCACATAAACAGAAGCATTATCTAGGCAGTGTCAGAAAGGCAAAATTAAAAGTGCAAAACGCAAAACCCAACTGGCTTATTTGAATTTTGCATTTTACATTTTTAATTCTGCATTCCTCTGCGGAGTTTGACATCAAGGCCGATTCGGCTTATTGTCCCCGGTTTGGAAAGTCCCCCGGCGCGAGGCAGTGAAAGCAGCGCGCATTCCGTGAATCAAAATCAACAAACTGTTCTACGGTGTCCCCGACCGTAGCCTTTAAAGCCAGTCAGAAAGAGTACAAGCATGCCGCGCAGTTTTCGTCGTCTAAAATCACACATCAAGCTTTCAATCATCATTCTCGCCCTCGCATTCGCAGCTTACGCCTTCTCAAGCAAAAAGATTGAGGCACATAGCACAGGCCCTTTCCCCGGATTTACGAATGCGCCCGATGAAAATAATTGCACCGCATGTCACGGCAACTTCGGGCTTAATGAGGGGACTGGACGCGTCAGTATTCTCAATGTGCCGGATAGTTACACGCCCAATCAGTCAATCCCGTTGAAGGTTCGCGTCAGGCAGAGCGGCGCGCTGAAATACGGCTTCCAGCTCACCGCGCTCGACGACAGCAACAATCGAGTCGGCACGCTCGTCGTCACCGACAGCGTACAAACGCAGCTCGTAAACGATGGGAGCAATTCGCGCACTTACTTAGAGCATAAGCTTGCCGGGACTGACCCGGTTCCCGGCTCTGATTCAAAGACATGGAATTTCGTCTGGACTGCTCCGGCGGCGTGGGCCGGACGCGTGACTTTCTACGCGACGGGCAACGGCGGCAACGGCGATGGGATGCCGGACGGAGACTACATCTATGCTGCGACCGCGCGAACGGGCACGGCTCCGGCGGACTTTGACGGCGACGGCAAGACGGATGTCTCCGTCTATCGCAACGGCGCGTGGTATGTGCAGCGCAGCACGGCTGGTTTTACAGCCTACGCCTTCGGCACGACCGGAGACAGGATCGCTCCCGGAGATTTCGACGGCGATAACAAGACTGACGTAGCTGTCTTTCGCCCCTCAAGCGGCTACTGGTACATACTCAACAGTTCGGATGGCTCATTCCGCGCGGTTCCTTTCGGCATCAGCTCGGACGTGCCCATCGCTGCGGATTATGACGGCGACGGCAAGAC
>CAXTPS010000013.1:79058-115761 GCA_964246305.1 uncultured Pyrinomonadaceae bacterium
GGCGACGGCAAGACTGACATCGCTGTCTTTCGCCAGTCCAACGGCAGTTGGTATAGCCTCAACAGCAGCAACGGAGCCGTGCAGGGGCAACAGTTCGGCACCAGCGGCGACCTCTCCGTCCCGTCTGCTTACGTCCCTTAAAGCCGCAGCAGATGTTTTTCTTTGCGCACGTTGCGTCTTACTTCCTTCTCGCTCTTTGCGGTTAAGTGAATTTTTCAATGCAGAGAACGCAAAGGAAGTAAGACGCAAAGAGCGCAGAGAGCGAGTTTCGTTCCCTTCCGTGTTTCGCTTATCTGAAAGATTGTCAGGCCGTTTTGGAGAGCGATGGCAGACGCCCTTAAGCTTGATTTGTGATAGGCAGTATGTTATCCATTGCCTACCCCGGTGCGCTTGAGCGTGACATCATTCTACGTTAATAGCGTAGGTCACTTTTAACCATCCTCCGAACGTTTAAGACCACCTTTGTGAGCGGCGCAATATATTCCACTGGCCGTGCAACACGCCCCGGTCGGCGTCTAAAAGCGGTAAATGTCCGTAAGGCTCTAAAGAGGAGATCGAAGATGAAACGACGGTTATATATTTCAGGCGGAGTTCTCGCCATACTGCTGGGACTGCTCATCGCAGCGACTGCTTTACGCCCCAGCCTCGCCAGCACGACGAAGGCCATCAAGCCGCAACCGACGCAAATAAAAGTCATCCCTTACGGGCCGACTCAGGCCGAGATAGATGCGGCGATATCGAGTGTCACGCGCCACTCCGATGTGCAGAAATATTTGAGCGGCACGAATAACCGGCTGCTCTCTTTCGAGTTGATAGACGCGGATAACAAAGGCCAAGCATCTTTGCCGCCCACGCGTTATCTCGCCACTTTCTATGATTACACAAACAATCGCGTGATCACCGCCGAAGGCGCTTTCAAGGGCGCAGTCGTAGACAAAGTGGCCGAGCTGTACTATCAGCCTCTGCCGAGCGAAGATGAGTTCGCGGCGGCTGAGAGAGTCTTGAGAAGTGACGGCGCATTCAGCGCGGCCTTGAAAGACGCGACGCTCAGGATTTATCGCCCGATGCCTCCCGTCATCTCGCAAGAGAATTCTAACGGGCATGGCGACCGCATCATCACGCTCGCCTTGATGGGCGGCACGGAAGGCTCTCTACAGCACGAGATCGTCGGCATCAATCTGAGCAAAGGCGGCATCATGCGCTTCCCGTCACACGCGCCGCCGGGAGCGATGGCTACGCCGCAAGCCTGCGGCGATGTTCCTTCTGCCAATCAAAGCACGACGCCGCGCAATACCGCCGGGCAGTATCAGCTCGTCGTCTCGCAAGGCCAGACGGAATTGTGGAACCTGCTCGTCATCAGGCCGTCAGTCTCTTCCGGCACGCGCGGCTCAGGCATCGAGCTGCGCGACGTGAAATATCGGGGCAAATCCGTGCTCAAGCGCGGTCATGTGCCGGTGCTCGATGTTCAATACGGACAGAACGAATGCGGCCCTTACCGCGACTGGCAATATCAGGAAGGCATGTTCCAGACCGATCCCGCATCAACTGATCCAGCGCCCGGTATACGCATCTCACCGACCCCGGCGACGACTGCGCTGGAAAATGGAACCGACACCGGCAACTTCAGGGGCGTCGACATCTATTTTCAGAATAATGAGACCGTGCTGGTCACGGAATTTGAAGCGGGCTGGTATCGCTACGTGATGGAGTGGCGACTTGCCGATGACGGGACGATTCGCCCGCGCTTCGGCTTCGGCGCGACCGCCGACACCTGCATCTGCTCTACTCATCATCATCACGCTTACTGGCGTTTCGACTTCGATATCGTCGGCACCAACAACAACGTCTACATCTCGGAGAAAGGCAAGAAGTTCCTGACGCCGATGCAGACGGAAACCAAGCTCAGCCGCAACTATGCGACTAATCGCAGGCTCATCATTCAGAACGGCGCGGGCAATGAAGGCTATATCATGAATCCCAATATCACGGACGGGAACGCCGACACGTTTGGCGTCGGCGACATGTGGGTCTTGCGATACAAGAGTACGGGATCGACTCCGGCTCAACTAGAGATTGACGACGGCTACAACACTACGACCAGCCAGAACGCGTTCATCAAAATTGACCCGTTCGTCAACGGCGAATCGGTCGTCAATCAGGACGTGGTCGTCTGGTACGGCGCGCACTTGATTCACGACGGAGAGCCGGCTTCGTTCAACCCGAGCCGCGACGGCAGCGTGAATATCATCTCCGGCAATCACGTGGTCGGCCCCGACCTCAAGCCGATTCAGTGGTAGCTTAACGTAAGGATGAAGGATGAAGGCGGAAGGATGAAGTAAAGCATACTTTTCATCGTCCCGCTTTCATCCTTCATCCTTCATCCTTCATCCTTGTCTTTCCACACCCTCATCAGAGTGCGCTTCGGCGACGCAGACCCGGCGGGGCTGGTCTACTATCCAGTCATCTTTCATTACTTTCACATCGCGCTCGAAGAGTTTTTCGCAGACTGTGGCGGCATCACCTACGCGAGTTTGATGGCGGACGAGCGCATAGGCTTTCCGACCGTTAACGCGCAGGCGGAGTTTTTCATCCCGCTCGTCTACGGCGATGAAGTCGAAGTGTTGATGCGCGTCTTGAAAACGGGACGCGCCTCCGTCACTTTTGAATATCAAGCAAAGCGCGCGTCCGACGGCGCACTCTGCGCCCGCTCGACACAGGTTCACGCCTGCATGAACCTCGACGCACGCCGCGCCGTTCCCATCCCCGATAAATACCGCGAAGCTTTTGAAAGGCAAAAGTAAAAAGGTAAAAGGTAAAAGTGAGGGGAAGCCAGCTTTTAATTTAAAAGTGGTTTGCGCCTTCCTTTTGCCTTTTTACTTTTACCTTTTCCCTTATGCCTGCATATCTCGCAGACGTTGCGCGAGCGTGCGAATGACGCCGGAGGCGAGCGACGGGTCTTCTACGAGCGCGTCACGAAATGCGTCGCCGTCAAGCCGTAGAACGCGCACGCCCTCGCTCGCCGCCAGGACCGTCGCGGAGCGCGGAGCAGGATCGAGCACCGCCATCTCGCCGATAAGCCCGCCCGCTCCTTCCGTATGGACTAATCTCTCTTCGCCCGCATCATCATGGCGCAGGACTCTCACCTGTCCGTTGAGCAGTATAAAAACCTCGTTGCCCGGCTCGCCCTCTACGCACAGAGCCTCGCCCGGAGCGTAAAAACCGTCGCGGCTCGCGTGCGCCAGCTCCAACAGCTCTTCCGGCGCGAGGTGCGTAAAGATCGGCGCGCCTCTGAGTGCGATCATCTTTTCCACAGAGCTGAGCGGCGCGCGTGTGCCGCTCGCCTTATCTACGCCGCGCAAGATCAAGCTGAGCGCGGTTTCACGCACCAGCTCATGCTCATCCTCGGCGAGACGACTCAATAACTCTTCGTCGGCTGCGCCGCGCTCGCTGAGACCGTAGAGCGCGACGGCGCGGACATAGGGGTCTATGCTTTTGGTGAGCGCGAAGAGAATATCGACCAGCGTCGGCAGCGTGGCCTTGAGCGCGATGGTCTCGCGGTAAGCCGCGAACAGACGCTCTGCGACCGCCTGCGGCACGACCGCGCGCAGTCGCTCGATGACAGACTTGCGCTCCGCTTCGTTATCCGATGAGAGTCCGGCGCGCAGGTCTTGCTCCGATTCGCCTTCGAGCGTAAAACTCAAGCCCCGCATCAAGCGGTCTATCGAGCGTGCGCGTCGCCGCCGCAAAAGCTCCGCCAGAAAATCGTGAGCAGGCTTTGGCTTTCTCTCCAACGCCTGAATAGCCTGCGCGGAGCGTTCGATGGCTCCCACCTCCTGCCCGACGCGCGCGGCCAATCCCTGCTCGCCGCCTAAAAGGTCGTCGAGCACAGCCTTGTGCTCTGCTTCCGAGACGCGGTACTCGTCGCGCAACTGCCGTATAAATCCGTCGTCCGGGTCGCCCTCTGCGGCCAGCACGTGCTCCAGATAGCGTTCGAGCGCACGCTCATAAGTCTCAAGCTGAAGACGCTTTTCGACGGAAATCCTTTTCGTCGGATCACTGATCAACGCGCGCTCTTCTTCCGCCAGAGCCGACATAACCTTTTCGTGATCCGCTTTCTTGATATGCAACTGCTGACGCAGGGATTCCAAAAGCTGCATCTCTTCGCGCGTGACTAAACCGTTCGCCAAAGTTTCGCGCACGGCGTCCTGATAAACTTCGAGGACTTGAGCCTCGCCGCGTTCGCTCTCGCGCGAGCGAATCGTGTGAATCAGAAAAGCCTCGCGTAAATCCTTCGGCGGCTGCATGTCCGGCCACGCCCAACGCTTGATGATGTTACGCGCGAGCGATTCTTCCGCGAATGTCTTCTGCGTGCGCCGCAGCCTGCGCGCCAGTGTGAGCGTCGCCGTCAGGACGACCGCAATCAGAAAGAGTTGCGGAAAAACCCACGGCAGCATCCACAGGCTCGGCGCGCCCGCGAAGGTGTAGAACGTCAGAAAAGCCGTGAAGGCCGCGAGCGTGAACGTCACATGCCGCACGCGCAAGCCGTCCGTCTCCGCGTCGCGCCGCTTGAGCCATCCGCCGATGGCGCGCTCAAGCATCGAGAACAGCACGAAGCTCGTCAGGCCGCACAACGCGAGCGTCAACAGCGAAGCCAGTGCGCGCGGCACAGAGGGTAGAAAGAAAAAGCCAGCCGTCCTGGCGTCGCTGCCCGTCAGAAACGCGCGCCAGATCATCCCCGGCTCGTTAGTCCAACTACCGCCGAAGTAGTAGCTCCACGTTCCCGCTTGCAGGTAGTAATAAAAATAGAACCCGAACACGAGGCCGGGAAAAGCGAAGTAGACGAAACGCTTCGCACGCGACTCGATCTCTTTCCAGTAGCCATTCTCTTCGTTGATGTCCGGACAGAATTTTTTGCAGGCAGTGCATTTCGTGCATTGCGAGTTCTGCGTCTCGCGCAGGCCGTGCGGCTCCGTGTAAATCTTTTCGATGAAAGAGAGCGGGCAGATATGGTTGCACCATGTCTTGCCCGTGAAGAACGTGCCGACGATGAGAGCCGCGAGCGCGATCAGTATGAAGAAGACTGTGAGCGCGTGGCCGTCGCCGTTGGTCGCAATCAGGCGCAGCCACAGCGAGCCGAAAAAGACCGTGAACGTCACATAGTAATATCTCTTTTCGAGCCATTCGGAAACCCTGCGCGTGCCCGGACGACGCAAGCGAACAGGAATCTGCGAAAAGAAGGCGAGCGGGCAGATGCGACGCCAGCGATGATAGCCGACCAGCACGATAAAGAGCGGCAAGGCCGCGACCACTATCGTCCACACGACGCGACCGGCGAGCGGCTGAACCATCATCGTAAAAATGGGGACGGCGATAAAGACCGCGAGCGCAGCCCACCTGAGAGGCTCGACCCACCACTCCTGATCGGATTTAGCAGGCAACCGCGTCGCGCCCGTGACAGTAGAGCGCGTCGGCGTAGCGGGCGGCCCCGGCGTGGCAACAGCCATAATCAGTCATTAACTCCTGAGAGCACGGTTTACCATGTGCAGCAACATCAGCCTGACGTTTGCTTGAATGAGCCTTGCGCTGCAAGTGTATTAAGAGACACGATGCAAGACAAGCAGGAGAGCATGCCCGAATCATCAACAAAAGCATTTCATCACAGAAGAGCACAGCATACAGGAATTTCAAATTCAGAATCTCAAATCTCAAATCTCAAATCTCAAATTTGAAATCCTTGAAATCTCAAATCTTCAAAATCTCAAATTTGAAATCTTCTTAACCCTCTGTGTCTAATTTCTAGTCGCATTCTTTTCAATAAGCTATATTATCTGCTCAAGTTAAGATGACGACAGAATATTCAACGAACAGCCCCGACAATTCCCTGCCATCCAAGCCGTCCCTCCACGCTCAACGCAACCGCCTTATTTTTACGATGCTTCTCATCTTTCTGCTCGCGCCGTGTGTGCGGCTACTGGTCTGGCAGCACAACCGCGCGGCGATAGAACAGGTGATGACGCAGTTGACTCTAACTTACAAGGCCGACGCGCGCACTCTAGCGAGCGGCAAGCTGAGCCTGTTCGTGCGCGGCGCAAATCCTCCGTCCGACGCGAACGTGCTGGCACATCCGCCGGGCTATCCGGTCTTGATAGCGCCGCTCTTCGCGCTCTTCGGAGAATCAGACGCAGCCTTGCGCGCCTTTCAGATTCTCTGCGACGCGATATCCGTTGTCCTCGTCTTTCTCATCGCGCTTGAGCTGACCTCAAAAAGAGTCGCCGTCATCGCGGGCGTGTTAGCCGCGCTCTCGCCGCAACTCTCTTACAACTCGCTGCTGCTCCTGCCGGATTCTATATCCGTCCTGCCGATTCTGCTCGCCGTTTATCTTTTCATACGCGCATCGAGCGAGCGGCGCAGGCGGCTCGATCTTTTACTCGCCGGAGCTTTAATCGGGCTTTCATGCTGGCTCAGGCCGAACGCTATCCTGCTGCCGTTTTTTCTGGCCGCGCTCGTTCCGATTATTTTCGTGCGCGGGCGACGTGTGCGCGCCGCAATCACAATCATCGGCGCGGCGGTCGTCCTCATCGCGCCGATGACGATTCGCAATCTGATTGTTTTCCATAAACTCGTTCCAATCTCGCTCGGCACAGGCGTGACGATGATCGAGGGCATCGCGGACTATGACGGCGCGGGGAGGTTGGGGCTGCCGCAGACGGATATGGCTGTCTTGCAGGATGAGGCGGGGATTTACGGGCGGCAGGATTACGCAGGCTCGCTCTACAATCCCGACGGCATCGCGCGCGAGCGTGCGCGCACATCACGCGCGCTCACAGTCATACGCTCTCATCCGTTCTGGTTCTTCGGAGTCGTGACACGTCGCGCCGCTTCGATGCTCAGAATGGAGCGAGTGCCCGTCATCGCGGGCAGCCCGCTCGCGCTCGACTCAAGCGAAACAGCAACCGCGCCTTCATCGATGACAGCAAAGCTATTAAGACTTCCGGGTATTATACTCAAAGCCGCGCAGAAGCTGTTCATCACAGCCATCATGCTGCCGCTCTTGCTGCTCGGAATAATCCGGCTGGCTCGCTTGAGAGATAAGCGCGCTCTAGCCATCCTGCTCGTCGTGCCTGTTTACTATCTCTCCATGCAATCACTGCTGCACACGGAATACAGGTACGTCCTTGCGATTCAGTATTTCTTTTTGATATTTGCCGCCGTCACGCTTTATCAGGCGAGCGGCGCATTGTGGAGATATGCGGAACGCAGGAGAGTAAGCTAAGGCTCAAGCATTCGATGAAAGTCGGGTAGAGGCAAGCCCGCCTGCCAATCCTGAGAAGTAAAGCCGTTTAACCCTCCATAGGGCGAACGCATCTTAAATGTTCAGAACCTTGAGCATGTAGCCTTCATCCCATCCAGCTTTGAGTCGTTTGCTCTTGACACCGAGCTTACAACTGCGCTCTTGCTTCAACAGATTTATTGCAATATGCCGCAGTGTGGCTAAGTTCTCAGGCGCATGACCTGTGCGCGTCCGACACGCGTCTTCACGAAAGGCCACATCCAAAACCCAGTGCAGAGAGTTCTCCACCTGCCAATGCCCACGCACCGCGCGCAACGATTGTTTGGCATCGGCTGGTAAGCTGATGATGAAATATCGACGCTCAATCGCCGCTTGCCCCACCACTTCTCGCTCAGCCTCAACCATGATGAACGAGCGCAGCCCCGGCCATTGCGCTTTCTCCACAAACCAGTCGGTGTCTTCTGTGACCCAGCATCTCCGCTCCTCAATGCGTCCGTGATCTTTCTCTAACGTCGCACAGTAGTCGTACTCCAAGTCTTTGAAGCCGATCTTCTCGGCCCACACAAAGTATTCTTCAACTTCCTCATACAAAGCGCCCTGATTGCCTTTCAAACTAAGCACGTAATCAGCTTCTCGCTCAATCACCTGTGCCACAATCTCTGTTTGGCAGCCCATGGCATCAATGGTCACGATGCAGCCTTTTAGTTCCAACAACTCCAACAAGAGCGGAATGGCCGTGATCTCATTGGATTTCTCTTCGGTCTTCAACTGCCCGAGCACAAGTCGTTGCTCGCAAGCCCACGCGCTGACCATGCGCAAGCCTTCTTTGCCCTCCGAGGCGCGGACTCCGCGCACTTGCTTGCCATCAATGGCGACTATTTCTCCATCGGTCATCTGCGCCGCGCCACGCACCCAGACGACAAACGCCTCTTGAAACTTCTTCGGGTTGATGCGCAGAAAGACACGGCGAAAAGTATCGTGTGAAGGAATCCCGTTAGGCAAAGCCAAGAACTTCTTGAACCAGCTTTGTTTGGCGTCTCCGAACTCTTCGATCTCTTCCCAAGTCTCAGCCGCACAGATGGTGGCGCACACGGCAATCACCAGAATATCAACCAACTGGTGGAGTTTCGTGCGCTCACGGCGCGGGTCTGGCACTTCTCCTAAACTATCAAACAACGAGAGGGGCACCGAATCGCTCATCAGGCATTCTCCTTTCCTTCTCCTTTCCTTCCAGTCCAAACTGTTAGGAGAAGGCCACAACTCGCTTACTTGAGAAATTTAAGATGCGTTCGCCCTAACCCTCCAAGAGTTCCCTTGACCAACCGTTCACAAAATCGGATGTAAATCCGAAAACTTGGAATGCCGGGCCACCATGCGCGATGACAAGTTAAAGAGATGACAAAGCTTAGCTGGCTCAAGGGGCTGGGAACAAGGATTGCTTAATACCGTCTCGCATGATTTGTATTTGGCAAGGGGTAAGTTAACCTCATCAGCTTCATTCAGGCTCTTGATAAGGAGAAACACAATGACTCAAGCTGCCGAAAAATTAGATCTCTACCTCATTCGTTTTATGCTTCATCCCACCAGCTTCTGGCGGAGTGCGTGCCCGAAAAATCGCCTCAAATAACCATTCCAATTCAGTCCTACGCCCGACAATACGCCTATCAAGTTGCTTCCTCGCGGCGAGTTTCTGTTGCCGCTTGCGTGCAGGTTAATTAACTCCGCAAGGCAGCCTGAAGTGGTTTATTAGATATTAGGCATCGGCATACAAACGCTTTCCTACATGACTCCTTCGCATCCAGCAGAGGAAGATAGTGAAAGTGAAAGTTGGCTATTGAAGGAGATATTTCCATGAATCCTAACACTCTTCCACAACTCCGCGTGATCTTAGCTTTCTTTCAACCTTTCTGCGGGGCAGTGATATTGATGTGTTTTTATCTCTGGCTTCGCGGCAGGCAGGTTAGAGACCAGAGCCTTGTCTGGCTCTCTTTAAGTCTGTTAACTAGCTCTTTCCCCGCCGCCATAATGTTGATTGGCTGGAAAGGGCAATATATGCAACAGGTCGCCGCGCTTTGTTCTCCGGCAACTACTATCCTGTATATAATAACCGCCTTTCAACTCTTGCGCATACGAGAGGCGGTCCGTCGCCTTAATCTCCAGAGAGGGCAAAAGCTTATGCTCTGGGTCGTGTCGATTTCATCTTTTGCAGCTTTGCTCTTGATAAGGAGCGGGGAGCGGGGAAGCATTCCTTTCAACATCGGGATTAACCTTGATGCAGTAGCGTCATGCATAGCGTTAATCACATTGGGAATATGCATGTCATATTCCTTTTACAAGTACGGCAACCAACCCTTAATTTTCCTGACATTGCTGGATTTCACCTACTTGTGCTGGTATCAACTCGATGTGGCGGCGCGGGGAGGTGATCTACGCGAAAACGTCGTTCTTATAGCCGTCAACATTACAAGCGTCTCCATTATGACAATGCTTTTCATTGCTCTCACATTGGCTTGGGGACTTTCCAACACATCACGGTTGAGGTTTAAAGATTATGAACCTATTGAAGCTATCGTGATGTTCGTTGATCTTCGTGAATCAACGAAGTGGCTCCAAAAGGTATCAAAGGGCGGGGGTAATAGTTATGGCATAAACTTCCTAAATAAATTTAGCGAATGGACTCACAGCCACGCCTCAGCAGCCCCTTATGGCATTCCAAACGTGAAGTCAATTGGAGATGCTTTTATGTTCGTCTGGGAAATCCCCGACAATTCAACGATCATTAACCGTGCTAACGCTGTCGTCGGTTTGGGATCCGCTCTCTATAGCGGCTATCAATCATGGGTAGAGAGCACGCCGGAGTTATATAAAGAACTGATGTTACGCAGACAAGATTTAGGGTTTTAACTTGACACCTGAATTACCTGAGCAAAATCGCCGCTTTAGGTAGTAGACACCGGCAAAAAGCTCAGCAAAACCGCCATTTGTCAAAAACTGCGTAACGTGGAAAAGCGCGCTAGAGCCTAATGTTTTCCGTGTCAAGCGTAAACTGCCAGTTCTTTTTGCGTAACATCAGTAAAGAAGTTCCACCTGCCATCGGCATTGGTGTCGCTTTTGGTTCTGCGAACCGCCTCACGACCGAAAACGGCTCTTATGATTACTCAGGGTTGACCGTGCATTATGCCGCGAAATTACAGACTTTGGCGCGTCCTCGTGGCGGCGTCGTGATTACGGATAATTGGAAACTTCCGACTGAACTCCACAACAAATTTAGCGAGAAGGGCAAAATGTTAATTGGAGACGAATGGATCCCCGTGCGCGCGACGGAAGGCGTGGAGTTTGGCACAGGCGGTAAAAACGGCTCTCCAATGTCTGATCATCCTAAGCTGAACTGAATCCTAACCGCTGAAGGCTTGCGCCTAAATTCTACGTCTGAAAGAAAGTGTCTCACGTTCCTGCTAACTGGCGCACCGCTCAACTGCGGCGTTCGAGATTGTAGTCGCGCAGGCGGCGATAGAGCGTCGAGGGCGAGATGCCTAAAATCTCAGCCGTCTTGCCGCGATGCCAGCCGGTCTGTTCGAGCGCGGAGAGTATCTGTTGACGCTCGACATCGCGCAGGGATGATGGCGCGCTCGCGTTGTCCGTCGCGGCGATTGAGATGGGCGCGCCCGAAGGAGTTGTCGCTCCCTGTCTGACAAAGGGCACTGGGCGCGCGACTTCGGGCGGGAGTTCCGAGAGGGTGATGCGCCCCTGATCCGCGAGCAGGACTGCGCGCTCAAGACAGTTGCGAAGTTGGCGCACGTTGCCCGGCCAGTGATAGACGCGCATGGCTTCCAAAACTTCCGGCGTCAACTCCGGCGGAGTCGCGCCGCCGAGCTGTTTGAGCAGGTGACGCGCGAGCGGCTCGATGTCATCCGGCCTTTCGCGCAAGGGCGTGAGGTTAATCTGAAAACCGTTGATGCGATAGAGCAGGTCTGCGCGGAACGCGCCGTCTGCGACGACCTGATCCGGGTTGCGGTTGGTCGCGGCGACGATGCGTACATTGACTTCGACCTTGCGCACCGCGCCGACGCGATAGAACGAGCGCGTTTCGATGGCTCGCAGGAGCTTGGCCTGAAGCTGCAACGGCAGCTCGGTTATCTCATCCAGGAAAAGCGTCCCGCCGTCCGCCAGCTCGATCAGTCCGAGCTTGCGTCCCTTCGCGCCTGAGAAGGCCCCGGCTTCGTAACCGAAGAGTTCGGATTCGAGCAGCGATTCCTGAAACGCAGCGCAGTTGAGATCAATGAAAGACGAGTCGGCGCGTGCCGAGAGACGATGAACCGCGTGCGCGATCAGCTCTTTGCCGGTGCCGCTCTCGCCCGTAATCAGGACTGAGGCGTCGGAGGGCGCGACGCGTTCGACGAGGCGTATGGCCTCGCGCATCTCTGCTGACTCGGAGACTATTTCGGGCATCGCCGATTGGCGTGCGAGTTGTGCACGCAGGCGTTGATTGTCAACGCGCAAGCGTCTTTTATCCGCGGCCTGCCGGACGAGCGCGTCAAGCTCTGTGATGTGATACGGCTTTGAGAGGTAATCGTATGCGCCGAGCTTCATCGCTGCGATGGCCGTCTCGACGGTCGCGTGCCCCGTGAGCATGATGGCTTCGGGCGGGTTGGCGCGCTCGCGTACGCGGCGCAGGAGTTCCATCCCGTCCATGCGCGGCATGTTGATGTCGCACAGGAGCACGTCGACATTGCTCTCTTCAAGCAGACGCAACGCCGCTTCGCCGTCGGGCGCGACCTGCACTCTATAGCCTAATCTCTGAAGCTCTTTTTGAATAACGAGTCGTAGGTTAGCTTCGTCTTCAGCAACTAAGATTCGTGTTGGGGTAGTCTCGCTCAAGCTCTCTCTGTGTCTCCATCCGTCGGGAGTCTCGGCGTGGCCGGAAGAGAAATCGTAAAAGTCGTGCCCGCGCCCACCGTTGATTGCACATCAAGGCGTCCGCCGTGCTCAGTTACAATACCATAACAGACCGCCAGACCGAGACCCGTTCCGCGCCCGACCTCTTTCGTCGTGAAAAACGGGTCGAAAATTTTGGTCAGATTTTCGGGAGCGATGCCCGCGCCCGTATCCGAGACTTCGATTATGACCTGCCCGTCTTCGTTGCGCGCACGCAGGGTGAGGCTGCCTCCTTCCGGCATCGCGTCAATCGCGTTGGTCGAGAGAGCGATCACGGCCTGTTGCAGTTGGCCTTCGTCGCCCGCGACGAGCGCGATCTCCTTCTCGGCCTCGACGCGAATCGAAACCTCTTCGCCGCGCCTTTGATGCGAGAGCAGGCGCGCGGCAGAGTTGATGACCTCGGACATGTTGACTGGCATCTGCCGACCGGCGCGCGTGCGGCTGAAATCCAGAAGCCCGTTCGTGATCGTCTTGCAGCGAAAAGCCTCGTCACGTATCAAGCCCACGTATTCCTTCAAGTCTTCGACATCCGGCGAAGAGCCGAACGCGCCCTCCGCGACGCGTGATTCCAGAGCCTCCGCGCAGGCCGCAATCGTCGCCAGCGGATTATTTATCTCATGCACGACGCCCGCCGCGAGTCTCCCGACCGCCGCCAGTTTTTCCGCGCGACCGATGGCGCGATTGGCTTCGACGCGCTCCGTAATCTCTTCGCCCAGAGTGATAACGTGCGTCACCGCGCCGTCCTCATTACGCATCGGAACTTTGCTAATCAGCCAGTGCTGGCTCGTCCCGTTAGCATCGGTCGTCTCCTGCTCGATACGCTCGATCTCGCCCGTCTCGAATGCGCGCTTGAACTCCGATTCGAGCACGTCGCGCCGCTGCCTCGTCAAGACATCGAAGATATTGCGTCCCAGAGCATCGTAACGCGGGATGCCCTGCCCGCCGAGTTCTCGATTGCGATTCCACGCCACGATGCGATAGTCGCGGTCAACCGCGTAGAGCGAGACAGGCAACGTGTCTATAATCGCTTCGGTAAAGCGTCGCTGCTCTTCTGTCGCGTAAGAGATGGAAGCGTCACGCGCTTCATCGTAAAGCAGAGAGATGTGAGCCGCGAGCGCGGTCTGCTGTGCCGCCGCATCAACCAGACGACGCACAGACTCAGTGCAATCTTCCTGACGGTCAAAGCCGACGATCAGCGCGCCCTGCGCCCGCCCGCCGAAACACAAAGGCGCGGCATATTCGACAGCATGCTTCTCATCACGCAGGAAAAACTTTTCGCGCTCGTCAAGAAAGATTGAGAACAGCGATTCAGGCGTCGAGAGCCAGCCGTCCAGACGTTCGATGTTGAGATGCGACTCGTCCTCCGCGCTGCCCTCGCGGTCAAAGACGCAGACGGCCCCGCCCATCCCGTGCAGGTTGACTGCGACCGCGCAGAGCACAGCGTCAGTCCCTTCATAGGTTGCGCCCGCCACGCGCCGCACGATCTGTTCCGGCACAAGCGCACGCAGGAGGCTGCGTCCCAAATCTGCCAGAAACATTAGCTCGCGATTGCTGCCGACGAGAGCGTGCGTGCGTTGTGCAGATTCGAGGCGTGCGCCGATGCGTGAGAGAAGCTCGCGCGGCGTCGAAGGCTTGACGATGTAATCATCGGCTCCGGCAGTAAAGGCTTCGACCTTGCGCTGCTCGTCGTCGCTGGCGGAGAGGACGACCAGAGGCAACTGCCGCGTCGCAGCCTGCGCACGCAACAGCCTGCACAAAGCGAGACCGTTGACATCCGGCATCTCTACGTCGAGCAGGACCAGATCGCAATGCTCTTTGTGCAACAAGCGCAGAGCCGTTGGCGCATCCGCCGCCGTGAGGACATCATAATCGCCTGCTTCAAAGATGGTTTGCAGACGCGCACGCACGCGCTCCTCATCATCCACAATCAGGAGCGCGGCCTTCGTCTGTCCATTGCCGGATAAAGCGGGCATGCTTTCATCCTCTTGAAAGAAGGTTCAACGACTCAAACACATCTTAGGGGATTGAAAGCGAAGCGTGGGGGTTTGTCAAGAACAAGTTAAAAGCTGGTCTTTCTTCTTTGTGCTTTGGTCTTTGCGTGTCTGGCTCAGCTTGAATCTCATCATTCAAGGTTGAAGAGCGGGCAAAGGCCAAAGCGCAAAGACCGTTTTACTTCTTGAGCTTTGTCTCAAGCGCGGAGAGACGCTGTTGTAAGTCGTTCGCCTGACGGCGCGCGTCGAGGGCGAAGTAGAGCGCGGAGGCGGCGACCAGCAGCGAGGCGATGACGATGAGCCAACAACGCGTCTGCGACGGGTTGCGCCCCGCGCGTTGCCGCCCGTGCGTCTCTTCAAACGCGCCGAATAAACTACGAGGCGGCGAGTCATCCTGCTGCGCGTTGTCGGCGAACCATTGCTCGTCGAATTGATGAAGTATGTGATAGCTCATGATTCTTTAAAGGGGGAAAAGGGTAAAGGGGATATAGGGTAAAAGGCTATAGACAATGAAAATACAGGATACGAGTGAATCGCTTTGTCTTCCGATTACCCGCTTCCCTTTTTACCCTTTCCCCCTTCCCGAATTTTTAATTGATCGCAGATGAAGTCAGCTTGCCCGTGTGGAGGTCTACCAGACCTTCCGAATCTCCGAGGTCGGAGTGTCGGCGGCGGCTTTTGTGTTCGGACTTGGACGAGTACATCGCTTGATCCGCCGAGATCAAAAGCTGGTCGAGCGTTTCGCCGTCTTTGCCGTAAGTCGCGGAGCCGACGCTGATGCCGACGTTGGCGTACATGTCGCCGCTCACCGGCAACAGGAAAGTCGAGATGGTTTTCTCAATTCGCTCGCGCAGCTCATCCACCTGATCGCCGACGAGTTCCTGCACGACGGCGACGAACTCATCGCCCGCATAACGCGCCAGAAAATCATATTCGCGCAGTTGCGCCTGCACCAGTCTCGCCACCTCGCGCAACATCTGATCGCCGACCTTGTGGCCGAACGTATCGTTGACCTGCTTGAAGTCATCAAGGTCAAGCATGATGACTTGAAACGGTCGCTTCGTGCGATTGGCGCGCGAGACTTCCTGCTCGAATCTAAGGTACATGCAGCGCGCGTTGGGCAAGCCCGTCAAGGGGTCTGTCAGCGCGTTGGATTCCGCTTCGGCGTGATGCATCGCGTTGGCGAGCGCGTCCGCCGCGAGCCTCACCACAGTGTCCAGCAGACGCATGTGATCGTCCGTGTAATTGCTCAGCTCGGAAGAATAGACCGACAAAGCTCCGAGCAGGCGGTCGTCTTTGATGAGCGGCAGCGAAGCCATCGCGCGATAGCGACTGCCGGGAGCCAGATGTACGCCTGCGAAGTCCAGTGTCGGGTCGATTCGATTGATCGGGCGACGATTGGCAAGCGCGAAGCCGGTCACGCCTTCGCCCGGCGCGATGCAGCGTCCGAGCAGTATCTCCGAGTTCCGTCCCGCGACGTGGGATGTCTCCGCATAGCCTTTCAGCTCGTCGTACAGGTAGACCGCGCAGGTGTCGAACGGAACGATGTGGCCGACCTTGTTGACGATGATCGAGAGCGTGTCCTTGATGTCGAGCGACGAGCCGAAGGTGCGCGCGATCTCATACAGCGCATAGACTTCGCGGTGCGCGTTCTTAATCTGATCCAGATAGTCCGGCTGCGCGTCTCGATGCGGCGCGAGACTGTTTTCGTCATGCGTTTGCGTTTCGCAGTCTTCCGCCAGCCCGTGCTGATCGAGGCCGAGCGAGGCTATCTCCGATTCAAAACGCGGCAGATTTTTTAGAAACCCGTCAACCACCTTCGGGTCGTAAGTCACGCCTGAGCCGCGCAAGAGGAGCGCGCTCGCTTCTTCTCTCGTCATGCCGGGACGATACGGGCGTTCCTCGCGCACGGAGTCAAAGCTATCAACTACGGCGAGGATGCGCGCCGTCATCGGAATCTCTTCGCCCCTCAAACCATCCGGGTAGCCCAAGCCGTTCCACTGCTCGTGATGATGCCTGACGATGGGCACGACCGGATACGGAAAATCAACGCGGCTCAGAATCTCCGCGCCGACAGTGGTATGCACTTTCATCTTTTCAAACTCGGCGGCAGTCAATCTTCCGGGCTTGTTCAGAATGTGATCGGGCACCGCTAGCTTCCCGACATCGTGCAGGAGCGCGCCCGCTTTCAACGCCTGAATCTCTTTATCCGAGAGGTTGAAAATCTTTCCCATACCGGCGGCATAAACCTGCACGCGCCGGACGTGGCAATGCGTGGTCTGGTCTTTGGCGTCAATCGCAGTTGCCAGAGCCTCGACCGTCGCAAGGTGTATGCGGCTCATCTCAGAAGCTTCGAGCGTCTTTTCGTTGACTCGCTCGAAATAGATTTTATAGGTCGCGTAAGTGACCGCGATGACCGGGACGCTCAAGAGGACATAGAGAAAGCCGAACCTCGTGACCGAAGCGTAAACCAAGGCAGCCGCAATCGCCGCCGCAAAGAAAGTCCATGAAGTCCAGAGATAACCGTCGCGCCAGAACCGCCAGATCGAGCGGCGATTTTTCAGGGCGCACATCGTCGCCACCGTCATGCCGTTCAGGAAGTATTGCAGGATCGCCATCACCAGCAGCGCGACCAGCATGTGCGCCGTGCTCACATCGGAAGACATGCCGAGCGGCTCGTTCCCGATACGCCCGTATGCGAGGAGCGTTAAATAAAATGTGTTACCGGACAACAGGACGGAGACAGCCATCATCGCCGGTGCGCCGATGCGGCTCGTAGCGCGCTTCGTCGTGCGATGCGAGCTGACGAAAGAATCGACGACGCCGAGCATAATCGCCGCCGGAATGCCGAGCATCATCACGCTCAGGAAAGTAAAAGTATCTCCGGCAGTGATGCTCGCCGTCGTGTTTGGAATGCGAATCGGATACGAGCTGGTGATGAGGACGAGAGTTAGCAGAGCGATAAACTCTCCCCACTCAATGGAGTTGAAGGAGAGACAGTTATAGAAGCCCCATGCGCCCGTCAGCAATCCGGCGACAACCATCACCGACCAGTAAATCCTGGCCGCGCCGTTGTAATCTGACATGTCTATGAATTTCACTCGCCGCGTCTCCAATCGCTACGAAAGTGTGGAGTCTGAGGTATGGGGCTGTTAAGTTCCGAGTTCCGAGTTCCGAGTCAAAGACCAGTTCTTAACCTGAAACTTGGAACTCGGAACTCGGAACTGTTTTATTCCGCCTCGCCGTTGATTTCCGTCGTCAGCGCGTTGCTGAAGATGACGTTCTCGGTCATCGTGATTCCCTCGCTCATCGTAATGCCTTCGAGAATCGTAGAGCCTTCGCTCATCGTAATGCCTTCGCTCAAAGTAATCCCCGCGCTCAGGGTAATGCCTTCGCTCAAGGTGATGCCCTGAGTTAAGGTGACGCCCTGCGTGAGCGAGATGCCGCTAGTCGTATTGTTCAGCGTCCCGCGATTATAGAGCACTGTGTAAGTCATAAACATGACGCCGGGCGTCAGAACGGCTGGCGGCGTGGATTGATACGCCGTGATGTCAACCGGCTGATAAAGGCGATACGAGTACCAGAGAGCCTTTGACTGATACGGGAACTGCATCTTGCGGAAAAGCTCGTCGCCGCCGTAAATATTCCACGCGTTCAGGAAGACCACGCCGCCGCGCCTGACTTGCTCGCCGCCAACCGTAATCGTCGCGGGCGGCATCGCGCCGTTAAGGATCGGCGTGCCGACTTCGACCGAGCCGACGTTGCTGATAAGCGCGCCTGCGAGTCTCACAGCCGCGTCAATGTTCAAAAGCCCCGCGCCCTGCGTCGCCACATCCGTGTTGGGAATCGGCTGCGCTGTAAACTGCAAGATAGCGCGAACCAGTTGCGGCGTCAGGCCGGGATTGCGCTGCACGAGTAGAGCAGCCGTGCCCGCCACTATCGGGGCAGACATGGAAGTCCCGCTCAGTTGCATCATGCCCGGAGTGACTTCGATTTCCGGGTGATCTTCAGAGAGCTTGCTGCCCGCGCTCGGCTCACTGCCGACGAGGCGATTGCCCGGCGCGACCAGATCGGGCTTGATAACGAAGTCATAAACCTTTCGCCCGATGGCGTTCAGTCTCCAACCTAAAGTCGGGCCGCGTGAGCTGAAATATGCAACCGTGTCGTCCGAACGCTTCGCGGTGTTATGCATGTTGACCGCGCCGACGGTAATCGCCAGCGGCTCGTTGCCGGGCGAGGTGATGCTTCCGTAAACCGTGCGTCCCTGCGAGTCCTGACCGAAGTTGCCTGCCGAAGTGACGACGACGATTCCGGCGTTGACGGCTTTGCGAACGGCTTTGCAGAGCGGGTCGTTGATGAACGAAGCTGTAGAGCGCGCTCCGAGCGACATGTTGATGACGCGTATGTTGTATGTGCTCTTTTTCTGAATCGCCCACTCAAGACCGCGTATCGCGTCGCTGGTCAGTCCCGCTCCATACTTGTTCAGGACGCGCACGTTAATGAGATTGGCTCCCGGCGCGACGCCGCCGCTGCCGGACTCCGGATCGCCCGCTGCAAGGGACGCGACCATCGTGCCGTGTCCGTTCAGATCACTGGTGGTTGATTCGCCGGTCACGAAGTTTGCGCTGGCGACTACGCGATTCGTGAACCTGCCGCTGTCCACGCCTGAGTCAAGGATGGCGATGCCGACGCCCGCGCCGGTCAGGTTCGGGTTGACCGCGATCATCTCGGAACGCCCGGTCGTGTTCTTGAGCTTAAGCCACTCCGCGTTCGTTTCTCTGTCGAGAGAGATTTGCGCGACATCATCACGAATCGCCAGTTCTTTGACCTGTCTCAGAGGAAGCTCGGCGACGATGCCGTCGAAGGATTTGAAGTCCTGCCCGATGACGCGTGCTTCGGATTTCAAGCTCGCCTGCGGCCTCTCGTTGGTTTCGATGATGACGCGGACGGTCTGATTCAAATCCTCTTCGGTCTTGCCCTCGACCAGCTCTTGAATCTCCGGCGCGACCTTCTGGTTGATGATGATGCTGGCGACATCTGTATCCTGCACGCCTGTTTCCCACTCGCGCTTTCTTGTGTCGAGCGAGACGCGCAGCACATCCACGCGCGCGGCAATGCGCTCGATCTCTTTGAGCGCAACCTCACACGCGATTTTATGTGTGCCTTTGGAATCTTTTTCCGCCGCGTAATTGTAATCAATGCTCAGCAGCTCATTCTGCAATTCTGCGGACGCTTCTTCGCTCGTGCTGATGACGACGCTCAGGCGATCCTTCTGTCCCTCATCACGATAATGCCGGATGAGCGCTCTGACTTCCGGCGAGATTTTTTTGTTAACGGATGTGTGTTGAATTGTCTCCTGTCCCTCACCAGCGGCGAAGGCCGGAGCGACTAGATTGAGCATCAACGTCAACTGCAAAAGTAGTGTGCAGAACATTGCCGCATGGCGCGTAGTCTTCTTCAAAGACTTTTTCGCCCGTCTATTCTTCGATCCGAGAGTGTTCACAACTTCCTCGCTCTTAACTTCGGGTAAATTTGCTGAACCCCTTGTTAATGAACTTTGTCATGCGGAATCTTCTGTCAACCCCACTAGCTTATGTTGAAAGTCCGGGCCGAAAGCGAAAGTTGGGAGCAACTCATCTTTCGCTTCCGGCGACCGGACCGGGCAAGAGGCGGGCATGTGGCAATCGCCCGCCATTCTTGGGGTGAGATTCCTCAAAAGGCGTCCCGTGCCGCAACACTTAAACGGACGCCGTTAAAATTTCAATTGCGCGGCTATCGAACTCCGTGCGGAGAGTTCGTGAAGCGTTTTTTCAAGCGCCTCGAAGCCGCGCATGTTTGCTTTACAAGCCCTGTGCCGCAGCGTAAAGGCGACGCGGTAGGCTCGTAACTTAAGATATAATAGAACTTAGCTCATCTGCTGAACTTCTTGCGCGAGCACGCCCGCCGCATCTCCCGTCAATCTGACAGGTCAACCTGATTATTCCATCAAGCGCACCTGACCGAAGCACCACGCGATTCTTCTTTGCGTCTTTGCGCCTTTGCGTGAGATAAGAGTTCCCGCCGGTGGCGCAAAATAGAGAAGCGAATTGAAGGAGAGATAAAAATGGATTTCGGATTGAGTGGACGCGTCGCGCTCGTGGCGGCGGCGAGTCGCGGGATAGGTTTTGCGGCGGCTCGCGAGCTGGCGCGTGAAGGGGCGCGCGTCTTTCTCTGCTCGCGTGATGAAGCGAGAGCAAGAGAGGCCGCGGAAAAGATTCGAGCGGAGACGGGCGCGGATGTGACGGGTCTCGGCGCGGATGTGACGAGCGATGAAGAGACGGAAAAGTTTGTCAACGCCGCGCGCGAAGCGACAGGGCGTGTGGACATCTGCGTGACCAATGCCGGAGGGCCGCCAGCGGCGACTTTCGACCGGACGGATATGGAGATGTTTCGCAAGGCTTTCGAGCTGAACGCGCTCTCCGCGATTCGACTGGCTTATCTCGTCGTCCCGGCGATGCGCGAGCAGAAGTGGGGGCGACTCATCAACATCACCTCCATCTCCGTCAAGCAGCCGATAGACGGCCTGCTCCTTTCAAACACCGTGCGCGCGGGATTGACCGGCTGGGCTAAAACTCTCTCATCCGAAATAGCTGTTGATAACGTGACGGTTAATAACGTCGCGCCCGGCTACACGCTGACCGAGCGACAGGAAGAGTTGGCCGAAGCGCGCAGCCTCACCACGGGGAAATCGAAAGAAGAGTTGATCGCGGGCTGGGCAGACCAGATACCTATGCGAAGGCTTGCCAGCGCGGAAGAGATAGGGGCGGCGGTTGCTTTTCTGGCCTCCGAGCGCGCCTCATACATCACCGGCGTCACACTCCAAGTGGATGGCGGATGGGTGCGCGGACTCTTTTAGTAGTTCCGGGTTCCAAGTTCCGAGTTCAAGTTAAAAACTTTTTGGAGATTGAAGCTTGCGAATTGAAACATGAGCTATGAATTATGACTTGGAACCTGGAACCTGGAACCTTCTTGAAGCACATCGCGCAGCTGATGACATTGCCGTGGGAGATTTGGATCACGCGGCGTGGAGCGAGGCGCGTGCTGTTCGTGTGGCGCGCTATTGGTCTGGCGAAGATGCGCCGCCTGAGCGTCATGCAGAGGCTCGCGTTGTGTGGACTGATGAAGCATTGTGCGTGCGCTTCCGTTGCCATCAAGCGGAGCCGCTCGTCTTGAGCAGCGAGCCGCAAACTTCTGAAAAAACCATCGGACTCTGGGAGCGCGACGTGTGCGAAATCTTTATCGCGCCGGACGCGGACGAACCACGGCGTTACTTTGAATTCGAGGCCGCGCCGACCGGCGAATGGCTCGATCTGGCGATTCATCAAACTCCTGAGAGTAGAGAGACCGATTGGGAATTTTCATCAGGCATGACTGCTGCCGCGCGAATTGAAGAGGGCCGGGTCACGATTGCTATGCGCATCCCGTTTGAAGCATTAGGCCACGCGCCGCGCGCCGGAGAGAGTTGGCGCGCGAACCTCTTTCGCTGTATCGGCAGCGGTGAAGTAAGAGGCTATCTGGCATGGCAACCGACGCGCACCGGGCGGCCAAACTTTCATGTGCCCGAAGCTTTCGGCTGGCTTCGTTTTAGCTGAAAGGAATTTACAGAGGACACAGAGGAAATTTCAAATTTCAAATTTGAGATTTTCCTGTGTCCCTCTGTGGCTAATCTTTTATTTCTTGCTCTTACCTTTCATGCTCAACTCTTTGAGAATCCAACCCGCGCCGCCGAACTTGTCCGTCACAAAGAGGACATAGCGGATGTCAACCGAGATGGTGCGCCCGCGTTCGGGGTTGAAGTAGAAATCGTTGCCGAGTCCTTCATAGTTGCCGTCAAAGGCGATGCCGACCTGCTCTCCCATGCCATTCATAATCGGGCTGCCGGAGTTGCCGCCGATAATGTCCAGAGTCGAGAGAAAGGCGACGGGCACATCTTTTCCTCCGGCGAGAGCGTATGCGCCGAAGTCTTTCGTTTTGTAAAGCTGCTTCAATTTGTCCGGCACATTGAACGGCACGCGCCCGGTATCTTTTTCGATCACGCCTGAGAGCGTGGTGAAGGGCGTGTAGAGCATCGCCTCGCGCGGAACGTAGCCCTTGACTTCGCCGTAGGAGAAACGCAGCGTGCGGTTGGCGTCCGGGTAGAGCTTCGTGCCGCGCATCTCGGACATGCCCTGCACGAGCAGCGGACGCCAGCGCGCGGTTGTCGCGTTGAAGAGCTGTGTGCGACGCTGCACCTGCTGCAATTCCGCGCCGAGTTCTGTGGCAAACTCGACGAGCGGTTCATGTATATCGCGCAATTGATTGGATGAAAGATCGAAGAGACCGGAGAGCGCGTCGGCTGTCGCAAAGCGTTTGCTCTCGACCAGCTCGCGCGCGAAATCTTCTTCGGCGCGGCGACGCGCTTCGCCCTGAAGACTGCCGAAACGTTTTTCAATCGCCGCGATTTTTTGATCTGCCGGAAGCTCGCTCGCTTTTCTCAACATGTAAGCGAGGTCTTCGCGTTCGATGGACGGAGTGCGTTCGGCCAGAGTTGCGGCGATGCGCGCACGCGCCTGCCCGACGACCAGAGGATTGAGCGCGGGACTGCGCTCGGCTTCCGGTTTCTCTTTGTCCGCGGCTACTTGCTGTGCGAAGAAGATGATGCCGAAAAGATCGTTGATGCCGAATATCTGCGGAAGCAGCAGATCATGCGTCGCGGTCTTGCGAAGCTCCTGATAGGCTTTGTCCAAACTCGGCAGTACCTCGCCGTACTTAGCCTTGCGCGCAGGGTCTTGATCGAGCCAGCGAGTGAACTCCGCTTCACCTGCTTGCTTCTTTCCGACGACATCCGCGCGCCGTAGAGCTTGAATCGAGCCGACGTAATTTTTCAGATTGTTATTAAGGCTCGCAACCTCGCCCTGCATTTTGACGCGAATCTCAGGGTCGCGCTGCCCTGCTCTATCAAT
This sequence comes from uncultured Pyrinomonadaceae bacterium, assembly GCA_964246305.1. Taxonomy (GTDB): domain Bacteria; phylum Acidobacteriota; class Blastocatellia; order Pyrinomonadales; family Pyrinomonadaceae; genus JACMLC01. The sequence continues at coordinate 102,257 of CAXTPS010000013.1, forward strand.
AATCGAAATCTCGTTGGTCAGAACGTCCGACTGCAAAGGCAGCGTCACATCCAGGCTGTACGCGACCGAATAGCTCTCTCGATAGCGGCGCGTAGTGCCGGGATACCCTAAGACCATCATAAAGTCGCCATCTTTGACACCGTCCATCGAAAGCGTCAAAAACTTTTTCGGCTTGTACGGCACGTTGTTGGGCGAATAGGCGGCGGACTTTCCATCCGGGCCGACGTAGGCGCGCATGAACGTGAAGTCGCCGCAATGGCGCGGCCACTCGAAGTTGTCATCATCGCCACCGAAATTTCCGATGTTGTCCGGCGGCGCATAGACGACGCGCACATCTCGCAAGATAAGATAAGTGAACTTGTAATATGAGAGTCCTTCATTCATCGGCAGGACGCGCACGCGCAATCCTTCGGCATCATTTCCGGTCGCTTCAATCGAGCGAATCCTGGCTTGAATCGCGCGCGTGCGCTCCGCTGTTGCAGCGGCGTCTGTAATTCCCGCGAGCACTTCGCCCGTCACGTCCTTCAATTCCTGCGTGATCGTCACGGCGTAGCCCTCTGCCGGAAGCTCTTCGGCGCGCGACATCGCCGCAAAGCCTGACTCGCCGTAGTTCTTGCTCACACTCGAAGCGGAGACGAGCGCGTCAAAGGCTACGTGATGATTGGTCAGCAGCAGACCGTCGGGCGAGACGAACTCCCCTGTGCCACCGTCCACAATCACAATCGCATCCTTGAGGCTCACGCCGTTCGGATCGTAAATCTCCTGCGGCTTAATCTTCAGCCCGCGCTTGTTGAGCGGCAGCGAGCTTATCGCGTCCGGCAGAAACATTCCCTCATCGGCTCGAACCCGTTTGAGCGGGACGAGCGAGACAAACATCAACAGCGCAAGCATCACGGCTGCGACGCGCGAGCCTTTCAGAGAGTGCATCAATGAATCTTCCTTACTTTCCGAGAATCAAGAGCGAGATGAAAGATACTATAACTAAGAAAAAATCTCCCGCAAAGGCGCAAAGACGCGAAGAAGACAGGGTGAAGGGGATAGGGTGTAGGGTGTAGTTAAGAAATTATCTTTCACTACATCCTACACCCTATCCCCTTCACCCTCGTTGAAGCCTTTGCGGGAAACTTTTCTATCTTTAGTTCGCGCCGGGCAAATAGCTGATCGGGTTGACCGGCTGGTTATTGATGCGGACTTCGTAGTGCAGGTGCGGCCCGGTCGAGCGACCGGTTGAGCCGACGAGTCCAACCGTTTCGCCGCGCGAGATGGTCTGCCCGACGCTCACGTTAATCTGCGAGAGATGGCCGTAGCGCGTCTGGAGGCCGTTGCCGTGATCTATGTACACGACCTGCCCGTATCCGTTCTGCCATCCGGCGCAGAGGACTGTGCCGTTTGCAGTCGCGCTCACCGGCGTGCCGATTTGGGCTTCAATATCTTGCCCTTCATGATATTCGTAGGACGAGCCGCCGAAAGGATTGCGACGCCCGCCAAATCCGCTGTCGAGGTCTCCCTTGACCGGCCAGATGTTTGGAACTACCGCGCGCTCTTTCAAAATAGCTTCGTAAGCGCGCAATTCCTGTTCGAGAAATTTAGCCTTCAACTCGATAAGGCTGACCGTTATCTCATCAAACGGCAGAGCCGGGCCGCCCTTGCCTCCCACAGGCAACTGGCCTTCGCCCGTCACGCCGGACTTCATCTCGACCAGATGACGCGAAGCGTCTTCCACTGCTTCGATACGAGTATTTAATTTTTCCAACTGCACGCGCTGCCGCGCGTTCTCTGCGCGCAGCCGTGCGTTCTCGCTCTCGGTCTGCAAGTGTCTGGCCTGCTGCGCGAGGCCGTAAAAGCCGTAGAGCGCGGCTGCGGCAATGACGAGGGCAGCGAGGGCAGTGAGCTTAAGCCAACGTTTGTGAATTGCTATGCGGCGAATGCGAGAGCGGGAACGGGAAGTGTGTGCAACGATAAAAGCGTAGAAACGGTCGTCTCTAATCATTGATAGGTGCTCCTTCATACGTCTTTGCGCGCGTAAAAAACTGTAGGGCGCGGAGCGACGTGAAAAGACACAGCCTGCCGGACGATGGCGAACTTGTGCGAAATAAAATTACAGCGCTAAATCTTTAGACCTGCCTGAAGAACGCAGCCAAAGCCTCACAGCTTCCAGCACGTTTTCCGGAAGCATAAAATGCATTTATGCTGCAAAGGGATGGCAAACTATCACACGAGGCGCGCGATTGCAAACGGCGAGAGAAGGTAAAAGTAAAAAGGCAAAAGTGAGGCGAAGAACCACTTCTATTTAAAAGTGGCTTCCGCCTTCCTTTTGCCTTTTACCTTTTTACTTCTACCTTCTTTAGAAGTCTTCGGCTTCACGCCGCCGTGCTCTGCGGCCACGCAGGATGGAGAGGATGATGAGCAGCATCAGGCCGACGAAGATAACGATGATCAGGATTTTGATGGCCGCCATCAAGAACGTGACGAACTTGATGAGCGTCGTCAACAAAGTGATGATGAGTGCGATGATGGTTAAGATGCCGCCCCACCCGCCTGCGCTTTTCATAAAAGCTGACATAACTTGAAACCCCTCTAGGTACTCAAAACTAAAACCTGCTCTTCATCATAAAGGTAAAACTAAAAAGGCGAAAGCTTAAAAGCTAAAAGCTGATATGAGATGATGGCTACATGCCTTCCCTTTGCCTTTCACATTTTTACTTCTACCTTTTCACGCTCTCGGCTCAAACGGAAACGGCCTGACTTCGCGCGCGGAGACATGTGTCACCAGTTCGCCCGTGCGAAACCGCGCGGAATCGAGCGGCGCGCTGACGACCGAAGGCGGCGGGCGATGCGTGTCGAAAGCGGGCGTGCCGCGATCCGACTTTGTGCGGCGGCGCACCCAGTCCGCCAGAATATAAACGCCGAGGCCGACGAGCAGCACCGGGAGAAATTGTTGTACCGGAAGTCGTATGCCGAACATCGTGTGGAGCAGGAACACCACGCCGATGACCAGCAGCGTCAGGCTCCACGCCAGCGGGTTGCCGTAGAGCCTGCGCGCCACGACATCTTCGGCTGCATCGGGCGCAAGCCCTGCACGCATCAACTGCGCCGTGCGGCAAGCGTCAACCGATGCGAAGAGCCATGTCCCCGCAAAACCCAAAATGAAAAGCAGCATCCCGTCCGTCACGATTGACATCTGGAAAAAGCTCGCAAAGATTGCGAACTGCACGATGGCTTTAGAAGTCTGGCCGTTGTAAGCCGCTCCGAGTCCCGGACAGATAAGTGACAGGAGAGTCGCTACGAGCGGCGAGCTTTTGCGACGAATGATAGGCACTGCGGAAGACTGTGGCTGTAGCCTCAACATCTCGACGCCCGCGACGATGCAGTCCTGACAGAACGGAAAGCCGCGTATACGGTGATCGCACGCCGGACAGAGCGGACGCCCGCATCCGTTGCACTGGACGACCGCAGGATTTCTTGGATGATACGCGCAGATCATTTAACTTGCCTTTGTCCTTTGTTACTTCTGTTGATCCTTCTGCTCAGGCTTCGTATCCGGAACGTTTTCAGGCTGCTGCTCGCCGTTTTTGTTCTGAGATTCTTCTGCCCTGATAGCCGTCGAGATGCCGGTCGTGATGCGGTCAAGGTCTTCGTTAATCTTGGAAGGCATGACGGCACGGCTCGCGCCCTGCGAATATGTCTGCTCGGCAAGCCTCACGCTCGCGCGATACATCCCGCTGATCGAGCCGTCGGCGGAGACTGTGTTGGTCAAGACCAGCACGGCGAGAAGCAGCATCGTGGCGACGGTCGCAAGCTGCGGCGAGACGAGCGGGTCAAGCAGTCCGCGCAGCCACGTCGCCAGACGCGAGCCGAACGGAGCCTGCCTCAGTTCCGCTTCGGTAGTGCCGAGCGTCGCCTGCAAGATTCTTTCATGCAGGCCAAAGGGCACCGGCATCTCTTCGCTGATGTATGTGTAGCAAGCTCCGATTGAGCGCACGACCTGTCCGGGCAGCTCCGTGCAGCTCTCGCAAAGCGCGGCGTGCCGCTCCCAGCGATGGAACAGCGGAGCGGGCAGGAAGCCGTCCAGATAATCCGTCAGGCATTCTTCAAACTCTTCGCAGGTCATAGCCGATTCCGGCATGGTCTGCATCAGTATGCGTGCTTCGAGTTGGGCGGGAGGCGCGGGAGTTTCAGCCGTGCGGCAAGCCTGCAAAGTGTTCTTGACTTCGCTCAACAGCTCGTGACAGACCGGGCAGCGCATGGCGTGCTCCGCAAAGTCGCGGTTCGTCTCGGCATCGAGCGCGCCGTCCAGATAATCTGTCAGGCGTTCTTCAAAATCTGCGCAAAGCATTACGGTAATCGTTTCTATCCCCTCATGGTAAATTTCCGATAGGAACCTTGTTGCATCTTCCAGCCAAAAGTTAAGACGCAAGCGGCTCCCGGCTTTTGTCTAAAAGTTTAAGTCATCGCCACCACGCGCATCCTCCTGAGTATCTTAGCCAACTCAATGCGTCCACGATTGATGCGCGATTTGACCGTTCCCTCCGGTATCTGCAAAAGCTCGACTATCTCCTGATAGCTCAGCTCTTCTATGTCGCGCAGGATGACGCACGTTCTCAAGTCGGGCGACAGCTTGTCAATTCCGGCCTGCACCTGCACGCCAAGCTCGTGCCGCTCCATCTCGCGCTGGACGGAATTGCCAGCCGTGCGCAGGTGATACGTGTGGTCTTCCAGATCATCCGCGTGCGTGTCCTGCGGCGTGCGCTGGCGGCGACGGTAATCGTCAATTATCAAATTACGCGCGAGGCGCATCAACCAGTTTTGCAGGTCGCCCTGCCTGGCGTCGTACTGTTCGAGCGAGCGATAGACGCGTATGAAAACATCCTGCGTCAAATCCTCCGCGGCGTCCGCGCGCGAAGTAAAGCGATACGCGAGGTTATAGATGCGGCGGGAGTATGCCTGAACAATCTCCTCCCACGCCGCGCCATCACCCGCGCGACACCTTCTGACTAATTCGGCTCCTTCGCTGGCAGCCAAAGTCTGTGCAACTCCCACCTGATGCTTCTCCGAACGGGTCGTCCTGCTTGTTATAAAAGCGGCAACGCAGGAGGGAAAACTCCCTTGTCAAGCTCGGATTACGACGCGCGGAGAGCGAAAGTTCCCCTCAAAGACAGTGGGCAGTTGGCAGTGTGCAACTGGCAGAAAAGCTAAAACAACTTCAGCGAGCGGCTTCTGTTTTTACTGTCAACTGCCAACCGCCAACCGCCGACTGCCTTGAACCCTACAGTAATCTATTGTAGCCTTGCCTGGCTACACCATATCTTGTGGTCGTCAATCAAGTGAAGTCAAGTTTAGCGCAGGAGTTGAAGCTGAGCGATAAATCTGCGCGCCAGAGGCGAGAGGCTGATTGCGTAAATATCTGAAATATTTAGTCCTGCTGCTGCTGACCGCCATCTTTTTCTGGTGGTTCGCGCGCAACCTGAAATGGGCGGAGGTCAGCCAGAGCCTGAGCAAATCGGACTGGCGGCTGGTGGCGGTCGCGGCTGCGATTATCAGCGCGGGCTATCTGGTGCGCGCTTTTCGCTGGCGCACGCTGCTCTCGCCCATTACTCCGACCAGCCTGCGCGAACTGTTTGCGGCAACCACGATGGGATTCGCTTCGGTCTTTCTGTTCGGGCGGGCGGGTGAGGTGGTGCGCCCCGTGGTGCTTCCGTTGCGTGACCATCGCGTGCGTCCGGCAGCTTCGTTCGTCACCATCATGGTCGAACGGCTGTGCGATATGGTGGCGGTGATCCTGCTCTTCGCACTCAACCTGCTCTGGTTCGTGCCCTCAAAGCACGCTGAAGAATTTGCGCAGGTGCGAAAGGGAGGACTGCTGCTCTTGATCGGCGTAGCCGTCGGCTTAATCTTTCTGGCGTGGTTCAGGCGTTCTTCCGAACGCACGATTCGTTGGATTGACGAAAGACTGTCGCGCTGGAGTTTTATCCCGGCTCGCCTGCGCCATCTGTTGACGCACGTGCTTGAGCAGTTGGCGAAGGCTTTAAGCATTTTCACGAATGTTCGCACACTTGCCGTCACGGTCGCATGGACGACCACGTTGTGGCTGGCAGTGATGCTGACCACGTGGCTTGTGATGCGCGCCTTCGGCCTCTTGCCGGGACTGAAGGAAGCGATGTTCGTGATGGGCTGGGCGTTGGTCGGCTCTTTAGTGCCGACGCCGGGCGGAGGCGCGGGCGGATTTCACGCGACGACGAAATACGGCCTCACGACTTTTCTGGGAGTCGAAGAGAATCTGGCCGCTGCGATCACGATTGTCCTGCATCTGGTCTTCTTCTCGCCCGCGCTGCTCTTCGGTTTCTACTATTTTCTGCGGAGCGACATCAGCATCGCGCGCCTGCGCCAGTTGACGAAGTCCGAAGCGGTGGAGCACGCGGTCGAGGATGAGGAGATCGAGCTGAGCGACGCGCCGAATAAAGCATTAGAGACGGCGGCTGAGACCAGATGATTTAGTTGAGCGGAATTTTCGGATAGCTTAAAGAAGGGTAGCGGTTTTTCCCTTTCATCCCTTTTCCCTTTAGCCCAAGGAGCTTTATATGAAGTGTCCTTTCTGCGGTTTCATCGAAGACAAAGTGGTTGACTCGCGCGAAGCGCGCGAGGGCGAGTCGATCCGCCGCCGCCGCGAGTGCCTGCGCTGCGAGCGACGCTTCACCTCTTATGAACGGATAGACGAAATTCCGTACATGGTGATTAAGAAGGACGGGCGGCGCGAGGCGTTTGATCGCAACAAAGTGATGGCGGGACTCCTGCGCGCCTGCGAGAAGCGACCCGTTCCGTCGTCGAAGCTCGAATCAATCGTCAACGCGGTCGAAAAATATGTGCAGGAATCTCCCGAGCGCGAAAGGCCGACGAGCAAGATCGGCGAACAGATCATGCGTCGCTTAAAAGAGCTGGACAAGGTCGCATACGTCCGCTTCGCCTCCGTCTATCTTGAGTTTGAAGATGTCTCGGAATTTATGAACGAGCTGAAGCATCTGGTGCGCGCACGCGCCTCCGGGGCTGCGCTGAAAAAATCATGAGCGAGCGCAAAGTTCCTCGCCCGCGCGAGGTCACAGTTCAGATGATTAAAGTAGTCCATGCGACAGGGCTTGAGCGGATTGAGCTTGAGCATCTGCGTGATCGCGTGGGGCGTCTCTACGTCGCTTTGCAGGAAGCGACCGAAGCCGACACGCCGCCCGCGCCCGGCGAGTGGTTGCCGCCCGTTGACCTCTATGAAGCGGAAGACGCCATCAAAGTCTGCATCGAGCTGCCGGGCGTGCGCGCCTCCGATCTCAAAATCGGCCTGACCAGCTCGCAACTGCGTATTTGCGGAGAAAAAAAGAAACGCGCGCCACGCCAGCGTGTTATTTCGCATCTATGTTCCGAACGCAGCTACGGTCGGTTCAGCCGTACCGTCTCGCTACGCTGGACAATCAACGTCGCCGAAGCGACGGCGGAACTCAAGCACGGCATGCTGATTGTTTGTTTGCCGAAAAGAAAAGACCGTCGCGGGACGGAGTTTAAAGTACCAATTAAGGAGAGCAGTGATGAGTAATAAGTTATAAGTGATGAGTAAAAGCCAATAAAGCTTTTCTTTCATCACTTATCACCTATCACTTATCACTTGAGCAAATGGCTATTACAAACGAAGACATTATAGAGAGCGTTGAGGCGGCTGACGCGGGCGAGCAGCAGTTGCAGATTCCGGGCGAGCTGCCGGTGCTGCCTCTGCGCGACATCGTGATTTATCCTTTTATGATCGTGCCGCTTTTCGTCTCGCGCGAGAAATCCATACGCGCGGTTGATGAAGCATTGGGCGAGAACCGTATGATCCTGCTCGCCTCGCAGAAGGATTTGGACAAAGAGGAACCGGTCGGCGAAGACCTCTACGAAGTCGGGACGGTCGCCGTCATCATGCGTATGCTCAAACTCCCTGACGGGCGCATACGCATTCTCGTGCAGGGACTGACGCGTGCGCGGCTCGACACGGTCGAAGCGGGCGGCGAATACCTGCGCGCTCGCCTGAGCGTCGTGCAGGAAGCTCCCGCGCCCGAACGCTCGCTCGAAGTCGAAGCATTGGTTCGCAACGTGCGCGCCTCAATGGAGAAGGCCGCGAACCTCGGCAAAAACATTTCTCCCGAAGTGATGGCGATCATCGCTAATCTGGATGACGCCGGAAGGCTCGCAGACCTTTCGGCTTCAAATCTGGAGCTGAAGGTCGAAGACGGGCAGAGCGTGCTCGACATCGCGGACACGACCGCGCGCCTACGCCGCGTCAACGAACTCCTGAACAAAGAGATCGAAGTTCTCACAGTCCAGCAGGAGATAAACACGCAGGCTCGCGCAGACATTGACCGCTCGCAGCGTGAGTTCTATCTGCGGCAGCAATTGAAAGCGATTCAGACAGAGCTTGGCGAAGGTAACGAGCTGGCCGAAGAGATCGCGCAGTTTCGTGAAAAGATAGAAGCCTCGAAGATGCCGAAGCCTGCCGAAGAAGAGGCTCTGCGCCAGCTTAAAAAGCTTGAGCGGATGCATCCTGACGCGGCTGAGACCGCCACGCTTCGCAACTGGATGGAGATTATGACCGACCTCCCGTGGTCGAAAGCTTCTACTGATAATCTCGATTTGATTAAGGCCGAGCGTATTTTGAATGAAGACCACTACGGCCTCGAACGCGTCAAGGAACGCATCGTCGAAGCCCTTGCCGTGCGCAAGCTGCGCAAGACGCCGAAGGGGCCGATTCTCTGCCTCGTCGGACCGCCGGGAGTCGGCAAGACTTCGCTCGGTCGCTCGATTGCACGTGCGCTTGACCGCAAGTTCGTGCGCCTGAGTCTGGGCGGCGTACACGACGAAGCAGAGATACGCGGACATCGTAGAACTTACGTCGGCGCGATGCCGGGTCGCATCATTCAGGCGATTCAACAGGTCGGGACGAATAACCCGCTCATCATGCTCGACGAGATTGATAAGGTCGGCGCAGACTTTCGCGGCGACCCCTCGTCGGCTCTCCTGGAAGTCCTCGACCCGGAACAGAACAATGCTTTCCGCGACAACTATCTGGGCATCACGTTCGACCTCTCGAACGCGATTTTCATGACGACTGCGAACGTACTCGACACGATTCAGCCCGCGCTGCGCGACCGCATGGAAGTGATCCGGCTCGCGGGCTACACCGAAGAGGAGAAGTTCCAGATCGCACGCCGTCACCTGATGCCGAAGCAGTTGGAAGAGAACGGCATCACCGCGCGCGACGTGAACATCTCAAAGCCCGCGATGACCGCGATCATACAGCAGTATACGCAGGAGGCAGGCTTGCGCCAGTTGGAGCGCGAGATCGGCACCATCTGCCGCAAGGTCGCGCGCCGCATCGCGGAAGGCCACACCGGCGCCACCCGCGTCACGCTCAAAAACCTGCACGAGTTCCTGCGCGCTCCGAAGATTCTGCCCGACGAGATTTTGAAAAAAGACCAGATCGGCGTGGCGACGGGACTCGCATGGACTGCCGTGGGCGGCGACGTGCTCTTCATAGAAGCCCTGCGCATGAAAGGCAAAGGCAATCTGGTCTTGACCGGGCAGCTCGGCGAAGTGATGCGCGAGTCGGCTCAAGCGGCCTACTCTTACGCCAAGTCGCGCGCCAAAGAGCTTGAGATCAACGAAGACGATTTCAGCAACTACGACCTGCACATACACATCCCGGAGGGCGCGATTCCGAAGGACGGCCCGTCGGCTGGCATCACGCTGGCGACGGCGATGGTCTCGGCTCTTTCGCAGCGCGCGGTGCGCAAGGATGTGGCGATGACGGGCGAGATTACGTTGCGCGGGAACGTGCTGCCCGTCGGCGGGGTCAAGGAAAAAGTCCTTGCCGCGAGGCGTGCGCGGGTCACCAAGATTATCCTGCCACAGCTCAACCGGCGCGATATGGACGAGGTGCCGAAAGAGCCTTTCAAGGACATCCAGTTCGTCTTTGTGGACAATGTGCGGCAGGTTTTTCGAGAAGCTTTGAAGGAAAAAGTCGTGCCTCCGACCTCCGCCGGAACAAGGCCCGCGAGAGTCCCGCAGGCGGCCTCCGGCAGAAGCCTGTGAAGCAAAGCTTTCTCCAACTATTTCAACACTTAGCCGCTCTCGCAGATCTCAGGCGGGAGCGGCTTATTTTCTCTCAAAAATCTTCCGAAAGCGGCGCAACCCCTGCTTTTCCAGCCGCATCTGTATAGTATGCGAAGCGGTTTTAGTGGAAAATTTTACCGCTTCGCTTTATTATTTGACAGAGGGTATTGTTTGACACCCCCCAGACCGTATGATAATCTCCGCAACCTGTTGGCTCCGCAATAAAGCAGTGAAGCCCCTCCGCGCGGAGCCCGAGTTCAAATAGGAACTTTTATCAAAGCCTCGCGTTGTAAGTAATGGTGCCGCTCGTGCGACCGTTCTTTGGGAAAAGAGGTCGCCGTCGTGGATTTGCCCTTAACCTCGTAAAGAAGGAGAACGACGACTTGATGATAACGAGCTTCCCCCGAATAATCGCCCGCGCAGCTTTTTTACTTGCGCTGATCGCCCCCGCTGCAATCATAAACGCACAGACCACAGGCTCTTCCGCCCGTTTTATCCCGACGGAAGTCGAGAAACTGGACGGACGTGTGACGCAGGTTATAGATAAAGCGGAAGTTCACTTTAAGCAGGGTCAACTGAATCTTGCCGACAATAAGCGTGAACAGGCGCGCGATGAATTCGATAAAGCGGTAGACGCTATTCTCGAATCGGGGATGGATGTCCGTGCCAGTCAACGCCTTCAAACCTATTACTGGGAACTAATCCAACATATCTACGATCTCGAAGTTCCGCAGCAACAGCGCGCTCCGCAAATGTCTTCGCCCTTCACGCTGGTCGCGCAGAATTCGCAATCCGCGAGCGGCACTGGTCGCCTACAGGACGTTGGCGGGCAGGAGACTCCGCAGGTCGGATTCCGCGAACAAAAATTCGAGCCGTCCCCGCTCGACGAATTAGCCAAGCTGGTCTTGAACGAAACCGAGCAGAATATTTCGCCGGGCGCGCTCAGCGAGCTTGAGCTTGCCAAGAACACGGTTGATTTTCCGTTCAATAGCAATCCGCTGATTCAGCAGTACATCAACTATTATCAGGGACGCGGTCGCTCGACGATGGAGAACGGCATGCGCCGCGCAGGCCAGTTCATGCGTATGGCGCGCAAGATTTTCCGCGAGGAAGGTGTGCCGGAAGACATCGCATGGCTCGGACAGGTCGAAAGCTCCTGGCGTCCGCGCGCACAAAGCTGGGCCGCCGCCTCCGGTCTCTGGCAGTTCGTTCCGGGCACAGGCTCGCGCTTCGGCCTGCGCCAGACCGCGTGGGTTGACGAGCGCAACAGTTTCGAGAAAGCGACGCGCGCTTCCGCCAAGTATTTGAAATGGCTCTCCAATCGTTACAACGGCAACTGGGAACTGGCGATGGCCGCTTATAACACTGGCGAAGGCAACGTTGACCGCGCCATCGCACGCGCGGGCACTTCCGATTTCTGGTCTATCTACCCGTACATTCCGCAGGAGACGCGCAACTACGTGCCGAACATTCTGGCGACGATCTTGATCGCTAAGAATCCTGACAAGTACAGCTTCAAAGGCATTCGCCCTGACGCCCCGCTCTCTTACGACGTGGTGCAGGTGCCGAACGCGACGAGCTTACAGCTCATCGCCGACGCGACCGACACGAGCGTCGATTACCTGCGGACGCTCAATCCAGAACTCCGTCGCGACATCACACCTCGCGGCGAGTCTTATCAAGTCCGCGTGCCCGGAGGCCGTGCCAAGCAGTTTGTCGCTGTCTTGAAGCGAGTACCGGTTGATCGCCGCGAATCGGCGCGCGTGATTTCGATTACGCCCGGCGAAGATATACAGGCGGTTGCGAATCGCACCGGACTGAGCGTGGCTCAGATTCAGGCGATGAACGGCGGCGCGGATTTGAAAGCGACGAACAAGCTGGTCGTCCCGAACAGCTCCTCCGTGCGCAACACAGCTCTGGTGCGCGCCAAGTCATCTGCGACGAGCAGTCTGAAATCGGTCAAAGCCGGTAAGGGCGATACGATTGCCAAGATCGCTCAACGCTACAACGTCGCGGCTGATGAGCTGGCAAAGCTCAACGGCGTGCTCGTTGATGCGGAGCTTGAAGCAGGCCGTGAGATCAGGATGCCTGCCTCTGCGAACGACACGACCAATTCGCGCTCGCGCCGTCGCGGTCGCTAAGCTTTACCAAAAACACGTTCACTTTCATGTGAACATGAGCTAACATGAGCGCGCTTTCAAACCTCGGAAAGCGCGCTCAAACTTTTCCGGCTTAAATTTTGTGCGAGACGTAAACATACGCGCTCGCTTATCTTTCTTCCTTCCCCTCGCGTTAAGGAGCAGCTTCATCCATGCTCTTTCGCACGCAATCAGCCGCCGTCTACGGCATTGACGCAGACCTCGTAGACATCGAAGTTGATTTGACGCCCGCGCGCGGCGAGTCCGACTCGCAGCCTTCGGTCACGATTGTCGGGTTGCCGGACGCAGCCGTGCGCGAATCGAAAGAGCGTATCCGCGCGGCCATCGGCAACAGCGCATTCTTTTTCCCTTTTCACAAAACGACTATCAATCTCGCGCCCGCCGATGTGCGCAAAGAGGGCGCGAGCTTTGACCTGCCGATTGCGCTCGGCATTCTCGGAGCGAACGGCGATCTGGGCGACGCGGAAGATTTGACGGACACTTTGAGCGTCGGCGAGCTTTCGCTCGACGGTCGCGTGCGCCCCGTTCGCGGCGCATTGTCCATCGCCATCCGGGCGCGCGAAGCTGGCATCAAGCACCTCTTGCTGCCCGAGCAGAATGCGAAAGAGGCTGCGGTGGTCGGAGGCATTGCGGTCTATCCGGTCGCAGACCTGCGCGGCGCGGTCGAACTGATAGCCGCGCTCTGCGGCCCGCCCGAAAGAAGACCCGCGCCGCTCATCGTAGAGCCTTCCGAAGTCCTCTCGCATGCGGAGAATTATCACGTTGACTTTCGCGAAGTGCGCGGGCAACTCGCAGCCAAGCGCGCTCTCGAAGTAGCCAGCGCGGGGAGCCATAATATTTTGCTCATCGGCCCGCCGGGTTCAGGCAAGACGATGCTTGCCAAACGGCTGCCGACCATCCTGCCGCCGCTCGAATTTGAAGCCGCGCTTGAGCTGACGAAGATTCATTCGGTCGCCGGACTCACAGGGCGCGCGGGGCTGGTTAACGAGAGACCTTTTCGCTCGCCGCATCACACCATCTCGGACGCGGGGCTGATCGGAGGCGGAGCGATTCCGCGTCCCGGCGAAGTCTCGCTCGCGCATCACGGCGTGCTTTTCCTTGATGAGCTGCCGGAGTTTGACCGCAGCGTCCTGGAAGTCCTGCGCCAGCCGCTCGAAGACCAGCAGGTGACGATCAGCCGCGCGGCGATGTCGCTCACCTTCCCTGCTTCGTTCATGCTCG